>NZ_BCTQ01000003.1 GCF_001571365.1 Achromobacter denitrificans NBRC 15125 | reverse complement strand
GGCGTCGCCATCGAGCGCGCCCGCCACCGCGTCAGGGAAGGGCTGCGCGCCGCGTTGGGGGCGCACCGCTACGCGCCGGTGCTGATCGCGCTGGCCATCGGCGACCAGGCGGGCGTGGCGCGGGAGGATTGGCGGCTGTTCAACCGCAGCGGCATTACGCACCTGGTGTCGATCAGCGGCATGCATGTCACGTCGATCGCGGGCATGGCGGGCCTGCTGGTCGCGGCCGCATGGCGGCGGGGGCGGTGGCGCGGCGTGGGCCTGGCCGAACGCGTGCCCGCGCGCATGGCCGGCGGAGCCGCGGCGGCGGCCGTCGCGCTGCTGTACTGCCTGCTGGCCGGCTGGGGCGTGCCGGCGCGCCGCACCTTCTTCATGCTGTCGGTGGCGTTGGCGGCGGCGGCGTCGCGCCTGCCGGTGTCGGCCGACCGGATCCTGGCGTGCGCGGCCGCCGTGGTGGTGGCGCTGGATCCCTGGGCGCCGATGGCGCCGGGGTTCTGGCTGTCGTTCGGGGCGGTGGCCATCCTGCTGCGCATCGCGGGTGCTTCGTTCGACGCCGATGCCGACGCCGGCTGGCGCGCGCGCTGGGCCGCCCGGCTGGCCCAGGCGGCGCGTTTGCAATTGATCGTCACGCTGGGCCTGACGCCGCTGCTGGCCTACCTGGTCCACCAGGTGTCGCTGGGCTCGCCGCTGGCCAACGCGGTGGCGATCCCGGCGGTGACGTTCATCGTGACGCCGCTGGCGCTGCTGTGCGCGGCGCTGTCGGTGGCGCCCGGCGCCGAGGGCCTGGCGGCGCTTGCCGGCCAGACCGGCCTGCAAGCGTTCGACCTGACCATGGCGCCGGTGGCCTGGGTGGGCAATGCGGGCTGGGCCAGCATGGCGGTGGCGGCGGCGCCATGGCCCTGGCTGGCGTGGGCGGTGGCGGGCATGGGCTGGGCGCTGCAGGCGCGAGGCTGGCCCGGACGGAGGTTGGGATGGGCTTGCATGCTGCCGCTGCTGTGCTGGCGCCCCGACCGGCCCGACCCCGGCTACTGGCGCATGAGCGCCCTGGACGTGGGGCAGGGCAGCGCCATCCTGGTGGAGACGGCCAGCCAGGCCCTGCTGTTCGACGCCGGGCCCCGCCATTACGGCGGCGGCGACGCGGGCGAGCGGGTGATCGTGCCGTTCCTGCAGGCCCGCGGCATCCGCCAGCTGGATGCGCTGGTGCTGTCGCACGCCGACACGGACCACGTGGGCGGCGCCCGGGCGGTGCTGGCGGCGGTGCCGGTGTTGCGCGGCCATGCCTCGTTCGACCTGGAGGCCTTCCTGCGCCGGGATGCGCGCCTATGGCCCGACGCCGGCCCGCCGGTCGCGCCCCGCGAGACGCGGCGCTGCGCGCGCGGCCAGCAATGGGAGGCGGACGGCGTGACGTTCACCTTCCTGCACCCGGCGCGGGACGGAAGCGGCGCGCTGGAAGACCGCAACGCGGATAGCTGCGTGCTTCGGATCGAAGGCGCCAGGCACTCGCTGCTGTTGACCGGGGACGTGGGCGTGGCGCAGGAGCGCGAGCTGGCGCTGGCGGGGCTGCCGGCCACCGACGTGGTGCTGGCGCCGCACCACGGTTCGGCCTCGTCGTCGGGCCGCGACCTGGTCAGGGCCACCGCCGCCGGCCACGCCATCGCGCAGGCCGGCCACCTGAACCGCTTCCGCCATCCGGCGCCCGCGGTGGAACTGCGGTGGACGCGCGCGGGGACGGCCTTCTGGCGCAGCGACCGCGACGGCGCGGTGATCGCGCAGTCAGGTCCGGGCGGCCTGGAGGTCCGGGCCGAGCGGGAACGCGGACGGCGGTATTGGCACGGGTACTGAAGCGCGACGGGTCGGAGCGCATCGGGTTCAAGCGCATCGGGTCGAGGCGCATCGCGCCGCCGCAGGTCCGGTTGCGCCGATTCAGGCCCCGGATATGATGCCGCGCCGGGCCAGGTCGTCGACATCGCTCGCGCGAAAGCCGCCGAGCGCCATGAGGACTTCCCGGCTGTGCTGGCCCGGCAGCGGCGCGGGCGCGTCGTACGCCGCCTTGCTGGCGCTGAACTTGATCGGAAACCCGGGACCCTGCGCGGCCACGGCGGCCTGGGCCAGGGGGTTCCAGAGCGGCGTCATCATGTCCCGGTCCCGCAGCTGCTGCCATTGCATCACGTCGCCGATCTCGCGCACCGGGCTGCACGGCACCTTGGCGTCGTTGAGGCGCCGCAGCACCTCGGCGGAGTCCAGCCGCGCGGTCCAGTCGGACATCAGGCTGTCCACGGCGGCGTTATTGGCCAGGCGCCAGGAAAGGCTGCCCATCTGCGCGTCCGCCGCCAGGTCTTCCCTGTCCATCACCCGCAAGAGCGCGCTCCAGTCGTCCTGCGTGGCGGCGCCGGCCACGACCCATCCGTCCCGCGTGCGATAGGCGTTGAAGGGCGAGAACCGCATGATCCGGTTTCCCTGGCGCAGCGGCAGGCCCAGCGATTCATAGCAGTCGAGCGGCTCGTCGAACATCAGGGCGAACAGGCAGTCCGCCATCGACACGTCGACCGATTGGCCCACGCCCGTGCGGTTGCGGTGCAGGAGGGCGGCGAGAATGCCGGTGGCCGCGAACGTGCCGGCGATGGCGTCGGATATCGGGGATCCGGCCTTGGCGGGCGGCGCGTCGGGCTGCCCGGTAATGCTCATCATGCCCACGGCGGCCTGGACCATGAGGTCGTAGGCCTTGAGATGGCGTTCCGGACCGGTGGAGCCGTAGCCCGTGAGCGCGCAATGGATGATCGCGGGATTGGCCTCGCGCAGCGCTTCGTAGCCGATGCCCAGCCGATCGGCCACGCCCGCGCTGAAGTTGTCGATCACCACGTCGGCGGATTGCACCAGCTTCATGAAGGCGGCGCGCCCCTCGGGATCCTTGAGATTCAGGCCGACCGATTTCTTGCCGCGCGCGCGCTTCAGGTACGCGATGCCCATGTCGGCAGGCGTTTCACGGCGAAACGACACGCCGGCCGGGCCGGCAAAGGGAGGGGAGAAGGTGGTCGGGTCGCCCGTGGCGGGATCGTCGATCTTGATCACCTCCGCGCCCAGCCCCGCCAGGAACAGCGTGGCTTGGGGCCCCGAGAAGTAGCGGGTCAAATCGAGCACCACGGTCCCCGTCAAAATCTTTTCCATAAGCTCCACCTGGGCTGTCATCGGTTGCCAGTCTAAGCAGAACGCGGAGCGGGGACGTCATAGGACTTTGCGCTGGGGGCATACCCAAAAACGATTGCCCCGGCGGCCTTACAGCAGATGGGCGCCCGCCCACCGGCCGGAAGCGACCAGGTCGCGCACCAGTTCCGGGATCAGCTCGCCGATGACCTCGGCCGCGGCGCCCATGCCCAGCACGTCCGAGTTGCACAGGGACAGCCGCCTGCGCAGAGGCGGCTCGTCCACCGAGCGCGCGGAAAGCTTCTCGCGCACGCCCGCGCCCACCAGGGCGGACAGCGAGAGTATCGTCGCCGCCTGCCCGCTCTCGACGATGGACTGGATCGTGGAGAGGGAATCGAGCTCCATCATGACGGACGGCGCGAGGCCGGCGTCGGCGAAGCTGCGCTCGATGATCTGGCGAGTGACGTTCGTCTTTCCCGGCAGCACCAGGGGAATGCGCGAAGCCTCTTCCAGGGACGCCGTGGATGCCTCTTGGGGACCGGACGGCAGTTTCAGAAGATAGAGGTCCTCGTCGATCAGCGGCACCCACTGGATGTTCGCGCCTTTCTGGGTGTTCTTGGGGAGCGGCCGGCTGCCCGGCGCCGGCTCGAACAGGAGCGAGATCTCCAGCCGCCCCGTCGCGACCAGCTCCTGCAAATGCCCGCTCAGGCTTTCCACGATGCGGAGCTGGATGTCGGGGTAGCGCTGCTGGACGGCGGCGATCAAGGGCCCGGCGAGCACGTTGGCCGCGCTGGTCGGAAGGCCGACCGAGACCGGGCCGCCGGGAAGGGCGTCGGTATTCGCCACGTCGTACTTCAGGCGTTCGATCTGCCGCAGCACCGCCTGCGCATGCAGGTACAAGGCGTCTCCGGCGCGGGTCGGGCTGACGCCGCGCACGCTGCGCGACAGCAGGCGCGCGCCGAGTTCCGATTCCAGGTTGGTGATCTGGGAGCTGAGCGCGGGCTGGGCGATGTACAGGTCTTTCGCCGCCTTCGACATGCTTCCGAGCTCAACGATCCGCAAGAAATAGCGCAGCTGTCTGAGTTCCATAGGTCTCTTGCCAAGCCGGAGGCGGGGGCGTGGCCGGCCATAGGTTCGTCATATACCGGGATCGCGATGTCCTATTGTCGCTAAAGATTCAATGTCCATACCATGGATCCCAGTCGTTGAGTTTACGTGACGGGGACCGTTGATGATCCAACTTTTCTTTTGGTCTACACCCAATGCCTACAAGGTGTCGATCCTGCTGGAAGAACTGGCCATGCCCTATGAGGTGGTGCCGGTCCATATCGGCAAGGGCGAGCAGTTCCGGCCCGACTTCCTGAGCATCAGCCCGAACAACAAGGTGCCCGCGATCGTCGACGATGACGGGCCGGGCGGCGCGCCCATCAATGTGTTCGAGTCGGGCGCGATCATGGTCTACCTGGCCGAGAAGGCGCGCAGCGATCTGTTTCCCGCCGACGCGCGGCGCCGGTCGGCCGTCCTGCAATGGCTGATGTTCCAGATGGGCGGCGTGGGGCCGATGCTCGGCCAGGCCCATCATTTCCGCAAGTATTCGCCCGAGCCCATTCCCTATGCCATAGACCGGTACACGCGCGAGGCCCATCGCCTGTACGGCGTGATCGACCGGCAGCTTTCCCGCAGCGCCTATCTGGCCGGAGACGAGTATTCGCTGGCCGACATCGCCACCTATCCCTGGCTGCGGCCCTACAAGTGGCAGGGCCAGGACCTGGACGAGTGGCCCCACCTGAGCAGGTGGTACGCGCAGGTGAGGGCCCGCCCCGCGGTGCAGCGTGGCCTGGCCGTGCTGGCCGAGAAGGTGGACCGCAGCGGCAAGCCGCCCGAGGGCGAGCGCTGGAAGAATTTGTTCGGGCAGTCGGGAACGACGACGCCAACCGTGTAGAAATATTGCCAGGAATACCGCTATGAACAATGCGCTGCCCATGCTGAAGGGATACCGGGTCTTGGACCTCACCCAGATCGTCGCCGGGCCCACGTGCACGCGGATCATGGCCGAGCTGGGCGCCGACGTGGTCAAGGTCGAGCTGGCGCCCTTCGGCGACCGCACGCGCGTCGGCGGGCTGAAGTCGCGCCATCCCGATCACAAGGGATCGAGCCGAAGCACCTATTACTTCCAGCACAATCACTCCAAGCGCAGCCTGGCGCTCGACATCAAGCATCCGAGCGGGCTGGCGCTCATCAAGCGCATGATCCCGAAGTTCGACGTGCTGGTGGAGAACTTCAGCCCCGGCGTCATGGCGCGGGCCGGGCTGTCCTACGAGGCGCTGCGGGAGTTGAATCCGCGCCTGGTGATGTGCTCGATCTCGCTGGCGGGGCAGACCGGGCCGCTCAGCCAGAAGCCGGGCTACGACTACATCGCGCAGGCCTACGCCGGCATCACCGACCTGATCGGCTCCCCGGAAGGCGATCCGTCGCTGATCACGATGGCGATCGGCGATACCGCCACGGGCATGGCGGCCGCCATGGCGGTGGGCTTCGCCTTGCTGCATCGCGAGCGGACCGGCGAGGGGCAGCACGTCGAGGCGACATTGCTGGACACCTATTTCCAGATGCACGAAGTCGCCGTGCCGCGGGTCGCGCTGCGCAAGGGCTACGTGCCGCGGCGCACCGGCACGCAGCACCCCGACGGGGGGCCGACCGGGATATTCCGCTGCGGCGACGGCACGCATCTGTCGCTGGCCATCCTGCCCCATCAATGGAACGCGTTCATCGGCGCGCTGGACATGCCCGAGCTGGCCGATGACCCGCGCTTCGCCACGGCCGCGCTGCGCCGGGACAACAACGAGGACATCAAGACGATCCTCGAAGAATGGCTGGCCCGGATGGGGACGCGCGAGCAGGCGATGGCGGCGCTCGACGCCAGGCGCATTCCCTGCGCGCCCGTGCTGACGCTCAATGAAGCCATGGCCCACCCGCATCTGCGAGACCGGGGCACGGTGCGCACGGTGCGGGACGAGGCGATAGGGGAGTTCGAGATCCCGGGGTTCCCCACCCGGTTTTCCGCCTGGCAGCCGCCGCGGGGCCTGCGCGCGGCCGCGCTCGGAGAGGACAACGAGGAGGTCCTGGAAGAACTGCTGGGCCTGTCGCCGGCGGAAGTCCAGGCGCTGTACGAGGACGAGGTGCTGGTGCGGGATCCCCTGCTGAGGCAGCGCGCGAGCGAGAAGGTTTGAGTTCCTTGAACAACAAGATGAAGGAGACAAACGATGATCAGGAAAATGTTCGCCATGGGGCTCATGTCCCTGTCGGCGGTTGCCGTAGCGCAGGACTTTCCCAACCGCCCCGTCACGCTGATCGTGCCGTTCTCGGCGGGCGGGCCGACCGACGTGGTGGCGCGGCAGCTCGCCGCCGCCATGGGCAGGAATCTCGGGCAGACGGTGATCGTCGATAACCGGCCCAGCTCCGGGGGCATCGTGGGCGCGGAAGCCGTGCTGCGCGCGGCGCCCGACGGCTACACGCTGTTGATCCACAACATCGGCATGTCCACGCTGAAGGCCCTGTCGCCCGAGATCAAATTCGATCCTCGCCACGATTTCTCCTATATCGGGGAGGTCGTCGACGTGCCCATGACGCTCGTCGGCCGGAAGGACCTGCCGCCGGACAGCTTCTCCGGCCTGGTCGAATACCTGCGTGCCAACCAGAAGCAGATCAACCTCAGCAATGCAGGCATCGGCACGGCTTCCCATCTGTGCGGGCTATTGCTGATGAGCCGCCTGAACCTGGCTTTGACGACCATCCCGTACAAGGGAGCGGCGCCGGCGATGACGGATCTGCAGGGCGGGCAGGTGGACCTGCTGTGCGACCAGATCACGACGACCCTGCAGCCGATCCTGGGCAACCGGGTCCGGGCCTATGGCAGCACCACGTCCGCCCGCCTGCAGGCGCTGCCCGCCTTGCCGACCCTGGCTGAACAGGGGCTGGACAAATTCGAGGTGACGGTCTGGCATGGGGTGTATGCGCCGAAGAACGTGCCCGGCCCCGTGGTGGAGCGGCTGGACCGCGCGCTGCAGGCCGCGCTGGCCGATCCGGCGTTCGTGGAGAGCATGAAGAACATGGGCGCCACGCCGGTCAGCGCGGCGCGCGCGACGCCCAGAGGATTGCAGGCGAAGCTGGAGGAGCAGGTGTCGATCTGGGCGCCCTTGATCCAGCGGTCGCAGGCCTTGCTGCGATAGATCTTTCCTACGGAGAATGATGGTGAAGAAGAACCGGATTGAAATGTACTGGGACGTCGGGAGCACCAATACGTATTTCGCGCTGAAGCTGATCCAGCCCCTGCTCGACCGCCACCAGGTCGAATTGCAGCTGCATCCGTTCAACCTGGGGTATGTGTTCCGCAACAACAACTATGAGCTGATGAAAGAGTCCAAGGCGAAGCTGCGCAACCGGAAGCGGGACCTGATGCGCTGGGCCGAGAAATACGGCCTGCCCTTCAACATCCCGCGAGAGTTTCCGATCAAGTCCAGCCGGGCCTTGCGCGGGTCGCTCGTGGCCCGCCGCCACGGCAAGGAGCTGGAATTCGTGCGCAAGGTGATGGACCGCTACTGGGAGCAGGGTGACGCGAGCATCGCGGAATATGCGGGCCTGCGTCCGATCGCGCGGGAACTCGGCATCGATCCGGACGCCTTCGAGGCCTTGGCCGCGTCGGAAGAGGTGGCTGCCGAGCTGGCGGAGGAAACCAACCGCGGCCTGGAGCGCGACGTGTTCGGCGTGCCCATGATCATCGTGGGCGACGAGCTCTTCTGGGGCAAGGACCGCATGGAGTTCGTGGAAGACGAAATCAAGCGCCAGGCCGCGGTGGCCAGCGCCGCCTAGCGCGGCCTGGCGGCGCCCGGCGGGGCCGGGCGCCTCTTCCCCTCCGGCCTAGTTCGCGCCCAGCAGGTTCGCGCTCTTGACCAGCGAGGACACGCGTTCCGAATCGCGCTTGAGCAGGTCCGAGAAGGCGACGGGGCCGCGTTCCTGCGCCGTGGGCGATTGGGCCGCCAGCTGTTCCAGGCGGGTCTTGAACTCGGGCGTGTCGATGGCTTGCGACAGCGCCGCGGCCAGTTTGTCCACCACCGGCTGGGGCGTGCCGGCGGGCGCGACCAGGCCGTTCCAGATCGCCAGGTCGAACTCCGGCAGGCCGCCTTCGGCGAAGGTGGGGATGTCCGGGCTCTGCGCCAGGCGGGCCGTGCCGGTGACGGCGATGGCCTTGACCCGCTTGTCCTGGTGCAGGGGCAGCATGGTCACGGTCTGGTCGATGACGCCGTCGATCATGCCGCTCATCAGGTCGGTAAGCGCTGGCCCCGTGCCGCGGTAGGGGATGAGCTCCCCGCGCGCATTGGCGAAGTGCAGGAACATGGCTTCGGCCAGGTGCGCCGTGCTGCCCGGGCCGCTGGAGCCCAGATTGAGCTTGACGGCTTTTTCGTCGCGGATGCGCTTGAGCATGGCGGGCAGGTCCTGGATGCCGCTCTTGTTGCTGACCGAGAGCACCATGGGCACGGTCGCGACGATGCCGATGGGCGCCAGTTCCTTCTGCGGGTCGTAGTTGGCCTTGGGATGCAGGTGCGGCAGGATGGCCAGCGACATGTTGTTGAAGGCCAGGGTGTAGCCGTCAGGCGTGCTCTTCTGCAGCTTCTGCATGCCGATGAGGCCGCCCGCGCCGCCCGAGTTTTCCACCACCACCGTCTGGCCCAGCTGCTTGCCGAGCGAGGTGGCGACGAGCCGGCCCAGCGTGTCGCTGGTGCCGCCCGGGGCGAACGGCACGATGACCGTGATGGAGCGGCTGGGATAGTCCTGCGCGGCGGCCGGGGCGGCAAAGGCGGCGGCGGCCAGGGCGGCGCACAGGATGGGGGCGATTCGTAGCATGGGGTTGTCTCCTCGTAATGTGTTTTGGTTTGGGGAAGGGGGGCGCCCTCAGCGGGGCAGCGCGCGGCAGACGGCTTGCGTCATGTCCGTGCAGCTGGCGGTGCCGCCCAGGTCGCGCGGCACGTGGTCGCCCTGGGCCAGCACGCTTTCGACGGCGAGCTCGATGCGTTGGGCGGAATCCGTGAGCGCGGCGTCGCCGTGCTTGTCGCCCAGCCAGCGCAGCATCAGCGCGCCGGACAGGATGGTGGCCAGGGGGCTGGCGGCGTTCTGGCCGGCGATGTCGGGGGCCGATCCGTGCGCGCCCTGGAACAGGCCGTGCGTGTCGCCCAGTTCCGCCGAGGGCGACAGGCCCATGCCGCCTATCGTGGCGGCGCCCAGGTCGGAAATGATGTCGCCGAACATGTTCTCGGCCACGATCACGTCGTAGAAGTCGGGCCGCTTGAGCATGTGCACCGTGATCGCGTCGGCGTAGGCGTAATCGATCTCGACGTCGGGGTAGGCCGCCGCCACGTCGTCGCAGACGCCGCGGAAGAATGCGTAGGTGCGCAGGATGTTGGCCTTGTCGCAGACGGTGACGCGGCGCTTGCCGTCGCGCGGCGCGCCCTTGCGCTGGCGGGCGAGATCGAACGAGAAGCGGGCCACGCGCTCGACGCCCTTGCGGGTGACGACGATGGTGTCGGTGGCCACTTCGTCGCGCAGCACGATGCCGCCGCCGCGGCTCGCATAGAGGCCTTCGGTGTTTTCGCGAACGATGACGTAGTCGATCTGGCCCGGCTTGAAGTGCTTGAGGGGCGAGTCCACGCCCTGGTACAGGCGGATCGGGCGGACGTTGGCGTACAGGTCGAGCCGGAAGCGCAGGCGCAGGTGCAGGTCGTTGCCGACTTCGGTGCCGTCGGGGTAGGTCACGCCGGGCATGCCCGCGGCGCCGTGCAGGATGGCGTCGGCGGCCTTGCAGGCGGCGTAGGTGTCGTCGGGCAGCACGTGCCCCGATTTGACGTAGTGGTCGGCGCCGCCGTCGTGGCTGCTGAATGCCAGCAGGTCGGCGCCGCAGGCTTCCTTCAGCACCGTGATCGCCGATTGGCAGACTTCCGGGCCGATGCCATCGCCATCGATGGTCGCGATTTCATACTTAGCCATGTCTGGCTGTCTCCTGAGGTGAAACGTGGGATAGGGGAGCCGCGCCGCGGGCGCGGCCGCGCGCGGCGCGCTACCAGTTGGTGGCGATGTACTTGGCTTCCATGAATTCCAGCAGGCCGTGGTGGGCGCCTTCGCGGCCCAGGCCGCTTTGCTTGACGCCGCCGAAGGGCGCAGCCGGATCGGAGACCAGGCCCCGGTTCAGGGCGATCATGCCGCTTTCGATGCGTTCCGAGACCCGCAGGCCGCGCGCCAGGTCGCCGGTGTACACGTAGGCGACGAGGCCGTATTCGGTGGCGTTGGCCAGGGCCACCGCCTCGTCTTCGGTATCGAAGGCCACGATGGGCGCCACCGGGCCGAAGATTTCCTCGCCCAGCAGGTCGGCGTCCGGCGGCACGTCCACCAGCACGGTGGGCGCGTAGAAGTAGCCGCGCCGCTCCAGCCGCGTGCCCCCGGTGCTGACCCGGGCGCCCTTGGCCACGGCGTCGTCCACCAGCGAGGCCACCTTGTCGACCGCGCCCGCGTTGACCAGCGGGCCGCATTGCGTATCCGCGCCGACGCCGTCGCCGGTCTTCAGGGCCGCCATGCGTTCGGCGAACCGGGCGCTGAAGGCCTCGACCGCGCCGCGCTGCACGTAGAAGCGGTTGGCCGCCGTGCAGGCCTCGCCGCCGTTGCGCATCTTGGCGATCATCGCGCCTTCCACCGCCGCGTCGATGTCGGCGTCGTCGAACACCAGGAAGGGCGCGTTGCCGCCCAGCTCCATCGAGCAACTGATGATGGAGTCGGCGGCCTTGCGCAGCAGCACTCGGCCGACTTCGGTCGAGCCGGTGAAGGAGAGCTTGCGCACGCGCGGGTCGTCCAGCACGGCGTTGGCGAACTTGCCGGCCGAGGAGGTGGTCACCACGTTCACCACGCCGGGCGGCACGCCGGCTTCTTCGAGCAGGCGGGCGACGGCATAGGCGGTCAGGGGCGTTTCCGTGGCCGGCTTGAGGATGCAGGTGCAGCCGGCCGCGAGGGCGGGCGCGATCTTGCGGGTAGCCATGGCGGCGGGGAAGTTCCACGGCGTGATCAGCAGCGCGATGCCTATCGGCTGGTACTGCACCACGATGCGGCTGGCGCCGCTGGGCGACACGCTGATGTCGCCGTTGATGCGCACGGCCTCTTCGGAGAACCAGCGGAAGAATTCGGCGGCGTAGGCGACTTCGCCGCGGGCATCGGCCAGCGCCTTGCCGTTTTCCATGGAAATCAGGCGGGCCAGGCTTTCGGCGTCGCGCATCATCAGTTCGAAGCACTTGCGCAGGATCTCGCCGCGCTGGCGCGCCGGGGTCGCGGCCCAGCCGGCGGCGGCGCGGGCGGCGGCGTCCACGGCCGCGGCGGCATCTTCCAGCGTGGCGTCGGCCACGCTGGCGATGGTCTGCTCGGTGGACGGGTCGAGCACGTCGATGCGGCGGCCCGAGGTCGAGGCGCGCCAGGCGCCGTCGATGTAAAGGTCAGTGGACAGCTTGCTGGCCTCGGTGGTCATGTGTCAGCTCCGGGTAGGGGAAGTAGGGGGGTTATCGGGCGTTGCGGAACGAGCCCAGTCCGGCATGGGCGGCGGCCACGATGGCCGCGATGCCGTCCTGGTCGAGCGGACGGGGATTGTTCGTGACGAGGCGGGCGGCCAGCATGGACTGGCCGGCGATCCAGTCGAGCTGGTCGGCGCGCACGCCCAGGCCTTCCAGCGTGGCGGGGATGCCGATGCGCGCGAACAGTTCGTAGACGTGGCGGGGGGCGTTGGCGGCCAGGCGGGCGGCGTCGGTTTCCGTATCCCCCATGGCCCGCGAGATGTCCGCGTAGTCGGCCGCGCAGGCCGGCGCGTTGAAATCCATGACGTAGGGCATCAGCGTGGCCACGCCCGCGCCATGGGCGGTGTGGGTCAGGGCGCCGATGGGGTACTGGATGGCGTGGGCCGCGGCCGTGCCCGCCACGCCGAAGGCCAGGCCCGCGGCCAGCGCGGCCGCCATGACCTGGCCCCGGGCGTGCAGGTCCGAGCCGTCTTCGACCGCGCGCGGAAGGTAGGACGCGAGCGCGCGGATGGCGATCAGCGCCTGCTGGTCGCTGAAGGCGTTCTTGCCGACGAACACGCGCGTCTGCGCGATGTCGGCATCCGGGCTGCGCCGCACCGCGGTCAGCGCTTCGATGGCGTGGGTCAGCGCGTCGGCGCCGGCGATGGCGGTCAGCCCCTTGGGGCAGCTCAGCGTCAGTTCCGGATCGCAGATGGCCGTGTGGGGGATCAGGTGCGGGCTGGACACGCCTACCTTCAGGTCGCGCGCGCTATCGGCCAGCACGGCCACGGGCGTCACTTCCGAACCCGTGCCCGAAGTGGTGGGCAGCGCGATCACCGGGATCGTCGGGCCCGGCACCTTGTATTCGCCGTAGTAGTCGGCGGCGTCGCCGCCATGCGTGAGCAGCAGGCTGACGAGCTTGGCCATGTCCAGGCAGCTGCCGCCGCCCAGCCCCACGATGGTGTCGGGCTGGAAGGCGCGATGCGCGGCGACGCATTCGTAGACGCCTTCGACGGGCAGGTCGGGCAGGCTGCGGTCGAACACCTGGACGCGCACGCCGGCGCTCTCCAGGGAAGCGAGCAGCGCGGCCATTTCCGGCGTGGCGGCGAAGCGCTCGTCGGTGCAGATCAGCGCGCGCCGGCCCAGGGCGGCGGCGACGCGGCCCAGCGCAAGACGCTGGCCGTTGCCGAACAGCACGGCGCGCGGCGAGCGCATGATTCCAAACAAATCGGTCATTGCGGATCCTTGAGGGGAAGTCGTGTGGAGTTCAGGCGGCGCATTGCGCCAGGTCGAGAATGCGGTGCCAGACGTCGTCGGCCAGTTCGATGCCGGCCTCCAGGCGCTGGCGGCGTTCGGCGCGGGCCCGGTCGCCCGGCACCGCGACGGGCCGTCCCGGCAGCAGGGCGGGGCAGGCGCGGATTTCGTCCAGGTAGGCCGAGATGCGGGCGGCGACCGCGCCGGAGCCGGCTTCGACCACGATGAAGACGTCGCCCTTGTTGCAGGCCGCGCTGGAATCCAGCGTGCCCTTGACCGCCGTGCCCAGCGCGGAGGCCGTCAGGCTGGCGACAAGCAATTCGAACGCCAGGCCCAGCGCGTAGCCCTTGGCCTCGCCGAAGGGCGCCAGCGCGCCGGCCTTGGCGGCGGCGGCGTCCGTGGTGGGGTTGCCGTCGCCGTCGAGCGCCCAGCCCGGCTCCAGCGCGCGGCCATGGTTGGCGTAATCGTGGATCTTGCCCATGGCGACCTGGCTGGTGGCCATGTCCAGCACGAAGGGTTCGTCCTCGGTGGGGACGCCGATGGCGATGGGGTTGGTGCCGATCAGCGCGCGGCGCCCGCCCCAGGGATGGACCAGGGCCTCGCTGGTGGACAGCGCCAGCAGGATCTGGCCGTCGCGGGCGACTTGCTCGGCGTACAGGGCGAGCATGCCGATGTGGTTGTTGTTGCCGACCGCCGCGACGGCGATGCCGGTCTCGCGGGCGCGTTCGCGGATCCGGTCCAGCGCCGCCAGGGCGACGACGGGGCCGAGGCCGCGCTCGCCGTCCACGTCGAGGAAGGCGGGCGAGCGCCAGGTGGCGACGCCGCGAGTGGTCGGGTTGGCCACGCCGTTGTGGATGCGTTCGATGATGCGCGGCAGCCGCAGCAGCCCATGCGAGGCGCGGCCCCGCAGTTCGGCTTCAAGCAGCAGGTTGGTCTGCGTCGCGGCATGGCCGGCGGGGGTGCCTGCCTGTTCCAGCGCGCGCATGCAGACCTCCCATGCCTCCCCCATTTTTATCGTTGTCGTCATAGTCTCGTTGTGTTGTTAAATCCGATCGGATCTGAAATACGATCTGATTTATGCTAACCTCGTAACAAATTGGACGTCAACACCTTGTTGGCAAACCTAGGGGAAACAACCATGACGACACTCTCCCTCGGCGCCGGCGCCGCTACCTCGACCGCGCCGGCCGGCGGGCAGCGCCTGGGCGAGCGCGTGCGCTCGTTGGGCGACGAGGTCTATGAAACGCTGCTGTCCCAGCTGATCTCCTTGAAGATCGCGCCCGGCATGCGCATCGCGGTGGATGCGCTGGTGCGGGAACTGGGCGTGTCGCAAACGCCGATCCGGGCCGCGCTGATCCGGCTGGAAACGGAAGGGCTGGTCGTGAAGACGCACCACGTGGGCTACAGCGCCGCGCCCATGCCTTCGCGCCGCCGGTTCGAACAGATGTACGATCTGCGCCTGCAGCTGGAGCCGTTCGGCGCCGGCCTGGCGGCGCAGCGCATGACGGACGCGTCGCGCCAGGAGCTGGCCGCGCTGTCGGCCGCGATGAGCGCGCCGAGCGCCGACGACGCGCGCGTGGCCTACGGCAAGTTCGCCGTGCTGGACGCGCAATTCCATTCCTGGATCGCCGAGCAGAGCGGCAACGAGCTGCTGGCTGAAGCGCTGGCGCGGCTCTACGCGCACACGCATCTGTTCCGGCTGCGCTTCCATTCGCGGGTCACGGAAGAGGCCGTGACCGAGCACGCGCGCATCGTGCAGGCGCTGGAGCGGCGCGATGCCGACGGCGCGCAGGCCGCCATGCGCGACCATATCCTGCGGTCGCGGGAACGCATGGCGCCGTTCTTCGAAATGCTGGATTGATGGCGCTATGAAGGGCTCGCGCAACTCGCTCGCGACGCTGCGGATTTTTCTGTCGGCGGCGCGCAGCCTCAATTTCAGCCGCAGCGCGGAAGCGCTGCACCTGACCCAGAGCGCGGTGAGCAAGCATATCGGCGCGCTGGAGGATCGCCTGGGCACGGCGCTTTTCAAGCGCTTGCCCAACGGGCTTCGGCTGACGCACGCGGGCGCGCTCTACCTGGAGCGGATCAGCGCCGCCGTGCGCCTGATCGACGAAGCCGACGCACTGGTGGCGCATCCCATGTCGCGGGTGGCGCTGAACGTGGCGGTGTCGCCATCCTTCGCGCAGTTCTGCCTGATCCCCGGATTGGCCGAGTTCTTCGCCCTGCATCCGGAGGTGCGGGTCAACGTCAGGCCGCGCCTTTTGTACGGCCGCGACCAGGCCGAGCGTTTCGACGCCGAGATCCAGCTGCACACCGGGCACGTGGCCGGCATGTCGGCGCAATACCTGTGCGGCCGCGAGATGACGCTGGTGGCCGCGCCCGCCTTGCTGGCGCGCCATCCGGTGCGCGCCGTCGAGGACCTGGACGGGGTGCCTTTGCTGAAGCGCGCGCAGCGCGGCTACAGCTGGGACGAATGGCGCGCCGACGTGGCGCCGCTCTGGGCCGGCGCGCCGGCCACCGCGCCCGAATACGAAGGGTTTTCCGTGCTGCTGCCCGCCGTCCTGCATGGGCTGGGCGCGGCCATCGTGCCGGTCTGCATGGTGCTGTCGCAATTGGAATCGGGCCAGCTGGTGCGGCCCCTGGGCGAATCGGTCGAGGGCCGTTACGGCTATTACCTGATGCAGCCCCGGCCCAACGTGGGCGGCGCCTATGCCGACGCGTTCTGCGATTGGGTGGTGGAGCGGGCCGCGGCATTCAATGCCCAGGTGGGGGCGTACCTGGCGCGCTGAATGGGCGACGCTTGCGGTATTCCACTGTGGAATGCCCCATGCGCATACGTCCTTTGCGCGGGCGGGCCGCCAGCCCCCAGAATGGCCGAACCCTAGAGACCTACCGGTTTGACCCACACCATGAACACGTCCAAGTTTTCGTGCATTGCCCGTCTCCTGCCCGCGCTGGCCGTCGCCGCGCTCTTTGCCGGCGCGCCGGCGCGGGCCGAGTATCCCGATAAGCCGGTCCGGGTGATCGTGCCGTACGCCACGGGCGGCAGTTCGGACGTGATCGCGCGCGGCATCAGCGATCAGCTGAGCGCGGCGCTGGGCCAGCCCGTCGTGGTGGAGAACCGGGCGGGCGCGGGCTCGATGATCGGCACTGCCTACGTGGCGGGCGAAGCGGCCGACGGCTACACACTGCTGCTGGCCGACGTGCCGTTCACCATCGTGCCCGCCCTGTATGGCGACCGCGTCAAATACGACGCCCGGAAAGACTTCGCGCCGATCTCGCTGCTGGGCCTCTCGCCCATGTACCTGTTCGTCAATCCCCGCTTCGAAGGCAAGACCGTGCCGGCGCTGATCGCGGCCGCCAAGGACAAGCCCGCGTCCATTTCCATCGGTTCCGGCGGCAACGGGTCGCTGACGCACCTGATGGCCGAATTGTTCATGCTGAACACGGACGTCAAGCTGGTGCACATTCCCTACAAGGGCGCGTCGGCCTCCGTCAACGACCTGGCCGGCGGCCAGATCCAGGTGAGCTTCACCACCATGCCCACGGCCGCGGCGCTCTACCAGGGCGGCAAGATCGCGCCGATCGCGGTGTCTTCGCCGACGCGCGAGGCGGCCACGCCGGATGTGCCGACTTTCGAGGAGCTGGGCCTGCCCAGGCTGACGGTGCAAAGCTGGTGGGGCCTGATGGCGCCGGCGGGCACGCCCAAGCCGGTGCTGGACAAGCTGGAAGGCGCGATGAAGACGGTGATGCAGTCGGCGCCGGTCAAGCAGCGGCTGGGCAGCGTCGGCGTGGCCGCGCCGCCCGACGCGAGCGCCGAGGCGCTGACCCGCTTGCTGAATACGGACTTCGACCGCTGGCAGGACGTGGTCAAGCGCGCCGGCATCAAGTTCGAGTAGGGCGCGGCCGCCGGCGTTCGCCGGCTTCCCTCAACGCGGCCGCCGCCGTTCCCCCGAACGCCGGCGCCGGAACACGAGATATCAACGATGGAACCCTGGCTTCATGCCGCCGCCCACGACGCGGCGCTGATGAGTGATTTCGAAACGGTCTGCGGCTTCGGCGGACGGATGTCCGGCAGCGGGCAGGACGATGCCGCCATGGCATGGGCGCTGGAGCGCGCCGGCCGGGTGACGCCCGCCGTCCAGGTGCTGTCCGTGCCCTACGACGGCTGGCGTTGCGACGAGGCCGGCCTGGAACTGCTGGGCGCGGAACGCCAGGCGCTGGCCTGCCGCCCCTTGCTGCGTTCGGCATCCACGCCCGCCGAGGGGCTGGAGCTGGACGTGGTGGACGCGGGCCGCGGCCGGCCGGAAGACTTCGCGCGGCTGGGCGAGGCCGCGCGCGGCCGCGCCGTGCTGGTGCGCCACGAATATCCGTTCACCGGCGATCACGTGCATCGGCGCCGCAAATACGACATGGCCGTGGAGGCGGGCGCGGCGGCGTTCCTCATCGCCAACAACGTGCCGGGCCAGGGCGTGCTGTCCGGGTCGTCGGGCAGGGCGCGGGGCGGCGCCGGCATCCCCGCCGCGTACATCGACCACGAAGGCGGCGCCGCGCTGGCGGCGGCCTGCGCGGCCGGGACGGCGCGGGTGCGCATGCGGGTGCGGGGCGTCGAGATCGATGAAGCGCGCGCCAGCGTCGGCATCGCCGAGATCGCCGGCGGGCGCGACGGCGTCATCGTCATCAGCGCCCACATGGACGGGCACGACCTGGGCGTGAGCGCGCTGGACAACGGCACCGGCGTGGCGACGGCCTTGGCCGCCTTCCGGGCCCTGTCGGCGCGCGTCGGACCGGACACGCCCAGCCTGCGGCTGTGTTTTTTCTGCGCCGAGGAATGGGCCTTGACCGGTTCGGCGCGCTACCTGGCGGACCTCGCGCCCGAGCAGCGGGCGCGCATCAAGTTCGACATCAATCTCGACACGGTGGCCGGCGATACCGCCCTGACCGCGCTGATCAGCGATTTTCCAGCGCTGGCGCCGGTGGTGGGGGCGGCGGCCGCCGCCAGCGGCGTACCGGTGGATACCTGGCTGCCCTTGATGCCGAATTCCGACCACGCCAACTTCGCGCGTCACGGGATCCCGGCCCTGCGCCTGCTGGCCGGCTTCGGCAAGCCGGCATCGCGGGTCAACAACATTCTGTCGGCGGGCGACGTGCCCGGCATCATCGAGGAAGCCGAACTGCGCCAGGCCGTGGCGGTCACCTGCGCCCTGGCGGACGCCGCGTTGCGGATGAGCGACGCGCAGCTCGACGCGCTGGCGTCGAGGTAGGCGCGCGCCGCTACGCTCAATACTGGCCGCCGTTCATGGCCACGTTGCTGCCGGTCATGAAGCCCGCCAGCTCGCTGCAGATGAACACGACGAGGGCGGCGATCTCCTCCGGCCTGCCCAGGCGGCCGACGGGGATCTGCGGCAGGACCTTGTCGCGCAGCACGTCGGGCGCGACGGCCGCCACCATGGGCGAGTCCAGGTAGCCGGGCGACACCGTGTTGACGGTGACGCCCTTGCGCGCGACCTCCAGCGCGAGCGACTTGGTGAACCCGTGGATGCCGGCCTTGGCCGCCGCGTAGTTGGTCTGGCCGAACGCGCCCTTGAAGCCGTTGACCGAAGAGATGTTGACGATGCGGCCCCAGCCGCGCTCCACCATGCCATCCAGCAAGGGCTGGGTCATGTTGAACATGGAATCCAGGTTGGTGCGCAGCACGGTGTTCCAGTCGTCGAATGGCATCTTCCGGAGGCTGGCGTCGCGCGTGACGCCGGCGTTGTTCACCAGGATGTCGATCGCGTGCCCGTCGGCGGCCAGGGTGGCGGCCAATTGCCGGCAGGACTCGTGGTCGGCCACGTCCACCGGATACGCCAGGAACTCGCGCCCGTCGGCGCGCTGCGTGTCCAGCCAGGCTTCTATCGACGCGTTGCGGCGGTGGCAGGTCAGGATGACTTTGTGGCCGGCGTCGTGCAGCGCGTGGGCCATGGCCTGGCCCAGCGCGCCCGCTCCGCCGGTGACCAGCGCGGTGCGTTTAGCTTCCATGCCGGTCTCCCCGGGCTTGCAGCGACCGGGCCGTCGCGGCCATCTGTTCGGCCGCGGCCGTCCAGGCGTTCGCGGCGGGATGGGTGGTCAGGCCGTTGCAGGCGCAGGCGCTGTCGCGGCACCAGGTGTTCGCGGCTTCGGCCAGCCCCACGGCGAGCGTGGCCTGTTCCGACAGGGCGGCATGCATGACGGCCTCGGCGGTGGTCAGGCGCGCCTGCCATTGGCGCCGCGCGGCCTCGCCGAGGGCGGGCGCCAGACTTTTCCAGCTGGGGGTTTCCGGCAGCGGCGCGAACGCGCTCTGCCAGAGCGTGGCCTGTTCGCCCCAGATCTGCTGCCCCAACTGGGCCCAGCGGGCCTGGCTTTCCTGGGCCAGCGACGTCAGGCGCTGGCAATAGGCGAGATTGGCGCCCAGCAGGGAGCCCGGGTCGGCGGGGGGACTCTTGGGAATCGCTGTGGTTTGTTTCATGATCCTTCCTTGCAATGTTGCGTGAAAAGGAGGGCCTGCTTGCAGGCGGGCTGCTATTTCTCCAACACGTAGGTGCCGGGAGCGGGGCCCAGCACCGGGAGATTGCGGCGCGGCGCGCCCATGGCGGGCGGCTTGACGTCGGCGGGGCCGGAATGGCTGTCCAGCCATTCCACCCAGGCGGGCCACCACGAGCCTTCCTGCTGCGGAACTTCGGCCAGCCAGTCGTCGGCGGTGAGGCTGGCGTGGTTCGCCGCGCGGCACAGGATGCGGTAGGCGCGGCGCGGGTGGCCGGGCTCGCTCACGATGCCGGCGTTGTGGCCGCCGGTGGTCAGCACGAAGGTCAGGGGCGCCGGACTGAGGTAATGCAGCTTGTAGACCGAGCGCCAGGGCGCGACGTGGTCGGTCTCGGTGCTGACCGAGAAAATGGGCAGGCGCAGGTCGCCGAGCATGACGGGCCGGCCGCCGACTTCGTAGCGGTTCTGGGCGAGGTCGTTGTCCAGGAATAGGCGGCGCAGATACTGCCCGTGCATGCGCGCGGGCATGCGCGTGGCGTCGGCGTTCCAGGCCATCAGGTCGGACATGGGGCGGCGCTGCCCCAGCAGGTAATCGTTGACCATGCGCGACCACAACAGGTCGTAGGAGCGCAGCATCTGGAACGCGCCCGCCATCTGGCCGGCGCGCAGGTAGCCGGTGCGCGCCATTTGCGCTTCCAGCATGCTGACCTGGCTTTCGTCGATGAACAGGCCCAGCTCGCCGGGTTCGCTGAAGTCCGTCTGGGCGGTGAAGAGCGACAGGCTGGCGAGCCGGTGGTCGCCGTCGCGCGCCATGGCGGCCGCGGCGATGGCCAGCAGCGTGCCGCCCAGGCAATAGCCGGTGGCATGCACGCGGCGGCGCGGCAGGATCGTCTCCACCGCGTCCAGCGCGGCGGCGATGCCCAGCTCCAGATAGTCGTCCATGCCCAGGTCGCGGTAGGACGCGTCGGGGTTCTTCCATGAGACGCAGAACACCGTGTAGCCCTGGCCGACCAGGTAGCGGATGAGCGAGTTGTGCGGCGAGAGATCCAGGATGTAGTACTTCATGATCCAGGCCGGCACCACCAGGACGGGCTCGGGGTGGACGGCGCCGGTCGCGGGCTCGTATTGCAGCAATTCGATCAGGCGGTTGCGGAACACCACCTTGCCCGGCGTGACGGCGACTTCCTTGCCCGGGCGGAAATGCTCGGCGCCCGCCGGCGGCTGGCCGCCCAGTTCGCGCATCGCGTCCTCGGCGGCGTTGCGCGCCCCGCGCACGAGATTGGCGCCGCCTTCCTGCCAGGTCTGGCGGATGACCACGGGATTGGTCAGCATCGCGTTGCCCGGCGACAGCACGTCCAGCCATTGCCGCGCGGCGAAGGCCGCCACCTGGGCATGGTGCGGATCCACGCCGGGCACGTCGCTGGTGGCGGCTTCCCACCATTGCTGCGCCAGCTCGAATTGCTGGCGGTAGAGGTTGAAGGGCCAGCGGCCCCAAGCGGGATCGGCGAAGCGCCGGTCCGCGGGGGGAGCGGCGGAGGCCGCGTCGCCCGCGACGAGGCGGGCCAGCAGGTATTGCCCCAGCAGGCCGGCCTGGTGCAGCGCCAATTCGGTCAGGGCGAGGCGCTTGCCGGGGGCGTTGGCGAGGTGGGCGGCCCAGTCCGTCCAGGCCAGCAGGCCGGCGGCGGGCGACAAAGAGGCCGTCCAGCGCGCCAGCGCCGCCTTGGCCGCCGTGTCCAGGGCCTGGGCGGTCTTGTCGGGTGGGGGTGTTGCGCGACGCTTGCTCATCTGTCTGCCACCTTTCCATGGCGGCGCGCGGGGCGCCGCTCGATAAGCATGGTTAGCTCGATAGGGCCGGAGAGGCGGGCGGTTTTCCGGCCGCCCGCCTGACCATTATCGGTCAAAGCGGCCGGGCCATCCTGACGGATATCAAATCCGGGCCGATCGCGGGTCGGCCGGCGGGCGGGGCGAGGCGGCCCCGGGGGCCTGTCGCGCAGCCTTCAGCCCCAGCCCAGCGCCAGGTCGTCGAAGAGGAAGTCGCCGCCCATCTGGCCGCCCTTGAGCATCAGTTCCATGCCGTCGATGAGCGGGTCGTCGCTGCGGGCGACGCTGACGGTGACGCCGGGCGCGAGCACGCAGCGGAAGGCCAGGCCCCACAGGCCGAGCGCCAGCGTGGCCTGGCTGGAGGTGTCGCCGCCGGCGATGCCGACCCGGCCGAGCCGGGCGCCGGCCTGGCCGGCGCCCTGCACGATGGCGGCCGCGAGCTGCGCCGTGGCGCGGGCCGTGGCCGCGGTGTGCTGCGTGCCGGGCGCTTGCGCGGGCCTGTCGGTATGCACCAGCACGTTCTTGCCCTGGGTCAGCTGGGCCACGGCCTGCCGCGCCTGTTCGGCCGCGTAGCCGGGTTCCGAGAGCATTCGCGCGACGCTCAGCGGCTGCCGGGCGTACCGTTGGCAGGCGGCGATCTGCCGCGCGGTGACGGGCGACAGGCTGCCTGCCATCACCAGCACGGGACCGGCGGCCGCCGGCAGGGGCGCGGCGCCGAGATTCGTGCGCGGACCCGGCATGGCGCGGGCCAGCGCCTGCTGCACACTGCTCGGGCCCAGGGCCAGCAGCGGCAGACAGGAGGCGGCGCGCCAGATCAGGCGCCCGATCACGGCAAGCTGTTCATCGTCGACCAGGTCCAGCAGCGCGGGGCCGTCGGTGGTGTCGAGGATTCGGTCGATCCACGCTTCCAGCAGGGGCGCATCGGCGGCCTGGCGCAGGCGCGGGTAATCCGTATGCGGCACCGAGCGGACGTCCGCCAGGCCTTGCGCGCCGAGGTGCAGGCGGAGGTCCGCCTCGTGCATGGGCGTGACGGGATGGGCGCTCATGACCGGATGGCGGTCGATGCGGTGGATCTCGGGAGCCGTGCCGGCGCGCGCGAACAGCTGGGCGAAGCTGCAATAGCGCCCGATGCTGGGCTGCCCGCCCACGATGGGCACGAAGGGATTGGGCATGTGGCGGCGCAGTTCGCGCACGGCGGCGCCGATGCTGCCCACGTGGGGCGCGCTGTCGAAGGTGGAGCAGCACTTGTAGTGCAGCACTCGGATGCCGGTGCCGGCCAGGAAGCGGCCCACGCCGGCCAGTTCCGCCTGCATCTCCGTGGGCGCCATGCCGCGCGCCGCGCCCGCGATGCCGATGGCGTCCAGCGCGCCGGCGCGGCGCAGCTGCTCCGACGTGGGCACGCCCAGGAACAGCAGGCTGCGCAGTCCCGCGCGGGACACCTCGGCCAGCGTGTCGGTGGCGCCGGTGAAATCGTCGCCGTACCAGGCCACCCGCGGCGCGGCGGGGCGGCGTTCGGCGTCGTTCATGCGCGGCTGCCGAAGAAGTCGATGGCGCGTTGCAGTTCGGGCGCCTGGCGCGCGAAGTCTTCCAGCGACTGACCGTCGCGCATGGCCTGCCAGGCCTGGCGGATGCTCAGCACGCCGGCGGCCGGGCCGTCCGGATGGGCCAGGATGCCGCCGCCGGACATGAACATCAGGTCGTCGCTGCGCACCGCGCGCCAGGTGGCGGGCACGGTGCCGGCCCATTGGCCGGACGAGAAGGCGGGCATGACGGCGTCGTCGATGCCGGGCGTGAGCGGCGCCAGGCAGTCGCGTGCCGAATCGATCACTTCGCGGTCGTCCTGCGAGAATTTGCCTTGCAGGCCGTGCACGTGCATGTGGTCCACGCCGGCCAGGCGCCACAGCGTCTGGTAGGCCTGGAAGCCCATGCCCAGCAGCGGATGGCGCGAG
Source organism: Achromobacter denitrificans NBRC 15125 (assembly GCF_001571365.1). Taxonomy (GTDB): domain Bacteria; phylum Pseudomonadota; class Gammaproteobacteria; order Burkholderiales; family Burkholderiaceae_B; genus Achromobacter; species Achromobacter denitrificans. The sequence goes on along the minus strand of NZ_BCTQ01000003.1, from coordinate 240,015 downwards.
AGCGCGCCGTAGCCGTTGCGGTGGCCGTGCAGCGCCAGCGGGGTGCTGCGGCGCAGGGTCTGGATGGCGGAGAAGCCGCAGTGGTTCAGGCTGGCCATCACGCAGGTGCCTTCCTCGCGCTCGATCAGCTCGGCATGGCGGCGCATGGCGTCGGTCTCGTCGCTGATGTTGAACGCCACCATGACCTGGCGGCCGGTGCGCTCGCGGTGGGCGCGCACGACCGCCATCACGGCGGCCACGCGTTGCGCCAGCGGCGCATGGGCCGGGTTGGCGCTGACCTCGTCGTCCTTGATGAAGTCGACGCCGGCCGCGCACAACTGGGCGACCAGATGCGCCGTCTGTTCGGGCGACAAGCCGACGTTGGGCTTGATGATGGTGCCGACCAGCGGGCCGCTCGCCACGCCCGTCAGCTCGCGGGTGCCGGCGATGGCGGCCCGGGGCAGGTCGAACTGGGCGCGGTAGTTCGCGGGCAGCTCCAGGCTTTCCAGGCGCAGGCCGGTGGTCTCGCCCAGGTCGTACAGGTTTCCGCCCACCGTGGCCGCCAGCGTGGGCAGGTTGGCGCCGACGTTGGCGACGGGGAAGGCGATGCGCACGCGGGCGCGCCGGTACGAGGCGGGCATGCCGCCCGGCTGGCGCGCCAGCCAGGCGTTGGGCAGGCTGGGCGCGGCGACGGTTTCCAGCGTTTCGATCGATTCGATCCGCGCGCGGGCGCGGGCCCGCAGCTCATCGGTTTCGCCCTGCACCCGGGTGAAGGTGCCGCAGGATTGCTCGCCGGCCATGACTTCCGCGACCTGCGCGGGATCCATCGGGGTTTCGATCAGGTAGGTGGCGCTAAACGATTGGGAATTCATGGTGGCGGATGGCTGCGTGGGAAAGGGGCGCGTCAGAGCTTGCTCAGGTCGGGGAAGGGGCGGACGGGGTCCTTGCCGTCCCAGCCGCTGGCGCTGTCGCGGATCAGGTCGAACAGGCGGCCCTTGGGACCGGCCACTTCGGACAGTTCGATCACGGTGCCGGGGTGGTATTCGGTGTCGAAGTAGATGAAGCGGCCCTTTTCGCCCACTTCGCCGCTCATCTTGGGCTTGAAGCCCTGCGCCAGCAGGCGTTCCAGGTCGGCGTCGTAGTCCTGGGTCCAGTAGGCCACGTGCTGCAGGCCGGTGCGTCCGGCTTGCAGGAAGTCGCGGTACATGGAGGGCACGTCGTTGCGCGTCTGGATCAGCTCGACCTGCACGAAGCCGGAATTGGCCAGGGCCACCGAGTTGTGGGGCTCGTGGCTGGCGCCGTCGTACTGGTAGTTCACGATGGGCACGCGCGGGTTGTAGTACCAGGGGCCCACGCCCAGCGTGGTGCTCCAGTAGTCCATGGCGGCTTCGATGTCGCGCACTACATAACCGAGTTGGCGGATTTCGCCCAGGAAACGACTCATGATGGATCTTTGCAGGAGTAGGGTTGGAGAGTGCGGGGAGCGCGCGGCCCGGATCCGGGCCGCGGGCCTCACAGGAAACCGATGGAGAACCAGGGGAAGGCGGCGACGACGATCAAGCCGACCAGCAGCGCGGCCACATAGCCCCAGATCGGGCCGATCCCTTCGTTGGGGTCGACGCGGCTGATGGCGCAGGCGCCGTAGTAGCCCACGCCGAAGGGCGGCGCGAACAGGCCGATGCCCATCGCGAAGATCACGACCATGGCGTAATGGACTTCGTGCACGCCGGCCTGGACGGCGATCGGGAACAGCAGCGGGCCGAACAGCACGATGGCGGGGATGCCTTCCAGCACGCTGCCCAGGATGATGAAGGCCACGATGGAGACCGCCAGGAACCCGTAGGCCCCGCCAGGCATGCCGCCCATCATCCGGGCCAGGTCGCCCGAGAATCCCGATTGCGTCAGCGCCCAGGCCATGGCCGTGGCGCAGCCCACGATCAGCATGATGGCGCCCGACAGCGAGGCTGTCTCGATCAGCATGGGCTTGAGCCGCGCCCAGTCGAAGCGCCGGTAGATCAGCAGGCCCACGACGGCCGAATACACGATGCCGATGGTGGAGACTTCGGTGGCCGTCGCCACGCCTTCGACGACCGCGGCGCGGATCACGAAGGGCAGGGCCACGGCGGGGAGCGCGATGACGAAGTAGCGGCCGATCTCCTTGGCCGTGAAGCGCTGGGCCAGGCTCAGGTCTTCCTTGCGGTAGCGCCACCACACCACCGAGCACAGCGCCAGGCCCAGCACCACGGCCGGCAGCAGGCCGCCGGTGAAGAGGGCGGCGATGGACACGCCCGTCACCGAACCGATGGTGATCAGCACGATGGACGGCGGGATGGTTTCGGTCTGCGCGCCGGTGGCCGACAGCAACGCCACCAGGTCGCCCGGCTTGGCGCCGCGCTTTTTCATCTCGGGGAACAGCACCGGCGCGATGGCCGCCATGTCGGCGATCTTGGACCCGGAAATGCCGGACACCAGGTACATGGCGCCGATCAGCACGTAGGACAGTCCGCCGCGCACGTGGCCCAGCAGGCTGGCCAGGAACTGGATCATGGCGCGCGCCATGCCCGTCATCTCGATGAGCGAGCCCAGGAAGATGAAGAGGGGCACGGCCAGCAGCATCAGGTGCGACATGCCTTCGTCCAGCCGGCCCACCATCACCACCATGGGGGTATTGGTGGTCAGCACCAGGTACGAGAACGTGGCCAGCGCGAACGAGAACGCGATGGGCACGCCGGCGAAGACCGTGGCCGCCACGATGCCGACGAAGAAGATCAGCAGGTTCAGCTTGCCCAGCGTGGAGAAGAGCGGCTGCGCCAGCCAGAAGAGCGCCACCACGGCCGCGGCGCCCGCCAGCGCCGCCAGCATCTGGGGCAGGGTCTGGGTGCGCGCCAGCCGCAGCAGGGCCACGACGGCCATCAACCCCATGCCGACGGGGATGGCGGAGGCGCGCCAGGCGTTGCTCAGTTCCAGCGCGGGCGTGATGATGAAATGCTCTTCATGCGCGTACTCGACGGCCGGCAGCAGGATGAGCGCCAGGAACGCGAGCGAGGCGGCCAGGGCCGCCGTTTCCAGCTGCGCGCGGCGCGCGGGGCTCACGTTGTTGACCAGCGCCGTCATGCGCATGTGCTCGCCGCGGCGCAGCGCGACGACCGCGCCCAGCATGGACAGCCACAGGAACAGGATGGAGGCGAGCTCGTCGGACCAGACCAGGGGGCTGTGGAACGCGTAGCGCGCCACCACGCCGGCGAACAGCACCGCGATCTCGACCAGCACGATGGCCGCGGCCGCGTGTTCGACCACGCAGCCCAGCAGCCCGTCTAGCGCGCCGGCGGCCCGGCGCAAGGGGTGGGCCGGCAGCAGGGGCGGCGCGGCGTGCGGAGCGGACAGGGAGGACATGGCGCGACCTCAGGCCAGCTTGCCGACGGCCTGCTCCAGCAGGGTCCAGGCCTCGTTGCCGAAGCGGCCCTGCCATTCCTTGTAGAAGCCGGCGCCGCGCAACTGCTCGCGGAAGCTGTCGGCCGAGGGCTGGTTGAAGAGCAGGCCCTTGCCCTCCAGGTCCGACTGGACCGAGGCGTTGAGCTTCTTGATGTCTTCGCGCTGCGCCAGGCCGGCCTCGTTGATGCCGCGGGCCACCACCGTCTTCAGGTCTTCCGGCAGGCCCTCCCACATGCGGCCGTTGGCGATGAACCAGTAGCCGTCCCAGATGTGGTTGGTGAGCGAGCAGTATTTCTGCACTTCGTACAGCTTGGCCACCTGGATGATGGGCAGCGGATTTTCCTGCGCGTCCACGACCTTGGTCTGGAGCGACGAATAGACCTCGCTGAACTGCAGGCTGGCCGGCGCCGCGCCCAGGCCCTTGAACATGGAGATGGGCAGCGAGCTCACCGGCACGCGGATCTTCAGGCCTTCCATGTCGGCCGCCGTCTTGACGGGCGCCTTGCTGCTGGTGGTCTGGCGAAAGCCGTTGTCCCACATTTTCTCGAAGGCGTAGAGGCGGCGCTGCGCGATCGCGGCGCGCACGTGCGCGCCCAGCGCGCCGTCCATGGCGCTCCACACCTGGTTGTAGTCCTTGAAGGCGAAGCCGACGGCATTGATGGCCGCGACCGGCACCAGCGTCGCGATCACCAGCGCCGAGGGCGTGAAGAAATCGATGCCGCCCGAGCGCACCTGGGCCAGCATGTCCGTGTCCCCGCCCAGCTGGTTGTTGGGGAAGATCTTGATGTCGACGCGGCCGTTGCTTTCCTTGAGGATGCGCTGCGCGGCTTCCTCGGCGCGGATGTTCAGCGGATGGGTGACGGGCAGGTTGTTGCCGTACTTGAGCGTGTAGTCGGCCGCGCGGGCGATCAGCGGGAAGCCGCTGGCGAAGGCTAGGGCGGGAACCGCGCCAAGGCGGCGCAGGGCACTGCGGCGTGTCAGCAGCTTCATGGTTGTCTCCATAATCGTGGTTATGATGTCTTTTGATGTGCCACAAAAGCGCCAATCCCATGCGGCAGACTGGACAATAGTGAAGAGGCGCTATCATCGTCAAACTTCTTTCATGATGGTTTTTGATGTGAATCGAACTCCTTCCGAACGCAAGCTGGCGCGCCTGGCGGACGTGGCGGCGCGCGCGGGCGTTTCCACCGCCACCGCCGACCGCGTGCTGAACCGCCGTCCCGGGGTGCGGGCCAGCACCGCGCAGAAAGTCTTCAAGGCCGCCCTCGAACTGGATTACCTGCCCGAGCAGGACATCCGTTTCGCCGCCGCGCCGGAGCCGATGCGCCTGGTGTTTCTGCTGCCGCGCGGCAGCAACCGCTACCTGCGCATGCTGGGCGATACCGTCAGCTATGCGCAGGAACACTTCGCGCCGCTCAACGCCAAGTGCCAGGTCGATTACGTCGAGAGCTTCAACCCCGACGCGCTGGCCGAGGCGCTGGCCAAGCACGGCAAGCGGGCGGACGGCATCGCGTTCATGGCGCTGGAACATCCGACGGTGCGCGAAGCGGTCGACGCGCTCGCGCAGCGGGGCGTGCCGACGGTGACGCTGATTTCCGACATCGCCAACAGCGCGCGCGCGGCCTACGTGGGCCTGGACAACCGCGCCGCCGGCCGCACCGCGGGGTATCTGATCGCGCGCTTCATCGGTTCGCGCGCGGCGCACGTGGCGCTGATCGCCGGGTCGCGCCATTACCGGGCGCACGAAGAGCGCGAGGGCGGCTTTTTGCAGCTGTACGCGGAACAGTTCCAGGCGATGCAGGTGGTGGACTTGCGGGAAGGCTACGACGACGCGCAGAGGAACTACGAACAGACGCGCCAATTGCTGGAGCAGTATCCGCAACTGGCCGGCATCTACAACATCGGCGGCGCGTCGGACGGCGTGGCGCGGGCGTTGAAAGAGGCGGGCCTGCAGCACCGGGTGGTGTTCATCGGCCACGGCCTGACGCCCGACACGCGCTCGCTGCTGATCGACGGCACCATGGACGCGGTCATCACGCAAAGCCCGATGGAGGCGCTGATGAGCTGCGTGCGCATTTTCTGCAATCTGCGCGACAAGCGCAGCCCCATGAACGGGGTGGAGCTCGCCCGCAGCCAGGTGATCTTCCGCGAAAACCTGCCGTGATTCCAGCAGGGCGCCCGCGGGATAGGGAGCCCGCACCGGTGCATGGGCACGGGCGTATGATTTCGCGTATGGGCGCTGTCCCATCCGGGCACTGGCCGGCGGGCCGCTGCCTGTTCCTTCCTAGGGTTGCGTAACAGCGGCCGTCCGGGCCGAGCACCGGGCGACCGCGGGGGCGTCGCGCCATGGATCACTTCCTGCCTGCCTTCCGCCTGGATGGCCCGGGCCCGCGGAGGGCTTGGATCTCGGCCCGGTTACCGGCGGGTGACCACGATTTCGAGATACTCGCTGGGCACCACCATCGCGGCATCGCCAGAGCGGTTGAACCGTTCGATCTGCGCCATCAGATCGCCGGTCAGCGCCGCCTGCGCCGCCGGCTCCAGCGCGCCGAACGCCTTGAGCAGCGGGCCGTAGTAGGTCTTGAAGACCTCCAGCCAGTGCTCGGGAGAGCGATAGCGGAACACGAAATCGCGCGATTCGGTCTTGATCGAAGACGCGTGCGCCCCGAACATCTCCTCGATGCGCGCCCGTGTGCCCCACAGCGCGGGCGACTTGATCCCGGCGGGCGGCGGCAGGTGCTTGCCGATGGTCTTGAACACGTGGCCGATGAAGCCGTCCGGCGTCCAGTTGGCCAGGCCGATCTTGCCGCCCGGCCGGCACACGCGCATCAGTTCGGCGGCCGCCTTGTCCTGGTCGGGCGTGAACATTACCCCGAAGGTCGAGACGACGGCGTCGAAGCCGCCGTCCGGGAACGGCAGCGCTTCGGCGTCGGCTTCCTGGAACTCGACCTTCAGCCGCTCCGCGGCGGCGCGCTCGCGGGCGCGCCCGAGCAGCGCGGGCACGTAGTCGGTCGAGACGACGTCGCACCAGCGGCGCGCGGCGGCCAGCGAGGCATTGCCGTTGCCGGCGGCGACGTCGAGCACCTTCTGCCCGGCGCGGACATCGAGGGATTCGCACAACTGTTCGCCCACGATCTGCAGTGTCGTGCCGACGACGGCGTAGTCTCCGGAAGACCAGGTGCCCTGTTGGCGGGCCTTCAGGGCGGCCAGGTCGGGCTGCGGCGCGGATTCGCGCGCCGGGCTGCTGGCGAGGGTGGATATGGGCATGGTTTGTCTCCATTCGGGGTATCGCAACCGGCGCCGCGCGGGCATGCGCGCGCCGTGCTCCCCGGAATCCACGATAGGCACCCGCCATGGAGGCGAGCGTGGTAGCCGGCGTGGAATCCGCCGAGCCGGACCGCTCCGTCCCCGAGGCGGTCGTCGAACTGCGCATGCTGGGGCCGCTGACGATCCGCCGGGCGGGCGCCGCCGTGGCGCTGCCGCCTTCGCGCAAGCTGCGGGCGCTCATCGCCTACCTGGCGCTCGCGCCGCGGGCGGTCATGCGCGCCCATCTCTGCGAATTGCTGTGGGACGTCCCGAACGATCCCCGCGGCGAGCTGCGCTGGTGCCTGAGCAAGGCCAGGGCCCTGCTCGACGAGCCCGGCCGGCGCAGGATAGAGACGGCGCAGGACACGGTGCGGCTGGCCTTGGGCGATTGCCGCGTCGACGTCATCGAGATCGAGCGGGCGATGCAGCACGGCATCGACACGCTGGATGCGCAGCGGCTGCGCGCGCTCGCCGCCCTGTTCACGGGCGACTTCCTGGAAGGGCTGGAGATCGACCGCAACCCGTTCTTCAACAACTGGCTGACGGCGCAGCGGCGGCGCCTGAGGGCCTGCCAGGTCGCGGTGCTGGAACACCTGGCGGCACGGCTTGCGGCCGGCTCCGGGGAAAGTTTCGCCTGCCTGGACAAGTGGCTGCAGCTGGCCCCGTTCGACCGGCACGCGCATGAGCTGATGCTGGATGCGCTGGCGCATCGCGGTCAATGGCGCGAAGGCCAGGAGCATCTGGCCGCGGCGGTGCGGGCCTTCGAGGCCGAAGGGCTGGACTGGCGGCCGCTGCGCGAGGCGTGGCGGGAGGCGAAGGCCCGCCGGGCGGGCGGCGTGGCTGGCGCGGCCGGCCCGGCCGGTCCGGGGACGCCGGCCGAGGAAGCGGCGCCACGGCCGGGATCGCCCGACGGCGCGCCGGGCCGGGCCGGCCGCGCGTCGATCGCGGTGATGCCGTTCGTCGACGGGGCCGCGCAGCGCGGCGTGCGCGGCGGGCTGGCGGACGGCCTGGCCTACGACATCATCACGCGGCTGGCGAAGCTGCGCAGCCTGTTCGTCATCGCGCAGGGCACCGTGTTCGCGCTCGACCAGCGCAGCGTGGGCCCGGAAGAGGCCGGCCGGACGCTGAACGTGGACTACGTCGTCAGCGGCACGCTGCGCCGCCAGGACAAGCGCCTCGCCGTGTCCGTCGAACTGGTCGAATCGCGCACCGCGCGCATCGTGTGGGCGGACGTCTTCGACCACAAGTTGGACGACGCCTTTCTCGCGCTGGACGAGATCGGCGATCGGATCGTCGCCTCCATCGAGAGCGAGGTCGAAGCCGCCGAGTGCAAGCTGGCCATCCTGCGGCCGCCGAATTCGCTGGACGCGTGGCAGGCCCATCACCGCGGCCTGTGGCATATGTATCGGTTCAACCGCGAGGACAACCAGCGGGCGCGGCATTTTTTCGAGATGGCGGTGCGGCTCGATCCGACGTTTTCGCGGGCCTATGCCGGCCTGTCCTTCACCCACTGGCAGAACGCCTTCCAGCGCTGGGACGAGCGGGAGCCGGCGATCGAGCAGGCGCACGACGCCGCGGGGCGGGGCCTGGCCGCGGATGATCGCGATCCGGCCGCGCACTGGGCCATGGGCCGGGCGCTGTGGCTGCGCGGCCGCCAGGACCAATCGCTGACCGAATTGCAGCGCGCGGTGGACCTGAGCCCGAACTTCGCGCTGGCGCATTACACGCTCGGGTTCGTCAACTGCCAGTCGGGCGACGCCGAGGCGGCGATCGGCTCGTCCGACCATTCGCGCCGGCTGAGTCCCTTCGACCCGCTGCTGTTCGGCATGCTGGCCGTCCGCGCGATCGCGCTGGTTCGCCTGGGCCGGCTCGACGAAGCCGCCGACTGGGCCGTGCAGGCGGCGGCCCGCGTCAACGCCCATGTGCATATCCTGGCGATCGCCGCCTGCTGCCTTGCCATGATCGGGAGGGTCCAGGAGGCATCCGAGCTCTTGGCCTCGATCCGCAAGACGGTGCCGTCCTATCGCATCGAGGATTTCCTGGCGGCGTTCCACCTCAGCCCGGAGGCCGAGGCCCTGTTCCGGGATGGCGCCCGGCGCATCGGGCTGGGTTGAGGCGCCGGGCGGGCGCTCAGCCCTCGCCCAGCTGTTCGACGATCCGCCGCGCGGCTTCCGCCAGCGACAGTCCGCCGTCCATCGCGGCACGTTGCAGCCGCTCGTGCGCGGCAGGCTCGGCGAGGCCGTAGCGGCTGATCAGCAGCAGCTTGGCGCGGTCGATGCGCTTGCTTTCGTCCAGCGCGCCGCGCACGCTGCTCAGGGCGTCGTCGGCGCGCTGCATGCGCAGAGCCTGCTCGCGCATCATGTCCAGGATCGAACGCTCCAGTTCCTTGCCCACGCCGTCCTGGGGGGGCGCGTCCAGGATCCGGCTCTGCACGCTGAAGACCAGGCTGGGCGCGCGGCCGCTGGCGTGGTCGGCGTAGCGGCTGAGCAGCAGGCGGCGGTCGTCCAGTTCCTGGCGGGTTTCGGCGATGCGCCGGGCGCAGTGCTGCGCCAGGTCATGGGCCAGCCGGGTTTCCATGTCGCGCATGGCGTCGATGCGCGCGGTGCAGAGGTCGAACCACAGGCCGGCCAGGCTGCCGTCGACGCGCTGCGTGTCCGAGGTGCGCTGCGCCATGTCGCGCATGCGCTGGACCTGCGGGTCGTGCTGGCGGGCCTGCTCCCAGCATTGCAGGGGCGCGTCCTGAGCGTATTGCGCGAAGCTGTCGAAGCTGCGCGCCTGGTTGGCGGCCAGGCCCAGCATGCGGGCTTTCTGCTCGTCGCTGAACCAGCCGGCCGTAAAACCCATGACGCCGCAGGCGCGTTCCTGGCCGCTCAGTTCCTTGCCCTGCATGAAGTTCAGCAGCGCCACCAGGTTGCGGGTGACGCCGGCGTCGAGCGCGGAGTCGGCGGCTTCGACGACCACGGCAAGCAGGCTGGCGATCACCAGCGTGAAACGCGAGTCGGCCTCGTGCGCCGGCACGCGCCGGTCGCGCACCTGACGGCGAAGGCGTGGCAGTTCGTCCAGCCGGAACAGGGCATAGGCGATGCAATTGAGCAGGCGGGCACGGCCGGCGCCCGCCGCGGCGCCGGTCTCCAGCCCGTCCAGGAAAGCGCGCGCGTCGCCCTCGACGGCGCCGGCCTCGTCGCTCAGACCGGCCAGCGCGGGCAGCAGGCGCTCGTCGTCGCCGCACAGCGTCAGGTTGGAATAGCCGCGTTCCTTTTGCAGCGCATGCACCAGCGCGCTGATCTTCAGCACCAGTTCACAGGTGCCGGCCAGGGCTTCCAGGCCATGGAGCTCGCTGCGGCGCGCGGCCAGCAGGAAGCGCAGCGGAGGCGGCATGTGGCGTTCGGCCATGGCGTGCCCTTGCGCGGGAAGTCAGGCCAGCCGGCGCAGCGGCGGGGCCGCCTCGGCGGGCGCGTCGGCGATGCCGAGCACGCGGCACGCGGCGACCTGGCCGATCACGAGAACGGCGGGGCTGCGAAGCTGGAAGGCCTCCGCGTCCCGCGCCATGTCGACCAGCGTGGACGGGCACAGGCGCTGGCCGGGCAGGGAGGCGCGCTCGATCATCGCGACGGGAGTGTCGGCGGCCATGCCGGCCGCCAGCAGCTGGCTGCTCATGTCGTTCACCTTCGCCACTCCCATGTAGACCACCAGCGTCGTGCCGCTGCGCGCCAGCCCGGACCAGTCCGGCGTGCTGCCGTCCTGGGAATGGGCGGTGATCAGTGTAACGCCCTGGGCCAGGCCGCGCTGCGTCAGCGGGATGCCGCTGGCGCTTGCCGCGGCCAGCCCGGCGGTGATGCCGTTGACGATTTCACAGGCCACGCCGCGGTCGCTGAGCCACTGCGCTTCTTCGCCGCCGCGGCCGAAGATGCAGGGGTCGCCGCCTTTCAGGCGCGCCACGCGCAGCCCCTGGCGGGCATAGCGCAGCATCAGGCGCTGGATGAAGTCCTGCGGCGTGGAGCGGCAGCCGCCGCGCTTGCCCACGCGCACGATGCGGGCCTGGGGGCAGTATTGCAGGACTTGCGGATCGACCAGGTCGTCGACCAGGACCACGTCGGCCCGGGCCAGCGCCTTGACCGCCTTGAGGGTCAGCAGCTCCGGGTCTCCCGGACCCGCGCCGATCAGCCACACAGTAGGGTTCATGGCAGGCATTCCATATCGGTTCAGGGTTTGAAGGATAGGACCGCGATCACGATGGCCAGGAGCAGGCTCAGCCCTTTCCAGAAGGCCACGGGGTTGCGTTCCAGCAAGGGCAGGCGTTCGCTCCCGCGGGCGGCTTCGGCGGGATGGCGCAGCGCGTGGGTGAATTCGGACAGCTCGGGCGTGCGGGCCCGCGGATCCGGATGCAGGGCGCGGCTGAGCACGTTGTCGACCCAGGCCGGGATCTCGCGCTCCCGGTCCAGGACCGAGACATAGTTCAGCCGCAGCTGCGCGGCGCGGCTGCGGGCGCGGGCCACGTCGGCGCCGTAGGGCAGCCGGCCCGACAGCATCTGGTAGAGCATCGCGGCCAGCGAATAGAGGTCCGACCGCGGCGTGCCGGCCTCGCCCAGGAAGTACTCGGGCGCGGCGTACTGGGCGGTGCCCAGCATGGGCGGCGCGCCGTCGTCGGCATGGGCGAGTTCTTCCATGCCGGCGGCCGTGGCGGACCCCAGGTCGATGATTTTGGCGGTGCCGTCCGCCGTGATGATGACGTTCTCCGGCCGCAGGTCCTGGTGCACGAGGTCCAGGCGGTGGAAGGCCTGCAGGCCGCGGGCGATCTGTTCGATGATCGCGATCGCGGGTTCCAGCGCCGGCCGGGGATGGGCCGCCATCCATTGCGCCAGGGTCTGGCCGGGGACGTACTCGCTGACGGTGTACAGGTAGCCGCGCCGGCCCGCGCGCGGCCAGGCCCGCGCCACGTGGCGGCTGTCGATGCGCCGGGCGATCCACTCTTCGGTCAGCAGCCGTTCCAGGTAGGCCGGGTCGTGCCGCAGGTCGAGCGAGGGGATCTTGATGACGGCCTGTCCGCCGCCGGCGAGGTCGCGGGCCAGGTAGACGTGGCTGCGGCTGCTGGCATGCAGCTCGTCGAGGATGAGGAAGCCCTCGAATTCCTGGCCCGCGGCCAGCAGCGGCGGGCAGGGCAGGTCGCGGCTATAGCGGGCGATTTCGCCGGCCTGGCGCGAGGGCAGGGCGTCGACGCGCACGATCTGTATCGTGAGGTTGTCCTCGCTGCCCCGTTCCAGGGCCAGCCGCGCGAGCGCGCGGGCGGCGTCGTCCAGGGCGTGGGGGTGGGCGGCGACGGCGTCCGCCATGTCCTGCGCGCCGACGTGCTCGTGCACGCCGTCGGTTGCCAGCAGGAACACGTCGCCCGCTTCCAGGGGCTGGGTGTGGTAGTCGATCTCCAGGTGCGGCGCCAGCCCCAGCGCCCGGCCCAGGCAGCTCTTGCCGCGCGCGATCCAGACGCGGTGGTCTTCGGTCAGCTGTTCCACCGCGCCATTGCGCAGGCGGTAGATGCGGGCGTCGCCGACGTGCAGGATGTGGGCGGTGGTGGACTTCAGCACCATGACCGTCATGGCGCAGACGTAGCCGCGGTCGCGGTCCGGGTCGTGGCGCTGGCGGGTCTGGGCATGCAGCCAGGCATTGGCCGCGCCCAGCACCTTCTGCGCCGACTTTCTCACCGACCAGGTCTCGGGCGTGCAGTAATAGTCTTCCAGGAAGCTCGCGACCGCGGTCTCGCTGGCGATGTGGCTGACGTTGCTGCTGCCGATGCCGTCGGCCAGCGCGACGGCGATGCCCTTGGCGCCCAGGAGCGGCTCGCCGGGCAGGCACAGGCCGTGGAAGTCCTGGTTGACGGCCTTTCTTCCCGGTTCCGTGTGCTGGCCCGCCGCCACCCTGAGGGTGGCGGGTTCGCCGCCGGCGCGCGCGTCCATGGCTGGCTGCTCCCGCGGTGCTTCAGTTGAAGCTGCGCTTGGGCGCGGTCTTCATGTGGGTGGTGTAGAGGGTCAGGCCGGTCAGCGACAGGCCGCCGATCAGGTTGCCCAGCACCACGGGGATCTCGTTCCAGACCATGTAGTCCATGATCGAGAAGTTGCCGCCCAGGATCAGCGCCGAGGGGAACAGGAACATGTTCACCACGGAGTGCTCGAATCCCATGGCGAAGAACAGCATGATGGGCATCCACATGGCGATCACCTTGCCGCTGACCGTGGTGGAGATCATGGCGCCGACGACGCCCAGCGACACCATCCAGTTGCACAGCACGCCGCGCACGAAGATCGTCAGCATGCCGCCCGCGCCGTATTCCTTGTAGCCCAGGGTGCGGTTCTCGCCGATGTGGGAAATGACCTCGCCGACCTTGCTGGGCGGCGTCGAGAACCCGTAGGTGAACACGATGGCCATCAGGAAGGCCACCGTCAGCGCGCCCAGGAAATTGCCCACGAAGATCACGCCCCAATGCCGCAGCACGCCCTTGAGCGTCACGCCGGGGCGGCGGTCCATGAGGGCCAGCGGCGTGAGGACGAACACGCCGGTCAGCAGGTCGAACCCCATCAGGTAGAGAATGCAGAAGCCGACCGGGAACAGCGCCGCGCCCAGGATGGGCGTGCCGGTCTGCACGGAGACGGTGACGGCGAATACCGCCGAGAGCGCCAGGATGGCGCCGGCCATGTAGGCGCGGATGAGCGCGTCGCGGGTGGCCATGTAGATCTTGGATTCGCCGGCATCCACCATCTTGGTGACGAATTCGGCAGGGACAATGTAGGACATGATGGCTTCCTGTTTCTGGAGGGATCGGGAACTGGGGGGCCTGGGCCTCAGCGGATTTCCACCGCGTCGGCGTTGAGCCGCGCGCGCCAGGCGCGCAGCGGTTGGTCGGGGTACTGCACGCAGCTTCCGTCCGCCAGGCGGAAGTGCTGCTTGTAGAGCGGCGAGGCGACCACCAGCTCGCCGCCCAGGTGGCCGACGATGCCGCGGCCGATGACGTTGGCGCCGGAGCGCGGGTCGCGGTTCTCGACGGCGTAGACGTCGCCGTCCGCGGCTTGCGGCACGTAGAACAGCGCGATCTGCACCCCGTCGACCAGCGCCACCACGCCGGAGTTGGGGACCAGGTCCTGGCGGCGGCAGACGGGCCGCCAGGCTTTGGTGGGGTGGGCAAGGGTGTCCATCAGGCAATCTCCTCGGCAATGGGAATGACGCGGGCGGGCGCGGGCCGGGGCTGGCCGCGTTCCTGCACGAACTGGATGTCGGGGTCGGGGCCGCGGTCGTTGACGAAGGTGCGGAAGCGCTTGAGCTTTTCCGGATCGTTCAGCGCGTTGGCCCACTCGCATTCGTAGCGGTCCACCACCAGCTGCATCTGGGCCTCCAGTTCGGCGCACAGGCCCAGGCTGTCTTCCAGCACCACCTGCTTCAGGTAGTCCAGCCCGCCCTCCAGCGACTCGCGCCACACGGAGGTGCGCTGCAGCTTGTCGGCGGTGCGGATGTAGAACATCAGCAGGCGGTCGATGACGCGGATCAGCGTGGCGTCGTCCAGGTCAGTGGCGAACAGTTCGGCATGGCGCGGCCGCATGCCGCCGTTGCCGCAGACGTACAGGTTCCAGCCGTTCTCGGTGGCGATCACGCCGATGTCCTTGCTCTGCGCTTCCGCGCATTCGCGGGTGCAGCCGGAGACGGCGAACTTCAGCTTGTGCGGCGAGCGCAGGCCCTTGTAGCGGTGCTCGATGTCCAGCGCCATGCGGACGCTGTCCTGCACGCCGTAGCGGCACCAGGTGCTGCCCACGCAGGATTTCACCGTGCGCGTGGATTTGCCGTAGGCGTGGCCGGTCTCGAAGCCCGCGGCGATCAGTTCGCCCCAGATGCCGGGCAGTTCGTGCAGTTGCGCGCCGAACAGGTCGATGCGCTGGCCGCCCGTGATCTTGGTGTACAGGCCGTACTTCTTGGCGACGGCGCCGATGGCGATCAGCCCGTCGGGGGTGATTTCGCCGGCGGGAATGCGCGGCACCACCGAATAGGTGCCGTTCTTCTGCATATTGGCCATGAAGGTGTCGTTGGTGTCCTGCAGCGGCACCAGGGCGGGATCCTGGATGGGGCGGTTCCAGCAGGACGCGAGGATGGAGCCCACGGCCGGCTTGCAGATGTCGCAGCCCAGCTGGCCCCGGCCGTGGCTGGCCAGCAACTCGTCGAAGGTCTCGATGTTGCCGACGCGCACGATGGCGTACAGCTCCTGGCGGGTGTAGGCGAAGTGCTCGCACAGGCTCTTGTCGACCGCGATCCCGCGGGCGGCCAGTTCGTGCTCCACCACCTGCTTGAGCAGGCCGGCGCAGCCGCCGCAGCCCGAGGCCGCGCGGGTGCAGCTCTTGACGGCGGCCAGGTCCGCGCAGCCGCCGCCGATGGCGTCGCGGATGGCGCCCTTGCTGACGTTGTGGCAGGAACAGACGGTGGCCGAGGCGGGTAGCGCATCCACGCCCAGCAGCGGGGCGGCCTGCCCCTGGGGCAGGATCAGGCTGGCGGGATCGGCGGGGGGCGCGATGCCGTTCTGCACGTATTGCAGCAGTGTGTCGTAGTAGCTGTTGTCGCCGACCAGGACGGCGCCCAGCACGCGCTTGCCGTCGGCCGACACCACCAGGCGGCGGTAGCCGGCGCCGGCTTCGTCGATGTAGCGATAGCTGCGCGCGCCGGGCGTCGCGCCGTGCGCGTCGCCGATGGAGCCGACGTCCACGCCCAGCAGCTTGAGCTTGGTGGACAGGTCGGCGCCGGCGAAGGGTTGGGGCGCCTGGCCGCACAGCGCCGCCGCCGCGATGCGCGCCATCTGGTAGCCGGGCGCCACCAGGCCGAACACGCTGCCGTTCCAGGCCGCGCATTCGCCGATGGCGTAGATGTGCTCGTCGCTGCTGCGGCAGTAATCGTCCACGGCCACGCCGCCGCGCTCGGCCAGCGTCAGCCCGGCCTTGCGGGCCAGCGTCACTTGCGGCCGGATGCCGGCCGAGAACACGATCAGGTCGGTTTCCAGCGCGGCGCCTTCGGCGAAGCGCATGCGGTAGCGGTATTGCGTGCCGGGCCGGATGTCCTGCGTGGCGCGCGACAGGTGCACGCCCACCCCCAGCGATTCGATGCGGGCGCGCAACGCGGCGCCGCCGGCTTCGTCCAGCTGCACCGGCATCAGGCGCGGCGCGAATTCCACTACGTGCGCCTCCAGGTCCAGCGACTTCAGCGCGTTGGCCGCCTCCAGGCCCAGCAGCCCGCCGCCGACCACCACGCCGCGGCGGGCGCCGCGGGCGGCCTCGCGGATCAGGTCCAGGTCGTCCAGCGTGCGATACACGAGCCGCGACGTTCCTTCCGCGCCCGCGATCGGCGGCACGAAAGGATAGGATCCGGTGGCCAGGACCAGCTTGTCATAGGCCTGGCGGCCCAGCGGGGTGACGATCTCGCGGCGGTGCCGGTCGATCTCCAGGACGGCGGCGTCCAGGTGCAGCATCACGCCGTCCCGCTCGTAGAGCGCCGCGTCGCCCAGCGCCATCGAGTCGGCGTCGCGTCCGTTCAGGTATTCGGACAGGTGCACGCGGTCATAGGCGCGGCGGCTTTCCTGGCCGTACACATGGATGCGGTAGCGCTCCAGGGCGCCGAGGGCAACCAGCTGCTCGACGCAATGGTGGCCCACCATGCCGTTGCCGATGACGACGAGGGTCTGCAGGGAGTCGGATGTGGCCGATACGTTCATGGGATATCCCCGGGCTTGGATATTCAGGTTTCAGAAGACGAAAAGCGCCCTGGACCTTGCGGTCGGGGCGCCTTTGCCGGTATTGCTCAAGTTGTCTTGCCGGCCTTGCGGCCCGCATGCCAGACATCAAGCAAAGTCCGTGCCAGGAATGCGGCCTGGGCCCGCCTTGAGGCGGAATGCCGGGGAGCGCGGGGCGAAGAGTGAGCGGAAGCGGGCGGACGAAGGCCGCGGGGCGGCCGCGGCGGGAAGGGCCGCCGCATCAAGCCGGTGCATAGTCCTGTGCGCGCCGCACCTGTTTGGCGCAGTGCAGCACGGCGCGGGCGTTCAGCCGAAGGCGGCCCGCACGGCGGAGAAGGCGGCGGCCACCAGCGGATCCTCGCGCCGGGCCGCCTGGGTGATGAAGGACAGCTCGGCCTGGATCGACAGGCCCTTCACCAGCAGCAGGCCGTTGGCCTGCGATTCGCGCAGCGCGATGGAGTCGCGCGCCAGCGACAGCCCGACGCCGGAACGCACCAGGTCCAGCATGGACGACTCCTGGTCCACTTCGGCCACCGCGTTGGGCGCGATGCCCAGCGCGGCGAACCGGTCCGACAGCAGGCGGTGGTGCACGGAATCCGGCGGGGTCCAGATCCAGGGCAGGGCGGCGATCTCGGCCCAGCCCCGGCCGGCCACCTGGGCGCCCCAGCCCTTGGGGGCGACCACGCAGTACGCGAACGAGGCCAGGGGCAGCGCCTCCACCCCGGGCGAGCCGCCGTTGCCGGCTTGCGGGCCCAGGAAGAAGCCCGCGTCCAGTTCGCCCGAGCGGACCTGCCGTCCCACCGACCCCGACATGCCATGGCGCAGCGTGGGCCGGATCTTGGGATAGTGCTCCACCAGGTATTGCAGGGTGGCGCCCAGCCGCAGGAATTCGGGGTCGAGAATCGTGCCGATGCGCAGTTCGCCCTGGACGGTATCGCGCAGGGCGCCGATGGCGCGCTGGAAATCCTCCAGGGCATCCAGGATCCGCTGCGCCGACGGCAGCAGCGCCCGGCCGTCGGCATTGGGGGCCAGGCCCTGGGCGGTGCGCGAAAACAGCGTCAGGTCCAGGGCTTCCTGGAAGTTCTTCAGCTGCAGGCTCAGCGCGGGCTGGGTCAGGTGGAGATGCTCGGCCGCGCGCGTGAGGTTGCCTTCGCGGGCGACGGCGGCAAAAGTGCGGATGTGCTTCAGGTCCATGGGCAGTCCAGGAGAAGGGCGCTGGGCATTATTAGAGTTGCTTATAAGGTGTTTTTCAACAAATCATTGGACAGTTGCGCGGGCCTGCGCCAGAGTCACGGCAGATGCCCGGCGCGCGCCCTGTGCCGCAGCCGGGTCGGCTCACCCCGCCGGCGGACGCATTGCCCCGGCAAGCAGATAAGAAGAGCTTATGGAGACGTACGACTACATCATCGTGGGCGCGGGGTCGGCCGGCTGCGTGCTGGCCAACCGGTTGAGCCAGGATCCGGCGTTGCGGGTGCTGCTGCTGGAGGCCGGCGGGCGCGACAACTACCACTGGATCCACATCCCCGTGGGGTACCTGCACTGCATCGGCAACCCGCGCACGGACTGGATGTACCGCACCGCGGCCGAGCCCGGCCTGGGCGGCCGCTCCCTGATCTATCCGCGCGGCCGGGTGCTGGGCGGCTGCTCGTCGATCAACGGCATGATCTATATGCGCGGCCAGCGCCAGGACTACGAGGACTGGGCCGCCCTGTCGGGGGATCCGGCCTGGGGGTGGGACCAGGTGCTGCCGGTGTTCAAGCGCAGCGAAGATCACCACCGCGGGGGCGACGACTGCCACGGCGCCGGCGGCGAATGGCGGGTGGAGCCGCAACGGCTGCGCTGGGACATCCTGGAAGCCTTCGCCGCCGCGGCGGAGCAGGAGGGCATTCCGCGCGTGCAGGATTTCAACCGGGGCGACAACTTCGGCAGCGGCTATTTCGAAGTGAACCAGCGCCGCGGCTGGCGCTGGAACACGTCCAAGGCCTTCCTGCGGCCGGCGCGCAAGCGCGCCAACCTGCGCGTGGAAACCGGCGTGCAGGCCGAACATCTGCTCTTCGAAGGCAAGCGCTGCGTGGGCGTGCAGCTGCGGCGCGGCGGCGCCAGCGTCGGCGTGCGGGCGAGCCGCGAGGTGGTGCTGTCCGCCGGGGCCGTGAACACGCCGCAATTGCTGGAACTGTCGGGCGTGGGCGAACCGGCCCGGCTGCGCGAAAGCGGCATCGCGCTGCGCCACGCCTTGCCCGGCGTGGGCGAGAACCTGCAGGACCATCTGCAACTGCGGGTCATCCTCAAGGTAAGCGGCGTCAAGACGCTCAACCGCATCGCCTCGACCTGGTGGGGCAAGGCCGGCATCGGCCTCGAATACCTGGTCAATCGCAGCGGGCCGATGAGCATGGCGCCGTCGCAACTGGGCGCGTTCGCCAAGTCGGACCCCGGCCAGGCGCGCGCCAACGTGGAGTTCCACGTCCAGCCGCTGTCGCTGGGCGCCTTCGGCGAACCCCTGCACGGCTTCGATGCCTTCACCGCCAGCGTGTGCAACCTGCGGCCCACCTCGCGCGGCAGCGTGCACGTGCAGGGCTCGCCGGGCGCGGGCCTGGCGCCCGTCATCGCGCCCAACTATCTCAGCACCGAGGAAGACCTGCGCGTGGCGGCGGACTCCATCCGCCTGGTGCGCCGGATCGCCGCGGCGCCCGCGCTGGCGCGCTACCGGCCGCAGGAATGGCTGCCCGGGCCGGCCTTCCAGACGGAAGCCGAGCTGCGCGAGGCGGCCGGCAAGATCGGCACCACCATCTTCCATCCGGTGGGCACCTGCGCCATGGGACGCGATGCCGACGGCGGCGCGGTGGTGGACGCGCGGCTGCGGGTGCACGGCCTGGAAGGACTGCGCATCGCCGACGCTTCGGTCATGCCGCTGATCACCTCGGGCAACACCAATTCCCCGACCATCATGATCGCGGAGCGCGCGGCGGAGATGATGCGCGAGGACGCGGCGGCAGGCGCGTAAGGCGTGGAGTCATCCGGGCGGGCCGCCCATCGGCGGCGGACGCCCGGATCCGCGGGGCGCCGCCGCGCTCAGCGCAGCGAGCGGTACGTGTCCCGGCGTTGCGGATGGGTCAGCATCACCTGCCAGAGCTGGCCCTCGCGCGACCGGAAGAAGCCCGCGCAGCACATCAGATAGTATTTCCACATGCGGTAGAAGCGCGTGCCGTAGCGCGGTTCGAGCTCGGGCCAGGCGCGCTCGAAGTTCTCCCACCACGCCATCAGCGTGCGGTCGTAGTCGGCGCCGAAGTTGTGCCAGTCCTCGATGATGAAGCGGCCTTCCACGGCCGTCGCGATCTCGCGCGCCGAGGGCAGCTTGCCGTTGGGGAAGACGTAGCGGTCGATCCAGGGGTCGGTGCTCTGGCTGGTGGACGCGATGCCGATGGTGTGCAGCAGGAATGCGCCGTCCGGCGCCATCAGGCGCTGCACGTGGCTGAAGTAGGTGTCGTAGTTCTTGGGGCCCACGTGTTCGAACATGCCCACCGACACCACCTTGTCGAAGCTGCCCTGGAGGTCGCGGTAATCCTGCAGCAGCAGTTCCACGGGCAGGCCCTTCACGCGTTCCTGCGCCAGCGCCAGCTGTTCCTTGGAGACGGTCACGCCGGTGACCTTGACGCCATAGCGCTCGGCCGCGAACTTGGCCAGCCCGCCCCAGCCGCAGCCGATGTCCAGCAGGGTTTCGCCCGGCTTGAGCTGCAGCTTGCGGCAAATCATGTCCAGCTTGGCCAGTTGCGCTTCCTCCAGCGTGCCGGCGTTTTCCCAGTAGGCGCAGGAATAGATCATGCGGCTGTCCAGCATGGCTTCGAACACGTCGTTGCCGGCGTCATAGTGCTGCTTGCCGACCTCGAAGGCGCGGTGCTTGGACTGGAGGTTGAACAGCTTGTGGCGCAGGTGCTCGGCGATCAGCTTGACGCGCGCCAGGCCCAGCGCCGCCGACCCCATGTCGGCGCGCAACAGGCGGGTGAACAGTTCGTCGAGCTCGTCGCAGTCCCATTCCCCATCCATGTAGGACTCGCCCAGGCCCAGCGACCAGCTCGCGAAGACGCGGTCGTACATGTGCTTGTCGTGCACATGGATGTCCCAGGGGCGCGTGCCGTTGATCTGGACGTCGGCTCGGGCCAGGACGTCCTGCAACACTTTGGGGGCTTCGGGGGGAGGGAGGGCGACCGCGCGATCGTCGGTGGCTAGCGGGGTGGCGGGACTGCTTTGCTGCATACGGACTCCATATCAATTTTGGGAAGACTGATCTGGCAATGCTGAGACTCTGAACTGTGGCGCGAAAGGCCGGGCAACTCCAATTTAATGATTGGATCGCGCCGATAGGCAACCGCAATTCCCTGGCCGCCCGGCGGGCGGGGCGTCGATCCGGATGGGATGATCGTAGCGACGACCGCGCCGATAGTCCAGGACCGTGGCCCGGATGCCGCTGTCCGAGCGGCTGTCATGCGCCGGCACGCCCGGCGCGATTACACTACGCGCCCCGTCGCCGTCCTATAAGATACCGGCCTAGCGCGCCGCCGTATCGGCGCGCACGGATTCGTGGAGTGTATCGATGGTGGACGCCAGCCTGGAACCCCGTTTGGAATTTGTCACTTGCGCCAGCCCGGCGGGCCTGCATCGCATGGCCTATTGGGAATGGGGCGATCCCGCCAACGACCAGGTGCTGGTCTGCGTGCACGGCCTGACCCGCAGCGGCCGGGATTTCGACACGCTGGCCCGCCGCCTGGCCGGCCGCTACCGCGTGGTCTGCCCCGACGTGGTGGGCCGGGGCCGCTCGGACTGGCTGTCCAATCCGGCGTTCTACACGGTGCCGCAATACGTGTCCGACATGGTGACCCTGATCGCCCGGCTGCGGCCGGCGCGACTGGCGTGGCTGGGCACCTCCATGGGCGGGCTGATCGGGCTGGCGCTCTCCGGCGCGGCGGTGTTCGCCCAGGCCATGCTGGCCTTGCGGCCGCATGCGGGCATGCTGCCGCCCGGCGAAGGCGTGCGCCTGGACAAGCTGGTGCTCAACGACGTCGGCCCGCGGCTGGAAACCGGCGCGCTGGCCCGCATCGGCCAGTACGTGGGCGAGCCCGGCGAATTCGCATCGTTCGAAGAGGCCGTGGCGACGATGCGCGCCAATTCGGAGACCTTCGGCCCGCACACGGACGCGCAATGGGCCGACCTGGCCCGCTATCTCTACCCGGAGCAGGGCGGCAAATGGGTCAAGCACTATGACCTGGCGTTGTCGCAGGCCCTGGCCGCGCAGACGCCCGAGGAACTGGCCGCCGGCGAGCAGATCCTGTGGCGCGCCTATGACACCGTGGCCTGCCCGGTGCTGATCGTGCGCGGCGAACGGTCGGACCTGCTGACGCGCGCCACGGTCGAGGAGATGTTGGCGCGCAACCCGCGCGCCCAGGCGCACGAGGTGCGCGGCGTGGGCCACGCGCCCACCCTGATCGCCGACGAGCAGGTGGAGCCGGTGGCGGCCTTCCTGCTGGCTTAGGGCCCGTTCATACCAAATCGAGCCTTTGCACAGGCCCTGGCGTCACCCCGCCAAACCAGGGACGGACAGGGCGCTATCCACGTCGGCGGGCCTTCTCTACAATAGGCCCATGAACGCGCGTACCCTGAATATCGACCTGCATTGCCATTCCACCGTCTCGGACGGCGCGCTCGCGCCGCGCGATGTGGCGCAGCGCGCGCGCGCCAACGGCGTGGACGTCTGGGCGCTGACCGACCACGATGAAGTCGGCGGCCTGGCGGAAGCCGCCAGCGCGGCGCGCGAGGTCGGCATGGATTTCGCCACCGGCGTCGAGATCTCGGTCACGTGGGCGGGCCTGACGGTGCATATCGTGGGGCTGCGTTTCGATCCCGAAAACACCGTCCTGATCGAAGGGCTGCGCAAAACCCGCGCCGGCCGCGCCGAACGCGCCAAGCGCATCGGAGAGCGCCTGGCGGACATGGGCATGCCGGGCGCCTACGAAGGCGCGCTGCCGTTCGCCGGCAACCCGGAGCTCATCAGCCGCACGCACTTCGCGCGCTACCTGGTCGAGGCCGGGTACTGCCCCGACGTGCAGACCGTCTTCAACAAGCATCTGGGCGACGACCGCCCCGGCCACGTGCCCATGCAATGGGCCACGCTGGCGGAGGCGGTGGGCTGGATACGCGGCGCGGGCGGGCTGGCCGTCATCGCGCATCCGGGCCGCTACAAGTACACGCCCTTGCAGTTCGCCGCGCTGTTCGACGAATTCCTGCAGCTGGGCGGCGTGGGCATCGAGGTCAACACCGGCAGCCATACGGCCGAGGAAGCGCGCCAGTATGCCGACGTGGCGCGCCGCTACGGGTTCCTGGCGTCGCGCGGGTCCGACTTCCACAGCCCGAAGGAAAGCCGGATGGACCTGGGCCGCCTGCCGGCGCTGCCCTCCGATCTTAAGCCGGTCTGGCACGACTGGTTCTGACGCGGGCGGCGGCGCCGCCGCCTTGCCTTCCAAGCTATCGACTATGACCGCGCCCGAGCGGCGCAACCGCCATGAACAAAGCTTTTGTTAAAGAGTCCGATCACGAGGACGACGACGACCTGCCGCAGGCCCAGGCGCTGCCGGCGGGAACCAAGAACTACATGACGCCCGGCGGCTACGAACGCCTGCGCGGCGAGCTGACGCAGCTGATGAACGTGGAGCGCCCGGCCGTCGTGCAGGTGGTGTCCTGGGCCGCGTCCAACGGCGACCGTTCCGAGAACGGCGACTATCTCTACGGCAAGAAGCGCCTGCGCGAAATCGACCGCCGCATGCGCTTCCTGACCAAGCGGCTGGACATCGCCGAGGTCGTCGACCCCGCCGCCCAGCCCAATCGCGACCAGGTGTTCTTCGGCGCCACGGTGCTGTATTCCGACAAGGCCGGCGAGGAACACCGCGTGACCATCGTGGGCGTCGACGAGGCCGAGCCCCTGGCCGGCAAGATCAGCTGGATTTCCCCGGTGGCGCGCGCCCTGATCAAGGCCAGGGAAGGCGATACCGTGGTCCTGCGCACGCCGGGCGGGATCGAGGAGCTGGACATCCTGGAAGTCGCGTATCCGGAGTAGCCGGGCGGGGGGCGCCCGGACGCTCGCGGCGCGCCCAAAAAAATACGGGCGCCAGCTTGTGGCCGGCGCCCGTTGGCGGGCGGGATCTGATGTCCCTGCCTCGGTTGGCGGCTTGCGCCGCCGGTTCCCCTGGGGCTTGCAGTGTTCTTGCGGGTCCGCGTGTCGCGGATTTACTTCTTGCGGTTGGCGATCGACTTCTCGGCCAGGCTCACCAGGTCTTCGCCGATCTGCTTCTTCCACTTGTCATAGACGGGCTTCGTGATCTTCACGAAGGCTTCGTGGTCGGCCGCGGACAGCGAGGTCACGGTGACGCCGTGGCCCTCGATCTCCTTCAGCAGCGAAGGATCCTCGGGCGTCACGCCCTTGCGGGCGATCACGATCTGCTGCTTGGCGGCGTCCAGCGCGGCCTGGCGCACGATGTCGCGGTCCTTTTCGGACCAGGAATTCCAGACCTCGCGGTTGACCACGAAGATCAGCGGGTCGGCCACGTAGTTCCACAGGGTCAGGTTCTTCTGGCCCACGGTGTAGAGTTTGGAGCCGGTGTAGATGGACAGGGGATTTTCCTGGCCGTCCACGGCGCCGCTGGCCAGCGCGGGCTGCGCGTCGGCCCAGCTCATCTGCGTGGGGTTGGCGCCCAGCGCGGTGAAGGTGTCGATGTAGAGCGGCGAACCCACCACGCGCAGCTTCATGCCCTTCATGTCCTCGGGCTTCTTGATCTGGTGCTTGGAGTTGCTCAGCTGGCGGTAGCCGTTCTCGCCCCAGGCCAGCGGCACGACGCCCGCCTTTTCGATGAGCTTGAACATTTCGCGGCCCACGTCGCCTTGCACCAGCGCGTCGATGGCGGCGTAGTCGGGCATCAGGAAGGGCAGGGAGAACAGGTTCAGCTGCTTGACCTGCGGCGACCAGTTGATGGTGGAGCCCACGGCCATGTCGATCACGCCCTGGCGGATGGCGGTGAATTCGCGGGTCTGGTCGCCCTGCACCAGCGAGGTGCCGGGATACACCTTGATGTTGATGCGGCCCTGGGTGCGCTCACGGACCAGGTTGGACCAGATTTCCGCGCCCTGGCCCCACGGGAAGGTGGTGCCGACGACGATCGACAGCTTGTACTCGGGCTTGTAGTTCTGCGCGTGGGCGGGCGCCATGCCCACCACCGCCGCGGCGCACAGGGCGGCGCCGATCAAGTTGCGGAATTTCATGTTGCGTCTCCTCTCTTTGCAAGTCTGTCTGTTGTTGTGTAATGCGTACTCGTAACGCCTGCTCAATAACCCAGCTTGTGCGGCAGCCACAGCGCCAGCTGCGGGAACACCAGCACCGCGACCAGCACCAGGAACATCGCGCCCAGCAGCCACACCACCCAGCGCACCGTGGATTCCATGGGCACGCGGGCGATGCGGCAGGACACCATCAGGTTCACCGCCAGCGGCGGGGTGAACTGGCCCAGCGCCACCTTCAGGGTGAGGATCACGCCGAACCACACCGGATCCCAGCCATAGGCGTTGGCGATGGGCATGAGCAGCGGCACGAAGATCAGGAAGATGGAGATGCCGTCCAGGAACATGCCCACGGTCATCAGCAGCAGGATCAAGAGCGCCAGCACGCCCCATTCGCCCAGGCCCGAGTTGACGATGGCGTGCGTGATCGGATCGATCACGCTGAGCGTGGACAGCGCCCAGGCGAAGATGCCGGCCAGCGTCACCACCAGCATGATCACGGCGGACAGTTCGGCGGCCTCGCGCAAGATGGTGAACAGGTCGCGCAGCTTGATGCTGCGGTGGATGAACATGCCGACGAACAGGCCGTAGAACACCGCGACCACGGCCGCTTCCGTGGGCGTGAACCAGCCCATGCGCATCCCGCCCAGGATCAGGACCGGCGCGGCCAGGCCCCACGAGGCTTCGCGCAGGCTGGCCCAGAAGGGCGGGCGCGGCAGGTGGGCTTCCAGGCCGCCCATCTTGTGCTTGCGGGCCAGCCACACGGCCGGGATGATGAGCGCCAGGCCGGCCAGGATGCCGGGCACCATGCCGGCGGCGAACAGGGCGGGCACCGAGGCGCCGGGCACCAGCACCGAATAGATGATGAAGGCGACCGACGGCGGGATCAGGATGTCCGTGGCGGCGCCGGCCGCCACGACGGCGGCCGAGAACGAGCCGGGATAGCCGGCGCGCGACATGGCGGTGATCATCACCGCGCCCACCGCCGCCGCGCAGGCCGGGCCGGAGCCGGAGATCCCGCCCAGGAACATGGCCACCGCGATGGACACCAGCGGCAGCATGCCCGGGCCGCGCCCGACGATGGCGATGGCGAAGTCCACCAGCCGCTTGGCCACGCCGGAGCGGTCGAAGATCGAGCCCACCAGGACGAACATCGGGATGGCCAGCAGCGGGTATTTCGCCAGGCCGGCGTAGAAGTTCTGCGGCACCGTCAACAGGCCATACCAGGGCGTGTCCAGGTTGGACAGCACGATCGCCACCGTGCCGCCCAGGCCCAGCGCCACGCCGACCGGCACGCCGATCAGCATCAGCACGATGAAGACGGTAAAGAGGATGGCCGCGATCATGGCTGTTCCCCCCGGGCCGTGTCGGCGGCCAGCGGCGCGCGCGCGATGCGGCGCAGGATGCCGAGGGTGCGCAGCGAAATCGCCGCGGCCATGACCGGCAGCCAGATCGAATACCACCAGGTCGGCACGCCGATGGCGGGGGAGGTCTCTTCGTAGATGTATTCGTCGGCCACCAGCTTGACCGACAGCACGGTCAGCAGCAGGAAGAACGCCAGGACGCAGCCGTTGGAGATCAGCGCCATGATGCGCTGGCGGCGCGGCGAGCCGTTGTCGGCCAGGATCTCGATGCGGATGTGGTGGTTGCGCACGAAGGCGACGCTGCCGCCCGCCATGGTCAGGACGATCAGCAGGAACACCGAGATCTCTTCCGTCCACGCGAACGACTGGTCGGTGAAATAGCGCACCAGCACGTTCAGGAAGGTAATGATGGCCAGGGTGGCCAGCAGGATCACGGCCAGCCAGTCCTCGATGGCCAGCGGCACTTTTACGGCGGGATCGGTTTCTGCGGGGATGATCGGTTCGACGGGCTCGGCGGGGGCTTCGGGGCGGGACATGTGAGGCGACGGCCAGCGCGCGGGTAGGCGCTATGCATTTTTATTTATGGGGTCGCTGCATCCTACCGTCGCGCCGTGGGAGCGATAGTTCGTGTTTTCCCGCGGTGCGGGATGGCTGCAACATGGTGCGATGCACCATAAATGTGCCGCCGGCACCGCCGGTCCGGCATGAAAACGCCGAATCCTAAAAGAGCAGGGTGGAATGCTGCTATGCAATATCGGCATCCCGAAAGCTCGGAATTCTTTTGTAACAACAGCCGAAATCGAGCATTCGCGGGCGGATCGAAGGGCAGCTCCGGGAAAACCCCCTAAACGGGTAAAATCACGTTTTGCTCCTCCTCTCTTTATACGGCGCCCGCATCGTGTCCCTAGTTCAGCATCTGCCTGGTTCCTCCGTCCTGTCCTCCTTTCGTCGCGAACGCCTCCTGGCGCAGTTGAAGGAAGCCGGCCTGCCGGTGGCCGACATATCCGCCCGCTACGAGCACTTCGTCAGCACCGACGCCGCCCTGACGGCCGAGCAGCAAAGCCAGTTGAGCCAGCTGCTGGACTACGGCACGCCGGCCACGGGCGATGCGCCCGCCAAGAGCCTGGCGCTGCTGGTGATCCCGCGCCTGGGCACG
This sequence comes from Achromobacter denitrificans NBRC 15125, assembly GCF_001571365.1. Taxonomy (GTDB): domain Bacteria; phylum Pseudomonadota; class Gammaproteobacteria; order Burkholderiales; family Burkholderiaceae_B; genus Achromobacter; species Achromobacter denitrificans. The sequence goes on along the minus strand of NZ_BCTQ01000003.1, from coordinate 212,714 downwards.
ATCTCCCCGTGGGCCAGCAAGGCCACCGACATCGCCCATAACTGCGGCCTGTCCGCCGTGCACCGCATCGAGCGCGGCGTGCGCTACGTGATCACCCCGGAACGCGGCCTGCTGGGCGCCAAGTCCTTCGACGACGCCATGCTGGCGCGCGCGGCCGACTGCCTGCACGACCGCATGACCGAAACCGTGGTGGACGCCGGCTTCGACGGCCAGGCGCTGTTCCAGCCCCTGGCGGGCAAGCCGATGCGCACCGTGGACGTCCAGGCGCGCGGCGCCCAGGCGCTGGTCGAGGCCAACGTCACGCTGGGCCTGGCCCTCTCGGACGACGAAATCGAATACCTGGCCAAGTCCTTCGGCGACCTGGGGCGCGACCCCACCGACGTCGAACTGATGATGTTCGCGCAGGCCAACAGCGAACACTGCCGCCACAAGATCTTCAATGCCCAGTGGGTGATCGACGGCCAGGAACAGCCCAACACGCTGTTCGGCATGATCCGCGCCACCCACAACGCGCAGCCGGCCGGCACCGTCGTGGCGTATTCCGACAACGCCGCCATCATGGAAGGCGGCCCCGCGCAGCGCTTCCAGGCCGGCGTGCCCGGCCTGGCGGGCGAGGGCGCCGAGGGCGCGCGCTACATCCGCCGCGACACCACCGTGCACACGCTGATGAAGGTGGAAACGCACAACCACCCGACCGCGATCGCGCCGTTCCCCGGCGCCTCCACCGGCGCCGGCGGCGAGATCCGCGACGAGGGCGCCACCGGCCGCGGCTCCAAGCCCAAGGCGGGCCTGACGGGCTTCACCGTGTCGCACCTGCGTTTCGACGATGCCATGCAGCCCTGGGAAGCCGACCACCACGGCCTGCCCGACCGCATCGCCTCGCCGCTGTCCATCATGATCGACGGCCCCATCGGCGGCGCCGCGTTCAACAACGAATTCGGCCGGCCCAACCTGCTGGGCTATTTCCGTTCCTTCGAGCAGACCGCCGGCGGCACGCGCTGGGGCTACCACAAGCCCATCATGATCGCGGGCGGCCTGGGCAGCATCGACGCCGGCCTGACGCACAAGGACGTCATTCCCCCCGGCGCGCTGCTGATCCAGCTGGGCGGCCCGGGCTTTCGCATCGGCATGGGCGGCGGCGCGGCATCCAGCATCAGCATGGGCAGCAACTCCGCCGAACTCGACTTCGACTCGGTCCAGCGCGGCAACCCCGAACTGGAACGCCGCGCCCAGGAAGTCATCGACCGCTGCTGGCAGCAGGCCGAGAACAACCCCATCATCGCCATCCACGACGTGGGCGCGGGCGGCCTGTCCAATGCCTTCCCGGAACTCGTCAACGACGCGGGCCGCGGCGCCATCTTCGACCTGAAGCGCGTGCCGCTGGAAGAGTCGGGCCTGTCGCCCGCCGAAATCTGGAGCAATGAATCGCAGGAGCGCTACGTCCTGTCGATCCTGCCGCAAGACCTGGAACGCTTCGACGCCATCGCGCGCCGCGAACGCTGCCCGTACGCGGTGGTGGGCGTGGCCACCGAGGAGCGCCAGCTGCGCGTGGTGGACGGCGAAGGCCTGCCCGGCCTGGACGCCATCCGCCCGCAAGGCGAGGCCGAAGTGCGTCCCGTGGACGTGCCGATCGACGTGATCCTGGGCAAGCCGCCGCGCATGACGCGCGACGTCCGCCGCCTGCCCGGCGTGTCCGAGCCGCTGGACCTGGCCGGCATCGACCTGACCGAAGCCGCCTACCGCGTGCTGCGCCACCCCACCGTGGCCAACAAATCCTTCCTCATCACCATCGGCGACCGCACCGTGGGCGGGCTGTCCAGCCGCGACCAGATGGTGGGCCCGTGGCAGGTGCCGGTGGCGGATTGCGCCGTCACCCTGGCCGACTACGAGGGCTTCCGCGGCGAAGCGATGTCGATGGGCGAACGCACGCCCATCGCCATGCTGGATGCCCCGGCCTCGGGCCGCATGGCCGTGGCCGAGGCCCTGACCAACCTGGCCGCCGCCGACGTGGCGCGCCTGGAAGACATCAAGCTGTCGGCCAACTGGATGGCCGCCTGCGGCGTGGACGGCCAGGACGCCGCGCTGTACGACACGGTTTCCGCCGTGAGCGAACTGTGCCAGGCCACCGGCCTGTCGATCCCGGTCGGCAAGGACTCCCTGTCCATGAAGACGTCCTGGGAACAGGACGGCGAGCAGCGCCAGGTGGTGGCGCCGGTGTCGCTGATCGTCACGGCCTTCGCGCCGGTGGCCGACGTGCGCGCCAGCCTGACCCCGCAGCTGCGCACCGACGCCGGCGACAGCGTCCTGATCCTGATCGACCTGGGCCGCGGCCGCCATCGCATGGGCGGCTCGATCCTGGCGCAGGCCTACAACCAGGTCGGCGAAACCGTGCCGGACATCGACGCCCCGCAAGACCTGCGCGCGTTCTTCGTCACCATCCGCACCCTGGCCGAGGCCGGCACCATCCTGGCCTACCACGACCGTTCCGACGGCGGCCTGTTCGCCACGCTGACCGAAATGGCCTTCGCCGGCCGCACCGGCATCTCGGTGAACCTGGACATGCTGACTTTCGATCCGCAATCGGCGGATTGGGGCGATTACAAGATCCGCCCGGATCAGGTGAAGGTGCAGCGCGAAGAACTGACGCTCAAGGCTCTCTTCTCGGAAGAGGCGGGCGCCGTGATCCAGGTGCCGGCATCGCAGCGCGACGCCGTCATGCAGGTGCTGCGCGGCGCGGGCCTGTCGGCCCACTCGCACGTCATCGGCGGCCTGAACGGCGCGGACGAAGTGGAGTTCTACCGCGACGGCAAGAAGGTCTGGGGCCAGCCGCGCGCCGATCTCGGCCGCGCCTGGAGCGAAGTGTCCTACCGCATCATGGCCCGCCGCGACAACCCGGCCTGCGCCCAGGCCGAGCTGGACGTCTGGAACGACGCCAAGGATCCGGGCATGAGCCCGACCGTGGCCTTCGACCCGCAGGAAGACGTGGCCGCGCCTTTCATCAATACCGGCAAGCGTCCGCGCGTGGCCATCCTGCGCGAGCAGGGCTGCAACAGCCAGGTTGAAATGGGCTGGGCCTTCGACACCGCCGGCTTCGAAGCCATCGACGTGCACATGACCGACCTGCTGTCCGGCCGCCTGGACCTGGCGCAAGTGCAGGGCCTGGTGGCCGTGGGCGGCTTCAGCTACGGCGACGTGCTGGGCGCCGGCGAAGGCTGGGCGCGCACCATCCGCTTCAACAGCAAGCTGTCGGACCAGTTCGCGGCATACTTCGCGCGCCCCGACACTTTCGCGCTGGGCGTGTGCAACGGCTGCCAGATGATGGCCGCGCTGGCGCCGATGATCCCGGGCGCCGAATTCTGGCCGCGCTTCACGCGCAACCAGTCCGAGAAGTACGAGGCGCGCCTGTCCATGGTCGAAGTGGCCAAGTCGCCGTCGATCTTCTTCGCCGGCATGGAAGGCGCCCGCGTGCCGGTCGCCGTGGCCCACGGCGAAGGCTATGCGGACTTCTCGCAGCAGGGCGACGCCGCCCGCGTGCTGGCGGCCGTCCGCTATATCGACAACGCCGGCCAGCCCACCGAAGCCTACCCGTTCAACCCGAACGGCAGCCCCGGCGGCCTGACCTCGGTCACCACCGCCGACGGCCGCTTCACCGTGATGATGCCGCACCCGGAACGCGTGACCCGCAACGTGATGATGTCGTGGGCGCCCGAGAAGTGGGGCAATGCGGACAAGGGCGGCGCGTTCAGCCCCTGGATGCGCATCTTCCGCAACGCCCGAGTCTGGCTGAAGTAAGGGCGGACAAGGGCAAGCGCCCCGGCGTCCTGGATATCGTTGCCAGGGTTGCCGGGGGCGTTAGTGAATGGGTCGCATCCGATCCCCACGAAGCGATACGCTGAGTGGGGATCGTTCTTTCTGGGAGCTGGCGTGAGCGCTGCGCCGCGCGTTCAGAACCGCCAGCGCATGTTCACCGTGCCGGTATGCTCGCGCGCGCCGCTGGACAGCTGGCCCGAATAGCCCAGCCCCAGCGAGGCGTTGCGCGAGATCGATGCCTCGCCGCCCAGTTCCAGCAAGGCTGCGTTGCGCGCAATGGGCGTGCCCGCCACGGTGAAGGGCTGCCCGCCGTCGAAGGCCAAAGTGCTGCGCGTCTGCACGCTGCCCAGCGCATGACGCCAGCCGACGCTGGCGCGCACGGTTCCTTCCGCCGTTCCCAGAGAGACGGGAGCCTGCGCGCGCAACCCCAGGCTGGTATTGGCCAGATCGTCGCGCTTGCGTTTGCCGCTGAGCGCGGCGGAGCCGCCAGACTCGGAGAAGCCGCGAGTGCGCGTGTCGCTCCAGGCGATGCCGGCGAACGGCTCCAGCGTGGCGCCGTCCAGCGGCATGGCATAGCCCAGTTCGGCGAACAGCTGGGCCGTGCTGGCGCCGTAGTCCGCCTTGAGCTTTTCGTTCAGGCCTGCAACGTGGATGGAGCGTTCGGAGCCCAGGTCATGCCAGGTGTAGCCGCCGCCAACCAGCAGATTGAGCTTGCCCGAACCGGCGTCGAAGGCCTTGCCGCCATAGACCAGCGCGCCGTAGCTGTTCACGCGAGTCTTGGAGGCGAGCTCGCTGGCGCTGATGTTGCCGTCCGAGAAGGTCAGTGCCGCGCCGAGGCGCCAGCCCGAGCCCACGGCGTAATCGGCGCCCATCGACAGCCCGTACTGGGTTTGACGCGATCCCGCCACGCCGTTGCCGCCATCCAGGGTTTGCCGGCTGCCCTGGAATTCGGCCCAGACCGGTTGCGCGGACGATGAGGGCAGGGCGCTCGCGGGGCCGCCTGCATCGCTCATGCCGGAGGACGCCGTGGCTGCGCCCGGCAGCAGGGGCGCGCTCAGGTTGCCGCGCAGGCGGGCCAGCGGCGTTGCGCGCGCGCTGGCGACGGTGTTCTGCAGGCTGGCGCCGAGGCTGGCATGCGCTTCACCGGACAGATTCTTGAAGGCTTCCGGCGGCGCGCCGTTGGGCAGGGTCAGGATGCGCTCGCGCAGCGGGTGGTCGGCCGGCAGGCTGTCCAGCGCGTTGGCCACGGCGCGCTGGTTTGGCGTTTGGGCCAGCGCGGCGAAGGACTGGTTCTGCTCGAAGCGCAGCTTTACCGACTGTGGGGCATAGACCAGGCTGGGCGCGAGATAGGCGAAGTTGGAGGTGACCTTCTCGAACGTGCCATTGACGCCGTTGCCGGCCGTGAGAATGGTGTAGTCGTAGTTGGGCTTGAAGCCGGCGCTCGCATGCAGCACCGAGCCGCCCAGCAACGTGGCCGTGCCCGTGACCTCGACGCGGCCGGCGTCGCCGTAGTGGGCGGACGTGCCGATCCGGTAGGTCGAGCCGGCCTCCAGGGTCAGGTCGCCTGCGACGCGCAGGGTGCCGGTGCCCTGCTGGCCGGTCTGCCGGTCCATGTAGTCCGGGGCCAGGATGCCTCCCGCCGCCACGGTCGTCGAACCGACCGTGCCCTCGCCGCCCAGGGTGGCGCCGCTGGCGACCGATACCGGGCCGGCAATCCGCGACGCGCTCGATACGAGCAGCGTTCCTTGCTGGACGGTGGTCGAGCCCGTGTAGGTATTGACGCCGCTCAGCATCAGCGTGCCCGTGCCGGCCTTGACCAGGCTGCCGCCCGCGCCGCCGGCTTCGCCGCCATCGGCGATCACGCCCGCGATCCAATTGTCCATGCCCAGGCCGCCCAGGGTGAGCGTGGCGCCGCCGAGCAACACGTCGCCCGCGCTTTCCAGCGCGCCGATGGCGATGCCCGGGGCGCGCAGGCCGCTGAGGTCCAGCGTGCCGCCCTTGGCATTGTGAATGGCGGCGGCGTCCGCGCTGGCCTGGTCGCGCAGGAGAATCCGGCCGCCATCGCCGTTGACCAGCGTGGCCCGGGCGGCGCTGGCGCGGTCGGCGAACACCAGCGTGCCGCCGGCTTCGTTATGCAGCCTTGCCTCGCCCGCGCTGGCTTGCGCCAGGAACTGCGTCGTGCCGCCATTGCGGTTGATGATCCGCAGGGATTGCGCGCTGCTGTCCGCGTTGAAATTCAGCGTGGCGCCATCGACCCGGACCGGGCCCTGGCCCAGCGCGCCGGTGGCGTCCACGGCCAGCGTGCCGGCGCGCACCGTGGTGCCGCCCTGGTAGTTGTTGGCGCGGGTCAAGGACAGGACGCCCGCGCCGGTCTTGAGCAGGCCGCCCGCGCCGCCGATGGGACCGCTGAGCGTGAGGCGGGTGCCGGCCGCCGTGTCGAAGGCGCCGGCGCCGTCCAGCACGATGTTGCGTGCGATGTTCATGTCCGCCGTGGTTCCCAGCGCGCCGCCGTTGAAGTGCAGGGCGTTGTCCGCCGCGCCCAGGGCGCCGTCGGCCGACACGGACAGCGTGCCCGCCGAGATCCGGGTCATGCCTTGGTAGGTGTTGTTGGCGGTGAGTACCAGCGTGCCGGCGCCGGTCTTGTGCAGGCCGTCCTGGCCCGCGATGACGTTGTGCAGCGTGGCGGTATAGCCCGTGCTGGCGGCGGAGCCGTCGCCCACGCGGATTTCGACCGGCGCGGGGTGGACGGCGTCGGCCACCAGGGTGAGCGCGTCGCCGTCTAGCGTATAGCCGCTGCTGGCGAATTGCAGGCCGGCGCTGCGCACCGGCCCGTCCACGCCGCTGATCGTCACCGTGCCGCTGTCGCCCGCGAAGATGGCGAAACCCGGTTGGGGCTGCATGACGCTCGTCACGGAGCCATTGGCGTCGGTCCAGATGGCTGCCGTGTTGGACCAGACGCCCGAGCCGCCGCCCGCCTGCGTGGCGCTGGCCGCGCCATTGGCGTTCCAGAAATTCAGCGTCATGCCGGCGGTGTTGACCAGGTTGATCTGGCGCGCGCCGTCCAGATACTGGAGCGCCACCTGGGACCCCGCGGGCGTGGCGCCCAGCTTCAGGGCGTCGCCACGGCGTTCCAGTGTGCCAGTGTAGTCGAACAAGCGGTACAGGCCGGCGCCGAAGCCGCCCGCGTCGCGCACATTGACCGTCGCGCCTTCCAGTATCAGGTCGCCGCGCACGTCGACCGAGGCGCCCGAGCCTCCGGGGGCGCTCAGGGCCGCGTCGAGCACGCTGCCGGACGCCAGCGTCAGGCGGTCCGTGACCGTCAGGCCGCCGCCGCCCGCGCCGCCGGGAGCCAGTATGCCGCCGGCAAGGATGGTGGTGGCGCCGAGGCGCCCGTGCCCGGCCACCGTGGCTCCGCTTTCCACCGTCACGTCGTGCGTCAAGGCCGCGTCCGAGCCGGCCTCGCTGCCGACCACTAGCTTGCCCTGGCGCACCAGGGTGCCGCCGCTGTGTCCGCTGGCGCCGTCCAGCGTCAGCGTGCTGGCGCCGGTTTTGACCAGGCGCAGCGAGCCGGCGCCGCCATCGCGGATTTCGCCGCTGAAATAGGAGTCGCCCAGTTTGTTGCCGTCGATGGTCAGCACGGCGTCGGCGGCGCCGGTGTTCTGTATGTAGCGGCCGTCGTTGTTCAGCAGGGGCCTGAGCCGAAGTTCCTGAATTCGGCCGACCGTCGTGCTGTGGCCGTCGAGGTTCAGCGAGCCGCCGGTGTAGTAGTCGGTGTTGTTGCCGGCGGGCTGGTAGCCGAACTGGATGGCTACGTTGTCGGTCAGCGCGTTCTCGGCGCCGATCCGGACCGCGCCCTGATGGCCCAGGTGGAGTTCGCCGCCGCTGACCGAGCCTGCGGCGTTGGCGTTGAGCACCCCTTCCTGCGCCAGGCGCAGGTAGCCTGCGCTGACGGCGTCGGCCGCCTGCGCGTTGACTTGGCCGGCATAGACGTAGAGGCGTCCGCCGTTGATGGCCTGCGCGGTGTTGGCATTGAGCGTTGCGCCATGGGGGCCTTGGCCCAGGCATCCTCCTGCGCCGTTCGGGCCGCATAGGGCGAGGGAGCCTCTTATCGCATTGGCGGCGTTGGCGTTCAACGTGCTGTTGCCGCCCAGGGTCAGATAGGCGAAGACGCTTGTGGTCGCCGCCTGCTCGGCATTGACGTTAAGCGTACTGTTACCTAAGAATCTCAGGCTCCAACCATAGCCGTCATCGCGCAGCACATCGCGGCCGTTGATGTTCATCACGCTGTCGTCGTAGAACGAGAGCCAGCCCGACGCTTCGTCGCCGGGGCTTCCGTCCAGCGCCCTGTCCGCATTGGCGTCGAGCACGCTGTTGCCCTTGAACGACAGCCCCCGAGCGTGAACGGTGCCTCCCTGGACCTTCCTGGGCGCGGACAGCGAGCCCTCGGCCGCCAGCACGAGCCTGCTGCGATCGTTGAACTGATTGTCAATGCCCTTGGAAATGACGTAGGCCGACTTCGTGTTGGCATAGAGCGTGCTGTCGTCGTGGAAGGAGAGTTTCACTTCATCGCCAAAGGCGTTCTCGGCGTTGGCGTTCGCGACGCTGTTGCCGTGGAAATTGAGCTCCGCCGCCGGCCACGGATCTCCCCAATAGTTGCTGAAGGGCCCCGCGATGCCGCGGGAGCTGTTGGCGTTGAAGGTGCTGCTGTCCCGGAAGTTGAGGGTTGGCGGGCGGATGTAGTCGGCGTTGTGCAGCCAGGACGTTCCGGTGATGCCTTCCGCGGCATCCATGTTCAGGACGCTGCGGTCGGAGAAGTCCAGGGTGTTGATCCGGGCGGCGCGGGCGTGGGTGATGTTGAGCGTGCTGTCATCCTTGAACGACAGGGACGGGGGCGGAGCGGGATAGTCATAGCCGGGCGCCACGAAGGCGTCCTGGGCGTTGAGCCATAGCTTGCTGTTCTCGCTGAATATCTGGACGCCGCCGACAATGGAGCGGGTGGCGCCGGCGATCAGCTCGCTGGCGCCAAGAAAGTGCTGCGTGCCGCCGGAGATGGCGTTGGAGGCGCGGACTTCCAGCCGGCTTTGGTCGTTAAAGCGCTGCTCGCCGCCCGTGATGGCGTCGGCCTCGCGGGCCGCCAGCGAGGCTTGGTCGAAGAAGTGTTGCTCGCCGTCCGACACGGCGTTCCTGGACAGGGCGTTCAGCTGGCTTTCGTCCCGGAAGGTCTGTTGGCCGCCCGCGACCGCGAATTCGGTATCGGCTTCCAGCCGGCTCTGTTCCAGGAAAGTCTGGCTGCCAGACGAGAAGGGGCCATGGGCCTCGTCGGCGCCGGAATAAGTCTGCGACAGCGCGGGGCCGGCGAGCGCGGCTCCGGCCGCCAGCGCCGCGCGGACCAGCCGCTGGCGCGCGCGGCCGGAGCGGGAATGGCTCCTGGTCTTCTCCGAGGCGACCTGCCAGATGCCGAGGCGGCGGTTGAAGATGACCCGATAGATGTGATTCATGGTTCCGCGTAGATCCCGTTGTTGTAATGATGGATGGCGCGCCGGCGTCGATCTGGCGCAACCCATCATGCGCCGGCGAAACGCAGGTTAATTCGGGGCATCGGGGCGGATATATAGAAGGATTCCGATTTTGGAATCCGATCTTTTTCGTTTTTTCAAGGCGCGGGCGGGAAGCGCCGTTCCCGCGCGGGGCGGACGCAGCCGTGGCCAGGCCTGGCGCGGCGGCCCGGCCAACTTGCGGGTCGTTCCAGCCGGAGCCTCCTCCCTTTGGGAGGGGCCGGCCTTTCGATGCCCGCCTACTTCTTCCGGGGCTTCAGCGATTTCATGAAGCGCTGGGCGCGCGCGACCGCGTCTTGCGCCTCGGCCGCCAGCGCGGCGACGAAGCGCTGCGCCGCCAGGCTGAGCGGGCGCCGCGGATGATTCACCACCACCAGTTGCCGCTGCATGTCGGCATGGATCCGGCGCACCGACAGGGCGCCGGCGTCCAGTTCGTGCGCGATGGCGCTGACCGGCAGGATGGTGGCCCAGGCGCCTGATTTCACCAGTTCCAGCGTGGGCGTGAGCGCGTCCATTTCCAGGCGCGGCCGCGCGGCCGGGCCGCGCTTCTTCAACACCGGATCGATGATCGCGCGCAGGCCCTGGCCCTGCGAGGGCACGATCAGCGCGTCGATGGACAGGTCCTGGAATTCCACGTTGCGCAGCGGGCTGTCCGAGGCGGTGACCAGCACCAGTTCCTCGCTGACCAGCGGGGCCGTTTCCAGGCTGCGCACGGGCTGGATCAGATTGACGATGGCCACGTCCAGCTCGCCCGCGTCCAGCCGTTCCACCAGGCCGGCGCTATAGGCCTCGGTCAGGCGGATGGCGACGTCCCGGTTTTCGGCGCTGTAGAGCGACAGCGCGCGCGGCACGATGCTGGCGCCCAGCGACGGCACCGTGCCGACGCGGATCAGGCCCGAGGTGCCGCCGCTGAGATCCAGCATGCGCTGGCGCACGCTTTCGACCTCCTTGGACAGCGGCAGCAGCATCTTGTAGAGATCGACCCCGGCGGCCGTGGGCGTTACGCCCCGGCTGGAACGTTCGAACAGCTGGACCTTCAAGGTCTTTTCCAGCTTGGCCAGTTGCGTGCTCAGGGCCGACTGGACGATGCCCAGCTCGGCGGCGGCGCGCGTCATGCCGCCGTTGCGGTAGAGGCAGAGAAAGCACTCGATCTGGCGTAAATCCATAGTGGGAAGCGTGGGTTGGCGATACCGGATTATAGGGAGGGGGAAGCGTTCCGGGACGCCGTCCTAGGGGAAAACGATATGCTCAAAATAGATCGTATGTGAATATATTATTAAAAACAGAGATGGCTTTGGCGATCCTGCGGCAAGGCCGACACAGCGAGGAGACAAGACGTGGAAACCAGGACGAAAGTGTTAGGTGCCGTCGCGTTGGCGGTAGTCGGCATATGCAGCGGGGGCGCGGCGGCGGCCCAGGGCGACACGGTGAAGATCGCGTTCGTCACCGACATGAGCGGCCCGTACTCGGATTTCGATGGGGCGGGAGGCCTGGACGCCATCCGCATGGCGGTCGCCGACTTCGGCGGCAAGGTGCTGGGCAAGCCGATAGAGATACTCGCTTCCGACCACCAGAACCGCGCCGACATCGCGTCGAACCGCGCCCGCCAGTGGTGGGACCAGGACAAGGTGGACCTGGTGATCGGCGGCTCCAACTCGTCGGCTTCGCTGGCCATCAGCACGATCGCCGCCGAGAAGAAAAAAGTCTTCATCAGCGCCGGCGCGGGCGCCGACAGCCTCACCGAAGAAGCCTGCACGCCCTACACGGTGCGCTACACCTATTCGACGTCGGCGCAGGCCCGCGGCACGGCGGCCGCGATGGTCCAGCAGGGCGGCAAGAGCTGGTTCATGCTGACCGCCGATTACGCCTTCGGCTATTCGCTGGAAAAAGCCAGCATGGACGTGGTGCAGGCCAGCGGCGGCACGGTATCCGGCTCGACGCGGCACCCCTTGAATACGTCCGACTTCTCGTCCTACCTGATGAAGGCCCAGGCCTCCAAGGCGCAGGTGCTGGGGCTGGCCAACGGGGGCGGGGACCTGATCAACTCGATCAAGACTGCCAAGGAGTTCGGCGTCAGCGACAAGATGCGCCTGGCCGGCCTGATGGTCTTCATCACGGACATCCATAGCCTGGGCCTGGACACCACGGCCGGCATGTACCTCACCGACGGCTGGTACTGGGACCTGGACGAGCGCTCGCGCGAATTCAGCAAGCGCTTCTACGCGCGCAACAAAAAGATGCCGACGACCTTCCAGGCCGGCGACTACTCCGCCACCACCACCTACCTGAAGGCGGTGGAGCGCGCCGGCACCACGGAGTCCGGCGCGGTCATGAACGCGTTGAAGTCCATGCCGATCGACGACATGTTCACCAAGGGGTACATCCGGGCTGACGGCGCCATGGTCCACGACATGTACCTGATGCAGGTCAAGTCGCCCTCGGCGTCCAAGGGCGAATGGGATTACTACCAGAAGGTCGCCACCATTCCGGGCGAAGAGGCCTACGCGCCGACCAAGCCCGGCATCTGCGAGCTGAAAGCGCAGATCTGAGTTTCATCCACATACCGGAGGCAGGGAATCATGGCAGAGAGTTGGCCCGAGTTGGTCTATCGAAACTTGAAAGAAGCCGGGATCACGCAGATGGCCTACGTGCCCGACGCGGGGCACAGCCAGCTGATCAAGCTGTTCGAGGCGGATGCGGAGGTGGAGGCGATTTCCCTCACCACGGAGGAGGAGGGCGTGGCCATGCTGGGCGGCGCCTGGCTCGGCGGCGCCAAGGGCGTGCTGCTGATGCAGTCCAGCGGCGTGGGCAACTGCATCAATATGCTCGCGCTGATCCAGGAATGCCGCATGCCCTTTCTCTGCCTGGTCACCATGCGCGGCGAATGGGGAGAATTCAATCCCTGGCAATGCCCCATGGGCCAGTCCGCCGAGGCCGCGCTCCAGGGCGCGGGCGTCTACGTGCAGCGGGTGGAGCGGGGCGAGGACGTGCCGGAGACGGTCCGCGCCGCCAGCCTGCTCGCGTTCAACTCGAACCGCGCGGTCGCCGTGGTGATTTCCCAGCGCGTGCTGGGCATCAAGAACTTCAGCAAGTAGGACGGGCAACGATATGAACGCGACAGCGACGATGAACCGGCGGACGGCGGTGGCCCGGATACTGGATAAGCGCGGCGACGCGCTGGTGGTGGCCAGCCTGGGCAATCCCACCTACGACACTTCGGCCGCGGGAGACGACGACCGCAATTTCTACGTGTGGGGCGCGATGGGCGGGGGCTGCATGGTGGCCTTCGGCCTGGCGCTGGCGCAGCCGGCCCGCCAGGTGCTGGCCTTCGTCGGCGACGGCGAGATGATGATGGGGCTGGGGGCGCTCGCCACCATCGGGGTGCGCGCGCCGGCGAACCTGAAGATCATCGTGATCGACAACGAGCACTATGGCGAGACCGGCATGCAGGCGGCGCATTCGGGGCGCGGGGTGGACATCGCCGGGGTCGCGCGCGCCTGCGGCATCGCGGACTCGGCCACCGTGCGCGGCGAGGCCGAACTGTCGGACCGGATTCCCGGCCTGCGGCAGCCCGGCCTGCAATGCCTGGTGTTAAAAGTGTCTTCGGCGCCGGAGCCCGGCAGCCTGCCGCCGCGCGACGGCCCCTACCTGCGGTCGCGGTTCCGCGAGGCGGTGCTGGGTAAGGGCAAGGGCGGCCACGCATGACCAATCAGCGACCCAATACGAGGAGCAGACAGTGACGCAGAAAGCAAACTACATCGGCGGCGCGTGGGTGGAAGGCGCCGGTACCCTGGAGAATCTCAATCCCGCGGATCCGCGGGACCTGATCGGTTTGTACGCTAGCGCCGACGAGGCGCAGATGCGGCAGGCGGTGCAGGCGGCCCGGGCCGCCGGGCCCGGCTGGGAGCGCAGCACCACGCAGCTGCGCAGCGATATCCTGTTCCGCGCGGCCAACGAAATCCTGGCGCGCAAGGAAGAGCTGGGCGCCCTGGTGTCGCGCGAGGCCGGCAAGACGCTGGCCGAGGGCATGGGCGAAGTGGTGCGCGCCGGCCAGATATTCCAGTTCTTCGCGGGCGAGGCGGTGCGCTACGGCGGCGAGAACCTGCCGTCCGTGCGTCCGGACATCGGGGTGCAGATCAGCCGGCACCCGGTGGGCGTGGTGTCGATGATCACGCCCTGGAACTTCCCCATCGCGATCCCGGCCTGGAAGATGGCGCCGGCACTGGCTTTCGGCAACACCGTGGTGCTCAAGCCTTCCGAGCACACGCCCGGCGCGGCCTGGGAACTCTTCGCCATCCTGGAACGCGCGGGCTTGCCGGCCGGCGTGGCCAACCTCGTCAACGGCGAGGGCGCGGCGGCCGGCCAGGCCCTGCTCGACGGCGTGGACGCCGTGAGCTTCACGGGCAGCGTCGCGACCGGCCGCAAGATCGCCACCGGCGCGTCCGAGCGCATGATCCGCGTGCAGCTGGAGATGGGCGGCAAGAATCCCCTGGTGGTGCTGGACGACGCAGATCTGGACGTGGCGGTCGAGTGCGCCTTGAACGGCGCCTTCTTTTCCGCCGGCCAGCGCTGCACCGCGTCGAGCCGGCTGATCGTGGCCGACGGCATCCACGACCGCTTCGTGCAGGCGCTGACGGAACGGATGCGCAAGCTGGTCGTGGGCGACCCCCGGACGGCGGGCACCCAGATCGGCCCCGTCATCAATGACGCGCAGCTGCGCAAGATCCTGGGCTACATCGAGCTGGGCCAGAGCGAGGGCGCCACGCTGGCGGAAGGCGGCAAGCGCGCCGACGCGTCCAGCGCCGGCCATTTCCTGCGCCCGACGCTGTTCACGCAGAGTTCCAACGACATGCGCATCAACCGCGAGGAAATCTTCGGCCCGGTGGCCGCGGTGATCCGGGTGTCGGGCTACGACGAGGCCCTGGAAGTCGCCAACGACACGGCCTTCGGCCTATCGTCGGGCATCTGCACCACCTCGCTCAAGGCGGCCAACCATTTCCGCCTGAACGTGCGCAGCGGGCTGACGATGGTGAACCTGCCCACGGCCGGGCTGGACTATCACGTGCCTTTCGGCGGCGTGAAGGCCTCCAGCTTCGGGCCCCGCGAACAGGGACGCTACGCCGTGGACTTCTACACGTCCACCAAAACCGCCTACATCGGCTATTGAACCACCGCGGCTGACCGGCGCGCGAACGCCGGCAGCAGAGGAGACAGGCATGGAAAAGATCGGCTTTATCGGTTTGGGCCGCATGGGCAAGCCCATGGCGCTGAACCTGCGCAAGGCGGGATTCGACCTCGTGGTCCTGGACATCAACAAGCAGGCCATGGAAGAACTGGCCGTGGCGGGGGCGGCGCTGGGCAAGGACGTGGCCGACGTGGCGCAACGCTGCGCCATCATCGTGACGATGCTGCCCTCGTCCAAGGAAGTGGAGCAGGTGGCGCTGGGCAGCGGCGGCATCTTCGGCAATGCGGCCCGCGGCAGCCTGCTGATGGACATGAGCACCATCGACCCGCTGGCCACCGACCGGCTGCAGGAACAGGCGCTGGCCCATGGCATGACGGTGGTGGACGCGCCCGTCGGCCGCCTGGCCGAGCATGCCGACCGCGGCGAATCGCTGTTCATGGTGGGCGCGAGCGACGCCGATTTCGCCCGCGTCAAGCCGTTGCTGGATGCCATGGGCACCACCACCTACCACTGCGGCCCGGTGGGAGCGGGCGGGCGCACCAAGCTGGTCAACAACTACGTCGCGGTGACGCTGTGCCAGGTCAACGCCGAGGCGCTGGCGCTGTCGCAGCGCTTCGGGCTGGACATCACCAAGACCTTGCAGGTGCTGTACGGCACGTCGGCCTCCAACGGCCAGCTGCGGATGAACTTCCCGAACAAGGTGCTGGTCGGCGACACCTCGCCGGGATTCACCATCGACCTGGCCCACAAGGACATGTCCCTGATCGTGAGCGCCGCGCACGCGGCCAAGGTGCCGATGCCGGTGGCCGCCGCCGTGCACGAATCGTTCAGCCTGGCCCGGGCGGGCCAGTTCGGCGGCATCGACTTCTCCGGCATCGCCGACGCCATCTGCCACTTCGCCCAGATCGAGAAGCCGCGCGTGCCGGAGGGCTGGAAGCCGGCCTAGAAACGGTACTTGACCCGTCCGATCACGCTGCGCCGGCTGCCGGGGTAGCAATCCGTGAGGTCGGAGCACGTCGCCAGGTATTCCTTGTCGAAGAGGTTGGTGGCGTTGACGGACAGGGTCAGGTGCTTGTCCACGGCATAGGACACGCCCGCGTCGATGAGCGTGCGGCCCGCGATCTTCAGCGTGTTGGCATTGTCGCCGTAGGTCGAGCCCACGTAGCGGGCGCCCACGCCCAGGCTCAGTCCGGCCAGGGCCGAGCGGCGCACCGTGTAGTTCAGCCAGCCGGAGGCGGTGTGCTCGGGCACCAGCGCCGGCCGGTTGCCCTGGGTGGCGTTGTTGGCGCTGGTGATCTCCGCGTTGACGTAGGTGTACGAACCGGTGAAGTCCCAGCCGTCGGCCAGGCTGAACTTGCCCTCGACCTCCACGCCGCGCGATTGCACTTCGCCCGAGGCGACCTGGAAGCCCGGGTTCAGCAGGTCGTTGGTCAGCACATTGCTTTTCTTGATGTCGAACAGCGCGATCGTGTACAGCGAATCCGATCCCGGCGGCTGGTACTTGACGCCGGCCTCCCACTGCCGCGCGCGCGACGGCGCGAACGGGGCGCTGCCGTTGGCCGGCGCCGACACGCCGGTGTTCGGCAGGAAGGACTGTGCGTAGCTGACGTAGGGCGCGACGCCGTTGGGCATTACGTAGTTCAGGCCGGCCCGGCCGCTGAAGCGCGTGCCGTCCTGGTCGGTCTCCGTGTTCAGCAGGCGGTTCTCGGTTTTCTGGCTGTACCAGTCGTAGCGGCCGCCCAACGTGAGCACCCAGCGGTCGGCGAACCTGATCTGGTCCTGCAGGTACAGCCCGGTCTGGTGCGTGCGTTCCAGGTAGTTGGCCAGCGGCGTCGTGGGCGTGGGAACGTCCACGCCGTAGACCGGGTCGTAAGGATTCAGGCTGGGCGCCGGCCCCATGGTGCGCGATACGTCGGCGCTGCTGCGGTTGAAGTCCAGGCCGGCCAGCAGCGTGTGCGAGAGCGGCCCGGTGTCCAGGTTGAACTGCACCTGGTTGTCCAGCGCCAGCGCGGTCATGCCTTCGTCGAACCGGCGCGCGGAGCGGGTCAGCCCCTGCGGGTTCACGCCCACCACCAGCACGTTGTCCAGCAGCGCGTCTACCGTGCCGTAGCGCAGGTTCTGGCGCACCTGCACGGTGTCGTTGAAGCGATGCTCGAACAGATAGCCGATGGTTTTCTGCTTCTGGTCGTAGCGGTTGAAGTTGGGGTCGCCGTTGCGTATGTCGGTGGGTTTGCCGTTCACGGTGACGGTGCCGATGGTGCCGCCCGAGCGGTCATGCAGGAACTCTGTCTGCAACGTGAAGCGCGTGGCCGCGGAAGGCGCCCAGGTGAGGGACGGGGCGACGAAAAGCCGGTCGTCCGAGATGCGGTCGCCGTTCGGATAGGTGAATTGCGTATTGGCGTCGCGCGCCACGCCCACCAGGCGGTAGAGCAGGGTGCCGTCTTCATTGGCGGGGCCGGTGAGGTCCACGGCGGCCTGCTTGCGCTGGAAGCTGCCGTATTCCAGTTCGGTTTCGTACTGCGGCGTGGCCGAAGGCAGCTTGCTGACGCGGTTGATCAGGCCGCCCGCGTCGCCCTGGCCATACAGCACCGAGGACGGGCCGCGAAGCACCTCGATGCGTTCGAGCGCATAGGGTTCGCTGCGGAACAGCGTGTAGCCGGTGGCGGCCTGGCGCAAGCCATCCTTGTAGTCGCTGGTGGATTGGGCGTTGAAGCCGCGCATCATCACCCAGTCGAACCCCTTGGGGTCCACGCCGTAGGTTTCGACCGCCACGCCGGGCACGTAGCGCAGGACTTCGGTCACGCTCTGGGCATTCTGCGCCTCCATCTGGGCGCGCGTCACCACGGAAATGGACTGCGGCGTTTCCAGGATGGGGGTGTCGGTCTTGGTGCCGGCGCGCGATTCCTGCGCCACGAAGCTGTCGGGCGCGACGCCCGCGGCGCTCACGGTCACGGCTTCCAGCGTCGCCACGCCGGCCTGGCCCGCGGGCAGGCGGCGCAGGACATAGCCGCCGCCCTGGGGCTGGGCGGCCAGGCCGCTGCCGGCCAGGATGGCGGCGAATCCCTCGCGCACGCCGTAGGCGCCGCGCAGGCCCGGGCTGGTGGCGCCGGCGGTCAGGGCGCCGTCGATCGTGATCATGACGCCCGCTCGCTGCGCATAGGCGTTGAGCACCTGGTCCAGCGTGCCGGCGGGAATGTCGTAGACGGCGGCCGCCTGGCTGCGTGGAGAGGCGGGCGGCGCGTCGGCGGCCGCGCCCGGGACCGGCGCGGCCGCCGCCAGCGAGGCCAGGGCCAGCGCGACGGCGCGCCGGGTCGCGGAGAGGGAAAAGCGGAAGGGCATATCGGGGTTCTCGTCGGAGTGAAATGGCGGGGTTATTCACGTATCCCGGACGAGAACGGAAAAGTGCTACGGTTGCGGCCGATTTTTTTCGGAAGGGGCCGGCCCGCCCTGCGCTCAGCGGGGTTCCACCACCACCCAGTAGTTCGTGTAGCGGCTGATCCGCAGGGGCAGGGCGGCGGCCAGGGAGGCCAGCACGCGGTCCGTATCGCCCAGCGGATAGACGCCGGACACGATCAGGTCGGCCACGCCGGCGTGGCACCGGATCACGCCGGGGCGGTGGCGCCCCACCTGTTCGAGGAAGTCGGCCAGGCGCATGCGGTCCGCCACGAGCTGGCGGTTCAGCCAGGCGGGCCGCGCCCCGGCCAGCGGCCGGGCGGGCGTGGCGCCCGCGGCGGTGAAGGAGGTCGCGTGGCCCGCGTCCAGCACCATCGGACGGGCCCGCGACGGCCGGATCTCGACCGCGCCCTCGTACACCGCGACCGCCACCTCGCCGCGGCGGCGGTCCACGGTGTAGCGCGTGCCCAGTGCGTGGACGCTGCCCAGGTCGGTCGCGACGAAGAACGGCCGGCCCCGCGCAAGCGGGCCGTGGCCGGTTTCGATATAGAGTTCGCCGCGGCGCAGCGCCACGCGTCGCGCATCGGGGCCGTAATCGATGTCCACGGCGCTGTCGCCGTTGAGCGTCAGCAGGGTGCCGTCTTCCAGCGCGACCTGGCGCCGCTCGCCGACGGCGCTGCGGTAGTCGGCCAGGTAATCGGCCAGGTAGCCGGACCAGGGCGCCTGGCGAACGGCCAGGCCGGCCGCGCCCGCCACCCCCGCGCCCAGCAATCCGAAGCCCATCAGCCGCAGCGCCTGGCGCCGGCCGGCCTTGCGGCCGGTGGCGGCCAGCGCGCGGGCCGACGCCACCGGCGACACATCCAGCAGGCGCGAGTCCAGCCGCTGCACGTGCCGCCAGGCGCGTTCGTGGTCGGGGTGGGCGGACAGCCATCGCTGCCAGGCCGCCCGTTCCTCGTCGCTGACCTCGCCGGACCACATGACGACCAGCCAGTGCAGGCCTTGCGCCAGCGCGGGTTCCGGGATGCCGGGAGGGATCGCCGTCACAGCGCCGCCATGCAGGCCTGCGCGGCGCGCAGCATGTGCTTGCGCACCAGCGCGACGGACACGTCCAGGCGCTGCGCGATCTCGGAATATTTGAGCCCTTCGAAGCGCGACAGGATGAAGACCTGCCGCGCCCGGGCGGGCAGGGCGTCCAGCGCGGCGTCCACGGCGATCAGGGTTTCCAGCGCCAGCGCCCGCGCCTCGGCCGAGGGCATGTGCGCCTCGGGCAACTGGGCGAGCGCTTCCAGGTAGGCCGTCTCCAGCGAGCGGCGGCGGAACAGGTCGACCACCAGCCCCTTGGCGATCTGCGTGAGGAAGGCGCGCGCCTGGCCGGCCTCGGGCAGCCGGCCGGAGCGCAGCAGGCGCTCGTAGGTATCGTGCGAGAGGTCGGCGGCGTCGTGCGCGCATCCCAGCCGGCGGCGGAGCCAGCCCGCCAGCCATCCATGGTGGTCGAGGTAGAGGGCGTTCAGGGCATGGTGCGCCGCAGGCTGGTTGGCCGCCGTCACGGTGGAGTCTCGCAATGCTTGAAAGCTGATAATGATAATCGTTGTTAATTTTATTAGACAAGCGGGCGCCGCGCGGGGCGCGGTCACGGCGATGTAACCCAATGAGATATTTAACTTTTCATTGCACGGCGCCGTAATAGGGGGGAGCTTTATGCAACCCCGGAGTGCCCCCCATGTTCAAGAATTTAAGTATCCGCGCGGTCTTGACGACCGCTTTAGTCGTTTTCTTCTCGCTTTTCCTGGTAACCGGCATCGCCGTCCACCAGCAACTCGATTCCAATCGCGGTTCCATCGAAGTACTGCTGGACACCAACCTGGTCCGCGCCAACGCCGTGAACAACGCCGGCGCCGAACTGCTGCGCGCCCGGCTGGTGCTGCTGGCGGCCCAGACCGCGCTGATGGAAGGCAAAAGCATCGACAACCTGGCCAGCATGCAGCGCCTGGAGGGCTATACCAAGAAAGCCAGCGACCTGATCCAGACCGCGCGCCAGACGCCCGAGACCTCGGCGCAAGGCAAGCCGCTGCTGGAAGCCGCGCTGGCGGCGTTCGACGTCTACCAGCGCGACGCCATCGTGCCGATGATCGCCGCCATCCGCGCCGGCAACGCCCAGGAGGCCGGCCGCCTGAATCTTGAGAAGGTGACGCCCCTGGGCCTGACCTTCACCGCCGCCATCCAGAAATACGTGGACTACGCCGACGACGTGGGCCTGCGCGTCGCGCGCGACGCATCCACCCGCATCAACGGCGCGATCGCCGTGCTGGCCGGTCTTTTGATCGTCGTGGGCGTGCTGGTGGTGGGCCTGTACGCCGTGTTCGCGCGTTCGGTCTTCCGCCCGCTGCACGAGGCCGGACGGCTGTTCGATCGCATCGCCGCCGGCGACCTGACCAACCGCATCGAGCAGCGCGGCAACAATGAAATCGGCGTGCTGTACGGCGCCGTCAAGCGCATGCAGGACAGCCTGGCGCGCACCGTCTCGGCCGTGCGCCTGGGCGTGGAAGAAATCCATACCGGCTCGCGCGAGATCGCGGCGGGCAACATCGACCTGTCGTCGCGCACCGAGCAGCAGGCGGCCTCCCTGGAGGAAACCGCCGCCAGCATGGACGAACTGTCGTCCACCGTGCGCAACAACGCGGAAAGCTCGCGCAGCGCGTCGGAACTGGCGATGGCCGCCTCCGAGGTGGCCACGCGCGGCGGCCGGGCGGTGGGCGACGTGGTCGGCACGATGCGCGGCATCGCCGACAGTTCCAACCGCATCGCCGACATCGTCGGCGTGATCGACGGCATCGCCTTCCAGACCAACATCCTGGCGCTGAACGCGGCCGTGGAAGCGGCGCGGGCGGGCGAGCAGGGCAAGGGCTTCGCGGTCGTGGCCAGCGAAGTGCGCGCCCTGGCGCAGCGCAGCGCCGCCGCCGCCAAGGAAATCAAGGGCCTGATCGACGACTCGGTGCAGAAGGTATCGGTCGGTTCCGACCAGGTGGAGGCCGCCGGCGCCACCATGCAGGAGATCGTGACCTCGGTGCGCCGCGTCACGGACATCATCAACGAAATCTCCAGCGCGTCCGAAGAGCAGTCGCAGGGGATCCAGCAGGTGAACCAGGCCGTGTCGCAAATGGACAGCGTGACGCAGCAGAACGCGGCCCTGGTCGAGCAGGCCGCCGCGTCCGCGGCCTCTCTGGAAACCCAGGCCCAGCGCCTGCGCGAAGCCGTGGCGGTGTTCAAGCTGCAGGCCGGCCAGGTGATCGACGCCGACGCGCCCGCCCTGGGCCGCGGCGCGGAGCCGGCGCTGATCGGCGCCTGACGGGCGGAAAAGCGGGGAGATCCGGCGCCGCCCGGACGCTTCCCGCGGCATCGGGGCCCCGGCGCCCTCGGCGCGTCCCCGATCCATCGCGACCGGAACCGGCGCGATGGATCCGTTACTCAAGTTGGGTGGAGCCGACCTTCCGCGCTCCCGCCCACTGAGCCAAGGGGAATTTCCATGAATGACATTGCCGCTTTGCGATCAGGCGCCACGCTCCTGAGCAGTGAAGTCCAGGACCTCAGGCAGGATCACGTCCAGACCGTCAACCGCTACACCGCGCTGGCCGAGCTGCTGGAGCGGATCGACAGCGCCAAGCAAGGGCAGCACGACGACCTGGAAGCCCAATACCCCACCTCGTTCAAGCCGGATTTCACAGATCGGAACGCGATTATTCCGAGCGCGGGGGCCGTGTCGAAGGGGGCGCGGGAAATCGTCTCCCAGCAACAGCTGGTCCACGAATGCCAGCAGGTGCTGCAGGCGCTGGCGCAGGAAGAGCTGGAGCATGGCGAGCGCCTGGCGCGGGTGGGCGACCGCCTGGACGAGGCCCTGGCCCTGGTCCGGCCCCAACATACGCCCACGCTCTCTGACGCCTCCCGCCTGCGCGATTGCCTGGGCGAAGTCCAGGATGAAATGGCCGTCATGGCGGACCGCCACGTGGCGATGCAGCAGGCGAACGAGCTGCTGGCCGACCTGATCGGCAAGCTGAAGGCCGAGCCGCCCGAGGTGCCGCAGGCCACCCCGCGGCAGACGCAGGTGCTGCATATGCGGGCCGAAGGCGCCATCCAGATCCCGGGCAGCCCGGGCAGCCATTCCCCGTCGTCGTTTTCCGTGCCGACCCAGCACCAGGTGAGCGGCCGGATCCAGGGCGGGCTGCGTCCGGGAAGCACGCTGGGCAGCGACGCGATCGTCAGCGCCGACGACGGCCGCAACCAGGTCGTGTGCAGCAACGTGGTGCGCATTTCCGCCAGCGACCTGGCCAACCCGCAGCGGCTGGGCCAGGTGCTGGATTCGCTGACCACCCGGGCGTCGCGCGGCTGCCATGCGGTGGCGGCGGAACGGCAGGGCGAGACCGGCTTTCCGGGCGCGAAAACGGTGTCGGACCGCCTGTTCAAGACGGCGATACTGGTGATCGACCCCAAGAAACTGGACGACGCGGACCAGCTGGAGGTCGCCAGCCTGCTGGGCAATCCCACGCTGAGCACGGAGTGCTCGACCCGCGAGGTGCCCAAGAGCGCCATCGTGGCGGCGATCGTCCCGGCGCGGACCGGCGGCGACGTGGGCGTGCCCACATTGCAGGTCGGAGACCGGCAGGCCGCCTTCTCCATGACGGTCAAGGACGGCGGCGGGCAGTATCAGACGCAAGTCTTCGACGACCTGACCATGCCCGACTACGAGCAGGGCCTGACCGCCGTGCTGCAGGCCAATCCGGACCGGACCCTGCTGATCCACCTGACGCGCTTCCAGTAGCGCGGGCGGCGGCTTTCGCGGGCGGAAGGGGCCTGGCGCGCAACGCGTCCGGCCCGCCGGCCCCGGACGGGCATAAAATAGCGGATTGTCCATCCCCGCACGCACCTCTACAGGATCCCGCGCCATGAACGCACGCATCCCCGAAGACGCTCTTCCGCCCACCCTCGATCCGAAGGCCCTGCAGGCTTTCGTGGACGACAAATGGGACAACGAGATCATCCCGGCGCTGACCGACTACATCGCGATCCCCGCCAAAAGCCCGGCCTTCGACGCCGATTGGGAAAAGAATGCGTTCATCGAGCGCGTGGTGCGCGACGCCGCGCAATGGGTCGAGGCGCAGAAGGTATCCGGCCTGAAGCTGGAAGTGGTGCGCCTGCCGGGCCGCACGCCCGTCATCTTCTTCGACGCGCCGGCCACCCGCAGCGACAACGGCGATACCGTGCTGCTGTACGGTCACCTGGACAAGCAGCCCGAATTCTCCGGCTGGCGCGCGGGCCTGGGGCCCTGGACGCCCAAGTACGAAGACGGCAAGCTGTACGGCCGCGGCGGCGCGGACGACGGCTACGCCGTGTACGCCTCGCTGACCGCCATCATGGCGCTGGACAAGCAGGGCATTCCCCGCCCGCGCTGCGTGGGCATCGTCGAAACCTGTGAAGAGTCCGGCAGCTACGACCTGCTGCCCTACGTGGACGCGCTGCGCGACCGCCTGGGCAATGTGGCGCTGGTGGTCTGCCTGGATTCGGGCGCGGGCAACTACGACCAGCTCTGGATGACCACTTCGCTGCGCGGCATGGTGTCGGGCACCCTGGAAGTGCAGGTGCTGGACGAAGGCGTGCACTCGGGCGACTCCAGCGGCGTCGTGCCCTCGTCGTTCCGCATCCTGCGCCACCTGCTGGACCGCCTGGAAGACAGCGGCACCGGCCGCCTGCTGCCGCAAAGCCTGCATTGCGACATCCCCGCCGACCGCATCGAGCAGGTGCATGCCACCGCCCGCATCCTGGGCGACGAGGTCTGGCGCCGTTTCCCCTGGAGCTGCGGCGCCGAGGGCGGCTTCGTGCTGCCCATGACGACCGAGCCCGAAGAGGCCTTGCTGAACCGCACCTGGCGTCCGACGCTGTCGGTGACGGGCGCCGAAGGCCTGCCGCCGCTCTCCAGCGCCGGCAACGTGCTGCGCCCGCGCACCGCCTTCAAGCTGTCGCTGCGCCTGCCCCCGCTGGTGGACGCCGTGGCCGCCTCGGAGGAAATCAAGGCGCTGCTGGAAGCCGACGCGCCCTACAACGCCAAGGTGATCTTCAAGGCCAACGAAGGCGCGGCCACCGGCTGGAACGCGCCCGCGTCCGAACAGTGGCTGACCCGCGCGCTGGACGCCGCGTCCCAGCAGTACTACGGCGCGCCCTGCGGCTACATCGGCCAGGGCGGCACGATTCCGCTGATGAGCATCCTGCAGAAGGGCTTCCCCAAGGCCCAGTTCATGGTCTGCGGCGTGCTCGGCCCGAAATCCAACGCCCACGGCCCCAATGAATTCCTGCACGTCCCTTACGGCAAGAAGCTGACCGCGGCCGTGGCCCAGACCATGGCGGCGATGCCGGTATGATTTCCACTTCCGATGCGTATGCCAATGTGGTCGCGGAAACCAGGCATTGGCTGAACCAGGCCGTCATCGGCCTGAATCTCTGTCCTTTCGCCAAGGCGGTGCAGGTCAAGGACCAGATCCGCTTTGCCGTCAGCGACGCCACCGACGCCGAAGGCGTGTTGACCGATCTACAGGACGAGTTGGCCTTGCTGGCCGAAACCGATCCCGAGCAGATCGACACGACCCTGCTGATCCTGCCCGACGCGCTGGACGACTTCCTGGAGTTCAACGACTTCGAGGACCTGTCGGACCGGCTGCTCAAGCGCATGCGCCTGGTGGGCGAGTTGCAGGTGGCCACCTTCCACCCGCAGTTCCAGTTCGCGGATACCGAGCCGGACGACATCTCCAACTACACGAACCGCTCGCCGTATCCCATCCTGCACCTGCTGCGCGAAGACAGCATCGACCGCGCGGTGGAATCCTTCCCCGACGCCGCCGAGATCTACGAGAAGAACATCGATACGATGCGCCGCCTGGGCATCGAAGGATGGAAGAAACTCATGATCAAGGGCTGAGTCGGCCAGGCCTGGCCAGACCGGGCCAAGCCAAGTCAAGCCGAACCGAACCGGGCCGCGCCGGGTCGGGCGGGGCCAGACCGAGCCAGCCGGAGCCAGACGGAGCCAAGCCGGACCAAGTCGATCCTGCCCAGTTCGGCCCGGATCGCATACCAAATACCGTTTGGCGGAATATGGCGCCCAGGGCGCTTCGGGATATCCCTAGATAGCCCATCCGTGGTATTGCATACAACATACGTTTTCCGCGGCCGCTCGCCCCACGGCGGGCGGCCAGCGGGACCTTCCCCTTTCATTGCTTTTCCCCGCGGGCGTTGGCGCGCGGGGGCGTAGTGCTTGCCTGGAGAGCCGTATGCGATTCACCCGCCGCCATGCCCTGGGCGCGCTTGCCGCGCTGCCCCTGATCTCGCGCCCGGCCTGGGCCCAGAACACCTTCCCGACCCGGCCCGTGCGCTTGCTGGTGGGCTTTGCCCCGGGCGGGCTGACCGACATCGCGGCGCGCGCCCTGGCCGAGCGCATGGGCAAGACGCTGAAGCAGAGCGTGGTGGTGGAGAACCGCCCGGGCGGGCAGGCCATCATCGCCACCGTGGCGGTGGCGCGCGCCGAGCCGGACGGCTACACCCTGGGTTTCGCCGGCACCAACGGCATGATCCTGAACCCCTTGCTCTACAACAACCTGCCTTACCAGCAATCGGATTTCAAGCAGCTGGGATCGATGGGCAAGTCGCCCATGCTGCTGATCGTCAGCCCCGCGCTGGGCGTGAAGAACGTGCAGGAATTCATCGCCCTGGCCAAGAAGAAGCCGGGCGACATCACTTGCGCGCACGCGGGGCGCGGGGTGATCAACCACCTGGCGCTGCTGCATTTCCAGTCCAAGACGGGCACCCAGTTCCAGGACGTGCCGTACAAGGGCAGCGGCCCCGCGCTGCTGGACCTGATGGCCGGCACCGTGCAGAGCACGTTCGACTTCCCGACGTCGGCGCTGCCCAACATCAAGTCCGGCAAGCTCCAGGTGCTGGCGGTCACGTCCGACAAGCGCCTGTCCAGCCTGCCCGACGTGCCCACGATGAAAGAGGCGGGGCTCGATGGCTTCGAACTCTATACCCGCATGATGATCTCGGGCCCCGCGGCCATGCCGGCCGCCGTGGTCCAGACCCTGGAGAACTCGGTGCGCGAAGGCACCCGCGATCCCAGCCTGGTGCAGCAGTTCGCCGATCAGGGCGTGACCGTCGAGTTCACCTCGTCGGCCGACCTGGACCGCGTCATCGCCGAGGAATCCGCCATGTGGGCGCAGGTCATCAAGGCCAACGGCGTGCCCAAGACCGACCTGAAGAGCTGAGGAGCCGCCGCGATGACCGAACAGCCCCGCATCACCGTCAGCCCCGAGCGCGCCCTGATCGACGTGGCGCGCGATATCCGCATGGACGGCTTTCCCGCCTACGCCTTCGTCACCGTGACGGCCAGCATGCAGATGTGCGGCGCGCCGTGGCGCTCGCAGGCCGTGTTCATCGCCGGCCACGACGGCAGCCTGGACCTGGCGCGCGACTGCCCGGTCTCCGGCAGCTACGCCGAGCCCTCGGCCATGGGCATCGTCTGGTCCATGGACTGCCAGGACATGGAGCGCGTGGTGTTCCCGCCCGACCGCACCGAGCCCTTGACCGTCGAGATCGAGGCCAGCGACGGCCGCCGGACCGCCCGCGCGCAACTCGTGCAGGAATTCCTGGCCGACGGAGTGACGCACCGCGCCGTGCGCGAGCAGGTCGGCGGCATGACGCTGTCGGGCGAGCTCTACACGCCGGCCGGGCCCGGCCCGCATCCGCTGGTGATCTACATGAACGGATCGTCCGGCGGCGTCAACGCGCCGCGCGCGGCGCTGTTCGCGGCCCGCGGCTACCAATGCCTGGCGTTGGCCATCTTCAACTACGAAGGCCGGCCCAAGTACCTGAACGACATGCCGCTGGAGTATTTCGAGCAGGCCTTGCGCTGGGCCCGCGCCGAACTGGCGCCGCGCGACGGTTTCGTCGCGCTCTCCGGCATCAGCCGGGGCGGCGAGACCTCGCTGCTGGTGGCGGCCCACTATCCCGACCTGGTCAGCGCGGTGGTCGCCTACGTTCCGTCGCCCGTGATGCACGGCGTCGTCAGCGCCGGATCGCCGGGCACGGGCCGCAATGCCCAGGTCTGGACCAAGGCCGGCGAACCGCTGCCGCACCTGTGGCAGGACAACGCCAGCGCCGATTGGGAAGCGGCCTATGCCTCCGAGCCGCCGTACCGCCAGACCCACGCATTCCTCAGCGCCACCCGCGACAGCGCGGCCTTCGAGCGCGCCCGCATCCCGATCGAGCGCTACCCCGGCCCCGTCATGCTGGTGAGCGCTTCGGACGACGGCTTCTGGCCCAGCACGGCCTATTCCGAGATCGTGGTTCGTCTGCGCCTGGCGCAAGGCCTGCCTACCGTCCATCACGTCTGCATGGGCGCCGGCCATCACGTGCACTATCCCTATCTGCCCGCCACCCTGATCAGCAAGCCGCACGCGATGTCGGGCCTGCTGCTGGACGCGGGCGGGACGCCGCCCGCCAATGCCGCGGGCAACGAGGGCTCGTACCTGGCGGTGCTGGACTTCCTGCGCCGCGAGTCGGGGGCCTAGGGCACCCGGATTGCGACTTCAGGCGTAGCGCCGGGCCGGACCTCCTCCCGGCGGCCTAGGCCTCCTGCGCTTTGACGGCGCAACGCGCTTGCCTTAATTTTCCGGGATTCGCGTCGAGACGGCCGCGGGCCGCCTCGGAATCTCCGGGGGGGAAGACATGCAGATCGCTACGACCGTCCTGGTAGTGGGCGCAGGCCCGGCGGGCCTGCTCACCGCCGCCGAACTCCGCCGGCGCGGCGTCGACTGCCTGCTGATCGACGCGCACGAGCGTCCGCTGGAATGGGACCGCGCCACCGTGGTCCATCCGCGCTCGCTCGAACTCTTCGATTCGCTCGGCATCGTCGAGCCGCTGCTGGCCGCCGGCGTCAGGCAGTGCGGCGCCCGCATCCATGCGAACGGCGAAATCCTGGGCGAGATCGACCTGGATCTTTGCGGCAGCCGCTATCCCTACAACATCGGCATCTCGGAAGAAACCACGGAGGCGATCCTCGCCGACTACCTCGCCGCTCAGGGCGGGGCGGTCCAGCGGGCGACGAAACTGGTGGGGCTGGAAGACACCGAGGACGGCATGCTCGCCACGCTGGAGCAGCCGGATGGCCGGGCCACGGTGCTGGCGCAATGGGTGGTCGGCTGCGACGGGCACCACAGCACGGTGCGCGAGCTGGCGGGGATCGCCCAGGAAGGGCACGACATCGATTACGCCGATTCGCCCATCGTCATGGGCGACCGGCACGACGCGGTATCGCCGGGCCAGCGGCTGCCCGACCAGATCTCTTTCCGCCTCGCGGCGGGCGGCACGGGCATGCTGCACGACTACGCCCGCCGCCCCGGCCACACGGTGTTCCTGGCGGGCGGCCCGGTCACGCCCGAGCAGGCTTTGCGGCAGGTCCGTCTGGGCATGGAGGCGTTGTCCGACGGCGCCATCATCGAGGCGGTGATCGCGCTGACGGCGAACGCCGATGCCGGCGACGTGGACGGCTACCTGGATCCCGCCATGGCCGGCAGGCTGGGCGTGGGAGACATGGTGGTCCTGGCCGTGCGGGCGGACGGCCACGTCGGGCTGCGCGCCGAAAGCCGCCACGTGGAAAGCCTGGCCGCCTACGTCGACCGCTTGCGGACGTCCGCCGCCTGAGCGGACGCCTCCACGCCCGGCACGCCAACGCGGATGCGGCGGGAGAAGTCCGGCGCGTCGCCCGCGGCCCGGGCCCGGTCGGTATAGCGGCCGCCCCGCCGGTAAGCCTGCGCGCTGTCGGCGCCGTCCAGCGCGCCCAGGCGGTACAGGTATTCGGGCAGGTAGCCCGACAGCAGCAGCCGGTAGTCCATCGGCAGCCCCGGCACGATCTGGTCGGCCAGGCGGTACACGATGGTGGTGCAGTTGGCGGTCAGCGTGTTGTAGAAGCGCGGCTTGCGCACCAGGCGGTTGGCCGTGGCGACGTACGACAGCAGCAGCTTGCGGGCCGCGCCCTCGGGCATGCGCACGCGGTACAGGTAGCCGTCCTCGCCGCGCACATTGGTGCGCACGCGCAGGCTGTCTTCTTCGGTGGACGCCAGGACGGCAAGCTCGTATTGCCGGAAGAAGCCGCCGAGCTCCGAGAAGGTGTCGTTGCGCTTGCGGCGGATCTCCACCGAGAACACCAGGTACTGGCCGTCGTCGAAGCCGAACGACACCATGGCATGCGCGACCGCGGGCCGGCCCCAGTAGGACAGGGCCAGGTCCACTGAAGCCAGGCGCGACAAGTCGTAGACGCGGGTTTCCCAGCGCGGGTCGTAGTCGGTGCGCGTGCGCCAGTGGAAATCGCGCACGTTGCGCAGGGTGACGCGGTCGCCGTCCACCGATCCCTGGGTTTGGCGGGCCACCTCGGGCATCCACTCGCGTGCATTCGAGGGGCGCACGCCCAGCCGCCACCACGCCAGCAAGGCCAGCAGCAGCGCGCCGAACCCGGCGGCCGGGTGGAAGCTGCCGCCCGCCAAGCCGGCCAGCGCGGCGGCGGCCAGCGCCAGCCAGGCCGCTGGCGGCAGGGCGCGCGCCCGGCGTCCCAGCGGCGGCTGGAACCAGAGCGCGAGCGCGCCCCATGCCGCGCCCGCCAACACGGCCAGGCCGGCCGCGGCTTGCAGGATCATGACGAGGAGGCGCCGCGCGCGTTGCGGGCGACGGCGGCGCGGTCCTGGCTGCGCCAGCCGGCGCGCAGGCGGGCCATCTGGCGCAGGGCCTGCTGCGACATCTTCCACCAGCCGAACGGGCGCGGGTCGGCCAACATGCTCAAGGCGCGGGCATAGTCCAGCGTCAGGCCCGGCGTCCAGGCCATGGTCAGGGCGCGCTTGCGGATCTGCGCCGCCACCCAGAGTTCCGGCGTCAGCAGCAGGCGCAGCAGCACGCGCCATCCGGCCTCGGGGCCGTGCAACCGGCCCACCACGCCGTCCAGCGCCGCCTCCAGCCCGTTGGAGACCGAGCTGGAGCAATTCCGGTGCGTGAGGTTGTAGGTGGCGTTCTTGCGGTACTCGTCCCAGAACGCCTGCAGCTTGGCCGCGTCGTAGTTGCGGATGCGCACCTGCATGGTGGACGGGCACCAGGCCTTGGACTCGGTCGCGTAATCGGGCTGGAACACGCCGGGCACGTTGTTGTCGGCCGTGGCGCGCAGCAGCGTGCCGAATTGTTCGGGGGAATGGTCGATTTCCTGCGCCGGATAGAGGCTGATGTACACGCCCTCGGGCGACTCCATCGCGGCATGGCCGGTGGACACCACGCCGTTCACGTCGACGGCCGCGATGTAGCGGTCCACCACCGGGTAATTGCGCGTCTCCGTCTTGGCCGAGCCGGAGGGCGTCCAGACGTGGACCGTCAGCGCGCGCTCGGACGCTTGCGGCGGGCCGTCGAACACCGTCTGGGGCGGGGCGTCGGCGCGCGTGGGCATGAAATCCGGATGCGGGTTGTCGTCCAGCGCCGGGTTCGAAGCCAGGCGGCGCACCCGGTAGGCCAGCGCCAGCAGCTTGAGGCCGGAGAACGCCAGGAACAACCCCAGGCAGTACGGCACCGTGCCTACGTAATGGGTGGGGTAGGGCTGGAAGAAGAAGATGGCCAGCAGTATCTCGGCCACGCCCGAGGCGAACACATAGCGCCAGCGTTCATAGCGCACCACGTACGCGGCGGTGCACTGCATCAGCCCGTCCACCAGGAACAGCAGGCCGAAAATCATGGACAGCACGAAATGCCCGTGGTGGTGGCCGGCCAGGACCAAAATGCCGGCCGCCAGCACGATGATCCCCTTGGCGTAGCGCAGCACCCGCTGCCCGCCCACGCCCGACTTGGCGATGGCCAGCGTCGCCAGCCCCTCCAGCACGAACAGCGCGGCGAAGAAATTCAGCGGGAAGTAGATCGCGTTGTCCAGCGCGTCGATGAAGACCACGATGCCGGCGACCAGGAACAGCCAGCCGATGATCACCAGCCCGCGGGCGCGCTTGCGCAGATAGTCGACACCAAGCAGCAACAAGACCAGATGACCCATTGTTCTCAGCGCTCCTTCGCATAGCCGGGTGGATTTTCCTGTTTTCGGCTGCAGCCTCATGACAGGGCCGAACCGGTCGAAAATAAGGGTCGGGGCGAGCCGGCGTCAACGAGATATTCTGCCATTCACGTTAGTAAATGTTTCCCCGAGGCCCGCGGCCCTCAGGGGCGCATGGCGCCGGCGGCGTCCACGTACAGCGCATAGAGGCTCTGGCCCGCCACCATGAACAGCCGGTTGCGGCGGGCGCCGCCGAAGCACAGATTGGCGCAGCGGTCGGGCAGGGCGATGCGGCCGATCGGCACCGCGTCCGGCCCGAACACCATCACGCCGTTCAAGGCGGGGTCCGGCCCCCAGCCGGCCCACAGATTGCCTTCCGTGTCGCAGCGTATGCCGTCGGGCACCCCCTGGTCGCCGGCGTCCACGAAGGTGCGCGCCTGCGCCAGCGAGCGTCCGTCCCGCACTTCGTAGACCCGGATCCGGTTGGGCCGGGAGCCGTTCTCGACGATGTACAGCAGGCTTTCGTCGGGCGAGAAGCACAGGCCGTTCGGGTTCTGGATGTCCGACGCCACCACCTCCAGGCGGCCGGTGCCCGGATCGAGCCGGTACACGTGGGTGGGGAGTTCCGGCTCCGCCTTGTACCCCTCGTAATTGTTGAGAATGCCGAAGACGGGATCGGTGAACCAGATCGAGTGGTCGCTCTTGACGACGATGTCGTTGGGCGAGTTCAGCCGCCGCCCCTCGTAACGGTCGGCCAGCACCGTCAGGGTGCCGTCGTATTCCGTGCGCACCACGCGGCGCCCGCCATGCTCGCAGGTCAGCAGGCGGCCCTGGCGGTCGCGCGTGTTGCCGTTGGGATGGCCGGCGTGGCTGCGGTAGACGGACACGGCGCCGCTTTCCTCGTCCCACCTGAGGAGGCGGTTGTTCGGGATGTCGCTCCACAGCAGGCACCGGCCGTCGCCGAACCAGACCGGCCCCTCCCCATAGCGCAGGCCCGTGGCCAGGCGTTCCACCGCCGCGTTGCCGATGCGGTACTTCAGGAACCGGGAGTCGAGCACCTCGATGGCCGGGTCCGGATAGGTCTCGCTGGGTTGCCACATGGATCGTTCCTCCTTGGGGCCGGCCGGGCGCCGTCAGGACGCCGTGGGCGGGATGTTCTGGTTGTGCCGGAACAGGTTGCGGGGATCGTAGAGCGTCTTGGCACGCACCAGCCGTTCAAAGTTCGGGCCGTAGGCGGCGCCGAGCCGCTCCGGCTCGTCCTGCGTCAGGAAGTTCACGTACACGCCGCCCTGCGAGTAGGGCTCCGTCGACCGGAACAGCGCCCGCGCCCAGGCGATGCAGCGTTCGTCGTCCTGCGGGGCGTCCCAGCGGCCGTGCACGTTCATGGCGAACTGCGCCGCGCGGTGCGGATAGGCGGTGGCCGGCACCGGCACGCGCATGGCGACGCCGCCGATATAGCCCAGGAATATCTCGCACTGCGGCGAGGGCAGGTCCTCGACCGCCGCGATGATGGCGTCGATCAGGCCGTCCTGCAGAAGGCCCAGGTTGTGCGACTTCCAGTAGTTGCGCGCCCCGGGCGTCAGCAAGGGGTCGAAGGCCTGCTGCCAGGCCGCGTAGGGCATGGGGCCCAGGTGCTCGCCATAGGGCTTGCCCCAGCCGCGCACCGCTTCGACGGCGGCCGGCCCCTGGTCCGGATCGCCGGAGTAGCAGATCGCGAAGGCGAGCATGGGCTTGCCGTGGACCGCGGGGGGCAGGAAGGGCAGCGGAGGCGCCAGCCGCAGCACCGCCCATACCGTCAGCTCCTCTGGCATGGCGTCGAGCGCCTCGCGGTACTTCAGCAGCGCCTCCCGGCCTTGTTCCAGCGGCAGCACCACCAGGCCGCCGTAGACCATCGGCCCCACCGGATGCAGCTGGAACTCGAACATCGTGACCACGCCGAAGTTGCCGCCGCCGCCGCGTATCGCCCAGAAGAGGTCTTGGTTGTCCTGCTCGCTGGCGTGCAGGAAGCCGCCGTCTGCGGTCACCACGTCGGCGGAAACCAGGTTGTCGATGGTCATGCCGTAGCGGCGGGTCAGCCAGCCGAAGCCGCCGCCCAGGGTCAGGCCCGCCACGCCCGTCGTGGAATTCACGCCCAGCGGCACCGCCAGCCCGAATGCCTGGGTCTCGTGGTCCACGTCGGCCAGGGTCGCGCCTGGTTCCACGTAGGCGCGGGCCAGGCGGGGATCGACCCGCACCGACTTCATGGGGGAAAGGTCGATCATCATGCCGTCGTCGCAGACGGCCAGGCCCGCGATGTTGTGGCCGCCGCCCCGGACGGCCACCACCAGGTCGTTCTTGCGGGCGAAATCCACCGCGCGGCGGACGTCCGCGGTGCCGGCGCATTGCACGATGACCGCCGGGCGGCGGTCTATCATGGCGTTCCAGATCTTGCGGGCGTCGTCGTAGCCCGCCGCGCCGGGGGCCAGGACCTGGCCTCTCGCTGACGCCTTGAGAGCGTCCAGCGCGTCATTGGACAGTTTGCTCATCACACACCTCCTTGAAGGTGGCGTTTCATAGACGATGTCTAAAACGAGCCGTCTCTACTTGCGGGGCGCGACATGGCAGCCGCCTCCTGTGAAAGGGGCCATGACCCTGGAGTTCCACGCGTCCGGCGCGTCGCGCCGGGAGCAAGTCGGCGAGCTCCCATTTCGCGTAACGGAGCGCGCGTGTCTGGAAAGTATAGGCTTGCGCCGGCCGGCCGGCAGCACCCCGGGGGCCGAGGCGCGGCTTATTCTTCGTTGGCCCACTCGACCTGCACGCCCAGGCTGCGCAGGTTTTCCACGAAGCGCGGGTGGGCGCGGCGGATCGGCGTGGCGTTGCGGATCTCGGAGCGGCCCTCGATGCTGCTGGCGATCATGAAGAGCGCGATCGCGACCCGGATGATGTAGGGGCTTTCCACCACGGCCGGCGTGAGCGGCATGCCGCCGAAAGTGATGACCCGGTGGGGATCCGACGAGAACACGTGCGCGCCGAACTTCGACAGTTCGCCCGTCCAGCCCAGCGCGCCGTCGTAGACCTTGTTCCAGAACATCGCATTGCCCTGCGCGCACACGCCCAGCGCGATGAAGATCGGCAGCAGGTCCACCGGGAAATAGGGCCACGGCGCCGCCTCGACCTTGGTCAGCACGTTGCTGGTGAAGGGCGTCTGTACCTTGAGCGGCCCGTCGCGCAGCGCGCGCGACCAGCCGTCCTCGTGCACGATCCGCACGCCGAACTTGGCGAAGGTGCGGTCGATCAGCGGGAAATTGCCCGGCGTGCGGTTGCGCACGACGACGTCGCCGCCCGTGATCGCGCCCAGCGCGAGGAAGGTGGTGATTTCGTGGAAGTCTTCCTCGAAGGTGAACTCGCCGCCCTGCAGGCGGGCGCCGCCGCGCACCGTCAGGCGCGAGGTGCCGATGCCGTCGATGTCGGCGCCCATCATCGCCATGAAGCGGCAGAATTCCTGCACGTGCGGCTCGGAGGCGGCGTTGGTCAGCGTGGATTCGCCCTGGGCCGAGGCGGCGCACAGCACGAAGTTCTCGGTCGTGGTGACGGAGGCGTAGTCCAGCCAGTGGTGGTTGGGCTTCAGGGGGCCGCTGCTGCGGACCAGCAGCGAACCGCTGGCGCGTTCCACCTCGCCGCCGAAGGAGCGGAAGATGTCCACGT
Source organism: Achromobacter denitrificans NBRC 15125 (assembly GCF_001571365.1). Classification (GTDB taxonomy): domain Bacteria; phylum Pseudomonadota; class Gammaproteobacteria; order Burkholderiales; family Burkholderiaceae_B; genus Achromobacter; species Achromobacter denitrificans. The sequence continues at coordinate 177,985 of NZ_BCTQ01000003.1, read as the reverse complement.
GCGGATCGATTTCGCGCACGCCCAGCGTGCAGCCCTTGACGTTGTCTTCCAGGCGCGCCACGCCGAAGCGCGCCAGCAGCGGCGGCACGAGCATGATGGACGAGCGCATTTCCTCGGGCAGCCGGTGCAGGGCGGCGTCGAATTTTGTGTCGCGGTGGTGCAGGTCCAGCGTGCGGGTGGCCTCGTCCAGCCGGACGTCGCTGCCCAGCGTGCGGAAGATGTCCAGGATCTTGCGGACGTCGGTGATGTCCGGCACGCCATGCAGCCGCAGCGGCTGATCGGTCAGCAGGGTGGCGCACAGCACGGGCAGCACCGCGTTCTTGTTGGCCGAAGGAATGACGCGGCCGCGCAGGGGCGTGCCGCCGTGGACGATGAGGTTGGACATGGAGGAGCGTGCTGCGGGTTGGAAAACAATGGCCGGAATTGTAGCGTCCGCGCGCCGCGGGTCGGGAATATCCCTAGGTCCCGGGGGCTCGGTTTTCGGTTATTTATACGTATACGTACTTTATTTGGCCGCCGCCTGCTAGGGGCGCTCGTAGTGGACGCTGCATGCGCGCCGGGGCGGATGGTCCGCGAGGCGCGATTCCAGGTATCACGGAGGAATCATGAAGGAAGGGGAAATCCTGGCGGGCTTCCTGGCCCCGCATCCGCCGCATCTGGTCTACGGCGAGAATCCGCCGCAGAACGAGCCCCGCTCGGAGGGCGGCTGGGAAACGTTGCGATGGGCGTACGAGCACGTGCGCAACAGTATCGAACGCCTCAAGCCCGACGTGCTGCTGGTGCATTCGCCGCACTGGATCACGCAGGTCGGGCACCATTTCCTGGGCGTGCCCCGGCTGCAGGGCAAGTCGGTCGATCCGATCTTCCCCAATCTGTTCCGCTACCAATTCGAGCTCGACGTGGACGTCGCGCTGGCGCAAGCCTGCTGCGACGAAGGGCACGACCTGGGGCTGGTCACCAAGATGATGCGCAACCCGCGCTTCCGGGTGGACTACGGCACCATCACCACGCTGCACATGGTGCGCCCGCAATGGGACATCCCGGTGGTGGGCCTGTCGGCCAACAACACGCCGTATTACCTGGACACGCGCGAAGGCCAGGGCGAGATGGAACTCTTGGGCCGCGCCACGCGCGAGGCCATCCGCAAGACCGGCAGGCGCGCCGTGCTGCTGGCCAGCAACACCCTGTCGCACTGGCATTTCCACGAAGAGCCCGAGATCCCCGAGGACATGTCCAAAGAGCATCCCGAGCGCTACGACGGCTACAAATGGGATATCCGCATGATCGAACTGATGCGGCAGGGCCGGATGCGCGAAACCTTCGAACTGCTGCCGCGCTTCATCGACGAGGCGTTCGCCGAGGTCAAGTCCGGCGCCTTCACCTGGATGCATGCGGCCATGGACTATCCGGAGCTGCCGGGCCGCCTGCACGGCTATGGCTCGGTGATCGGCACCGGCAATGCGGTGATGGAATGGAACCTGGCCGACGCCGGCCTGTCGCGCATCGCCGCGCCCGCCCGCGCGGCCGAGGAGAATCCCGCATGAGCATCGTTTCCGCTTTCCTGGTGCCGGGCAATCCGCTGCCGCAACTGCGTCCCGACATCGCCCCCTGGGGCCGGATCCAGGCCGCGCTGCGCGTGGCGGGCGAGGCCCTGGCGGCATCCCGGCCCGATTGCGTGCTGGTCTATTCCACGCAATGGATGGCCGTGCTGGACCAGCTCTGGATCACGCGGGAACGCAGCGTGGGCCTGCACGTGGACGAGAACTGGCACGAATTCGGCGAGCAGCCCTTCGACATCGCCAGCGATACCGCGCTGGCGCAGGCCTGCGTGGCGCGTTGCCTCGATGCCGGCGTGCGCGCGCGCGGCGTGGACTACGACGGCTTTCCCATCGATACCGGCACCATCACCGCCAGCACCTTGATGGGATTCGGCCAGCCGGCGCTGCCGGTGGTGATCGCGGCCAACAACCTCTACCACGATGCCGCGCGCACCGAAACGCTGGCGCGGCTGGCGGTCGATTGCGCGACCGCACAGGGCAAGCGCGTGGCCGTGGTGGGCGTGGGCGGGCTGTCCCATTCGCTGTTCCGCGAGCCCCTGGCGCTGGAAGCGGATCGCCTGCACTCCGCCTCGGACGACGACTGGAACCGCCGGCTGCTGGCCCTGATGGAGGCCGGCGATGCGCAAGGGCTGCGCGACATGCTGCCCGACTTTGCGCGCCAGGCGCGGGCCGACATGGGGATGAAGCACCTGCACTGGGTGCTCGGGGCGCTGGGCGACGCGCTGCCGGCCGCCACGGTGCATGCCTACGAACCCCTGTACGGCAGCGGCGCGGCGGTGGTCGAGTTCGGCCGGGCCTAGGCGCTGAACTGCCGCCGGTAGGCCGAGGGCGACACGGCGAAGGCGTTCAGGAAATGCTGCCGGAACGAGGCGGGCGAGCCGAAGCCCGCCAGTTCCGCGACCCGGTCCACCGCCTTGTCGCTCGTCTCCAGCAGCCGCTGGGCCGCCGCCAGCCGGTGGTTGAGCAGCCATTGCGACACCGTGGCGCCCGTCTTGGCCTTGAAGCGCCGTGTGAAATTGCGCCGGCTCATCCCGGCGCGATCGGCCAGCAGGTCCAGCGTCAGCGGGGATTCCAGGTGTTCCAGCGCCCAGTCCAGCGCGGCGCCCAGGCGGTCGGAGCCGGTGACGCCGGGCAGCGGCTGCTCGATGTACTGGGCCTGGCCGCCGTCGCGGTGCGGCGCCACCACCATGCGCCGCGCCACGCGGTTGGCGATTTCCGCGCCGTGGTCGCGGCGCAGCAGGTGCAGGCAGCAATCGATCGCCGCGGCCGTGCCGGCCGAGGTGAGGATGTCGCCGTCGTCCAGGTAGAGGGATTTGCGGTCCAGCTCGACCTTGGGGTAGCGGCGCGCGAAGTCGTCGCCCCAGGCCCAGTGGGTGGCGGCGGTGCGCCCGTCCAGCAGGCCGGCATCGGCCAGCACGAAGGTGCCCAGGCACAAGCCGGCGATCCGGGCGCCCCGGTCATGGCCCGCGCGCAGCGCCTCCAGCAGCGCGGCGGGCGCCGTCTCCTCCGGATCCCGCCAGGCGGGCATGATGAGGGTGTCGGCCTGCTCCAGCGCGTCCAGCCCGTGCTCCACCTGGATCTGGAATCCCGACATGGTCGGGATCAACCCCGGCTTCTCGGCGCAAATCAGCAGGCGGTAGCGCGGCACGCCCAGGCGGGACAGGTCGTCGCCGAACACCATGCAGGGGACGGACAGGTGGAAAGGGCTGATGCCTTCGAAGGCGATGATGGCGACGGTGTGCATGGGAATCCGGCGAAGGAGGCGAAGCCGGCGGGAAGGTGGACGCTCGGCCCGAAAAAGGCTGAGTCCGCTGGGCTGAAGGGGGCCGGCCCGCCTGGCTGAAGAGGCCCGGCTCGCTTGGCCTGGCTGGGCGGCAAGGCTCCGCTGGCTTGGCCCGATTCTAGCAATAGTTGTCCATCGGGCCACTATCGCTGCGGCGCGTCCGGCGGGACACTAAGGTCTTGCGCGCCGCCGGGCGCGCGGCTGGCCCGCGCTGCCGCCGGGCCCCGATTCCATTCCATCCCGCAAAGGACCCCGCCATGAACCATCCCACCATCCGCACCCTCGCCGGCGCCGCCGCCCCGGCCTCGCTCGACGCATCCAGCACGGCGCTCCTGGTCATCGACTTCCAGAACGAGTACTTCACCGGCAAGATGCCGATCCCCGATGGCCCCGCGGCGCTGGGCAACGCGCAGCGCCTGATCGCGCACGCCGACCAGGCCGGGATGCCGGTATTCCACATCCAGCATTTGACGCCCGAAGGCAGCCCCATCTTCGCCGAGCACAGCGCCACCGCCGAATTCCACGCCGAATTGCAGCCGGCCCCGCACCACGCGGTCGTGCGCAAGACTTCGGTCAGCGTGTTTCCCACCACCGACCTGGACCAGCGCCTGAAAGCCGCCGGCATCAAGACGCTGGTGATCACGGGCCTGATGACCCACGCCTGCGTGGCGGGCGCGGCGCGCGACGCCGTGCCGCTGGGCTACGGCGTCATCGTGGCCGAGGACGCCTGCGCCACCCGCGACCTGGACCGCGCGGACGGCAGCGTCGTGAGCCGCGACAACCTGCATCGCGCCGCCCTGGCCAGCATCGACGACACCTTCGGCGACGTGATGACGACGGAACAGGTGCTGGGCTTGAAGGTGGTCTGAGCGCCTGCGCGAAGCCGACGGCGCGCCCGCCACCGGCCGGCCGCGCCGCGCCATCACCCATATGGGGTATGGGTGATGGCGCTTGCCTGCGTTAGCGTCGTGGCAAATGCGCCAGGCCTCGCGGTTCGCGGCTCATGGCGGCGCATCGACATCGACGTCGCGACCACGACGGGGGAGATCGGAAAATGCCGGATGCACGTGATGAAATCCTGGCCGAATGCGCGCTCGCGTTCGCAGGCAACTCCGAAGACTGCAACAAATACGTGAAGGCGGTCTCCGGTCCGTTCTTCGACCCGGACCTGTTCACCGGACCGGGCATGAACGCCGATGCCATCGTGGCCTTGTTGCGGGCCTCGACGGACTGGACGTCGCTGGGTTTCTCCCACGATCAGGCGATCGAGAATGCAAAGGCGGGGAAATTCGTCGTTGCGGGGATGACGTCGGCGGAGCTCCAGAGTACGAATGGCCACTTGGCGGTCGTGGCGGGCGACGACGGCCAGATGTCGGGCAGGGTGCGCGTGCCGATCTGCTACGCCGGCAGCCTGAACGCCGCGGCCCGCGTGCAGCGTAAGCGCGTCTCGGAGACTTTCGGCGCGCAGGTCGCCAGGGATGGCAGGATCAGCTACTTCGCGCGCGACGTGCAGACCCTGCCGGCGACGCTGGCAGTGTCGCGCCTGGTCGACGAACTGCGAGGCGTCCGGATTCCCACCACGGAAATGGCGCTGGCGCCCGTCGAGCCCAAGCGCATCCGCAAGGCCGCCGGCAAGCCCAAGGCAAAGAAAGGCAAGCGCGGCAGCTGAAGCGGGAGCCGGCGCGGCCGGCGCTACTTGTCCTTGTTGCGGAACGCGGCCTCGCCCGCGTCGGAGATCTCCACCCACTTGCGGTCGGGCGCCGCGCCGTCCACGTAGCTGTCGTGCCAGTTCCACCATTTGTAGGTCGGCGTCTGCGGATAGCCTTCGGGGGAATCCTCCCAGGCTTCCTGGCGCCCCAGCGGCGTGATGTCCAGGTAGTTCCAGGTGCCGCCCATCTGCTCGTCGCCGCGGTTGTTCAGGAAGTAGGTGCGGAACACGCGGTTCCCATCGCGGAAGAACACGTTCGTTCCGCGCCACTCGTCCACGCCGAAATCGGCGTCGAAGCGGTCCGTGAGCGTGAACCACGGCATCGTCCAGCCCATTCTCGCCTTCAGCCGCGCGATGTCGGCCTGCGGCGCCCGCGAGACAAAGACGAGGGTGGTGTCGCGGGCGTTGAGATGCGCAAGGTGGGCGACCTGGTCCGCCACCATGGAGCATCCCCGGCAGGCGTGTTCCGGCCAGCCGTAGACGCCGGGTTCGTAGAAGGCGCGGTAGACGATCAACTGGCGGCGGCCGTTGAACAGGTCCGGCAGGCCGAGCCTGCCGTCGGGCCCTTCGAAGGCGTAGGCCTGGTCCACCGCCATCCAGGGCATGCGGCGGCGCTCGGCGGCCAGGGCGTCGCGGGCGCGGGTCTGGGCTTTTTCCTTCACCAGCAGTTGCGCGCGCGCCGCTTCCCATGCCTGGGGCGATACGACGGGGGGCGTGCGCATGGCGGGTGCCGCGCCGGGGGTTGCGGGGTCGTTTGCTGCGGTCATGGCGGGATTCCTCCTGAGGATGAGCGGCAGGCCGCCCGCTGGCGGCCCTGGGAACAGTCTGGCACCGCGGGCCGCGGGGGCGGGAGTAACAAATCTGGCGGCATTCGGCGGGCAGGCCTACCTCGTCCACGACTGCGCGGCCGGCCGCCGGGGCACAACATTTTCCAAAGCTTGGTAACGCGCGCCGGCGGAGCCTGCGGCTATCCTCGGGGTACCGGGTATCCCGACGCGCCGCGCGCATCCGCCCACCGGGCCGCCGCCCCGGCGCCGATCCGTCAACGACAGGAGAGCCAGGATGACCAGCAAAAACACGATTTGCCTTTGGTACGACCGCGACGCCCTGGACGCCGCGCAGTTCTACGCGCAGACTTTTCCGGACAGCGCCGTGGGCAGGATCCTGCGCGCGCCCGGCGACTATCCTTCAGGCAAGCAGGGCGACGTGCTGACGGTGGAGTTCACCGTGATCGGCATTCCCTGCCTGGGGTTGAACGGCGGCTCGGCGTTCAAGCACACGGAAGCCTTTTCCTTCCAGGTGTCCACCGAAGACCAGGCCGAGACCGACCGCCTGTGGAACGCCATCGTCGGCAACGGCGGCCAGGAGAGCGAGTGCGGCTGGTGCCGGGACAAATGGGGCCTGTCGTGGCAGATCACGCCGCGGGTGCTGATGGAGGCGATCGCCGATCCCGATCCCGCGGCCGCCAAGCGCGCCTTCGAAGCGATGATGACCATGGGCAAGATCGATATCGCCACGATCGAGGCGGCAAGACGGGGCTGAGCCGCCGGGCCGCCGGACGCTCAGTTGCCGCCTTGGGGCAACAAGCGCAAGCCCGTGCGCTTCACGAATTCCTCGTAGCTGATCGGCGGCCCGGCCTTGGTGCTGGCGGCGTTCGCCTGCCAGTGCACCCAGGAGCGGCCCGAGGTCGCGTCGTACACGACCTTGTAGAGGTAGGCGGGCACGGCCACGCCGGCGCCGATGGTCTTGGGCTTGTCGGCATAGACCGGGCCCGTGAACACATACACGTCGCCGGCGGCGCGCATCACGTACTTGCGGGTGTCCTGCTCGATGCTGCTCCACGCGCCGCCATTGTGCGTCTGGTCCTGCGGCACCATGTTGGCCAGGGAAAAGCTCTGCGCCATGGCCTCGGGCGTGGACATGTCGCCGGCCGGCGCCATGTGTCCGCGCGAAAAGCCCGATCCGCGGTAATCCTCCAGCTCGGCCCGTTCGGCGCGCGGCAGGCGGGCTTCCGCGTAGAACTTGTCGGTGCGGCGCATGCCCTGGGCCTGCGTCAGCATCTGGCGGCTCAACCGTTCCGCCACGAAAACCGGGGTCTTGGTCTGGCCGTCGTGCAGGATGGCGAAGGCGGAAAAACACACTTCGCGCAGCTTCTGGCTGCCCGGTACTTCCGGCGGGCGCGAATGCGGAAAGAACTGCCGGCATTCCGCGAACATCGTTTGGGCGGGGGCGCCGGTGGGCGCGGCCGTGGGCACCGCGGCCGGCGGCGCCGTCCGCTCCCGGGGCGGCGCGGCTTCCGGGGCCTGCGTGCCGTGCCACGGCCAGCCCAGCTGGTTCAGCGCCTGCTGCACCGGCGCCGGGATCCGCCATTGCGGATTCAATACGTAGGTGGCGGCCCCGAAACTCGCCAGCGACGAGAACAGCAGCGCCTTCAGGAAGCGGGGGAATCGGCCGCCGGATCGGGCCGTGGATCGGCTGGTGGAGCTTCTTTTCCTGGGAGGAGATTTCTTCGGGCGCGTCATTACTACCTGTGAGCTACAGCCGGTCGCGTCGCAGACCGGCACGGCCAAGGATTGTAGATGAGTGGCAAATTTGCCACGCATGCGCGTCATGCTGACTGCCGGCTGACCCAGGCAATGCCGGGTAAAACGCTGTTCGGCGCGGGGATTCCCGGGGTTTCGTTACGTCTTTCCACGGGCTTTCCAACGTAAAATTCCGGCTGGCCGCCGCGATACGCCGGCGCCATACCCCACGTCCCCGATGTACGTCGATCTCCTTACCCTTTACTTCATCATCATCGGAACGCTGCTGGCCACGGCAGGCTTGACGTTCTGGGAGCATCGGGCCCATCCCAAGCGCAGCGGGTCCCTGCGGACCCTGGCGGCGGGCTTCGCCACGCTGGCGCTGGGATGCACGGCGGGGCTGTTCCGGACCCAGTTGCCCGCGCCCCTGGGCTCCGCCGCCGCCAACCTCATCATCCTCAGCGGCTACCTGCTGGTCATGAACGGCGCCGCGTCCTTGCGGGGAAGGCAGTACCGCGGTGCGTCGTTCGCGCTGCTCATCGTGATGGCGCTGGTGTGGGCGACGGCCGGGGTGCGGTGGGAAGATGCGGTCTGGAAATACGTCAGCGCGTTTCCCATTGCGCTGGTAAGCGCCGCGACCACTCGGGAACTGCTGCGCTGCCATGAACTGAAAGCGCTCAAGCCCTTGCGCATCGCCGCGGCGGTAACCGGCATCCATGCCCTGATCTACCTGGGCCGTTCGTTCCTCCTGCCCTGGTGGGTGGCCACGCACGGGCCCGGCGTGCAGCTGTCCGCCAGCACGCTGACCATGTACGAGGGGGTGCTGTATTCCATCCTGCTGCCCATGACGCTGATCAAGCTCGTGCGCGAGGAAACGCACGGCGAACTCATCCGCGAATCCCAGACCGACTACCTGACCCGGCTGGGCAACCGCCGCTGGTTCTTCGAGCAGGGCGCCCGTCTCATCGAGGCCGGGCAGGGGCGCGAGCCGATCGCCGTGCTGGCGTTCGACCTCGACCAGTTCAAGGCCATCAACGACCGCTACGGCCACCAGCAGGGCGACCAGGTGCTGCAATGCTTCGCCGAAACCGCCCGGGACATGCTGGGGCCCGACGCGGTTCTCGCCCGCATCGGCGGAGAAGAGTTCGCGGCGCTGCTGCCGGGCGAGGCCGCGCACCGCGCCCCGGCCCTGGGCGAGTCCGTCGCGCGGCGCTTTGCCGAAACGATATCCAATCGAGTCGACAATATCGCGATCCCGGCCACGGTCAGCATCGGGCTGGCGCAGTACGAGCAGGATGCGCCGCCGCTGGCCGAGGCCTTGGCGACCGCCGACCGCGCGCTCTATCGCGCCAAGGCGCTGGGCGGCAACCGGCTCGTCGCCGCGGCGGCGAACCTCCGCGTGGCCGCGGGCTGACGCGGCGTTCCTAAAACGCGACTTTCAGGCCGAGCTTGCCGTTCAGGCTGTGGCCGTCGCCTTCGAGGCTCGTCTCCGCCCCGATGCTGCCGTAGAAGGAGAGGTTGCGCTTGACCCCGACGTCCACTCCCAGATTGAACTGCGCCGACACGCCTTTCATGTCCGCCCGGAACGGCACGTACCCCTCCTGCGAGGAAAAGCGCGTGGTCGGCTGGGCCAGGAACTCGTTGACGAGGCTGGCGCGCAGCCAGGTCGTGGCGACGCGCCGCTTGTCGCCCTGGCCGGGTTCGAGCTCCACGGTGCGCGCCAGGCGCACGCCCAGGCGGCCCCGCAGGCTGTCCACGTCGCTGAAACGGATCTTGGCGGCGCCGTCGTTGGCGTCATTGAGATTGATGTTCTGATACACCAGCTGGGCCTGGGGCTCGATCACCCATTCCTCGTTCAGCCGAAACGGATAGCCGCCTTCGAGCGAGCTGGCGAAGCCGAAGCCGCGGGTGTCGAGATTCAGCCCGGCCGGCGAGCGGCCATTGTCGACGTCGTAGCGCGTGCCCTGGATGACGGCGTCGACGTACCAGCCCTGCTGGCCGATATGCGTCCAGTACCCGCCCAGCGTCACGCCGTTCATCGCGGCCTGGCCCGCGGAACGGCCGTCCAGGTGGTCGACGTCGGCGGTGGCGCGCCCGTAGGCCGCGTACACCCCCGCGTAGTCCATGCTGCCGTTGGCATTGGCCTGCCGGTAGAGGTCGACGCCGGCCTGCAGACCATAGATCTTGTAGTCGTAGTCCGGCCCGCGCGAGCCCAGGATGCCGGACCGGCTGCCGTCGCGTTCGCCGGTCACGCCGATCACGCGGCCCCAGGCGAGTCCGGGGCCGCCGGTGGCGGCGGGCGGATTGAAGAAGCGCTCCTCGCCGATGCGCTCGTGCAGGGTATCCAGCAAGGCCACGCCGTAGGCCAGCGCCAGCTGCGGCGTGGCCACGGCCGTGGACACCTCGGGCCGATAGTTCGGCGGCGCGGGCGGGGTCGGCGGGCCGGGCGGATTCGGCGGGACCGGATTCGGCGGGGTCGGGTCCGGACCAGGGTTCTGACAGGCGGGATTGCTGGGGGCGGCGGTGCAATCGAGGGTGGATCGGAGATACCAATTCTGCACGCCGCTGGCGTCCACACTGGAACGCTGGAGCGTGTACGCGTAAGGGCCGGCCGCCACATACCCGCCGGGGTTGCCCAGCGTGAAGGCGCCGGGCAGGGTGGTCGCGCCGTTGCGGGCCTCGACGACCTGGATGCCGTTGCCCGTGGTCAGGGCGCCGGCCCCGCCCACGTTGGTGACGACGATGGACGACGCGCCCGAGGCCGAACCGCCGTTGATGGCGAGCCGGTCCGAGGGCGAGGCGTCCGCGCCCAGATAGGTATTCATGGCGATGGCGCCGCCCAGGCCGACGTAGTTAGACGCCGCCAGTATCGTGCCCGGCGCGGCGCTGGCGCCCATGTTGACCAGCCCCGCGTTGCCCACCGCGGCGACGGCCTGGCTGTGGCCGTTCAGGTCCAGCGTGGCGCCGGCGGCCACGTTCACGTCCGAATTCGGGCTGAACGCGGACGCGATTCCCGCTCGCAGGACGCCACTGTTCACGTTGGTGGGCCCGGCGTAGGTATTGTTGGCCGTCAACACCGTGGCGCCGGCGCCTATCTGGTCGACGCCGCCGCTGCCCGAGACCAGGCCCGCGAACGCATAAGTGTCGGCGCGGTTGAACGCCAGCGTGCCGTTGTTCGCCACGTTGCCCGTGATCGCGCCCGTCGCGCCTCCATCGCCCAGTTGCAGCGTGCCGGCGGAAATCGCGGTGCCGCCCGTGTAGCTGTTGTCGCCCGTGAGGATCGTGGTCCCGGCGCCTCTTTGCTCGACCGCGCCGGTGCCGGACACCTGGCCCGCGAACGTCACCGTGTCGGCGCGGTTGAACGCCAGCGTGCCGTTGTTCGCCACATTGCCCACGATGCTGCCCGTGGTGCCGCCGTTGCCCAGCTGCAAGGTGCCGCCGTTGATCGCGGTGCCGCCGGTGTAGGTATGGTTGGCGGTCAGGGTCGTGGTGCCGGCGCCGATCTGGTTGACCGTGCCGCTGCCCGAGATCACGCCCGCGAAGCTCACGGCGTCGGACCGGTTGAACACCAGCGTGCCGTTGTTGGCGACGTTCCCCACGATGACGCCCGAGGTGCCGCCATTGCCCAGCTGCAGCGTGCCTCCGGCGATGGTGGTGCCGCCCGTGTAGCTATTGTTGGCGGTCAATACCGTGGTGCCGTTGTAGGTGGCGAGCTTGCCCGCGCCGGTGATCGCGGGTACGAACGCATAGCCCGCGGTGTTGGTGTGGTTGAACACCAGCGTGCCGGTAGCGCCCAGGGTGAGGGTAGGGCTGGGGGCGGTCAGCGTCAGGGTGCCGGGCGCCGCCGCCGCGGCCAGCGCCGCCGCGCCGATATTGATGACGCCTTGCGAACCGGCGGTTACGCCTGCCCTGGCGCTTGTCGCGGTGACGACGGCATTGTTCGAAATGGTCAACGTGCCCGAGCCGCCATTGCCCACCGTGAGCGTGCTGGAGTTCGTCCACGAGGAGCCGGCGCCGTCGACCGTGACCGTGCCCGTCGCGCTGGCGCCGCCGCCTAGGGTTCCCAGCGTGCTGGACACGGCGCCGCCGTTCGAGATGGTGAGCTGGCCCTTGCCGGTCGTGCCGACGCTGAGCTCGGCGCTGTTGTTCCACTGCGATCCCGCGCCGCTTACCGTCGCCACGCCCACGCCGGTCGTGTCGTAGCCGACGTAGCCCAGCCCATTCGTCACGACGGCGCCGCCCGTGATCTGCAAGGTGCCCTGGCCCGTCTGGCCCACGCGCATGAAGCCGGCGGTATTCAACTGCGAGCCCACGCCGCTGATCGTCAAGGTGCCGCTGCTGCCGGCGGCCACGCCCAGATAGGTATTGGTCGTGCTGGTGACATGGCCGCCATTGGCGATATTCAATGTGCCGGTGCCGAAGTTGCCGACATTGAGGCCGGGGCCTGCCGTCCATTGCGCGCCTGCGCCGCTTACCGACACATTGCCTACGCCGCCGACTTGGCGGCCGATAAAGCCGGAGCCGCTCGATACCACGCCGCCCGCGCCGATCAGCAGCGTGCCGGTGCCGGTATTGCCTATCGTCAGGGAATTGGTGCCGAGATTCCAGGGAGAGCTTTGCGTGCCCGGCACGGTAACGGTCGTTCCGCCGTCGATAACCTGCGCATGAGCGGGGGCGACGCCCAGCGCGATCAACGATGCGCCGGAAAGCTTGCACAGCAAGCGGACTTCAATTGGTGACCAGGGCTGCACGTTCGCGACTCACTGAAAGGGATTTAGTGAAGTTGATCGTCTGCGCAAATGCCTGCCAATTGGCTGCCAGAACGGATATTTGCCGCTGGCAGGGGGCAGAAACAAGCATAAGCCTGTTTATCGTGGTCGTTACAACGATAAATTGTGTCGTGGGATGGGGAATGGCGGCGCAGGGAGAGGGTGGTGCATACCGAGCGTGGCGCGTACGCAACACGCAAGACCAAGGGTATGCCGGACCGGACGCGGGGGAAAGACAACTTACAGCGCAGATCAAAGCGTTCGCGATCAGCGTAAACCGTTGTGGGCACATCGCCATTGACAGCTATCAAAGGCGGCGGACGGTTCGCCAGGATTTCCGGCTGGCGTACCTGTCGCGGCGCCCGGTTAGTTGTTACTCTCTGGGGCTGCCGTCCTGTCCGCGGCCTTGATAGAGGTCTTCTGATGCGCCTGAACCAGTGCCAGAATTTCCACGACTTTCGCCGCATGGCCCGCCAGCGGCTGCCGGGGCCCATCTTCAATTACATCGACGGCGCCGCCGACGATGAAACCACGTATCGGCGCAATACCCAGGCCTTCGAAGCCTGCGACCTGGTGCCCGACGTGCTGCGCGGCGTGGCGCAGGTGGACATGTCGGTAAGCGTCATGGGCCAGAAACTGGCGCTGCCGGTCTATTGCTCGCCGACCGCGCTCCAGCGCCTCTTCCATCACGACGGCGAGCGCGCCGTGGCCGCGGCCGCCGGCAAGTTCGGCACGATGTTCGGCGTGTCCTCGCTGGGCACCGTCAGCCTGGAAGAAGCCCGCAAGATCAGTGGCGGCCCGCAGGTCTACCAGTTCTATTTCCACAAGGACCGCGGCCTGAACCGCGACATGATGGCGCGCGCCAAGAAAGCCGGCGTCCAGGTCATGATGCTCACCGTCGACAGCATTACCGGCGGCAACCGCGAGCGCGACAAACGCACCGGCTTCGCCATCCCGTTCCGGCTGAACCTGGCCGGCATCGCCCAATTCGCCATCAAGCCCGCCTGGGCCGTCAACTACGTCACGCACGAACGCTTCAGGCTGCCGCAACTGGACGGCCACGTCGACATGGGGGGAGGGGCCATGTCCATCAGCCGCTACTTCACCGACATGCTGGACCCCGCCATGTCCTGGGACGACGTCGCCGCGATGGTCAAGGAGTGGGGCGGCCAGTTCTGCCTCAAAGGCATCATGTCGGTCGAAGACGCCAGGCGCGCCGTCGACATCGGCTGCACCGGCATCGTGCTCTCCAACCATGGCGGCCGCCAACTCGACGGGTCCCGCAGCGCCTTCGACCAATTGGCCGAAATCGTGGACGCCGTCGGCGACCGGATCGACGTCATGATGGACGGCGGCGTGCAGCGCGGCACGCACGTCTTGAAGGCCCTGGCCCTGGGCGCCAAAGCGGTCGGACTGGGCCGCTATTACCTGTTCCCGCTCGCGGCGGCCGGCCAGCCCGGGGTGGAAAGGGCGCTGGACCTGATGCGGATTGAAATCGAACGCGCCATGAAGCTGATGGGATGCCGGTCCGTGTCGGACCTGCAGCGGCGGCATCTCAGGTTTCGCTGAAACGGCGAAACGGCGGAGTCGCCCGGAAGGCTCGCCAATCGTGGGCTGCGCCTACCAGCGGCGTTCCAGCACTTCATCGCCCGCTTCGTCGAACTGCCCGGTGGATTGCCAGCCCAGATGGCGGTAGAACCCATGGGACCGCGACCGCGGATCGGCCGAGCAGGCCAGAAACGCGCGCTCGAAACCCAGCGCCTTCAAGTCCGCAAGCACGAGGGACAGCAATTCCTTGCCGATACCCTTGCCCTCGTATTCGGGAAGCAAGGCCAGCACCAGGACCTCGCCCGTGTCCCGGTCCGCGAAGCAGTATCCGGCCATGCGCGCGCGGGCCATCGCCACATGGCCCGGCAGATCCCCAGCCTCGATCCCCGCGCGCCAGCTCTCCCGCGTAATACCCAGCGCCGCCAGCTCCTCGGCGGAAAACGCGTTTTCACGGGTCTGGCCGCGCAGCGCGATGCATAGCTCCGCATCGTCCGGCACGGCCTTGCGATACACCAGATCCATGCGCTATTCCTCCGCTCGCCAAGACTTGCGCCGCGCCCGTTTCGGCTTGGGAATCACTCCCATGCGCGGATCCCGGGCCAGCGCAAGCGCCGCCAGCCGTGCCGCGACCGCCTCGAATTGCTCGTCCGACTGCGGCAGATACAGCCATTTCCCCAGCTCGGGATGGGGCAGCAGATTGGGGATGTCGGCCATCAAGGCCGCCTGGCGTTCCCTGGAGGTGCAGACGAGCACGCCGTTCCAGGGATCGTCGCGGTCGGCGACGACCAGGTACAGCGCCTCATCCAGGTACGCCGCGTCGCAGCCGAACATTTTCCGGTGAGCGTAGTTGGCGTCGCGCTCCAGGGGGTCAAGAATCCAGAGCAGCGAATTCAAGCGGGCGGCAGGCCGCTTCATGGGCGGGGCGAATGGGTCGGGGGGATTGCGCATTGGGGGAGTGTAGCGGGGGAAACCCCGCCACGCGCCGCCGCCCGCTACGCCTCGGGCCGACTTTCCGCCTCGCCGATCCGGAACACCTGCGAGAGATCCCAGTCCCCCATGCCGCGCTGCGCGGCATCCTGGAGCAGGCGCCGCACTTCCGGCAGCACGCGCTGCACCGTGGCGCTCGCCCGCGCGAGTTCGGCAATCGCGTCCAGATCCTTGAGCAGTACGCGCACCGTGCCCGTGGCATGCTCGGGCGGCGCGACCATCCGCGGCCACAGCGTTTGCAGCAGCACCGAATCGGCCCAGCCGCCTTGCAGCGCCAAGGGCAGGGCGGCGGTATCGATTCCGCTGCGCTTGGCCAGAACGAAGGCTTCGGCCAGGCCGGCGAGCGTCGTCGCGACGATGGCCTGATTGGCGAGCTTGGTGGTCTGGCCCGCCCCGACGTCGCCCATGCGCGTGACGCGAGCGGCGTAGGCGCGCAGCACGGGCGTTACCGATTCGATCATGTCCGCCGGCCCGCCCGCCATGATGGCCAGCGTGCCGGCCGCGGCGCCGGCCGTGCCGCCCGAGACGGGCGCGTCGATCCAGAGGCCGCCGGTTGCCTCGGCCCAGCGCCGGGCCAGGGAGCGCGTGAGCGCGGGCGACAAGGTCGAATGGTCGATGAGGCAGGAGGGCGGCGTGGCGGCGCGGGCCAGCCCATGCTCGCCGAACGCTACGTCCTCCACCGCCTGGCCGTCCCCCAGGCACAGCAGCACGACGTCGACGCAGCCGCCGAGGGCCTGCGGCGTGGCCCGGGCCACGGCTCCGGCAGCCGCGAGGGGGGCGAGCTTCGCGCTGGAGCGGTTCCAGACGGAGACGTCGTGACCGGAGGCCAGCAACCGCCGGGCCATGGGTTCGCCCATGCGGCCGATGCCGCAAAAACCGATGCGAGGCGTGCTGGTCATTGCTGGCTTCCCGGGGTGGGCGTTTCGGCCAGCGGGGCTTCGTAAGGCCAGTCCACGGCTCCGGAATGGGTCACGGCGCCCAGCTTGGCCGGACGCACGAGGGCTTCGTACTTCTCAAGCACGCCGCCCAGCCGGCCGCGCACGAACGGTTGGCTTGCCGCCGCCCGTTGCGCGAGTTCCTCGTCGGAAAGTTCGACGTCGAGGCTCCCCTTGATCGCGTCGATGTGTATGCGATCGCCGTCGCGCAGCAGGCGGATCGGCCCGCCGGCCGCGGCCTCGGGGCCGACGTAGCCGATGCACATCCCGCGCGTGGCGCCGGAGAACCGGCCATCGGTGAGCAGCGCAACCTTTTCACCCATGCCCTGCCCGTAGATCGCGGCGGTCACGCTCAGCATTTCGCGCATGCCCGGGCCGCCCTTGGGGCCTTCGTTTCGAATCACGAGCACATCGCCTTCCCGGTAGGTGCCGGCGGCGACCACCGCCATGCAGTCTTCTTCCGCCTCGAACACCCGGGCGGTGCCCGAGAACACCAGCTGCCTGAGGCCGGCGGTCTTCAGCGCGGCGCCGTCCGGGGCCAGGTTGCCGCGCAGCACCACCAGCCCCGCGTTGGGCGAGAGCGGCTCGTCATGCGGCTTGACCACGCGGCCGTCCGGGCCGGGGAAGGCGCGCAGCGCCGTTTCCAGCGTTTCGCCGCTTTGCGTGAGCGTGTCGCCGTGGATGTGTCCGGCCGCCAGCAGCGCGTTGAGCACCGCCGGTACGCCGCCGACATGATGCAGATCCACCGCAAGATAGCGTCCGCCGGGCTGCATGTCGCCGATGAGCGGCGTGCGCGCCAGCACTTCCGAGACGTCGTCGAGCGTGAATGCTATGCCGGCCTCGTGCGCGATGGCCGGGATATGCAGTATGGCATTGGTCGAGCCCCCGGTGGCGGCAACGGCGGCGCAGGCATTCTCCAGGCTCTTGCGCGTGACCAGATCGCGCGGCAGCGGCCCGCCGTTGCGCAGCGCGCGCATCACGTTTTCACCGGCGCGGCGGGCAATCGCGATGCGCTCGCTGTACACCGCCGGCACCATCGCCGAGCCCAGCGGGGCCAGGCCCAGCACTTCCGCGACCATCGCCATCGTGTTCGCCGTGAACTGCCCCGGGCAGGAGCCGGCGGTCGGCGTGCAGCGCTTTTCGATGCCGCGCAGCGTTTCGGCCGACATATCGCCGCGCTGCGCCGCGCCCACGGCCTCGATGGCCGTCAGGATCGTGGCCTGCGAGCCGTCCGGGGCCACGCCCGGCAACATGGCGCCGCCGAACAGGAACACCCCAGGGACGTTCACGCGCACCATGCCCATCAGGATGCCCGGCAGCGTCTTGTCGCAACCGGCCACGCCGACGAGCGCGTCGTAGCAGTGGGCGCGCACGAACAGTTCGACGCTGTCGGCGATGGTCTCGCGCGACACGAGCGAGAACCGCATGCCCGAGTGATTCATCGACGTCCCGTCGGAGACCGAGATCGCCGAGCCGCGTATCGGCACGCCGCCGCCGGCCGCGATCCCCAGACGGACGTTGTCGGAGATCTGGTTCAGCGACATGGAACAGGGCGTATTCTCGCCGAAGGTGTCCACGATGGCGACGAACGGCTTGTCGATGGCCTCGTCGTCGAGGCCCGTGGCACGCAGGAAGGCGCGGTGCGGCGCGCGCGTCACGCCTTCGGTGACTGTGCGGGAGCGGTGTTTGTGCAGATCTTTCATGGGGAAATTCCTTATATCGGTGGGCTCAAGTGTTGAGCAGCAAGCCGTTCTCGATGGCCAGCACCTGGCCGGTCATCGCCGGCGCGCGGGCCGCGACGAACCAGGCCAGCTCCGCGATTTCCGACGGCTGGGAAACCCGCTTGAGCGGCGCGTTCTCGCGCATGCCGTCGACCACGCGCCCGTAGGCGTCGTCGCCCAGCACGCGCCGCAGCAGGCCGTCGTCGACCATGCCCGGGGCGATGGCGTTCACGCGGACCTGCGGGGCGAGATTGCGGGCAAGCGACAGCGTCAGCGAATTGACCGCGCCCTTCGAGGCCGCATAGGCGATCGACGACCCCGTGCCATTGAGGGACGCCAGCGAAGAAATATTGACGACGCAGCCCGACCCGGAGCCCGCCGGACGGTCGCGCAGCAAAGGCGCCGCGGCGCGCGTCATCTGGAACATGCCGATGAGGTTCACGCGGTAGACGCGCTCGAACTCAACGGCGTCGATCGCTTCGAGGTCCGCGTGCGGAACCACGCGGGTCGTGCCCGCGCTGTTCACGACCGCGTCCAGCCGTCCCCACGTCGCCGCGACGGCGTCGACCATGGCGCGGCAGGCGGCGTCGTCGCCCACGTCGGCATCGACGATGAGGGCCTGGGCGCCGGCGTCGCGACACTGCGCGGCCACGGCCTCGGCCGCCGCGCGGGTGCCATGGTCGAAATTGTTGATGGCCACCGCCCAGCCCTCCTGCGCGAAACGCAGGGCCGTGGCGGCCCCGATTCCGCTGGCCGCGCCGGTGACCAGACAGACGGGTACGCTCATACCTGACCCCGCGTCGTTCGCAGCGACATCGCGATGAAGGCCCCGCCGACCAGCGCGCAGGCCAGCATGATCATGCCGGGCAGCAACTGCCCGGTGGTGTCCTTGAGAAAGCCGATGACGTACGGGCTCACGAAGCCGGCCAGGTTGCCGACCGAATTGATCAGCGCGATGGCCGCGGCCGCGCCCGCGCCGCTCATCATCGCCGTGGGGATGCCCCAGAAAACCGGCGCGATCGAGTTGATGCCGATGGCGGCAACGATCAGCGCCGCCATCGACCACCACAGGTGTTCGGCGAGCAGCACCGATACCAGCATGCCCGCGGCGCCCAGCACACAGCACACGGCCACGTGGATGCGGCGCTCGTTGCTGCGGTCCGCATGGCGCGCGATGAGTATCATCGCCACCGCGCTGACGAGCGACGGCACCGCCGACAACAGGCCGATATTGCCCAGGTTGGCGACGCCGGCGGCGCGTATCATCGTCGGCAGCCAGAACACCAGGCCGTAGTTGCCCATGGCGATGCAGAAATAGAGCAGGCCGAGCAGCCAGACTTTGCGGTCGCCGAACACCTGCCGCACGCTGTGGCGGGCGCGGGTGCTGTCGTCGGCGGCAAGATCCTGCGCGAGCAGGCGCTTCTCGTCCGCGCTGAGCCACTTCACCGTCTCGATCCGGTCCTGCAGCATGAAGAAGGCGGCAATGCCGACGACCAGCGACCCCAGGCCTTCGACCAGGAACAGCCATTGCCAGCCGGCGAGCTCGTGCAAGCCGCCGAACCGCTCCATGATCCAGCCGGACAACGGGCCGCCGATGGCGCCCGACACCGGGATGGCCACCATGAACAGGGCGATGATCTGCGAGCGCCGGTTCGACGGGAACCAGGTCGACAGGTACAGCACGATGCCCGGGAAGAAGCCGGCTTCGGCCACCCCCAGCAGGAAACGCAGCAGATAGAACGACAGCGGCCCCTGGGCGAACATCGTCAGACAGGAAATGATCGACCACGTGACCATGATGCGCGCGATCCAGATGCGCGCGCCCACGCGGTGCAGGATCAGGTTGCTCGGCACCTCGAAAAGGAAGTAGCCCAGGAAGAAGATGCCGGCCCCCAGGCCGTAGACCGTTTCCGACAGCGACAGGTCGGCCAGCATCTGCAGCTTCGCGAAACTCACGTTCACGCGGTCGATGTACGCGACGATGAACGACAGGAACAGGAACGGCATGATGTGCCAGGCCAGCTTGCGGTACAGCGCGTCAAGCTGCGCGGGGCTCCGCGCAGCCTGCGAGGCGGCATGCGCCTGCGCGCCGCCGGAAAGGGACGTGCTCATGGGTAGTGTCTCCGTGGGTGTGTGCCGTGCGGCACATCGAGTTATTCGGCAGCCTGTGAGTTAGGTTATGCGCGTGGCATCGAGGCCGGCGCCGTCATTGCGTCCGGGAATTCATCGATGTGCCACGAAATGTCCGCGCCACAGTGCTGTCCGTTCGAAGGGTAAGGTCTGCCCAGGCCGGGCGGCAAATCACACTTTGGGTGCTCGGCATTACCGTTTGGTTATGATTGGCGTATTGCGTCATCCCGCGATGACCGCCGCTTCCCGAGGCCATCCTTCCCGACATGTCCGCCAGCATCCCGCCCGACAACTCGATAGAACGTTTTTTCCGCAGCGGGCTGAAGCTCGGGCACCTGCGCATCCTGGTGACGCTGGGCGAATTGCGCCAGGTCACGCGGGTCGCGGCGGCGTTCCACGTCACCCAGCCCGCAATCTCCAAGCAGATCGCGGAGATCGAGGAAGCGCTGGGCACCCCGGTCGTGCGCCGGGTCGGCAACGCCGTCGAGCTGACGCGCATCGGGCGCGTGCTGGTCGAACGCGGCCGCGAGATCCTGCGGCAGATCGAACTGGCGCGGCGCGATGTCACCGCGCTGGCCTCCGGCACCGCGGGCCACGTGAGATTCGGCGCCGTGGTGACGATCCCCCAGCCCCTGATCGCGCACGCCGTCGAGCTGTTCACGCGGCGCGCGCCGAACGCGTCGTTTTCCTTCGTGGAGGCCACGCTCGATCGCCTGCTCAAGATGATGGACGAAGGCAATCTCGACCTGGCGCTGGGCCGCAACCGGGTGGGCGGCTATCTGCCCGTGATGCGCCACGAATCCCTGCACCACGAGCCGTTCGTATTCGTGGTGGGCACGCGCCACGCCCTGGGCGGCCCCGATACCCCCGTCGCCTGGGGCGACTTGCAGGACGCGCGCTGGATCACGCCGATGCAGGGGTCGCCCGCGTTCGCGACCGTGGTCGAGATTCTGGCCGAGCACGGCGTGACCTTGCTGCGTCCGACCATCGAATCGAGTTCCCTGGCGCTCAACCTGTCCTTGCTGCGCGACGGCGGCTACGTTTCGATCCTGCCCCTGTCGCTTGCGCGGCGCTACGTGCAGCGCGGAACGATGCGAATACTGCCGCTGCCGCCGCTAGGTCCGCTGGGCGAGGCGATCCTGTACTGGCGCGAAGACACCACGACTGCCACCGCGCAGCTGTTCGCAGAGTGTTTGCGGGAATCGTCGGCGGAATTGATCGATACGGCTGGCGTGTAGCGGCCGGGCGCCAGCCATTTCCTGCGCTTATGCTTGTCCGGACGCGGCCCGCTCCACGTAGATCGGGCTGGAATAGATGAAAAATCCGTCCTCCGTCGTGATGCGCAGGTACACGGCATTGTCCGAGCCCGTGTGCAGCGGCACGCGCACACGGGCCTGCATCCGCTGCGCCGGGTTTTCATCCGGCAGGCGATACACCTGCAGCCGGCGCCGAATGCCGCCGTTCTCCACGACCACGGGCTCCCGCCCGATCTGATCGACCGCGATTTCGGTGCTCACGACCGGCGTTTCTATCTTCAGCACGCCGGCGCGGGGATCGCGCAGCCGCGTGTCGATGCCGCTGAAGCCGCCGGTGGTCAGCGACCGCCAGCTCAGCATGTCCGGCCGCGGTTGCGCCAGGGTCTTGTCCAGGTTCCAGAAATTGATCGGCTGCGGATCCACGAAGGCATTGCCTTCGAGCGTCGCGCTGCCGTCCCACACCGTCTGCCGGCCGCGGCCGCGGTACTCCGATCCTTCCCAGACAATGCGGATGCGGCTGCCCAGCGAGGCTTCGTCGTAGGGATACAGCGTTTCCACGACGTCCATGCGGTTGCGGACCTCCACGCGCTCGATGGCGCCGTGGGTCAGCACCTCGAAAGACAACTCCAGCGAGTCGCCGTCATAGGACAGTATGGCGCCCATGTCCGCCTGCATGACGGGCTCTCGCGTGACCGGCGCGCCCAGCTTCGGATCGTCGGAGTAGCGCTGCGCCGGCCGGTCGAAATGCGCCTGCACGTCCAGATAGGCCCGGCATCCGGTGGTGGCGTAGTGGCGGCGCTGGCGCAGGCACTCGGCGATGGACTGGCGGGTGAGCCGGTCGGCGATGAGACAGCTCAGGCCGCCATAGGCGCCGAACAGGGACGCGCCGGGATGGCTGGCGCCGTGCCGGCCCTTGTGCCCGTCGCTGTTGGCCAGGATGCCGACCCGGTAGCCCAGCCGGAACGCGTCTTCCAGCAGCCATTCGAAAGTGCCCCAGTCCGAGTGGATTTCGATGGAACGCTCCAGCCGGGCGTCGTGCGAGCGCGTGATGTCGGCGTAGCGGCCGCCGATATGGGCGAACACCACCACGTCCTCGTCTTTCAGCGCGTCGAACAGCGCGTCGGCGTCGTTGGCATCCAGCGCCAGGTCCGACAGGTCGTCGATCAGGGCATGCGACGACCGGTGGATGGGCCGGCCTTCCTTCAGGTACAGCACGTTGCGGTCGCCGCCCAGGCCGGTGTTGCCCGACCATTCATAGCCCGGGAAGATGACGAACGACCCATCCTGGTTGTATTGCGCCGTAAGCTTGTTCAGCTGTTCCCAGAACGGCGTGGTGATCTGGAAGTCGTTGCCCTGGTGGCTCATGACGTCCAGAAAGGCGCGGTCCCGCGCGAACAGGATCAGGTCTTCGGCCGAATTGGTGCCTATCGTTTCCTCCGACTGCCCGTGCAGATCGGCCCAGTAATGCCGGCGCGTTCCGCTGGCGGCCGCCACGACCCGGCACGGCGTGCTGCGCGCCACGGGCTGGCCGTCGCGCAGCACCTCGATGCGCAGGTCCCCGGGCGCTTCCGCCACCAATCCTTCCAGCCGCGACGACAACTCGCCCTCGCGCATCGTGAAGGTCTCGGGCAGGCCGCGCAGCGGCAGGCTGCTGCGCACGGTGAACTCGCCGGACACCCGGTCGCTGGGGTTGCCCCATTTGTCCTCGCCCTTGAAACCCAGGCTGAACGCCTCTCCCGCGACCGCCTGGCTGGGCAGGATGGCCTTGTAGGCCACCGGCGGCCCGGCCACCACGGCGATGGTGGGCGAGTGCTCCAGCTCGGTGTAGTTGTAGGTGGCGAAGGCGTCCACCAGCACCTTGAATTCGAAGGTCGGCTCGCTGAACGTCTGCACCCGCATGCCGGGCGAGCCCTGCCGCGTATCGCCAAAGCGCACCACGATGCTGTCGCCTTCTTCCAGATAGCCGCGAACCACCCGGATGAACAGCGTCTTGTCCCAGGGCCGGATATTGCGCTTGCCGTCGTACTCGACCTGCAGCACCGCCCCGTTGGAAGCCTCGACCGTGGTGTAGTTCCAGCCGTCCGGCTGGTCGAACTGCGGCTTGCCCATATCGCTGGCGAAGCGGTGCACGATCTTGATCGAGCCGGTGTCGTCGATGCCGAAGTAGCCGGCGGTGTAGGTGAGCGTGAACGATGCCAGGCTGCCCGCTTCGAAGCGGCCCGAAGGTTCGACGATGGCCGATCCCATGCGGTCGGCGGCGTAGGAGGAGTGCGGCATTGCGATTCCGTGCGGGTTAGGGAAATCCCATCTTAGGGAGCGCGCACCCATATAGCTATAGTATGCAAACTATTCCATCATGACGTCGCTACATGGCCGAGCCGATCGAATCCGTGTCCCTGCGCCAGCTGCGCGCGCTCGTTGCGATCGGTGAAACCGCCAGCTTCACGGCCGCCGGCGAACGCCTGGGCCTGTCGCAACCCTCGGTCAGCCACCTGATCCGGCGCCTGGAAGCCGAAGTCGGCCAACCCCTGGTCGTGCGCGGCCGCGAAGTCTCCCTGACCCGGGACGGCCAGGCCATGGTCGACGCGGCGCGGCGCGCCATCCTGGCCATCGACAGCTCCATCCAGGAATGCCGCGAGCACTCCGACCTGAAGCAGGGCAAAGTCATGGTCGCCGTCGGCCACGTCACCGCCGCCACCTTGCTGCCGCACATCCTCCTGGAATTCCGCCAGCGCCATCCCCAGCTCGACCTGATCGTGGTTGACTGCATGGTGCAGCAGATCCGAACGCGGCTGTTCTCGCACGAGGCCGACGTCGGCCTGGGCGCGGTCATGCCCGACGACGACTCCCGCATCATGGTGGAACAGCTCTCGGACAGCGGCGTCGCGCTCTTCGTGCGCACCGACCACCCGCTGGCCCGGCACGACGAGGTCGACGCCAAAGTCCTCGCCGAGTTGCCCTGTATCCAGCTGAACCCGGAAGCGCCCGCCTGGCTCAACATCAGCCGCCGGCTGATCGCCGCCAACATCTATCCGCGCGTGGAGCAGCGCGTCGTGCTGCTGTCCACCGCGATCGGCCTGATACAGGCCGGCATGGGCGTGGCCATGCTGCCGCAGATCTCGCGGGGCCAGATGCCCGCCGGCATCAAAGGCATCGCGTTGCGCAATCCGGCGCTGGAATGGCCCATCTCCATTGCGCGGTTGGCCAACTACCCCTTGTCCCCGGCGGCCCAGGCCTTCGTCGCCGTGGTCCGTTCCGTCTCCCAGCGCCTGCGCCGCGAAGCCGCCATGCCATGATGGCATGACGCTATAAGCCCCCGCGTATTTTTCGGGGCCGCCGCCTCGGATACGCTGCTGGCAACATGCAAGCCCGCATGGTTTCCATCGCTCGCGCCACCGCGGAGGCATCATGAAAGCACTACTGGGGGTTCTACTGGCCTGTGCGCCGTTCATCATGGCGCCTGCGGGCGCGGCATCGTTTCCGGATCGTCCCATCACCCTGGTCGTGCCGCTGGCGGCCGGCAGCACGGCGGATATCCTGGCCCGCTCCATCCAACCCGGCCTGAGCCAGCAACTGGGGCAGACCGTCGTCGTCGAAAACAAGCCCGGCGGCGGCGGCCAGATCGCCATGAGCTACGTCGCCAAGGCAGCGCCCGACGGCTACACGCTGGTTCTAGGTTCCAACAACACCTGGGCCATCAACCTGGGGCTGTTCTCCAGGCTGTCTTACGACCCCACCAAGGATTTCGTGCCGGTCGCCTATCTGGCGGGCGGCTCCAATGTGCTGGTCGTGCCGTCCGACAGCCCCTACCGCTCGGTGCGCGAACTCGTCGCCGCCCTGAAAGCCCAGCCGGGCAAACTGATGTACTCGTCCGGCGGCAACGGCACCACCCACCATCTCTCCGCCGAATTGCTGCTGTCGATCACCGGCGCCCAGGCATCGCACATCCCCTACCGCGGCGCTCCGCAAGGGGTGGCCGCCGTCATGGCGCACGAAGTCGCGTTCGCCTTCTACAACACGCCCAGCGTGTCCGGCCTGGTCAAGGAGGGCAAGTTGCGTGCGCTGGCGGTCACCGGCGAAGCGCGGTCCCCCTTGCTGCCCGACGTGCCCACCATGATGGAAGAGGGCGTGAACGGCTACGTGATCACCGTCGACCTGGGCCTCATGGCTCCCGCCGGCACGCCGCCGGAGGTCGTGGCCAAACTCAACGCCGCCGCGCGCAAGGTCATGGACAGCGGCGAACAGCGCCAGCGCCTGCAGGCGCTGGGCTATGAGATCTTCCACGACGGACCGCCGAGCGGGCTGGCGGCGTTCATCCAGGCGGACATCGCCAAATGGGTGCCGCTCGTGCAGCGGTCGGGGGCGAAAGTGGATTGAGCGTACGCGCGGCCTGATTCCTCTGCCTGCCAAAAAACGCAGGGTACCCGCTTACAATTCGCCGGCCCCAACCACCTCAGCAGAGCGAGTCCCGCCCATGTCCGAACACCACCAGTTCCTGTGCCCACGCGATATGCACCTGCCGCCGCCGGACTGGCGGGCGCTGGAAACCCAGCTGCTGCAAGGTGGATACCTGCTCGAACCGCGCGGCGACGGCATTCCGTATCGCGCCTTGCTGAACCTGAGCTTCGGCCTGGCCAGCCTGAACGAAGGGTCGTACCAGCATCGAGAAGGCCTGCGCACCACGGGAGACGTGATCGCCATGTACGTGCGGGCGGGCTATCTGCCGGCGGACCTGCCGATACGCCACGACGACACCATGGAAGAAGCGCTGGCGCTCCTGGCCGAACACGGCATCGTGCCGGGGGACCTGTATCTCGACAATGAGGGCAGCGACTGGAACAGCCCGCAGTACTGCCTGGGCCCGGCGGCGCGCCCCTACCTGACCGACGACACGCGAGTCTCCTACGACGCGGACCCCAAGAACTTCCCGCTGATGCTGCTGGCCTATGACGGCCCTGAACCGAACGTCGCGGTAGGGGAAAATCTCTCCGAACCCAGCCTCCCGGGCTCGGACCAGCTGCTGGAATCCATGCCCCCGTTCGACTCCCACGTCGACTTCATCGGCGTGGCCTACGAGGACCCCGCCGCGCAATGGCATTGCGAGGAAAACGGCCGCGACTACCGGATCTTCGAACTGGATTGGCAGTTCAGCCTGGCAATGGGCTTTCGCATGATCCGGACGGAATGGCTGGATCAGGGGAGCGCCGAGGGGCTGGCCAGGTTGATCGGAGAGCTGACCGGGCAGCCCATGGTTTGCAGCCATCGGCATTTGTGAATCCACGGGGCAGGGGAGCGCAGCCAGGCTGCCACCGCACGCCTCCCGCCAGGCCTGACGCCTTGCCGCGGATGAACGCCGCGGCTACGGCTGTTCCAGCGGCCACACCTCAACCACCCCGTGCGCCACCGCGCAGGGCGTGCGCGACACCATTTCTATCGCCTCGGCCAGATCGGCCGCCTCGATGATCGCAAAGCCGGCCACCGGCAAGGACGACGTCATGAACGGGCCGTCCGCCGTTTCGACCCCCGCGGCGGCGGGATTGCGCACCTGCACAGGCTTGCCCGCGATCCCCATCAATACGCCGTCTTTCCGCAAGGTCGCATCGTGGGCGTGGGCGGCGTTTCGGATGGCCGGCGGCGTGCGGTCGTAACCCGCCTGGTCGCCATAGCCGATCGTTACGAACTTGGGCATGGGGTGTCTCCTTGACGTGGACGCGATTCGGACAGGCTGGCGGTATCAATATACGGCAAGGGGGAAAGCCCAGCGGCGCATGGGAAGCGTCTACCGATAGGGCGGCGCAGCCGAATCGAATGACGCCGCTTTCTCGTCGATCGCGGCTTCGAGCGCGCGCATCCAGTCCGTCTTGCCAGCGGCTTGTTCCAGTACACGGTAACCTACCATCGCGGCGAACAACACCATGGCCTGCGCGTCGTCGCCGCCCCGGGCGCGGGTATCCTCCAGGAACTGATTGAACAGTTTGCCGGCGCCGGCGGTGTAGGCGAGCGCCGCGTCGCTACTCGCGGCGCTTTGAGCCGCGTGGGGCGCGAATGCCAGCAAAGGGCAGCGGCGTTCGGCGCGCCGGTTGCACAGATATTGGGGCACCAACGTGCCGACCCGGCTTTGCTTGCGTTCATCGGCCCCTTCGAAAACCCTTTGCCACGAAGCCGTAGCCTGGTCGAACACGCCCGAGACGGCTTGCGCGGCGAGATCATCCTTGGACGTGAAATGCTTGTAGAAGCCTCCCACCGTCAAGCCGCACGCGCGCATCACGTCCGCGATCGAAACGCCATCGATGCCGTGCGCGCGGAACAAGCGCTCGGCGGCATCCAGAATTCTCTGGCGATTCTCGCCCGCCTTTTCCTGGGATGAACGGCCCATAGCGCCTATCTCCTTCTGAAGCTGACGATCTTGCTGGTCAGCTTCTGCACTTCCTCGCCGTCCTGGTTCGAGGTAATGGTTTCCACCACGACAATGCCGCGATCCTGCTTGCTGCGGGACGGTGTAATGCTCAGGATCGTGCTCTTGACGGTGAGTATGTCGCCCGGCCGCGTCGGCCGCGCCCAGCTGATCTCGGCGCCCGCGCCGATTACGCCGTCGGCTAGCGGCAGGCTGTCGACCAGCAGCCGCATCGTGATGGCCACGGTGTGCCAGCCGCTCGCGGCCAGCCCCTGGAATAGCGAGGCCCGGGCTGCTGTTTCATCCAGATGGAAGGGCTGGGGGTCGAACTCGGCGGCAAAGCGGCGGATCTGGTCCGCATTCAGCTGATGCGGGGCGCTGGTGAACGTGTCGCCGACCGCAAGATCGTCGAGGAACAGCTTCTCTGAGGTTCCGGGGTGTTCCATGTGCCGCGTCCTTTCAACAATGGGAGGAAAGCTGGGAGCGTGTTCAAGCTGCTTTTTCACAATAGATTATTAGTGTAATCTAAAAAAATCCGCAAGCCGCCCGACATGCCCCGAGGGCGAAGAAAGCGGCTTTTCCAACGAAGCGCAAGGAGCGCCGACATGCCTTTGGTTCGCATCGATATCCGGAAGAACGATGATCCGCTCTTCGCAAAGAAGATCGGCGAGGTCATCTATCGCTCATTGAGGGCGGCGATGAACGTTCCCGACAAGGACAATTTCCAGATCCTGAACGAGCACGACGCCGCGCACTTCATCTACGATCCCGCCTACCTCGGCATCGCTCGTACCGACGGGCTGGTCTACATCCAGATCACGCTCAATGAGGGGCGTACGCTGGACCAAAAAAAGCAGCTCTACAAAGCCATCGCCGAGGGGCTTCTTACGGCGCTTGCGATCAGGAAAGAAGACGTCTTCATCAACCTGGTCGAGGTAAAGAAGGAGAACTGGTCCTTCGGCAACGGCGACGCCCAGTACGCCAATTGAATCGCGTCGGAGTCCGCCGCTCCGCGCATGGATAACGTCCCGCAATGACCCAAGAAGACTGGATCCAGGTGCGTCGCGATGAGGCGACCGGAATCGAGGTTGTGCATGCCCACTTTCGCGGGCATGCCTACGATCCGCACGACCATGACGAAATGCTGGTGGGAATTACGTTGCAAGGCGTCCAGCAGTTCCATTGCGCTCGGCGGACGCACAACAGCACCCCGGGCAACGCAATGCTCATCGAACCCGGCGCCGTTCATGACGGCCAGGCCGGCAACGAACAGGGGTTCACGTACTCGATGCTCTATCTGCCCCTGGCATGGGTCGGCAATGCCATGGAGCGGCGCGAACGCAGGCCCGGGCGCGGCGCTTTCTCCCTGTTTCGCGCGTCGCTATCGAAAACGCCCACGCTAGTCAATGCTATCGCGACGGCGTTGCGAAGCTTCGAGCCGGGCTGCCCGCAGCTGGCGCGCGACGAAGCGCTGGACTGCCTCATCGCGCAACTGGCTGCCGACGAGGAAGTCCCGCCCGGATCCGCGCCTCGTCCTGCGCCGTCAAGCCTGCGCCGGGCGCAGGCGTTCATAGACGCCCACATGGCCGCCGACATCAGCATGGACCAGGTGGCCCGGAATTCGGGAATGGACCGCCACGCCCTGGCCCGGCAGTTTCGTCGCGAATTGGGCATGGCCCCGCACGCCTACCTGGTGAACGCGAGGCTGAAGCGGGCGCGCGCGTTGTTGGCCCAGGGAATCCTGCCTGCGGAAGTGGCGGCACAGGTCGGTTTTGCCGACCAAAGCCATCTGGGCAGGTGGTTCAAACGCGCCTACCGGATCACGCCGGCAAGATACCTCCAGTGCGCTCAAACGTTCTAGACCGCCGCCAGACGGCGCGCGACGATGGCGTTTTCCCTTGACGCGGAGTCTCGTTATGTTTGACACCAAAGTAGCCATCGTCGTCCGTAACGATCTGGCAGCCTGGCAACGCCTTAACGTGGTCGCCTTCCTCTCCACCGGCCTGGCGTCCGCCGCGCCCGACATGCTGGGCGCGCCATACGTGGACGCAGCGGGGCGGCCCTACGCCAGCATGTCGGCGCAACCCATCCTGGTCTTCGAAGCGGACCTGCCCGGCATCCAGGGCGCGCATCGCACCGCCTTGGATCGCGGGATCACTATCGTTCCCTTCATCCAGGCCATGTTCGCCACCGGCCATGACGAAGCAAACCGGGACGTCTTTCGTGCCGAAGACGTCGACAACATGAACTGGGCCGGTATCGCGGTGCGCGGACCGAAAAAGGCGGTCGATAAGACGGTGAAGGGGCTCAAGCTGCATCCCTGAGACGGCGCTGGCTGGAGGGCTGCGTTCCCGATGTTCTCGGTATCATGTCCCGAACCTGCCCGCGACCTCCAGGAACGGAACATGAAAGCCCTCACATCGCTCACTGTCTTAGGCCTGCTCACCCTCAATCTCTCCGCCAGCGCGGCGGCGGCCGCAGGCTCCATCGCCTACCTGGGCCCCGCCGGCTCCTGGACCCACCAGGCCTGCCTCGACCTCTTCGGCGACAAAGACCTGGTGCCGCTCACCCGCGACGAGCTTTTCAGAAGCTACGCCGACGGCAAAGTCGAACGCGCCTGCGTCCCCGTCACCACCTCGGTCGTCGGCGTCACACCCTATCTGGATGCCGTCCTCGACCTGCCCAACGTCACCGTCGTCGCCGAATATCCCAAGATGCTCGGCTACAGCCTCCTGGCCAGGCCCGGCGCCAAGCGCGAAGACATCAGGGAAGTCTACGCGCACCCCGTCGCCTTCGAAGAAGTCAAACCCTGGGCAGACCGCGAAATGCCCAGCGTCCGCCGCACCGACGCCGCCAGCGGCGGCGCCGCCGCCCAGCTAGTGGCCAACAGCCCGACCCTGGACAAAGCCTCGTTCGGCCCCAAAGTCGGCGCCAGCGTCTACTCCCTGGTGTCGCTCGCCGACGGCATCGAAGAAGGCCCCCACAACGTCACCCGCTGGTGGGTCCTCGGACGCGACATGCCCGCGCCCACCGGCAACGACAAGACCTCCTTGCTCCTCGACACTTCCGACGACAAATTCGGCGCCTCGCTGGCCGCGCTCACCGGGGCAGGCGTGCAAGTGCTCACCGTATATGAACGGCCCAGCAAGAAAACCCTGGACACGCATCGCTACCTGATCGAAGTCGCGGGGCATGCCAAGCAAGGGAAACTGACGGAATTTCTTGAGAAGAACGGTGAGTTCCGGGTGTTGGGGTCTTATCCTCGATACAGCAAGCCATCCAGATAGGCGGCGTCGCCTGCTTGGGCGGGGCGAAAGGGGCGGAGCCAGGAGGCAGGGGAGAAAAGCCGGATTCTATGTTTCAGCACAATGCGCGTGGCTGCCCACCTTATCGCCAAACGTGGCTGGGCCATGTGTGATGCCGGCCGGTGCTTCATCCGCAACCGTGCAGTTCCGGCCGCGTTGCTTGGCTGTATAGAGCAAGTCGTCCGCTCGCTTCAATGCGCTGGCGAAAGGTTCCTCCGGCTGTACCAGGGTTACGCCCATACTGGCGGTGAAACGCGAATTGGGCGCGTGCTGCCCCCAGCGCTGCGCGACAAAATTCGCGCGGATCTCCTCGGCGATTGCGGCAGCGTGCGCGAGATTTGCCGCCGGCAGCATCAAAAGGAACTCTTCTCCTCCCAGCCGCGCAGCGCAAATGTGGATGCCTGCCACAGGCCGGAGCAGGGCGCCAAACCGCGCCAGCACCATGTCACCGAACGGGTGGCCGAAGACATCGTTAATGCGTTTGAAATTGTCGATATCTGCCACGATAAGCGCAGTCGGCGTTGCCGCCTCCGGCAAGGGGCGCTTCGCAACGGAGGCGAGAAAGTTATCCAGACCCTGCCGGTTCAGCAACCCCGTCAGCGCATCGGTATGGGCTTGATGCCGATATTTCTCTATGGCGTCGTAGCTCGTCGCGATGAAGACCGCGAAGGTCAGGACAATGCTACCCAATAGGCCGGTGTATTGGATCAGAGTCCCCCACACCGACATTCTCCACTCCCCCGTGGCGAGAGCGGGTGTCGGAGCGGCAAGATACAAAACGCATTGGCCCGTCAACACCAGCGCGATGAAGAGAAACGCCGCCGTGAGCACCTTATCCGACGTCGTTGCCGCTTGCCTGGCAAAGGGGAGCGTGCTCCGCCAGAGCACCAGCGCGCAACAGGCCTGAACGAAGAACGTCTCCAGTTTTGCGCTGCCAAACAGAACGACCGAGACGATGACCATCGCCGTCGAGGCCAGCAGGACCGCAATATCGATGTACGGAGGAGTCTGCCTGCGGCTACGGCGCTGCAGTGCGCGACACGCCAAAATGACGCCGCCTAGAATGAAAGCATCCTCGACGACTTGTTTGTAAGGGGACAGCTCATCGGCCTGAACAAGCATGATGGCGTAGCCGGTGCCCAGGCAGGCAACGGCGCCGCCCCAGCGGAGTGTGTTGAAACCCACGAGACGCGCGGCGCAGAGTCCCACGCCGCACAACAGGATCGCGGCGGGCACAGACCATTCAAGCAGGGTTGCAGGCATCGACAGGCGAGTACATAAAACAAGGGAGGCACAGTATTCGTGGGAAAAGATTACAGTGTGTCGCAATGTATCGCCACGGCTCAACAGTCAAGCATTGTCAAGCGATGCCCGCGCAGTACCCGACGACGAGCGCATCGGCTGGAGAGCCTGCAAGTTGCGCAGCGAGTATTTTGGCGTTTCGCCTCGAAATAGCGATTCGGTCAATACGAAAGCGCATATAGACCCCCGCTGACACCCAACGATGAACCTTGCGCCTTTACTTTATGTAGGCATAATCCCGCGTTGGCCATCAGGGAGGGTCTTCGCATGTACGAGCCGAAAGGGCACCCGCTGCTATCCACAAGGCGCTTCGTTTTCCGGATGCTATGGCATCTCTTCTGGGCGATAGCAGTCATAGGCATGGTTGCCTGCGTGGGCATCGTCGCCCATCTGTGGTTTGAAGATATCAGTTGGCACGACGCCATGCTCAACACCGCGCTTATCATCGGCGGTATCGGGCCATTTATCGTGCCTGCCTCAATGGGCGGGAAAATCTTCTTCTCGTTCTACAGCCTGCTGGTCGGGCTGCTGTTCGTCGGCACTCTAGGATTGATTCTCGCCCCGGTCGCGCATCGCTTGATTCATAAGTTTCATTTGGATGGGGATTGAGGGGCTTAGGCCGCTCTTTGGGGAGGTGTCGGACGAAAATCTGGCTAGTTAAATTGTAGTCTGACACTATTTTTATTCTGCCGTCCCGGAACATCTACAAACTCCCGAAATTGCCTCCGACAAGGCCATGCTGCGATACAGCGCGGAAGGCGAAAGCCCTTCGATCTATTATTGCGCTCCCAACAGACATAAAATCCAACTGACGGGGCCCGCAACCTAGAGCGAGAATACCCGTTTCCCGGGAGCAAAAGCATGCCCACCAGCCTACGTGCAATCCGTGCAGATATCACCACGCTTCAGGTGGACGCCATCGTCAACGCTGCAAACTCCTCACTGCTGGGCGGTGGCGGCGTGGATGGCGCCATACATCGCGCCGCGGGCCCGGACCTCGTGCACGAATGCCGGCTGCTTGGCGGTTGCAAGACTGGCGACGCGAAGGTCACCAAAGCCTATCGTCTCTCCGCTCAGTACATCATTCACACGGTAGGCCCAGTGTGGAGGGGCGGAGATAACGGGGAGCCGGAATTGCTGTCCAGCTGCTATCGACGCTGCATTGAGTTTGCGGAAGAAAGGGCGATCGCTACGATTGCGTTCCCAAGCATCAGCACTGGCATATACGGCTATCCCGTCGAATTGGCGGCGGAGATCGCTGTTGAAAGCGCGCGTGATAGCTTGTCAGGCGACTCGTCTGTTCAAGAGGTGGTCTTCTGCTGTTTTTCACTGGAAGACCTTCATCAGTATGAGCGCCTATTGCGTAGGCCGTTTGCATGACTCGATGGAGGGGTGCGGCCTTCAAGGCGCAACCATAGTCTGCTGGAATCTGTCGCAGGCCTTCCAGGCCTTCGACTTGGACCGCTTCAACGCCCTCGACGGCTCCGAGGAACATCGAAAGGGCGGCGGGATCCAGCCGTCTTTCGCCGAAACCGCCCGCGGCATCCTGCGAGCCGAGTGGGACGTACATCCTGGCTAGCCGGCCGCGAGACACCTGTTGCTCAAACATCATGCGTGATTTACGCTGACACGAGCACTGAATTGCGCGCCACCGCGCCGCCGTGGCGGCCAAGTCAGTCCAAAGGACGGGGGCTCTGAACCATGAGTCGCTACCTGGGTTTTGGATCGCAACGCACAGACCGCAGCCCCCCGACTGCCGACGATATCCGACGGGATATGCAGAACTTCTCGGTGGTGCTGGGCGGCCCGCTATTCCAGCTTCTGCGCCGGGCGCACATTGCCGATGATGCGCTGGAGATGGTGCGCCAGCGGGTTCTCGTCATCTCGCTCATCGCATGGCTGCCGCTACTGGTGCTCGCTGCCGTGGAAGGACGACTGCTGGACGGTAGTGTGGCCATACCGTTCCTGCTGGACCTGGAAGTTCACATCCGATTCCTTGTAGCGGTGCCGCTGCTGATAGTCGCCGAACTGGTGGTGCATCGGCGCCTGCGCCCGATTGCGCGGGCATTCCTCGACCGGGGGATCATCCCAGAAGCGTCCGTGGCGCAGTTCGACGAGGCCGTAAGGTCGGCGTTCCGCCTGCGCAATTCCGTGGCGGCCGAGTTGTTGCTGATCGCGGTGGTCTACGGCGTGGGTATTTTCGTCGTGTGGCACCACTACAGCGCCTTGCAAACGACTGCGACATGGTACGCAGTACCCAGCCCCGACGGTTTGACACTTTCGCTTGCCGGATTCTGGTATGCCTACGTGAGCGTCCCGATATTCCAGTTCCTGTTGCTCCGCTGGTATTTCCGGCTGTTCGTATGGACGCGGTTTCTCTGGCACGTATCGCGCATTGAGCTGAGCCTCATTCCCACGCACCCCGATCGCGTTGGCGGCCTGGGATTTCTTGCCAATACCGTCTATGCGTTCATGGCCCTTCTTGCGGCGCATGGCGCAATGCTCTCCGCTCAGTTCGCCAACCGTATTTTTTTCGCCGGCGCTTCGCTGACAGACTTCAAGGTTGAGACTGGCGCAATGGTGCTCTTCCTGCTGTGCCTTATCTTTGTCCCTTTGCTGGTGTTTTCGCCTCAACTGGCCAACGCGAAGCGAAAGGGCCTGAGCGAATACGGGATGCTGGCCCAACGATACGTGCGCGAGTACGACGCCAAGTGGTTGCGGGGCGGCGCGCCTGCCGACGAGCCGTTGGTGGGGAGCGCCGATATCCAGTCGCTCGCGGATCTCGGCAACAGTTTCGACGTCATCCGAACCATGCGTATCGCTCCCATGACCAAGGATGCCGTCCTGCGCCTGGCTGTCGCGGTGCTGTTGCCGATCTTGCCGCTGGCTCTGACGATGATGTCCTTGGAAGACCTGCTGAAAAGACTGTTCGGGTTGGTGTTCTAGCGCCTTATCCGTTTGGTCAGGTAACTTGATTGCGCAGCGTCAGCGACGCCGCCGATAACTCCGCCGCGTCAGAGAAAAGGTATCAGACTACGACCCCGCCCGACCTCGCCATCTCCATCCCGTACACTACCTGGCTATCACCAGGGAGCGATATGTCGATTCAAACCTTAGGCCGTTGCAGCATCGTCCTGTTTCTCACCGCGCTGACTTCGGGTTGTTCGTTGGGCGGCGAGTGCGGATGGAACCGCAGCAGCTGCATGTATGAAGGCAAGTACGAGCAGGGCGAGGAAGACTACGCGGAAGCCGAAGCAAAGCGTCTGAACAAGAATTCGGCCGATCGGTTGCGCCGTAGCTCCGGCAGCTGATCCGCAGAGCGAGCCTTTCTCGCTCGTGAGGTTCTAAGCGGCCTACTGCGAAGAAGCCAGGAATCCTCTGATCAACCCGACCGTAGCACCGGTGCTTTCTTCCATCAGCCAGTGCCCGGCTCCCGGCACGACTTCTCCGCGCACATTGGTCGCCGCATTGCGCATGACGACCGCCATGTTGTCACCAAAGGATTTCTCTCCGCCGATGGCGAGGACCGGCATGGCAAGCTTGGTCTTGGAAAACGCGATGTTGTCGGCGACATCGCTCTTGGCAATGGCGTTGAACTGCGCGAAGGCGGCGCGCATCGCGCCCGGCTGGGAATAGAGCTTGGTGTAGTGGCGTCGCGTCGCTTCATCGATCTTCGAAGGCGTGCCCGCGAACTCGTTCCAGAAACGGTCGAGATAAATACGCTCCCTGCCGGCGACCAGCCGCTCAAAATCGGGGCCTCCGGCATTGAAGTGCCACAGCGCGGGCCACAGAATGATCTCATCCCACGGCGCGATACCGGGCACGGGCGCATCCATCACCACGAGTTTGTCGACCTTGTTGGGGTAGCTCGCCGCATACGCATAGGCCACCATCGTGCCTATGTCGTGGCCGACGACAGCGGTCTTGTCCTGCTTTAGCGCCGTCACGACCGTGCGTATGTCGACAGCCTGCGATTTCTTGTCGTAGCCACTGGCGGCTTTGGACGATTTCCCCATGCCGCGCAGGTCCGGCACGATCACCAGGTGCGACTTCGCGAGCTCTTTCGCGAGCGGCGCCCACATGTCGCCCGTGTCGCCGAACCCATGGATGAGCACCACGGCCGGGCCGCTCCCTGCGGAGCGGACGAAAATCTTCGCGCCGTCCGCCATGGTGATGGTCTGGCTCTTGAAGCTGCTCGGGAATGTAGGCTGTGCTGCGGCATTTGTGATGCACAGCACTCCCGTCAATAGCGCTACTGTCATTGCAAGGCGACTTTTCATGTCGGCACTCCAATATCGGGGATCGGATCCGCCCGGAATATTGTGAGGCCTAGTCGCGCTTGTCGGCGAAGATATTTGGTTTCAGCCGAAAAACGGTGTCAGACTACAAATTCGCCAGGGGAGGGGACGCGGGCGCTGCGCGCTATCCGGGGGCGCGGTCGGCCTCGGATAGCGGCTTCAGGGCGCATGCCGCCGCCGGTGCCATGCCGCGGCGCAGCGCCTCGTCCGACGGCGGCGCTATCGACCGCCTGGGATGCGCGTAATTCCAGCCCGACCACATCGGACCGATCCGTCGGCGGTCCAGCATTCCCGCCGCGTCCGCCTGACGAACCCAATAGTGCATGAGTTCCTCGCGTTCCTGGCGGGTGTACTGCTCGCGCGCGTCCTCGGCCTCGTAGGTCTCCACCATTGCCAGCATGGCCGCGCCCATGCCGCGCTGCGCCGCAGCGGCAAAGCAGGCGCGCACCGCGGCCATGGTCGTTGGCTCGTACGCGGACTTGCCGGACGCGCCTTTTGCCGCTTCCCGCTGCAATATGATTCCAATGTTGTAGAGCGCCAGCACGTCGCCGTTGGCTGCCGCCAGCGTCACCCACCGCGCGCCGGCCTCGCGGTCCTTCAACAAGGCCGGATCGTCCGGATAGCGCGCATTCAGCTTCAGCCATAGCTCTGGCGTCCAGCGTATCTGCTGGAAGGTAAAGTCCAGATACCGCAACCCTAACCGCCCCTGCGCGGGCGGGTAGCCCAGCTTGGCCGCATCGGTAAGGGCATGGATCGCCTTGGCCTCGCAGCCGTCCCATTCCGGGCGCGCATTGCACCAGTTATCCAGGTCATAGAGCGTCGGCGCATAGCCGTCATCGGCCGCCTGGCCCAGCCAGCGCCAGGCCTCGGGCAGATCCCGCGCGCCGCGGTCGTCCCGATAAAACTCCGCAAGGACCGCCGCGCTCTGCGGCAGCCCCAGTTCCGCCGCCCGCCGATAGAGCGATAGCGCGGCGGCCGGCATGTCGCCCTGCGGTCCGGCCTCCCGCTGCAGCTGGGCTGCCTGATTGAACAACGCTCTGCGATGGCCCTGGTCCGCGGCAAGCTCATTCCACTTGCGCGCCGCCCGCTTATCCTGACGGCCACCCCAGCCCGCCTGCAACATGCGCGCAAGAGACGCCTGCGCGGCGGCATTTCCGCCCCGCGCGGCTGCCTCATACCAGCGCCGCGCCTGGGCCAGGTCCTGAGGCACATGCTGACCCGCCTCCAGGGCCACGGCGGCGCGGTACTGGGTCGTGGTATCGCCTTGCGGCGCATCGCGCAGCCACTGCCGCACTTCGGCGGCGCTCCAACGGCCTGGATCCTGGTCGTACCAGATGGCCGAATCCAGCCATTGGGGGCGAGTCTCCGTGGGCGCTGCGTGCGCCATTTGCGGTGATAGCGCGAGCAATGCCAACGCGGCGAGTGCTTGCAGAGGGAGTTGGGGTTTGGGAAGGGAAGAGAACATCAAAAAAGTGTCAGACTGCAAATTCGCTGGCTAGATACTGCGAAATTGTAGTCTGACACCTATTTTGCTTGTTTTGGATGACGCCGAATGTTCCTGGTGTTTAGGCCGTTGAATCGGATCTGCGCACTCGTTACGTTCAAAATTCTTGCCTTTTGCTGCAGAAGCTTCAGCGTTTCTTCAGCGACTTGTCGTCCATTCCATAAGAAAGTAAAGTTGATGTAATTTTTTGTATGCGTACATTTCATCGAGAAATGGGTTCGATAACCGTGGGCCTAGAACGATTTCGTCTCCCATCGGTGTGGACGCTTTTCTATATATTTATAGTAATAAATAGTTGGAGAGGTACTTATCAATGAAGCTTAATATGGTGATTAATAAAATAAAATCTATTTCAAACCTGGAAATAGATTTACCTGTTGTTAAGGGGTTGTACGCCATTACTGGGCAGAATGGTTCGGGGAAAAGCACGTTGGTTACTTGTGCATCCACTGTATTCTTCAATATGAGAATGAAAGACTACCTTGGCGTGACCGATGAGGACTCCTACATATCATTTGAATTGAATGGTGCAAAACGGTCTTGGCGAAAAAATAGAAAAGGAAAATGGGCAAAAAGTTCGGTTGGTGATATGGTTTTGAAAGGTTTCTACGAGGGAAGCATTATCTATGGAACGAGATTTAGGAATGCTAGCTACCACATTCTTTTGCAAATAGAAAAAATTGATGGTGATAAGCTGACGCTGGCTGATGATTTTATTAGAGAGAATCTTGGAAAAATCCTTCATAATAATAAGAACTTCTATGAGAGGGTCTTAAAAATAAATAGCAATGATGCCGGGCCTGATGTTTTGTTTAGTGGTGATATTTTTTATTATGAAAAAAATGGTCGGCGCGTAAGCCAGTTTCATATGTCGACTGGGGAAAATTTATTGATAAGTGTCCTTAATTCCATAAATTTAAGGAACAACGATAGGGCGAGTTTGAGCAAGCCTTGCGTGATGATGTTGGATGAGATTGAGTTGGCGTTGCATCCGTCTTCCCTAAAGCGTCTTTTGAAATTCTTAAAGGAAATGTCGGACAAGTACAATTATGCGATTTATTTTTCAACTCATTCTATTGAATTGGTAGGTGCAATCAGGCCAGATAATATTTTTTTTATGGAGCGACACGCCGATGGTACTGTGGAAGTATTGAATCCTTGTTACCCTGCATATGCGACTCGAATTCTCTATGATCATGCTGGATACGATTATGTATTCCTCGTTGAAGATGACCTTGCAAAAGAAATAATTAGTCGACTGCTGCGGGATAATCACTTGCTTTCCAGTAAGCTTGTGCATGTCCTCCCGTGCGGTGGCTATACTAATGTAATTGAGCTGGCGAGGGAGGTGGTTAATAGCAACTTGTTGGGGAAACATTCAAAAATCTCAATTATATTAGATGGAGATGTTAAGGAGGATGCTAAGGAATACATAGCGAAGAATGATATAAAAAATAATGTTCCCTTGACATATCTGCCTATTGAGAGTCTCGAAAAGTTCTTGAAGAGTAAGCTACATGATGATGTGGACCATCAGCTGTTTAGAAAGCTAAATGATTTTGTATTTCATCAGGTAAGTCTTTCGGAAATTATTGAGAAATATACTATTGATGTTGATGTTTCTAAAG
The DNA here is from genome assembly GCF_001571365.1 of Achromobacter denitrificans NBRC 15125. Taxonomy (GTDB): domain Bacteria; phylum Pseudomonadota; class Gammaproteobacteria; order Burkholderiales; family Burkholderiaceae_B; genus Achromobacter; species Achromobacter denitrificans. The sequence continues at coordinate 138,636 of NZ_BCTQ01000003.1, read as the reverse complement.
ACGGTAATGGGAAAAAATTGTATAGACGTATCGACGATGAGCTTCGAGAGCGAGGAAAAAATAGAAGTGAGATAGTTGAAATTGTTGTGGATCATCTGATAGATCAAAAGAATGAGGAGCTTTCGAAGATCGTGGACTATTTGAAAAGGCAACTGGAATGTGGGCTGTAATAGAGGTAGTCAAACTGAGCTAACCCAGGTTTTCCGGACACCCGAAGAAGTAGACAATACTTGAAGGAGGTGTCCCATGGATAAATCCAAACCCGAAGTCGAACCGAGCGATACCAAGCGCCAGCACCATAGCCGGGAGTTCAAGATCGAGGCGGTGCGGCAGTTGGAGGAAGGCAAGATCAACGGCACCCAGTTGGCATTGATGTTGGGCGTGAAGCGTTCGATCATCTACCGATGGAAGAAAGAGCTGGCGACCCATGGGCCAGACGTCTCGTTTCCCGGTAAAGGCAAGACGCGTACCGACGAACAGACCGAGATCCAACGTCTCAAGCGCCAGCTTGCCGAAGTCACCGAAGAGCGCGACATCTTAAAAAAAGCGGCAGCGTACTTTGCGCGGGAACTGCCGTGAGGTACGCCTTTGTGCAGGCTCATCAGCAGCAGTTCCGGGTCGCTCGGCTATGCCGGGCTTTACAGGTCAGCCGCAGCGGTTACTACGAGTGGCAACGTCGCGAGCCGTCTGCAAGGCAGCAGGAAGACGTGAAGCTGCTGGCGGCGATAGAGCATACGCATCGAGCGTATCGGCAGGCGTACGGAGCCCAGAAGACATGGCGCGTGCTCAATGCCAACGGTGTGGTGTGCGGCAAGCATCGTGTAGCGCGCCTGCGGCGCCAGGCCGGCATCGAGGCACTGCGTAAGCAGCGGTTCCGCAGACTGGAGAAACACTCCCTCCTCGGGCCGGCACCCAACCGTCTGGAGCGACGGTTTACGGTGCACTGTCCGAACAAAGTCTGGGTCGGCGATATCACGGTTGTGTCGACGCGAACCGGCTGGCTGTATCTCGCGGTATTGCTGGATCTTTACTCGCGCTCAGTAGTCGGTTGGAGCATGTCCGAAAAGCGGGACCGAAGTCTGGTCATCCAGGCACTGTTAATGGCGATGACCAGACGCAAGCCACAGCCGGGGCTAATGCACCACAGCGATCGGGGCGCTCAATACAGTTCTGCCGAATATCGCGCAATGCTGACAGGCAACGGCATTACTATCAGCATGAGCGCCAAAGGCGATCCTTACGATAATGCCGTGGCAGAGAGTTTCTTCAGTAACCTCAAGAACGAATTAACGCATCACCAAGTCTTTTAGCCGAGAGCACGCACGGCTGGCGATCTTCAACTACATCGAGGTCTTCTACAACCGCCAGCGAATCCATCAGGGGCTAGGCTATCGAACCCCTGCTCAGGTCGAGGCCTCTGTGCCTTAACCAAACTGTCCGGAAAATCCGGGTTAGTCCAGACTACAAGCTCGCAGCGTCTAACTAGCGAATTTGTAGTCTTACACCTATTTGTCTTACGTCTGATCGCCTGACGGCCGAGACGGTATCTATTTTTGCGACATCAGCCTGCCTTTCCCCGCCGCACTCTAATGAGGATTCTCAAAAATATCCTCAACACGCCTCTTGAACAGCGCACTGATCCGAAACGCCAGATCCAAAGACGGATCATGCTTCTCAGTTTCCAGCGCATTGACGGCCTGGCGTGAGACGCCCAACCGTTCCGCCAGTTCCGCCTGTGTCCAACCCGCTTCGGTCCGCAGGACTCGCAATCTGTTTTTCATTCAATTGCTCGTGCGGACGAAGGGAGATAACAGCGCGTAGATTCCCCAGAATATGGGGTAGAAGAGCCATCCGGGAATATGGGGAGCGGCCGCATAGGTTTCGCCAAACCCCCACGCGGTCCAGAGCGCCATGGTGGCGCCAGCGGCCAGGATGAAGCACTTGGCGACGATCACGCGCACGTATTCATCGCTTTGCGCTATGAGCCGTAGCGTGGCCCATATCTGGCCGGCGACGAGCAGCGCCGCCAGCGCTGCGACGGCCCATCCTGCCGGTTTGCCCAAGATGCTATCGAAGAGGCCCGCAATGGCGGCAGCGTGGACCAGCACGTAAGCGCTCATGAAGGCAACGGTGCGGACGGCGTAGCTGCGGCCAGGGGAAGTCGCACGGGCGGAGGCAACGTGAGTGGGCATGGCAATGACCTATGTAAAGAAAACCTGACTTTAATGATGTCAAGTTTACTTGTCAATAAGTCATGTTTTCTTTACATGCCGTGGATTGCTCGGTTCGAGCACTGCGGCACGTCGGCGTGCGCCGCGATCGGGACGCTGTTCCCGGCTACTTGGAGGTGGTCACAGAATCCTGAGGCAGAAAAAACCGATCCTTCAATTCCTGCAACCCAATCCGATCCAGCATCTCCGTCAGCCGTTCCGCCGGCTTCCGACGCGGCAAATCCTTGTACTGCGCAATGATCAGCTCATTCTTCATCGAATGCTCCCACCCCACCAGCTCAGTCACGCTGACCTGATATCCATGCGCCTCCAGCTGCAGGCACCGCAGCACATTCGTAATCTGGCTCCCAAACTCCCGCGTATGCAGCGGATGCCGCCAGATCTCAGCCAGCGGATCCGCCAGCGCCTTGGCCTTGTTCTTCCTCAGCACCGAAGCCACTTCCGCCTGGCAGCAGGGCACGACGACGATGTACTTGGCCTTCTTCTCCAGGGCGAAATGAATCGCGTCGTCGGTGGCGGTGTTGCAGGCGTGCAGGGCGGTGACCACATCAATCGTGGCAGGCAACTTGTCCGACGTGATCGAATCGGCCACCGACAGGTTCAGGAACGACATGCCGCCAAACCCCAGCCGCTTGGCCAGTTCTTCGGACGACTTCACCAGTTCTTCGCGGGTTTCGATGCCGTAGATGTGGGAGCCGTTCTTCAGCGTTTCGGTCTGTTCTTTGAAGAACAGGTCGTAGAGGATGAAGCCCAGGTACGACTTGCCCGCGCCGTGGTCGGCGAGGGTGACGGCGCCGCGTTGTTGTTGGACGTCTTTGAGCAGCGGTTCGATGAACTGGAACAGGTGGTAGACCTGTTTGAGTTTGCGGCGGCTGTCCTGGTTCATCTTGCCGTCGCGGGTCAGGATGTGCAGGGCCTTGAGCAGTTCGATCGACTGGCCGGGGCGGATGTCGTGGGTTTTTTCGGACATGGGGTAAGGCAATGCGCCCCGCGATGAGCGGGGCGCATGAGAAGGCGGAAAGCGTCAGTTTAACGAAAACGCGGCCGGCCCTGGCGGAACGGGCGCGGGCTGCGCCTCTTCTTGTGATCCGCATGATTTGGCAGGCGAGTAACATGCCCGATGCGATTGGAGCATGTCATGCAGTTCTGAAAGCGCCTGGCCGCCAGGGCGGGCGCAGGGAGAGTCGTCAAATGTTCAGCCACATCACTGTCGGGACGCGTGATCTTGAACGCGCGGGCCGTTTTTATGACGCGGTGCTGCTTCCGCTCGGGTTGAAGCGTCGCGTTGTCACGCCGGATGGCGGGCCCTTGGCGCTTTGCTGGGTGACCGGCCAGGCGCTGCTGCCGCGCTTCTATGTCTACATGCCCTACGACGGCGAGCCGGCGTCGGCGGGCAATGGCAGCATGGTGGCTTTTCTGGCTCCTACGCAGGAAGCCGTGAGCACGGCCCATGCGGGCGGGCTGGCGCAGGGCGGGACCGATGAAGGGGCGCCGGGGATGCGCCCTCATTATGGCGACGGCTACTTCGGCGCGTATCTGCGCGATCCTGACGGGAACAAGGTGCATATCGTTCATCGCGGGGACCTCCCGCTGTAAGGCGGAGAGGCCCGACATCCCTGGAGAAACGCAAATGCTCGTGAGTCAGCTTGCTCTTGTGTACGGCACTTATCTGATTGCCACCGCCAGTCCCGGCCCCAGCAATATGGCGATCATGGCAACGGCGATGCGCGACGGCCGTGTGCCGGCCTTGGCGCTGGCGGCGGGCGTCATTACGGGCTCGTTGTTCTGGGCGACCCTGGCGGCAACCGGCATTTCCGCCGTGTTGGCGGCTTCCGCCCAGGCGCTTTTCATCATCAAGATGGTGGGAGGCGTCTATCTGCTTTATCTGGCGTTCCGCAGCGGCCGATCGGCGCTGAGGCCGGGCGCGGCATTTGCGAAGGTGGAAACGGGGCGCGCGACGCCGCGCTACCGGGTGCTCTACCGCCAGGGCGTGCTGATGCACATCGGCAACCCCAAGGCGGTGCTGGCCTGGATGGCGATCATGTCGCTGGGGCTGGGGGAGAGCGCGTCGGACGGCACCTTGCCCGCGATCATTGGCGGTTGCGCGTTGCTCGGCGTCATGGTGTTCGGCGGCTATGCCGTCGCGTTTTCGACCGCGCCGATGATTGCGCTGTACGCCAGGCTACGGCGCTGGATCGACGGGACGGTGGCCGTGGTGTTTGGCGTTGCGGGCGTCAAGCTGCTGACCTGGCAGCGTTGATAGGGCGGCTCGTCATCGCCGGCCAGTGTCGGCGACGACGTGCGCTAGGCAAGGCATCCGGCACGCACGCGGCCGGACGCCGCGGGATCAGGCAGCCGGGAACACCGGCTCGCCCAGGTTCAGCATCAGGCGATTCGCCCACGCAAAGATCGCGTCCGAGTGCAGCAGGTCCAGGACCTCGCCTTCATTCAAGCCCACGTCCTTCAGGGCCTGGATGCTGTCGGCGTTCACCGAAGCCGGGGCGTCGGTGATCTGGATCGAGAACTTGCCGATGGCCAGTTCGCGGGCGGTGGTGCCGGCGGTGGCGGGGTCTTCGAACACCTGGGCGATGACGTCGTTGCGCTTGGCCAGCTGCTCGAAGCGCTGGGCGTGGACCGAGGCGCAGTAGACGCAGCCATTGACGCGCGACACGACGGTGGCGCCCAGTTCGCGCTCTGCGCGGGACAGGCCGCCGGGCGCGTACATGATGGCGTTGAAGGCCGTGGAGCGCTGGCGCAGGATTTCGGGCTGGTGGACCAGGAACAGGTAGTAATCCGAGACCTTGGCCTTGGGGTGGCTTTCTTCCAGGACGGCGACCTGTTCGGGCGTGGCCGTTTCCACATTGACCACGTCTAGCCAGGCCTTCCATTCCAGGCTTTCGTTGGTGAAGCCGTGGGCCTTGATGACGGCGCCGGGCGCGGTGGCCGCCGTGTTGGGCGGGAAGGGCGCAGGCGGGGTGCCGGTGGCGGCAGGCTGGATTTCCAGGGCCTTCATGGCTTCCAGGCCGGCGACCAGGCGGACCTGGTAGGACAGGAAGGCGATGAGCTGCGACAGGATGACCACGGCGGGCGTGGAGACGCCGGCGGCGGGCAGGGTCTTGAGCGCGGCTTCGTCGCCTTCGACCGGTTTCTCGATCAGCTTGCGCGTGTATTCGAGGATGGCGGCCAGGCGCGGGCTGGAGGCGTCGGCGGGCTTGCCGGATTCGGCGACGGCGATGTCGGCGGGCGTGGCACCGGCGTCGGTCAGGCGGGCGCGGTAGTGCGCGGCCAGGACGGGCGACGGCGTGATGCGGGCGGCGTACAGCGCGACCAGCAGGCGCTCGGCCAGCGACAGGCCGGGCAGGGCGGGGTCGAAGAGGGCGTCGTAGCTGCCTTGGGTGGCGGCGGCGACTTTCTCGCGCTGGTGGCGCGCTTCGTAGGTCTTGGTGCCGGGCGCGAGGGCGATCAGGCGATCGACCAGGTCGTCGGTGACGTTGTAGACGATGGGTTCAGCCATGCGGGATCTCCTTGTTTCTCTCAGGCGGCGCGGGCGCGGACGGCGGCGTCCAGGAACTTCAGCACGCCTTCCCAGGATTCCTGGTCGGCGCGGGCGTTGTCGCGCGGGGTGCCGCCGCTGGTGCTGATCTTGCCGGACACGGGGTGGGCGTACACGTGCTGGGTGGTGGGCACGTACGGGAACAGGATGGAGTGCCCGCCGTTCTCGTAGTCCAGCCATTGGACCGGGTAGGGGTGCTTCACTTCGGCCAGCTTGTCCTGCACCATCTTGGAGTACAGGCTGGACGGCCAGGAGCCGTCGTCGGTGCCCGACAGCAGGATGACGGGGCCCTGGATGTTCTCGACCTTGATGCGGGCGCGGGCGACGGCGTCGGGGTCTTGCAGCGCGGTGAGGATGGCCTTCTCGTGGCGGTGCGGCGCGGGGCCTTCGTCGAAGGGCGCCCAGGTGGCGGTGCGGTTGTTTTCCCAGACGTGGGGGATGGGCTTGCCGCCCAGCAGCCACGTGGGGCCTTCGCGGCCGATCTTGGGATCGCAGGCGTTCTGGCCGCTGTGGACCACGGCGCCGGGCACGTAGGCGACCACGGCGGACACTTCCTCGGGGAAGGTGGCGCCCAGCAGCAGCACCAGTTCGCCGCCGCGCGACTGGCCGCTGATGGCGACGAAGTCGTGCTTGGGTTGCACCTTCTTGCGCAGCCAGCGCAGGCCGGTCTGGAAGTACTCCAGCGGGGTGTTGGAGATGTAGTCGGACAGGCCGGGCGCCTTGAAGTACGCCAGCGCGAAGGCGGCGTAGCCGCGCGAGGCGTAGAGCGCGGCGCGCGGTTCGTTGATGCCGCCGCCCGAGCCGTTCAGGATCATGACGGCGGGATGCGTGCCCGGGCCGGCGCCGGGCGGCAGGTACAGCGTGCCGACCAGGCCTTCCTCGCGCACGTCCTGGCGGGTGACGCCCTCGCACGCCAGGCGCTGGATGAAGCTGGCCTGGGCCTGCGCGCCGCCGGCGCGGGCCACCACGTCGGTGACCAGGGGCTCGGCGACCGGCTGGTTGAACTGTTCGCGGCTGGGCGAATCCACGGGCGACTGCGACCAGATCAGGCCCATGGGGGCCACGCCGGCGTAGTCGCCGGATACGGGGGCCTGGCGCGTCAGGTCGACGATGCCGGCCGCGTCCGCCACGAAGGTGGCCTGGCTTTGCCAGAGCACGCCCTTGCGGCGCGTGAGGGCGGTGATCTCCACCGTTTCGCCGGGCTGGGCCTGCTCGACCCGGATGCAGCGCGGCACGTCGATCAGGGCGTCCGCGGGGGTGATGGTGAGTACGGGCGCCATGGCTTACTTGCCGGAGTCCTTGGTCACCATCATGGCGGCCGTGCGGTCGCTGGTCATGGGGGTGACCTTCAGGCCCTTCTTGGTGGCCCAGATGTTCTTGTAGTGGAAGAGCGGGATGATGCCCACGTCGTCCGACACGATCTTGACGGAGTCGCGCAGGATGGCTTCACGCTTGGCCACGTCGAATTCCGAGGTGGACTGCTCCAGGGCGGCGTCGACCTTGGCGTTGCTGTAGCGGCCCCAGTTGGAGGCGCCCAGGCCCTTCTTGGCGTCGGCGGTGGCCAGGATGTTGACCAGCGCGTAGCTGCCTTCGCCGGTGCCGTTGCCCCAGGCCAGCATGCTGACCGCGAATTCGTTCTTGTTGGCGCGGCCCGAGTACACGGCCCACGGCACGACTTCCACCTGGGTCTTCACGCCGATGCGGGTCCAGAACTGGGCCACCGCCTGGGCGGTTTCCGGGCCCTGGGGGTAGCGGTCGTTGGGAACGTGCATGGTCAGCTTGAAGCCGTCGGGAAAGCCGGCTTCGGCCAGCAGCTTCTTGGCCTGGGCGACGTCGTTGGGGATGTCCTTGACGTCGGGGTTGTAGCCGAAGGTGCCCTTGGGCATCCACTGGTTGGCTTCGGTGGCGGCGCCTTGCAGGATGCGGTCGGAGATGGCCTTGCGGTTGATGGCCAGGTTCAGCGCCTGGCGCACGCGCACGTCCAGCAACGGGTTCTTGTCCAGCGCCTTGCCGTTGTTGTCGGTGATGTACTGGTTGGGCGCGGGGTTGAAGCTGGGCTGCAGGATCATGACGCGCAGGCCGTCGTAGGGGTAGACAGAGATGTTGGACGCCTTTTGCAGCTTGGCCAGGTCCGACACCGAGACCTTGTCGATCACGTCCACGTCGCCGGCCAGCAGCGCGGCGGTGCGGGCGGCGGCGTTATTGATGTAGCGGTAGTTGACCTTGTCCCAGATCTGCTTGTCGCCCCAGTAGGCGTCGTTGCGTTCCATGATGACGCGGTCGCCGGGGGTGTAGGACACGAACTTGTACGGGCCGGTGCCGATCATGGCCTTGCCCGAGTTGTAGTCTTCCGTGGTCGACTTTTCACCGACGTGCTTGCTGACCACGTGCACGGAGGCCAGGTTCAGCGGCAGGTCGGGGTTGGGGGCCTTGGTCTTGATGATCAGGGTCAGCGGGTCCTTGGCGGTCATCGTGTCGATGGTGCGCAGGTAGCCGGCGTAGGTGGCCACGCTGCCCGGCACGGCGCGCGCGCGGGTGTAGGAATAGATCAGGTCGTCGGCGGTGAAGGGCGTGCCGTCCTGCCACTTGACGCCTTCGCGCAGCTTGAATTCCCAGGTCTTGTCGTCCAGCGGCTTCCAACTGGCGACCAGGCCGGGCTGGAGCTTGTTCCACTTGTTCTCGATCGCCAGGTCCCAGAAGTGCAGGGCCACCGAGCGGTCGCCGGCGTGGTTGTTCAACTGCGGGTCCAGCGACGACAGCGGGTCGGCGAAGCCGATGGACAGGTCGTCCGCGCTGGCGGCGGCCGAGGCGCCGAGGAGGGCGGCGGTCAGGGTGGTGAGAATCAGGCGTTTCATGTTCGGAGTCCTTGGTACAGGGGGAACTGGCGGTCAATTCCGGAAGCCGCGGCGCGGGCGCCGCGGCGGATGCGGTCAGGCCATGTCGTTCAGGTGACAGGCGCTCAGGTGGTTGATGGCGATTCCCTTCAGCGTGGGAACCTCGGTCTTGCAGCGCGGCATCGCATGCGGACATCGCGGATGGAAATGGCAGCCGCCGGGCGGGTTCAGCGGGCTGGGGATCTCGCCCTTGATCGCGGTAAAGGTCTTGTGGCGCGACTTCAGGCTGGGGATCTCGGCCAGCAGGGCCTGCGTGTACGGGTGGTTGGGGCGGCGGAACACTTCTTCCACCGTGGCCGTTTCCACGACGCGGCCCAGGTACATGATCACGACGCGGTCGGACAGGTGCTCGACCACGCCCAGGTCATGGCTGATGAAAAGATAGGTCAGGCCAAGGTCTTCGCGCAGGTCCATGAATAGGTTCAGGATCTGCGCCTGGATGGAGACGTCCAGCGCGGCGACGGCTTCGTCGCACACCAGCATGGACGGCTGCACCGCCAGCGCGCGGGCGATGCCGATGCGCTGGCGCTGGCCGCCGCTGAACTGGTGCGGATAGCGCTGGCGCAGCGCCGGGTCCAGGCCGGCGCGTTCCATCTGGGCGCTGACGTAGTCGTCGAAGTCGCCGTTGCCGACCAGGCCATGGATGCGGGCCGCTTCGCCCACGATCTCGTCCACGCGCAGACGCGGGTTGAGGCTGGCGTAGGGGTCCTGGAAAATCATCTGCACGCGCAGGCGCGCGGCGTGGGCCTCGGCGGCGTTCATGTCGGCCGGGCGCACGCCGTTGATGCGGATCTCGCCGCCCGAGGGCGTGAGCAGGCCGGCCGCGATGCGGCCCAGCGTGGACTTGCCGCAGCCGGACTCGCCGACCAGGCCGACCACTTCGCCGGGGTTGACGATCAAGTCCACGTTGTCGACGGCGCGGGTGACGGCGGGCGGCTTGGACAGGCCCATGCGCTGCAGGGCGCGGCCGGCCGGGCCGACGCGGCGCTCGCCGAAGCGCTTGCTGACGCCGCTCAGGTCGATCAGCGGGGTGGGGGCGGAGACGGGCGTCGTCATGCCGTTACCTCGCTGGCCTGGAGGCTGGGGTGGAAGCAGCGCACGCGATGGCCGGGCAGGGCGTCGGTGATGGCGGGCTGCTGGCCGCAGGCGGCCGAGGCGCGCGGGCAGCGCGCCGCAAAGGCACAGCCGGCGGGCAGGTTGAGCAGGTTGGGCGTCATGCCGGGAATCTGGCGCAGGCGTTGGCCGCGCTGGTTGTTGCTGGGCAGGCTGTCGATCAGGCCCACGGTGTAGGGATGCTGCGGGCGGTCCAGCACGTCGTCCACGGTGCCGTGCTCGACGATGCGGCCGGCATACATGACGGCCACGTCGTCGGCCAGCCCGGCCACGACCGACAGGTCGTGCGTGATCCAGATCAGGCTGGTGCCGTGCTGCTGCGCAAGCTTCTGCACTTCCGACAGGATCTGCGCCTGGATGGTGACGTCCAGCGCGGTGGTGGGCTCGTCCGCGATGATCAGGTCGGGGCGGTGCAGCATGGCGATGGCGATGGCCACGCGCTGGCGCATGCCGCCGGACAATTGGTGCGGATAGGCCCGCAGGCGTTCCTCGGGGCTGGGAATGCCCATCATGCCCAGGGTGTCGCGCGACAGGGCGCGGGCCTGGGCCACGCTCATCTTGTTGTGCGCGCGCACGGTCTCGATCATTTGCGCATCCACCCGCAGCACGGGGTTCAGCGTCATCATCGGGTCCTGGAAGATCATGGCGATGCGGTTGCCCTGGAGCTTCCTCAGTTCGCGCGGCGCCAGCTTGGTCAGGTCGCGGCCCTGGAACAGCACTTCGCCGCCGACCACGCGGCCCGGGGCGTCCACCAGGCCCATGATGGAGAAGCCCGTGACGGACTTGCCCGAGCCGGACTCGCCGACCAGGCCCAGGATCTTGCCGCGTTCAAGCTTGAAAGAGACGTCGTCCACGGCGGGCAGCACGCCCGCGCGGGTAAAGAAGTGGGTGCGCAGGTTGCGCACCTCCAGCGTGGCCGGCGCGCCGGAAGGGGTGCGGGCGGCGGTCATTTGTGGTTCCTCGGGTTCAGCACGTCGCGCAGGCGGTCGCCCACCAGGTTGATCGCCACGATGGTGACGAGCAGCGCGATGCCGGGATAGAAGCTGATCCAGTACTCGCCGGACAGCATGGTCTGGAAGCCGTTGGAGATCAGCAGCCCCAGCGACGGCTCGGTCACGGGCACGCCCAGGCCCAGGAAGCTCAGCGTGGCTTCCAGCGTGATGGCGCGCGCGATCTGCAACGTGCCGATGACGATGAGCGGCGGCAGGCAGTTGGGCAGGATGTGCTTCAACATGATCCGCCAATTGGGGATGTCCAGGCAGCGGGCGGCTTCCACGTATTCGCGGCGGCGCTCCACCAGGGCCTGGCCGCGCGCGGTGCGGGCGTAATAGGCCCATTCCAGGATCACCAGCGTCAGCACGACGTTGCCCACGCCCTTGCCCAGGTAGGCCAGGATCATCATGGCCACGAGTATCGACGGGAACGACAGGATCAGGTCCACCAGGCGCATGATCAGCGCGTCGACCTTGCCGCCGGCATAGGCGGCCAAGAGGCCCAGCAGCGTGCCGACCACGCCGGCGATGAGCGCCGAACCCACGCCCACGACCAGGCTGATGCGCAGGCCGTACAGGATGCCGGACAGCAGGTCGCGGCCCTGGCCGTCGGTGCCCAGCCAGTAGTGGAACGTGTCCAGCCCGTTCATGGTGCCCGGCGGCAGGCGGGCGTCCAGCACGTCGATCTGCAGCAGGTCGTAGGGGTTCTGCGGCGCGATCCAGGGCGCCAGCGCGGCGGCCAGGATCAGCAGCACCGACACCGCCAGGCCCAGCACGGCCGTCTTGGACGACAGGAACTCGGCCAGGTTGCGGCGCCAGGGCGATTCGCGGCGCAGCGCGGGCGCCTGGGGTTGAGTGGATACTGCGCTCATGCCGAGGTCTCCAGCCGAACCCGCGGGTCCAGCACTTTGTACAGAATGTCCACGATCAGGTTCAGCGTCACGAACAGGAAGACCACCACGATCAGGTAGGCCACGATCACCGGGCGGTCCAGCGCGTTCAGGCTGTCCAGGATCAGCTTGCCGGCGCCGGACCAGGCGAAGATGCTCTCCGTGACGACGGCGAAGGCGATGGTGGAGCCCAGTTCCAGGCCCAGCACCGTCACCAGCGGGATCATGGTGTTGCGCAGCACGTGCACGCCGACCACGCGGGCGGGCGACAGGCCCTTGGCGCGGGCGAACTTCACGAAGTCCTGCGGCAGCACGTCGCGCACGCCGGCGCGAGTCAGGCGGATCACCAGCGAAATCTTGAAGAGCGACAGGTTGAACGCCGGCAGGATCAGGTGGCGCCAGCCGTCGGCCGTCAGCCACGACCACTGGAAGCCCAGGAACTCCACCGTCTGGCCGCGCCCGCTGGCCGGCAGCCAGCCCAGCGACACGCTGAAGGTCATGATCAGCATCAGGGCGATCCAGAACGTCGGCAGGGAGAAGCCCACGATGCTGCCCGCCATGATCATCTTGGAGAACCTGCTGTCCGGATACAGGCCTGCGTACAGGCCCAGCGGCAGGCCCACGACCACGGCCAGCATCATGGCGGCGATGGCCAGCTCGAAGGTGGCGGGCAGGCGCTGGATCACCAGTTCCACGGCCGGGATGTTGTAGACGAAGCTGTTGCCCAGGTTGCCGTGCAGGGCGCCGTTCAGGAACGCCAGGTATTGTTCCCACAGCGGCTTGTCCAGGCCCAGCTCGGCAATGATGCGGGCGCGGTCCACCTGGTCCACGTCCTGGCCGATCAGGATGTCCACCGGATTGCCGATGGCGTGCAGGCCCACGAAGACGATCAGCGTCATCAGGAAAACGACCACCGCGGCTTGCGCCACGCGGCGCAGCAACCAGCCCGTCATTGCGCGGTCTCCGACTGCGGGACGGACGCCTGGGCGGGAGCCGGGGCCGGGACCCATTCGTCGCCGAACACTTCCGGTTCGGAGAACGCTTCCATATTGGCGTAGTGCGTGGCCACGTCTTCGCGGTAGAACAGGCCGGCGATGCCCTGGGCCAGGCGCTTGGCGCCTTCGCTGATCGCCGGGATGTCGCCCGAGATCGTGCCCTGGGTCAGCGCCGCCGGGTACGAGAAGCAGTGCACCCGGTCCAGGCCGGGACAGGCGCCCGGCGTTTTTTCCTGCAATTCGAAGACGGCGCCCAGGTCGGGCGAATCATGCAGTTCCTGGTCTTCCTCGCCGGCCGGCGGCACGTAGCGGTCGCCCCAGGCGCGCACGTGCGGCGCGAGCGCCGCGAACTCCGGACGCACGGTCCAGTCGATTCGGAAGCCCGTGGAGAAGATCAGGAAGTCCAGCGCGAACACGCCCTTGGGCGTGGTGACGCGGATTTCGTCGTCCACCAGGGCCAGGTCCTGCACGCCTGCGCCCAGATTGAAGCGGGCGTTCGGATGGCGCGACACGCGCAGCGTGCTGCCGCGAGGCGGCGGCACCTGGGCGGCGTTGATGTAGTGGCGGATCTTCCACTTCCACTCGTCGGGCAGCGTCAGGTGGCCGTGGGTCAGGCCGGGGTTGCCGGCGCCCTTGCCCTTGTTGATGCGCGGAATATCGTTGCGGCGGATCAGCAGGTCCACGCTGGCGGCGCCCGCCTCCAGCGCGGTCGCGGCGCTGTCCATGGCGGACGCGCCGGCGCCGACCACGCCCACCCGCTTGCCGGCGAGCGTGGCGTAGTCCATCACGTCGGACGAGTGCGCCCAGCGGTCGCGCGGCAGTTTCTTCGCGAAATCAGGCACGTAGGCGCCGCCCAGGCCGTCGCGCCCGGTTGCCAGCACCACGCGGCGCGCCAGCACCGTCTCGCGTCCGGCGGGGGATTCGATGTCGAGCTGCACCAGGTCGTCGGCGCGCGGCAGCACGGCCAGGATGCGGTGCTCGTTCCGCACGTCCAGTTCCAGCACGCGGCGGTACCAGCGCAGGTAGTCCATCCATTGAAGGCGCGGGATCTTGTCCAGCGCTTCCCAGGCGTCGGCGCCGAACTGCGCTTCGAACCAGGCGCGGAAGGTCAGCGCGGGCAGGCCCAGCGCGGGGCCGGTCAGCTGCTTGGGCGAACGCAGGGTTTCCATGCGGGCGGTGGTGGCCCAGGGGCCTTCATAGCCTTCGGGCGCCTGGTCGAAAATCGGCGCGGCGATGCCCAGGTGCTTGAGCGACGCCGCCGCCGCCAGGCCGGCCATGCCGCCGCCGACGACGGCCACGTCCAGCACCTGCCGGCCGTCGACGTGGCGGGGCGTGACCCAGTTCTTGGCGGGGATTTCCAGCCACGACAGGTCTTGCCGCAGGCGCGCTTCCAGCGCTGCGAGACCTTGCGGCGGGATGGCTACGGGCAGATTCATAATGCAGGGGATTCCGTAAGAGGGGCGTCGTCACCGTAGATCGACTGCAATAGCGCCGAATGCTCGCAGGCGTCGTGCAGCACGAAGCCGGGCAGCAGGTCCGCCGCGGCTTGCGCCAGCGCGTCCGCCATGGCCTGGCAGGCCGGCGTCAGCGTTTGCGACTGCGGGGTGATGACCCCGAAGAAAAAGGGGATGTCCAGGTCGATGGGGCGGATCGCCACGCCCGCCATCGGCGCGCCGTAGGCGGTGATCGGCTCCAGCACCGACACGCCCAGTCCGGCGCGCACGGCGGCCAGGGCGTTGACGGACGAATTGGTTTCCAGGGTGCCGGGCATCTGGCCGTTGGGCGCGAGCGCGGCATCCAGCCGGCGGCGCAGCCGGAAAGGATTGGCCATGGTGATCAGGCGGCGGCCCGCCAGCGCGGACACCGGCACCACCGCTTGCTGCGCCACCGGATCGTCTTCCGGCAGCGCGGCCACACAGGGCGCCTGCCCGATCCAGTGCACCGTTAGGCCGCGGTGTTCCAGCGGCAGGCTGGTCGCGCCCAGTTGCGCGGCGCCCGAGAGCACCGCGTGCACCACCTGTTCCGGCGATGCGCTGCGCAGTTGGACACGGGCCGCGCCGATGCGGGTTTCGATGCGTTTGAGCGCGTTCGGCACCAGCCCGGCGGCCAGGGCGGAGGTGGCGGCCATCAGCAGCGGCTGGGCCTGGCCCCGGGCGATCTCCTCGGCCCGGCCGCGGATCTGCTGCAGGCTGGTCAGCGCGCGCTCGACGTCGTCATACAGCAGGAAGCCTTGCTCGGTGGGCGTCACGCGGGGGCCGCTGCGCGCGAACAGGGGATAGCCGATCTCGGCCTCCAGTTCCTGCAGCAACCGGCTGATCGCCGGCTGCGAGCGTCCAAGCAGCCGTCCGGCAGCGGTGACGCTGCCCGTGGACATGACGGCCGCGAAGGCCTCTAGTTGACGAAGTTCCATCTGTCTTGATTTATGCCAAGGACGAATTCTTGCCCGGCAAGTATGCGCTTTGCAAATAATTAAAGCGCATAAGCAAATACCCTAATCGGGTTTTCCTTAGGCAATTTCATTACCGCCAGTTATTTCAAGGACTTAGGCGAGGACGCGAACCCGGCGGGCGGACGGTCATTAAAAAGCCCGCCGGGGCGGCGGGCATCTTGAGGCGGGGGGCGGGCGCGTTACGAATAGCCGCGGCCCTCGCGCCGGTAATACAGATAGCGTTCGATCTCGGCTTGTTCCACCGCGGGATCCAGCAGCCGCCATCGGACCACGTAGCCGCGATAGGCGGGCGGCATCCAACCCAATACGGAGTACATGGTGACCTCGGTTTCGCCCGTATTGAATTCGGTTTCGTAGAACCCCTGACGTTGCGGTGGCATGCTGCCACATATCCAGTCTGAACCTGGCATGACGTTCTCCCCATGCAGCGCTCTGTTCCCATCCTACGCCGCCCGCCCCGGGAATCGCATGCGTTCTAGCCCCGATGCGGGGCGGGGCCGCCTTGTGTTAGAAACACGGATGGAGCTGCTTCGAGACAGTGATCGCAAACTTTGCGAACCTTTGCAGTTCGATCGCGGGGTTGCGGTTAGCATTCGGGCATTGAAAATCGAGGAGCCCTCCATGGAAACCCCGCAACCCCCGCCCGAGCCCGCCAAGCGCCGCTGGCCTTTCGGCTACGGCGAGGAAGCATAGGGCGCTGCCGTCAGCCGATGCGCGAAATCTCGTCGCCCGGGCGCGACAGCTCGTGGTAGACGTCGTCCAGGTAGGCGGGCAGTTCGTCTGCGGAGACGTCCGGCGGGATGGCAAGTTCCTCGGCCCGCACGCGCTTGCCCGCCTCCGACCGGTAGGCCGCCCAGGCGTCGCCTTCGCGCCGGATGTCCAGCTGGAACTTGCCGTAGATGTCGAATTTCATGGCTGTCGGGAACGCGGTGGGGGCTGGCCGCGCGCCGGCAGGGCGGCGCTCAGCGCTTGGGCAGCACGAATTCCACGCGCCGGTTCTGGGCGCGGCCCTGCGGATTGTCGGCGCCGTTGGCCAGCTTGTTGGGCTGGACCGGCCGGGTATCGCCCAGGCCTTTGGTGCTGAGCCGCGCCGGGTCCACGCCCTGGCTTGCCAGCCATTGTGCCACCGCCTTGGCGCGCCGCAGCGACAACTCCTTGTTGTAGGACGCCGACCCCTTGGAATCGGTATGCCCTTCGATCGTCACGACGCCGGCGGAACTGGATTTGACGAGGCTGGCGATGTCCCGCAGCGTGGGTTCGGCGGCGGGCCGGATGGCGGCCTTATCGAAGTCGAACAGCACGTCGCCCAGCATCGAGACGGTCACGGCGTTCTTGTCCTGCCGCACCGACAGCCCTTCGTGGCGCGCGGCCAGCCCGTCGATCTGCGAAGTCAGGTCCGATATGCCGCCGCTGGCGTCGGAAGGCAGGCCCTTCAGGTCCAGGATGGTGGCCTGCAGATCCCGGATCTCGGCCTTGTAGGGGGGCTCTTGCGCCACGGAGCCGGCGGCGGCGGCCAACAGCGCCGCGGCCAGGAGAGACGACGCGCCCGGATGGCCGGCCATGGCTAGCGGTCGGTGATCTTGATGGCGTCGAAGGTCTCGACGCCCGGTATGGTCAGCGAGACCTCTTTGATCTCCTTGGGCGGGGCGGGGAACTTGCCCTGCCAGGAGCCGGCGATCGGGGCGTCCTTCGCGGTCCTGATCATCAGCTTGGGATTGGTCAGCGGCTTGTCGTTGCTGTCTTTCAGCAGCAGGTGCTTTTTGTTGCCGGCGATGACGTAGAAGCTATTTTCGTAGTCGTCCTTGCTTATCTGCGGATAGATCATCTCCGTCTTGCCGGCCACGATGGGCTTGAACCGCACCTTGATGGACAGGATGTCGCCGCTGCGCACCGCTTCGACCACCTGGCCCTCGGCGCTGCCGGAGTCGGTCAGGCCGGTGGCCAGGGGCGCGGGGGAGTCGGCCTGGCCTTGGGCAAAAGCGGCCTGGCCGGTCGCCGCCAGGGCCAGGAGGGCGCCCAGCGCACAGGCGGCGGCAGTCTTTCTGATCAAAGTCACGATAAGCATCCTCTGTCGTTGAAAACCATCCAGGGCAAGGCATCCGGACTCATCCTTTTGGTGCCGTCCGGCGGCCAACGCACGATGGTGCGACTTTCAGGCGCTTATTGCAGTTTGATGTTTTTCCAAGAAGTTACGGAATCTAGCCGGAGCGCGTGCCTATCCGCCCCGATGGCCGTGGTATCGCGGGGCGGCCACGCTACGGGTGTTTTCCTTGTGCTGCGATCCGACCAGGGCCTTGCGCCGGGCTTCCTCGTGCTGATGATCGGCCCGCGCCCGGTCTTTCTCCGCATGCGGCAGCGAGTGCGTGTCGGGCGAGCCGGAATCGGGCGTGGCCTGGGCCGGCTTGGGGTGGGGAGTGGTGGGCGTCATGATGCGTGCCTATGCAGGTGCCGCGGCTTATGCCGCCATTCCACGTTACGCCCGAGGTGCCCGTAGCTCAAGCGGCAATTGCGACAGGCTTTTTCCGGGGTATTCCTCGTTTTTTTTGAGCCGCCGGCGGCCAGGTCGCGGCAAAATAAGCATGCGCTGGTTTCCTAGACGTTCGTCTTTCAGGAGCGCCTCATGTGCGACTGTTCCTCTTGCGCGAATCCCCTGCATCTCAATCGCCGCCGCCTGCTGTTCGGCGCTGCCGCCATGGCGGCGGCCGGCGCCTCGGGCTGGCTGGGCGATGCCCGGGCCGCCGTGCCCTCGAACGATATCGGCCCCGACGCGGCCTTGAAACGCCTGATGGCCGGCAATGCCCGCTACGCCGCCAACAAGCCGAACTTGCGGGACTACTCGGCAGGGCGCGCCGCCCGCGCCGTGAAGCAGAAGCCCATCGCCGCCATCCTGGGCTGTTCGGATTCGCGCGTGGCGCCGGAACTGGCTTTCGACCAGGGGCCGGGCGATCTGTTCATCGTGCGCGTGGCCGGCAATTTCGTGAACGAGGACGGCCTGGCCAGCCTGGAGTACGGGACGCTGGTGCTGCATGCGCCGCTGATCCTGGTCCTGGGCCACGACAACTGCGGCGCGGTGGACGCGACGGTGAAAGCGCTCAAGGACAAAACCGAGTTTCCGGGCCACCTGCCCGCGCTGGTGAACGCGATCAAGCCCGCCGTCGAGATCGCGAGCCAGTCGGGCGCGAAGGACCTGGTCAGCGCGGCCGTCCGGGAGAACGTGCGCCTGGCGGTCGAGCGCCTGAAAACGGCGCAGCCGCTGCTGCAAGACATGGTGCGGCAGAAAAAGCTGGGGGTGGTCGGGGGCGTGTACAGCCTGGCCACGGGCAAGGTGAGCCTGGTCTAGCGGCGGGCGTTGCGAACGCGGCTTGGCTAGGGCCGCGCGGCCCCTAGACCTGCATCTTCTTCTTGCCCAGCAACGTCAGCGCCAGGCTGCGGCCCGTGCGCATGAACGGATACAGGGCGGTCGACAGGCAGGGATTGCGGAAGATGGCCGCGTTGACGCTGTTGAACAGATCGTTGCCGGTGCTGATGAGCGCCAGCCGGTTGATGCAGTCCGCGCCGAAGTAATCCTGCCCGTCCAGGTGCAGCAGCATGCCCTGGTTCAGGTCGTACCCTTGCGCCTTGTAGGCCACCGCCAGGTCGGGGTGGTCGCGCATGTTCAGCATGTCGATCGGGCCCACGGCCTTTTGCAGTTGCAGCATCTGCACGTAGTTCGAGCAGAAAGGGCAGTCGCCGTCGTAGAGCAGGAAGTTCTTCGCAATGGCCATAATGCACCGTAGAAAATGCGCGGCCGCGAAAAGCGCGTCCGCCAGCCCCGATTAAAGCGCATATCAGCGCAGTTCGCGCACGCCCTGGCCCAGCCGACGCCGCAACAGGTTGCGCAGCGTGACGCCGTCGGCGTAGCCCACCTGCGCCGCGATCCGCTCCAGCGACAGGCTGCTGGTCTTGAGCAGGTGGGCCGCGCGTTCGACCCGCAGATCCTGGAAGAACGACAGGGGACTCTTGCCCAGCACCTGTTGCGTGCGCCGCGCCAGGGTGCGCTTGCTGGCGCCCAGTTCGCGTGCGGCCGCGTCCAGCGAGAACCCCTGCGCCAGATGCTCGCGCGCCCAGCGTTCGAAAGCCTGGACCAGCGGATCGGCATGCGCCAGGTGGTCCGACAGCGCGTAGGCGGATTGCGCGGGACGCTGGTCCACGATCAGGTAGCGCGCAACCAGCGAGGCGAGTTCCGGGCTGGCCTGGCGCACCAGCCACAGCGCCATGTCCATGTGGCTCAGGGCCGCGCCCGCCGTCAGGAACGACGACGAACGGACCAGCATGCGGCTGTCTTCCAGCGCCACCGCCGGATAGCGCTGCCGGAACAGCGGCGCCAGCCACCAGGTGGTGGTGGCCTTCTGGCCGTCCAGCAGGCCCGATTCCGCCAGCACGAAGGTGCCGATGCAGGCGGCGGCCGTGTTGGCCCCGGGCGCGCGTTCGCGCAGCATCCTGCCGCTGTCGCGCACGTCGGGCCGCGCCAGCGCCGGCACCAGCGTTTCGGGCATCTTGTAGCCGATGGCCGGGATCACGATCCAGTCCGGATCGGCTGGGTCCGGGCTGCCCGCGACCGGCACGCTCAAGCCCTGCGACGTTCGCACCTTGCGCCGCATCCCCACGATGCGGCTCTCGAAGGGCGGCACCGGCGCCGACAGCATCGGCGCCAGCTCGTTGGCCGTCGCGAATACGTCCAGAATGGCCGACAAACCGGTATCGAACACGCCGTCCAACGTGAGGATCTGCATTTTCATGGCAAGAACGCTATCAAAGATGTCAATAGCGCCAATGGTAAACAGGCCGGCGCAGGCCCACAATGCCGCTGTCTTTCATCTGCGGCAGCGCGCGCGGCGCGCGACGGGAGCGGTATCTTGTCCATCGAAAACCTGCTCGCCCTGGCAACCTTCGCCTTGGTGACGTCCATCTCGCCAGGGCCCAGCAACGTCATGCTGATGACCTCCGGCGCCAACTTCGGCTTCGCCAGGACGATGCCCCAGATCCTGGGCATCACGGCCGGCTTCACCGCGCTGCTGCTGGGCGTAGGGATGGGCCTGGGCGCGCTGTTCCAGGCCTGGCCGGCCCTGTCCACCGGCTTGAAGATCGTGGGCGCGGCCTATCTGCTGTACCTCGCGTGGCGCATCGCCGGGTCTCGATCGATCGCGCCGGACCCGGTGGCGGCGCGGCCGCTCAGCTTCAGCGAGTCGGCGCTGTTCCAGTGGGTCAATCCCAAGGCCTGGATCGTCGCGCTCGCGGCCGTGGCGGTCTATATGGATGCGGCCGCGCCCTGGGTGTCGCTTGCGCGCCTGTGCGCGGTGTTCGCGCTGGTGAACCTGCCTGCCGTCTCCGTGTGGGCCGGCTTTGGCGTGGCGCTGCGCGGCTTCCTGTCGGACCCCCGCCGCCTGAGGGGATTCAACCTGGCCATGGGCGCGGCGCTGGCGTTGACGCTGTGGCCCATGCTGCGCTAGATCGCCGAGCCGGGCCGAGCCGGGTCGGGCCCGCCACACGACTGTGCGCTCAGCCCTCGTCCGGCCAGGCCAAGCCCAGGGCGTAGCCGCGCACGTCCTGCGGCCAGCTCGCGACCTGGGCCGCGAAACGCTCGCGGTCTTCGGCATAGAGCGCCCGCGTGGCCTCTTCGAAGCCGGGCAGGTTGCCCGCCATGGCCGACATGAATCGATAGGCGGCTTCCTGCCGCTGGCGCCGGCGATCCGCCGATTCGTTGTCGCGTCGCGCCTGCTCCACCAGCTTGCGCAGCACGACCGAGGCGCCGCCGGGTTGCGCGGCCAGCCAGTCCCAATGGCGGGGCAGCAGCGTAACTTCGCGCGCCACTACGCCCAGCTTGGGCCGCCCGCGGCCGCGCGGCTGGGTCTCTTCGGCGGCCGCGTCCGGCGCTTCGGGTGCCGGGGGCGCCGCGTCGGCCGGGGGGCGGTGGCGTTCGGCCACGGCGGCATCGTCGCCGCGCAGGTCCAAGTCCACCTGCTTGCCCGACAGGTCGTCGAACACCAGGATGGGATCGTTGCTGCGAGCGGCCAGGGCGCGCTTGACGGCCAGCGCCACGTCGGCGAGGGCGCCCGCGGCCAGGATGCGATGGCCGGCGAAGGCGGTGTGGGGGTCGGTGGGGTGGATCGATGAGGTCATAATTTTGTCCGGGTATAAATTGCAGATGAATTATGATCCGGGTAAAAATACAAGTCAATACGCCCGGGTAAAAATATTTGAACCAGGCAAGGGGCCGGAGGGAGGGGCAGAAATATCCCCGCGAACCTAGGGTCAACACCTAGGCAAAATACACAGGCGGCGTATAATCTTGCTTTGCGCCCGGAGTTACCCATGCGTCTCGTACAAAAAGCGCTCACCTTCGACGATGTGTTGCTGGTGCCTGCGTATTCCGAGGTCCTGCCTCGCGACACTTCCCTGGCCACGCGCCTCACCCGCAATATCAACCTGAACATCCCGCTCGTGTCCGCCGCCATGGACACCGTGACGGAATCGCGCTTGGCCATCGCCATGGCGCAAGAGGGTGGCATCGGGATCATCCACAAGAACCTGTCGGCGGAAGCCCAGGCCCGTGAAGTGGCCCGCGTCAAGCGCCACGAGTTCGGCATCGTGATCGATCCGGTCACCGTCACCCCCCAGATGAAAGTCCGCGACGCCATCGCGTTGCAGCGCCAGCATGGCATCTCGGGCCTGCCGGTGGTGGAAGGGCGCAAGCTGGTCGGCATCGTCACCAACCGCGACCTGCGCTTCGAAGAGAACCTGGATCAGCCCCTGCGCAACATCATGACGCCGCAGGAACGCCTGGTCACCATGAAGGAAGGCGCCACGCTGGACGAGGCGCAGGCCCTGATGCACAAGCACCGCCTGGAGCGCGTGCTGATCGTGAACGACGGCTTCGAACTGCGCGGCCTGGCCACGGTCAAGGACATCGTCAAGAACACCGAGCACCCGATGGCCAGCAAGGACGCCCAAGGCCAGCTGCGCGTGGGCGCGGCGGTGGGCGTGGGCGCCGGCACCGAAGAACGCGTCGAGAAGCTGGTTGCGGCCGGCGTGGACGTGCTCATCGTCGACACCGCGCACGGCCACTCCAAGGGCGTGCTGGAAGGCGTGCGCTGGGTCAAGCAGAACTATCCCAAGGTTGAAGTCATCGGCGGCAACATCGCCACCGCCGCCGCCGCGCGCGCGCTGGTCGAGTACGGCGCCGACGGCGTGAAGGTCGGCATCGGCCCCGGCTCCATCTGCACCACCCGCATCGTGGCGGGCGTGGGCGTGCCGCAGATTCACGCGATCTCCGAAGTCGCCAAGGCGCTGGAAGGCACGGGCGTGCCGCTGATCGCCGACGGCGGCATCCGCTACTCGGGCGACGTCGCCAAGGCGCTGGCCGCCGGCGCGTTCGCCTGCATGATGGGCGGCATGTTCGCCGGCACCGAAGAGGCGCCGGGCGAAGTGGTGCTGTTCCAGGGCCGCTCGTACAAGTCGTACCGCGGCATGGGCAGCCTGGGCGCCATGACGGACGGCTCCGCCGACCGCTACTTCCAGGATCCGGCCAACAACGCCGACAAGCTGGTCCCCGAAGGCATCGAAGGCCGCGTCCCCTACAAGGGCAGCGTGCTGGCCATCATTTACCAGCTGGTCGGCGGCATCCGCGCCTCCATGGGCTACTGCGGCGCCGCCACCATCGACGACATGCGCACCAAGACCGAATTCGTGGAGATCACCTCCGCGGGCGTTCGCGAGTCCCACGTGCACGACGTGCAGATCACCAAGGAAGCGCCCAACTACCGCGCCGACTGATCCGTACAGTCAACTACAATGTCATGCATCACGCACCGGCAGAACCGCAAATGAACCAGCGGTTCTGCCGGTGCGGTTTTATTTACTGCGATTTCATTCATTACCGGTAGAGTCTCCATGCACCAGCGCATCCTCATTCTCGACTACGGTTCGCAAGTCACCCAACTGATCGCCCGCCGCGTCCGCGAAGCCGGCGTGTATTCCGAAGTGCACCCGGGCGACGTCGACGACGCCTTCGTGCGCGAACAGATGGCGCAAGGCCTGAAGGGCATCATCCTGTCGGGCAGCCATGCTTCCGCCTACGAAGAAGGCTCCATGCGCGTGCCCCACGCCGTGTTCGAGCTGGGCGTGCCCGTGCTGGGCATCTGCTACGGCATGCAGTCCATGGCGCAACAGCTGGGCGGCGTGGTCAGCTTCTCCGACCACCGCGAATTCGGCTACGCCGAAGTCCGCGCCCACGGCCATACCAAGCTGCTGGAAGGCCTGGAAGACTTCTCCACGCCGGAAGGTCACGGCATGCTGAAGGTCTGGATGAGCCACGGCGACAAGGTCACCGAGCTGCCCCCCGGCTTCAAGCTCATGGCCTCCACGCCGTCCTGCCCGATCGCCGGCATGGCCGACGAAGACCGCAACTTCTACGCCGTGCAGTTCCACCCCGAAGTCACGCACACCGTCCAGGGCAAGGCCATGCTGGCCCGCTTCGTGAACGAGATCTGCGGCTGCGAAGGCGACTGGAACATGCCCGACTACGTGGCCGAAGCCGTCGCCCGCATCCGCGAGCAAGTCGGCACCGACGAAGTCATCCTCGGCCTGTCCGGCGGCGTGGACTCGTCGGTTGCCGCCGCGCTGATCCACAAGGCCATCGGCGACCAGCTCACCTGCGTCTTCGTCGACCACGGCCTGTTGCGCCTGGACGAAGGCAAGCAGGTCATGCAGACCTTCGCCGAGAACATGGGCGTCAAGATCATCCACGTCGACGCCACCGCCCAGTTCATGGGCAAGCTGTCCGGCGTGGCCGATCCCGAAGCCAAGCGCAAGATCATCGGCCGCGAATTCGTCGAAGTGTTCCAGGAACAGGCCGGCAAGCAGAAGAGCGCCAAGTGGCTGGCCCAGGGCACCATCTACCCCGACGTCATCGAGTCGGCTGGCGCCAAGACCGGCAAGGCCACCTCGATCAAGTCGCACCACAACGTGGGCGGCCTGCCCGACACGCTGAACCTGCAACTGCTGGAGCCCCTGCGCGAACTGTTCAAGGACGAAGTCCGCGAACTCGGCGTGGCCCTCGGCCTGCCTCCGCAGATGGTCTACCGCCACCCGTTCCCCGGCCCCGGCCTGGGCGTGCGCATCCTCGGCGAAGTCAAGCACGAATACGCCGAACTGCTGCGCCGCGCGGATGCGATCTTCATTGAAGAGCTGCGTAATACCAAGGACGAGGCCAGCGGGCTGACCTGGTATGAGCTGACCTCGCAAGCCTTCGCCGTGTTCCTGCCCGTGAAGTCGGTGGGGGTGATGGGGGATGGGCGCACGTATGAGTACGTTGTGGCTTTGCGCGCCGTGCAGACCTTCGACTTCATGACCGCCGACTGGGCGCCGTTGCCGCATCCGCTGCTGGCGCGCGTGTCGTCGCGCATCATCAATGAAGTGCGCGGGATCAACCGGGTCGTGTACGACGTGTCGAGCAAGCCGCCGGCGACGATTGAGTGGGAGTGAGTGGTAAAAAATATCCTTATAAATCAACAACTTGCCGCGTATTTTGCACGTGCAAGTTGATGAAATATAGCCTGGTGACCCATCTCTAAGCTATTGATTAAAAAGGGTAATCGTCTTTTTGTTCCTCTCGAAGTCGATGGTTGCCAAGCACTGAACTCGACGGTATTGGCGACGGTAGAAATAGCGCGCTCAGCCTAGGCCCAATCTAGGCTAACCGCCATACCGTCTGCCGATACCGTGCGACACGGTATGCCGCGCTCAAAAAAGTCAGGTTTCATGCGGGTTGGCGGGCAGGTGTACGTCTTGTGGCTGGTGACGGCATTCGTCTCTTGCCGGTCGTCGTTGTTTCCTTGGTTTTGGATAGATTAGGGCGCCATGTCGCTGCGTACAAGCAGGCAAGAGGCATTGCGCAGTTTTTCGGCCGGTTTACCGGCCGTTTGCATGTGGTGAATGTAGGCAGCTGGAGCCTGGGACCGCATGAGACAGAATGCGACCATGGGTCAAGTGGCCAGTCACTCAGGGTGGAGCGGAAATCTGTAGGTTTCACGATTGATGACGGCAACCGGCCGTCTCGATTCAGGAAACCAACATGCTTACAGACTTCGCCCTGCGGAACCTCAAACCTCGCGCGACCCTTTACAAAGTCGCTGACCGAGATGGGATGTACGTGGCCATCTCCCCGACAGGGTCCATCTCCTTCCGGTACGACTACGGCATCAACGGCCGGCGCGAAACGCTGACCCTCGGCCGCTATGGCTTCGGCGGCATCTCGCTCGCCGCTGCACGGGACAAACTGTCAGCCGCCAAGCGGTTGGTGCGCGATGGGATTTCCCCAGGCATCCAGAAACAGCGCGAGAAAGCCCGTGGGCCGGAGCTCAAGACCTTCGGTGATCACGCTGCTAATTGGCTCTACGGAGCGACTATGGCCCCTACGACTCGGGCAATGCGCAAGAGCGTGCTGGATCGAGACATCCTACCGATCTTAAGAAGCGCCTTTTGAGCGAGGTGCAAGCGGAGGATTTGCGTGCGCTATGCCTGCGCGTAAAGGGGCGAGGGGCTCCCACGGTGGCGCTCAACATCCGTGAAATCATCAAGCTGATCTACGGCTACGCTCACCTTCATGGAGAGAAGGTGAGCAATCCCGCCGATGATGTCAACGCAGCGTCTATTGCTACATGTGCACCGAAAGATCGAGCGCTATCTCCTGACGAAATTCAGCTGATGTGCCGGCAGCTGGAGCTTGCCCCGACCCATCCGGCGATCCGGCTCGCGTTGCGGCTGATCCTGCTGACCTTGGTACGCAAGAGCGAATTGATCGAGGCAACCTGGGATGAAGTCGATTTCGAGGCGGCGGTATGCACCATCCCGAAAGCTCGCATGAAGGGGAGGAGGGCGCACAACGTGTATCTATCGTCACAGGCGCTCGACATCATGATCGCGCTGCGCACGTATTCCGCTGGGTCTAGGTACGTATTGCCATCGCGCTACAGCGCGGATCGGTGTATGTCCAAAGCGACGCTGAATCGCGTGACGCAGCTGATTTCAGCGCAGGCGAAGGCTGCGGGGGTGCCGTTGGAGTCATTCACCGTCCATGATTTGAGGCGAACGGGGTCTACGTTGCTTAATGAGGCTGGTTTCAATGGGGATTGGGTCGAGAAGTGTCTGGCGCACGAAAGTGGCCGGTCTTCACGGTCGATTTATAACAAAGCGGAGTATGCGGAGCCGCGGCGGCATATGTTGCAGGAGTGGGCGAATATGGTTGATACTTGGGGAGTTGGAGAGAGGTATGCGCCGGTGGTGTATTCACTGGCGGTTGTTATGGGAGGTAACGGTACTTGATGACTCAGTCCTAAGCGGAGTGTTTGCTCTGCAGCGGTTGCTGACGAGGGGTGCGGCCAAGCGCACTCCCGCTGCATGCCAAAAACGGCTGTTCAGTTCCGATGCCGGATCTGGTTGCCAACAACGCTTGTCCGGTGTACTGCGGTCACAAGGCTTCCGTGACTCAACGTGTGTACGCCATCGGTCGCTTTCCCATCACCCGTACTGCCGGTTTCGACCCAACTCAGACCTGGCTAGAGGCTGCTTCCAGCAGCCCATATCGTCTACTTCTCGCCGCTTTTTTTACATGAAAAGTCGGTAGGGATAGACATTGCCAGGCAACTCCGGCACGTTGGCAATGGTCCGTGCCAGCCTCTGAGAGTACCGGATACTCACAGGCACGGGGTCGTACAAAGCATCGTTGTTCCAGTCCATCTTCGTCATGGCCAATGCTTCATGGGCGATCAGCTCTAGTGGCCCACTGCCGGCATGTCGAATCAGTTGTAGCGGCTTCGGGATGCTTTTACCGCCCTGGTAGTAATCGCCTTTGGGAGAAGCTTGCGGGGCATTTCCAGCCACCCAAACGAGCGCTGAATTCCCCGAGCGAATGACCATAGTACCTCGAGGCACTGGGTACCCAGACGGCTTGGTGGGTGCGTTTCTCTGTCCTGATTTAATTAGCCAGACACCTCTCCAGCATGAGGCCGCCCCTACCTCGATGCACTCGATTTCAGGCACGCCGGCCAAGGCATCGAAGGCCCCTTCAATCTCCTGCTCTTTAAAGGCCGTGGTCTTGTGGATCACCAGCCGTTTGGGCAACTGTCCACCGTTCCTGCCTTGGTAGAGACCCAAGCTTCGAGCTATGACGGCACGCATGTCATCACGGCTCAGAAACGGATTCCTGCGAGCCTCGGCAAGGTCTACAACGGGATCGCGTGCTTCAAACGCCACGAACTGCATGCCGCCACCGTCCATGTCGAAGACCTGCGAGCAACAGGTCACATAGTGAGCCTCTCGCTGGTCACCCCTCAGCGCGTATGCAAGTCCTATGTATGCAGTGTCGTTTGGAACGCCCTTAAGAGGCACTAGCTTCCAAGGCGTGCCCGATGCCTTGACGTACAGTGCAATGCCAAGGCGCCAAGCAAGCTGAGCCTTGTAGGGAAAAGTGAAGGCCCGGTCGTTCAGCACCTGAGTCGGGATGTTGTACTTCGCGCCCAGCGCCTTGAGTACATCATGCGCGTCAAAGGTCTTCGTGCGTGTCGCCTGCGCCCAGGAGTCCGGGAAGTGGATCAAGGCGACGTCGAATTCGTTGCGCGCGGTGTCGAGTTGCCGCAACGCCGACTCCATCGCCTGAACCAGCCGAGACTGCAGGTCTCCCGCGCCCGGTAACTGGCTGACCACGTCCGGCCATTTGATGTGCTGCGCTGCCGGCGCCGACGCCAACCTCACCCCAAAGAGCGGCTCAAAGCCTGGGTAGTCAGGAACGTACTCGGTGCGGTCAATTGGGCGATGCAAATTGCGCAGCGATGCCATCAACTCGCCGCGGCGACGGAAGGCGCTTTCAGGACCAATGGTCGCGATCCGTACTTCCGAGGTGTAGCCGCTGAAGGAGCCCTTAGAGTAAGGCCCGAATTTTGCCAAACCCCGAAGGGGGTGTACGTGCTGCTGCTGAGGGTCGGATGGCGAAAAGGAGAGCAACGGCTCATCCAAGAGGGTAAATGGCGGGAGTTGGGATGCTTGAGCGCGGCTTGCCATTACTTGGTCCTGTCAAAGTAGTCGTGCTGGTGGGCCGGCCGACTCCAGCCCGTAAACGTAGAGAGTGCAAAGGTAGCGTCTACACCCTCGCCGTCTCCAAGATTAAAGGCACGGACTGAACCATCTCTAGTGGTGGTCAGTAGTTTGGTCCACGCATCGATGATGGACGCCCAGTTTTTGTTGTACTTCTGTGCCCAGCGTTCTCTACGCCAATCACCTGCGGGGTCGCCTCCTCTCGCGTCGAAGAATCGGCCCAGCGCATCACGCTCTGCAGCGGCGGTCTCGCCATACATGCCTTTATCCACCCCAGGATCTCGCGGAATGTCAACAAACGTGTAAGGCTCGAAGCCGCACCACCAGCGCCCCTCGATTTGCTCAAGCTTCAGGAAAATGCCCTCTTGAAAAGGGAAACCAAGCTTCTGAACGGTGCCTGTGACAGGCCCCCCATAAGCGAACCGCAGTTGAGCGAGATCTTGCTCTTGCCGACGGACGCGCTCCGGGTCATCCCCCTCCCTTTGCGTCGCCACGATCAACGAGTGACCGGCCCTCTTGTAACGAGGGATGAGTGGGCGGTATCGCGATAGCGCCTTGACCAACGCATCGTAAAGAAGGCCCAGCGCCCAACTGTCTCGGGTGGGGTCGAGGGCGATAGTTCCATCAAGCTTTGCACCATCAGGGCCTAGTATCGCTATTACCTCCTCGTCGCGTCCGAACACAGCGAGCTCGTGACCGTTCGCGGCCACGACCGCCTTGCATCCATGGGCCCTGAGAAGGCCGCGCACCACCGGAGTTGTGGTGGCTTGGGTAAGGGCGATTCGCCGAGCAGTTTTTGGTATGGATTCGATCAGGACAGCGGAGTACCTGAGCACAGGAAATTGCAGTGCGGTTGTCTCTGGAAGCACCACAGGAACTAGGCGTGGCTCTGGATGCGCCTGCATGACATGATCCATGAGGAGCTTTGGTAGTTCTAGCCGCTTGATGACATCCGCAGCAAGCTCATCGAAGGTCTTGCATTCAACGACAGCGACGTCCACGCCGGCGATGTGCGCAGCTTCCAGGAATTGCGTGACCGCAGGCAGCAGCTTCGAAGTAGAAGAAGTCACCCAGTACAAGCCATTGGGAAACGCATCTGGCTCCCGAAGCACCGAAGCCAAGGCCTCCATCACGGATGAGTCGCGGCCGCTGTACCCGACGAACACCATGCCAAAGCGCTGGCTGGCCTCGACCAAGACGTGTCTCATGCTGTCATCTTGCTTTTCAAGCTCAGTCCCAGTGATCTTGATGGAAACGGACTGGTAGTCACCATGCAATTTGGCAACAAGCGGCCAATCCGATTCCCTCAGGCATCGCAACGCCCGTTCACCGGAGTCAATGCCAGCAACTGTCGGTCGTGCGCGCGCCTCAACAGACAATAGGTTGTTCGCAGCACCCGCAGCGTCCTCAACCAGCGGGTCAAAGTTGGTTGTGAATACGCAGTCGACCTTCTGTGCCGCAATCAGGCTGCCAAGCACGCGATGTCCAAAACATGGTGTGCCCTTGGAGATAGCGTCGTCGATGTACTGGCGGCGGTGCCGTGGCTGGGGGTACACCGCTTCGAAGGCTGCAGCGTATTCGTTTGGATCGCCATCCGGGGGGAGGATGGATGTCTGGCGAAAGAAGCGGTCGATCCGCTCAAGCCAGACTTGGTCACCTGTGTCTATTTCTCTAGGGGATAGGTTGTTTTCTCGGCAGAAGATTTCTGCTTTGAAGTTCCGGATCATGTCGTAGCCGGTGGGAATTCCGGAGGCGGCGGAGGCTCCGGCACCAAGGAACCAGGCTACGAGGTTGGGCCGCAAGGCAAGAGCAGTGGAGAACTGCGCGGCTGAAATGCTCGGAAACGACTGCGTCACAACGCCCCTTTTTTTGGAATGAGACTGCACCTTCCGCTATGCGGCTTGCTGATTTGAAGAGCTTCCAATATAGCTTAGATAACGCCGCTTTTAATCACCTATCGTATACAACTGGGGAAAACATCGCGCAACTGAATACCTAGACTGCATGTTTCATCTAACCAGATGACGCGTCATGGGCCAGGTCATTCCCCTTCACACGTTAAAGCGATGTGCCCAATCAGGCCTGCCGGTGGCCGGATCCAGTTTGCAACCTAGAACGGCCTCGCCCCTAGTGGTGACTTTGCAGCGATTGCCGCTGCTCGTAGCCGCATCGCGGCCCATCGTTCAAGCCCCATAACGGCCATCTGAGCATTGACGCTGGTGATGGCTCAGCACGGGTATCAGGTGAACTGCAGACACTGCCCGTCAGTTGCAGGCGTATACCCTTCCGGCCAAAAGCGGCAGTTCATTTGGTTTGCTCCAGCGTCCGGTGAAGGCTGGTCTCGATTTATGGCTGACCTTAAAGGCTGGAGTCGTACTGGAGTTGTCGTCCGGCTCGGCAAATGAATACTGTTCTTCAAGCGACAGCTCTCCTCTAAACTATAGGAGTTTGCCTTGATCTGAGCGCTAGCCCAGAGAATCGAACGCAACAAGAACGAAGGGGAGTTGGGTGTCTATCGTCAAAGAAGAGTATCAAGGCCTTCCGCCGAGGGGTGAGAAACTTTGTGATGTAGTTGTGCTCGCACAGGCCTGGAAAAAGTCGCACACTTACGTCCGCCGGCACAACTGGTACGCCGATGTTCTGGAACTAGATGCTTCGACCATCGACCTAGAGAACCAACTGATACGTTGGGCGGCGGAGGTCTGCCATGTCGATTTCCGACCGAAGGACCTGTTACTCGTTCCCGCACCCAAGAACGCGCGCTGGGGGTTTCGCCCGGCACCAATCATTACCTCGTTCGACCAGTTGTTGGACCTTGACCTCGATGACCTGGGTTCCGAGCCGACATTTGAGGACTGGATACCTACCGAATCATATCAGTCAGAAGCGCCTGGCGAACAGCTACGACAAGATCTGCCGCGTCTGAAGTTGCGACCGCTGTCCCATCTGTCCATTCGTGATCAGACTTTGGCGACGACGGTGATGATGTGCTTGGCGGAGGCTGTGGAGTCCGCACAAGGCGATACGACAAACAATGATTTAGTGGCAATGCGTGCAAGCGGTGTGGTGAGCTACGGAAACCGCCTGCACTGCACATGGGCCGTCAATACTGGTGTTCGACCCCGAGCTCAATTTTCATGGGGCAACAGCAGAACATATCGCCAATATTTCCAGGATTATCGGGCGTTCCTCTCTCGCTCCCGTCGAATCTGTGCAGAACTGGCCCCTCACTTGCGGCCACGGCAGGAGCTGTTTGTGGTGTCTCTGGACATCAAGTCGTTCTTTGACCATATCGACAAAAACGCTTTGATCGCGGAATTGAAGATACTGGAGGACGAACATCGGATGGAACAAAAACTGCCTGACTCAGCGGCAGCTGACACGGTGTTCTGGGAGCGCGTCGCAAGAATTTTCTCCTGGCGGTGGCGTTCCGAAGATCAGCAAGAAGCTGAGCTAATCCGCGGTGGAGAGCATCAAGATCTTGAGCTTGGGTTGCCTCAAGGACTGGTTGCTTCGGGATTCCTAGCGAATGCCTATCTGGTTCGATTCGATCGTGAAATGCAGAAGTCTGTAGCTGACGGTGCCATGGTTGGCGACGAAGTCAAACTACTGGACTACTGTCGGTATGTCGATGATATGCGCCTCGTTGTTGAGGCTAAGAGTGTGCCTGGCGGGCTTGGCCAAGCAGCGGTATTGGAGCATGTAAAACGTCATGTAACCTTGGTCCTGAAAGAGCATTGCCACCGCATTGGTGCACAGAGAGTGCTCGAGTTGTCGTTGGAAAAATGCGTGACCACCTCATACCGGGCGATTTCAGCTCAAAGCCATGCATCGGGCCTAATGGAGATGCTCAACGCAGAGTTGAGTGGTACCTTCGACCTGGAATCTCTGGCGCAGGCGGCAGGCGGCCTTGAGGGACTACTGTGGGTGTCAGAGCAGATTGAAAGCGTTGCCGACCCAAAGCCATCACGATTGTCGTTGGCGACGGTCGCTGTGCCCAACACTGACGTGCGAGACGATACCGTGAAGCGGTTTGTCGCGACACGCATTGCCCAACTAATGCGGCACCGGCTAGCGATGACGGATCTCGAAAGTCCTGTGGGCTCGGGTGAGACTACTAACGACCAGGTGACACAGGGCGTAGTTCTGTCGCATGAATTCGAGTCAACAGCACGTAAGCTCATCAAATGCTGGGCCGAGAACCCCGCGCTTGTCTTACTGCTGCGGTGTGGCCTGGATCTGTTTCCACACCCTCGCCTACTGAGTCCTGTGATCGAAGCGCTTAGCATTAAGTTGTTCGACGTAGCTGCGGACTTGGACACAGGCAAACGCAGGCAGGTGCGTGTGGCGGAGTACATACTGGCCGACCTCTTGCGAGCTGGTGCAGTGGAGACTGGCTTCCGTGACCCGGAGGAGTATCCGGACGGCGTGGATATTCAAGGCTTCCGTGAGGACCTTGGCGGAATCGCACGCCGCGTTTTGACCGAACGAACGTCGTCGCCTTGGTACCTGCGCCAACAGGCTCGCCTCTATCTGGCTTCCATTGGTGACTCTTCGCTCGCTGCAATGGTCGAAGTTGCCGCCGAGGTGCAGATGTACGCAGCATTGCAACGTGCGGCGCTGTTTGAGCCCATGCAGGGTGAAGCACTGAAGGAAGCTATACCCCTAGCTATCGTCGCGCAGCAATTGCAGCCGAATGCACGACGCTTCGGCGTGTGGTTATCAGAAGGGCTCCGGTGTACAGATGACGAGGGGATCCGAGAGGCAGTTGTGCGCTCCGTGGCACTAAGCCGCCCAGACTTGCTGATGGCAGCGCTGAACGGGCGACGGGCATCGAACTGGCGCCAGTTTGTTCCGCCCGCTCTGGTTCAAGCCAATAAGCGCTCGAATAGTTCGCGTAGACACCCGGCCAAGTTGAAGAGCACCCTGCCACTTCTGCAAATCATCAGTGAATCGAATAACCTTTTCGATCAGGAAAACGCTCTGCTCATGCTCGCTGATGCGTTGCTTCGCCACCCCGACGCAGAGGAGAAATTGTCCGCAGGGAAGAGCGCTGCTGATATTGTGCTTCGATGCGAGGATTGGTCAAAACTACCGGAACTGCCTGAGCAGCCAGGCTTCCTACATGTAGAGTCAATTGAGGGAGACGATGCGACAAACCCCTTGTATGCCAGCCCACCATGGGTGGTGCCTGAAAAAGCCTGGCTCTACGGGCTGGGTCGCATCCTGCGCTCGGCTCTTACCGGAGAGTTTGACTTCACGAGCCGTCGTTATCTTGTCACTGAAGATGTAGGCCGATACAGTGGGCTACGCAGCACCTGGTTCAAACGCCGATTCGGTCTTTTGAATTCCGGACGTGGGCTTTTGAACGAGCCAGGACCGGTGTCGCCGTGGCTTTCCAGCCTGCTTTCAACTCTCTTGCAATGGCCTGGAGTTGAGTTCCGCGCTAATGCCGCGTTGGCAGCGGGCGATGTCCGGACCGCTGCCGAACTACTCGTGCTTGTTCAGGAGCGCATCGTGGTGCAACGCGGGCTGTTTGGCCGTCGAAGTAAGACGCCGATGTATGTGGTGCCTGTTGATGACCATGAGCCCTTACAGGATCGGCCACTACGCGTGGCTATCATTCAACCGATGCGCCCGTGGCGAGAGGAATTTAATGACAAGGACCCGACGCACTGGACACCGGGGACTTTGGCCGGGCATCGTCGCCACTTGGCCGAGGTTTGCAGATTGGCCCATCAGAAACTCAAGACTTGGGCGTCGGCAAGTTCTGCGATAGCGTCCGACAAGACTGATGGTCCGATGGTCGATGTCATCTTGTTCCCTGAGCTGGCCGTACATCCGGAACATGTCTTCCTGTTAAGACGACTTTCAGACAAGGTGCGAGCTAACATCTTCACTGGCTTAACGTTTCTCCACTCGCACAAAGCGGGTGGCACTGTTAATCAAGGCCTATGGTTGATTCGAACCGAGTCCTCGGCGCATGGCCGGGCTTTTCAATACGCCTGGCAGGGCAAGCAGCATCCGATGAAGGATGAAGTGAGGATGGGCGTGAGGGGGCATCGGCCACATGTAACCCTGGTTGAATTGCCAATTGGTGCCAAGTCACGCACCCGCATCGCGGCGGCCATTTGCTACGACGCCACAGACCTCGATCTCGTCGCCGACCTTCGCGACAGGTCGGACATGTTCTTGGTCGCAGCATTGAATCAGGATGTTCAGACGTTCGACAACATGGTGGCGGCGCTGCACTTTCACATGTATCAGCCGGTGGTCCTTGCCAACTCGGGCGAGTTCGGCGGTTCGACAGCACAGGTGCCTCTACCCAAGCACGAGCGCCTCATTGCACATGTGCATGGAAATCAGCAAGTTGCGGTTAGCGTGTTTGAGGTCGACCCGTCTCTCTTCAAGTCCACATCGGCAACCAAGGCTCCGAAGGTTTTAAAGACTCCGCCGGCTGGATATAAGGGACGCCCCGATAACTGATGCCAGAAGAGTCAAGTCACAGGACGCAGAAGTCCTGTGCCGATATGTTGTTTAAGGAAGTCTGAACCGCCTCGGGGCAATTCATAATGCCAATTCGTCGAGCGTTAGTGTTTCGCCTTCGTCATTGCTAAGGAATTCCGCTTTGGGTCGCGATGAGCCTGCCGCGGCGCGTAGATGCAGTCATCCGACTTGGTACGCGGCGAGCCGTGCAATCGAGCGGCCGGTTCTGAGGGAGAGGCGGCCGTTAAGGACTGGTGGCCTTCAACGACGGATATTGGTGGTTGCTGCCGCTTAGGCACTGGACAGTGAATGACTCAGATCAGCTTTGAGCAGGCATCGCTTTGCTGTGCCCAACAATCTGCCATCCGTACCAAGACAATAGAGAATTTGCGCAACCGAGAGGAAGCGTGATGCGCGAGAGCAAGTATACAGACGAGTAGGGCTATTGAGTTCATCAAGCATACACATGATGATTGTCATGAGCTAAAGACTTCTTCCAACAGGTACGACCAAAGGACGCTGCGAGGGATTGGCGGTGACCCCTTGGGCACTCCCTTGGGTCTGACATAGTCGGCAGAATGCGATAAAATGCATGAAAATTCAATGAGAAATTAGACATGACTGAAGCTGCTCTATCTGCCGTTGAGCCCCTCCGAGGGGCCGCAGCTCATCTTGCGGATGAGTTGCAGGCCGGTCGTGTCTATCGTCGCGAGGACCTGGCACGTCTGTCCACCGCAGTGGATAGGCATCTCCGTGAGCTGGTAGCCACAGGAAAGCTGAAAAAACTTGCTCAGGGCCTCTACCACGCGCCGAAGCAGTCCAGCTTTGGCCCGCTGCCACCAACTGATGACCAAGTGGTGGGGGGCTTTCTTCGTGACAAGGACTTTTTGGTGTTTTCACCCTCGGCCTACAACGCCGTGGGTCTTGGTACCACTCAGCTCTATAACCGCACGCTGGTCTACAACCACAAGCGCCATGGTGTTTTCCAACTTGGCAACCGGCAGTTCGATTTCCGAATGAAGCCGCGCTTCCCGAAGAAGCTGACCCCCGAGTTTCTGTATGTCGATCTGCTAAACAACCTTGAAGAGTTGGCCGAGGATCGTGATGCCGTTTTGCGCCAAGCGCGCAGCAAGCTGTCCTCGTTCGACTCAGTCCGGCTGCAGCGGGCTGCCGACAGTTTTGGCAATGTGGCGACGCGCAAGCGCCTGCGGGAGTGGATGAGTGCCTGATTTCCTGCACGCGCGGAAGGACTTTGATCAGTTGCTTGCTCTTGTCGCTGACGAACGAGGGCTTGATCCTATGTTGGTCGAGAAGGACTACTGGATCATGCATTGCCTGTGGGGTTTGCAGGCACAGGGCTTCCAGTTCGAACTAAAGGGAGGGACGTCGCTCTCGAAGGGCTTTGGTGTCATCCACCGTTTTTCTGAAGACATCGACATTCGCATCGAGCCGCCCGCCGACATGGATGTGAAGACGGGGCGCAATCAAGACAAGCCAGCGCACGTCCTTTCGCGCCGTGCGTATTACGACGAACTGGCGGCGCGTATCCGTATCCCAGGCATCGGCAACGTTGAGCGCGACACGCAATTTGACGACGACAAGATGCGTAGCGCCGGCATTCGCTTGATATACACGCCGCGCGTATCGGCATTGGCAGGCGTCAAAGATGGAATTTTGTTGGAGCTTGGGTTTGACGACACGGCACCCAATCGAGCTGTCACGATCTCGTCATGGGCTTTCGATGTTGCCAGAGATCGCGGCGTAGACGTGTTCGACAACCGTGCAGTAGCGGTACCTTGCTATGCGCCGACGTACACTTTCGTCGAGAAGCTTCAGACAATTTCCACCAAGTACCGTCGCTTGGGTGAGTCGGAGGCGTTTCCGGGCAATTTCCTTCGGCACTACTATGACGTGTACTGCCTTCTGGGTTTGGAGGAGGTGCAGGTATTCATGCGGAAACCGGCCTACCAGGAGCGTAAGGCGCAGCGCTTTCGTAGTGGCGACGAGCGGGTGATTGCACGAAACCAGGCATTTGTCCTTGCTGACGCTGCACAACGCGAGCGCTTCGCGTTGGAGTACCGCAAGACGCAAGCGCTGTATTACCAGGGCCAGCCAGATTTCGATGCGCTGGTGGCCCGAATACATGAGCACATCGACGTGATGTGAGCTGTTGATCAGTTCTTCCCAGCAACGGCATGCAACCAACCTCTTCATGCAGAACCAATTCAAAGAAGCAGCAATGCTGGAGCGATCACGAAAAGCCGTGCTGGACAACGCGGATTGGTTGACCGTAGCCGAGATTGCCGAACGTATTGAATCGAATCAAGCCCGCCTGAGTGAGCTATTTGGGCAATGGGTACGAGAACGGCGGATTTTTACGATTCGCCGCGATGGTGTCGATTATTTCCCTGGCTATGGTTTGGATGCTGGGGCAGGGTGGCAGCCTTTTAAGGGGCTGGAGACCGTACTGGAGGTCTTTGGAGATGCCAGGGATGGCTGGGGCCTGGCCTACTGGTTCCTTTCGGCCAACAGCTTTTTCGGCGGGAGACGTCCTCAAGACACATTAGCGTCAGAGCCTGAGCAGGTTATCGCAGCCGCGAAGGATGAGATGCAAGGTGTCGTGCACGGCTAAATCCTGCGG
Source organism: Achromobacter denitrificans NBRC 15125 (assembly GCF_001571365.1). Taxonomy (GTDB): domain Bacteria; phylum Pseudomonadota; class Gammaproteobacteria; order Burkholderiales; family Burkholderiaceae_B; genus Achromobacter; species Achromobacter denitrificans. The sequence goes on along the minus strand of NZ_BCTQ01000003.1, from coordinate 101,264 downwards.
AACACCGTCGGTGGACTCCATTGGTGCGGGACCGCAGACGCCACAATTGCAGAAGCACCTATGGGAGATGGCTCAGGTACTGGCCATGACAATCGAACTGACTGGCGACGAGAAGCGAGCAGCGTTCCTCTTGTGCAATTAGCCGTTGCGTGCCTTTTGCGGTAAGACGGCCAATTCACTCGTCCAGGAGGGGAGGACCGAGGCGGTCACCACTTATCTGGAGTCGTTTGCGGGTGGCTCGGCGGAGTAACCTTTTCCCTAAACGGATGGTTAAGAGTTTTTATGACGTGTTCGAACTGCTTCAGTTTCTAGTTCTCGCGGTGCAGTAGAAGTGCCAGTAGGGTCTTCTGACATCGCCATTGCGGAGTGATGGTAACGAAGTCGCCGCGCCTCATTCGGCCCGGTCGTCCACGTCCGCCAAGGCATCATTTATCCACTGCACTAGGTCAGCGTCGGTTTGGTTGGCCTTGACTACCAACTCGGTTTGATAATTAGCTATATTGATAGGAGTTTGAGGAATCCATGATTTGCGCACTATAGGTCAGCAAATTCCGGGGAGCGAGGGGTTTAAAAACCCTTTTTAAATCAATGATTTGCGAATCAATCCCAGTTTGTGAATGAACTGGGATTTGGGTGTAAGTCTTTGATTTTTTATGGGAATTTTTGTCTTGCCTTCTTAACGAAGGACAAGGTTTTGATGGTGTCAATGACGGTATCAGTCTACCTCGCTTTTAATCAGATTATTTACCGTCTCGCCAGGTAGATGATCTGACGGTAAAAATTCCGCGAAAAGCTAGGTTTCATGCGGATTGCGAGGCAGTTGGCACGTTCTTGTCCAAGGTGTTCGTCGATTACGCTCACATTAAGATTGCACTTCTTCCCAAATGCGAGTAAAGACGTTGGGTGTTTCTGGTTGCGGTGCACAATATTCGTAACTAATAGTTTGCGGTGGTAGGAGGGGGCAAAGCATGGCGAGGCGAAAGAAATCAGGAGTGGGTGGGGGCATTGTTGCAGTCGTCGTGGGACTGCTGGTGCTGTTGGCTGCTATTCCGCGCGAGATCTGGATCGGGGTCGGCGTGCTCGCCGCCATCGGCGTTGGCATCTATCTCTATCTCAAGTCCAAAGGCGGTGCTCAGGAGACCGCTCGTCCTGCTCGCGCTGTTCCTTGTCCCGAGAGTCGCGCGCCGGTTGCGCCGAGCCCGGCGGTCAGTTCGCGCGTGTCCAGCCGACTCCATGACGATGAGCAGCCTGTAGCGGTTGCGGCCAGCCCAGCACCTGCCACACCGTCGTTTCGCATCCCGGCCGCGCCCAAGCGCTTCGGCCTCGGAGCCTGGGTTCCTGCCGGAGAGGCGGTTGAGCTCGGGGGCGTCTCGATTCCCGGTGGCCTCATCTATGTCGGCACGTCGCTGCCCACCCCCACGGGTGGTAATGATCCATGCCTCATCGATCCGTCGAAATCTGTCGCATCCAGTGGCGATTACACAGAGCGGCAGATGGGCTACTGGCCGAGCTACTCGGAGATTTCACCTTCCGCCCGGCGCGCCTATCTGAACTGGCTGGCAGGCGGCAGGCAGGATCCCGAGGCCGATGTTGGGTACGTCTTCATCTTCTTCTACGGGTTGGAGCGCCGCGCCATTCTGGATGCCTCGAAGGACGACGCAGCCAAGGCCGACTGGCCTGTGATTGCCGCGGAACTGCGCCGGTTGCTGGACATCTATGGCGACAAGTCGGGCTCATTCCGAAGCTACGCGGGCTCGCTGCTGGATTGGGTCTCTCTGGCCGAGCACCCCGAGAAGGCCTATCTCAAGCCTATTCCGAGTTTTCCCAAGACCTACGAACTGCCTCTCTACATCCGTGTCGCCCTTGGCCAGGCGGCGGTCGATGGCGTGCCGGTGCCGGCGCAACTGGCACTGGCCTGGGCTAAGCTGGATCCGACCAATTACCTGCGAACGCCTGCAACGCGTTGTCCCGAAGAGTTCGACAAGCTGTTTGTGTCGAAGTACCACGAGATATTCGGGCAGGGCTTGGCCCTTCCGAGAAACAAAACCAAGATCAAGCTGGTTCATCGCCCCGCCTCTGCCGGCTTTCGCGGGTACACGGACCTGACCCTGTCGTTTGGGAATACGCCGGACGTCACCGTGCTGACCGCGCCCATCAACAAGCTGCGCCAGGTTGTCGAGGCGGCCACGAAGGAACTGGAGCCGTTCAGCCGCTATGTGGGGCGGAATCCGGATGGCAGGCATGCGCTGGAGGGGCTGCTGCAATTGCCTGCCACGCTGTGGCCCGAAGGTGCCCAGAAGGCCTTGCATGATCTGAAGGCACGTATGGGCGAAGGGATGATCGCCATGTCGTTCCAGGAACTGCTGGGCAGTCTGGATGCGAAGACGACGCTGACGCGGGACCGGACGCTGGCGTTGGCGCGAGCGCTCGAATCCTTGAGCATCGGTATCGAGCCCGATGTCCTGGGTGGAGCCAGGCTGCCCAAGCCGGACGAGACGGTTGTGCTGTTCGCCGTTCCGCCGGGCGAGGCGGCCAGCCGCTCGACGCCGGCTTATCAGGCCGCTGTGCTGACCCTGGATCTGGCATCGGCCGTCGCTGCTGCCGATGGCGAATTCAGTGTTCAGGAAATGGCGCATCTCCGGGCACAGGTGCAGTCTTGGGCTCACCTCACGCCGAACCATGTCTGCAGACTTCTGGCGCACCTGCGTCTGCTGATGACGACGCCGGCATCACTGACCGCGCTCAGAAAGAAGCTGGAGCCACTAGACGCTGACGCCAAAGAGACCATTGCTGCCTTTATGGCCACGGTTGCGCAGTCCGATGGAGATGTTTCACCGATAGAAGTGAAGATGCTGGAGAGGGTCTATAAAGCCCTCGGCGTCGAGCCCAAGAAGGTGTTTTCCGACGTGCATGCCGTGGCGGCAGGAGCAAAGCCAACGGCGACGGCCGTCGCGAAAGTCGAGGAGACCGGGCTCAAGCTCGATCCCGCACGTATTGCTGCCCTCCAGAAGGATACCGAAGCCGTATCGGCGCTGTTGTCGGAAATCTTCAAGGAAGAAAATCTGCCCGAGCCGGTGCTTGTCGAACCCGAGCCTGAAGGCAATACCGAGGCGACATCACCAGGACTGCTCGGCCTGGACGAGGCGCACAGCGCGCTCGCGCGCCTGCTGCTGTCGCGGCCGGAATGGACAAAGGACGAGCTCGGCGACGCCGCTGCCGACCTGGACCTGATGGTCGATGGAGCCATCGAAGCCCTCAACGAGGCGGCCTTCGACCTGCACGACATACCGTTCACAGAGGGCGAGGATGTCGTGACGGTGAACCCTGAACTCCTGGAGAAGCTGGAAGCATGAACGCACCGATCCGCCCCAGAGACCGCGACGCGGTCATCCAATCGTTACGTGCGGGTGTCGTGCCCCGCAGCGGTCAGCACCTGATCCAAGTCGGCCGTGCCCGGGAAATCGAGACACTGGTAGCCGACATCGCCCGCATTGCCGATGGGGGCTCGGCATTCCGTGTCGTCATCGGCGAGTACGGTGCTGGCAAGACCTTCTTCCTGAATCTGGTGCGTGCCGTGGCCCTGGAGAAGAAGCTCGTGGTGGCGACGGCCGATCTGAACCCGGACCGGCGTCTTCACGCCAGTGGCGGACAGGCCCGTTCGCTCTATGCCGAACTCATGCGCAACCTGTCGACCCGAACCAAGCCGGATGGGGGCGCGCTTGCGGGCATCGTCGAGAAGTTCATCGCCACGGCCAAGACGGAGGCCAAGGCATCCAGCCAATCGACCGAGGCGGTCTTGCGCCAGAAGCTCGACCAACTGACCGAACTGGTGAACGGCTACGACTTCGCGGACGTCATTGCTGCCTACTGTCGTGGCTATGAGGAGGGCAACGAGAAGCTCAAGTCCGATGGCATCCGCTGGCTGCGGGGGGAATTCGCAACCAAGACCGATGCCAGGCAGGCTCTCGGCGTGCGGAGCATCGTCGATGATTCCGAGGTCTATGACCAACTCAAGCTCATGGCGCGCTTCGTGCGCTTGGCCGGCTTTTCTGGCCTGCTAGTTGGCCTGGATGAACTGGTCAATCTCTACAAGCTGGCCAACACGCAGGCCCGCAATGCGAACTACGAACAGATCCTGCGTATCCTCAACGACTCGCTGCAAGGCACAGCCGTGGGCCTCGGGTTTGTGCTCGGCGGGACGCCGGAGTTTCTGCTGGACACCCGGCGTGGGCTCTACAGTTATCCCGCGTTGCAGAGTCGTCTTGCGCAGAACACCTTCGCCTCGGATGGCTTGGTCGACTACAGCGGACCGGTGGTCCGGCTGTCGAGTCTCACGCCCGAGGACTTCTACGTCCTGCTGCAGAAAATTCGCTCCGTCTACGCCTTCGGCGACGCCGACAAGTTTCTCGTTCCGGATAAAGGCATCTTCAGCTTCATGGAGCACTGCTCCAAACGCATCGGGGACACCTACTTCCGAACGCCGCGCACGACCATCACGGCCTTCATCAACATGCTCGCTGTGCTCGATCAGAACCCTGGTGCGGCATGGCAGGACTTGCTGGGCGGAATAGAGGTTGCCGCGGACAACGGCGGCGTGACTGATCAGCAGGTCGAGGCGGACGACGGCGATGAGTTCGCCTCGTTCAAGATGTGATGGTCCGCGTTTGAACACATGTCCGGCGACAGCGCTTCCTTCTTCCTGCTAGACGAGCGTATCCAGCGTTTCCTATGGGCCGAAGGCTGGGAGTCGCTGAGAGATGCCCAGGAGGCGGCCATTCCGCTGATCGTCAAAGCGGACCGTGACGTCATCGTGGCCGCCGCCACGGCCGCCGGCAAGACGGAAGCGGCATTTCTGCCGGCGCTGACAAACCTGCTTCAGGCGGAGTCGCAGGGGCTCATCGTCTACATCAGCCCGCTCAAGGCGCTCATCAATGACCAGTTCGGTCGCCTCGACCGGCTGTGCGAGCAACTGGAAATTCCGGTGTGGCCCTGGCATGGCGACATCTCTTCTTCGGCCAAGGCACGCTTCCTGGCGAAGCGGCAAGGGGTCTTACTGATCACGCCGGAGTCCCTGGAGGCAACGTTGTGCCATCGAGGTACGTCGATCGGTGCGGTGTTCGACCGGCTGAAGTTCTTTGTCGTCGACGAGCTTCACGCCTTCATCGGATCGGAACGCGGCAAACAGCTTCAATCCCTGATGCATCGCATCGAGCGGGTCATCGGTCGACAGGTAGCGCGTGTAGGCCTTTCCGCGACCTTGGGTGACATGCGCCTGGCTGCCGATTTCCTGCGCCCGGGGCAAGGAGGCTCGGTCGCATTGGTGGGGTCGAAGTCCTCCCACAGTGAACTGAGAATCCTGGTCAAAGGCTACGAGGAGCCTCTGGCCGTGCGCAATGAGGATGGCGACGAGGAGCCGGAATCTGTCACCCCGGCCAAGATTGCCCTGCATCTGTTCCAGGGCTTGCGCGGCACGAACAATCTGGTCTTCCCGAACTCGCGCCGTGAGGTCGAACGCTACACGCACCTTCTCAACAAACTGTGCGCGCAAGAGAAGGTGCCCAATGAGTTCTGGCCGCACCACGGCAGTCTGTCGAAGGAGATCCGCTCGGAGACCGAGGCGGCCCTGAAACAAAAGGAATTCCCCGCGACGGCCATCTGTACCAACACGCTGGAGTTGGGCATCGACATTGGCGCCGTCAAGAGCGTGGCCCAGATCGGCCCGCCACCGTCGGTAGCCAGCTTGCGACAGCGCCTGGGGCGGTCGGGTCGCCGCAAGGGAGATCCGGCCATTTTGCGGGGCTACAGCGTGGAGAACGCGCTTGGCGGGAAGCCGTCGCTCGCCGACGAACTCCGGCTGGAGACGGTGAAGGTGACGGCGATGATCTCGCTGCTCCTGGATGGCTGGTTCGAACCACCCATGGCGCATGGCGTTCACCTGTCGACGCTGGTTCAGCAGATACTGTCCTATGTGGCACAGAACGGCGGAGCGTCCATCGGACAACTCCACGCGATGTTCTGTGCTTCCGAGACCCTTTTCACGGGGCTAGACAAAGGTGAGTTTGTGGAACTCGTTCGCCATCTCGGCCAGAAAGAACTGCTTATGCAGGAGTCCAGCGGTCTCCTGCTGCATGGCCGTGTCGGCGAGAAGTTCGTCAACCACTACACCTTCTATGCCGCGTTTGCCGCTGACGAGGAGTTCCGCATCGTCTGCGGCGGGAAAACGCTCGGCACCTTGCCGGTATCGCAGATGCTCAGCGTGGGTCAGCGTATCCTGTTTGCTGGCAGGACCTGGCTGGTGGAAGACATCGACGAGGAGCAAAAAAACATATTCGTCGTCCGCTCTGGTGGCGGGGTGCCGCCGTTGTTTTCGGGAGGAACAGGGCGCACGCACACGCGCGTTCACCAGCGAATGCGCCAATTGTTCGAGTCCTCCGAGGTGCCGCCGTTTTTGGATGAAGTGGCCAGGCGGTTCCTAGCCGAGGGCAGGGCGAACTACGCTGAGCGAAACCTGGCGAACGGCTGCGTCGTGGACCAAGGGCGGGAAGTGGTACTTCTGACCTGGCTTGGGGATGCCGCCAACGAAGCGCTGGCTTGCCTGCTCCGCCGGCGAGGCTATTCGGCCAATGCGGCCGGCCCGGGCATCGAAGTCGTCAAGGGGGCTTCGGGTATCGAGAGCATCGTCGATGCCCTTATCGATGCGGCGGTGGATGAGCCTCCGCCGCTCGACATGCTTCTGGTCGACGTCCGCAACCTGCAGCGCGAGAAGTGGGATTGGGCTTTGCCCGATGGACTCCTACGCAAGGCGTATGCAAGTCTGTACCTGAACCTTGAAGAGGCTCTCTCTTGGGCAAGGGCACTTCCTGGTAATTACGCATTCCATAGCCGTGAGTCACCGTTGAATCGGGTGGATGAGGATGGAGCGGCTAGTGCAGCGTAGCAGTCGTTTGGTTAGGGCGCCATATCGCTGCGTACAAGCTGGCAAGAGGCATTGCGCAGTTTTTCGGCCGGTTTACCGGCCGTTTTCACCTCGACTGCAATGGGCGCACTATGCTCTTGGTTCATTCCGAGCTATGCCACCGGGCAAGCATCTCCATCAACTGGACCGGCAGTCGCAAGGCTGACTATCTGGAGGCGTTGACTTAGGAACTGCTCAGACCTAATGACCAGCCTCTCGATGCGTACTTACGCCCACTGTTGGGAGACGCACCGGCCAAGCGTACCTTGCTCGAGCAACTGGTGGCCTTGCCCGGTTTGGACGGTCGTGGTGGTGACGCTGGCCAGGAACTCGATGTGGCCAATGCAGCGGATGATCCGCAGGCCAATCAAGGTTACCTGGATATGAAGCGATCGCGAGGAGAGGGCGATAGCGGCAAGTGATACGGTGGACCTGAATAGGCTGACGGGACCAGTTCGCGATGAGTTAGGTTAGCTGTCCAAGTCACCGGGGTCTGGTTTTCTAGCGCAGTCGATGGGCTTTGGCGGCACGCCATGGGACGGCCTGGTACTGACTTGACGGTATCGGGTGAGCGGGACTTGGGGCGCTTCAGGAGCCGATACCGTCAAAGCACGGGCACCCTCCCGATTCCGATACCGTAAACTCCTCCGAAGAGGCTATTTCTGATACCGTCAGAACAGTGGTGAAAGTCGTCGCTGGTACCGTTGGGCTCTGGCTTTCGGAGTACGATTTCCCTGTTGGAAGTGACCCATCAGGACAATTGCAAGGTCGCGAAGGGGCTCTACAGTTCAATGGGCTACCATGGGCCTACATGAAACCGCTCTGGCAGGGCCACCCCAGCGAGACCAGTCGGCCGGTATCCCTGACGGTATCAAGCTCCCCACCCCAACCCGAAACCCTTGCCACACAACGCTCTCCACGGCCCTATTGACAATCGAGTGGGAGTGATCCCGCAGTTTGTCACGCGGTGAATGAGAAAGGCGCTTCGGCGCCTTTTTTATTGGCGCACCGGGAGGCCGCACCAAGCATCCCGCTGTAGATGGATATGTTGCGCGACAATGTCGCAGCGCTGGGCCAGACGATTATGCGACCTATGATGAATCAGATCGACAGCCTATTCATCGTTATTGATTAGGAATGAAATGGAAAATCGGTATGGAAAGCTTGCATCCTGGGTCTACAACCTCGATAAGCCAGTCGGTCGGTCATTCGGGGATTTGGAGTACTACCGGCAGCTTCTCAGTGAGTGTGAAGGTCCAATTTTGGAGCCTGCCGTAGGTAACGGTCGAATTTTTGTGCCGTTGCTCGAAGCCGGCTTTCCTATCGAAGGTTTCGATGCATCAGAAGAGATGCTTGATTATTGCCAGGATGAGTGTCGAAGGCGGAATATTTCTGCGAACCTGACACGGCAGACATTTGAAGGGTTCTCTTACGACAAGAGCTTTGCCGCCATAATCATCCCGGCAGGATCACTGCAATTGATTACGGATGTAACGCTAGCAGCGGCAGTGTTGAAACGGTTTTATCAATACTTGGTTCCCAATGGGAGACTGATCGTAGACCTCGACTCGATCGAAGGTTTTTTTGGCCCCTCCGGTTCTATTCGTAGTTGGGTGACGGAGAAGGGTGATCTGTTGACGCTGACGGATCATCGGGTTGAAACCGATTACATAGCTCAGACGACACTTTCCCATCTCCGCTATGAGCATTGGCGGGATGGGAACTTGGTGGCGACGGAACTTGACCTATTCAAGCTGCGTTGGTGGGGTGTCGAGGAGTTCATCCTCGCTTTGCGCGCTGCTGGTTTCATTGATGTGGTTGCGTCAGGCAGCTACCAGCACGGACGCTCCCCACAAAAGGGCGACCAAATCATCAGCTTTGAAGCGCGGCGCCCTTAAGAGCGTAGCAATGTGATCTTTTCCTCCGGGAAGGCGGCGGGGTATCGGACTAACCCGGATTTCGCGGATAGTTTGAAGATTTCCATGGGCGACGCCAGCATGGCGGACGTGGCGAAGGGGGGGGAAGGTAGTCTGACTCTTGACCTATGGCAATATCGGCTGCCCGTCATGGAACTTGCGATCCTGCCGAGCCTCCAACGTCGCTACGGGCAATTTGGCGGAACCGTTTTGCCCCTGCCGTCCAATAGCGCCCACCTTCTAGTTCCGCGGCACCTGCTGCACACAGAGCGCCAGGCGCGCCTCGCCGCCCCATGCTTGGAAGGCATCCTTAGCCTTCTGGACGGTAGCGGCCTCCTTGGTGCTGTCATATGGAGCCGGCGCGTCTTTGAAGTAGATCCAGAGCACGTTTTTGGCGTCGACCTGGCCTTTGTACCGTTCGCTGCGCTGGATGGGGTCCTTGATGGCCAGGCCTGCCGCGAGTCTCGCCAGCGCGACGCTGCCTTCGCCTATTGCCGGCCCGGCGTCGCCAACCACAAATGGCACCGCAATGCGCGTGTCTTTGTTGTAGGCAACGCCGAAGCTTCCCATTTTCACGCCCTGGGCCATGACTGAATCCGGAACGACGGCGGCGGGCACGCGCAGCGGATTGAGGTATCTTGATTGGTCCGCCGCGTCGACGATGGTGCTATCCGCTAGCGCGGTGGGCGATACGTAAAAACCGGAGCCGTCTTTCTGGAGGACGGGGACGACGGACTTGATAGTCACGCCATTGAGCTGGACTTGGTCTCGCCCCAAAACGCCAAACCACCTGATGACGCCGACGGAGGTGTCCTTCCAACCGGCCGCGCCGATGCGAGCGTAGTCGTCCATGAAGCGCCCCGTGCAAGTCGGATTGTCTTTTGAAGCGTTGTACGAGGTGCCATCGGGCGCATAGGGCCGTCCGGCGTTGCACAAGTGCAGCAGGGCGCCAGCGCTTGCGTTTTGGGGGTGGTAGGCCCGCGCGTAGCCGTCGATGTTGATATTCATCTTGGAGTAGGCGGCGATACCTCCATCCGCCAGCTTCCATGCGCGCGCCACGCCTCCGACATTCCTGAGTTCAGCCCCAGCGCAATCCTTCGCATGCGCTGCCGGAAGACCCAGCAGATTGGAAAATCCCAGTGTGGCGGCGAAAGTCAGCATGCGGGCCGCCCGAGAACCAATATCCCTTCCCATTTTCCACCTCCGGTTTGGCGACGAAGTCTTAGAAGAAGAGCCTGTTACACGCTTTGGATGCACGCTGGAAGGCGTTTCGGAATAATCGCGATCGCCCGCGATCGTGCGGACATCCAGTTTCGAGGGTATCGGGCCCTCTTGCAAGCGCAAAGCCATGGCGAAAAAGGTGACGGCCGCCCGGCAGGCGCGTTGATATATCAGATTCCCCTGACGATAATCATTCCACTGTTGCCAGCTAGGGAATCGTCATGCAGAAGCCTTACCCCGCCACGGCGGCCGACCGGATACGGCAGACGCTGGAGGATCAGATCGTCAATGCCGAACTGCCCCCTGGCCTGGCGCTGGACGAGACCTTGCTGGCGCAACGCTGCGGTGTTTCGCGCACACCCGTGCGGGATGCCTTGCTGCAGCTTTCCGCCCAGGGGTACGTGCACATCAAGCCTCGTGTCGGCATATTCGTGGCAGCGCTTGAGCCTGGCGAACTGGCCAATATGTTCGAGACCCTGGCTTACCTGGAAGGCTTGTGCGCGGGGCTGGCGAGCCAACGGATCACCCAGTCGGGGCGCCGGGACCTGCTGGCAACGCATCGCGATGCCGAGCCGGACCTGGCCGCGCTGCGCCCAGGCGGTTACGCCGCCGCGAACCTGGCGTTCCACGACGTCCTTTATCGCGCCAGCGGAAACGACTACCTGATCCAGCAGATCATGGCGATCCGCAAGCGCACGCATCCGTATCGGCTGCGTCACTTCGACCAGCCGGGCCGCCTCGCTTGTTCGTGGCGGGAGCATGCCGGCATTCTGGAGGCGGTGCTGGATGGCGACGAGGGGGCGGCTTCGCGGGCCGCCACGCGCCACATCGTCGAGGGCGGGCAGCAGTTCCGCGAGTTTGCCGAGCGCTTTCCGCAGGGGCTGTTCGCCGCGGTGGGAAGCATGCGCGCCGCGGAGCAGGCTGCGCCGGCGGCGGCCACGCTGGCCTGGTTGTACGGCCCGCGCGTGGCCGGCAGGCATTCCAACCCGATCAACTGAACCTCGCAAGGCGTTTGCCGGCGCAAGCCGGGGGCCTCGTGTTGCCCGGCGCTTTTGCGCCATTGACCAAAACAGAGACAGGAGACTAGCCATGTTCCATCGTGCTGCAGGCCTTGCGGCCGCCGCGTTCATTGCCGCCGCGAGCCCGGCCGCGCAGGCGCAGACTACGCCGGTCAAGATCGTCGTCGGGTTTTCGCCGGGCGGGGGCGTGGATACGCTGGCGCGCTTGCTGGCGCAGGGGCTGGCGCAGGCCATCGACCGGCCCGTGGTGGTCGAGAACCGCGCCGGGGCAGGCGGCACGATTGCCGCGGACGTGGTGGCGCGGGCGGATCCGGACGGCGCGACTCTGCTGCTGGCGGATACCTCGTTGCTGCTTGCTCCGCACATCTACCCGAAAGTCAATTACCGGATGAGCACCAGCTTTACGCCTGTCGCGATGGTGGGCGACGCGGGGCTGGCGCTGGCGGTGCCGGCGTCCAGTCCGGCCGGCTCGCTGTCGGACTTGTTGGCGATGGCTCGCAAGGAACCCGGCCGCTACACCTACGCTTCGGTGGGCGTCGGATCCATGCACCATCTCGGCGGGGAACTGATCAAGGCGATGGCGAACGTGGACATGGTGCACGTGCCTTACAAGGGCGGCAGCCCGGCCGTTCAGGCCGTGGCGTCGGATCAGGTGTCGGCCGCCATCTCAAGCCTGCCCGCGGTGATTCCGCAGGCCAGCGCCGGGCGCATCCGCATCCTGGCGGTCCTGGGTACCGATCGCTTCCCGGGCTTGCCCGAGACGCCCACGGTGGCCGAGACCTTGCCCGGCTTCGATGCCACACCCGCGATATTCCTGCTCGCTCCGGCCAAGACACCGGCAGCCGCGCTTGAAAAGGTGACGCAGGTACTGCCGAAGGTATTGGCCGAGCCGAAGTTGCGGGAGGCGTTCATTGCGCAAGGTTCGCTGGTGCGCTATGAGCCCGCCGACGCGCTCGCCGCCTGGCTGCCGGCACAGGAGCAGCGCTGGGTCGATCTGATCTCGCGAGCCAAGTTGACGTTCGCCCCTTGAATTATCGGTATCCACCAGAAGGAGACGCTTTCATGCAAGACTCAAACACGCCCATTATTGGCATGATCGTGCCGCCGGCCGCCGGCCTGGTGCCGGCGGATGGTGCGCGCCTTTATCCCGGCCTGCCTTTCATCGCCAGCGGATTGGGCCTGGGTTCGGTGACGCCGGAGGGCTATGACGCGGTGATCGAATCGGTCGTGGACCATGCGTGTCGCTTGAAGGAGGAGGGGGCCGCGGTAATCTCGTTGATGGGCACTTCCCTCAGCTTCTACCGGGGCGCGGCCTTCAACCGGGCGTTGACTGCGGCGATGCATGACGCCACCGGCCTGCCGTGCACGACTATGAGCACGGCGGTGCTCAATGGCTTGCGCGCCCTGGACGTGGCGCGCGTTGCGCTGGCGACGGCCTACATCGACGATGTGAATGACCGCCTGGCGGCATTCCTTGCCGAAGAGGGCTTGGTCCCCGCCGGGTGCCGCAGCCTGGGCATCACGGGCGTGGACGCCATGGCCCGCGTGGACACGGACACGCTGGTCGAGCTTTGCGTGCGCGCTATCGAGGCGGCGCCGGACAGCGATGCAATCCTGCTGTCCTGCGGCGGTCTACAGACGCTCGACGCCATTCCGGAAGTCGAGCGTCGGCTGGGCGTGCCCGTCGTGTCCAGTTCGCCCGCCGGGTTCTGGGACGCGGTGCGTCTAGCGGGTGGCGGGGCCAAGGTTGCGCCCGGATACGGCCGCCTGCTAGGCGCCTGACCGCCAGGGACCAAAGCGGTCTTACTGAGCTGCGCTTGTCGCTGCCGGCGCACTAGGGTTATCCGGGATTCTTTATGCTTAAAGTTTTGTGAAGAATGAGCGGCATAGGCAGGGCTGCCGCCGCGATGAGGCATCAAGGGGCATACACCGTGGTGCGGCACCCGACGCACCGTACGCAGGATCGCGCGGTGACGCCCCGTAAGGAGATTCGCATGCTGCTGCGTAGACATTGCCTGGCCATGATGATGCTGGCGCTGACTGGCTGGGCGACGGGCAGCCATGCGCAAACCTCACCCCAGGCCTGGCCGGCCAAGCCGGTGCGCCTGGTCGTGGGGCTGGCCCCCGGCGGGCTGGTCGACGTGTTGGCGCGCACGGTGCAGCCGCATTTGGCCGAGGCCTTGAAGCAGACGGTTATCGTGGAAAACCGGGGCGGCGCGGGCGGCAACGTGGCGGGCGCCGAGGTCGTGCGCAACGGCGGAGACAACCATACCTTCCTGCTCAATCCTTCGACGACCGTATCGGTCAACCCGGTGATGTTCACCAGCATGCCGTTCGATCCGCAGCGGGACCTGCGGCCGGTCGCCTTGCTGGCCAACAGCCAGTTGTTCTTGTTCGTCCGGTCTTCGCTAGGCGTCGATACGCTGGAAGCGTTCGTCGAATACGCGCGCAAACGGCCCGAGCCGCTTAACTATGGTTCGGCCGGCAATGGCACGACGCCGCATCTGGCCGGCGAGCTGCTCAAGCAGGCGACCGGCATGCAGGCCACCCACGCGCCATATCGCGGCGTGGCGCCGGCGATACAAGACCTGGCCGCGGGCCAGATCGACTTCGCGTTTGGACCGGCCACGGTCTTTCCCATGGTGCAGGCGGGCAAGCTGAAGGTGCTGGCGGTGGCAAGCCGGCAGCGGGCGGCCGTGGCGCCCGACATACGCACCTTTTCCGAGGTCGGCATCGACGGCGTTTTCGCGGACAGCCTGTTTGGTGTGTATGCCGCCGCCGGCACGCGCGATGATGTGGTCGAACGTATGAATGGCGAAATCAACAAGGTGCTTGCACGGCCGGAGATCCAGGCGCGATTCCTGGACGCCGGCGCCGAGGCGCTACCGCTGCGCGCGGCCGACTATGCCGCGCGCGTGGAGGACGAGAAGAAACTGTTCGCCCCGCTGATGAAGTCGTTGGGGTTGAAGGAACAGTAGATTCCTGGACGTCCTGATTCGATGAGGTGTTGCCCCCTTAGGTTGCCAGGACCTGGGACGCATCCCGATGCGCGAGGTCGCCGGCCTGCCGTGCATGCTCAGAAGTCCACCGACGCCGACAGCATCACCGACCGAGGCGAACCCAGGCGCAGGTACCCTTCGGATGCCGACGACCAGTAATCCTTGCCGAAGACGTTGTTGACCGTCGCGCGCAACGTGACGGGATGGTCGAAAGCGCGGGTGGCGTAGCGCATACCCACGTCCCAGCGCGTCCAGCCCGGTATGCGGCGGGTGTTTTCCAGATTCTGGTATTGCCAGCTGGTCGACAGCGCGCGGGCGGTCAGCGTCAGTCCCGGTGCGAACGACGGGTCCCATTCCATGCCGATATTGGCCATCCAGCGCGGCACCCCGACGGCGCTGTTGCCTTCGGTGTCGGCGGAGGCGGTGCGGGTCATCGTCGGCTGGATGTACGTGACGCCGCCCAGCAGGCGCACGCCCCGGGCAAGCTCGCCGAAGGCGTTCAGTTCGACGCCGCGGTTGCGTTGTTCGCCGCCCATGTCATAGCGCGTCACGCCGCCGCTGACCGTGGCCAGTCCGGAGGGCTGTTTGATCTGGAACAGGCCGAGGGTGGTCGTGACCGAACCGAAATCGACCTTTACGCCGGCCTCGATCTGCTTGGTCTTGATGGGCGCGAAGATCTCGCCCGCATTGACGGTGCCGGCCGGAGCGATGGGGCCGGCGGTCAGGCCTTCGATGTAGTTTGCGTATAGAGAAACGTCGCTCCATGGCTTGACCACCAGGCCGAACGCCGGGGTCACGGCGGATTTGTCATAGCTGGAAGTCTCCTGGCCCGTGGTGTAGCTGTAGTTCGTCGATTTCACCGTCTGATAGCGCACGCCCGCGGTGAACTGGACCCGGTCATCGGCGAAGGACAGGGTGTCGGCCAGCGCGATCGTCGGAAGTTTCAGGAGCGAGGTGCGCGGCGGCGAACTCGATAGCCCATCGGTGGACGGCTTGGGGATGTCGGCGGGGTCGTACAGATTGGACGGCGACAGGCCGTAGATGTAGTAGTCGTAGTAGCCGGCGCGCTGTTCGAAGGTTGAATAGCTCAGGCTCACTTCGTGTTTGACGGAGCCCGTGTTGAAGTTGCCGCGCGCGCCCCATACGCTGGAGACGTTCTGCTCCCAGCTGGGCCAATAGTACGGACGCATCAGCAGTTCGCCGTTCTCGCCGACCACGATGGGGTCTGCGTACAGGTAGCGGTTGTCGCTGCGCCGGTAGCCTACGCCGCCGAATACGGTCAGTTGGGGGGTGATGTCATACTCGGCGCGCAGTACGCCGTAGTTGTCGCGCGACTTCGAATAGCCCCAGTCGGGCGAATAGCCCTTGGAGGCGTCGGGCGCGCGCGGCACCGGCAGGTGGTCGCCGAAGATCAGCACGCCCGAATCGCCCGGCGCGTCGATGTTGTTGGTCTGGTGTCCGGCGTCCAGCGAGACGCGCAGCCTGTCGCCGCGGTAGTCCAACCCGACGACGGCCGTTCCCATCTGATTGGATTGGTTCTGGACGGCCGTGTCGCCGTCGCGGTACGAGCCGTTGAAGCGGATGCCGAATTCGTTGTTCTCGCCGAACCGCCGGCCGATGTCGACCATGCCGCCGAAGCGGGAATCGGATTGATAGGTGGCGGTCAGGCGGGTCAGGGGCTCGTCGCCGGCGCGCTTGGGCACGACGTTGATGCCGCCGCCGACGCTGCCCCGGGGGCTCATGCCGTTCAAGAGGGCGGTGGGGCCCTTGAGCACCTCGACCCGCTCCACGCCATCCATCGCGATGGTGCGCAGCGGCAGCATGCCGTACAGCCCGTTGAAGGACACGTCCTGGTTGCGCACCGGGAAGCCGCGGATCTGGAATTCGTCGCCCGTGCCGGCAACGGAACCCTGGCCCTCGTTGACCGTTCGCACCGACGCGTCGTTGGCCAGCACGTCGGCGATGGAGTTGGCCTGTTGGTTCTGGATCAGCTCCGAGGTGTAGCTGGACATGTTGAACGGCGTGTCCATCACATCGCGTTCGCCGAGCAGGCCCACCCGGCCGCCGCGGGCGACCTGGCCGCCGGCGTAGGGTTCGGGCAATTGCTGCCGGCCCGTCACCAGCACCGGCGCCAGCGTGGTTACGGCGGGGCTCTGGTCCGGCGCGGTCACCGCGTAGCCGCCGCCAGGCGTGGCGGCACTGGACAAGCCTGACCCCGCCAGCAGCCGCGTCAAGGCTTCCTGGACTGTCATGCGGCCGGAGACCGCCGGCGCGCTGTGCGCCGCGACGCGCGAACCGCCCGCCATGATGGAGGTATTGGTCTGGCGCGACAGCGCCGTCAGCGCCGTGTTCAGGGGCTGCGCGGGCAGGTCGATGCTGTAGAGCCGTTCGGACTGGGCCTGGGCCTGGGCGCTCGTGGGCGTGGCGGCCAGGGGCAGGCCGAGCGCGCCCGCCAGCGCCAGGACCCGCGCAGACCGGCGAATACCGGATTGGTGCATTTCAACTCCGTCTATCGAGAGAATCGTCGCCCTCATGGGCGGCCATCGAGACAGAAGACGGATGAGGCGCCGAAATGGATACACCTCCGGCGAAAAAATCTCAGCGCAGTCGCAAGACGACGTCGCCGTCGGGGCGCGTCTCCGCGCGCAGCGGCAGGATGGCTTCGAGCACACGCGAGGCGCTGTCGGCGTCGGCGCTGCGGAACCGGCCCGTCAGGCGCAGGGCGTTGACGGCCGGGCTGGCCGCCGTCAGGGGGCGGGCACGGAAGGCATTGATCGCTGGCAGCGCTTCGTCCAGGCGCTGGTTGTCGAACCACAGCCAACCGTTGCGCCACGCCGCCACGCTTTCCGGGTCGATGCGGCGGACAGGCTCGACGTCGCCGTCGCGCCAGGTGACTGCGGTGTTGGCCCGCAAATCCAGGGCAGGTCCGCCGCGCGCCAGCGTGTACCAACGGGCGTCGCGCGGCGCGGGGTGGAAGCGGACGTGGCCTTCCTCGACGGCCAGCGACACGGCGCCGCCCCGGTCGCTGACGGTGAACACCGTGCCCACGACCTCGACCTCGCCGCCCCGGGTCCGGACCCGGAACGGGCGGCTGGCGTCAGGCGCCACGGTAAACAGCGCTTCGCCGTGGCTCAGTTCCACCACGCGTTCGTGCCGGTACAGGCTGACGGCCAGCCGAGTCTGGGCGCTGAGGTCGATCCGCGTTCCCAAGCCGTCGCCGTCGGATCCGTCGGGCACTTGGGCCAGGGAGAGTTGGCCGGAGCCGGTTTCATAAGACGCCCGGTAAACGGGCTGGCGCCAGTACCAGCCCGTGCCGAGCAACGCGGTACAGGCGCCCGCCACGCCCCAGCCCAGCAGCGTCCGACGGGACATTCCTCGGCTGGCGGCCAGCGGGACGTCCTGGGGAAAATGCTCTCGCATTTCCGGCGCTACCACCGCCAGCAGCTTCCAGCGCCGGAGGGCTTCGACGTAGGCGGCTTCGTTCTCGGGCGCGCGGGTGCGCCAGGCCGCCAATCGCGAGGCGGCCTGGCGGGCGGCGCGCTCAGTCGCGATCTCCGATGTGGCGATCAGGCTGAGCGCCTGCTCGATGAGTCC
The DNA here is from genome assembly GCF_001571365.1 of Achromobacter denitrificans NBRC 15125. GTDB lineage: Bacteria > Pseudomonadota > Gammaproteobacteria > Burkholderiales > Burkholderiaceae_B > Achromobacter > Achromobacter denitrificans. The sequence continues at coordinate 83,560 of NZ_BCTQ01000003.1, read as the reverse complement.
CTCGTCGGGTACTTGCTGCATGATGGTCAATTGCCGTCGTCCGTGGCCGGATCGTACTTGGTTTGCGGGCGGTCGCTGGCGTCGTCAAAGCCGGTATCGAGGCGCAGGTTGCGCAGGGCGCGGGAGCAATCCAGCGTGCCGCGCACCAGGTGCTTGGCGACCGCCGCTTCCGTAATGCCCAGCTGTTGCGCGATTTCGGCGCGGCTATGGCCGTAGGCCCGGTACAGCAGGAATATTTGCATCCGCCGCGGGGGCAGGGACGCCAGCACCGCGGCCACCCGCTCGACCATCTGCCGTTGCGACACGATCTGCTCGGCCGAGGGCGCGGTTCGTTCCGCTTCGAGCGGGGCGTGCTCGGCCAGCCAGGTCCGGGCGACCTTGCGGCGGCGAGCCTCGTCGATGCAAAGGTTATGGGCAATGCGAAAGAGCAGCCCGCGCGACGACTCAATGCCCGGACCGTTCTTGTGGGCGTCGTCCAGGCCGCTGGCGTAGGCGCGCTCGAAACTGGTCTGGGCAATGTCGGCGGCGTCGTCCGGATTGCGCAATTGGTAGCTCAGGTGCCGGTACAGGTCCCGATAGTGGCTGAGCAGGTCGTCGACGAACTCGCGCACTGCCGAGGCAGTGGCCGTCCGTTTGGCGGGATGGATCGGGGAGGGCGCTGACATTGGGGCAAGCAAAACGCCGCCCCGGCCGGCGGAGCGTAGTGGGGCATAGTCAAGAATGATTCCTATTATTATTTTTTGACACAAGCCGTGCAAGCAATCGTTTACCCTCAGGCTCCGATCGGGAAGGAATGCGGCGCGCGCGCCACATCCGTGCACATTTGCCGGCTTCAAACGCCCGGGCGGCAGTGCTGCGGTCCATCCAGGCTGTTCACGCCGGTTGCAGTTCTTTTTCCTGCTTCGACCACGACGCTACCGATTCCACGATGTGCCTGTGCATGGCCTTTGCCGCCGGCGCCAGGCCCGCGTGGCTCAAGGACGACAGCACGATGGCGCGGCTTTCCGCGGGATAGAACGGGAAGGCCTGCACGGAGCTCCGGTAATTGAGCAGGGCGAGTTGCGGCACGATGCTGATGCCCAGGCCGCTTTCGACGATGGCGATGATGGCGGCATCATCCGTGGCCCGCGCGCTCGACTTGATGGCGACCTTATGGGTGGCCAGCAACTGCTGGGTTTCCTTGCCGCAGCCTTCGCCCTGGAGCACCAGGTTGTGCTCGGCCAGTTCCGCGACGGTCATGTAGGCTTTGTTTTTCGGCAGAAAGCCGGGTGGCGCGATGCAGACGAGGGGGTCGGCATAGAGCGGCGTGGCATCCAGCCCGGGCGCGACGGGCAAGGTGACGAAGCCGAGGTCGACCCGGCTTTTCAGGATCCATTCGATCACGTCGTCGTAGCCGCCTTGCTCGATGACCACCTCGATATTGGGATAGAGCTCGGAGAAGGACCGGATGATTTTCGGCATCCAGGCCACGCTTACGCTGCTGAAGGCGCCGATGCGCACCGTTCCCGCTTCAAGGCCCAGCAGTTTGGAAGCCTGCTGTTCCAGCTTTTCATTGCTTTGCAGCACTTCCCGGACGGTGGGCAGCAAGGCTTCGCCGCCCGAGGTCAGGCGAACGCCGCTGCGGTTGCGCACGAATAGCGTGAAGCCCAGTTCCTCTTCAAAAGAGGCCAGGGCGTGGCTGACGGCGGACGGCGACAGGTTCAGTTGATGCGCGGCCGCCGCGAAGCTGCCGCGTTCGGCGATGGCGACGAAAACCTTGTAGGCATTGATGGGCATGGTCGTTTATTAGTTGAAAGTTATGCATCCATGATTCTTGTATCTTCAACTGAATCATCAATCCCGGACGGTGGAAAATAGGCGAAAGCGTCGCAATACTCGTTCAAGCCATTGATATGGCGAGATTTCCGGATGCGGGCCGACCCTTTAGGGTTTCTATCTAGTTTCCAGATAGATGCGAAATTTGCATTTATCAAATAAAACAATTCTCTTTTTGGATTCTATCTAGCTTCCTATTATTTCGTCGACATCGCAACCGCGGTCTGGCCCTCGCCCCGAGCATCCGGCACAAGAGACGAAATGAGCAAAAGCACAGCAAGCGCGAAAACCTACGACTACGTGATCGTCGGCGCCGGATCGGCGGGTTCCATCCTGGCCGCTCGCCTGTCCGAAGACCCCGGCGTGACGGTATGCGTGCTGGAAGCGGGCCCCAGCGATCTGCGCCCCTATGTCCGCGTTCCGGCCGGTTTCGTGAAGACCTTGAGCCAGGATCGGATTACCTGGCAGTTCAAGACCCAGCCGTCCGAAGGTAGCGGCGGGCGCAAGATCTCCACCACCCAGGGGCGGGTGCGGGGCGGATCCAGTTCCATCAACGGCATGATGATCGTGCGCGGCCAACCGGAGGACTTCGACGCTTGGGCGGCGCAGGGCAACGCGGGCTGGGGCTACCGGGACGTGCTGCCTTACTTCGCGCGCTCCGAGCGCTATACCGGCCCGGGCGACGATAAGGTCCGGGGGCGTTCCGGCGCGATACCAGTGACGCCGATGGACTGGTTCCATCCCATTTCCGAGACCTTCATCGAGGCGGCCGTCGCCGCCGGCCACAAGCGCAATCCCGACTACAACTCGGGCGATCAGGAGGGCGTGGGCTATTTTCAGCGCACGATAGAGCGCGGCCTGCGCGTGAGCGCCGCGGTGGCCTTCCTGGAACCGGCTCTCAAGCGCGGCAATGTGGAACTGCTGTCCGGCGTGCGCGCGCAGCGCATCCTGTTCGAGGGCAAGCGCGCGTTGGGGGTAGGGTTCATCCGGCGCCGGGGCGGCGAGGAAACCGTCGTCCGTGCGCGACGCGAAGTGATCGTGTCCGCCGGCACCGTCAATACGGCGCGGCTGCTGCAGATTTCGGGGGTGGGCCCAGCAAGCCTGCTGGCCGGACTGGGCGTGAAGGTGGTGCATGAGTTGCCCGGCGTCGGCGAGAACCTCAGCGACCATTACTCGGCGCGCCTGGTCATGCGCGCCCGGCCCGGCGTCACGACCCTGAACGAGATGGCGCGGGGCCCGCGGCTCCTGTGGCAGATCATGCGCTGGCTGGCGCGCAAGCCGGGGGTGCTGACCCTGACGCCGTCGCAGGCGCACCTGTTCTGCAAGTCGAATGCCGGGGTGCAGCGGCCGGACCTGCAGTGCGTCTTCGTGCCGGGCAGTTACAAGGAAGGCAAGCATTACGTGCTGGACGACTACCCCGGCGTGACCGGCGGCTGGTGGCAGCACCGGCCGCTGAGCCGCGGCCACGTCCGCGCCCGCTCGACCGATGTGTACGAGGATCCGCTGATCCAGCCCAATTACCTGGCGCACAGCCTGGACCAGGAGGTCATGGTGGCGGGCATGAAGATCATCCGCGGGTTGCTGCATTCGCCGGCGCTGGCGAAGTACCTGGTGGAGGAAACGGTGCCGGGCGTCCAACTCAGCACCGACGAGCAGTTGCTGGACTTCTGCAAGCACCACGGGTCTACCGGCTACCACTTGGTGGGCACGGCCCGCATGGGCCCGGCATCCGATCCGATGGCGGTGGTGGACGACTCGCTGCGCGTGCGCGGGGTGGCGAACCTGCGGGTGATCGACGCGTCGGTCATGCCCGCGATCACCTCCGGCAACACCTATGCCGCCACGCTGATGATCGCCGAGAAGGGCGCGGATCTGGTTCGCGGCAAACGCCCTCCCGGCTAATACCCGAAACGCTTATTGCCGGGCTGCCCCAGGATAGACAAGCCCCGGGGGCGCCGCGCGAGTCCATTTTTAGGAGACGGCCATGGCCGAACACAATCTTGATGCCCATCTTTTCATCAACGGCCGATGGGAGGAGGGCAACGCCGGGCCGCAGCCCAATATCGACCCGGCCACCGGCGCGGCCGTCGGCGTCGTGACGCTGGCGGACGCAGACCAGGTCCAGGCGGCGCTGGCCGCCGCAAGCCGCGCCTTCCCCGTGTGGAGCGCGCTGACGGGGCAGGCGCGCGGCGCCATCCTGAAAAAGGCCTCCCTCCTGCTGGCCGAGCGTATCGAGGAAGTCGCCCACGGCCTGTTGCTGGAATCCGGCAAGACCCGCGCCGACGCGGTGGGCGAACTGCGGCGCACCATCGAGACCCTGGCCTGGAACGGCGAAGAGGCCGGCCGCATCAGCGGCAAGGTGCACCAGGGCGTCGTGCCCGGCAGCACGCGGCTATCGCTGCCGACGCCGTTGGGCGTCGTGGTGGCGATCACTCCGTGGAATTTCCCGGCCGTGCTGGTCGGGCGCAAGCTCGGCGCGGCGCTGGCCGCCGGTTGCACGGTGGTGCTGAAGGCATCCGAATTCACGCCATACAGCGCGCGCGCCATCGTCCAGACGCTGGCGGATGCCGGCCTGCCCGAAGGCGTGGTCAACCTGGTGTTCGGCGACCCTGCGGCGGTCAGCCGGCAGTTGCTGGCCTCGCCGGAGGTGAAAGCCGTGTCGTTCACGGGCTCCACGCAAGTGGGCAAGCAGCTTGCGGCGTTGGCCGCGCCCAACCTGATCCGTCCGATTTTCGAATTGGGCGGGCATGCGCCGGTCATCGTGTGGAGCGACGCGGATGTCGAGAAGGTGGTGCAGCTGACCGCGCCGGCGAAGTTCGGATCGGCGGGCCAGTCCTGCGTGGCGCCCACGCGCTACCTGGCGCATCCGGCCGTGCACGATGCGCTGGTCAAGGCGCTGGTGGCCAAAGCCCGGACATACACGCTCGGGCATGGGCGGGACGAGGGCACCACGCTGGGCTCGGTGGCCCATGGCGGGCGCGTGGCGGCGTTTCTCCAGCTGGTGGAGGACGCCGTGGCCAAGGGCGCCGTGCTGGAAACGGGTGGGAAGCGGGTGGATCGTCCCGGGTTCTTCGTCGAGCCGACAGTGTTGTCGGCGGTCTCGCGGGACGCGGACATCCTGGTCGAGGAGCCGTTCGGCCCCGTGGCTACCGTCCAGTCGGTGGAGAGCGTGGATGAGGCGGTGGCGTTGGCAAATGCCACGCCATATTCGTTTGCCGCATACGTCTTCACCGATTCGCTGCGGGTGCGCGATGAACTGGTCCGCCGCCTGAACGCCTCGAACATCGGCATCAACCAGACCGCTCCCTCGCTGCCCGACGTGGCCCTCGGCGGCCTGGGCAATAGCGGCTACGGCTACGAAGGCGGCACCGAAGGCGTGCTGGCCTACATGCAGCTGCGGCTCGTCAGCCAATCGGCCCTCTAACCCTCAAGAGACTGCAATGGGAAAATCGATCAAGATCGTCAAGGTTCTCGCCGCCGCCGGCGTCGGCTCGTTCTTCTTTGACGACCAGGCGGCCATCAAGGCCGGCGCGGAGCGCGACGGCGCCGCCTATCTGGGCACGGCTGTCACACCAGGCTACGCCGCGGTGCGCGAGCCCTCGGAGTCCGTTTCCGTCATGCTGGTGCTCAGCGATGGCTACGTCGCCATGGGCGATTGCGCCAGCGTGCAGTATTCCGGGGTGGGCGGGCGCGAACCGCGCTTCCATGCCGCGCAGCTGGCGCGGCAGATCGAAGAGGACCTGGCGCCCCGCCTGCTGGACCTGGACGTCAGCCGCTTCCGCGAGGCCGCGGCGCGGGCCGAGGGCTGGATCGGCGTATCGGTGGAGGCACAGCGCGCGGCGGCCTATGGCGTTTCCCAGGCCTTGCTGGACGCGGCCGCCCATGTCGCCGGCCATCACCTGATGGCCCGTGTCATCAAGGACGAATGGGCGCTGGCCGCGCCGCTCGCGGAGGTGCCGATCTATGCCCAGTCGGGAGACGATCGCCACGCCAACGTCGACAAGATGATCCTGAAAAGCGTGCCCATCCTGCCGCACGGGCTCATCAATACGCTGGACCTGGTCGGCCCCGAGGGCGCCGAGCTGGAGCGCTACATACGGTGGATCGTTGCGCGCATCAAGCAGCTTCGGACCCGGCCGGATTACCGTCCGCGCATCCACCTGGACGTCTACGGCATGGTCGGTGCGCTGGTGCAGGGCTCGCCGGATCGCACGGCCGACATCCTGCAACGGCTGGAGGCCGCGGCGGGGGCGTTCCCGCTGACCATCGAGCATCCGCTGGACGCCGGCAGCCGCGACGCGCAGATCCAGGCCTTGGCGCGCTTGCGGCAGGTGCTGCGGGCACGCCGCAGCCAGGTGCGGATCGTGGCCGACGAATGGGCCAATACGGCTGAGGACATCGGCTTGTTCGCCGCCGCCCAGGCCGCCGACCTGATCCAGGTGAAGACGCCGGACCTCGGCTCCCTCCACCACACCATCGACGCCATCCTGGACTGCCACCGCCACGGCGTGGGGCCGGTGCTGGGCGGCACCTGCGCGGAAACCGACCTGTCGGCGCGCGCCACGGTCCATATCGGCATCGCCACCCAGGTGGCCCAGATGCTGGCCAAGCCGGGCATGGGCTTCGACGAGGGCTACACCATCGTGAAGAACGAAATGAACCGCGCCTTGCGCCTCGACGCCCATCTCGCCCAGACAAAAAAGTAGAAATCAAGGAGACAGACATGACACCCCCCATCCCCGCCGCGACCTTGGACGCGCTGATCGCGTTTGCCGAGCGCCTCGCCGACGAATCGCGCCTGCTGTTCGCGCCCAATATCGGGTTGGCGCCGCGCGTTGAGGTGAAAGCCGACCGCAGCCTCGTCACCGCCCTGGACAAGGCGATCGAGGAGCGGCTGCGCAATCTCATCGAGCAGGCCTATCCCGCGCACGGCATCTACGGCGAGGAAGAAGGCCACGTGCGGCTGGACGCCGAGTACGTCTGGGTGGTGGACCCGATAGACGGCACGGCGCCGTTCATCGCCGGCGTACCCGTGTTCGGCACGCTGATCGCGCTGATGCACCGGGGCGCGCCCGTGCTGGGCGTCATGGATCTACCCGTGACGCAGGACCGCTGGGTGGGCGCCGCGGGCCGCGCCACGGCTTTCCGGGGGCAGCCTTGCGCCACGCGGGCCTGCCCGAGCCTGGGCGACGCCATGCTGAGCACCAGCAACCCCGATCTCTACAGCGCGGAGGAACGGCCATTCTTCGAGGCGCTGCGCAGCCGCACGCGCTGGCGCATCTACGGAGGCTGTTGCATGTCCTATGGATTGCTGGCCAGCGGCCGCACCGACGTGGCGATCGATGCCGGCCTCAAGCTCTGGGACTACGCGCCGTTCGTGCCCATCATCGAAGGGGCGGGCGGCGTCATCACCGATTGGAATGGCCGCCCTCTGAGGCTGGAGAACTGGGGCTCGCGGATCCTGGCTGCGGGCGATCCGGCCCGTCATGCCGAGGCGCTGGCGTTGTTGGCGCAGGCCGCGAGCTGACGGGGCCTAGGTTAAGCGAGGAGACTATCCATGGGCATTTCCATCGAAAACCTGTGCGTGACCTATGGCGGCGGCACGCGCGTCATCGACGGCATGACGCTGGACATCGCGCCGGGCAGCTTTTTCACCCTGCTGGGGCCCAGCGGCTGCGGCAAGACCACCTTGCTGCGCACCATCGCGGGCTTCATTCCCATCGCCTCGGGCAGCATGCGCTTCAGCGGCAAGGACGTGACGAAGCTGGCCGCGCACGAGCGCAATATCGGCATGGTCTTCCAGGACTACGCCCTGTTCCCCAACCGCACGGTGTTCGAGAACGTGGCCTACGGCCTGCGCGCGCGGAAGATGGACGGGGCGTCGATCAGAAAGAAGGTGCCGGCGGCCCTGGAGCGCGTCGGGCTAGGTCCCTACGCCGACAGGCTGCCCGCCGCGCTGTCGGGCGGCCAGCGGCAGCGCGTGGCTTTGGCGCGGGCCATGGTGATCCAGCCGCAGGTGCTGCTGATGGATGAGCCGCTGTCCAACCTCGACGCCAAGCTGCGCGTCCAGGTGCGGGAGACCATTGCCGAGTTGCAGCGAGAGGCGGGCATCACCACGGTATTCGTGACCCACGACCAGGAGGAGGCGCTAGCCTTGTCGGACCAGATCGCCGTCATGAACCAGGGGCGCGTCGAGCAGCTCGGCTCTCCCCAGCAGATCTATCGCGAACCCGCGACCGCTTACGTGGCCGACTTCATCGGCGCGGCCAACCTTATCCCGGTGCAGGGTCGCACCACGGGGCCGGGGGCCGCGGAGGTGGTTCTGGATCAGCATGCGCTGCGCGCGCGGGCGCCGCACGCGGTCGATGGCGCCGCCATCCTGGTGGCGCGACCGGAGGACATCGGGCTCGCCCGGGCGGGAGAGGGCGGCCTGCCCGGCCGGATACGGAGCCAGCAGTATCTCGGCGTCAAGACGACCTACCGCATCGAGTTCGGCGGCGGCCGAATGGTGAATGTGGATGTGCATGGCGACAGGCGCGAGGAGTTCGACGCCGGCATGGAGGTCAGCCTGGCCTTCGATCCGCTCAAGACCCGGGTGCTGGCGTCATGAGCGGGCTGCGCGCGTCTCTCCGTTCGCCGTGGGTCTGGCTGTCGCTGGCGTCGCTGGGCCTGCTGGTCGTGTTCCTGATCCTGCCCGTGGCCAATATCCTGGTATCGAGCCTGACCGCGAAATCCGCGGACGGGCAATCGGGTTGGAGCATCCTGCTATCGGATACCCGCTATCTGAAGGCCATCGGCAATACCGTCGCGCTCGGCCTGGGCGTCACCGCGCTTGCGGCCGTCATCGGCGTGCCCCTGGCCTACTTCACGGCCCGCCACAGCTATCCGGGCAAGTGGCTGGTGTCCATCCTCCCCTTGATCACGCTGGTGATCCCCGAGGTCATTTCGGTCCAGACCTGGCTGATGCTGCTCGGGAACAACGGCGTGATCACGCACGCGCTGTACGACTACCTCGGCATCGACATCCCGTCCTTCTATGGCTGGCCCGGCCTGCTGGTGGTGATGACGTTCACCTATTACTCCTATATCTATATCGGGACGCTGGCGGCCATGCGGGGCTTCGACGTGCAGCTGGAAGAGGCCGCCCGCAGCCTGGGCACGTCCCCGGCCAGGTCCCGGCTCAAGGTCATGGTGCCCGTGATCATGCCGGCCGTGCTGGCCAGCGCCTTGCTGGTGTTCACGCTGGTCGTCGGCAACTTCGCCACCTCGATGTTCCTGGGGCACGACGTGGAGCTGCTGTCGGTGCTGACCTACCTGGCCGCCACCTCCGAGATCGGCGGACCGCCCGTGATGCAGAGCACCCTAGCGACGACCTCCATCCTCCTGGTGATGATGGCGCTCTTCGTCCAGCGCTGGATCATCGCCCGCGGCCGCTACGAGATCGTGCAGGGGCGCAGCCCGACGGAGACGCGGGTTCGCGGCGCGCGCGAGCATGTCCTGGCGATCCTGGCCGTGGGCGTGGTGCTGGTGTCGATGCTGCCGCTCATCACGCTGGTGGCGGGCGCCTTCACCCGGGCGCGCGGGCCGGTGATGCGCTGGGGAGAGTGGACGCTGGCCAATCTGGAACGGGCGCTCATCGGCGCGCCGGACCCGGTGCTGAACTCCATCATGTACGCCGGTATGGCCACGGCGCTGGGCATTGCCTTCAGCACGCTGGTCAGCTACCTGATCGTCAAGAAACGCAACCGCCTCACGCCCATGCTGGACTACGTCAGTTCGCTGCCGCTGGCATTGTCCGGAACGGTGATCGGCATCGGCCTGCTGATGACCTTCAACACCGGCTGGCTGGTGCTGAGCGGCACGGGAACGGTCATCGTGCTGGCCTACATGGTGAGGCGGCTGTCTTTCGGCGTGCGCAACGCGTCGTCCACCTTGTTCAATATTCCCGACTCGATAGAAGAGGCCTCGGTCAGCCTGGGCGTGCCGCCGGTCCGGTCGTTCCTGAAGGTGGTGCTGCCGCTCATGGTGCCGGCCATCGCCGCCGCCGCGGTGCTGACCTGGACCACCACGGTATCCGAGCTCAGCGCCTCCATCGTCGTGTACTCGCCGGGCCGGGAGACGGTGCCCATCCAGATGTTCCGCCTCATCGACAGCGGCCTGATGGCCCAGGCGTCGGCCTATGGCGTGATCCTGATCACGGTCATCCTGGTGCCCATCGTCGTCGCCATCAAGGGTTTCAGAATCCGGCTGTTCTGACCATTCCTGCGATCCATCCCGGTCTCATCTCTTCCTAGGAGGCATGACATGAAACGTTCCAATTTTTCGCCGCTGCGCAGGGCCATGGTTCTGGGTACGCCCCTTCTGGCTGCCGGCTTGCCCTTTTCCTTCGCTCGGGCCCAGGCTCAGGCCGGCGGCCAGGTCGTGGTTTATGTGTCCGCCAATGCCCAGTCGGCGCAGGCCGTGACCGACGTGGCGCGCAAGCAGCTGCGGGACGTCAAGCTCAGCATGGTCGCCGGCGGCACGGGGCAGTTGCTCAAGCGTGTCGAAGCCGAAGCGGCCAGCCCCCGCGCCGATATCTTCTGGACGGCGTTCGCCAGCTCCCTGGAGCGCTACAAGACCCATCTGGCCGAGTACCGATCGCCCGAGCTCGCGGCCATACCCGAGAAATACGTGGAGCAGAGCGGCCTGTGGGCCGCCTCCAACGTCCACGTGGCCGTGGCAATGCTCAACGCCAGGCAGTTCCAGGGCAAGGCGCCCGCGTCGTGGCGCGACCTGACGGATCCGCGGTTCAAGGGAAAAATCATCGTTTCCAACCCCGAGGACAGCTCCACGGCGTTCACCATTCTGTGGTGGATAGAAAAGAACTTCGGGGCGGAAGTCCTGGCGAAAATCGCCGCGAACTGCGTCGTGACCCCATCCGGCTCGAACGTCGTGCGCAGCGTGGGGCAGGGCGAGTACGCCGTCGGCATTACCTACGAATCCATCGCCTACCCCTACGTCGCGGGCGGACAGCGCGGCATCCGCCTCATGTACGCGGAGGACGGCACCTTCGAGATTCCCGACGACATCGCCCTCATCCGGAACGGCCCCAATCCGGCCGCCGCCCGGCGCGCCTATGACCTGATCCTGTCGCGCGAGGTACAGATCGCCCTGCTCGAAACCGCCTTCCGCAGGCCGAGCCGCAGCGACATCAAGGTCAGCGAAACCATCGACATGCCGGACCTGTCCAGCATCAAGTTGCTGCCCTTCGACGAAGCCGTGGCTACCGCGGATCGCGACGCCTTCCTGGCGCGCTGGAGGGCGCTGCCGAAGGCGGGGGGGAAGTAGGGAGGGGATGGTGCGGGAAAGGCGCTTCGGCGCCTTTTTTTATTGGAACTGAACGGCTGCATTGGCGGAATGGCAGGGAAAGGTATTATTCATAGCTCCGCGGTTGGCGATGTGCACTGTTCTATTAAGTCCAAGAGCACCCTATAAGGTACATAAAGCTATGCAGGCGGCATATTACGAAGCCCCGATTGTGGATTTTCTGGCAGCTGACGAGCAGGCCATTTTGGGGGCCTTGGCAGAGCATCATGCTTTCGCCCTTGAACAGCTACAACGCGATGCGTGGATAGGCCAGATCCGGTTGCTCAAAGAGGCTCTCGCGGGGATGGTGCGTGGCCATATCCTATTTGAGTTCGTGATTCCGCGTATTGGAAAGCGTGCGGATGTCGTACTTCTCGTTGACGGCATCCTCTTCGTGCTGGAATTCAAGGTCGGGGCAAATACGTACACTCGCTCCGCAATTGATCAGGTGCACGATTACGCGTTGGATCTGAAGAATTTCCACAAGGGCAGCCATGACCTGCCCATCGTCCCGATCGCGCTTGCAACGGAGTCCGCTTCGTCCAGGCAGAGTGCGCTCAAGTTTGCCGCGGACAAGGTGGCGGAACCTCTTCTTATCCCGGTGCAACAACTTACGGACGTAATCAATCGATGCTCCGCTGTCGCCTCTGGCGAGTCGACTGATGTGCGCGTATGGCTGAAATCAGGCTATCAGCCGACCCCGACAATCGTAGAGGCGGCGCAAGCTCTCTATCAGAATCACTCGGTCGAACAGATCTCGCGATCTGACGCGGGTGCCAAGAATCTTAGTCAAACAACCGATCGCATCTCCGCGATTATTGACCAATCTAAATCTCAAGGCCGCAAATCAATCTGCTTCGTCACGGGCGTTCCAGGGGCAGGAAAAACACTTGCGGGCCTCAATATCTCCACAAAGAGACTGCAAGAGCATTCGGATGAGCATGCCGTATTCCTTTCCGGTAATGGCCCTCTAGTTACTGTGTTGCGGGAAGCGCTCGCTAGAAACGTAGCGACGAGTACGGGTGTCTCAAAGGTGGATGCGCGCCGCAAGGTGTCTAGCTTTATTCAGAATATTCATCATTTTCGAGACGAGGCGCTAAGGAACCAGAGGGCGCCGCACGAGAAGGTCGCCGTATTTGATGAGGCACAACGTGCCTGGACGCACGCCCAAACAAGCAAGTTTATGCAGAGAAAGCGTGGTCAGCACGGCTTCGATATGTCTGAACCTGAGTTCCTGATCAGCGTGATGGATCGTCACGACGATTGGTGCGTAGTCGTTTGCCTCATCGGTGGGGGGCAAGAAATCAATACAGGGGAGGCCGGCCTGGATGAATGGGTGACCGCACTTAAGAAACGCTTTCAGCGCTGGGACATTTATATATCGGATCGCCTGGAGGAGGGTGACTATACCGTTGACCCAGCCGCGCTTAAGCAGTTGGCGGCGATGTCTGTCCAACGATTTAGCGAGCTGCATCTAAGCGTATCGATGCGGTCTTTCAGGGCAGAGGCGCTTTCGAGCTTCATCAGTCATGTTGTTGAGAACCGCCCGGGAAAGGCCCGCGACGTTTACCGAACGCTTGAGACGCCTTATCCCATATGGCTGACACGCGATCTTGCGACCGCTAAGGACTGGCTACGAAGGACAGCACGTGGAAGTGAGCGCTATGGCCTGATTGCATCCTCCGGCGCATATCGATTGCGGCCTGAAGGGTTGCATACGAAGGCAAAGATCGATGCCGAACTGTGGTTCTTGAACGACCGGACGGATGTGCGCTCCTCCTACTATCTAGAGGAGGTTGCCACCGAGTTTGATGTTCAGGGGCTTGAGCTGGATTGGGCTGGCATATGCTGGGACGCGGACTTTCGCCATCAGGAGAGCGATTGGGGGGCTTATAGCTTTCGTGGGACGACGTGGCAAAGAGTTAGGCAGGCAGAGAGGCAGCTCTATCTCAAGAACGCCTATCGCGTTATCTTGACCCGGGCCCGTCAGGGCATGATCATTTTCGTGCCGAAAGGCGATTCGTCCGATCCGACTCGGTTGCCGAACTACTACGACAAGACCTTCGAGTTCTTGAAGTCGTGTGGCCTCAGGGAGTTCGACGCTGCTGGGCCTGTGGCGACCGAGCCGGTGGCAGACCCGGCGATAGAGGCGGCGCCAGCCCTTGCAGACGAATAGTTCACAGGCTCAGCCGCCCGCGCTGACGCCGGCCCTCGGCGCCAGGCGCAGGTTGCCGAATGCCGGCTGAACTGCCCATTGGCATCCCCATATTGCTCCCGAGGCGGCCACGAGGCACGGGCGGGAGGTCTACGGCTTGGCGTTACGCGATGGCGCGGGTCGGCCGGTGGAACTCAGTCCCAACGCCTGGGCCACGCCCGCGCCGTAGGCAGGGTCTGCCTTGCTGCAATTGGCGATGTGGCGGTGCTTGATGAAGTCCGGCGCATTGCCGAGCGCCCGGGCGGTGTTCTCGAACAAAGCCTGTCGCTGAGCCGGCTTCATCAGGCGGAACAGGTCTCCAGGCTGTTTGAAGTAATCATCGTCGTCTTCCCGGAAATCCCAGAAATCGCCGTCGCCGCGGATCTTGAGCGGGGGTTCGCGGTAGGCGGGTTGGTCATTCCAGACGTCGAAACTGTTGGGCGTGTAGTGCAGCGAGCCGCCATAGTTGCCGTCTACGCGCATGGCGCCGTCGCGTTGGTTGCTGTGCACCGGGCAGCGCGCGGCGTTCACGGGGATCTGGTGATGGTTGACGCCTAGCCGGTAACGCTGCGCATCGGAGTAAGCGAACATGCGCGCCTGCAGCATCTTGTCGGGCGAGATGCCGATCCCGGGCACGAGATTGTTCGGCGCCATCGCCGCCTGTTCGACGTCGGCGAAGTAGTTCTCGGGATTGCGGTTCAACTCCAGCACGCCGACTTCGATGAGCGGGTAATCTTTGTGCGGCCAGATCTTGGTGAGGTCGAAGGGGTGGTAGGGGACCTTCTCCGCGTCGCCCTCGGGCATGATCTGCACGCAGAGGGTCCAGCGGGGAAAGTCGCCGCGCTCGATGGCTTCGTAAAGATCGCGCTGGAAGCTTTCGCGGTCGTGGCGGATGATGTCGCCGGCTTCGGCGTCGGTGAGCGTCTTGATGCCCTGCTGGGTGCGCCAATGGAACTTGACCCAGTGGCGCTGGTTGTCCGGGTCGATAAAGCTGAACGTATGCGAGCCGAAGCCGTGCATGTGGCGATAGCCGGCCGGAATGCCGCGGTCGCTCATGACGATGGTCACCTGGTGCAGCGATTCGGGCAGCAGCGTCCAGAAGTCCCAGTTGTGAGTGGGGCTACGAAGGTTGCTGCGCGGATCGCGCTTGACCGCCTTGTTCAGGTCCGCGAACTTGCGCGGGTCGCGCACGAAGAATACCGGCGTGTTGTTGCCGACCAGATCCCAGTTGCCTTCTTCCGTATAGAACTTCACCGCGAAGCCGTGGATGTCGCGCTCGCCGTCGGCCGCGCCGCGCTCGCCCGCCACCGACGAAAAGCGCGCGAATACGTCGGTTTTCTTTCCGATATTGCTGAACAGCTTCGCGCGCGTGTAGCGGGAGATGTCGTGCGTGACGGTGAAGTGCCCGAATGCGCCCGACCCTTTGGCGTGCATGCGGCGTTCGGGGATGACCTCGCGGTTGAGGTTGGCCAGCTTCTCGATCAGCCAGACGTCCTGCAAGAGCACGGGCCCGCGAGGCCCGGCGGTCATGGTGTTCTCGTTATCGACTACCGGCGCGCCGAACGCGGTAGTCAGGGGACATTGCTGCTTCTTGGGAATGCGTTTACCCATGGGGAGCTCCTATGCTGAGAGTCGGTCCTGTGGTTCACACCGGGCAGGCCGAGCGGTGACGGAAACGACGATCTACCGGACTACGGAGGCCGGGCGTCAGCCCCCAGGGGCCAGCCGACGGACCTTTCTGACCTAGCGCCGGGTCGCCCCAGTCATCATTGAGACATCCTGGCCCGGTCGGCGCTATGGCATAGGTCAATAATATTTATGATCTATGTAAATAGTAAAATTGAATCATTGAATAGTTTTAATAGATGAGGACTATTTGTTGTGGCGGCAGGTGCAGGGCCTGCCGATGGCGGCGGCGGTGGTGGCCGGTGCCTTCATCCGATTCGTCCGGAAGAGCCCGGCGGAGCGCGCAAGGGATGCCATCCGAGGCAAGCGTCGCAGCGCGCGGTGTGGTTGCGCGGCCGGAGCGCGCAGCGCGGGACCGCGATCGGGTCCGCCAGGCGGTCAGGATCCGCCTTCATGAAAATAGTTGTATTTCAACTATTTGACAATTATCTGTTTTGCAGATATTTTTCATTTAACTGAATCCCGGGTATCCGCTATGACGCCGACCTCCCATACCCTGATCACCGCCGTCCAGCTTGCCGCGGTGCTCCAGGCCACGCGCAAGGCGCAGGGGTTGACCCAATCGGCGTTGGCTGCCCGTATCGGCCTGAGCCAGTCGCGGGTCTCTCATCTTGAACTCAATGCCCACGAGTTGAGCGTGGAGCAACTTCTGGCGTGGTGCGCGGCGCTGGGCCTGGAGCTGGCCATCGGGACCCGGGGCAGCGCCGCAGTGTCCGCCGAGCCGACCGCGGATTGGTGACATGGGGCGTCGATCGCACAGCCGCAGCCTGTCCATCTGGACCAACGGCATCCACGTCGGTCGCTGGACGATTCCCGCGCGTGGAGAGAGGGAGCTGCAATATGACGCGAATTGGGTCGGTGCCGACATCGGCCGGCCACTGTCGTTGTCGTTGCCGTTCAATCTGCAGAACCTGCCGCTCAGGGGCGAGAAGGTCGCCAATTATTTCGACAACCTGCTTCCGGACAGCGATGCCATCCGCAGACGCGCGGCCGAGCGGTTCAAGACGGGATCGATAGAACCGTTCGATCTGCTGGCGGCGATCGGACGCGATTGCGTGGGGGCCGTGCAGTTGCTGGGGCAGGACGAGGAGCCGGAGGGCTTCGACCGTATTGAGGGCGTCCCGTTGTCCGAGGAGGATATCGAGCGACACTTGATCGAAACCGTTACGCCGCTGGCCTTCGCGGCGGGGCGGGACCCGGACGCGGATTTCCGCATTTCGTTGGCCGGCGCGCAGGAGAAGACGGCTTTCCTTTGGTGGGGCGGGCAGTGGCTCGTGCCGCAGGGCGCTACGCCGACGAGCCACATCTTCAAGCTTCCGCTCGGGCTGATGGGCGGGCGCCGGGCGGACTTCAGCACCTCCGTCGACAACGAATGGCTGTGCCTGCGGCTGCTGAAGGCTTATGGGTTGGCCGTGGCCGACGCGGATATCGCGACCTTCGGCCGGCAGCGCGCGCTGGTGGTGGAGCGCTTCGATCGGCGCGTCGCGCCCAACGGCCAGTGGCTTATGCGCCTTCCGCAGGAAGATTTCTGCCAGGTTGAAGGCTGCTCGCCGCTGCGCAAGTATGAGAATGAGGGCGGCCCCGGGCTCAAGGCCTTGTTCGCCACGCTGCGGCAGTCGGTGAACGCCGAGGCCGACATGAAGACGTTGATGGCGGCGCAGGTGCTGTTCTGGCTGCTGCGAGCGCCCGATGGCCATGCCAAGAACTTCAGCATCCAGCTTCGGCCGCGCGGTCGTTTTCAGTTGAGCCCGCTGTATGACGTGATGTCGGTCTATCCGGTGCTGGGCGACGGTCCCAGCCTATGGTCGCCGTATGGAATCAAGTCGGCGATGGCCTTGTTCGGCAAGAACCGGCACTACGAGATGCACAGCATCCAGCGCAGGCACTTCAACAGTACCGCGCAGAGAGTCGGCTACGCCGCGACGGCGGAGCCGATCATTGAAGAACTTCTCGCCCGTACGCCGGCGGCGATTGCGGAAGTTCAAGCCGCGCTGCCGAGAGATTTCTCGCCGCGTGTCGCCGATGCCATCCTGGGCGGACTTGAGCAGGCCGCGAAGGCGCTCGGCGCGATGGCGCCGTAGGCAAGGGGAGAGGGGGGCGTCTCCGCCACGGCCGCTCCAGAATCCGTGCCCCCGGGCCTTCTTCCCCCAGTCTGTCCATGGGATTGCGCAGCGGGCAGTCCGTGAGCGACAGGCTCCCGCGGTCTATGCAGCTGTCGAGTTCGTCGCGCAACCGCATCGGGTGTTTGATCCCGTCGTCCGGATTGGCGCGCCATGTCGACGACCGCTTGCGCCATGGCTTCGCTGTGAGCTTGTCGCCCGGAAGGTACGGTATTCTTCCGCGTGAGCAGAGGGCCAGCCTCGATTCCGCGGGTGCGGATGCTGGCGTTTTGCGAGACTTGCGACCAGGACAGAGAGATGAAAAGGACGCGGGAGAAGATCAAGGAAAAAGTGATGGCGGCCTTGGAGCTGCCGTCCGTGCCGGCGGAGGAGCTGGCGGCGGTGTTGCGGGAGGTGAAACTGCACCGCCTTTATGCCGATCCGGACATCGAGGGCCTGCTTCAGAAGCGGGACGAGGTTCGGGACGTGCGGGAACTCCTGGACGATGCCGGTATTTTCGTGGCGCTGGATCGTTCATTTACCGACCGTATCGCCGCCATCGGCGCAAGATTCGATTCCAGGTCCGACGAGCTCTATCACACGATGCTGGTGCACGAGCAACAGCTCAGGTCCACCTGCGGGTTGCCGACTTACGAGCATTTCAATACCTCCATCGCGGTGGAATTCCTGGACGAGGACCATTACAAGAATCCCTTGGACTTCGGCGCCTCAGTGGACTACGCCATGTCTTACTTCTCCCTCACGCTGAGGTCGTTCCTGGAAGCGGGGGAGAGGATGAGCGTGCACTATGACAGTGCGAAATTCGACGCGGCATGCCTGCATCTTCCTCTGAGTGGCGAATGGGCGATCTTCCACGAACGACGGTCGATCTGGGAACATGGGCAAGCGAGGGGAACGCGGCATGAGAACGTCGCGGTCTTTGATGCCAGCGGGTCCGAGTTGCTGTCCGCATTCCGCGTGTCGCTCAGCCGTCTTCGCGGGGTCAGGCAAGGGGAGTCCTTCAATCCGATGACTCATCCGGCAGTCGCCGGCTCCACCCGGACATTGCCTATCGATGGGTTCAGGTCGAACGACGAGGTGAAGTCCGCCTACATGACGACTCAGCAGTTCTACTCGGAAGACCTGCGGGAGGAAGTCCGTGGAGCCAGGCTGTGCGAATGGATTCGCGCCTATACGGTGGTCAAGGAGATTGCGAAGCAGCACATTGAATCGCATCCCCTGATCGGGCAGCCGGCAACGTTGCTGTTGCACAAGACAGCCGATTTTTTCCTGGCCGAGTTCGTCGCGGCGGGAATCCCGGTGAAATCTGCCGAGCAGATTCTGCGCCGCTTCACCTTCAATGCGTCCTCGAAAGACATTCTCGATGCGCCATTGATTCCCTTCAACGGCGAACTGGTCTTGGTTCCCACGGCGGCCCTGCTGATCGAGCCGGCTTTTTCGCTGGAGTCTCTCCTGAAAAGCATAAGAAGCAGGAAGGACGAGCCGAACCATGAGCTGCAGTTCATCGGGCCGGGCTTCGAGAAGCTGACTCGCCGGGTATTGGCGGATGCGGGCATCGTCGCGAGAAAGGTCAAGCATAAGAACCGGGACTGCGATGTGGCCTTCGTGCTGGAAGACGACGTTTTGTTCCTGTGCGAATGCAAGGGCCGGTTCCAGACCAGCGATTTCCGCAGTTACGTGGAGCTTGAGGCTGAGCTTGGTCGGGATGCGGCCCAACAGCACCGGAAGACGTGCGACTACTTCGAGAGTCATTTGGCCCACGTCCGCGACCGGCTCGGGCTTGCGCCGACATGGGTGCCGTCCAGGGTGATGAGGGTGATCCTGACGTCCGCAAAGCTGGGGCGGGTGAGATTCAACGAGGACTTTTACGTCATCGACGAGAACATGTTCTACGCCTTCTTCGCTCGCAAGAAGCTCTCCATGCGGCCCTTGTCGTCGCGGCGGCGCACCTTCGTCCACGATCCGCGCCTGGACGGCCCGATCACCGTGGATGCATTTATCGCCTACATGGACGATCCGCCCAGCATTTCCCGGACCCGAATGCTGCTGGAGGAGCGCGAGCTCCACTTCGAGCTGGAGGGCCGCATGATCACGTTCAAGGACGTCGAGTGCTATGGAGAGTTGCTGAAGGAACATAAGGAAAGCGCGGTATGGACTTTCCCCGGGACGACGGTCCATCACTATTCTTGACGGTGCCGGCGGAGTCGGGAGGCGGCGCGCGCCAGGGCTCGGCCGGAGCCCCCGTATGCTGATAGACTCGAAGGGAACGTCCCTGTCGCGAATGAGTCCTGCACGCTAAGAAGGCATATTCCATCGATGACTTCCTCCGATCGCTCGTTGTCCGAACAAGAAGATTGGCATGCGCGGCCCGCGGTGGCCGTGGAAGAGGCACTACAGACCCGTCCAACGGGCCTGAGCGAACGCGAAATCCAGGATCGGCTGGCCCGCTACGGGCCGAATCGCCTGGTCGAGGCGCGGCGCCAGAGCGCGTTCATGCGTCTCCTGCGGCAGTTCCACAATATCCTGCTCTACGTGATGATGGCCTCGGCGGTCGTGACCGCGCTGCTGGGGCATTGGATCGACACGGGCGTGCTGATGGCGGCGGTGGTGGTCAATGCCATCATCGGGTTCATCCAGGAAGGCAAGGCGGAAAGCGCGATGGACGCGATCCGGGGCATGCTGTCGCCGCGCGCCGTGGTGTTGCGCGACGGAACCCGCGGGGAGATCGACGCGGCCGGGCTGGTGCCTGGCGACCAGGTCCTGCTGGTTTCGGGGGACCGGGTGCCCGCCGACCTGCGGCTGGTCGAGACCAAGGAGTTGCGGGTCGAGGAGGCGGCGCTTACCGGCGAATCGCTCCCGGTGGAGAAGCTGACCTCGGCGGTGGCCGCCGACGCGCCCTTGGGCGATCGCCAGGGCATGGCGTATTCAGGCACCGTGGTGGTGCATGGGCAGGCGCGCGGGGTGGTGGTGGCCACCGGCGCGCATACCGAGCTGGGCCGGATCAACCAGCTGCTGTCGGGCATCGGCAGCATGACCACGCCGCTGCTGCGCCAGGTGGATCATTTCGGCCGGGTGCTGGCGGTGGCCATCCTGGCGCTCTCGGCGCTGCTGTTCGTGGCGGGCACGTGGTGGCTGGGCCATGCGCCGGAAGAGATGTTCATGATGGTGGTGGCGTTGGCGGCCTCCGCCATTCCGGAGGGGCTGCCGGCCATCATGACCGTGACGCTGGCGCTGGGCGTGCAGCGCATGGCGCGGCGGCAGGCGGTGGTGCGGCGGCTGCCGGCGGTCGAGGCGCTGGGGTCGGTGACGGTGATCTGCTCCGACAAGACGGGCACGCTGACCCGCAACGAGATGACGGTGCAGCGCGTGGTGTGCGCGAGCGCGGCGGTGGACGTCGGCGGCGTGGGCTACGAGCCCGTGGGCCAGTGCAGCATCGACGGCCATCCCGTGGATCCGGCGGCTTATCCCGCGCTGGAGCTGGCCATCCGCGCCGGCGTGCTGTGCAACGACGCGGCGCTGCGCGAGGAAGACGGCGCCTGGCGGGTGGAGGGCGATCCCACCGAGGGCGCGCTGCTGGTGCTGGGGGCCAAGGCGGGCCTGACGCAGGAGGCGGGCCGGGAGGAATGGCCGCGCCGCGATTCCATTCCGTTCGAGTCCGAGCACCGCTTCATGGCGACCTGGCACGAGGCGGGGCGGGGCGCTCCGTGGATTTTCGTGAAAGGGGCGCCGGAGCGGGTATTGGATATGTGCAGCGCGCAGGCGGACCGCGAGGGCGAGCCGCAGGCGCTGGACGTGGACTACTGGCGCCGCATGGCGACCGACACGGCGGCCAAGGGGCTGCGCGTGCTGGGCCTGGCCTGCAAGCGCGCGAGCCCCCCGGGCGGCTCCCTGGGCTTCGATGACGTGGAAGGCGGCTTCATGCTGCTGGCGCTGGTGGGGATGATGGATCCGCCGCGCGCGGAAGCCATCGCGGCGGTGGCCGAATGCCACCGCGCCGGGATCCAGGTCAAGATGATCACGGGCGACCATGCCGAGACGGCGCGCGCCATCGGCGCGCAGCTGGACATCGGCGTGGGCAAGCCGGCGGTGACGGGCGCCGAGGTGGCGCTGATGGACGACGCGACGCTGCGCGAGATGGTGATGGGCGTGGACATCTACGCGCGCGCCAGCCCCGAGCACAAGCTGCGGCTGGTGCAGGCGATGCAGGCGCAGGGGCAGGTGGTGTCCATGACGGGCGACGGCGTGAACGACGCGCCGGCGCTCAAGCGCGCGGACGTGGGGGTGGCGATGGGCCTGAAGGGCACCGAGGCCGCCAAGGAAGCGTCCGACGTGGTGCTGGCCGACGACAACTTCGCGACGATCGCCGCGGCGGTGCGGGAGGGTCGGGCGGTCTACGACAACCTGAAGAAGTTCGTGCTGTTCATGCTGCCCACCAACGGCGGCGAGGGGCTGCTGGTGATCGCGGCCATCCTGTTCCAGCTCACGCTGCCGCTGACGCCGGCGCAGGTGCTGTGGATCAACCTGGTGACCTCCAGCACCCTGGGCCTGGCGCTGGCCTTCGAGCCGGCGGAGCCCGACATCATGCGCCATCGCCCGCGCCCGCCGGGCGAGCCGCTGCTGTCGCTGCTGTTCGTGCAGCGGGTGCTGGTGGTGTCGGTGCTGATGATGGCCGGGGCGCTGGGCCTGTTCCTGTGGGAGCTGTCCAACGGCATGTCGGTGGACCGCGCCCGGACCATGGCGGTGAACGCCGTGGTCGCGGCGGAGATGTTCTACCTGATCAACAGCCGGCACATCTACGATTCGGTGTTCAGCCGCGAGGGGCTGTTCGGCAACCGCTATGTATGGGTGGCGATCGGCGCCTGCGTGGCGCTGCAGCTGGCCTACACCTACACGCCGTTCATGCACGCGGTGTTCGGCTCGGTGCCGCTGGGTTGGCGCGAGTGGCTGGACGTGCTCGGCGCCGGCTTGTTGGTGTTCGCCGGCGCCGAGATCGAGAAGTACGTGATGCGCCGCTGGCGCGTCAGGCGGGCTTGACGGCGACCTTGAGCACGTTGTCGCGCTGGTGCGCGAACAGGTCGTAGGCTTCGACGATGTTGTCGAGCTTGTATTGGTGGGTGACCATCACGCCCAGGTCCACCCGGCCGGACTGGATCACGTTCATCAGGCGGCGCATGCGTTCCTTGCCGCCGGGGCACAGGGCCGTGTTGATCTTGTGGTCGCCCAGGCCCGCCGCGAACGCGCTCAGGGGGATCTTCAGGTCTTCGGAGTAGACGCCCAGGCTGGACAGGGTGCCGCCCGGCTTGAGCACGCGCAGGGCGGATTCGAAGGTGCTTTGCAGCCCCAGGGCTTCGATGGACGAGTCGACGCCGCGCCCGCCGGTCAGGCGCAGGATCTCTTCCACCACGTCGCAGTCGCGGAAGTTCAGGGTCACGTCGGCGCCGAGGGACCGCGCCACGTCCAGCCGGTGGGCGTTGCCGTCGACGGCGATGATGGTGGACGCGCCCAGCAGGCGGGCGCCGGCCGTGGCGCACAGGCCGATGGGGCCCTGGGCGAAGACCGCCACCACGTCGCCGATGCGGATGTTGGCGTTCTCGGCGCCCTTGAAGCCGGTGGACATGATGTCCGGGCACATCAGCACCTGCTCGTCGGTCAGGCCGTCGGGAACCGGGGCCAGGTTGGCCTGCGCGTCGGGCACGAGCACGTATTCGGCCTGGGTGCCGTCGATCTTGTTGCCGAAGCGCCAGCCGGCCGTGGCCTGGTAGCCGTGGCAGCCGCAGAGCCCCATGGCGGCGAGGTAGCTGCCGTCCTGCGACGCGACGCCGTCCTGGGCCGCGTACGAGTTGAAGTTCGGGCAGATCGCGCCGGCGATGACGCGCTGCCCTTCCTGGTAGCCGGTCACCGCGCTGCCCAGCTTCTCGATGATGCCGACGGGTTCATGGCCGACGGTCAGCCCGGGCGCGACGGGATATTCGCCCTTCAGAATATGGATATCGGTGCCGCAGATGGTGGTGGTGGTGATGCGGATGAGGGCGTCGTTGGGGCCGACGTCCGGAATCGGCTTGTCGACGATTTCGATGCGGCCGGGTTCGACAAAGACAGCGGCTTTCATCATGACGGGCATGGCAATCTCCTGAAGTGCGTGTCGGGTATGGGCTTAGCGTACCGCTTCCAACTACATTCCTGGACGACATTGTTTGCGCCATGTCAATTGCCGCGCACATGGCGATGGATCCCCGGGCGGAAGCGCCCGGCGCGGGCGCCTCAGGCGTCGCGCGGGTCGATTCCCGGCCGGTCGGGCCCGAAGCCCAGCGCGTCTTCGCGCGACATGCCGTAGCGTTTCATCTTCGCATACAGCGTGCTCTTGGCGATATGCAGGCTGCGGGCGGACTGGGTCAGGTTGCCGCCGCTGGCGACGATGCTGCGGCGGATCAGGTCCTCTTCCCCCTGGAGCAGGGTGATGGGGCCGGGAGCGGCCGGGGCTGGCGCGGGCGCGTGGCTCACTTCCGGCGGCAGCATCGCCCGCGAGAGCGAGCCGCCGGAGGACAGGAGCACGGCGCTCTCGATGACGTTGCGCAGTTCGCGGATGTTGCCGGGCCACGGATAGGCCTCCAGCGCGGCCAGCGCGTCGGGCTCCATGCCGGCGGCCTCCTTGCCGTGTTCCTGCTGGAAGCGCATGGCGAAGGCCTGCGCCAGCAAGGCCACGTCGCCCTTGCGGGCGCGCAGGGCCGGGATGTGCAGGTGCACGACGGCGATGCGGTAGTAGAGGTCCATGCGGAAGCGCCCCGCCTTGATCTCGGCCTGCAGGTCGCGGTGGGTCGCGGCGACGAGGCGGAAGTTGACGCGGCGCGCCACGTTTTCGCCCAGGCGATACACCTCGCGCTCTTCGAGCACGCGCAGCAGGTAGGACTGCATGTCCAGCGGCATTTCGCCGATCTCGTCGAGGAACAGCGTGCCGCCCTCGGCCGCTTCGATCTTGCCCCGCATGCCTCCCTTGCGCGCGCCCGTGAACGCGCCGTCGGCGTAGCCGAAGAGTTCGCTGGCCAGGAGTTCGCGCGACAGTCCGCCGCAATTGAGCACCATGAAGGGGCCGCGGCTATGCAGCCCGCGGGCAAAGAGCTCCTTGCCCACGCCAGTTTCCCCCAGCAGCAGGACGGGGACCGGAGAGCCCCGCAGGCGGCGCGCCTGTTCCACCAGTTCGCCCACGGCGGGGTCCGCCGTGATCACGGTGTTGAAGGGATCGGGCGCCGGCGCGTCCGCCACCTGCGCGGCCGCCGCGGCCCGCGGCGCGCAAGGGGCCGGCGGATGCCGGGGGAGAATCAGCAGGGATCCCAGCCGTTCCGGGCCTGCGAGCACGGGCTCCACCCATTCGGGCCGCAGCCAGACCGGCAGCGCGGGGCCCGCACCGCGCGGGGAGTGCGGGCCCAGGGCGAGTTCGGCAATGCGCCGCAGCCGGGGCAGGTTGATTCCCGCGCCGGCGTCGTCCAGCGCGCGTTGCGCCTGGGCGTTCGCCTTTATCGGACAGCCGCGGTGGTCGAGCAGGATGACGCCCACGTCGGCGCCCGCCGCCACGAACCGCGCCAGGGCGGCGTCCAGCAATTGATAGCGGCGTTCCATTTCGGCCGTGCGCAAGCGGCTTTCGATGTGCCTGGCCGAGGTCATGGCGATGGCCAGGTGCTGGCGGCTGTAGGTGCGCGACAGGCCCGAGACGTCGAGCACGCCCACCACGTCGCCGTCCAGCGGATGCCGGATGACGGCGGCCGAACAGGTCCAGCCCTTGATGCCTTCGCAGAAATGCTCGGTGGAATGCACTTGCACGGCCTGCCCGGTGATCAGGGCGGTGCCGATGGCATTGGTGCCGCAGTATGCTTCGCTCCAGTCCACGCCGGGCATGAGATGGATGGCCTGCCCGGCCTCCAGCGCGGTGGGGTCGCCCACGGCGTTGAGGATGACGCTTCTCGTGTCGGACAGCGCGATCAGGGTTCCCAGTTCGGCCAGGGTTTCACAGGCCTGGGCGAGCACGGGCTGGCTGGCGCCGAGCAGATCGCGCTGGCGCTCGCGATGGAGGAACAGTTCGTCCTCGGACAAGGGTTCGGGCCCGCGCGAGGCGCGGGGATTCACGTCGGCCTGGAGGCAGCGTTGCCAGGACCCTTCGATCAGCGCGCGCAGCGCGGTTCCCGGGGGGCCGGCGATCGTGCCGGACAAGACCGATTCCCAGGCTTGCATGACTGCGCGCTCGGCGGCGGGATCTGAAAACCGTTCCCGGTAGCTTGGCTCCATCGCCTAGTCTCCAAGATGCGATGCATGGGCCGGCTATCCTGCCGGCTGTACGCAGGGCGCGCGCTGCCGCTGGCCCTGGGTCGGGGCGGGCCGAGTGCCTGGCCAGCCGCGTTCATTAGACGGCATGAGCGCCAGGCGTCAATCCGGAGCAACCCGGACCAGGACGGCCGCGGCCATCCCGGTCCGGTTCGCGCCGCGGCCGCCCGCTATGCCGCGCGCTCGGGCAAGGGCAGGTTGACCCATTCCTTGTAGAAGGTATCGATATCCGGCTCGAAATCATGGATTACCGGATACCAGGGCGTGGGCGCCTCGACGTCGTGCAGGGTGCCGCACTGGGGGCAGTAGTACTCGCGGTACACCTGCCATTGGGTGTCGGGCGCCATGAGCTTGGGATAGACCTCGCTCATGGCCTGGGCGTCCTCGCGCACGTAGACGTGCGCGGCGAGCTTCCAGTTCTGCCGGTAATCGCCGAACTCATGGCCGCAATCGCATTTCGTCACCCAGTGCTTGTCGCGCGCGCGCTGCACGATGTACAGGTGCGGCGCGAGCGGCAGGACGATCCGGTCGTTCCAGTCGAGCTTCTTCTGCAGCGTCTTGAGGTACATCTCGAAGCGCTCGCCGTCCTTCGGCATGGACAGCATGCGGATGGTGGTGTCCCAGTCCAGCCGGCCGTCCACCAGGTGGTCCACCTGTTCCTGCGTGTAAGTCGTCATTGTCGTCTCCTTGTTTTCGCAAGCCACCGGCTCACTCGTCCACCAGCACGATGGTCTTCACGTCGGGCATTTTCGAAAGATCCATGCGGAACTTGGACCCGTAGGTGGGCACGTCGAGTTCTTCCTCGGTCAGGGTCCAGTCGGCCGGCAGGCTCCAGAAGTCCCGGAACTGCTGCTCGAACTTCCTGGACAGCCCGAAACTCGTGGCGTACATGTGCTGCACCTGGGTCGAGGCGGTCTTGGCCAGGATGCGTTCGCGCTCGGACCGCATCCAGTCGCGCACCGGCACCGCCCGTTCCAGCCTGCGTTTGCGGATATCCAGGCGCTTGCTGGCCGAGGCCTTGGCGTCGACCTGCCAGCGTCCTGCGGCGTCCTGGGTCACCACGGCGCCGTAGACCTCCAGCGCGTACTTGGGCAGCAGCAGCTCGTTGTTCAGGTCGTCGGCGATGGCGTCGAGCTCGCGGTCCAGGGGGTCTCCGAAGCCGGGGCCGCCGCGCAGGTAGTTGAGATAGAGGTCGTAGTTCTCGTAGCAGTCCTCCGTCGTCATGCACTGCTGGTCCCGCTTGACGCGGGCCCCGGGCGCCAGGTGCTGCTCGTAGTCGGGCGCCTCCGGATTGGTGTCGGCGCCCAGCGGCAGGCTTTCGCCGCGGGCGATGCGGTCCTTCAGGCCGGTATGGTGGGCCTCGAAGCGGTAGCCGGTGGCCGCCGGATAGCCGCCCATCAGGCCCCAGTCGCTGTTCATGTAGCCGTTGCCCATGAAGAACATGGTCCAGTCCTGCGCCTTCCAGACCATGCGCAGCGTCTCGAAGCCGCAGCCGCCCCGATACTTGCCGTAGCCGCCGGAGTTGGATTTGGCATTGCGGCCCAGGTAGAGCAGGGGCTCGGCCATCTCCCAGATTTCCATGTCGCCCATGTCGCCTTCCGGGTTCCAGATGGCGGCGGCGTGGTTCAGGCCGTCCTTGACGGCGCCCGCGCCGGTGCCGCAGGAGCTGGCCTCGAAGCTGTTGACGGCATGGATCTCGCCCTCTTGGTTGATGCCGCCGCCCTGCAGCCAGTTGGAGGTATTGGCGTTGCCGGCGTTGACTTCCTCCAGGTAGCCGCGGCTGAAGTACGCCTGCCCCAGGCCGCGCCACAGCGCGCTCCATCCGGACACCAGGAAGTGCCATGCGTAGGCGTGCCCGGTGCGCCGGTCGTCGGGGTTCATCCAGGCGCCCTTGGGCAGGCGGAATTCCGTGCCGTAGTAGGCGCCGTCGTTGATGCGCTGGGTGGGCACCAGCGTCTGCGTCATCATTACCCAGATGCCGCTGGTGAACGCCACCTGGTGCGCGTTGTAGCTGTGCCAGCCCCAGCGGCTGGAGCCTTCGAAGTCCAGCCGCCAGGTGCCGTCCTTGCGGATCTCCATCTCCACCGGGGAGTGCATGATGGAATCGAGCTTGGCGAAGGCGTTCGAGGTCTGCACGTCCTCGTGCTTGTAGGGCACGTCGACGAACGCCACCTTGCGGTACTTGCCCGGCAGGGTCAGCGCCTTGATCCGCATCTGCAGCCCGCGGCGGCCTTCCTCGATGACTTCATAGGCGAACTTCTCGTAGGCCTCCAGCCCTTCCTCGGCGATGACCTCTTCGATCAGGCTGCGCACCATGTGGCAGCCGGCGATGCGGGTCTTCTCGTCCAGGATCCAGTACTTGGGCGTGCGCACGGCGCGCTGGCTTTCATGCAGCCAGTCCTTGAGCGGCACGTCGTTGATGCCGGTCTTGCGGCAGGTGATCATGTAGCCGTCGCCAAAGCGCTGCGTCTGGCCCGTCGACATGGAGCCGGGCGTCACCGCGCCGGTGTCGATCACGTGCGTGACGCCGCCGACCCAGCCGACCAGCTTGCCCTGCGCGAAGATCGGCACGATGGTGGCGATGTCGCAGGGGTGCACGTTGCCGATGGCGCAGTCATTGTTGGTGAACATGTCGCCCGGGTTGATGCCGGGGTTGGTTTCCCAGTCGTTCTCGATCATGTACTTGATCGCCGCGCCCATGGTGCCCACATGGATGATGATGCCGGTGGAGGTCAGCACGCAGTCGCCGGCGGCGTTGTACAGAGTGAAGCAGAGTTCGCCTTCCTGTTCGACGATGGGGCTGGCGGCGATGCGCTTGGCGGTCTCGCGCGCATGCACCAGGCCGCCGCGCAGCTTGGAGAACATTTTCTCGTAGCGGATGGGCTCGCTCTCCCGCAGGTCCAGCCGGGTCAGGCCGTTGTAGTGGCCGGTGTCCTTGGTGCGGGCCAGGATGGCGTCGCGGAACTGCTTGAGCGTTTCGCCCGTGCCCAGCAGGCCCGAGGCGCCGGTTTCCATTCTTGATATCGTGTTCATGTTGTCTCTCCGGGAGTCCGATTACTTGGTTTCCTGCAGGTGGAACAGGCGATGCTTGTCGATGCTTGCCGAGAAGCCCTGCGGCACCACGAAGGTGGTCGCGTCGGACTCGACGATGGCGGGCCCCTTGATCCGGTTGCCCGGCTTGAGCGCCTCCATGTGCCACAGCGTGGCCACGTGCCATTGCCCGCGGCGGTACAGCTTGCGGGTGCCCAGCCTGGCCTCGGCCGGCGGGGTGGGGCCGGCTTCGGGATCCTCGGGCAGGACCGGCTTCTGGGTGACGACCATGCCGCGCATGATGGCGCCGGTGACCGAGAAGCCCAGTTCGGGCGAGCGGGCGGAGCTGGCGTAGACGCGGCCATAGGTGTCTTCGAACGCGCCCACGATCCTGTCCCAGTCGTCCGCGCTGCCGGCGCCGGCGATGGGCGAATCGATTTCCAGGTCGTTCAGCTGCCCCATGTACTGCATGCGGTACCCGGGCCGCAGGATCACGTCTTCGGGCTTGAAGCCGTTGATGCGGAATTCCTCGATCACCTTCTCGGCCAGTTCGTTCCAGGCCTGTTGCAAGGTCTCCACCGCCTGGACCTTGTCGGACTGCGCCGCGACCTGTGGCAGCGCCAGGTCCACGCTTTTGTCGTAGCGGTATTCGAAGTCGGCGCAGGCGCAGCCGAAGGCCGAGAACCCGGCCGCCCAGGCCGGCACGATGACGTCCTTGAAGCCCAGCCCCTCGGTGTAGCCATAGGTATGCACCGGCCCCGCGCCGCCATAGCTGAAGCACACGAAGTCGGTCGGGTTGTAGCCCTTGGCGCTCACGTTGGAGCGCAGGTATTCGCGCAGCTGCAGGTCCAGCAGTTCGATCACGCCGGCGGCCGCGTCCTCGACCGTCAGGCCCAGCGGATCCGCGATCTGCCGCTTGATGCTCTCGCGGGCGCGGGCGACGTCCAGCTTGATGGCGCCGCCGAGGAAGTTGTCGGGATTGAGGTAGCCCAGCACCACGTGGCAGTCCGATACCGAGACGGTGTCCAGGCCGCTTTCCGGCCAGCAGGTGCCGACGCGGTAGCCGGCGCTGTCCGGGCCGAGCTTGATGGCGCCGCTGTAGGGATCGAGCCGCACGAAGCTGCCGGCGCCCGCGCCTACGGAATCCATGGCGACGAGCGGCAGCGACAGCACCAGCCGGGCCATGTCCGGGTCGGCCACGATGGTGAAATTGCCCTTGGTGATCAGCGCCATGTCGAACGAGGTTCCGCCGATGTCGGAACACGCGATGTTCTCGTAGCCCAGCGCCTGGCCCAGCAGCCGCGAGCCGATGACGCCGCCGATCGGCCCGGACACGATGGTGCGGGCCAGTTCCTTGGCCTTCCAGCTGATCGTGCCGCCGTGCGTGGCCATGACGCGCAGATCGAACTTCGCCCCGTGCTTCTTGAAGCGGTCGCTGACCTTGCGCAAAGTCTGGCGCGAGGGTTCGGCGGCGTATGCCTCCAGGATGGTGGTGTTCATCCTGTGGCTTTCCTTGCGCTGCGGGTAGTAGTCCACCGAAGCGAAGACGGGCACCTCGCTGCCCAGCCTGGCCAGCTCGTCCAGCGCGATGTCCCGGGCCTGGCGCTCGCTGGCGCCGTTCTTGTGGGATTGCAGCAGCACGATCACCAGGGCCTTGCTGCCGGCGGCCACCAGGTCGCGCACGGCCTGGCGCACCTCGGCCTCGCGCAGCGGGATGACGATCTCGCCCTGCACGTCGGTGCGTTCGGTCACGCCGCGCGTGCGCGACAGCGGCACCAGCGGCTCGTCATAGCGATGGGTGTTGAGGTGGATGCGTTCCTCCAACGCGTAGCCCAGGTAGCTCTGGATGGCGCGGCCCATCGAATGCACGTGCTCGAACCCCTTGTTGACGATCAGGCCGACCTCCAGCCCCTTGCGCTGCACCACCCGGTTGAGCATCGCGGTGCCGGAGTACACGCAGGTCAACAGCTCCGGGAAGACGTCGTCGACGTCGCGGTCCCAATGCGCGAGCGCGTCTTGCGAAGAGTTGAAGATGGCAAGGGATTCGTCGGCCGGGTTGCTTTGCGCCTTGCCGACCACAAAGCGGCCATCCTTGCGGACGAAGAAAGTGTCGGTCATCGTGCCGCCGGCATCGATGCCCATCACCTGGGCTGGGGATTGCAATGACATGAAGAGTCTCCTCGTTGTTGTCCCGCGCGCTTGACGCGGCGCGTGCGGATATCCAAGCAAAATGGATGCCAGCGGCAGGCGCGCCCCGGCGCGATGCGCCGGAAGCAGGCTGTGCGAGGGAGGGCGCCCCTGCGGCGGGCCGCGGCGGACGCGGGGAGAGAGGAGCGCGGGCGTCCGGAACCGAGCCGGACGTACGGATTTCGAACGTTTTCACGGCCTGTTCGGGAGCGGCGGGCCGTCCGATGAGCGCGCCACGAAGGGCGGGGCGCTGTGGCTCGGCATCGGTAACAGAGTTTGTAATTTGAGTTAAAGTGTAATGTTCTGAATTAAATGCCGACAACAACAAGGAAGACCTTCATATGCGGTTCGGTGGCGATCTGGCGCGTTCGTTTGCATTCTCCGGTCGCAGGATTTGTCTTGCGATGTCGGTCCTGGCGTTGGGCGGTTGCGCGGATTTGTCCGCCGTGGGCCGCGACATGATGAGCAAGCCGTACGACGCGCCGACGGCGCGCGCGGAGGCGGCCCGGGTCGATCCTTCCCCCTTGCGCGATCTGTTCCCCGACATGACGCCGCCAGTGCGGGCGCAGGAAAAGGGCACGTACCTGCGCTATTGGACGGCATTCAACTGGTCCCTGGCTTTCAGTTCGCGCCTGTCGATCGCGGCGGCGCCCATGTGCTGGGGCGGCCTGTATGAATTCAACGGCTCCGGCGAGACGACGCTGATGCGCTACAGCATGGAACTGGACCGGGGGAAGGCCAAGTGGGAGGTGCCCCAGGTGAACTGGGTGGCGCCGTACGCGGCCAAGGTCGACGGCAGCCGCGCGGGCGACGTCTGGCTGTCCAAGGAAGTCATCGCGCGATTGCCCGCGGACGACAAACTGGCGGCGCACCAGGCGCGGCTCGCGTCCCTGGACGAAAAGCGCTTTGGCGGCGTGCTGCGCGACGGCGAGTATGCCATCGCGGAAAAGCGCGGGCTGGACCTGCGCATCTGCCGATTCAGCGTGCATATCGTCGAAGACCAGATCGGGTTTCCCGCGCTGGTCAGGCACCGCAGCGATATCACGGGCGTTCCCTCCAGCACCATGGTCTATGAGCGCGTCTTCGAAGTCTTCCCGCGCGACGAGGAGCTGCAATGGTTCTTCGCGCAGGAGTACGCGTCGGGAATCGTATTCGTGAATTTCGGCGGATCCGAGCGGCGCGACCTGCGCAAGCGCTTCTCGGCGGCGGTGGACGGCGCGGTCGCTCGCATGGCCCGGGCCGACAACATCGATCCGGACCGGGTGGAGGACAAGGTGTTCCGGAGGTCCGCCTATCCGTATTATCTGGCGGTCTACATCGGCCATAATGCCGGGCTGGACATCGACGACTATCTGGCGTCGCTGCGCATCGACGATGCGCAGATGCTGGTGAAGGTCGATCCCAAGGCGGTGGAATACCGCGAGCGCCTGCTGCGCCATTGGTGGGACGAATTGCGCGCCCAGCACGCCGCGGGCACCCTGGTCAAACCTGACCCGCTGGCGTCGGCCGCCGCGCTGGAGCGCCTGTGAAGTATGGTTTCCATCTACGTT
Source organism: Achromobacter denitrificans NBRC 15125 (assembly GCF_001571365.1). Lineage (GTDB taxonomy): Bacteria > Pseudomonadota > Gammaproteobacteria > Burkholderiales > Burkholderiaceae_B > Achromobacter > Achromobacter denitrificans. The sequence continues at coordinate 51,320 of NZ_BCTQ01000003.1, read as the reverse complement.
AGGGGCGAAGACAAGACCCGGCAGATCCGCGACTGGACCATTTCGCGCCGGCCCCAAAGCCGTGAACTGGTGCTGACTTGCCATTTCCCATCGGGCAAGACCTATTCCTGCCCGTTGAGCGAGTGCGAGGTCGTTCCGACCGAGACGGTGGAAGGCAAGCTCCTGGGCAGGAAAGGGAGCGTGGTCTTCACCGCCATCGACCGAGCGGTCGTGTACGGCGGGAAGTACGCCGCCGTCTATTACCCGGGCAATGCCGAGCCCTATCTGATGAAGGCGGATACCGTCGAATTCGCGCAGGAAGCCCCGATCAGGAACGGCGGGGTATTCGACTACCTGCGGGCGGTGGCGAGCGCCCGAGTGGAGCAGGCCCAATCCAGCGACAGCCGCAGCGCGGCGGAGAACGTCCAGCGCCAGCTGGAGGGGCTGGTCCCGCTAGCGGGCACCGCCTTGCATGCCTATTGCACGGGGAGCAACGCGGCCAGAGAGGCCGCGGGCGATCTGATCTACCCCTTCGGGGTCAACGAAAGCCAGCTCCAGGCGGTGGAGCAGGCCTTTGCTTCCCAGGTCAGCCTGGTTGAAGGCCCGCCCGGCACCGGCAAGACGCAGACGATATTGAACATCGTCGCCAACATCCTGCTGCGCGGCCAGACCGTCGCCATCCTGTCCAACAATAATGCGGCGGTCGACAACGTCTATGAGAAGCTGGACCGGGTGGGGCTGGGCTATCTGGTCGCCAAGCTGGGCAACGCGGAAAAACGCAAGGACTTCTTCGCCGGCGCGCCCGCTGCGTCGCCGGACGCGGCGGCGCCCGCGCCGGAGATGCCGCAAATCCAGGCCGTGTTGCAGAAGTTGAAGCGCTATCTCCAGGCGCAGAATTCGGCCGCGCGGTTGCAGGCCGAAGTCGACGAACTGGAGATAGAGCGCCGGCGGCTGCTGCAATGGCAGCGCGAGAACCTGGCCGAGACGCCGTCGCTGCTGCTGGAGAAGTACCAGCTTTCCTCGCGCAAAACCACGGATCTGCTCGCCTACCTGAACCACCTGGCCGAGCACGGGGTCCGGCTCCGGGACAGGGTGGAACTGCTGCTGAACTTCCGGATATTCCGGCTCAAGCCCTTCCTGGACGGGGAGGGGCGTAAGTCCGCGAGCCACGCCTTGCAGCGCCACTACTACGACCAGGCGCTGCGGGAGAAGTCGGCCGAGCTGGCGGCTTGCCGCGAGGCCCTGGAAAGCGGCGGCTTCAAGGCGCTGCTCGATGCGCTGGCGGCCTCGTCGATGGCGCATCTGAAGCATCATTTGCACCAGCGCCCCGGCGTGCCCGACGATTTCGACGCGCAATCCTACCGCAACAAGTTCGATGCCTTCGTCAAGCGCTATCCGATCATCGGCAGCAGCACTCACTCGATCCTCAATTCGATCAAGCGGGGCGCGGTGCTCGACTACGCCATCATCGACGAAGCCTCGCAGCAGGATATCGTTCCGGGCGTGCTGGCCCTGGGCTGCGTCAGGAACCTGATCGTCGTCGGAGACCGCAAGCAGCTTCCGCACATCCCCGCGAACCTGGGCATCGCCGCGCCGGGCAAACACTACGACTGCGATACGCACAGCATGCTGGACTCCTGCATCGGGGTGTTCGGCGGCGCGCTTCCCGCGACGCTGTTGAAAGAACACTACCGTTGCCATCCCCGGATCATCCAGTTCTGCAACCAGCAGTTCTACGACGGCCAGCTCATCCCGATGACGCAGGACAAGGGCGAACAGGCATTGCGGCTCTTGATCACCTCCAAGGGAAACCACGCCCGACGCAACGAGAACCGCAGGGAGCTGGATTCCCTGCTCGACGTGCTGCAGCGAGGCCGCGAGATCGCGCCGGACGGGGAGGGAGGCCGGGGCTTCATCGCGCCCTACAACGCGCAGGTCTCGCTGTCGCGCAAGCGTCTGCCGGCGGATTTCGTCAAGGACACGGTGCACAAGTTCCAGGGGCGGGAATGCGACGAGATCGTGTTTTCCACCGTGCTGGACAAGAGCCGGAGCAGCCAGGACAGCCTGGATTTCGTGGACGATCCGCATCTGGTGAACGTGGCCGTATCGAGGGCCAAGCAGCGGTTCACGCTGGTGACGGGCGACGAGGTGTTTGCGTCGGGCCCGGGGCATATCGCCGCGCTGGTGCGCTACATGGAGTACTACGCGGACGACGCGCAGATCAGCCGGGCGCCCGTCGTATCCGCTTTCGACCTGCTCTACAAGGAATACGACCAATCCCTGGAACGGTTCAACGCCCGGTTGCGGCCGGGGGACTCGGAATACAAGTCCGAGCAGATCGTGGCGCAGCTATTGCGCGAGGCCTTGGCGCTGCCGGCATTCCAAGGGGTGATGTTCCATACCCAGGTCAGGCTTGCCCAACTGGTTTCATCGACGAACGAGGCGCTGGCGCCGCGCGAGCGGGAATTCATCAGGCAGCAGGCAAGCTGCGATTTCGTGCTCTATTTCCGGGTGGGGAAGACGCCCTTGGGCGTGATCGAGGTGGACGGCGAATCGCACGCCGATGCCAGGCAATCGGAGCGGGATGCGCTGAAGAACAATATCCTGAAAACCAGCGGAGTGCCGCTGCTGCGCCTGAGCACGGTCGAAAGCCATGTGGAAGAGAAAATCGCGGCGTTCCTGGCGCACTGCCTGAAGGGCGGAGCAAGCGTGGATACGCGGGCGAGCGAAGCGAGCGTTGCCTCCCGCGCCGGGCCCGTCTCCTGACGCGCCCGCCGGGGGCGGGCCAGCCCCCGGGCGTTATCCGCCGGCCTGCCGCCGGATTTCATCCAGGAAGCGCAAGGCCGGCGCCGGCAGGATGCCTTCGCGCCGATGATAGGCGGCGAACCGGCGCTTATGGTCCAGGCCTTCGACCTGGAGTTCTCGGATCAGGCCGGCCTTCAATTCCGCCGCATACATGGGCCGGGTCAGCCAGCTGACGAAACCGGAATGCGCGACCAGACTCTTGAGCAGCGGAATCGAGGGACTGGACACCGCGATCGCGGGCGGGGGCAGGCCCCGCTTCCTGAAGAGGGAGACCAGCCGATTGCGGGGCTCGGTGCGTTCGGGCACAAAGCACCAGCGCTCCGCCAGCAAGGCTTGCATGGCGATGGGCGATCCGCCTTGCAGCGGATGGCCGGCGCCGACGATCACGTTCATGCTTTCGTGCCAGGCGCAGTCCCTGGCGGCGGCGATGCGCGCGGTTTCCGGGGCCTCCGGGGCGATCACCAGATCGACCTGGTAAGCCTCCAGGCGGGTCGCCAGTTCATCCCAGATGCCTTCCACGACGTCGACGGCGATGCCGGGCCAGCGTTCCAGGAACGTGCCCAGCGCCTTGGGGATGAAGAGCGCGGACGCGCCCGCGGTGACACCCAGGCGCAGCGCGCCCACGGCCAGGCCGCGCATGCGGTTGATTTCGTCGCGCGCGATCTTCTCTTCGCGGCAGAGCAATTGCGCATGCGGGGCCAGCGCCTTGCCATAGGCCGTCAGGCGCATGCCGCCGGTGTGACGCTCGAACAGCGGCTCGCCGACGGAGGCTTCCAGACGCTTGACGATCCTGCTCAGCGCCGGCTGCGTGAGGCCGAGTTTGTCGGCGGTCTTGCCCAGCGATCCGTCTTCGATGACGGCGAGGAATGCGCGCAGTTCTTGCAGGTTGTAGGTCATACCGAAATGTAATGACTTTGATGTGAAATAACAATTCTCAGGAATGCCGCGCGGCCTCACACTCTCGCCATCCGATATGCGTTCACCGGGGGGAGAAAGCGATATGCGCAAGCGACTGTTCTTGAAAGTCCTGTTCGCGTTGGCGGCGGGAGGGAGTGCGGCTGCCGGTTGGGCGCAAGGCAGCGAGAGGCCGGTTGAATGGGTGCATCCCTATCCGGTGGGCGGCGGTTCCGACGTGATCGCGCGCAAGCTGGCGGAAAGCGTGGGCGCGCAAATGGGCCGCGGGTTTTTCGTCAGCAACAAGCCGGGCGGGGCCACGAACATCGCGGCCGCCTACGTGGCCAACGCGAAGGGGCAAGGGAATATGGTGTTCACGGGCGATTTCGCCACGCTGGCGGCCAATCCGCATCTGTTCGCCAGCCTGCCTTACGACAGCGCGAAAGACTTCGTCTCGGCGGGCCTGTATGCGCGCTATCCGATCCTGCTGGTGGTGTCGAGCAAGGTGCCCGCGAACAACCTGGCCGAATTCCTGCGCTGGGCGCAGGCCAATCCCGACAGCGCCAATTTCGCGAGCTCGGGCGTGGGGTCGCCGCAGCATCTGGCGGCCGAACTGTTCCGCGAACGGACGGGCCTGAAGATGACGCACGTGGCGTACCGGGGCGGGGCGCCCGCGGTGACGGACCTGATGGCGGGCGCGGTGTCGTTCGCGCTGATGGATGCGTCTACCGTGGTGCCGCAGATGAAGACGGGCCGGCTCAAGGTGCTGGGCGTGGCCAGCCCGCGACGGATGGCGAATTTCCCGGACATTCCCACGCTGGACGAACAAGGGCTGGCCGGCTTCGAGGCGTTCGCCTGGCAGGGGATGCTGGTTCCCGCGGGCACGCCCCGCGCCACGGTGGACGCGCTGAACCGGGCGCTGGGCGCGGCGCTGGCGTCGCAGCCGGTGATTGACTTCTTCGCCAGCATCGCGGTCGAGCCCTGGTTCAGCTCGCCGGACGAGATGGCGCGTTTCGTGGCGCAGGAGAATGCGCGCTGGGGCAAGATCATCCGCGAGCGCGGCCTGACGCTGCAATAGGTGCCGAGTGCTGATTACGATAGACGATTACCGGCGCCGGGCCCGGAAGTCCCTGCCCAGGTTCGTGTACGAGTTCATCGACGGCGGCGCGGAGCACGAGACCTGCCTGGCCGCCAACCGCGCCGACTTCGAGCGGATCCGGCTGACGCCGCGAGTGCTTCAGGACACCCGCCAGGTCGATACCTCGGTGGAGGTGTTCGGGGCGTCCTGGCGCCTGCCGTTCGCGCTGGCCCCGACGGGCTTGAACGGCATCGTGCGCCCCGGGGGCGACGCGATGCTGGCCGCCGCCGCCGCGGAGAGCGGCGTGCCTTTCGTGCTGTCGACCGCTTCGAACGAGCGCGCCGAGGACGTGCGGGCCCAGGCGGGCGGCGGCGAACAATGGCTGCAGCTGTACGTGATGGAGGATAGGCGGCTGGCGGAGCAGCTGCTGCGCCGCGCGCGCGGCGCGGGTTACCGGGCGCTGGTACTGACGGCCGACGTGCCGGTCGGGGGCCATCGCTGGCGCGACGCGCGCAACGGCTTCAAGATCCCGTTCCGGATCACGCCCCGGCTGGCCTGGGACATCGCGCGGCGGCCAGGGTGGGCGTTGCGGATGCTCGCCGGCGGTCCGCCGCGCTTCGTCAACCTGGCCGAGGAGGCCGCCGACGCGTTGCCGACGGACGTGCAGGCCTCGCTGCTGGCGCGCAGCATGGACAGGTCGCTGGTCTGGGAGAGCCTGCGCTGGCTGCGCGGGCTGTGGGACGGGCCGCTGGTGCTCAAGGGCGTGCTGCATCCCGAGGACGCGGCCCTGGCGGTGCGCCATGGCGTGGACGGAGTCATCGTGTCGAATCACGGAGGCCGGCAGCTGGACGCGGCGCCGTCGGCGATCGGCGCGCTGACCGCCGTTGCGGATCGGGTCGGCGGCCGCATCCCGGTGTTCCTGGACAGCGGCGTTCGCAGCGGCGCGGACATCCTCCGCGCCCAGGCGCTGGGCGCGCGGGCGGTGTTCGTCGGCAGGCCGACGCTGTACGGCCTGGCCTGCGGAGGCAGGAAAGGCGTGCGGGACGTCATCCGGCTGCTGGCCGAGGACTACGAGCGCAACATGGTGCTGCTGGGGCTGGACCGCGCAAGCGGCGTGGTCCAGGCCCGGGGGCTCGCGCAGGCGGAGCCGTCGCTTCACCACCCCATGGCATAGGCCGGCCGCCGCGGGTCCGCGCCGCCGTGGCGGATGCCGGTCTCGACGTCGTGCTTGACCGCGCACATGGCGCCGGCGCGCCAGCTGCGGTCCTGCCACCACTTGACGGTATGGCCCATGGCGGCCAGTCGGTCGCCGACTTCGCGGGAGACCAGGTCTTCGATCATCAGCCGGCCGGGCATGGCGTTGTGCGGCTCGAACGAGGACGGGAAGCTGAAGGTGGCGAAGCGGGGCGCCTCGATGGCCTGCTGGACTTCCATGCCGAAGACTTCGATGTTGAGGAAGGTTTGCAGCATGGCCTGGCATTGCACGTCGCCGCCCGGCGTGCCGAAGGGCATGACGTAGCCGCCGGGGCGGATGGCCAGGGAGGGATTCGGCGTGAGCCGCGGCCGGCGGCCGGGGCCGATGGCGCAGGGATGGCCGGCTTCGGCCCAGGACTGGCTGCCGCGTCCCGAGGCGCAAAGGCCGGTGCCGGGGATGACGGGCACGTTGTACGAGCCGTCGCTGGGCGTGGCCGAAAAGGCGTTGCCGTCCTTGTCCACCACCGCGACGTAGGAGGTGTCCAGCCGCGGATCGGTGCGCGCCATGTCGTCCGGGCCGGCGGCGCGCAGGTCGATGCCGCGCGCGTCGGGCAGGCGGCCGGCGGGCGGCATGTCGGGGCCGGCCCGATCGGGATCGATCATGGCCAGGCGGGCGCGGGCGTAGTCCTTGGACAGCAGCGCCTGCTGCGGCACGGGGACATGGCGGGGATCGCCGTAGTGCGCCTCGCGGTCGGCGAAGGCCAGCTTGATGGTTTCGGTGAGGAGGTGGATGTAGGGCGCGGAGTTGTGGCCCAGCGCGCGCAGGTCGCGCGGCTCCAGGATGTTCAGCATCTGCAGCAGCGACGGGCCCTGGCACCAGAAGCCGCAGCTGTGCACCTGGGTGCCGTGGAAATCGGTGGCGAGCGCGGGCTCGACGTCGACCGAGAAATCGCGCAGGTCCTCGCGGGTGACGAGGCCGCCTTCTTCCTGGTGGTATTTGACGATGGCGGCGGCGATGTCGCCCTCGTAGAAGGCGCGGCGGGCGGCGGCGAGGCCGGCGGCGCGGCCCTGGCCCTGGCGCAGGCGCTCTTCATCGGCCATGTACTGGATGCTGGCGGCCAGGTCGGCCTGGCGGAAGATGGATCCTGCGGGCGGGGGCTTGCCGCCGGGCAGGTAGATGGCCGCGCTCGACGCCCAGCGCGCATAGTTCTTTTCGTTCTCGGCCAGCACCTCGGCCATCAGCGGATACATGACGAAGCCATCGCGCGCCAGGCGTATCGCGCCCGCGGCCACTTCGCCGAAGCTGAGGGTGCCGAAGCGTTCCAGGGCGGTGATCCAGGCGTCGGGCGCGGCCGGGATGACGGTGCGCAGGACGCCGGCCGGTATCGTGCCGCCGTGCTTTTCCAGGAAGGTTTCCAATCGGGCGGCCCGGGGCCAGCCGCCGAGTCCGGAAATGCTGAATACGCGCCGCGCGCTGGCTTGATAGACCAGGATGGGCGCGACCCCGCCGAAGTTCACGATATCGCTTTGCACCACGCCCAGCGCGATGCCCGCCGCCACGCCCGCGTCGACCGCGTTGCCGCCGGCCTGCAGGATATCCATGCCGGCCTGGGTGGCGAGGTAGTGGCCGGCCGAGATCATGTGTTTCAGGCCGGCCAGCGTGGGCCGCATGGAGGTGGGGGCGCTGCCCGAGGTCAGGTCGGGCGCGTAGGGCGTGGCGGGCATGGAGGTCTCCGGCGTGGGGCGGTGGTGTTTGTTGCGGGCGGGCGCGTCGGCGCCGCGCGGGGGGCTCATTGCGGCTTGATGCCGAGCTTCTCGGTCACGCCTTGCCAGCGCTTGAATTCGGCGAGCAGGTAGGTCCGGAACTGGTCGGGGGTGCTGCCTTCGATGATCACGTCGCGCTCTTCCATGGCGCGGCGGACGTCCTCGCCGGACAGGGCGACCTTGGTGGCCTTGTACAGCGCGTCCACGACCTCCGGCGGCGTGCCCTTGGGCAGCAGCAAGCCGTACCAGGAGCCGCCCACCATGTTGGGGAATCCGCCTTCCTTGGCGGTGGGAATGTCGGGCGCGCGGTCCAGGCGCTTCTCGCTGAAAATCGCCAGGGCCTTGAGCTTGCCGGATTTGATGAGGGGCAGGGTGGTGCCTGGGGTGTCCAGCGTGTATTGCACCTGTCCGGCCATGACGTCGTTCAGCAGCGCGGCGCTGCCCTTGTAGGGCACGTGCACGGTCTTGATGCCGGCGTCCATGTTCAGCTGTTCGGAGAAGAAGTAGTTGGCGGTCATGACGCCCGGCGACGCGTAATTGACCTCGCCGGGATGGGCGCGCGCATAGGCGACCAGTTCCGGCAGCGTGTTGGGCGGGAAGGCGGGGTGGGCGACCAGGATGAACGGGCCGCCGCCGATGCGCGAGACCGGGATCAGGTCGTTCATGGGATCGTAGGTCAGGCCCTTGACCGTGAGCGGCGCGCCCGTCAGGGGCGAGGCGGTGGCGAACAGCACCGTGTAGCCGTCGGGTTCGGAACGGATGACCTGCTGGGTGGCGATGGTGCCGCTGGCGCCGGCGCGGTTCTCCACGACGACGGGTTGCTTGAGCTGCTTGCCCAGCTGCTGCGCCAGCACGCGCGCCACGGTGTCGGTGCCGCCGCCCGGCGGATAGCCGACGATCATGCGGATGGGCTTGTCCGGCCAGGCCTGCGCGCGCGCGGCGGGCGGCTGGACCAGCGCGAGCAGGGCGGCCACGCCCGCCATGAGGACGGCGCGGCGGGCGAGTGGGCGGGAGGGCGTTGCGGCCAGTGCGCGGATGGGCATGGGGGAGATCTCCTAGGAGCCGTAGCGGCCATAGCGAAAGGGATGCAGATCGATGGCGGGCGTCCGGCCCTGGATGAGTTGCGCCATGGCCTCGCCCGCGGCGGGGCCGATGCCGAACCCGTGCCCCGAGAAGCCCGAGGCGAGGTAGAGGCCGGGCAGGCGCGGGACGGCGTCCATCACCGGCATCGCGTCCGGGGTGACGTCGATGTAGCCGGCCCAGGACTGCAGGATGCTGGCTTGGGCGAATACGGGAAACGCATGCGTCAGCCGGCGCCAGGCCTGTTCGATGCCGAGCTCGGACGGGCGGGGGTCCAGCACCCGATGCCGCTCGAAGGGCGATGCGCGGTCCGCCGGGAAATGGCGCGGCATCCCCAGCTCTTCGAAGAAGCGCTTGCCGAAGCGCAGCCGCACGAAGTCGCGGTTGGCCAGCCAGGAGCGCAGGAAATGGCGCATGAGGCGGAAGCTGTCCGGCACGACGTCGGCCATGGACGCGCCGAACTGGGAGACGGTGTAGCCGCCGTCGGCGCGCTTGCGGCAGGTGAAGTCGCGGCCGTTGACGGCGGCGGCCGGCCCGCCCTCGACGGGCGTGGTGCGCAGCACCGAGCCGCGGACTTTCAGTTGAGGGAAATCGGCGCCCAGGTTGCCGCAGAACAGCCGCGACCAGGCGCCGGCGGCGACCAGCACGGCCTGGGCGGCGACGCGCCCGCGCTCGGTGACCACCGCCGATATCCGGCCGGCCGCGAGCTCCACGCCGCGTACCGCGCATCCCTCCAGGATCTGCGCGCCCGCGGCGCGCGCCAGCGCGGCGATGGCGGGGGCGGCCAGTTGCGGTTCGGCCACGCCGTCGTTGGCGCTGTACATGGCCCCGGTCCAGTTTCGGGCGGTTTGCGGCAGCAGGCCGCGGGCCTCGCCGCTGCCCAACAGCCGGGCGTCGATGCCGTAGGCGCGGGCGCCGTCGATCCAGGCCTGGTGCCCGGCCGCGTCGGCGTCGGACTCCTGCAGGTACAGGATGCCGCTGCGGCGAAAGCCCACGTCGATGCGGTCCTGGATCTGGCCCCACAGCTGGTTCGCGCGCAGCGCCAGCGGAACCTCCGGCAGCTCGCGGCCCAGCGTGCGCACCCATCCCCAGTTGCGCGAGGACTGCTCGCAGGCCACCGCGCCTTTTTCGAAGACCGCCACGCGCACGCCGGCCTGGGCCAGCGCGTAAGCGGCGCTCACGCCGATGATGCCGGCGCCGATGATGGCCACGTCGACCGCCGGGGGCAGGGCGGACGGCAGGGAAGAACGCGTCAAATCCGGAGAGGTCGGCACTTGCGTTGCGACTCCCTTGTATGGTTTTATCGCTATGCGATAACAAAATACGGATAGAGATATCTCTGAGCGTTTTTATACTGCTCGATCCGCGGCCCGGGCACCTAGGGTTTGCCTGGGGCCGCGGCGCCCGTTCCTACCCTTGGAGTGCCGATGTCCGAACCTTCCGCCTTGATGATCCAGTCGCTGGAGAAGGGCCTGGCCGTGCTGGAGTCCTTTCGCGCCCACGCCTCGCTGACGCTGCAGGAAATCGCGCGGGAGAACGGCATCACCATGGGCTCGGCGCAGCGCGTGGCCCACACGCTGGAGCGGGGCGGCTACCTGTGGCGGGATCCGCGCACCAAGCGTTACAGCGTGACGGTCAAGGCCGTCGGGCTGGGCTACAGCTATCTCTACCGCCAGCCCCTGTTCCAGCACGCGCACGCGGTGCTGCACCAGGTCAACCAGGAATGCGGCGAGATCGTGAACCTGGGCGTGCCCGACGACCAGGACAACATGGTGTTCGTGATGCGCGTGGCGCCGGCGCGCCACATCCCGGAATACATGCCCGCAGGCACGCGCATTCCCTGCGTGGCCTCAGCGTCGGGCCGCGCCCTGTGGGCGCTGCTGCCGCCGGCCGAACTGGACCGCAAGCTGCGCGGCGTGGCGCGCATCAAGCACACGCCGCGCAGCACGACCGACCTCGCCACGCTGCGCGCCTTCATCGATGAAGCGCGGCGGGACCAGTACGCCTACGCCGACGAAGAGTTCTACCCGGGTGACCTGAACGTGGCGGCCGTCATCCACGACGACCAGGGCCAGCCCATGGGCGCGCTGAACATCTCGGTGCCCAAGCCCCGCTGGTCGCTGGAGCGCGCGCGCAGCGAACTGGGGCCGCTGGTGATCCGGGCGGCCCGGGCGATCAGCAAGCACGCCTGAGACGGCCCTAGTCCACCGCCAGCTTCGCCGTCTTGACGACGCCGGCCCAGTAGGTCGTTTCGTCTTGCAGCTTGCGGGCGAACGCGGCGGGTTCGCTGGCGACGACTTCGGCGCCGTCCTGGCGGATCTTGTCGAGCACGGCCGGCGCGCGCGCCGCCTGGCTGATCGCGGCGGCCAGGTACGCCACGCGTTCGGGCGGCGTGCCGGCGGGCGCGAACACGCCGTACCAGCCTTCGATGGAGACGTCGGCGATGCCCTGTCCGGCCAGCGTGGGCGCCTGCTCGAACGCGCCGATGCGGCTTTCGTGGGTGACGCCCAGCACGCGCAGCTTGCCGCCGGTGACCAGGGACTCGACCGAGGGAGGCGAGGTGATCAGCATGTCCACCGTGCCCCCGAGCAGGTCGTTGACGGCAGGGCCTGCGCCCCGGTACGGCACGTGCACGAGCGACAGGTCTTTCTGCCGCGCCAGCAGCACGCCGGTCAGGTGCGACAGCGTGCCGTTGCCGGGCGTGGCGTAAGTGACGGCGCCGGGCCGGGCCCGGGCGTCGTTCAGGTAGTCGGCCAGCGTGAGGTAGGGGCTTTCCTTGCGCACGACGAGCGCGAGCGGGGCCGAGGTGATCTGCGACACGGGGGTGAAGTCCTTCAGCGCGTCGAAGCCGGTGTTCTTGTAGATGGCGGGGTTCACCGCCATCACGCTGTTCTGCGACAGCACCAGGGTATAGCCGTCGGGCTTGGCGCGGGCCACGGCCGCCGTGCCCATGTTGCCGCCGGCGCCGGACCGGTTCTCGACCACCACGGACTGGCCGGTGATGCGGCCCAGCTCGTTGGCCAGCAGGCGGGCGACGCCGTCGTTGCCGCCGCCGGGCGGGAAGGGCGATATCAGCGTGATGGCTTGCCGCGGGTAGTCCTTGAGCGGCGCGGGCGCCTGCGTTTGCGCCTGCGCGCACAAGGGGAACAGCAGCGCGGCCATGAGGGCGGCCGGCGCGCGGCGCAGCGCGCCGGTGGCTTGGGGGATCATCGGGCTTCTCCTGTCGTTTCCGTATCGGTCTGGAATTCGGCGGCGTGCTCGCACAGCGCGGCGATCATGGTTTCGCAGCGCGCGAGCTGGCTCAGTTCCACGTATTCGTCCGGCCGGTGGGCCTGCTCGATGCTGCCCGGCCCGCAGATCACGGAAGCGACGCCGGCCTGCTGGTAGAGCCCACCTTCCGTCATGTAGCTGACGTGCGGGCCGGCGTGTCCGGCGCCGGACAGGCCCATGACGAAGCGGGCGATGGCGGCGTTGGGGCCGGGGCGCAGCGCGGGATTGTCGGATTGCTTTTCGAACAGAATGTCGGCCGCCGCGTGCCGCCTGCGCATGCGCGGCAGCACCTGGTCGCGGGCGTAGTCCTGGATGCTGCCGACGATGCGGTCGGGGTCGCTGTCGGGCAGGTAGCGGTAGCCGAAGATGAATTCGCAGTCGCGCGGCACGATGTTGCGCGCCAGCCCGCCGGTGACGAGGGCGGTCTGCAGGGTGTCGTAAGGCGTGTCGAAGGCGCTGTCCGGGCGCGGCGCCTCGGCGTATTCGTCGGCGAGGTCCTGGATGTGGCCGATGAGGCGCGCGGCGTATTCGATGGCATTGACGCCGTCCTGCGTGCGCGAGGCGTGGGCCTCCTTGCCGCGGACGCAGCAGCGGTAGTTGCGGCTGCCCTTGTGGGCCGTCACGACCTGCATCTCGGTGGGCTCGCCCACGATACAGGCCGCGGGCGCGATCCGCGCGGCCTGGAGGTCGGCCAGCAGCGTCCTGACGCCTTTGCAGCCGACTTCTTCGTCATAGGTGAAGGCCAGGTGGACCGGACGACGCAGGTCCGCCGCCGCGAGGCGGTCGACGGACGCAAGCACGGCCGCGAGGAATCCCTTCATGTCGCAGGCGCCGCGGCCGTAGAGGCGGCCGCCGGCGATGCGCGCCTTGAACGGATCGCTGCTCCAGTCCTGGCCGTCGACGGGCACCACGTCGGTGTGTCCCGACAGCACGATGCCGCCGGGCAGGTCGGGCCCGATGGTGGCGAACAGATTGGCCTTGGCGCCGGTGGCATCGTAGCTGAGGCGCGCGCCGATGCCCTGCCTGCGCAGGCTGTCGCGCACCCATTCGATCAGGCCCAGGTTCGAGTCCCGGCTGACGGTGGGAAAGGCGATCAAGGCGGACAGGATGTCCAGCGTCCGGCTTGTGGGTTCTTGGTGCTGCGACACGTGTTCCCTCCCATGAATCGATGACACTGTAAGTGTCGGAGGGAGGCAGGACTAATTAAATTAACAGAGCGTCCTATTAGCGTTGTTAATGCGTTCGGCCCCGCATTTGCGCGCTTCGGAAGGATCGCCTCCTGCCATCGGGCAGGCGCCGGATGACGTGCGCCGCGCTGGATGCGAGGGCCCGGACGAGGCCCGGCTGCGCCTCGCGATGGCACCGCGCGGGCTCCCCATCAGGCCATCGGTGGCCCTGATCGTTCATCGCCATGTCAGCCAAGACCCACCGTCCAGGACCGCTTACGTAGTCCTTAAAGCAAAAGATATTTTCATGTCAAGAAAATCTGTCTGATATGGTCAAGTGAGCGTATCAGTTGCTCCAAAAAGCGCATAATGGCGGCACCGCTTCTTGTGTCCCTTTTCACGGAAGCGGTCGTTTTTCTGCAAGCGAAGAGCGTGTTGTCACTAGCTCGGCGGTTCGTGTTTCCAGGTCATGTTCGCTCGCGCGCTAGGGCAACTTGGAGTATTCACGGAGATGTCTATGACAGAAGACGCAAAGCCGCGCAGGCGGTTTCTGCAGGCGTTGGCAATCGTGCCGGCGTCGACGTTGGCGGTGGGCGCAATGACCACCGGCTGTACCAACGGAACGGAAAGCGCCGCCGCGCGCCCGGCCAAGCCTTATGAACCCACTTATTTCACGAAGGCCGAATGGGCCTTCATCGTCGCGGCGGTGGATCACCTGATTCCCGCCGACGAGTACGGTCCCGGCGCCATCGAGGCCGGCGTGCCCGAGTTCATCGACCGCCAGATGGAAACGCCTTTCGGCCACGGCAAGCTCTGGTACATGCAGGGGCCGTTCCATCCCGAGGTGGTGCCCGAACTGGGTTATCAGCTGAACCAGAACCCGCGCCAGGTCTACCGCAACGGCATCGAAGCCTGCGATCTCTGGTGCATGAAGACGCACGGCAAGGTCTACGCGGACCTCGACAAGCCCTTGCAGGAGCAGATCCTGAAGGACCTGCAGGGCGGCAAGATCGAATTCGACACCGTGCCCTCGCGGACGTTCTTCAGCTTCCTGCTGTCGAACACCAAGGAAGGGTTCTTCGCCGATCCGATCTATGGCGGCAACAAGAACATGGTGGGCTGGAAGATGGTGGGCTTCCCCGGCGCGCGCGCCGACTACATGGACTGGGCGGATCAGCCCAACGTGAAGTACCCCTACGGTCCGGTGTCGATCTCTGGGGAGAAGGGCTGAGCCATGGCGATCAAAAAAGAGAAAGTTGATGCGGTGCTGGTCGGGTTCGGCTGGACCGGCGCGATCCTGGGCCAGGAGCTGACCGAGGCCGGCCTGCACGTGCTTGCGCTGGAGCGCGGCGGCATGCAGGACACGCCCAAGGACGCCGAGTACCCGAAGGTGATCGACGAGCTTGCCTATTCCGTGCGCGGCAAGCTGTTCCAGGATCTCTCCAAGGAAACCGTGACCATACGCCACGGCGTGGACGACGTGGCCGTGCCTTACCGCCAGAACGGTTCGTTCCTGCTGGGCACCGGCGTGGGCGGGGCGGGCTTCCACTGGAACGGCATGCATTACCGCGTGCTGCCGGAGGAGCTGGAACTGCGCACGCGCTACGAGACGCGCTACGGCAAGGACTTCATTCCCGAAGGCATGACCATCCAGGATTTCGGCGTCACCTACGACGAGCTGGAGCCGTACTTCAGCAAGTTCGAGTACGTCTGCGGCACGTCGGGCAAGGCCGGCAACCTGAACGGCAAGATCGTGGAAGGCGGCAACCCGCTGGAAGGCAAGCGCAGCAGGGAGTTCCCGCTGCCGCCGCTCACCACCACCTACGGCGCGCAGCTGTTCGACAAGGCGGCGCGCGAGGTGGGCTTCCATCCCTATCCGGCGCCCGCGGCCAATGCGTCCGGCCCGTACACCAACCCGTACGGCGTGCGCCTGGGCCCCTGTAATTTCTGCGGCTTCTGCGAGAACTACGGCTGCTACATGTATTCGAAGGCCTCGCCGCAGACGACCATCCTGCCGGTGCTGCTGAAGAAGCCCAACTTCGAACTGCGCACGCAATCGCACGTGATCCGCGTCAACCTGGATTCGACCGGCAAGAAGGCCGTCGGCGTGACCTACATCGACGCGCAGGGCCGCGAGGTCGATCAGCCCGCCGACCTGGTGATCCTGTCCGCCTACCAGATGCACAACGTGCGCCTGCTGCTGCTCTCGGGCATCGGCAAGCCCTACGATCCCAAGACCAACGAGGGCGTGGTCGGCAAGAACTACGCCTACCAGATGAACGGCGCGGTGAACGTGCTGCTGCCCAAGGGCACCCAGCTCAATCCCTTCGTGGGCACGGGCGCCGGCGGCGTGGGCATGGACGACCTGAACGGCGACCAGTTCGACCACGGCCCCCTGGGCTTCCTGGGCGGGGCCAGCATCCGCCACGTGCGCTACGGCGGGCGACCCATCAAGCAGACGCCCACCACGCCGGGCACGCCCAGCTGGGGCACCGCGTGGAAGGCGGGCGTGCAGGACGCCTACCAGCGCTATATGACCATCGGCATTTCCGGTTCGGTGATGTCGTACCGCGACGCGTACCTCTCGCTGGACCCGACCTACAAGGACAGCTTCGGCCAGCCCTTGCTGCGCATGACCTTCGACTGGCACGACAACGAGTTCGACATGCTGGGCCATATGGGCAAGCGCATGGAGGAAGTGGCGAAGGCCATGAAGCCGGAGAAGCACTTCGTGGCCGTGCGCAAGAAGGGCGCGCGCTACGACACGCGCGTCTACCAGAGCACGCACAACACGGGCGGGGCCATCATGGGCGCCAACCCGAAGGAAAGCGTGGTCAACAAGTACCTGCAGAGCTGGGACGTGTCCAATGTGTTCGTGATGGGGGCCTGCGTGTTCCCGCAGAACATGGGCTACAACCCGACCGGCCTGGTCGGCGCGCTGGCTTTCTGGGCCGCGCAGGCGATCCGCGACCAGTACCTGAAGAACCCCGGCCCGCTGGTCCAGGCGTAAGGAGACGGAACAATGATTAAGCAGACCATTGTTGCGGCGCTCTCCGCCCTGGTTGCGGGATCCGCGTGGGCGGCCGACGGCACGCCGGCCGCGACCGATGCGCAGATGATCAAGCAGGGCGAGTACCTGTCGCGCGCCGGCGACTGCATCGCCTGCCACACCGCCAAGGACGGCAAGCCGTTCGCGGGCGGGCTGGGCATCGAGTCGCCGCTGGGCACGATCTACTCCACCAACATCACGCCGGACAAGGAAACCGGCATCGGCGACTACACCTACGAGGACTTCGACCGGGCGGTGCGCCACGGCGTCGCGAAGGACGGGCATTCGCTGTATCCGGCCATGCCCTACACGGCCTACGCCAAGGTCACGCCCGATGACGTGAAGGCCTTGTACGCCTACTTCATGCATGGCGTGCAGCCGGTGAAGCAGGCCAACAAGGACACCGACATCAGCTGGCCGCTGTCGATGCGCTGGCCGCTGGGCGTGTGGCGCTGGATGTTCGCGCCCGACGCGGTGAGCGGCCCCGCGGCCAGCGATCTCACGGGCGCGGACCGCGAGGCGCTGCTGCGCGGCCAGTACCTGGTCGAGGGCCTGGGCCATTGCAGCACCTGCCATACGCCGCGCGGTTTCGCCTTGCAGGAAAAGGCGCTGACCGCGGCCGACGGCTCGGCTTTCCTGTCGGGCGGCGTGGTCGAGGGCTGGCTGGCCAAGAACCTGCGCGGCGACATGGCCGACGGCCTGGGCAGCTGGAGCAAGGAAGACATCGCGGCTTTCCTGAAGTCCGGCCGCAACGGCCATTCCGCGGCCTTCGGCGGCATGGCGCAGGTGGTGGGCGACAGCACGCAGCACCTGTCCGACGCCGACGTGAACGCCATCGCGGCGTACCTGAAGAGCCTGCCGCCGGTGAACAAGGACGCCACCCAGGCGCTCGCCTACGACGACTCCGTGGCGCAGGCGCTGCGCGCGGGCAAGGACAAGGGCGATGGCGCCATGGCCTTCCTCAACAACTGCGCGGCCTGCCACCGCAGCACCGGCAAGGGCTATTCGGAGACGTTCCCGCAACTGGCGCTCAGCTCCACGGTGAACTCGGCGGATCCGGCATCCCTCATCCATATCGTGCTCAAGGGCGCGCAGATGCCGGGAACCGCGGCGGCGCCGACCGCGTACGCCATGCCGGGCTTCGACTGGCGCATGACGGACAAGGAAGTGGCCGACGTGGTGACTTTCGTGCGGTCGAGCTGGGGCAACAAGGCGGCGGCCGTCAGCGCCGCCGACGTGGCCAAGGTCCGCAAGGAAGTCGGGGCCGCGCCGCAGCCGGCTCGCTGAGGCCGGCGAGGCGCCCGCGATTTGACAGGCGCGGTGGCGCGGCGCATCATCTTTCGCATGACGCGCCCGCCACCTTCGTTCGCCCGAATTATTCCCGCCATCGCAAGCATGGTGGGTTAGCGCGCGTCAGCACATTGCCAGACAACCCGCCATAGGCGGGTTTCTTCGTTTGGGTCTCCCGCCTCCGGTATTCGTTCCCAGGAGCCCCGATGTCGCTTTCCCTTTCCACTCCCTGCGTTCCGGCGCCGACCCTGCACTTTCTGTGCGGCAAGATCGGCGCCGGCAAATCCACGCTGGCCGCCGAGCTGGCGTCCGGGCCCTGCACCATGCTGCTGAGCGAAGACCGCTGGCTGGCGGCGCTGTATCCCGGCGAGATCCTGGACGTGGCGGACTACGGCCGCTGCGCCGCCCGGCTGCGCAACGCGATCGGCGAGCACGTCGCCTCGCTGGCCGGCGCGGGCCTGTCGGTGGTGCTGGACTTTCCGGCCAACACGCGGCGCAGCCGCGAATGGCTGCGCCAGGTGGCGGAGCAGGCGGGCTGCGCCCACCGCCTGCACTATCTGGACGTGCCGGACGCCGTGTGCAAGGCGCGGCTGCGGGCGCGCAACGCGTCGGGCACCCATCCGTACACCACCAGCGAAGCGCAATTCGACGCGATCACCGCGTATTTCGTGGAGCCGGGCGAGGACGAGGGCTTCGACATCGTCCGCCACGCTCCGGCCGGCGGGGAGCGGGCGGGCCTGCTATGATTACTGGATAAATACCCAGCTATCCGGCCGCGCCGATGTTTCCTCCGCACCGCTACTACTACCTGCACAATTTCGAGCGCGCCCTGGCGTGGATCGCCGAACGCTACGCCGACCTGCTGGACGACGCGGAACTTCGCTTCCTGGCGGATTTCCAGGCCTTGCCGCAAGCGTCGCGGGCGCTGCTGGTGCGCATGCTGATGCGGCGCGGGCCCTGGTTCCGCGCCACCCGGCTGGCCTACGAAGAGATCCCCGGCACCCGTGAAGCCGCCGCGCCGCTAGCGGCGCTGGGCTGGCTGGACGCCGAGGCGCCCATGACGCTGGACGAGTTCTTCGGCCTGCATACCCGGGCCGAGCTGGCCGCGGTGTTTCCGGGCGCGCCGGTGAAGGCCGGCGCCCGCAAGGCGGACCTGCTGGAGGCCCTGCGGCCGCTGCACCCGCGGGCGCAGCCGTATGCCGCCTGGCATCCGCGGGCGGGCGAGCCGGTCTGGCGCGTGATGGCGGCGGACCAGTGCGAGCGGTTCCGCGTCATGTTCTTCGGCAATCTGCGCCAGGACTGGTCGGAATTCGTGCTGGCGGACCTGGGCGTGTTCCAGTACGAGACCGTGCCGTTCGACGCCGCGTCGCGAGCCTTCCAGGCGCGCGACGACGTGGATCGCTACCTGGCGCTGCACGCCTGCCGCGAGGCCCTGGAAGCCGGCGCGGAGATCGACGCGCTGCTGCCCGCGGTGGACGCCTGCGCCAGCGATAACGCCTGGCTGGAGAAGCGGCGCGGCAAGGTGCTGCTGCGGATCGGCCAGGCCTGCGAGCGCGCCCAGGATTGGGAAGCCGCGCAGCGGGTGTACGCGCTGTGCGCCTACCCCGGCGCGCGCCACCGCCGCATCCGCGTCTACGAGCGCATGGCGCGGTTCGACGAGGCGCTGGCGCTGGCGGCGCAGGCCCAGGCCGAGCCCGAAAGCGAAGAGGAAAGCCAGCGGCTCGCGCGCATGATGCCGCGCCTGATGCGCGGGGCGGGGCAGAGCGCCCCGGCGCGGCGGCGCCCGCCCGCGGTGGAGCGCAGGGACTTGTCCCTGCCGCGGCCCGGCCAGCCGGCCGCGGTCGAGTTCGTGGCGCGCGACTATCTCCATCGCGACGACGCGCCGGTCCATTACGTGGAGAACGCGCTCATCAATTCGCTGTTCGGCCTGCTGTGCTGGCCGGCCGTGTTCGCGCCCGTGCCCGGCGCGTTCTTCCATCCGTTCCAGCGCGGGCCGGCCGACCTCGATTCGCCCGACTTCCCCCTGCGGCGCGAGGCGCGCTTCGCCGAGTGCCTGGCGCTGCTCGACACGCCCGGCTACCGCGACATCATCCTGGCGCGGTACGCCGAGAAGCGCGGGGTGCAGTCGCCCTTCGTGTTCTGGGGGGCGCTGTCGGAACCGCTGCTGGAGCAGGCGCTGGACTGCCTGCCCGCGGCGCACCTGAAGCTGTTCTTCGCGCGGCTGCTGCGCGACGTCAAGGGCAACCGCTCGGGCCTGCCGGACCTGGTCCGCTTCTGGCCCGGCGAGCGGCGCTACGAGCTGATCGAGGTCAAGGGGCCGGGCGACAAGCTGCAGGACAACCAGATCCGCTGGCTGGAATACTGCGTGGCGCACGGCATGCCGGTGAGCGTTTGCCACGTGAGCTGGCAGGAGGATGCCCCGTGACCGCGGCCGCCCACGCTGCGTCCGCGGTCAGCCCCTCCCGGGAAGATGCCGCATCCGCTGCGCCGCCCGGCAGCGCTTCCGTGGAAGACGCCGCGCCCGGGCGCGCCCCGGCGACGCGCTATTCCGTCGCCGTGCGGGCGCTGTGCGAGTTCACGGCCCGCGCGGGCGATCTGGATTCGCGCTTCACGCCCGCGCCGAGCGGGCTGGAGGGCATGGCCGGGCATGCGGCGGTGACGGCGCGGCGCGGGCCGGACTACGAAACCGAGGTGCCGCTGTCCGGCCTGCACGAGAACCTGCTTGTGCGCGGCCGCGCCGACGGCTACGACCCCGCGGCGAACCAGCTCGAAGAGATCAAGACCTATCGCGGCCGGCTGGAAAGCGTGCGCGACAATCACCGCGCCGCGCATTGGGCGCAGGCCCGGGTCTACGGGCACCTGCTGTGCCAGGCGCGCGGGCTGGCGCAATTGCGGGTGGCGCTGGTGTACTTCAACGTGGCCACCGAGGAAGAAACGGTGCTGGTGGAAACGCACGAGGCGGCGGCGCTGGCGGCGTTCTTCGAAGAACAGTGCGGCCGCTTCCTGGCCTGGGCCGCGAGCGAACTGGCCCATCGCCAGGCGCGCGACGCGGCGCTGGAGGCGCTGGCGTTCCCGCACGGCGCCTTCCGCAGCGGGCAGCGCGAGCTGGCGGTGGCCGCCTACCGGACGGCGCGCGACGGCGGCTGCCTGATGGCGCAGGCGCCCACCGGCATCGGCAAGACGCTGGGCACGATCTTCCCCCTGCTGAAGGCCTGCCCGGGCGCGGGGCTGGACAAGCTCTTCTTCCTGGCGGCCAAGGGGCCGGGCCGCGCCCTGGCGCTGGAGGCGCTGGAAACCGTCAACGCGCAGCCCGCGGCGCCGGGCCTGCGGGTGCTGGACATGCAGGCCCGCGACAAGGCCTGCGTGCATCCCGACAAGGATTGCCATGGCGAGTCCTGCCCGCTGGCGCAGGGCTTCTACGACCGCCTGCCGCGGGCGCGCGAGGCCGCGCTGGCGCACGTCCGCCTGGACGCCGCCGCGCTGCGCCTGGCGGCCGCCGAACACCAGGTGTGCCCGTATTACCTGTCGCAGGAAATGGCGCGCTGGAGCGACGTGGTGGTGGGCGACTACAACTACTACTACGACGCCACGGCGATGCTGCACGGGCTGACCCAGGCCAACCAGTGGAAGGTCGCGGTGCTGGTGGACGAGGCGCACAACCTGGTGGACCGGGCGCGCCGCATGTACACGGGCGAGCTGGAGCAGGCCGCGCTGTCGGCCGCGCGCTACGCGGCGCCCAAGCCCCTGAAGAAGGCGCTGGACGGCCTGAACCGTTCCTGGAACGCCCTGAACAAGAAGCAGGGCGAGGCCTACCAGGCCTATGACGAGGCGCCCGCCGGCGTGCTCGCGGCGGTGCAGAAGGCGGTGGCCGCGATCACCGACCACATGGGCCTGTCGCCCCTGGCGCAGGACGACCCGGTGCTGGCCTTTTATTTCGAGGCCCTGCATTTCATGCGGCTGGCCGAGCAGTTCGGCCCGCACGCGCTGTTCGACGTGACCGTGAGCGCCCCGGGCGCCGCGGGCGCCAAGACGCCGCCCTCGACCCTGTGCGTGCGCAACGTGATCCCCGCGCCGTACCTGGCGGGGCGCTACGCGGCGGCGCACGCCACGGTGCTGTTTTCCGGCACCTTCAGTCCGCAGCAGTTCTACCGCGACACGCTGGGCCTGCCGGCGGCCGCCGCCTGGATCGACGTGGCCGCCCCGTTCCAGGCCGAGCAGCTGGCGGTGCGGGTGGTGGGCAATGTGTCCACGCGCTTTCGCGACCGCGAGCGCTCGCTCGCGCCCATCGCGGACCTGATCGCGCGCCAGTACGCCGAGCGGCCGGGCAATTACCTGGGCTTTCTCAGCAGCTTCGATTACCTGCGCCGCGTGGCCGACCTGATGCGCGACCGCCATCCCGGCGTGCCGATCTGGACGCAGACGCCCGGCATGGACGAGGCCGGCCGCGCCGCGTTCCTGGCGCGTTTCTCCGAGAGCGGGCAGGGCGTGGGATTCGCCGTGCTGGGCGGCGCCTTTTCCGAAGGCGTGGACCTGCCGGGCAAGCGCCTGATCGGCGCCTTCATCGCCACGCTGGGGCTGCCGCAGGTGAACGCCGTGAACGAGAACATCAAGCGCGCCATGGATCGGCGCTACGGCGTGGAGAACGGCTACGACTACACCTATCTCTATCCGGGCCTGCAGAAGGTGGTGCAGGCCGCCGGCCGGGTGATCCGCACCGAACAGGACGTCGGCACGGTGCACCTGATCGACGACCGCTACCGCCGCGCCAAGGTGCGCGGCCTGCTGCCGGGCTGGTGGCGGGTGGAGTGATCAGGCGGGGCGCAGTTCCGTCAGGGGCTGGCTGGGATCGCGGCTGAGCTGGTAGCCGTACCAGAGGCTGCGCGCCATGCGCCGGGCCATTTCCTGGGCGGCGTCGGCCAGGGCGCGGTTGGGCAGGGCGTCGGTGGTTTCGCGCCATAGCGCCAGCCAGCGTTCGAACAGCTCGGCGCTGAGGTTGGGCATGGCGACGTGCTTGGGCATGGGCATGCCGGTGAAGCGGCGGGTGCCCAGCAGCACGGCGGACCAGAAATCGCACAGGGTCGCGAGGTGCCCGTCCCAGTCGTGCACCTGGCTTTCGAAAACGGGGCCCAGCGCCGCGTCGGCGCGCGCCCTGGCGTAGAAGGCGTGCACCAGTTCCTGGATTTCGGCTTCGGTGCAGAGGTCGGCGGTGTCGGTCAAGGTCGTCTCCGGGCGGGGCGCAATAGGCGATCTTAGGGCGGCGGCGGGCGCGGGCGGTTTGATCTGGCGCAAGCGGCGCCCCGGAAGTTGCGCCAGGCGGGCGCCGTCGGCCCGGTTTCGGTAGTATCTCGTCTGCGCCCGCCCGGCAGGCGGAGCGCCACAAGGAGACAAGCATGCCAACAGCCCCCCGGGCCGACGCCCCGTTGAACGACATCGTGGCCATGCCCGCCCATGCGCTGTCCGAGGCGATCCGGCTGCGCAAGGTGTCGTGCCGCGAGGTCATGGCGGCCTATCTGGCGCACATCGACCACGTCAATCCCAAGCTCAACGCCATCGTGGCCCGCCGCGACAGCGACGACCTGATGCGCGAGGCCGCCGAGCGCGACGCCCAGCTGGACGCGGGGCAGTGGCTGGGCTGGCTTCACGGCATGCCGCAGGCGCCCAAGGACCTGACCGCCGTGCGGGACATGGTCACCTCCATGGGGTCGCTCGTCTACAAGGACCTGGTGACGCCGCATGATTCGATCATGATCGAACGCATGCGGGCGTCCGGCGCCATTTTCATCGGCCGCAGCAACGTGCCCGAATTCGGCCTGGGATCGCACACCTACAACCGGGTGTACGGCACCACCGGCAACCCCTACAACCCGGCGAAAACCGCGGGCGGCAGCAGTGGCGGCGCGGCCGCGGCGCTGGCGGCCCGCATGCTGCCGGTGGCGGACGGCAGCGATTTCGGCGGTTCGCTGCGCAATCCGGCCGCCTTCTGCAACGTCTACGGCATGCGGCCGTCGGCCGGGCGCGTGCCGTTCGGGCCGGCGCCCGAAGTGTTCCTGAAGCAGCTGTCCTATGAAGGCCCGATGGCGCGCTCGCCGCGCGACGTGGCCCTGCTGCTGTCCGTGATGGCCGGCCACGATCCGCGCGTGCCGCTGTCGCTCTCGGACGACCCGGCGCAATTCGCCCAGCCGCTGGATGCCGACCTGCGCGGCAAGCGGGTGGGCTGGCTGGGCGACTGGAACGGCTACCTGCCCATGGAACCGGGCATCCTGGACCTGTGCGAGCGCGCCCTGGGCGACCTGGCGGCGGTGGGCTGCGAGGCCCTGGACTACCGCGTGCCCTTCGCCGGCGACCGCCTGTGGCGGATCTGGCTGGCCCACCGCCACCTGATGGTGGGCGGGCAGTTCCATGCCCTGGTGCAGAACCCCGAGACGCGCAAGTTGGTCAAGCCGGCGCTGATCTGGGAGGTGGAGGGGCTGGACGGGATGACGGCGCGGCAGGTCTACCAGGCCACCGAAGAGCGCAGCGCCTGGTACCAGACGGTGCTGCGCATGTTCGAGGAGGTGGACTACCTGGCGGTGCCGTCCGCCCAGGTGTTCCCCTTCGACGCTTCGCTGGACTGGCCCAGGCAGATCGCCGGGCGCCCGATGGACACCTATCACCGCTGGATGGAGACGGTGACGCCCTGGACGCTGGCGGGCTGCCCCGTCATCAGCGTGCCGGTAGGGTTCAACGCCACCGGGCTGCCCATGGGCATGCAGCTGATCGGACCGCCCCGGGGCGACCTGGCCGTACTGCGGCTGGCGCATGCCTACGGGCAGGCTCGCGACTGGGTCCAGGACCGTCCTCCGGCCGCGCTCTGGCAGTAAATCGCCTGCCGGCTGCCCTGGTACCCATAGGCGGGCCAAAACACAAGCCTTGTAAGCGGACTTTGCTTTTTCCCGACGAAACGGTCCCTATCCGGGGCCGTTTCCGCGTTTTTCGTGGCTGGCTCCCCACGCCTTTGCAATAATTGCCGACGAACTCCACATTCCGTAATACTCGGAAGGGCGGCGCGCCCTATCTTGTTCCAGAATATTTCGACCGAATCGGCGAGTTGACACTGCATAAAGGTTTCCCGGCATGAAGAATCTGACCCTCCGCCAGCGCATCCTGGCCAGTTTCATGGTCATCCTGGCCATCATGGCCCTGATGGTGGTGGTCGATTACCGGCGCCTGCTGGTCATCGAGTCCCAGGCCGAGCTGATCAACAGCGACGCCGTGCCCGGCATCTATTACAGCACCTCGATCCGCGCCTCCTGGTTCGCGGGCTTCGTGGCGGTGCAGGACGCGTTCAGCACCGATAGCGAACAGGAGCGCCTGGGCGCCCTGGAAGCGCTGCCCAAGAACGACCAACTGCTGGAAGACCACATCGCGCAGTACCGCCGCACGGTCGCGCGCGAGGACGACCGCCAGATGTTCGACGAGTTCGAGCGGGAATTGCAGGAGTACAAGCGCATCCGCGCCG
The DNA here is from genome assembly GCF_001571365.1 of Achromobacter denitrificans NBRC 15125. Taxonomy (GTDB): domain Bacteria; phylum Pseudomonadota; class Gammaproteobacteria; order Burkholderiales; family Burkholderiaceae_B; genus Achromobacter; species Achromobacter denitrificans. Next base: position 26,253 of record NZ_BCTQ01000003.1, on the reverse strand, counting down.
ACATCCTGGCCCCCGCCACGCTGGCGGACCCGGGCCGGGCGCAGGCGCGCATCAAGGCGGAGCTGCGGCCCGCTTTCTACAAGGGCCGCGACATCCTGGCCCGGATGGTGGTCGAGAACAAGCGGCAGGCCGACGAGGCCGCCGCCGCGATCCGCAAGTCCGTCGAAAGCGCGGAAGTCGGCATGCTGGTGTCGCTGGCCATGGCCATCGCCGCGGCCGTCGTCTGCGGCGTCCTGCTGATGCGGGCGATCGCCAATCCCATGCGCGACATCGTCAGGACGCTGGAATCCACCGGCGGCGGCGACCTGACCCGCCGCCTGAAACTGGCCCGCAAGGACGAATTCAACGCCATCGAGACCGGTTTCAACGGCATGGTGGACGAGCTGACGGGGCTGGTGGGCAAGACCCAGCGCTCGGCGGTGCAGGTGGCCACTTCGGTCACCGAAATCGCGGCCACGTCCAAGCAGCAGCAGGCGACCGCCTCGGAAGTGGCCGCCACCACCACCGAAATCGGCGTGACCTCGCGGGAAATTTCCGCCACCTCGCGGGAACTCGTGCGCACCATGACCGAGGTATCCGGCGCCGCCGAGCAGACCGCGGCGCTGGCCGGCAGCGGCCAGGTGGGGCTCGCGCGCATGGAAGACACCATGCGCAACGTGGTGGGCGCGGCCGGCTCGGTCAACGCCAAGCTGGCCATCCTCAACGAGAAGGCGGGCAATATCACCCAGGTCGTGACCACCATCACGAAAGTGGCCGACCAGACCAATCTGCTGTCGCTCAACGCCGCCATCGAGGCCGAGAAGGCGGGCGAGTACGGGCGCGGCTTCGTCGTCGTGGCCACCGAGATCCGCCGCCTGGCGGACCAGACCGCCGTCGCCACCTACGACATCGAGCAGATGGTGCGCGAGATCCAGTCGTCGGTATCGGCCGGCGTCATGGGCATGGACAAGTTCTCCGAGGAAGTGCGCCGCGGCATGGCCGACATGCAGCAGGTGGGCGACCAGCTGTCGCAGATCATCCAGCAGGTGCAGACGCTGGCGCCGCGGGTGCAGATGGTCAACGAAGGCATGCAGGCGCAGGCCACCGGCGCCGAACAGATCAATCAGGCGCTGCAGCAATTGAGCGACGCGGCGCAGCAGACGGTGGAATCCTTGCGCCAGTCCACGCTGGCCATCGAAGAGCTGACGCTGGTGGCCAACGACCTGCGCAGCGGCGTGTCGCGCTTCAAGGTGTGACGACGGCCATGGCGGACCACGCTCCCCGCGCGGCGGCCGGACGCCGGCTGTACCTGCTCTTTCGCATCGGCGAGGACCGCTATGCGCTGGAGGCGGGCGGCGTGGCCGAGGTGCTGGGCCTGCGCGTCCTGAAGCAGGTGCCCGGCGCGCCCGCCTGGGTGGCGGGCCTGCTGGACCGCCGGGGCGCGTCGGTGCCGGTCATCGACATGAGCGCGCTGGCCGGGCGGGGCGCCGCCGCCGCCGTGACCAGCACGCGCCTGGCCCTGTTGCGCTACCGGCCCGGCCCGGGGGCGGGCGAGCGCCTGCTGGGACTGATCCTGGAGCAGGCGACCGAGACGGCGCACTTCGATCCCGCCGCCTTCCAGCCCGGCGGCCTGGACAATCCCGGCGCGCGCTACCTGGGGCCGGTGCTGAGCGACGCCCGCGGCATGGTGCAGGCCGTGACCGTGGACGAGCTGTTGCCCGCGCCGGTGCGCGCGCTGCTGTTTCCCGACGGCGAGGCGCGGCCATGATGCTGATCGACGACTTCAGCGCGCTGCTCAAGCGGCGGATGGGGCTGGACAGCGGCTCCATCGGCCGCGCCGCCGTGGAGCGCGCGGTGCGGCGCCGGATGGGCGCGGCCGGGGTCGAGGACGAGCGCGACTATCTGTTGCAGGCCCAGGCCTCGCCCGACGAAATGCAGCAGCTGATCGAAGCCGTCATCGTGCCGGAGACCTGGTTCTTCCGGTATCCCGAATCGCAGGCCGCGATGGCCGCGCTGGCGCGCGAGCGCCTGTACGCCGCGGGCGCCGAGAACCGCGTGCTGCGCGTGCTGAGCCTGCCTTGCTCCAGCGGCGAAGAGCCGTATTCCATTGTCATGGCCCTGCTGGACGCGGGCGTGCCGGCCGAGCGTTTCCAGGTCGACGCGGTCGACATCAGCCAGCGCATGATCGAATTCGCGCAGCGCGCTTTGTACGGCCGCAACTCGTTCCGGGGCGACGGTCTGGCCTACCGTGACCGCTATTTCACCGAGACGGCCGATGGCCACCGGCTCGCCGCGCAGGTGGCGGACCGCGTCCGGTTCCGCGCCGGCAACCTGTTCGACGCCGGCCTGCTGGCCGGCGCGGCGCCGTACGATTTCGTCTTTTGCCGCAACCTGCTCATCTATTTCGACGCGGCCACCCAGGAACGCGCCGTGCAGGTGCTGCTGCGGTTCACGCGGGACGACGGCGCGCTGTTCGTCGGCCCCGCCGAAACCAGCCTGCTGACCGCGCGCCGGCTGCCGGCGGTGCCGCTGGCGCGGTCGTTCGCCTTCCAGGCGCGCCCTTCGGCGCCTCCGGCGGCCGCGCCCGCGCCGCCGCCCGCGCGGCCCCTGGTGCACGCCTGGACGCCGCCCAGGCGGCCGATGCCGCAGGCGCCGGCGTCCGGCCTGCCGCTGCCGCGGGCTGCGATGCCCGCCGCGCCGTCGGCGGAGCAGGGCGCGCAGGAATCGCTGCGTCGCATTGCCGCACTGGCGGACCAGGGGCGGGTGAGCGACGCCATGGCGCAGTGCCGGCTGCATCTCGATGCGCACGGCGCCAGCGCCGAGGCCCTGTACCTGCAAGGGTTGCTGCAGGATGCCGCGGGCGAGGCGCGCCAGGCCCAGGCCGCGTACCGCAAGGCGCTCTACCTGGATCCGACGCACCGCAAGGCCCTGCTGCACCTGGCCGCGCTGGTCGCGTCCGACGGCGACCACGAAGGCGCCCGCCGCCTGCAGGCGCGCGCGGCGCGCGAGGAGGCGCGACGTGACTGAACCCCTGGGCATCCTGTCCGACGTGGACGACTGCTGGAACCGCATCGGCATCCGCGGCGACAAAAGCTGTCCGCAGCTGCCGGCGCACGTGCATTGCCGCAACTGTCCCGTCTACGCCGCGGCGGCCAAGCGCATCCTGGACCGCCTGCCGCCGCAGATGGAAGACGGCGACGACGCCGCCGCCGGCACGCAGGAACGGGGCGACCTTTCCTCGCTGCTCGTGTTCCGCGTGCAGCGCGAATGGCTGGCATTGCCGACCCGCGCGCTGGACGAAGTGGCCGGCATGCGCCGCATCCTGGGCTTGCCGCATCGCCGCGATCCTGCGATGCTGGGCGTGGCCAACGTGCGCGGCACGCTCACCGTCTGTGTGTCGCTGCCCCGGCTGCTGGGCCTGGATGCGATGGCGCAGGCGCGCGAGCGCCCGGCGGCCGCGCGCATGCTGATCCTCGGCGGGGCCGGCCGGGCGGTGGTGCTGCCGGTGGACGAGGTGGAGGGCATCCACTCGGTCGATCTCGGCCGGCTGGAGCCGCTGCCCGCCACGGTGGAGGGCGCGAGCCTGAAGTATTCGCGCGGGGTGGCGCGCTGCGGCGGCCGCGCCGTGGGCGTCTTGGACGAGACCTTGCTGATGCAAGCTTTGGAACGGAGCCTGGCGTGAACCCGGAACAGATGCGCGACGCGTCGCTCCTGGAATTGTTCCAGCTCGAAACCCGCACCCAGGTGCAGGTGCTGAACAACGGCCTGCTGGCGCTGGAGCACGATCCGACCTCGGCGCCGCAGCTGGAAGCCTGCATGCGGGCCGCGCATTCGCTCAAGGGCGCCGCCCGCATCGTGGACCTGCATCCCGCCGTGCGCATCGCGCACGCCATGGAGGACTGCCTGGTCGAGGCGAAGGAAGGCCGCCTGCGTTTGCAGGCCGCCGACATCGACGCCTTGCTGCTGGGCGCCGACCTGCTGCAGCGCGTGGCCACGCCGGGCACCGAGCTGGGCGGCGAGATCGACGCGCTGGTGGCGCGCCTGAGCGGCGCGGCCCATGCGCAGCCGCCCGCGCCCGCCGCGCCGCGCGCGCCCCGGCCTTCCGACTTCCTGCCGCCGATCCCGGCGCTGGACGAGCCCGCGCCTGCCGCGGCCTCGCCCTCGGCCCCGACGCGGCGCAGCACCGATCTGGGGCTGGGCGACGGCGAGCGGGTGCTGCGCGTCACCGCCGACACCTTGAACAAGCTGCTGGGGCTGTCCAGCGAGACGCTGGTGGAATCGCACTGGATCGCGCCGTATGGCGCGTCGCTGCTGCGGCTGCGGCGCATGCAGGCGGGGGCGGTACAGGCGCTGGACGGCGTGCGCGCCGCGCTGGCCGGGCAGGCCCTGGACGCGCGCGCGCAGGCGGCGCTGGACGACGCGCAGCGCATCGTCGAGCAATGCCAGCAGGAATTGTCGCAGCGCGCCAGCGAGGTCGACGAATTCGGCTGGCGCATGGGCCACCTGGCCCAGCGCCTCTACGACACCGCGCTGGCCTGCCGCATGCGCCCCTTCGGCGACGGCGTGGGCGGCCTGGCGCGTATGGTGCGTGACCTGGGCCGTTCGCTGGGCAAGCAGGTCCGGCTGGAAATCGAGGGCGAGTCCACGCAGGTGGACCGCGACATCCTGGAAAAGCTGGATGCGCCGCTGACCCATCTGCTGCGCAACGCGGTGGACCACGGCATAGAAATGCCCGCGTCCCGGGTGGCGGCGGGCAAGCCGCCCGAGGGCCTGATCCGGCTGTCGGCGCGCCACGCGGCCGGCATGCTGTTGATCGAATTGAGCGACGACGGCGCCGGCATTTCGCCGGAGCGGCTGCGCGGCGAGGTAGTGCGGCGCAAGCTGGCCAGCCCGGAGACGGCCGCGCGCCTGACCGAGGCGGAGCTGCTGGAATTCCTGTTCCTGTCCGGGTTCAGCACGCGCGGCGAGGTCACCGAGATCTCGGGCCGCGGCGTGGGGCTGGACGTGGTGCAGACCATGGCGCGGCAGCTGCGCGGCGCCGTGCGCATTCATCAGCAGGCCGGGCAGGGCACGCGCTTCATGCTGGAAATGCCGCTGTCGCTGTCGGTGGTGCGCAGCCTGCTGGTCGAAGTGCAGGACGAGATCTACGCGTTTCCGCTGGCCTACGTCAATCATGCGCTGCAAGTGCGCGCCGAGGACATCGAACAGCTGGAAGGCCACCAGCATTTCCGGTTCATGGACCGCCAGGTCGGGCTGGTCTCTGCGCGCCAGATCCTCAGCGCGGCCGAGCCCGCGCCGTTCTCCGAGACGGTCTGCGTGGTGCTCGTGGGCGACCACGACCGGCTCTACGGCATCGCCGTGGACCGCTACGTGGGCGAGCGCACGCTGGTGGTGCAGCCGCTGGATCCGCGCCTGGGCAAGGTGCAGGACGTGATGGCGGGCTCGCTGATGGACGACGGCACGCCGCTGCTGATCCTCGACGTGGAAGACATGCTGCGGTCGGTGCAGAAGCTGGTGGAGGGCGGGCGGCTGGCCCGCGTGGACGGGCCGGGGGCCTCGGCCCAGGCGCGCCGCCGCAAGCGCGTGCTGGTGGTGGACGATTCGCTCACGGTGCGCGAACTGGAGCGCAAGCTGCTGTTGAACCGCGGCTTCGACGTGGTCGTGGCGGTGGACGGCATGGACGGCTGGAACATGCTGCGCAGCGAGCCGTTCGACCTGGTCGTGACCGACGTGGACATGCCGCGCATGGACGGCATCGAACTCGTGTCGTGCATCAAGGCCGACCCGGGGCTGCGCTCCCTGCCGGTCATGGTGGTGTCCTACAAGGACCGCGAAGAGGACCGGCGGCGCGGGCTGGACGCCGGCGCCGATTATTATCTGGCCAAGGGCAGCTTCCATGACGATGCGCTGCTCGATGCCGTGGAAGACCTGATCGGGAAGGCGAGCACGTGAGAATCGGGATCGTCAACGATATGCCGCTGGCGGTGGAAATGCTGCGGCGAGCGATCGCGCTGGAGCCGGAGCTCCAGGTGGCGTGGGTGGCGGCCAACGGCCAGGAGGCCGTGGACCTGTGCGCCCGCGACCGGCCGGACCTGGTGCTGATGGACCTGATCATGCCCGTCATGGACGGCGTGGAGGCCACGCGCCGCATCATGGCCGAAACGCCCTGTGCCATCGTGGTGGTCACGGCGGACGTCGCGCGCCATACCTCGCGCGTGTTCGACGCGATGGGCCACGGCGCGCTGGACGCCGCCGACACGCCGGTGGCGGGCTGCGCCGACTTGCGCACCGCGGCCGCGCCCCTGCTGCGCAAGATCCGCAATATCGGCTGGCTGATCGGCCGCTACGGCAAGCGCCCCGCCTTGAGCCCCGTGGCCGGGCCGGGGCCGCAGGCGGATCCGCGGCGCCTGCTGGTGATCGGCGCCTCGGCCGGCGGCCCCGCGGCGCTGGCGCAGCTGCTGGCCGGCGTCCCGGCGAACTTTCCCGCGGGCATCGTGCTGGTGCAGCACGTGGACGCATCGTTCGCCGCGGGCATGGCCGATTGGCTCAACGACCAGGCGGCCTTGCCGGTGCGGCTGGTGCGCGAAGGCGAGTCGCCCGCGCCCGGCCAGATACTGCTGGCCGGCACCGGCGACCATCTGCGCCTGTTGGCCGATGGTACGCTGCGGTATGCCGAAGATCCCAAGGAAAGCCTGTACCGGCCTTCCATCGACGTGTTTTTCCACAGCGTGGCCCAGCACTGGCGCGGCCGGGTGGTCGGCGTGCTGCTGACGGGCATGGGCCAGGACGGCGCGCGCGGACTGCGGGCGCTGCGCGAGCGCGGCTGCCTGACCATCGCCCAGGACCAGGCCACCAGCGCCGTGTACGGCATGCCCAAGGCCGCGGCGGCCATGCAGGCGGCCGTGGAAATCTGCCCATTGGACCAAATCGCTCCCCGCTTGATACAGGCATTTGCCTGAGCGGCCGGACATTGCCAAAAAAAGAAGGACTGACTATGTACCCTCCCATTGACAGCTCGGCCTCGGCGAACCTGCATTCGCATGCGGCCATGGTGTTGCTCGTCGACGATCAGGTGATGGTCGGCGAAGCCATCAGGCGGGCGCTGGCCACGGAGGGCAATATCGATTTCCACTACTGCTCGGATCCCGAAAAGGCGCTGTCGGTGGCGATCCAGACGCGTCCCACCGTGATCCTGCAGGACCTGGTGCTGCCGGGCGTGGACGGGCTGAGCCTGGTGCAGGAATACCGCAGCCATCCGGTGACGCGCGACATCCCCATCATCGTGCTGTCCACCAAGGAAGACCCGGCGATCAAGAGCGCCGCCTTTTCGGCCGGGGCCAACGATTACCTGGTGAAGCTGCCCGACTCCATCGAGCTGGTGGCGCGCATCCGCTACCACTCGCGCTCCTATCTGGCGCTGGTGCAGCGCGACGAGGCCTACCAGGCCTTGCGCCAGAGCCAGCAGCAGCTGCTGGAAAGCAATATGGAACTGCGCCGCCTCACGAATTCCGACGGCTTGACCGGCCTGGGCAACCGGCGCTATTTCGATGAATACCTGAACGCGGAATGGCAGCGCGCGCGCCGCGACAGCCGCGAAATCAGCATGCTGATGATAGACGTGGACCACTTCAAGTCCTACAACGACACCTACGGCCACATTGCGGGCGACGAGGCCCTCAAGCGCGTGGCCAGCACCATTTTCGCCAGCTGCGACCGCTCCACCGACCTGGCGGCGCGCTTCGGCGGCGAGGAGTTCGCGCTGGTGCTCCCGGGCACGCCGGCCGGCAGCGCGCGGCTGGCGGCCGAAAAGCTGCGGCGCGCGGTCGAGGCCATGCAGATTCCCCAGAAGGACGCGGGCTCGGGCCCCTGGCTGACGGTGAGCATCGGCGCCGCCACCGCCGTGCCCCATGACGAGCAGCTGTGCACCGAGCTGATCCAGGCGGCCGACCGCGGCCTCTACCAGGCCAAGCGGCAGGGCCGCAACCGCGTGGTGCCCGGCGAGCTGTAGCGGCGGGGCGGCGCTACAGGTGCAGCTTGGCCGAGGATTTGACCTCGTGCATCGATAGCGTGCTCAACAGCTCCTTCACGCCCGGCAAGGGCCGCAGGCGATTGCGCACGAACTCCGAATAGGCGTCGAAATCGCGCGCCACGATGTGCAGCAGGTAATCGTGCTGGCCCGTGGTGTTGTGGCACGCGAGCACCTCGGGCATGGCGAGCACGCCGGCCTCGAAGGCCTGGCAGGTCTTTTCCGTGTGGTTTTCCAGCGAGATGCTGACGAAGGCCACCACCCCCATGCCCAGCGCGCGGCGGTCCAGGATGGCCTGGTAGCCGCGGATCACGCCGGACGCTTCCAGCCGCTTCAGCCGCTTCCAGCAGGGGGAGGCGGACAGCGACACGCGCTCGGCCAGCTCGGCGTTGCTGAGCCGCCCATCTTCTTGAAGGATTTTCATGATTTTCCAATCGATCGCGTCAAGTTGATGTAACGAGGCAGTGTCTTTCATGAAATTCTTCATATGGGAAACGTTGTTTCCCATTATCGCCGCCAGGCAGTTGAAATGGAAAGAATATTGCCGCGGCGCGCGCCCATACTGCCATGCATCCCCGGGCCGCCGGCGCTATCGTTTTCGCATGCGCGACCCGCAAACCGAGAGAGGCAGACCATGAGTTACTCCAGCTATCACAAGAAGGACATCTTCGGCCGCCCGCTGCACGCGGAAACGCAGATGATGTCCTACGGGTTCGACCCCTTCCTGTCGGAGGGCGCCGTCAAGCCGCCGGTGTTCCTGACCTCCACCTTCGCCTTCCGCTCGGCCGAGGACGGGGCGGAATTCTTCGACCTGGTGTCGGGCCGCAAGCCCCTGCCGCAGGGCGAATCCGCGGGGCTGGTGTACAGCCGCTTCAATCACCCGAACCTGGAAATCGTGGAAGACCGGCTGGCGCTGCTGGACGGCTCGCAGGACGCGGCCGTGACTTCCAGCGGCATGTCGGCGATCAGCGCGGTCTTCCTGGCGTTCCTGCGCCCGGGCGACCAGCTGGTGCAGTCGGTGCCGCTGTATGGGGGCACCGAAACCCTGATCTCCCGGATCTTTCCGGAGTGGGGCATCGGTTCGCATCCCATCCGCGACGGCCTGTCGCCCAGCAGCATGCGCGAGGCGCTGGAGGCCGCCGCGGCCCAGGGGCCGGTTCGTCTCTTCTACGTGGAAACGCCGGCCAACCCGACCAATGCGCTGATCGACTTCGAGGCCATGAAGAACGAGCTGGACGCGTTCGAGGGGCGGCACGGCTACCGCCCGATCTCGGTCTGCGACAACACGCTGCTGGGCCCCATCTTCCAGAAGCCGGCCGAGCACGGCGTGGACCTCTGCGTGTATTCGCTCACGAAATACGTGGGTGGCCACAGCGACCTGGTGGCGGGCGCCGTCACGGGCAGCAAAGAGTTGATCAAGAAGGTGCGCGCCATCCGCAGCGCCTTCGGCTCGCAGCTGGATCCCCATTCCTGCTGGATGATCACGCGTTCGATGGAAACCGTGGTGCTGCGCATGAAGCAGGCGGCGCGCACCGCCACCAAGGTGGCGCAATGGCTGTCGGGCAATCCGCACGAGAAGCTGCGGATCTACCATCCGGAACTGATCGCCGACCGCGCCTACCAGGAGGTCTACAAGCGCCAGTGCACGGGCCCGGGCTCGACCTTCGCCTTCGTGCTGGAAGGCGGGCGGGCCAGGGCGTTCCGCTTCATCAACGCGCTGCACCTGTTCCGCTCGGCCGTGAGCCTGGGCGGCACCGAATCGCTGATCTGCCATCCGGCGTCCACCACGCATTCGGGCGTGCCCGCGGCCGAGCGCGACGCGGCCGGCGTGTCCGAGGGGCTGATCCGGATTTCCATCGGGCTGGAACACGAGGAGGACCTGATCGCCGACATGGACCACGCCTTCCGCAATGGCTGAGCGGCGGGCGCGGGCTCAGGCGCGCATGCGCTTGCGGTTGAGCAGCACGAACGCCGCCGTGGCCAGCAGCAGCACGGTGGCGGTGGCGAGCACGGCCGCGTAGCCGGCGTCGAACGCCGTCCTGGCCAGGTGGGCGAGCGTCGCGCCCAGGTCCGCCGGCACGTCCTCGGCGATGATGAGCGCCTGGTCCAGGCTGTCGCGCGCGGCATCCGATGCGGGCAGCCCGTCGGGCACCGCCAGCGAGCGCGCGTACACGCCCGACAGGATCGAGCCCATCAGGGTGACGCCCAGCGCGCCGCCCAGTTCGTACGACACTTCCTCGATCGAGGCCGCCATGCCGGCGCGTTCCGGCGTGGCGCTTTGCATGATGGTGCTGGACGCCGCCGTCATGGTGGCGCCGATACCCGCGCCCAGCACGCACAGGCTGGCCATCTGCGGCCAGAGCGTGGCGTCGTAGCTCAACAGGTAGCCGCCCATGCCCAGGCCCGAGACCAGCAGCGACAGGAACAGCATGCGGGCGCTGTCGACCCGCCCCAGCATCCAGCCCGCCAGCGGTCCGGCAATGAAGGCGGCCGCGGACAGAGGCAGGATGAAGAGCGCGGCTTCCAGCGGCGATTTGCCCATGACCAGCTGCAGCCGCTGGCTGAACACCAGCTCCATGCCCAGCAGCGCCGCCGCCGCGAACAGCGCCGAGGCCACGGCCGAACTGAAGGCGCGGTTGCGGAAGATGGCGAAGTCGATCAGGGGATAGGGCCGCGCGCGCTGGCGGCGGACGAACACGGCCAGCAGGGCGGCGCCCGCCGCGCAGGCCAGGCCGGCGTGGGCCCACGAGGGCGCGGGCTTGCCCAGTTCCTTCAGCGCGTAGGCGCAGAGGATCAGGCCCGCCATCACCTGCAGGGACCCGGCCAAGTCCCAGGGGCGGGACGCGTCCGCGCGGCTGACCGGGATGTGGCGCCAGGCCAGCGGCAGGGCGAGCAGCACGATGGGCACGTTGATGAGGAAGACCGAGCCCCACCAGAAATGCTCCAGCAGCACGCCGCCCACGACCGGGCCGACGGCCGCGCCGCCGGAGGCGACCGAGGCCCAGACGCCGATGGCGACCGCGCGCTCGCGCTCGTCGGCGAAAGTGAGCCGCAGGATGGACAGCGTGGCCGGCATCATCATGGCGGCGCCCACCGCCAGCAGCGCGCGCGCCGCGATCAGCGTGGCGGCGCCCGGCGAATAGGCGGCGGCCAGGGAAGCGACGCCGAAGACGGCCAGCCCCGCCATGAACAGGCGCTTGTGGCCCAGGCGGTCGCCCAGCGTGCCCATGCCCAGCAGCAGGCCGGACACGACCAGCGCATAGATGTTCACGATCCACAGTTTTTCCGATGCATTGACGTTCAAGTCATGCGTCAGCCGCGGCAGGGCGGTGTACAGGACGGTCATGTCGACCACGATCAACAGCAAGGCGCTGGACACGATGGCCAGCACCAGCCAGCGGCCGGGCGCGGCCGTGGCGACAGCGTTCGGTTCGGTCCGCTGCATGGTTCTACTCCTGGAACTGAAACGCTTGCCGCCCCGCTTGCGCGGGCGGTGCCGGGATGGCCGGGTTTCAGGGGCCGCCATTATCTATCTTGTAATTGAGGAAAAAAAGTTGGTATCCATCTATAAAATAGATGAATCATGGAGGGATAGCCTATGCAATGGACGCTGGACCAACTGCGTCAATTCGCCGCCGCGGCCGAGGCCGGATCGTTCTCGGCGGCCGGGCGCCGCCTGGGCCGGGCGCAGTCCGCGATCAGCACCTCGGTGGGCCTGCTGGAAGCGGATCTGGGCGTGGAGCTGTTCGACCGGTCGCGGCGCAACGCCACCCTGACCCCCGCCGGCGAGGTCATGCTGCAGGAGGCCCGCGAACTGCTGCGGCAGGCCGGCGCGCTGGAGCAGCGCGCCTTGGCCTTCGCCGCCGGGCGCGAGGCGCGCCTCTCCATCGCCCTGGATGAAGGCTTGCCCTACCTGGTGGCGGACCAACTGCTCAAGGAACTGGCCGAGCGCTATCCGGCGCTGGAACTCACCCAGCTCAACGGGACCGCCACGGAAGTCGCGGGCTACGTGGAGCAGGGCCGCGCCAGCCTGGCCTTCCAATTCGACCGCGGCGATCCCGGCAGCGCCTTCGCGCACCGCCATCTGGGCAATGTGGCCCAGGGCATCTTCGTCGCCCAGGGCCACCCGCTGGCGGCGCTGGCCGAAGTCGGGCGCAACGACCTGGCGCGGCATCGCCAACTGCTCATGCAGATGGACGGCGTGGAGCAGGTCGTGCTGAGCCCGTCGGTATGGCGGGCCGATAGCAGTTACAACATCGCCGCCATGGCGGCCCACGGCGTGGGCTGGGCCATCCTGCCGCTGAATATTGGCGAATACGAAGGCTTCAGCAACCAGCTCGTCAGCGTGCGCTGCGCGGACCTGTTCCTGCCCATGCTGTCCGTGCGCACGCTTTGGCTGCAGGGCGGCAGCCTGAGCGAGACGGAGCAGTGGCTGCAGCAGCGGATGGGCCAGCTGCTGCGGGCAGGGGCGCCCGCCCCGGCCGGCGGGGCCGGCGTCAACTGAGCAGCGCGGTCACCAGATCGCCGCGGGCCTGGCCGCCGCTCTTGAAGTTCAGCGTCGTCTGCACGTGCTCCAGATGCGCGTCCATCAGCGCGCAGGCGCGCTCCGCGTCGCCCCGACGGGCGGCCTCGATGAAGTCGCGATGCTCCCGCGAGGAGCAGCTGGCGTCGTGCGAACTCTGGTACAGCATCGTGATGACCGCGCTGCGAGCGGACAGCTCGCGCAGCATCCCCGTGAGCACCGAATTGCCCACCGTCTCGGCCAGCAGGATGTGGAAGTGCCCAAGCAGCCGGTTGCGTTCCTGCACGTCGCCGTTCTCCAGCGCCCGGGTTTCCTCGGCCAGATGCGCGTCGATGCGGCGATAGTCGGCCGCCGTGGCGCGCGCCACGAACTCGCGCGCCAGGGCCGCTTCCAGGATGCGCCGCACGGCATAGACCTCGCGCGCCTCGTTCGCGTCCGGCTTGCTCACGAATGCGCCCTTGTCCGGCACGATGTTGATCAGCTTGTCCTTGGACAGCATCAGCAGCGCGGCGCGGATCTTGGTCCGGCTGACCTGGTACACCCCCGCCAGCGCCTCCTCGCGCAGCCGCGTGCCCGGCGGCAGTTTGTGCGCGACGATGGCGGCCGCGATTTCCTTGGCGATATCGTCGGCGCTGGGGTCGGGGCGGGCTTCCTGGGGCATGGGGGAACCGGGGTAAAGGGAAAAATCGAGCCGGTCAGTCTAGCAAAAGGCGGCAAGTTCGAGGCTTGGGCTACTTCGCCGGCCGGGCGAACCTTTTCACCATGAAGTCCACGAAAGTCGTGAGCTTGGGCAGGGCTTTGCGATCCTTCGGATACAGCAGCGAGATCGGCCGGGGGGCGGGCCAGACGGCTTGCAGGATCGGAACCAGGCGGCCGGCGTGGACGTCCTCGGCCAGCAGCAACTCCGGCTGCAGCACGATGCCGAATCCGGCCAGCGCCGCCTGCCGCAGCGCCTGGCCGTTGTTCGACACGAAGCGCCCGGCCGGATAGGCGGCGCCGCCCGCTTCCGAATTCAGAAGCCAGCTGGCGCGGCGGTTCCAGTAGGAAAAATCCAGGCATTGATGGCGCGCCAGGTCGCCGGCGGTTTGGGGCGTGCCGTGGCGTTCCAGATAGGCCGGCGCCGCGCAGATGATCATCTGGTAACGCCCGATCCTGCGCGCCACCAGCCCCGAGTCGGCGGGCTCGCCGATGCGCACCGCCAGGTCGTAGCGCGAGGCCACCACGTCTTCGACGGCGTCGCTCAAGGCCAGGTCCACGCTGACGTCGGGATACACGGCCAGATAGTCGGCGATAGCCGGGGCCAGCGCGAACGACCCGAAAGTCACGGTAGACGTGATGCGCAGATGGCCGCGCGGGGCCGCGAGCATGGCTTCGGCGCCTTGTTCCGCGTCGCGGATGTCCGAGAGGATCACCTTGCAGCGCGCGAAATAGGCCTGGCCGGCTTCGGTCAGGCTCTGGCGTCGCGTCGTCCGGTTCATGAGCCTCAGGCCCAGTCGCGTTTCCAGCCCCTTGATGTGCTTGGCCGCCATGCCGGGAGACATGTCGTGGCGGGCCGCCGCCGCGGTCAGGCTGCCCAGTTCGACAACCGCCACGAAGACTTCCATGCTGAGCAAGCGGTCCATGAATTGCGCACCCTGAGTGTGGAATGATCCCACCATTTTAGGATTTTTCCCGGGTCCTCCCTTGGTCAGAATGCGTTCAGGCGCTGGCGGTGTCGCGGGCGCATTCCCCTACACAGACGAATTGGAGTTCCCCATGAAAATCATCCTGATCGGCGCCACTGGCACCGTAGGCCGCGCGGTCGCCCTGGAACTGGGCCAGCGCCATGACATCATCGCCGTGGGCAAATCCCGGGGCGAGCATCAGGTCGACGTGACCCGCAGCGACAGCATCCGCGCCCTGTTCGAGCGCGTGGGCAAGGTCGACGCCATCGTCTCCACCACGGGGAGCCTGCATTTCGGGCCGCTCGCGGAAATGACGGCCGAGCAGTTCAAGATCGGCCTGCACGACAAGCTGCTGGGCCAGGTGGACCTGGCGCTGATCGGCCAGCATTACGTCAATGACGGCGGGTCCATCACCCTCACCAGCGGCATCGTCAGCGATGAACCCATCCGCTACGGCGCCAACGCGTCCGCGGTCAATATGGCGATCGATGGGTTCGTGCGCGGCGCCGCCGTGGAGCTGCGCGGCATCCGCATCAATTCGGTCAGCCCGACGGTGCTGACGGAATCGCTGGACAGCTACGGCCCGTACTTCCTGGGCTTTGAATCGGCGCCGGCCAGCCGCGTCGCGGCGGCCTATAGCCGCAGCGTGGAAGGCGCGCAGACCGGACGCGTATTCCGGGTGTGGTGATTCCCGCCGCGCCAGGCTGGCTCCGCCGGTCCGAAGTCGATGCTAGACCCGTTGTCAAAATGGCACACCCGACGTCATAGTGTGCAAAAAAAAGTGATTATCCGAAATTTTGATGAGAATATTTACACCAATCACACGTCCGGACTAGGACGTTTGGCGTAGGTATCGAAGTCTATCGTCGTTACCCCCGGTTGCCCCGGGGTCTGGTTTGAGCGTCCCGGCCTGCTGCCCGGACGTCATCACGGAGACGAATCGGATGGCACACCACGCAAGTCCTCCCAAGCCCCTGTTCTCCCGCTCGATGGGCGCGGCCATGTCGCTGGCCGCCACCACGGCCTGGGGCGCCAATTACGCGCCGTTCACCGTACCCGCGGGCACCACGTTCACGCTGAACGGCGGCGACAGCGTCACGGGCACGGGTTCGAGCTCGGCGATCCGCGTCGGCGGCGCCACGCTGAACTTCGGACCCGGCAACATCGCCATCGGCAATGTGGACCTGGGTGTCTTCGCCACGAACGGGCCGGCGGCCAACATCAATTTCCAGACCGGCACCAACGTCACCATCACGACGGTGACGACCACGGGCCTGGGGCTCCAATCGACCGTGAACTCCCAGGCGAGTTTTACGCTGGCGCCGAGCTCCTCGGTGACGATCCGCGGGTACCAGGGCGTGAACCTGGGCCACACGCCGTTCGGCACGGCGAGCCAGCTGCGTATCGGCAATGGCGCGACCCTCAAGATCGAGGCCGCGCCCGCGGGCGGCAATCCCTGGCCCAAGGGGGTCATGACCAGCAACAACACCGCCATTACGCTGGATGCGGGCGGCGTGCTGGACGTGCAGACGACCGGCGGATCGTATGCGCGCGGCGTCGAACTGGGCTACAGCCTGACCTACCCGGACTCGTTCCTGCGCCGATTCACCTCGGGGCCGGGCTCGACGCTGCGGATCAGCACCACCGGGCAGAGCTCTGACGGTTTCTACATGCTGGGCGTGGGCGAAGCGGTGATAGAGGGCTCGACCGATATCCACACCACGGGCCAGGGCAGCAGCGGCATTCTGCTGCACCGTTACGTCAGCCCGACCAACCATCTGGTCGTGGCGCCCCAGGGCGGGTCCACCGCGCGCATCCTGACCGAGGGCGCGGACGCCTACGGCGTCTGGGGCATCAACGGGTCCCGCGCCGAGCTGTCCGATCTGCGGGTCGAGACTCGCGGCACGGATGCGGCAGGTCTATATGCCTATACGGGCAGCGGCGAGCCGGCCACCGTCGTTCAGGCCCTGCGCAACACCGTCGTCACCAGCGGGCAGGGCGGGTTCGGGATCCTCGCGGAAGGCGTGGCCAGCAACGTGGTGTTCGATGCCGGCTCGGTGCAGACGTCCGGCGCCGCCGCCCATGGCGTCGTCGTGGCCGGCACTTCAAGCTACGCGGCCACGGGCAGCGCCGTCGGGGTGAGCGGAGCGGGGTCCATCGGCCTGCTGCTGACGAGCGACACGGGCACGCAGAGCGCAGTCATCAACGGCGGCAGCATCGCCAGCACGGCCGGGACGGCCGTCGGCGTCGACGGTGGCGTGGCGAACATCCAATTGAACGGCGCGACGGTCCAGGGCGCGACCAACTGGCTGCAGGTAGCCAGTTCCGGCACCCTGCTGAGCAGCAGGACCCGCACGCTGCGCGGGCTGGACCCCAGCCTGGCGCCCGACGCGGGCAATCCCGGCGGCATCAATGCCCCCGGCGTGCTCGCCGGCTCTCCCGCCACGGCCAATGTGACGGCGCGCAACGCGGTCTTGACGGGCGCGGCGGTCACGGAGGCGGGCAGCACCTCGAACGTGACGCTGGTGGATTCGACCTGGACGATGACCGGCAATTCCAACATCACCAACCTGGTCAACGATCCCAGCCTGATCGACTTCACGCCGCCGCAAGGCGGGGCATACAAGACGCTGACGGTGCGCAACTACAGCGGGGATGGCGTCATTGCGCTCAATACCTACCTGGGCGACGACAGCTCGCCATCGGACAAACTGGTCGTTGACGGCGGCAGCGCCAGCGGCGCTTCGCAACTGCGCATCAAGAACACGGGCGGGCCGGGCGCGCTGACGACGGCCAGCGGGATACAGGTGGTCGAGGTCGTCAACGGCGGCGTGTCGGGATCCAGCGCGTTCGCGCTGGCCGGCCGCGCGGTGGCGGGCCCGTATGAGTACCGTCTGTACCAGGGCTCGGCGGCCGCGCCCGCCGACCAGAGCTGGTATCTGCGTTCCCAGAAACAGCCGGATCCGCCTCCGGTGCCGCCGGATCCTCCCATCCCGCCGAATCCCCCCGTGCCGCCGGTGCCGGGGCCCGATCCAGAGCCGTTGTACCGCCCCGAAGTCGCGGCCTATCTCGCGAACCAGCGCCTGGTCGGGCAGATGTTCGTGCACAGCATGCACGACCGCCTGGGCGAGCCGCAGTTCATCGAGGGCCAGCAGTTTCAATCGGAGGACAGCAAGCGCCGGGCGCTCTGGCTGCGGGCCGTGGGCAAGTGGGAAGGCTCGCACAGCCGGGACGGCAACTTCGACGTCAGCACCGACATGTTCCTGCTGCAAGGCGGCGGCGACGTGGCGCAATGGAAGCTGTTCTCGGAAACCGACCGCCTGCATCTCGGCGCGATGCTGGGTTATGGCAGCGCCGACAGCACGGCCCGCGCCGACGGCAACCCCTACAAGGCCAAGGGCAAGGTGCAAGGCTACAGCGCGGGTGTCTACGGCACCTGGTTCCAGAACGACGAGAGCAAGCTTGGCGCCTATGTGGACACCTGGTTCCAGTACGGCTGGTACAACAACCGGGTAATGGGCACCGATCTGCCGCGGGTGGACTACGATTCCCGCGCTTGGGCGGTGTCCGCCGAGACGGGCTACGCCTTCAAGCTGCGCGGCGACTGGATACTCGAACCCCAGGCTCAGATCATTTACGTGAGTTCGGACACGGACAGCCTGACCGAAGCCAACGGCACCCGGGTGGACAGCGCAGATTCGCACGGCACCATCACGCGGCTGGGCGTGCGCACCCACACCACCTACGACCTGGGGAATGGCCGCAAGGCGCAGCCGTTCGCGACGCTGAACTGGTGGCACAGCAACACCGGCAGTTCGGTGTCGTTCAATCAGCTGTCCGTCGGCGATCTCTATCCGGAAGACCGCTATGAATTGAAGCTGGGCGTGCACGCCGATTTCAACAAGGGCTGGACGGGCTGGGTCAACGTGGCCGGATCCTGGGGCGCGCAGAGCTATCACCAATATGCCGGCAGGATAGGCGTCAAGTACACCTGGTGAGGCCGCCCAGGCGCAGGGCATCGAGCCCGCGCCGCGCGGTCCCTGGGCGGCGCGGAGGCTGGGCGCTCAGTCCTTGGCCATCAGTCCCAGGTATTCGATCAGCCCCTTTTCCTTGATGTAGGTGGCCTGGGCCCATTCCTTGTAGTCCTGGCTGTTGCGGTAGGCGGGCTCCTGGTTCAGCTGCTTCATGACGTCCATGCTGGCGGGGTCGAACAGCGCCTTCTTGAAGGCATCGTGCAGCGTCTTTACGACCGCGGGGTCCATGCCCTTGGGGCCAGCCAGGCCGTAGGGCGAGGTGGACACGACCTTGTAGCCGAGTTCCTGCGCGGTGGGCACGTCGGGCCAGCGGGTGGTGCGCTTTTCGCCGAAGGTGACGAGCAGGCGCATCTTGCCCGAGTCCACGAACTGGTCCCAGCCGGTGGCGTCGCTTTGCGCCATGACGTGGCCGCCCAGCAGCGCCTGCTGCATGTCCGCGTTGCCCTTGAACGGCACGTGGTTCAGCTTGACCTTGGCGTTGATGGCGATTTCCTCGATCAGCAGGTGCGGGGACGAGCCCACGCCGGTGGAGCCGTAGTCGATGGTGCCGGGCGCCTTGCGCGCGGCCTCGATGTATTCGTTGAAGGTCTTGTACGGAGAATCGGCGCGGACGGTGAAGCCGAAGGTGTAGCCCGACAGCCCCAGGATGAAGCTGAAGTCGTTGATCGGGTCCCAGCTGCTTTTCTGCATGTAGGGCATGCGCAGCATGGCCAGGGTGTACAGGGAGATGGTGTAGCCGTCGGGCTTGGCGGTCTTGGCCATGGTGGCGGGGCCCAGGGTGCCGCCGGCGCCGGGCCGGTTTTCCACGATGACGGGCTGGCCCAGGTATTTGGAGGCGTCCTGCGCCACGATGCGCATGTGGCGGTCGGTGGACCCGCCGGCCGGGAAAGGCACGATCACCGTGATGGGCTTGGAGGGAAAGGCGCTTTGCGCGGTGGCGGCCAAGGGCAGGGCGGCGCCGGCCATCGAGAGCAGCAAGGCGCCCAGGCAGGCGCGCCGCAGGGGCTGGTGGGTCATGGGGTTGTCTCCTGTGGTGTTGTTGTGTGTGGGGGGACTGCTCAGTCGCGCAAGGCGATCTTTATCGGCAACCGGGCCAGGGCGTCGCGCAGGCGGGCTTTCAGCGCCGCCGGGGCGCGGGCGTCGGCCAGGACGGCCACGTCGGGCTGCGCGTCGGCCCGCACGCGGAACAGCGCGCCGTCGTCGGTCAGGCCCGCTTCCCGCAAGACGCGCTCCACCACGGCCTGCACCGAGACGGCGGCGGCCAGGCGGCGCAGGTCCGGCTTGTAGATCTTGCCCACGTTGGTCATGGGCATGCTGTCGAGCACGATGACGCGCTTGGGGCGCGCCGGGCTTTCGTCCACGTGTTCGGCGGCGTAGGCCAGCAGTTCCGCCTCCTGGACCTGGGCGCCTTCGGCCAGCGTGACGAAGGCGATGGGCAGTTCGCCGGCGTAGGCGTCGGGCGCGCCGACCGCCGCGCAGAGCCGTACGGCGGGGTGCGAGGCGAGGGCGTCCTCGATGGTCTTGGGGTCGATGTTGTGGCCGCTGCGGATGATCAGGTCCTTGGCGCGGCCTTGCAGGTGCAGGCGGCCCTCCGGGTCCAGGTAGCCGACGTCGCCGCTGATCAGCCAGCCGTCCTCGGTGAAGGCGCGCGCCGTGTCTTCGGCGTCGAGGAAACCGGGGATGACGTTGGGCGCCTTGAACAGCACCATGCCGGGCACGCCGGCGGGCAGGTCGCGGGCGGGCGTGCCGGCCGGCATGTCCAGGCCGACGATGCGGATCCGCACGTAGGGCAGCGGATAGCCCACGCAGCCCACCGGGAATTCGCAGCCCGGGGGCGAGATGGTCGAGATGCCGGCCATTTCCGTCATGCCCAGGCTTTCATTGACGTGCAGCCCGAACAGGCGCTTGAAGCGCGCGGCCAGCTCGGCAGGCAAGGGCGCCGCGCCGGTGCGGCAGTAGCGCAGCGACGAGATGTCGGCGCCGGCCAGCGGAATCTCCGCCAGCGCCGCGAGGATGGTGGGCACGCCTTGCAGCGAGGTGGCGCGGTGGTGTTCGACCAGGCGCCAGTAATTGCGCAGCACGTCGCGGTTGCGCAGCAGCAGGGTGGTGGGGATGACGGTCTCCACGCCGGCCGACAGGGCCGCCAGCGAGGCCGGCAGCACGCCCGCCACGTGGAACAGCGGATAGCCGTTGATGACCACGTCGCCGGGCCCGGCGTTCTGCAGTTGCACCGCGGCCCAGGCGCTGAAGACCTGGTTGGCGTGGGTGTGGATGGCGAGCTTGGGCGCGCCGGTGGTGCCGCCGGTGTGGAAATACGCGGCCACGTCGCCGCCCTGGATGTCGCGGCCGCTGACGAGGCGGTCCGCCGGCTGCGCGGCGCGCGCGGCGTTGAAGTCCAGCGCGTCGTCCGGCAGCGCGGGGCGTTCGGACGCCGGCTCGCCCAGCGGCGCCACGCGCAGCAGCATGCGCAGCGTGGGCACGCGTTCGCGCAGGCGCAGCGCCTTGGACCAGGAGCCGCATTCCACGTCCGACCCGTAGGCGATCAGCACCTTGGCGCGGGCCGCGTTCATGAGGGAGGCGAGCTTGTCCTCGGCCAGCAGGGGGTTGAGCGGCTGGACGATGCCCGCCGCCTCGCCGCCCCACAGCGCCAGGTGGTATTCCAGGCAGCCCGGCAGCAGCACGCCCACCGCGTCGTCCGGACCCACGCCCAGGCTGTGCAGCAGATTGGCCGTCCGGTGGATGCCGGCCAGCAGTTCGCGGTAGCTCCAGCGCACGGGCTCGTCGCCGGGGTCGGCGCTGCGCAGGAAGGTCAGCGCGGTCTTGTCGCCGAAGGCCGCGGCCGAGTTGCGGAAGATCTCGTAGGTGCTGCGCACCGTCAGCGTCTCGGCGAGCGGGCGGGCCGCCAGCCGGCGCACGTCGTCGGCGGTGCGCACCGGGAACGGGGCCGCGAAGGGCGGCGACAGCGGCGGGGCGGTCAGGGCCTGCGTCATGTCCGTCGTCCTCCGTCTATCGCCGTCCCAGCGCGATGTAGCGGCGCAGGTGATGGTCTTCGTCGCCCAGCTGGTGGTCGATCATGACCAGGCGCTTGGCATAGTGCGCCAGCGGCAGTTCCCAGGTCATGCCGATGCCGCCGTGCAGCTGGATGCTCTCTTCGGCCACCAGCGTGCCGATGCGGCCGATGGTGTATTTGGCGGCGGACAGGGCGCGCTCGCGCGTGGCGCGGTCGGGGTGGTCCAGCGCCGCCGCCGCGTTGATCACCGCCGAACGCGCCTGTTCGATTTCCAGCAGCACGTCCGCCATGCGGTGCTGCAGGGCCTGGAAGCTGCCGAGGGGCACGCCGAACTGGCGGCGCGTGCGCAGGTATTCCAGGGTGGCGTCGCGCGCGCAATCCATGGCGCCCACGGCCTCGGCGCACAGGGCCAGGATGCCGCGGCCGACGGCGCGCTCCAGCACCGGGTAGGCGGCGCCGGCCTCGCCCAGCAGCGCTTGGGGCGGGAGCTGGACGCCGTCCAGCGTCAGTTCGGCCGCGCGGCCGCCGTCGATCAGGCCGTAGCCGCGCAGCGTCAGGCCGGGCGTGCCGGCGCTCACCAGGAACAGGCTGATGCCGGCTTCGTCGCCCGGCGCGCCGGCGCCGCGGGCCGAGACCAGGAACAGGTCCGCGTGCTCGCCGGCCGCCACCACCGCCTTGGCGCCGTTCAGCACCCAGCCGCCGGGGCCTTGTTCGGCGCGGGTGCCGACCTCGGCCAATGCATAGCCGGAATCGGGTTCGGCATGCGCCAGCGAGACGGTGAGGGCGCCCGCGATCAGAGCCTCCAGGGTTTCGCGCTGGGCGGGCGAGCCGGCCTCGGCAATGGCGCTGCCCGCCATCAGGGCGTCCAGGAAGGGCTCGACGGCCAGGCCGCGGCCCAGCGCCTCGAACACCACGGAAATGTCGAAGCCGGTTCCGCCCAGCCCGCCGTCAGCCTCCTTGAAGAGCGCGCCGATGGCGCCGAGTTCGGCGTAGCGCTGCCAGAGTTCGAGGCTGTAGCCGCGTTCCGAGCGCGCGTGGCGGTCGCGCGCGGCGAAACCGCTTTGCTCGGCGACGAATCGGCGCAGCATGTCCGACAGCATGCGGCGGTCTTCGGTATGTTCAAAGTTCATGGCCAGCCCTCACAGCCCGAGGATCATCTTGGAGATGATGTTCTTCTGGATTTCATTGGAGCCGCCGAAGATCGACAGCTTGCGTTGGTTGAAGTACTGCGCCGCGGCGCTCTCGGCGCCTTCGGGGCCGATGGCCGGGCCGCCGTAGCCTTCGTGCAGGGCTTCGGGCACGAAGGGGCGCGCATACGGGCCCATGGCGCGGCGGTTCAGCGCGCTGATCTCCTGCCGTATCTGGGTGCCGCGTATCTTCAGCATCGAGCTTTCCGCGCCCGGCGCGCCGCCGCCGGCAACGGCGGCCACCACGCGCAGATTGGTGGTGCGCATATTGGCCAGTTCGATCTCCACGCGCGCCAGGCGGGCGGCGAAGTCGGGGTCTTCGGCCAGCGGCCGGCCGTTCCGGCGCTGGCTCGCGGCCACCGTCCTCAGGCGCGCCAGCGCCGCCGTCGATTGTCCGACGCCGGCGATGTTGGTGCGCTCGTAGGTCAGCAGGTACTTGGCGCAGGTCCAGCCGCGGTTCTCTTCGCCCACCAGGTTGGCCGCCGGCACCCGCACGTCGGAGAAGAACACTTCGTTGACTTCGTGCTCGCCGTCCAGGGTGATGATGGGGCGGACTTCCACGCCCGGGCTTTGCATGTCGACCAGCAGGAAGCTGATGCCCTCCTGGCGGCGGCCTTCCTGCGAGGTGCGCACCAGGCAGAAAATCATGTTGGCGTGCTGGCCCAGCGTGGTCCAGGTTTTCTGGCCGTTGACGATGTAGCTGTCGCCGTCGCGCACGGCGGTGGTCTTCACGGAGGCCAGGTCGGAGCCGGCGCCCGGCTCGGAATAGCCCTGGCACCACCAGTCGCTGCCGTCCAGGATGCGCGGCAGCCAATGGCGCCGCTGCGCTTCGGTGCCGTACTTGATCAGCACCGGGCCCAGCATGCTCAAGCCGAAGGGGACGATGCGCGGCGCGCCGGCCAGCGCGCATTCCTCGTCGAAAATGTACTTCTCGACCGTGCTCCAGCCGGTGCCGCCGTATTCCACCGGCCAGTGGCTGGCCAGCCAGCCGCGGCGGTTCAGGATGGCATGCCATTCGACCATGTCGGCGCGCGCCAGCAGCTTGCCCTGGACGACCAGGGCCGACAGGCGCTCGGGCAGCTGCTCGGCCAGGAAGGTCCGCACTTCATCGCGGAAGGCGTTTTCCTCGGGGGTGAACTCCAGATCCATGGGGATTCCTCAATAGATTTCAAACAGTCCGGCCGCGCCCATGCCGCCGCCCACGCACATCGTCACGACGGCATAGCGGGCGCCGCGGCGGCGGCCTTCGATCAGCACGTGGCCGGCGAGCCGGGCGCCGGTGACGCCGAAGGGATGGCCCAGCGCGATGGCGCCGCCGTCCACGTTCAGGCGGTCCATCGGGATGCCGAGCTTCTCCTGGCAGTACAGGGCCTGGGAGGCGAAGGCCTCGTTCAGTTCCCAGAGGTCGATGTCCTGCACGCTCAGGCCGTGACGGGCCAGCAGCCTGGGCACCGCGTAGACCGGCCCGATGCCCATTTCGTCGGGCTCGCAGCCGGCCACCGCCAGGCCGCGGAACGCGCCCAGCGGCTCGATGCCGGCGCGTTGCGCCTGCGCGGCTTCCATCAGCACGCAGGCCGCCGCGCCGTCCGACAGTTGCGAGGCGTTGCCGGCCGTGACGAACTGGCCGGCCCCGCGCACCGGCGCCAGCTCGGCCAGGGCCTCGTAGCGCGTGCCGGGGCGGTTGCAGGTGTCCCGATCCACCGTCACTTCGCGTTCGCTGACCGCGCCGGTCGCGCGGTCGGTGACCGACATCGTGGTGGTGACGGGGATGATCTCGTCGCGGTAGCGGCCGGCGGCCTGCGCGGCCTCGGCGCGCGCCTGGCTCTGCGCGGCGTAGCGGTCCTGGGCTTCGCGGCTGATGCCGTAGCGCGCCGCGACGATGTCGGCGGTTTCGATCATGGGCAGGTAGAGATCGGGCTTGTTGGCCACGATCCACGGGTCCATGCCGCTCACGCCGTCGTCGCGGGTGCGGATCTGCGACACCAGTTCCACGCCGCCCGCGATCATGGCCGGCGCGCCGTCCATCACGATGCGGCTGGCGGCCGAGGCGATGGCTTGCAGGCCCGACGCGCAATAGCGATTGATGGTGGCGCCGCCGACGCTGACGGGCAGGCCGGCGCGGATCACGGCCTGGCGGCCGATGTTGCGGCCGGTGGCGCCCTCGGGGTAGCCGCAGCCGAGGATGGCATCCTCGATCAGCGCGGGGTCCACGCCGGCGCGCTCGACCGCGGCGCGCACGGCGTGCGCGGCCAGCGTGGGGCCGGCGATCAGGTTGAATTCGCCGCGCCCGGCCTTGGTGATGGGCGTGCGGGCGGTGGAGACGATGACGGCTTCGCGCATGGAGTGACCTGTCGTAAAGGGGAATCAGGCAGCCCGGTTGAGGCTGGCGAAATCGCGGCCGGCCTCGGCCAGCTCGACGAGCAGCGGGGAGGGCGTCCAGAAGGCGGGATCCTCGCGGGCGTACTCGCGCAGGTCCGCCAGGATGCGCGGCAGGCCGACGCTGTCGGCGTAGTGCATCGGCCCGCCGCGGTGGCGCGGAAAGCCGTAACCGGCCACGGCCACCACGTCGATGTCGGACGGGCGCAGCGCGATGCCCTGGCGCAGCACGTTGGCCGCTTCGTTGATCATGGCGGCCAGGTAGCGGCGCTGGATCTCTTCCGGCGGGAAGGGGCGCGGGGTCACTGCGGCGCGGCGCCGCTCGGCGTCGATGATGGCGAGCACTTCGGGATCCTGCCGGCCCTGGCGGGCGCCGTCGGGGTAGAGGTAATAGCCGCGGCCCGTCTTCTGGCCGAACCAGCCGCGTTCGCACAGGCGGTCGGCGATCTGCACGTAGCGCTGCGCGGGGTCGCGGGTGGGGGCGCGGCGCTTGCGCGTGGCCCAGCCGATATCGCCGCCGGCGAGGTCCATCATCTGGTAGGGGCCCATGGGGTAGCCGAATTCGCGCACCGCGGCATCGATGTCGTAGGGCGAGGCGCCGTCTTCCATCATCAGGTCCGCCGCCTGCCGGTACGCGGCCAGGATGCGGTTGCCGATGAAGCCGTCGCACACGCCCGCGCGCACCGGGATCTTGCGCAGCCGGCGCGCGAAGTCGAAGCCCGTGGCGACCGTGTCGGGCGCGGTCTGCCTGCCCACCACCACTTCCAGCAGTTTCATCACGTTGGCCGGCGAGAAGAAGTGCAGGCCCAGCACGTCGGCCGGGCCGCGCGTGGCGGCCGCGATCCGGTCCACGTCCAGGTAGGAGGTATTGGTGGCGAGCACGGCGCCCGGCTTGGCCACGCGGTCCAGCTGCGCGAAGACCGCGAGCTTGGCGTCCATGTCCTCGAACACCGCCTCGATGATGAGGTCGGCGTCGGCCAGGGCCTCGTAGCCGGTCGAGCCGGTGAAGCGAGCCAGGCGCTCGGCGCGCTCGTCGGTGCTCATCCTGCCCTTGCCGACCAGCAGGTCGTACACCTGCGCGACGCGGGCGCGGCCGCGCTCCAGCGCGGCGTCGTCCTGTTCCACCATGGCCACCGGCAGCCCGGCGTCCAGCACCGCCACGGCGATGCCCGCGCCCATGGTGCCGCCGCCCACGATGCCTACGCGCTCCACCCGGCGCGGCCGCGCCTGCTTCAGTTCCGGGATCTTGGCGGCCTCGCGTTCCGCGAAGAAGGCATGCACCAGCCCGGCGCGCTGCGGGCTGTCCAGGCACTGGAGGAACAGCGCGCGTTCGGTGCGCAGGCCTTCGTCGAAGGGCTGTTCGATGGCGGCGCGCACGGCTTCCACGATCCTGGCGGGCGAGTAGAGACCGCGGGCCGTCTGGGCCAGGCGGCCCGCGGCCGCCTCGACGGCGGC
>NZ_BCTQ01000002.1 GCF_001571365.1 Achromobacter denitrificans NBRC 15125 | reverse complement strand
CCGCCGCAGCATCGGCTGCCGCAACGTCGGCTGCCGCGGCTGCCGCGGTCGTTGCGGCGGCCTCGACAGCCTCCGGCTCCGCGGCCGTCGCGGCGTCCTGCGTCTCGGCCGGCATGGCCGCGACTTCCAATCCCGCTTGCTCCAGGGCTTCCGCTCCCGCTTGCGCCGAAGCGTCGGCTCCGGCTTGCGCCGCGCCTTCCGCTTCCGCGTTGCCGGCCTGGGCGCCGGAGACCCAGGCCTCGCCGTCGCGCACGTCCACGCGGCCTTGGCCGACCGCGATCGTCATGAGCTTGTCGGCCGGGTCGACCAGCACGATGGCGGTCTCATCGATCAGGTAGCGCCAGCCGTCGCGTTCCTGCAAGCCCACGTACTCGGAGGCGAAGCGGTGCAGGACCTTCTGCTTGCCGTCGAGCAGGACCGCCTTGCCGCTGCGGCCGGTCTTGGCCAGCCACACCCCGGGCGCGACGACTTGCAATTGCCGGTAGCGCGCGGAGGAAAGCGCCTGGCCGCGGGGATCCACGAAAAGCCAGCGGTCGTCGCGCACCACGGCGATCACGTCGCCATCGCGGATCGGCGCGTCCCGGGATTGCAGCGTCTGGGGCGTTATCGCCCAGCCGCCATTCGTGTCCAGCAGGCCCCACCAGCCGCCGTAGCGCGTATCGCGCAGTTGCGCGGGCAGGTAGCCGCCGGTGGGGGCGGCCAGCCGCATCACGCCCTCGGGCAGCGTGGCCGCCTTGCCGGTCACGGCGTTGACCAGCCGCGGCGGCTGCGGCATTTCCATGGCCGCGAGCTTCTGGCCGCGCTGGAATCCCCAGCTGCGCGTGCCCAGCGGGAAGGTCTTGACCACCTTGCCCTGGCGATCGATCAGCACGTCGCGGCCGTCATCCTCGACCAGCGCCGTGCCTTCGGCGTTGAAGCCGGTGGCGCGCGCGTAACGCGGTTCGATGGCCCAGCGGCCCTGGCGGTCGATGTAGCCCCAGCGCTCGCCCTGGCTGACGGCAGCCAGGCCGTTCTGGAAGGACTCCGCGTCCGTGTAGGCGGGCGCGATGGCCATGCGGCCTTGCTTGTCGAGGTAGCCCCAGGCGCCGGCGTCGTCGTCGGCCGATCCGGTCAGCACCGCCGCCAGGCCTTCCTGGTAGGGCTGCTGGCATTCGGCTCCCGCACCCTGTTCGTAGTGGCCGGCAGCGCAGCGGCCGATCCAGTCGGATCGCGCCTGGGCCGCGCCGTGGGCGGCCAGCGTGCCCACCGCAAGGGCGAGCGCCAGCGGCTTGAGAACGAGCGGGGCCCTCATCGCGCGGCGGAAAGGAAAGAGGCCGCGGGAGCAAAAAGGCCGAGCGGGGCGTGCCACATGGTCATATGCCTGCCAAAAAAGAGAGGAAGGCAGCACTGTAACCACGCGTAGCAACTCATGGTTCGATAAGTGTAACGATAGAAAACCAAGCGTTAGCGAGCCGTTCGGCTCCGCCCGGAAAGCGCTTCAGCCGTCCCGCCGCAGGCCATGCGCCCGCATGCGCAGCCGCAGCAAGGCGCGGGCGCGCGACAGGCGGCTGCGCACCGTGCCGACGGGCACGCCCAGCAGCGCCGCGGCGTCTTCGTACGACAGCTCGTCCACGCAGATCAGGCGCAGCACCTGGCGCGAGCCCCGCGGGATCTCTGCCATGGACCTGTCCAGCAACCCGATCGCCTGCCGCAGCTCCGCCTGGGCGGAGGGGTCGGGGCGCGGGCAGGTCTCGGCCTCCAGCAGGCTCTCGTCCACGAAGGCGTACCGGCATTCCGGCGCGCGGGCCAGGTGGTTGCGGATCAGGTTCAACGCGATGCCGTACAGCCAGGTGGAGGGTTTGCTTTCGCCGCGGAATCGCCCGTAGGACAGCGACATTTCCACGAAGGCCTGTTGCGTGATGTCGTCCGCTTCCGTGTGGTTGCCGATGTGCCGGCCGACGAAGCGCCGCAGGCGGACGCCCTGTTCGCGCACCAGCTGCCCGATGAGGTCCGGGGGAGGACAGCGGGGCGCGGCGGCCTGAGGGGTGGGGGCGGGCAGGGCGGTGGGAGCAGGGTGCATGGTGACGGTGCTGCTGTTCATGGACGGGTTGCTCATGGCGGACGGCGACGCGCGCCAGGCGCGGGCGCAAGCCTGCCCGGCCCGCGGGCGCGGCGGCGCGGGAAAGCCCGGAAGGCAAGGGGAGCGTGCGATGCAGGCCCGCGATCCCCCATGGCCCTTTCGGAAGGGATGCGAGGCGCTGCGGAGCCAGTCTAGGGCGGCGGGAGACCGTCGAAAATACGGCGCGTGCCGTATTTTCGGCCCGCGGCGGCGCGGGCCTCAGGCCGCGGGCAGGCCCAGGCGCACCGCGTAGGCGACCAGTTCGGCGGTGCTGTGCAAGGCCAGCTTGCGCATCAGGTTCTCGCGATGCTTGCGCGCCGTGTAGGGGCTGATGTGCAGGTCCTCGGCGATCTGCGCGGCGGTGGCGCCCAGCGCCGCCCGCGCCAGCACCTGCTGTTCGCGCGGCGTCAGCGTTTCGGCCGGAACGGCGGGCAGGGCGGCTTGCGGCGCGCGCGCGCGGACCGGGCCGTCGGCCAGCTGGGCGATGGCGGCCAACAGGGCCCGGGGATTGCCGGTCTTGGCCAGGTACTCGTCCGCGCCGGCTTCCAGCACCGCGGCGCGGGTGCGCGCATCGGTGTTGGCGGTCAGCACGAGGATGCGCAGGGCCGGGTAGGCCGCGCGCAGGGCGCGCACCCAGGCCGATCCCGACACCCCGGGCATGCCCAGGTCCAGCACCAGCAGGTCAGCGCCGTGGGCCGCCAGCAGGGCCAGCACCTGTTCGCCGGTCGCGGCTTCCTCGATCGGGCCGACGGCCGCCGGCATGCTGCCGAGCATCATCTTCAGCCCTTCGAGCACGATCCCGTGGTCGTCGGCCAGCAGGATGCGCAGGGGCGCGCGCGCGGTGGGGAGGCTCATGGGGGATCGGGCGGGATCGGCCACGGATTGTGTCAGAATGATGCGACATTATAGGGACCCATCCCTGCCAGGCCCATGACCTCCCCCGCCGCTTCCGCCGCGCCGTCTGCGGCCCCTCCCGCCCCGCATTCCCGCTCCGGCCTGGCGCCGGTTCCGCCCCGGCACCCGGAGGCCGCCGCAACGGCCGCCGCGTTGGCCAGCCTGCTGTACCGGCAGTCCTACGGCGTGCTGTTCGCCAATTTCGCGGTGGTGATCCCGGTGGCCTACGTGATGCGCGCCAGCGTGCCGGCCTGGCTGTTGCTGGCCTGGGCGGGCGCCCTCTACGCGCTCACCGCGCTGCGGGTGGCGGTCAGCCGGGCCTACCTGCGCCGCGAGGCCGCGCCCGGCGCCCTGGGCCGCTGGGTGGGCGGGTTCAGCGCGCTTTCCTGGCTGTCGGGCCTGTTGTGGGGCCTGGCGGGGCTGGTCGCCGTACTGTCCCAGGACGCGATGATGCTGGCGTTCGCCTGCGTGATGCTGGCCGGCATGTGCAGCGGGGCGGTGCCCTCGCTCTCGGCCTATCCGCCCGCTTACGCCGGCTCGGCGCTGGCGATGCTGGCGCCCTTTACCGCGGCCTGCCTGGCCGAAGGCGATGCGCTGCACCTGGTCTACGCGGCCTTCGCCGCCTGCCTGTTCGGCGTCAACCTGTATTTCAGCGCCATCACTTACCGCAGCCTCAAGACCACCGTGGCGTTGCGCTTCGAGAACCTGGCGCTGATCCGGAACCTGGAACTGGAGCGCGACCGGGCCGCCGCCGCCGACCGCGCCAAGACCCGCTTCCTGGCGGCCGCGGGCCACGACCTGCGCCAGCCGGTGCATGCGCTGGGCCTGTTCACCGACATCCTGGCCAGCCGGGCCGAACAGGGCCATGCCAGCCCGCAGGACACGCTGCACGTGGCGCGCCGCCAACAGACGGTGCTGGAGGATCTCAACCGCCTGCTGGACGGCTTGCTGGACGTCTCCCGCATGGACGCGCACCTGCTGCGCGTGGAACGGCGCCGGGTGCGCCTGGACGATCTGTTCGAAAGCCTGCGGCAGGACTACGAGCCGCAGGCGCGGGCCCGCGGCCTGCGATTGACGGTCGTGCCCACCGACATCGAGCTGGATACCGATCCGGCGCTGCTGCGACGGATCCTGGATAACCTGCTGGGCAATGCGCTGTCCTACACGCCTCGCGGCCGCGTGCTGCTGTGCGCCCGGCGCAGGCCTGGGGGCGCGCTGATCCAGGTATGGGACACCGGCGTGGGCATTGCGCCCGACGCGCAGGAAACCGTATTCGCGGAGTTCACGCGCGGCGCGGGCGCGCCGGACGCGCCGCCCGGCGGGCAGGGGCTGGGCCTGGGGCTGGCGATCGTGCGCCGCCTGGCCGGGCTGCTGGGCTGCGAGGCCCTGCTGCGTTCCGTGCCGGGGCGCGGCTCGGTGTTCTCGATCCGAGCCCCGGCGGTGGCGCCGGAGGCTGGCATTCCCGCAGGGCATGCAGCGGACAAAAAATAATCGGTTGAAGCGCGGGCGCGGTCACCCTGTAATAGGCGCGATGCCTGCCTGAACGGGGGCGACGTCCGACGCAGAGGTCCGCCATGCCCGCCTTACGCAAGTCTTCCCTCGATGCCCCTCAACTCTGGTTGCTGGTCCTGGCCGGCGGCGTGGTCATGGGCCTGGCCCTGGGGGTGCGCCACGTGCAGGGCCTGTTCCTGCTGCCCGTCACGATGGACCGGGGCTGGAGCCGGGAAACCTTCGCCATGGCGCTGGCGGTGCAGAACCTCACCTGGGGCATCGCCCAGCCCTTCACCGGCATGGTCGCGGACCGCTACGGATCGGCCAAGGTGATCGTTGCCGGGCTGGCCTGCTATGCGCTGGGGCTGGCAGGCATGGCGCACGCTGCGACGCCCGCGGCATTCCTCTGGACGGCGGGCGTGTGTATCGGCATCGCGCTCTCGGGCACGGCGTTCGCCGTCATCTACGGCGCGCTCAGCCGCCTGGTGGCGCCCGAGCGGCGCAGCTGGGCCCTGGGCGTGGCGGGAGCGGTAGGCGGACTGGGCCAATTCACCATGGTGCCGGCCGCGCAATGGCTGATCGGCGGCTGGGGCTGGGTCGCGGCCCTGCTGTCGTTCGCGGTGGCGTGCGCCTTGCTGCTGCCCTTGGCGCTGCCCTTGCGCGAACCCGCCGGCCGCTCGCAGGGCGCGGCCTCGCCGGGGGCCGATCTTTCCCTGTCCGCGGCCCTGCGCGAGGCCTTTTCCCAGCCCGGCTTCTGGCTGCTGAACCTGGGTTTTCTCGCCTGCGGTTTCCAGCTGGCCTTCATCGGCACGCACCTGCCGGCCTACCTGATGGACAAGGGCCTGCGCGCCGCGGACGCGGTGGCCGCGCTGGCCATCATCGCGCTGGCCAACGTGATGGGCACCTATGTCTGCGGCATGCTGGGCGGCCATCACCGGCGCAAGCATCTGCTCGCGGGCATCTACCTGATCCGTTCGGCGGCCATCGCGCTGTTCGTGCTGCTGCCGCTGTCGGCATGGAGCGTCTATCTGTTCGCGGCCGTCATGGGCTTCGCCTGGCTGGGCACCGTGCCGCTGACCAACGGCCTGATCTCGCAGGTATTCGGCGTGCGCTACATCACCACGCTATTCGGCTTCGTGTTCTTCGGCCACCAGCTGGGTTCGTTCCTGGGCGTCTGGCTGGGGGGCGTGGTGTTCGAGGCGACCCGATCGTATGACCTGATCTGGCTGGGCGCGATGGCGCTGGGCCTGCTGTCGGCCGCGCTGCACTGGCCGATCGACGATCGCGAGATCCGGCGCGTCGGGCCGGCGGGCGCCGGCTAGGGCCTGTGCGAGGCTCCTTTTAGTGTTAACAGGCCCTAGGCTACAGCGGCCGGTGCTGCGTGCCCGCGCCCATGGTGACGTGCAGCATGCGACAGGGCTCCAGGACCTTGACGGTATGCCATGCGCCCTTGGGGATCACGTAGGCATCGCCCGCCTGCAGCCTCACTGCCTGGATGCCCGTGGGCCATTCCAGCCGCAGCTCGGCCGCGCCGGATATCAGGCGCACGACCTCGTCGGCCTCGGGGTGCATTTCCCACTGCGGCCAGTCCGAGGCGAACGTGTACTCGGACAGCAGCCAGCCGCGCCCGAACCGGTCGAGCTCCTCGGGCGGCCGCGACCAGAACGCATTGCCGCCCTCCACGGTGGCGCTGGCGCCCGAGGCATCCAGCAGGACATAGTGCGTCGACAGATCGGTGGTCATGGTGCGCTTCCTTGGGTGAGGGGCGTCGGGCCAGTGTAAAGCGATATCATGTCGATCATCGGTATTGAAAGGAGAAGGCGATGCGCCAGGGATTCGACGGGGTCAGGCCCGCGTCCGAGTCTTCCATCGAGATCGGCTTCTTCCATGACGGCCGCCATTGTGTCGAGCGCATCCGCGTCAAGCCCACCGCCGCCAATCTCAAGCGCGCCGCCGAACGGCGGGCCGCCATCCTGGAGGCCATCGCGCGCGGCGAGTTCGACTACGATGCCGAATTCCCGAAACGCGCCCGCGCGACCAAGCCATCACAGGGTTCCGCATGACGAGCAACGAGCAGCTGGAAATCAATGACCTGACGCCGGAGGCCTTCCGGCCCTACGGCTGGATGTTGGGCAAGCCCATCCCGGACGGCAATGGCGTGCCGTTGTTCTCCAACCCGGCCACCGATTTCTGGCAGGAGCACCTGTTCAATACCGGCGCGGGCGGCGACGCCGAACTGCTGTGGGTCAACTATCGCAGCCAGTCCATGGAAATCGCCAGCCTGGAGAAGCACCTGCTGACCCAGCAGGCCATCGTTCCGCTGACGGGCGAGGTCATCCAGGTCGTGGCGAGCAGCGCCGCGGACGGCAGCCCCGACCTGTCCACGCTGGCGGCCTTCCGGGTGCCGCAGGGGCAGGGCGTCTGCATGCGGCCCGGCTGCTGGCACGCTACGCGCGTGAGCGACGCGGAAGTCACCTGCCTGATGCTGACCCGCCGTTCCACCACGCTGGACCTGATCCAGCACCTGACCACGGACGCCGCCGCCAGCGAGAGCGCGATCGTGGCGATTCCCGTGCAACGGCTCGAAGGCCTGGCCCAGGCGGCCTGAGCCTGTCCCTGCGCTTCGGGCCCCGCGCCCGGGCGTCAGTCCGCCTCACTGCATTCGTAGCCCAGCCGGGCGAACAGCGGCCATTTGTTGCGGTAGCTGTCGATCCAGAACATATCGCAGAACGCTTCGAAGGGCGCGTCCACGCGGCTCACCCGGATGCGCGCCGCGTCCCGCGCGTCCTTGGGGCTGAATGCCTGGCCCGCGCTGGGATAGAGCGCGCCGTCCCGGATCGCCTTGCCGCAGTGCCCGCAAAAATTGGTCCATTGCCGATAGTGCTCGGGATCCGGGCGGTAATGGGGCGCCAGCGTCTCCAGCGTCTGCGCCACCGACGCGGACAACAGCCGGGCCTGCGACAACAGCGTCGGTCCTTCGATGCGATGCCATTGCTCCGGACGGTAGAGCCATTCGTGGAACGCCGCGGGGTCCATGCCCGGGCTGTCGGCCGCGTCGTCGTCGAGCACCACATCCGCTTCCGTGCATTCGTGGTCGGCCGGCACCGCCAGCGCGGCCACGGAAGTGGACTGGCCGCAGGCGGCGCACACGTGCGTCGCCTGGAGGAGGAAGTACGAGGGGGCGCGCACGTTCACGGGCGAGAGATTCGCGCCGGGGCTGCCGTCGAGCTGCGTTTCCATGGACTGATCGTCGTTCCTGCAGGGGGCGCCTGGCGCGCCGATTCTTCTACATCTCCGGGAAATATGACAGAATCCCCGGGGAATTCACGCTGTGCACGGGGCGCCGCCACCAGGGCGCCGCCCATTTCAAGTGTTGGAGCCTCGAATGCGCGACCGTCAGATTAGCACCGGACCTTTTCTTGCGGCTTGTCGCCATCGTTCGGCACGAGCAGCCGCCAGGCTCGCCGTCGCGGCCCTGCTGGCGGGCGGCCTGGCCGCCTGCAGCTTCAATTCGCCGGATGCGGCCAGCGGCTCGCAATCGGTCGGCATCGAAGGCGTTACCGCGCAACAGGCGCGCGCCATCGCCCGCGAAGCCTATCTGTACGGCACGCCCATGGTCGCCAGCTACCAGACCATGTACGCCTTCAGCATCGACAAGGGCAATCCGCAATACAAGGGCCCCTTCAACACCGTCAACAGCGTCGCGCGCGTCTTCACGCCGCAGGACACGGCCTTCGTCACGCCCAATGCCGACACTCCGTATTCCTTCGCCGTGCTGGACCTGCGCGCCGAGCCCGTCGTCATCACCGTGCCGCCGATGGAGCCGCGCCGCTACTTCGTGCTGCAGCTGATGGATCTCTACACCTACAACTTCGCCTACATCGGCAGCCGCGGCACCGGCAACGGCGGCGGCCGGTTCCTGGTGGCGGGGCCGCGCTGGAACGGCAAGGTGCCCCCCGGCATCACCAAGGTGTTCAGGTCGGAAACCGAACTGGTCAACCTGGTGGGGCGCACCCAGCTCTTCAGCGCCGGCGACCTGAACAACGTCAAGCGCATCCAGTCGCGCTACCGGGTCCAGACGCTCTCCGCCTTCCGCAAGCAGCGGCCGCCGCAGCCGGCGGCGGAAGTGCGCTGGATCGCGGCCGAGTCGCCGGCGCAACTGCGCAGCTCGCTGGAGTTCTATGAGCAGCTGGCGTTCCTGCTGCAGTTCGCGCCCACGCACCCCTCCGAGAAATCGCTGCGGGAGCGCTTCGCCAGCATCGGCCTGCGCCCCGGCGAGCCCTTTCCCACCGCCGGCATGAACCCCGCGTTGCGCCGCGCCCTGCAGGAGGGCATGCACGACGGCCAGAACGACATCGACAAGAACCGCGAAGCGCTGGACGGCAAGACCGACACGCTATACGGAGACCGCAAGGCGCTCAAGAACGACTACCTGGCGCGCGCCACCGGCACGCAGGTCGGCATCGGGGCCAACAGCCGCGAAGAGGCCTGGTATCCGGTGTTGGAAAAGGACAGCAACGGCCAGCCGCTGGAGGGCACAAACAAGTACGTCCTGCGCTTCGCGCCGCGCAGCCTGCCGCCCGTCAACGCTTTCTGGTCCATGACCCTGTACCGGCTGCCCGATCAGCAACTGGTGGCGAACCCGCTCAAGCGCTACCTGATCAATTCGTCCATGCTGCCGTCGCTCAAGCGCGACCCCGACGGCGGGGTGACGATCCACATCCAGAACGAGTCGCCGGGCAAGTCCAGGGAGTCCAGCTGGCTGCCCGCGCCGCAAGGCCCTTTCATGGTGACCCTTCGATACTACTGGCCGAAGCCGGCGATGCTGGATGGCAAGTGGGTGTCGCCGGAGATCAAGCGGGTGGCAAGATAGCGGCATGAAGCGCAATTTCAATATCCACGACCTGCGTATTTTCTATACGGTGGTCATGACCGGCTCGACCCGGCAGGCCGCGCAGGTCATGCACCTGACGCAACCGGCGATCAGCCACGCCATTTCCCGCCTGGAAGACGCCACCGGCGTGCAGCTGTTCGATCGGTCCCACAAAACCCTGCGGCCGACGGAGGCCGGGCAATACCTGTACAGCGAGGCGAAGTTCGTGCTGGACGAGCTGGTCCGCATCGACGAGGCGCTGCACAGCATCGAACAGTTCGGCGGGCGCGGCTTGCGGATCGCGGCCTCGCCGGCGTTGGCGCTTGGCTATGCGCCGGACGCCGTGCGGCGCTACCTGGACGCGAACGGCACCAGGCCGTTTTCCATCGACATCGAATCCTCCGTGCAGGCGATCAGCGCGGTCGAGACCATGCGCGCGGATTTCGGCCTGGGCGCCGTCAGCCGCGACAGCGCGCGGCTGCATTTCACGCCTTTCCTGCGCGCGGACGTGATGGCCGTGGCGCACCGCGAGCACCCGCTCGCAAGCCGGGACGTGATCGCGGTGGGCGATATCCCGCCCGAAACCTACGTCAAGCCCCTGTGGTCCGACTACGTCGTCGCGCAGGGAGACATCGCGGATTCGCTGGTCCTGCGTTCGGGCATGCGCGCGCACATGTCGCTCGTGCCCGGCACCGTCAGGGCGGTGCGGGGAATCAGCCTGGTGAATGCGCTGTCCGCGTGGGACATCGCGGCCGCCTATCCCGACCTGGTGCTGCGGCCGCTCGCATCCCGGCAGTGGTTCGACTTCCTGCTCATCACCCGCCGGGAAACGCAGAACCTGGAACTGGCCGAGCGGCTGCTGGACGCGCTGCGCGCCACCGCCGAGGAACGCCGCAGCGGCGTGTACGCGCAGACCATCGAGCTGCTGGGCTGAGGTCCTAGGGCCTGTGCGAGGCTCCTTGTAGTGTTAACAGGCCCTAGTCCGCCGGAGGCTGCCAGGGCAGCGATTGCAGGTCGCCGTCGATGCTGATCGCCTGGCCGCTGACCATCGCGCCGAACGGGCTGGCGAGAAACAGCGCCATGTTGGCGATATCGGCGGCGCGCACGAACTGCCGCAGGCTGACGCCCGACAGTTCGAGCCGGGTCTCTTCCTCGACCGTCAAGCCCATGTTCCGGGCGCGCGCCTCGATCACGCGGTCGATCCGCGGGCCGGCCACCAGCCCCGGCAGCAGCGCGTTCACGCGTATGCCGTAGCCCCCCAGCTCCACCGCCAGCGAGCGTGTCAGCCCCACCACGCCCCATTTGGTGGCCGCGTAGGGGGTGCGCATCGGTACGCCCATGCGGCCCGCCACCGAGCTGATGTTGATGATGCTGCCGCCGCCGGCCGCGCGCAGCGCCTGCAGCGCGTGCCGCACGGTATGGAACTGCGAGGCCAGGTTGATGTCCAGCGTGGCGTCCAGTTCCTGGGGCGCGATGTCGGCGATGCCGGCGGTCGGACCGGCGATCCCGGCGTTGTTGACCAGCACGTCCAGGCCGCCCAGCTGCGCCAGCGCTTCCTGCATGTAGCGGTCGATATCGTCGCGCCGGCTCACGTCGGCCCGGGAGTGGGGATGCGGGCAGGCCGCCAGGGCCGGCTCGTCCACGTCGCAGACATGCACGCGGGCGCCGCGCTCGGCAAACGCCGCGGCGATGGCCGCGCCGATGCCGGCCGCGCCCGCGGTCACGATGACGCGCTTGCCGGACAGGTCCACGGGCAGCGCGGAAACATCGCCGGGGAGGTGGCTCTTGAGGGTCATGCGGATTCCTTCCGGCGTGGCCGGTTCAGGGTTTCATCAGCCGGCAGGTGGATTCCTGGGGCGAGGTATAGATCTGGTCGCCGGGCACGCGCGCCACCAGCTTGTAGTAATCCCACGGGCCCTTGGATTCGGACGGCGTCTTGACCTGCATCAGGAACATATCGTGCACCATCAGGCCGTCGGCGCGGATCTTGCCGTCCTTGGCGAAGAAGTCGTTCACCGGGTTGGCCTTCAGCCACTTCATGATCGTGTCGCCATCGGTGCTGTTGGTGGCCGCGACCGCCTTCAGGTAGGTGCTCGTGGCGGAGTAGTCGCCGGCTTGCAGCATCGAGGGCTTCTTCTTCATGCGTTCCTCGAAGCGCGCCGCCCATTGCCGCGAGGGTTCGTCCTGGTCCCAGTACCAGGCCGTGGTCAGGTACATGCCCTGGGCGGCCTGCAGGCCCAGCGCGTGGACGTCCGTGATGATCACCAGCAGGCCGGCGATCTTCATCGCCGGCGTGAGGCCGAATTCGGCCGCCGCCTTCACCGCGTTGCTGGTGTCGCTGGCGGAATTCGCCAGGCCCAGCACCGAGGCGCCCGAGGCCTGCGCCTGCAGGATGAACGACGAGAAGTCCGCCGCGTTCAGCGGGTGGCGGACGCGGCCCTTCACGTTGCCGCCATCGGCGTGCACCACCGCCGAGGCGTCGCGTTCCAGCGCATGGCCGAAGGCGTGGTCCACCGTCAGGAAATACCAGTCCTTGTTGCCTTCCTTCATCATGGCGCGCGCCGTGCCGCGGGCAAGCGACACCGTGTCGTAGACGTAATGCACGGTATAGGGCGTGCACTGCGCGTTCGTGAGTTCGGAAGCGCCGGCGCTCACCACGAAGAACGGCGTCTTCTTCTCTTCGGCCACCTTGGCCATGGCCAGCGCCGCCGCGGAGTTCGCGCCGGCGATCAGCATGTTCACGCCTTTCTGGTCCAGCCATTCGCGGGCCCGCGACGACGCGATGTCGGCGCGGTTCTGGTGGTCCGCCACCAGCACCTCGACCTTCTTGCCCGCCACCGTTCCGCCCAGGTCGGCCACGGCCATCTTGATGGCCTCGGCGCCGCCGGGGCCGTCGGCATCCGCCGACAGGCCCGACATGTCCGTGATGAAGCCGATGCGGATCACGCCCTCGTCGGCCTGCGCCGCGCCCGCCGTGGCCAGGATGGCGGCCAGGGCGGCCGCGCACAAAGTCTTTTTCATGTTGTGTCTCCCCACTGAATGGAATTGTCCGTCAGAACGCGACGTTGTCGCGGCCCTTGAGTTGCAGCGTCTCACGCGCTTCGTCGGGCGTCGCCACTTGCAGCGACAAGTCTTCCAGAATCCGACGGATTCGTCGCACCTGGTCCGCGTTCGAGCGCGCCAGCTCGCCGGGGCCGTCCCACAGCGAGTCTTCCAGCCCCACGCGCACGTTGCCGCCGAGCGTGGCGGCCATCGTCGCCAGGGGCGTCTGCTTGCGCCCGGCGGCCAGCACCGACCAGATGTAGTTGTCGCCGAACAGCCGGTCCGCGGTGCGCTTCATCATCATCACGTCTTCGGGATGCGTGCCGATGCCGCCGCGTATGCCGAATACCGACTGGATCAGGAAGGGCGGCTTCAGCAGCTTGCGGTCGACGAAATGCGCCGCCGTGTACAGGTGGCCGATGTCGTAGCACTCGATCTCGAAACGCGTGCCGTTGTCGCCGCACGAGGTCAGGATGTGCTCGATGTCCTTGAACGTGTTCTTGAAGATCAGGTCGCTGCTGCCTTCGAGATAGGGGCGCTCCCAGGCGTGCTGGAATTCCTTGAAGCGTTCGAGCAGCTCGTACATGCCGAAGTTCATCGAACCCATGTTCAACGACGCGACCTCGGGCTTGAACCGCAGGGCCGGCGCCATGCGGTCGGCCAGCGGCAGCACCGGCGAGCCGCCCGTCGTGATATTGATCACCACGTCCGAGGATTGCTTGATGCGCGGCAGGAATTGCGCATACAGCTCGGGGTCCTGGGTGGGTTGCCCGGTATCGGGCTTGCGCGCATGCAGGTGCACGATGGCCGCGCCGGCCGCGGCGGCGTCCAGCGCGGACTGGGCGATCTCGTCAGGCGTGACGGGCAGGTGGGGCGACATCGACGGCGTGTGGACCGAACCGGTGATGGCGCAGGTGATGATGACCTTGTTGCTGGATTTTTTCATGAGCCTCTGGCGTGCGCGCCGCGCACGCGGTTCTGGGAATTCTCGTGGCCCCGGTCGTCTCCTCCGGGCGAGGCTCATTCTGTCGCAGGCCTTCGGCCTCTGTCACCTGAACAGAACTAATCAATTGATAGGATTTCCGGTGCTGCGGTGCAGCGACCGCGCGGCGCAGAACGGGTTTTTCCCACGCCGGCGGGGCGGCGCTGCAATACAATCTTCCTAGGTCGAAACGCGGTTTCGACGACCTGACCGAATTACGCGTAACGCGCCTGCCCATGCCTGATTTCCCGACTTCCCGCCCGCTGCGTGCGATGCCGCCCGCTGGCGGCCAGATTCCCCGCGCCAGGATCCCGTCATGAGCTACGTGTTGGCGGTGGACCTGGGCGGCACGCGGTTCCGCGCCGCGCTGGTGGACGGGCGCGGCGGTATCGCCCATGCCTGTTTTATCGACAGCCCGGCGGGCGCCTCGGCACAGCCCGGCTGGGACGAGATCGAGCCCGACGCCTGGTGGCGCGGCCTGCGCTCGCTGTCGGACACGCTGGCCGGGCAGGCCGGCGCCGCTTTCGGCTCGGTGGAGGCCGTGGCGATCTGCGGCGTCACGCGCACGCAGGTCTTCATCGATGACCAGGGCGCGGCCATCCGGCCGGCGATCACTTGGCGCGATACCCGCGCGGCCCCGGACGTGGCGGGCTGGCTGGCGGCCATGCCGGCGTCCCACCCCGAGCATGGTCAGATCAACGCCTTCCATCCCTGGGCCCGCGTGGCCTGGCTGCTGCGCGCCGAACCGGACGCCGCGGCGCGCGTGCGCACCGTGCTCGAACCCAAGGATTACCTGAATTTCCGCCTGACGGGACGCGCGGCGAGCGACACCGTGTCCATGGCCCGGCTGGCGGCCGCCGCGGCCGCCTATGCCGACGGGCCGGACCTGCTAACGGCGGCCGGGGCCGATCCGGCCTGGGTGCCGCCGCTGCTCGATCCGCTGGCGGTCGTCGGCGCGGTGCAGGCCGGCCTGCCGGGGGCACTGGCCCGCCTGGCGGGACGCCCGGTCGTGGCCTGCGCCAACGACACCTGGGCCGCCGTCGCGGGCCTGGGCGCGCTACGGCCGGGCTATGCCTACAACATCTCCGGCACCACCGAAGTCTTCGGCGCGGTGGGCGCCGAGCCGGTGCAGGCGCAGGGCCTGATGACCGTGGACTGGGGCGGCGGCCATCACCAGATCGGCGGGCCGGGCCAGAACGGCGCGGACACGGTCGCCTGGCTGTTGCCGCTGCTGGGACGTCTGGGCGATGAAGGCATGGCCGGCGTCGGCGAGGCGATGGATGCGCTGCTGGACGCGCCGCGCGATCCGCAGCCGGCCCTGTTCCTGCCCTATCTGCAGGGCGAGCGCGTGCCTTACTGGGATCCGCACCTGCGCGGCGCCTTCCTGGGCCTGAACCGCCGCCATGGCCCGGGCGACCTGGCCTGGGCCGTGCTGGAGGGCGTGGCCTTCCTGAATCGCATCGTCCTGGAACGCGCCGAGGCCGCGCTGGGCGGCCCGGTCGCGGAAATACGCTTCGGCGGCGGCGCCGCATCCAACGCGCAATGGTGCCAGGTCAAGGCGGACATCTGCGAACGCGCCCTCGTCGTCGGGCAGGCCGAGCAACCCGGCGTGCTGGGCGCGGCGGTGGCCGCCTGGACGGCCCTGGGGCGCTACGACAGCTTCGCCGCCGCGCAGGAGCGGCTGGTGCGCGTGGCGCAGCGCTACGAGCCCCAGCCCGACCGCACCCGCGCCTATCGCCGCATGTATGCGGAGTTCCGCGCGGCCGAAGCCGCGCTGGCCCCCGTGTCGCGGGCGCTGGCCGGGATCAGCCTGTAGCGCCGGCGGCCCCCGCCCGGCGCACCCGGGTATAAACTACGACGCCATCAGCGCCGGAAACCGGCCGGCATCCGCATGCCGGCCGCGGCTTTCCGCAAAATAAATCAAACGCAGCAAGGGTTGAGTCGATGCGCGGCATCCTGGAAAAGTACGGCACGGCAATCGCGGGACTGGTCCTGGTCGGATTCTTCGCTTTGGCCGCGCCGAATTTCGCGGCGCCGAACAACCTCCTGAACATCGCCAAGGAAACCAGCTTCCTGGCCATCATCGCGCTGGGCTTCACGCTGGCGCTGGTCACCGCCGAGCTGGACCTGTCGGTGGCCGACGTGGCCAGCCTGGCCGCCGTGGTCACGGGCGCCCTGGTCCATACCGGACAGCCGGTGCTGCTGGCCATCGGCGCGGGCCTGGGCGTGGGCCTGCTCTGCGGCCTGGTCAACGGCATCGCCGTGACGCGGCTGAGGGTGCCTTCCCTGATCGCCACCCTGGGCATGGCCGCCATGGCGCGCGGCTTCGCCTTCATGCTGACCGACGGCGTGTCCTACGTGGGCCGCTGGCCGGCCGCCTTCACCGATCTCGCCCGCGGCAAGCCCTTCGGCATCCCGGCCTTGGTGCTGTGGATGCTGGGCGCGGTGCTGTTCGCGTTTTTCCTGGTCAAGTGGACCCGCACCGGCGCCCGCATGACCGCCACCGGCGAGGCCGGCGAATCCGCGCGCCTGGCCGGCATCAACATCCGCGCCATGAAGAGCATCGGGCTGGCCCTGTCCGGCCT
This sequence comes from Achromobacter denitrificans NBRC 15125, assembly GCF_001571365.1. GTDB lineage: Bacteria > Pseudomonadota > Gammaproteobacteria > Burkholderiales > Burkholderiaceae_B > Achromobacter > Achromobacter denitrificans. Next base: position 300,049 of record NZ_BCTQ01000002.1, on the reverse strand, counting down.
TTGCGCGGGCCTGGCGGCCGTTCTGCTGACGTCCAGCCTGTCGTCCGCCGCGCCCAATATGGCGGGCGACTACTTCCTGTACGCGATCGCCGCCGTCCTGCTGGGCATGACCATGTTCAATCCCGGCCACGCCAACATTCCCGGCACGCTGGTCGCGGCGCTGATCCTGAAGGTGCTGGGCAACGGCCTGGTGCTCATGGGCGCGCCCTACTACGTGCAGGATATCGTGCTGGGCTTCATCATCATCGCGTCCGTCGCGGTGTCATCGGCCGTGCTGAAGAAAGCGGCTTTCAAATTCTGATCGGAAGGGGAAACCTCCATGCGTAAATCCTTGACGCGCTCCCTGGCGCTTGCCGCGTTCGCCGCGCAGGCGCTGGCCGCCAGCGCCGCCGCCCATGCCTTCGACGTGGGCATCGTCGCGTTCCAGATGTCCTCCGAAACCCACGCCCGCGTCGCCAACGCCGCCGCCGGCGCCGCCCGCGAGAAGGGCTGGACCGTCACCCAGCTGAACGCCGAAGGGTCGCTGCCCAAGCTGGCCGAACAGCTGGACACCCTGGTCAACAAGAAGGTCGACGCCATCGTCATCGCCATGGGCAAGCCCGTGGAGACCGACGCCCAGCTCCAGGCCGCCAAGGAGAAGGGCATCCCCGTGGTCGGCGTCATGTCGGGGGCCAGCCCCCACATGCTGTTCGACGTCGAGGTCAACGAATACGCCACGGGCGCGCAGTCCGTCCTGTACCTGTTGGGCAAGATGGGCTACCAGGGCAACATCCTGTCCGCCCGCTTCGACGGCAACTCCGGCACCCGCATCCGCGGCAAGATGCTGGACGCCGTGCTGACCGAGAACACCGCCGTCAAGGACCTGGCCAAGTTCAGCATGGCCCGCACGCAAAGCTGGCGCGACGACGTGCGCAATGGCATGCAGGCCCTGTTCCTGCGCCACCAGGGCCAGTTCAAGGGCGTCTGGGCCTCCTTCGACGGCCAGGCCTACGTCATCGACGCCCTGCTCCAGGCGCAAGGCCTGAAGAAGGGCGACATCACCCTGGTGTCCGTCGACGGCGGCCCCGAGACCTATCGCCGCATCGCCGACCCCGCCAGCCTGATCACGGCCACCATGATGATTCCCTTCGAGCAGCTGGGCGCCACGGCGGTCGACGCCATCGACCGCATCGTCGTCAAGAAGGAGCCCAGGGAGAACATCGCCTCCGGACCCTACCTCTTCATGGACTCGGTGCTGGTCGACGCTTCCAACGTCCAGAAATTCCTGCAACCCGCCAAGTAAGAGCCAGCAGCCATGTCCGCCGCGTTGTCGCTACGCCAGATCCGGAAATCCTATGGCGCCGTCGAAGCCCTGAAAGGCGTGGACCTGGACGTGCCCGAAGGCAAGGTCATGGCCATCTGCGGCGACAACGGCGCCGGCAAGTCCACGCTGATCCGCATCATTTCCGGCGCGCAGGAGCCCAGCGGCGGCGAACTCAGCCTGGACGGCAAGAAGGTGGTGTTCGCCTCGCCCCACGACGCGCTGGTGCAGGGCATCGCCACCATCTACCAGGACCTGGCGCTGGCCCCGCGCCTGTCGATCTGGGAGAACATCTTCATGGGCGCCGAGCTGGTGCGCCGCGTGGGCCTGTTCAGCGTGCTGGACAAGCGCCGCATGGCGCAGGATGCGCGCGGCTACCTGCAGCGCCTGTCGGTGCCCATCGACGACATGGACCGTCCGGTCGAACGCATGTCCGGCGGGCAGCGCCAGGCCGTCGCCATCGCCCGCGCGCTGCGCTGGGACGCCCGCGTCGTCATCATGGACGAACCCACCGCCGCGCTGGGCGTGAAGGAAACGGCCCTGGTGCTCAACCTGGTGCGCAAGCTGCGCGAGGAAGGGCGCACCGTGATCCTCATCAGCCACAACATGGCCGACGTGGTGGCGCTGGCCGACCGCGTGGCGATCCTCAAGAGCGGCGCCAAGGTCATCGAGCGCGACGTGGCGGGGCTGGACGCGGACGCGCTGGCGCACATGGTGATGACGGGCAGGGAGTGACGCGGTTTCTCGCCGTTCGATCCGGAAGATAAAAAGCCGCGGCCAGGGAGAACCCGGCGGCGGCTTTTTCTGTAAAGCCAAGCGGAATCAGACCGGCGCTTCATCCGCGTTGTAGCTGAAGAGCCACTCGTAGCGTTCACGCACGCGGGTTTCGTTCCACTCGCGGTCCACGTATTCGGCCGCGCCTTCCGCGTGCTCCAGCGCCGGATTGTGGAAGCGCCGCGCGTTTTCGGCCGAGCCGCGCACCACGCGCGATGCCCGCTCCACGCGCGCGGCTTCATAGTGTTTGAAGGCCTGCGGAATATCGTCGGGCCGCGCTTCCAGCGCGCGAGCCAGCACATAGCCGTCCTCGATCGCCATCGCCGCGCCGGAGGCCAGCATGGGCAGCGTCGGATGGCAGGCGTCGCCCAACAACGTTATCCGGCCCTGCGACCACACCGGCAGCGGCTCGCGCAGCATCAGCGCCCACTTGTAGGGTTCGTCCAACGCATGGATCAGCGTCTGCACATCCTCATGCCAGCCCTGGAAGTCCCGCGCGCACTCCTCCACGCTGCCTCGCTCGGTCCAGGATTCCACCTGCCAATCGTCGCGTTCCAGAATGCCCACGAAGTTCACCAGCTTGCCCTGCCGCAGCGGGTAGTGGATCACGTGCGCGCCCGGCCCGACCCAGTTGCAGGCGTAGGGCTCGCGCAGATGCGCCGGCAGCTTCTCGGCGGGGATGACGCCGCGCCAGGCAACCGTGCCGGAGAACGTCGCGGCGTCCGCGCCGAACAGTGCCGCGCGTACCCGGGAATGCACGCCGTCGGCTCCGATCAGCGCCGTGCCATCGATGCGCTCGCCCGATTCCAGCGTGACCGTGACGCCGCCTTCGCGCTGGGTGAACTCCGCAACGCGCGCGCCCAGCGTGATGGCCTCGGGATCGTTGCCCATCACAGCGCGGGCGAGGATCTGATGCAGATCGGCGCGGTAGATCGTCAGGTACGGATAGCCGTAGCGCGCCACCGATTCCGCGCCCAGATCGAACAGCGGCCAGGTCCGTCCGCTGGACCACAGCCGGATGCGCTTGCCGGCCGTAGGGCGGGCGACTTCCATCAACGCGTCCTCCAGGCCCAGCTGGTAGAGCACGCGGTTCGCGTTGGCGCTGAGCTGGATGCCGGCGCCGACTTCGCGCAGCACCTGCGCCTGCTCCAGCACGCGCACGCGCAGGCCGCGCCGCTGCAGGGCCAGCGCGGCGGTCAACCCGCCGAGGCCTGCGCCGGCGATTAGGAATAGGGGGGCGGACGTCGATGTGTGAGACATATTGCTGCGTCGGAAGAAGGTTAGTCCGGTTTGATGCCGGCTTGTTTGACGACCTGGGACCACTTGTCCAGGTCGGTGCGGATCGACTGCGCGAACTGCTCGGGCGTATCGCCCACGGGTTCGAGGCCGAGGTCGGCGAGCTGGCGCTTGACCTCGGGATCGCGAGCCGCGGCGCCCAGCGCCTTGGTCAGCCGCTCGATAACCGGCTGCGGCGTATTGGCGGGGGCCATCAGGCCGAACCAGGAATACGCTTCAAAGGGCTTGCCCAGCACTTCGGCAACCGTGGGCACATCGGGCAATTGCGGGTAGCGCTGAGCGCCGGTGACCGCGTAGGCGCGCAACTTCTGCGCCGCGATCTGCGGATACAGCAGCGTCACCGTGTCGAACAGCAGATCCACCTGGCCGCCCAGCACATCGCTCAGCGCCGGCGCGCCGCCGCGATACGGGATGTGCAGGATTTCCACGCCCGCGCTGCGGTCGAACAGTTCTGCGGTCAGATGGCCGACTGAACCGGTGCCGGCCGACGCCACCGTCAGCGACTGGCGTCGCGAGAGATCGAGCAGTGCCTTCAGATCCGGGCTGGGCAGGGCGGGGCGACTCACCAGAATGAGGGGGCCTCGCACCGCCATCCCGATCGGGGTAAAGGAAGCAATCGGGTCATAGTCCAGCTTGGGGTAGAGCGCCGGCGCAACCACCATGCTGCTGGTGCCGCCCCATAGCAAGGTGTAGCCATCGGGCTGCTCGCGCGTGACTGAAGTCGTGCCTACGGAACCGCCAGCGCCCGCGCGGTTTTCCACGATGACGGGCTGGCCAAGCTGCTCGGCCATGGTTTTGCTGAACAGGCGCGCGCTCGTATCGGTCGGACCGCCCGGCGGGAAGGGCACCACCAGCCGGATGGGCTTTTCGGGGAAGGCCGCCAGCGCGGCGGACATGGGGGCAACGGCCGCGCATGCAATGGCGAACGCCGCGGCGATTCGCGGGGAAAGTCGGAACAAGTTCGTCTCCTGAAAGGAACTGCGCTTATTGTTTTGAGCCATCTCAATCGGAAGGCAACGCATTGATCTATTGCAACCCAAACGGATAAACAAGTAAAACTACGCTATTTTGTTCATTAACAATTTTTGGTTGTTAATACCTTGCGGGTCCGTACATGAATTTCTCTCTACGCCAGCTGCGCGGATTCCTGGCTGTCGCCGAACACGCGAGCTTCACCAAAGCCGCGGCGCAGCTGCACGTGACGCAGGCTGGGCTGAGCGCGATGGTGCGTGAATTCGAGCAGACGGTGGGATGCCGGCTATTCGAGCGCAGTACCCGTGCGGTGCTGCTTACCGACGCGGGCCGCACGCTGCTGCCCGTCGCACAGCGCACGGTCGACGAATTGGGGGAAACGATGCGCCAGTTGGCCGCGGCCAACAAGCCGCAGGCGCGCGTGCTTCGGGTCGGCGTCACGCCGCTCATCGCCAGCAGCATCCTGCCGCAGGTGCTGCGGGCCTATGCCGAGGCGCAGCCGGAATGGCGCGTCGAAGTGGCCGACATGGACCGCGGCCTGATCCAGCAGGGCGTGGAGGACGGCACCCTGGACGCCGGATTCGGCGCCTTTTTCCAGAAGGCCGCCGGCCTGCGCAGGCGCGGGCTTTTCCCTGCGGAGCTGGTCCTCGCGCAATCGGCGGCGCTGGCCCCCAAAACGCGCCGGGCTCCGTTGTCGTGGCAGCGGCTGGATCCCGCCAGCCTCATCGTGCTGCCGCCGAGCAACCCCATCCAGCAGCTGATAGACCGGCACGTCCCGCGCATGCCCGACGCCGCGCGGTCCGCTCCGCGTCGTGTCTACAGCCATCTGGAAACCCTGCTGGCCATGGTCGAGGCCGGCCTGGGCCAGGCCGTGGTGCCCTCGTTCGCCGCGCTGACGGGCACGCGCTGGCGAGTGACCCTCAGAGCGCTGACTCCCCGAGTGGCCCTGGATTACGCCATCGTTACCCGCAGCGGCCGGCGCGACAGTTCCGGCCTGAACGCTTTCGCGGATTGCCTCCGTGCGGCCGCACAGTCGGGCACGAACTAGCCATCCTCCGGCGCCGGCCTGGGCTTGCGGGAAAACCGCCCGCCAAAGGGGTAAGCGGAAGGCTGGCGGCTATGAAAAAGGCCGCCGCCAGAATATCCGGCGGCGGCCTTTTCGCAGGGATGCGAGGGACTCAGTCCTTGCGGCTGGTCACTTCGACCAGGTGGTAGCCGAACTGGGTCTTCACCGGACCCTGGACCACGCCGACCGGGGCGCTGAACACCACGGTATCGAATTCCTTGACCATCTGGCCCGGGCCGAAGGTGCCCAGGTTGCCGCCGTCGCGGCTGGACGGGCAGCTGGAGTTTTCCTTGGCCAGCTGGGCGAAGTCGGCGCCGTTCTCGATGGCGGTCTTGAGTTCGTTGGCCTTGTCTTCGGTCGAGACCAGGATGTGACGGGCGGAGGCTTGTGCCATGAGGGAACTCCTTGCGGGGAATGATAAGGGAGGGGAGAGTAACGCATTTGGGCGTACTCGCACTCCGCCATCATAAACGGCCGGCAGCGGCGAGCCGTCGCGACGTTTCGTTACACGGTTGGGGCGCGCGTGCACGCCCGGCGCCGGTCATGGACAATGGGCGTCCGTACCCACATAGCAAGGATTGCCCACGATGACGGATTCCGCCTCGGCCGGAAAGCCCCGGCTCTTCTATTCCGAGGGATCGCCCTATGCCCGCATCTGCCGCATGGCGTTGCGCGAAGGCGGCTTGTCGCAAGCCGTGGAAGAGACGGTCACCACGCTGCGCGATCCGTCCGCCGCGGTGCTGCCCTACAACCCCGTCGGCCGGGTGCCCGCCCTTGCGCTGCCCGACGGCGCCACGATCACCGAGACTACGCTGATCCTGGGCTGGCTGGACGGCCACGGCAGCCGGCCGGCCATGCTGCCCGCCAGCGATGCGGGCCTGGCGGCATACGGGCGCGTGCTGGGCCTGCTCGACGGCGTCGCGGTCTGGAACCGCGAGCTGCGGCGGCCGGCATCCGAACGCAGCCCCTCCGTCATCGCCTTGGAGCTTGTCCGGGCCAACCGCGTTGCCGACGTGCTGGAGACCCAGGCCGGGCAAGGCGCCTTCTCGACGGTCGATGCGGGCTTCCTCGCCCTGGCCGCGGTATTGGGGTACGCGGAGCGCCGGCATACCGTCTGGAAGTGGCGCGAAGGCCGGCCGGTGCTGGAGCGGTGGTTCGACCAGGCCTCGCGCCGCGCCGCCTTTTGCGAAACCCTGCCGCCGCCTAGCGGTATCTGACGGTTCAGCGGTCCATGGGCCACTTGGGCCGCTGAACCCGCCGATAAGGCAGGGCGCGCAGGTCCAGCGTCGCCGAGCCCGGGGCGTCGGCGTACAGGATGTGCCGCGCCACCCGCGAAAACGCCGCATGGAAATGCTGGGCGGACTTGACGACGATCAGCGTCTTGTCCTCCAGCCGGCAGCCCAGCTGGGTGAATACGTCGGTATGCAAGGCCTGGGCGCGCACCGTGATCAGCACGATCTCGATGCCGTCGGCTTCCACCAGCGCGGCGTTGCCCACGGCGGCGGGCGAGCCCGACAGCCCGGTCATGACCATGTCCGGAACCAGGGCCTTCACGGTGCACAGCAGGTCTACCGGCTCGCCCGACATGGGGCTGATCTTGCCGCCGATGCGCAGCGGCAGGCGCGCGCCCGCGCCGGCGCTGAAGGCGATGCGGACGGCGACGGGGTCCCAGAGCGGGCCTATCGCCACATTGCGCACGCCGCGTTCGAGCAGGCGGCGAAGCATGAAGGTCGAATCTCCCGCGCCGCCGCCGCCGGGATTGTCGGCAGCGTCGGCGATGACGATGGGCGTGGCGCCATACGCCAGCGCCTGGTCTATGGCTTCATCCGGCTTGGGGCAGGCAGGCGTCAGGGCCTCGCGCATGCCGATCAGCTCGTCGGCCAGGCGCCGCGCGAGCCGTTGGGCCGCGCCGGCGTCGCCGTCGGCATAGACCAGCAGCTTGGTGCCCATGTCGGGCACATCGCCCCAGGCGAAGCTGTGCACCACGGAGATCGACAGGATGCCGTCCTTGCCTTCCAGCGCGCTGATCCGGTCGATATAGCCGCGGGCCGGTTCCTGGGGAGTGCGGACGGTGACCACCATTCCGCAGTCGACGACGGCCGCCACTGGCGCGATGCGGCGCTCGGCCGCGGCCGCGCAGAAGTCCACCAGTTCCAGCGCGCGCTCGCGGATGTCGGTGTGGGGGTACTCTTTGTAGGCCACCAGGATGTCCGTGTTGGACACCATGGCCTCGGACAGGTGGCAGTGCGGATCCAGTTCCGCGCCCACCACGACGCCGGGACCGACGATCTCGCGCACGCGGGCCAGCAGGTCGCCTTCGCAATCCTCGTAGCCGTCGGCCACCATCGCGCCGTGCAAGCCCAGCACCACCATGTCGACGGGCAGGGCCTGCCGCAGGTCGCGCAGCAACTCGTCGCGCAGCGTTTCATAGGCATGGCGGGTAGTGATGCCGCCGGGCTGGGCGCCGGCCGCCATGCCTTCCATGACTTCCCAGCCGTGTTGCGCGCCGCGCTGGCGCGCCGCCCACAGCGGTCCGCTGAAAATCGTCATCTCGGGCGGATGGGTGCCGGCCGGGTAGTAGCCCCGGTCGGCGAAGTCATCCAGCGAGGTGGGCAGCGGAGCGAACGTATTGGTTTCGGTGGCCAGCGAACCGGTAAAAACGCGCATGATGCTTAAAGCCTAGTCCGCGGTGGCGCCGGAGGCCTTCACCACTTCGGCATACTTGGTGATTTCGGACGCGACGTGCTTGCGCAGTTCCTCGGGCGTGCCGCCGCCGGGCGTGGCGACCATGCCGGCGAGTTTCTCCACGGTGTCCTTCTCTTCCAGGACCGCGTTGACTTCCTTGTTCAGCTTTTGCACGATCTCCGCGGGCGTGCCGGCGGGCGCGAACAGCGCGTACCAGGACGTCATCTCGTAGCCTTTGACGCTGGCGTCGATCGTGGGGATCTGGGGCGCGAAGGGTTGCGGCTGGGCGCTGGTGACGCCGAGCGCGCGCAGCTTATCGCCCTGGATGAGGGGCATCACCGACGGAGCGGTATCGAACATCACCTGAATGCGGCCGGCCATCAGATCGGTGAGGGCGGGCGCGCTGCCCTTGTACTGCACGTGCTCCATTTCCACGCCCGTCATCATCTTGAACAGTTCGGCCGACAGGCGCGTCGACGAGCCGGCGCCGGACGAGGCGAAGAAGATGCCCTTGGGGTTGGCCTTGGCATAGCTGATGAACTCCGGCACCGACTTCACCGGCACGGTGTTGTTCACGACCATGATGTTGGGAAAGCGGGTCAGCAGCGCGACCGGCTCGAAGTCCTTCTGGAAATCGAACGGCAGATCCTTGTACAGCGACACGTTGATGGTGCTGGCGTTCGAGCCCAGCAGGATGGTGTAGCCGTCGTTGGGCGAGCGCGCCACCGTCGCGGCCGCGATGTTGCTGGCCGCGCCCGGGCGGTTTTCCACCACGAAGGTCTGGCCCAGCTTGTCCGACAGGCGGCTGGCCACCAGCCTCGCCACCGCGTCGGACGATCCGCCCGGCGCGTAGCCGACCACGATCTTCACGGGTTTGGACGGATAGGCGGCCTCGGGCGCGGCGAACGCGCCCTGTTGACAGAATACGCTCAGGGTTGCGGCAGCGAGGATCGAAGCGAAGGGTTTCATGCTTTAAGGCTCGAAATGGGCGTTACCTCGCATTGCCGCCGATGCTGGCCTGCAGCGTTCGACCGCAACCGAGCGGATTTGAAGTACGCGCATTATTCGCAATCGCCACCCTGTAAATCAATGTAAGCTGGCAGGGATTTTGTTGCCCAAAAGTCAACAATTTCAGGAAATCACCGGAATCGGAAAAGGGGATGGCGCATGGACGGAGGCTTGAGCGCGCGGCGCTTGCAGTATTTCTTCGAGGCGGTCACGGCCGGATCGGTGCGCGGGGCGGCCGAACGCCTGGGCGTGGAGCCCTCCGTCGTCAGCCGCCAGATCCAGCTGCTGGAGACCGAGCTGGGCGTGGCGCTGCTGGAGCGCAAGGGCCGCGGCATCGTTCCCACCGACATGGCCGGCATCGTGATGGATCACTGCCGCGACCGGCAGGCCAGCGAACAGGCCTTGCGCGCCCGGCTGGACGAAGTCAACGGCCTGCAGCGCGGCGATATCCAGGTCGTCGCCAGCGAGGGTTTCGTGGACATCCTGATGGGCGGCGTGGTGGACGAATTCTGCCGCCAGCATCCCGGCGTGCGCGTATCGCTGAAGGTGGCCGGCGCTTCCGACGCAGTGCGCGCGGTGGTGCATGACGACGCGCACATCGGCGTGGTGTTCGGCGCGCCGGCGGATCCGGGCATACGCGTGGTCGACACGCGCACGCATCCGCTGTGCGTGATCGCCTGGCCCGACCATCCGCTGGCGCGGCAACGCAAGCGGCCGGCCTTGAAGGACGTGGCGCGCTACCCGGTGGCGCTGATGGGGCCGGGCTTCGGCTTGCGTCAGTTGATCGAGATGGCGGAGCTGTCCGAGAACATCGTGCTGTCGCCCAGCTTCATCGCCAATTCCGTGGTGACGCTCAAGCGCTACGTCGAGAGCCGCCTGGGGCTGACCTTCACGTCGGCGAATTCCGTGGTGAAGGAAGTCGCCCGAGGCGAACTGGTGGCGCTGCGCACGACCAACCCCATCTTCGAGGCGGCGCAAACGCGCCTGATCGTGCGCGCCAACCGGCCCCTGACCAGCGCCGCGCGCGGCATGCTGGAACGGATCCAGGCGTCACAGCTGTTTCGCGCCGGCAAGCCGCCCGCGGCGGCGGGAAGGATCTAGCCTCGGGCGCGATCAGTCACGAAAACAGGGCAGTGCCTTGCGGCACTGCCCTGTTCGGCGGGCGCGACCCGCGCCCGCGCTTACCGCGTATCGAGCCGCTTTAGCGCACCGGCCAGCCGTACATCAGGCCGCCATCGCGGTAGGACGCGTTCAGCCCGCGCGGCAGCTTCAGCGGGCTGCTGGGGCCCAGGTTGCGTTCAAAGCTCTCGCCATAGTTGCCGATGGTCTTGATGATGTTGTAAGCCCACTTGTCATCCAGGCCCAGGTTCTTGCCCATGCCCGGCGTCACGCCCAGGATGCGCTGGATATTGGGGTTGGTGCTCTTCAACATGTCATCGACGTTCTTGGACGTAATGCCGTATTCCTCGGCTTCCAGCATGACGTTCACCGTCCAGCGGACGACGTTGAACCATTGTTCGTCGCCCTGGCGCACCATCGGGCCCAGCGGCTCCTTGGAGAAGTCTTCCGGCAGGATGTCGTACTTTTCCGGGCTTTCCAGGCCGCTGCGGGCGGCGGCCAGTTGCGACTTGTCGCCGGTGAAGGCGTCGCAGCGTCCGACCGCGAAGGCGCGGATGATCTCGTCCATGCGGTCCACGACGACGGGCTTGAACGAAATGTTGTTCGAGCGGAACCAGTCCGCCAGGTTCAGTTCAGTGGTGGTGCCGGGCTGCACGCAAATCGTGGCGCCCTCCAGTTCCTTGGCGCTCTTCACATTCAGGGACTTGTTCACCATGATGCCCTGGCTGTCGTAATAGTTCACGCCCACGCCGATCAGGCCGAGCGTCGTGTCGCGAGTCAGCGTCAGCGTCGTATTGCGCGGCAGCACGTCGACTTCGCCCGATTGCAGGGCAGTGAAGCGTTGCAGGGCGCTGATCGCCATGATTTTGCTCTTGGACGCGTCGCCGAACATGGCGACGGCCAGCGCGCGGCACAGTTCCACGTCCAGGCCGGTCCAGCCGCCCTTGCTGTCGTTCACGGAGAACCCGGCAACGCCGGTGGACACGCCGCACTGGACAAAGCCCTTGCTCTTGATGTTGTCGAACGTCGCGCCCGCCTGGGCGGTCCACGACGAGATGAACAACGCGGTGCCTGCCGCAACCAGTTTCAGTGCTTTCATGATGTCTCCGCGCGGTCGGCGCAATGCAATGGTGTATCCCTACGGCCGGTGGCCGGAGGTGCGCGGAATGGTAGCCATCGGCCCTGGGGTGGGAATATCAGGGAATTCCCGTTAAATTCGCCCCTCGGAATTTGTTCGGCGCGAGCGCCAGGATTGCCCATCGCGGGGCGATCGCCCATACTGGCCTCTCCTCGGCCGCCGGCGGGCGAGGAGCGGCGGGCAGCGGGCGCGCCGGCAAGGTTGAACCATGAACAGACAACACGATCCACATAGCGGCGACGGCCGCCGGCCCTGGTATGCGCCGGCGTCCGCGAAGGCGCGGCTGGGCGCCGTATGGCGCGACCTGACCCGCGTGAACGCGAGCGACCGGCGCTGGGAAATGCCGCTGGCCGCGGCCCTGTCGTCCGGACTTCCCTTGATGGTGGGGGCCTATTTCGGGCGCATGGACTACGGATTGATGTCCAGCCTGGGCGGCATGGTGTTTCTGAGCCTGCCCAACTCTTCGCTGCAGCATCGCATGATGATGCTGTTGGCGGCATCGTTCGGCATGGTGGCGTGCTACGCGGTCGGCGCGCTGACGCAGTTCTGGCCCGCCGCCATGATCGCCGCGCTGACCCTGATCGCCATGGTGGTGAACATGGTCTGCCGCTGCTATCGGCTGGGCCCGCCGGGCAGCCTGTTCTTCATCATGGCGACGGCGATCGCGGCCTATACGCCCGGGCGCATCGAGGATGTGCCCCTGCGCGTGGGCATGGTGGCGCTGGGCAGCCTGGTCGCGTGTTTGGTCGCGTTCGCGTATTCGCTGCACATGACGCGGGTGGCGCCGCCGCCGCCGGAAACCGAGCTGCCCAAGCCCACGTTCGACTTCGTCGTCTATGACTCCGTCATCATCGGGCTGTTCGTCGGCATTTCGCTGCTGGTGGCCGAGCTGCTGCAATTGCAGCGGCCCTACTGGGTGCCGGTCAGTTGCCTGGCGATCATCCAGGGCGCGAGCCTGCGAGCGGCCTGGAGCCGGCAGATGCACCGCATCCTGGGCACGGCCGTGGGGCTGTGCGTGGCATGGGTCCTGCTCGCCTTGCCGCTCAATGTGTGGACCCTGAGCCTGGTCATGATGGCGCTGTCGTTCGGCATCGAAACCCTGGTGGTGCGCCACTACGCGAGCGCCGTGGTGCTGATCACGCCGCTGACCATCTTCCTGGCGGAGGCGCCCCATCTGGGGCAAGGTTATCCCGCGGCCGTCATCGAAGCCCGGTTCCTGGACACCGTGATCGGCGCCTTCATCGGCGCGCTGGGCGCCGTGCTGCTGCACAATCAGCGCATCCGGCCGCTGCTGTCGCGCTGGATGCGCGCGGTGCTGCCGCGGCGGGTGAACTGAAGGCGCCGCGGAGGCATCAGGCCGGGCGCTTGACCAGCACCACCAGGGAAATGCCCAGGAGGATCAGCGCCGAGGCGCCCACCAGCACGCCCGTCACGGGTTCGGCCAGGAACACGGCCCCGCCGAACGCCGTCAGCACCGGCACGGCGAGCTGCACCGTGGCGGCATGGGTGACCTTCAGCTGTTTGAGCGCGGCGTACCAGAAGATGTAGCCCAGGCCCGAGGTCACGGCCCCGGAAGCCACGGCGTAGGCTACGCCGGCGGCGTCGTAGCCGGCATGGGCTGTCAGCGCATGCAACAGGAACGGAACCAGGGCGAGCGGCGTGGCGCGGATGAAATTGCCCGCCGTGGCCGAGGCCGGGTCTTTCGCGGCGCGGCCCAGCAGGGAATAGGCGCCCCAGGCAATGCCGGCCACGATCATCAGGAACGCGTGGAACAAGGGGGGGGCGCTGACGCCGGGCAGCATGAGGACGACCAGGCCGCAGACCGCCAGCGCGATGCCCAGCCCTTGCAGGAAAGATAGCCGCTCGCCGATCAGCAGCCCGCACAGGATCATGCTGATCTGGATCGACGCGAACAGCAGCAGGGCGCCGGTGCCCGCGGATATCCGCGTGTAGGCATAGGCGAAAGCCACCGCATAGACGAGCAGCGCCAGGGCGCCGTACCCGTTGCCTTCCAGCCGTCCGGCCGGCTTGCGCAGCCGGAGCACCAGCCAGAGCACCAGCGCGCCGGAGCCGATGCGGATGGCGACGAAAGTGGCCGGGTCGATCGCGGTCTGCTTCAGCGCAAGGCGGCACAGCAGCGAATTCCCGGCGAAGGCCAGCAAGGAAAGCAGGGTGAGCGCGAACAGGCGGGGCGTCATGGCGCGGGCAGTTCCTGGGGGCCGACGTCCGGCCATCGTAGCGCAAAGCCCGGGGCGCGTCGCCGTCGACGGCCCGGGCAGCCGCTGGTATCGAGGCGCCCGCCGAGTTCCCGCTCGGCGCCTAGGGTTGTCGGATCAGCGCCAGGACTTCGCCGAGCGACCGCAGCGAGCCCTCGTCCCGCGCGGCTTCCGCGCGCCGGTCGAGGTGATAGCCGCGCATGCCGAACTCCCGGGGCCCGGTCATGTCGGCGTCGAGCGTGTCGCCCACCATCAGGACCTCCTCGGGCCGGCAGCCCAGCCCCTCGCACAGGTAGTGGTAGATCGCGGGTTGCGGCTTCACCGCCCCGGCCTCGTACGACCAGGCGCAGAATGCCGGAGCGAAGGGCAGCAGCTCCAGCACCGGCGGTCCGTAGGGCGCGGCAAGATTCGAGCAGAGCGCCACCTTGAGCCCGTTCTGCTTCAGGGCATTCAGCGCGGGCGCCGCGTCCTCGAAGAGCGTGATCGATCGGAGTTCATCGCGCAGCTCGGCTTCCAGGGCGCGCAAGTCTTCCTCGCTGACTTTGCCGCCCAGCAGGTCGGCCGTTTGCCTGAGGTCCAGGGCATGGCTCATCGCGCGCTGGCCGTCGTCGCTTTGGCGCGGCCGGCCCGCCGCATGCAGCAATCGGACCAGCTTGCGGAAAGGGCGGGCCGGCCGCTCGATGCGGACCAGGGTCCCGAATACGTCAAACGCCACCGCCTTGATCGCCATTGAACCTCCGGTATGTCGGCGCGGCGCGTCCGCGGTTCGATCCGGGCTCGCAACCGACGCCGCCGCGATGCCATTCTAGCGGCTGGCCCGGATGCCGCGCGGGGGGCAGAGGGCGTTCGGGGAGGGCGCCGCGTGGCGGTGGAGGCGCCTTGAGCAGGAGGGGAAGGCGCATCCCGGGAGTCGGCAAGCTGGTCAGCGGCAACATCAGGAATTAGAATAATTCTCATCCGCAAATTGTCATCCCTCTTCGCCCTTCCATGACCGCCCTCGATCCGGCCTCGCAACAGCAGGCGCACACGCTTTACCGCGACCATCACGGCTGGCTGCAGGGCTGGCTGCGCAAGAAGCTGGGCTGCCCCTTCGACGCGGCCGACCTGGTGCACGATACCTATGCGCGGGTGCTGGCGCGGCGCGAACTCGCCGGCATCAACGAACCGCGGTCCTATCTGGCCACGGTCGCCCACGGCCTGATGGTGAACCATCTGCGGCGCAAGGACCTGGAGCTGGCCTACCTGGAAACGCTGGCGAGCCTGCCGGCGTCCTCCGCGCCGTCGCCCGAGGCGCGCGCGCTGGCGCTGGAAGCCTTGCTGGAAATCGACGTCATGCTGGACGGTCTGCCGATAGCCGTCAGGCGCGCCTTTCTGCTGTGCCAGCTGGAAGGCCTGGGCCATGCGGAGATCGCCGTGCGCCTGGGGGTGTCGGTGGGCTCGGTGCGGCAGTACATCGCCCGCGCCCTGCGCCAATGCCTGGAGCTGTCCGCATGAGCGCCGGCAAGGCCGCGGGCATCGATCCGCGCGCGCTGGATGGCGCCATCGAATGGTTCCTGGTGCTGACTTCCGGCACCGTCACCGACGCCGACCAGGCCGCCTGGCTGGCGTGGCGCCAGGCCGATCCGGAACACGAGCGCGCCTGGCGCCGCACCGAGGCACTGACCCGCCGCTTCGAGGCCTTGCCCGAAGGCGCGCTGCCCGTGCTGGCGCGTCCGCGCTCGCCGGGACGGCGGCGCGCCCTGGTCAAGCTGGCGGTGTTGGCGGGGGCGGGCGCGGCAGGCTGGTCGGCCTGGCGGGAGACGCCTTGGCAGACCTGGACCGCGCAATACCGTACACCGGCCGGCGCCAGGCGCGAGCTGGCCCTGGCCGACAACTCGCGCATCGTGCTCAACACGCGCACCGCGATCGACGTGCTGTTCGACCGCGCGCAGCGCCTGGTTGCGCTGCATGCCGGCGAGATCCTGGTGGACGCGGTGCCGGACCGGGGGCCGGAGCCACGGCCCTTCGTCGTGCGCACGAGCGAAGGTTTCATCATGACCGCCAGCGCGCGCTTCGTGGCGCGGCACGACGAGCGCGAGTCCCGGGTCCAGGTGCTGGCCGGCGACTTGCGCGTGCAGCCGCTGGGCGCGTCCCGCGCCAGCGTCGTTCCGCCGGGGACCGGGGTGGCATTCTCGGCGGCGCGGGCGGCCTCGCCCGAGGCGCTCGCCGGCGATCCCTCGGCCTGGGCGCGCGGCATGCTCCAGGTGGACGGCATGCCCCTGGCGGAATTCCTCGCGGAACTGCAGCGCTATCGCCCCGGCTGGATCGACTGCGCGCCCGAGGTGGCGGACCTGCCGATTTCGGGCTCGTTTCCTTTGGCCGACACCGACCGCGCGCTGGCCGCGGTGGCCGACACGCTGCCGCTGCGCCTGCGCTACCGGACCCGCTATTGGGTCTCGGTATTGCCCCGCGACGGCGCCGGTTTGTCTTTTTTGTAACGGTGACTGGCACTTTTCGCGTTTCGTCTGGCTATGAAGGCAAGACCAACGATGGAGTGTCCTTCATGTCCTCGCGTATTCCTCCGCGGCGCGCGCGCCGTTCCTCCCTCGCCCTGCGCGGCGCCATGGCCTTCGCGCTGCCGCTGGCGGGTCTGGCCGCGCCGGCCGGGGCCCAGGCGCCCGCGGGCGCGGTCAGCGTCGACATCGCGGGAGGGCCGCTGGGCGCCGCGCTGGCGGCCTATGCGGCCAATGCCGGCGTGCTGCTGTCCTTCGACCCGGCGCTGACGCGGGGCTTGCAGACGCCGGGCCTGCGCGGCACCTATCCCTTCGAGGACGGGTTGCAGCGCCTGCTGGCGGGCACCGGCCTGGCGCCGCAACGCCGGGCCGACGGCGGATATACGCTGCGTCCGGCCCCGCAGGGTACGACGACCCTGCCGGCCGTGACCGTGCATGGCGCGGCCGAGACCGCGTGGGGGCCGGTGGACGGCTATGTGGCGCGTCGCAGCGCCACCGGCACCAAGACCGACACGCCGCTGATCGAGACGCCGCAGTCCATCTCGGTGGTGAGCCGAGAGCAGATCGAGGACACCGGGGCGACGACCCTGGGCGAGGCGCTGCGCTACACCCCGGGCATCCTGTCGCAGGAGGGCAACGACCGAACCACGGACGGCTTCGTCATGCGCGGGTTCCAGATCTCCGGCTACGGCGGCGTCTATCGCGACGGCATGAAGTACATGGCCAACATCTACGACGGCACGCAGGAGCCGTACGGCATGGAGCGGGTCGAGGTACTGCGCGGCGCCGCGTCCGTGCTGTACGGCCAGGCCTCGCCGGGCGGCCTCGTCAACGTGACCAGCAAGCTACCCACCGCCGAGCCGCTGCACGAACTGCGCGCCTCGCTCGGCACGCATTCGCGAGCCGAACTCGCCACCGACCACGGCGGCAGGCTGAGCGAGGACGGCGCCTGGACCTACCGCCTCACGGCGCTGGTGCGGGATAGCGACACCATGGTGGACTACGTGCCGGACGACCGCGAATACATCGCGCCGGCGCTGCGCTGGCAGCCTTCGGCCGCCACCTCGCTGACCCTCCTGGGCACCTACCAGCGCACCCGCTCCGCCTACGTCTACGGCCTGCCGGTGGTGGGATCGCTGGAAGACTCCTCCCAGGGGCGGATCCCCACGCGGCGCTTCACCGGCGAACCCGACTACGACAAATCGGAGACCCGCTACTACGACCTCGGCTACCGTTTCGAGCACGCCTTCAACGATGCGCTGACGGTGCGCCAGAACCTGCGCTATTTCTCGTCCCGCAACGACTTGCCCTCGGTCAACCTGGGTGGATATGTGCCGGGAACGGGCGATACGGTCATCCGCCGCGGCGCGCAGGACCGCGTGGACGACTCCGACAATTTCGTGGTCGACACCCAGCTCCAGGCCAAGGCGCTGACCGGGCCGCTGGCGCACACGCTGCTGGCAGGCGTCGATTTCTCGCACAGGCGCCACCGCTCCGAGCGCTACAACCGCTCGCTGGCGCCGTTGAACCTGTATCACCCGGTGTATGGGGCCGAGCCGGGCGTCCGCGTGCCGGCGCTCAACAGCTCCGCCACCAGCGACGACCGCATCGGCGTCTACCTGCAGGACCAGATGAAGATCGCCGACAAGTGGGTCGTGCTGCTGGGCGGCCGCTACGACTGGTCCACCGAGCGCACCCGCGCGCTGTTCTTCGATGCGAAAGAAAAGACCGACAGCGAAGCCTTCACCGGCCGCGCGGGCCTGGTGTACCTGGCCGACAACGGGCTGGCGCCGTTCGTGAGTTTCAGCCAGTCGTTCGAGCCGACCAGCGGCGTCGACCGCGGCGGCTCGCCATTCAAGCCCACGCGCGGCGAACAGTACGAAGTCGGGTTGCGCTACCAGCCTGCCGGCAGCGATACACTGATCTCCGCCTCGGTCTACCAGCTCACGCAGAAAAACGTGCTGACGCCGGATCCCCTGTTCCCGACGGACTACCAGGTCCAGACCGGCGAAGTGCGTTCGCGCGGCTTCGAGCTGGAAGCGCGCACCGCCGTCGGCGCGCATGGCCGCATCATCGCGTCCTACGCCTACACCGATGCCGAGACCACGCGCAGCAACGACCCCGCGCAGGTCGGGCAGCGGCGCGGCATGACGCCGCGCAACACGGTATCGCTCTGGGGCGACTACCGCCTGGCCGCGCTGGGCATGCCGCAGCTGCGCGTGGGCGCCGGCGTGCGCTACATCGATTCCACGCTGGGGCTCTTCAACACCGCGGTCGAAGTGCCGTCCTACACCATCGTGGACGCCATGATGAGCTACGACGCCGGACCGTGGCAGTTCACGGTGAACGCCAACAACCTGACCGACCGCATCTACGTCGCCTCCTACTCCTATGGCGCGTTCTACGGTCCGCGGCGCAGCGTGGTCGCGTCGCTGGCGTATCGCTGGTAGGGCGGGCACACGCTCGCTAGCGCTGCTCCTGGAAATGCTTGAACACCCATCGCTCGCAAACCGCCCACAACTGCGGCGCGCCCCGGGCGATGGCCGGCCCATAGCGGGCCAGCACCTGCTCCAGCGAAACGCCGTTCTCCTTCCACGTCCCGCCATCGGTGAATACATTCGTGAGCAGAGGCTGGAATCGATCCAGCGCCTTCGCGAACTTCGCATCCTCGCTCTGCGCGAGTTCGAATTCCCGCCAAAGGCCAAGCAGCGCGTCGCCTTGCGGCGGCGGCAACAGGCCGAATATCCGCTCGGCGGCACGGGCCTCCTGCTCGGCCTGCATCTCGCCTGATGTGCCGCCGTGGATCGGGAAATCCCCGACGTCGATCTCGACGATGTCATGCAGCAAGAGCATCTGCATCACGCGATGCGCATCGATCGGCCCGTGCGCGTACTCGCTCAGGATCAAGGCATACATGGCCAGGTGCCAAGAATGCTCCGCCGAGTTTTCCCGCCGGCTGCCGTCCAGCAGGGGTGACTGCCGGGCGATGGTTTTCAGCCTGTCGATCTCCCGCAGGAAAGCCAATTGCCGTTCTAACTTATTCAATCGCGTGATCCTCTTGGCATCCGGTTTGCCGCCGGTCCGGCATCCATCAACTGACGTATGACAGCCGTGGCGCCGGCACCCGTTGCTGTACCAGTCCAACCCGTTCGACCACCTTCTCGCAGGATGCTTCCAGGTGCAGCCTCAGCGCTTCTTGCGCTTGCGCCAGGCGTCCCTGCTCCAGCGCCTCAATGATCTCCAGGTGCTCCTGCATGAACGGGTCGAGGTTAGGCATGGGCGCCGCCGCGCCCAGCACGTGCTTGCTGAGCGTGAGAATGCAGCGGGTCCGCTGCAGGCTTTCGAGGATGCTGTCGTTGGAGCAGTGGCTGAGCAGTTCGACGTGTAGGTCGTGCTCCATCCCGTCCAATGCCGCCCGCGTAAGTTTGGGATAGCGGGACTTGGCTTTGCGCAGTCGTTCGGCCATGCCCGCGAGCTCCTCGGGTGGCGTGTTGCGGGCCGCGCCAGCCAGCGCCGCGGGTTCCAGCAGCCAGCGTAGTTCATAGAGATTGCGGATGCGCCGTTCATCCAGCGGAGTCACCGTCCAGCGCTGCCGGTCATCCTTGCCTACCAGCCCCAGGCCCTCCAGCCGCAGGAGCACGTCGCGGGCGGCGGTTCGGCCCGCTCCGAAGTGCCGTGCCAACTCGACCTCGTTGAGTCGGTACGAGCCGAATACGGAGAGATGCACAACGTCGTGCTCTACGGCGTGATAGATGCTCTCCCAACCCTGGGGCTTGCGCACGGGCTCCGATAGGTCTTCCAGGCCCAACATCTCCGCGGACAAAGGCAGCCGAACGGGGGAACCGCCATCCCCCTCGCCGCCCGCCAGAAGTCCTCTGCCGTCAAAACGCCTGGCCAGGCCCTCTGCTTCAAGTTCGCGCAATGCCTGGCGCACAGGACTGCGCGTCACTCCCAGCAACTCGGCCAGAGGTCCTTCAAGGAGAACAATGCCTTGCGGAAGCTTGCCTGCGGCCAAGGCGCCGCGCAGCAGATCGGCGACTCGGGCATAGAGAGGGGCCCGGGAATTGGCTCCGAGGGCAGACGTTTCAAGAGAGGCAGCGGACGGATGTTGCTTCACGGTGGCGAAATATTGTGTATCTGCCCACATCGTACGGTAGTCCGTCCTCGTCGGGTTCCAGGCTAGGGAAAACGAGAATGGCTGTTGCCGGCAAAGTTCGTTTAATTTGGTTTTTGTCGGCATTAGTCATTTAGTGAATTGCTATTGCAGCTTCCTCTTTTCTCGACACCATGGCCTACGATTTCGATTTCAGCTTTCTGCCTACGCACTGGGATGTCCTGCTCGCCGGAGCCTGGTCGACGGCGCGCATGTCCACGGCGACCATCGTCCTCGGGTTTGTGCTCGGCGCCGTTCTGGCGATACTGCGCACCCAGGGCCCCGCTTGGGCGCGTCGGGCTGTCGTCGTGTATGTGGATGTGATCCGCAACACGCCCCTGGTAATCCAGGCGTTCTGGCTGTTCTTCGGCCTGGCATCCTTGCAGATTCGCGTGCCGGCCGTCACCGCTGCGGTAATCGCGTTGACGATCAACGTTTCGGCCTATACCGCCGAGATCGTGCGCGCCGGCATCGAGTCAATCCCCCGCGGCCAGATCGAGGCGGCTTCCTGTCTGGGCATGAGCCGCTGGAAGGTCCTGCACCTGGTGGTCCTGCCGCAGGCCGTGGAGCGCATGTACCCGGCGCTCGTCAGCCAGTTCGTGCTGATGATGCTGGCGACGTCGATCATGTCGCAGATATCGGTAGAAGAGCTGACCTCCGCCGGCTATGGCGTCCAGTCGGAGACCTTTCGCGGCTTCGAGATCTACCTGGTGGTGGCTGTGCTCTACCTGGTCATGTCCTGGCTGTTGCGCCTGCTGATGGCAGGCCTCGCGCAATTCGCATTCCGCCGTCGCCGCCGTCTCGGCACCTCTCTGTAAATCCCGATTTCCTCCTCGAAGGAGCAGGCGATGCTTGGCATTTCCCTCGAACAACTGCAGTTCATCCTGCGGGGCGCGGGCTGGACCTTGCTGCTCTCGTCCATGGGCTTTCTGGGCGGGGCGGTGGTGGGCCTGCCCCTGGCGCTTGCCCGCAGTCGCGGCGGGCGCTTGCTGCGCGGGGTGACGGGCTGCCTTATCCAGCTGGCGCAGGGCATTCCGTTGCCGGTACTGATGTTCCTTTGCTACTTCGGCATCAGCATCGCCGGCTACGACCTGCCGAGCCTCGTGGCGGCCGGTCTGGCAATGACCGCGTACTCCGGCGTGTTTCTCGCGGAAATCTGGAAAGCCTGTATCCAGGCCGTGTCGAAGACCCAATGGGAAGCGGCGGAATGCCTGGCGCTGCGCCCCATCCAGCGCGTCTGCTACGTCGTGCTTCCCCAGGCCGCGCGAATCGCCGTCGCGCCCACGGTCGGCTTCCTGGTGCAGATCGTCAAGAACTCCTCATATGCCGTGGTCATCGGCTTCTTCGACCTGACCTATTCGGCGCGGGTGGTGAACAACTCGACGTTCGAACCTTTCGCGGTGTTCAGCATCGCCGCCGTCCTGTATTTCGTCATCTGCTATCCCCTGTCGGTGCTGTCGTACCGATTGGAAAAGCGCCTGAAGCGCGCATAGGCACACAACAACAATCACAGGAGACCGGTCTTCATGGACGAGATCATTTGCTTCAAGCAGGTCAGCAAGTCCTTCGGCGATGTGCAGGTGCTGAAGGAAGTCAGCTTCTCGGTCGGGCGTGGGCAGGTGGTCGCCCTGATAGGCCGAAGCGGCTCGGGCAAGACCACGGCTTTGCGTTGCATCAACGGCCTGGAGGAGATCCAGGGCGGCCAGCTTCAGGTCTGTGGCCGGTCCCTGGAACGGGGCAATGTCGATTTGCTGGCCCTGCGCCAGGAAGTGGGCATCGTATTCCAGGCCTACAACCTGTTCCCCCATCTGACGGTGCTGCAGAACATCACGCTTGCGCCGCGCAAGGTCAAGGGTATCGCGGCGTCCGAGGCCGAGACCTTGGCCATGCAGATGTTGGGCAAGGTCGGGCTGCAGGACCGCGCCCATTATTACCCGGAGCAGCTTTCCGGCGGGCAGCAGCAGCGTGTTGCCATTGCCCGCTCGTTGGCCATGCAGCCGAAGTTGATGCTGTTCGATGAAGTCACGTCGGCACTGGACCCGGAGCTGACCGGCGAGGTGCTGCGCGTGATCGAGAACCTGGCCAGCGAAGGCATGACCATGGTTCTGGTCACCCATGAAATGGCATTCGCAAAATCCGTCGCCAGTCAGATCCTTTTCATGCACCAGGGTGTCGTCTGGGAGCAAGGCGACGGCCAGATGCTATCTCAGCCGCGTACCGCCGAATTGCAGCAGTTCGTTGCCAACGGCCTGTAGCAGGCCAAAAACGGGGCGACCAAGCCAGCAATGCGCCCCGCCAAAAAACTCCAGGGAGATATCTCAATGAAATTCCGGTCCCGGTTCTTTGCCACGCTTTCGGTTTCCCTCTTGTTGGTCGCGCCTTTCGCGGCCCGGTCCAACACGCTGGAAACCATCAAACAGCGCAACAAAATCATCGTCGCCGTCGATATCAGCGCGCCGCCTTACGGCATGCTCGATGATCAAGCGCGCCAGACGGGCTCCGACGTCGAGGCAGCCAGGTTGCTCGCCCAGGATCTGGGTGTCGCCCTGGAGATCGTTCCGGTCAACGGCCCCAACCGCGTACCGTTCCTGTTGAGCCGCAAGGTGGACGTGGTATTGGCCTCCTTCTCCATCACCGAGGAGCGCAAGAAGGTCGTCGCATACTCCGAGCCGTATGGGGTTGTTCCGGTCCTCGTCGCCGGGCCGAGTTCGGCCGCGGTCGCCAGCTTCAGCGATCTGAGCGGCAAGACGATCGCGGTCACGCGAGGAACCACCAGCGATCAGGAGCTTTCCCGCGGCCTGAAAAACATCCCTGGCGCGCAGATCGTTCGCTACGAGGACGACGCCACCACGAATACCGCGGTCGCCACCGGCCAGCAAGACTTCCTGGTCGGCGCGCCGAGCGTGCTGCCGGCCATCAAGAAGGCCAATCCGGCGCGCGACATCGTGCCCAAGTTCATCGCCAAGTCGTACCCCTACGCAGTGGGACTGCGCAAGAACGAACCCGAACTGAAGGAATGGCTCGACGGCTGGGTCGAGACGAACCTGAAGAACGGCAAGTTCAACGAAATCTACCAGCGCTACTTCGGCATGCCGTTGCCGGCCGAGATGCAGCGCTGACCGTCAAGGAGAATTCCATGCTCAGCAACCATGCGGGAAGCCCGCGGCCGCCTGTCGGTGCGGCGCGCGTGATCCGGCTGCACCCGCAAGACGACGTGGTCGTCGTGCTGGACCAGATGATGGCCGGCACGCCGGTGGATAGCGAAGGCGTGACCGTGGCGGGCCTGATCCCGCCCGGCCACAAGATGGCGACCCGTAGCATCGCGCAGGGAGAGGCCGTGCGGCGCTACGGTCAAATCATCGGCTTCGCTACCCAGCCCATCCGTCCCGGGCAGCACGTCCACACCCAGAACCTGTCCATCGGCGATTTCGCGCGCGACTATGCCCATGGCGTCGACGCCCGCCCCACCCGCATGGCCGCCGAGCCCGCTACGTTCCAGGGCATCGTACGGGCCGACGGCAGGGTGGCCACGCGCAACTACATCGGCATCCTGACCAGCGTGAACTGCTCGGCCACGGTCGCTCGCGCCATTGCCGATCATTTCCGCCGCGACATTCACCCGCAAGCGCTGGCCGGTTATCCCAACGTCGACGGTGTCGTGGCGCTCACCCATCACAGCGGCTGCGCCATGGATGCCGCGGGCGACGGCCTGAAGATGCTCCAGCGGACCCTGGGCGGATACGCCGTCCACCCCAACTTCGCGAGCCTGCTCATCATCGGCCTGGGCTGCGAGACCAATCAGATCCCCAGCCTGCTCGCCACCCAGGGGCTGAGCGACGGCTCCAATCTGCATACCTTCACCATCCAGGACACCGGCGGCACCACGCGCACGATCGCCCGCGGCATCGAACTCGTCCGCGAGATGCTGCCCCAGGCCAACGCCGTCTCGCGGCAACGCATGCCCGCCAGCCATCTGCGCATCGGCCTGCAGTGCGGCGGCTCGGATGGCTACTCCGGCATTTCGGCGAACCCGGTGCTGGGCGCGGCCGTGGACCTGCTCGTGCAGCACGGTGGCACTGCCATCCTGTCGGAAACCCCGGAAATCTACGGCGCCGAGCATTTGCTGACGCGCCGGGCCCAAACGCCGGACATCGGCCGCAAGCTGGTCGAGCGCATCCGCTGGTGGGAGGAGTACTGTGCCCGCAATGGTGCCTCGATGGACAACAACCCCTCGTCCGGGAACAAGGCAGGCGGCCTGACGACGGTACTGGAAAAGTCATTGGGCGGCATCGCCAAGGCCGGTTCCACGAACCTGGTGGAGGTCTACCAATATGCCGAGCCGGTGCGCGCGCGCGGCCTGGTCTTCATGGATACGCCGGGCTATGACCCCGTGTCGGCCACTGGCCAGGTGGCTGGCGGTGCGAACCTCATCTGCTTTACCACCGGCCGCGGTTCGGCCTACGGCTGCGCGCCCGCGCCCTCGTTCAAGCTGGCCACCAATACGGCGCTATGGCAGCGGCAGGCCGACGACATGGACCTGAACTGCGGCGGCGTGCTGGACGGCACGAGCAGCATCGCCGAGCTGGGTGAAGTGCTGTTCGGCCGCTTGCTGGAAACCGCGTCCGGAAAGCCGTCGCGCAGCGAGCTTCACGGCTACGGACAGCAGGAATTCGTTCCCTGGCAGATCAGCGTCATCACCTGACCCGCCCATTCTCATTGATCATGGAGGAGCCTCATGGCCAGACACAAAAACCCTCGTTATTGCGGCATCTATCCCGTCGTTCCGACGATCTTCAAGGAGGACGGCGCCCTCGATCTAGAGGGGCAGCGGCGCTGCGTCAACTTCATGCTCGACTCGGGCGCCGACGGCGTATGCGTCCTGGCGAACTACTCGGAACAGTTCCTGCTGGCCGATGACGAGCGTGAAGTCCTGACCCGTCACGTACTGGAAGCCGTTGAGGGGCGCGTTCCCGTGATCGTGACGACCAGTCACTTCAGCTCCCGGGTATGCATCGAACGCAGCCGCCGCGCCCAGGAAATGGGCGCGGCCATGGTGATGGTGATGCCGCCGTATCACGGCGCAACCTTCCGCGTGGGCGAAGCGCAGATCCATGAGTTCTACGCGCGCCTGTCCGACGCATTGAAAATCCCCATCATGATCCAGGATGCGCCGGCGGCCGGAACCCCGATGCCGCCGGCATTCCTTGCCCGTATGGCCCGGGAGATCGAGCACGTCTCGTACTTCAAGATGGAGACTGCGGGCGCGGCCGGCAAGCTGCGCGAACTCATCGAACTTGGCGGCGACGCCATCGAGGGCCCGTGGGATGGCGAAGAGGGCATTACGCTGCTGGCGGATCTCGATGCGGGCGCCACGGGCTCGATGACGGGCGGAGGCTTCGTCGACGGCATCAAACCCATCATCGAAGCCCACCGCGAGGGCGACCATGACCGGGCCTTCGCCCAGTACCAGGCCTGGTTGCCCCTGATCAATTACGAGAATAGGCAAGCGGGCTTTCTGGCAGCCAAGGCGTTGATGAAGGAGGGGGGTGTCATCGACTGCGACGCCCCTCGGCACCCGTGGCCGTCGCTGCATCCCGAAACCCGCAAGGGATTGCTGGCTACCGCTAGCTGGCTGGATCCGTTGGTGCTGCGCTGGGGGAAGTGAGGGGGGGAGGGAGCAGCCGGATTGCAACTTCCCTCGTTAAGTTTATAGTCTGACGCCTTTCACCAATGAGCGTGGCTGCCGCACAGCGGCCGATCAAGGAGGAGACAACGATGACGATGCTATCCAGCGCCAAGCTGGGCAAGGCGGTATTAGGAGCGGCGCTGACTGCGTTGACGTTTGCCGCGACGGTTTCGAGCGTGCACGCGGACGACTATCCTTCGCAGCCGATCAAGCTGATCGTGCCCTTTGCCGCCGGAGGCGGCAATGACGGGATCGCGCGTCTTCTGGGGCAGCTGCTGTCCGATGGCCTGAAGCAGCCGGTGGTGGTGGAGAACCGTCCCGGCGCGGGCGGCAAGCTGGGCGTGGAGCAGGGCCTGCGGGCGGCGCCCGATGGCTACACCCTGACCTTGATTTCCAATAGCTATTCCGTCAACCCCAGCCTGTACAAGCTGCCGTTCGATCCGGTGGAGGACATGACGCCGATCGGCATGATCGCGCGCGCGCCCTTCTTCGTGTCGGTCAATCCCAGCGTGCCGGTGGACAGCCTGGGTGACCTGGTGGCCTTGGCCAAGAAGAAACCGGGCGGGCTGACCTATGCCTCATCGGGCACGGGCGGGATATCGCATCTGGCGATGGAGGCCTTCTTGAAGACGGCCGGTATAACCATGGTCCACGTTCCCTATAAGGGGTCCGCCCCGGCGCTGACGGACACTGTCTCTGGCCAGGTCAATGCGATGCTGACCACGGCGGGTTCGACGCTGTCTTATCGCGAGGACAAGCGCCTGAAGGTGCTGGCCGTGACCTTGCCGCAGCGCGTGTCCTCGGCGCCGGATATCCCGACGGTGCGCGAAGCCGGCGTGCCGTACGACGTGACGGTGTGGTACGGCATTGTCGCGCCCAAGGGTGTGCCGCCGCAGGTGCAGGCCAAGCTCAACGCCGCGATCAATGCGGCGGTCGTGAAGCCCGAGATGGCCGACCGCCTCAAGGCAACCGGGGAAGAAGCCGCGCCAGGCAGTCCGCAGGACTTTCGCGATCAGATCGTCAAGGAGATTGCTTTGTGGGGCAATGTGGTGCGTGAGGCGGGCGTGACCGTTAATTGATCGACTCTGCTGCTTGCGGCATCTCGCGTACTACGCCTGCTGCCGCGTGGCAGCCAGAACGATTTCGCGCACGCATACGCCGTCCGGTTGCGCGTAGGCGTAGTGGATGGCGTTGGCCACGTCCTCGGCGGCCAGCACCTTGCCGCCCATCTCGGCCTTCCACGCTTCATAGCCCGTCTTGATGTCGGCATCGGTGGTGTGGCCCAGCAGCTCGGTCTCCACGGCGCCCGGCGCGATCGTGGTCACGCGCACATTGTGCGCCGACAACTCCTCGCGCAGGTTCTCCGACAGGCCGTGCACCGCGAACTTGGTGCCCACGTAGGCCACGTGGTTGGGGAAGGTCTTGCGGCCGGCCACCGAACTGATGTTGATGATATTGCCGCGCTTGCGCTGGACCATGCCCGCCGCGACCGCATGCACGCCGTTGAGCACGCCTTTGACGTTCACATCCAGCATCCGGTCCCATTGGTCCGGGTCCTGCCGCGTGATGTCGCCCAGCAGCATGACGCCCGCGTTGTTGATGAGCGCATCGGCCGGGCCGAAGCGCGCTTCGCCTTCCCGCACGGCGGCGGCCAGCGCGGCGCGATCGGTCACGTCGACCGACAACGCCAAGGTATCGGACAGGTTCAGCGCCTGCATTTTTTCCAGCCGGCGAGCCAGCAGCAGCAGCGGGTGGCCATGCGACGAGAACAGGCGGGCCGTGGCCAGGCCGATGCCGGAACTGGCGCCGGTGATGATGACGAGCGGCTTTTTCGAGAGAGACATGGTGGGCTCCAGGTATCGGTTTTATGTATGCTTAGGTGTCGGGAATCATTCTATGCCTGCGAATAATCCATGAGAAATGGTTTATTCCTTTGGAAGAAATCGGAAAATCTTATGGATAGCCGTCAACTCAAGGCCTTCGTCGCCGTCTTCGAAGAGCGCAACATAACGGTTGCCTCCCGCCGCCTGCATCTGAGCCAGCCCGCCCTGTCGGGCACGATCAAAAGCCTGGAAGACCTGCTGGGCACGCAATTGTTCACCCGCCAGGCGCGAGGCGTGGCCGTGACGGAGGACGCGCGCATCCTCTACCCCCAGGCGCGCCGCATCCTGTCGCAAACGGACTCGATGACGCAGCAGTTCCGCCATGGCTCGCAAGGATCCCGCATCGAAATCGGCGTCGGCGCGGATATCGCCGGCCAGGACATCGCCGCCTTCATGCATGCGGCGCGGCAAGGGGTGCCGGCGCTATTCGTGAGCCTGCTTGAGGGCTGCGACGGCGATGCCCGGCTCGCGACCGAAGACGAGCGCTGCGAGGACGAGCTGTTCCTGCCGCTATCCGTGGATCCCTATGTGCTGGCCGTCCCCGCAGGCAGCGACACGGAAGCCGCCTTGCCGTGGATCGTATGCCCGGGCCATCCCACGCATCAGCGCCTGCTCCCTTTCTACGGCGCCGCGGCCAGCATGCCGGCCGCGCATGCCGGGTCGCTGCGCCTGGCACTGGAGTTGGCGGCGGCCGGCGCCGGCATGTGCGTGGCGCCGGAGTCCCTGGCCCGAAGCCTGGCCGGCGTGGAGATCCGGCCTCTCGACGGACTGGAAATGTCGCGCCGCGTGGGGCTTTGCTATGCGGTGCAAGCGCTGGACAAACCCGCGGTGGGCATGCTCGTGGAGCAGTTTCGGGGGCGGGCGGTGCCGGCTTAGCGCGGCAAATGAAAAAAGCCGTTGGCGGTAACGCCAACGGCTTTTCAAATTCTGTTGCCCGGGGCCGGAATCGAACCGGCACGCCTTGCGGCGGGGGATTTTGAGTCGGTGATTTACAGTGTTTCTACAGGGAAATGGGGCGAATTCTAGCGTAGGTTGAAATAGGTAAAACCAGTTTCAAATCAGTGGGTTAGCGTATTTTACCTGAATTGGTGAAAACTGGTCACTGTACCTCTACTGTACCTAAAATTCGATACAGTAGAGGTACACCAACGCACACACTAATGGCATTATTGAATGCCACGAAATGTCGCTGCTGGCCCCATATAGTTGAATCCGACACTGAACTTTATGGCGTCGCCTCGTTGATACTGTTGCCAAACATCGGCCTTAACTTGGGAACAGTGTAGGTAAATCGAGCGCTGCTGACCATATGGCGACAACCACGCGTAATCGCTTTCGAGGCGAGATATCGTACCTTCAAATATCTTTATTGAACCCTGTTCACGTATCCGGCCAGTAATTGCAATTTTCGTTTCAAATGGAACGCGAGCAACTTTCAGTTTAGAGAAGCTTGCCATTGCGTCATCAATTTTTCCATTCAAATAGAGGCGGCGTGCATACCAGAACTGTGATGTATAGTTTGTATCACCTTCGGTAAACGAGCGGCGCCAGCAGCTTTCCGCTTCAACGGTTTCTTCTGGAAAGCGGTTTTCAAGAAGTCTTGCAAGGGCCGAATTAAGTAGTTTGTCACCAGGCAGTACTTTGAGTGCATCGGCAAGTGTTTTACGGGCGCTGGGAAATTCTCCTTCGGCTTCTTGCATACGACTTAGAGCTTTGGCGATATATATGCTGGCAGCGTTTTTAGATATAGCAGTAGTTAATGCTTTTTTTGCACGCTCT
Source organism: Achromobacter denitrificans NBRC 15125 (assembly GCF_001571365.1). Taxonomy (GTDB): domain Bacteria; phylum Pseudomonadota; class Gammaproteobacteria; order Burkholderiales; family Burkholderiaceae_B; genus Achromobacter; species Achromobacter denitrificans. Next base: position 270,482 of record NZ_BCTQ01000002.1, on the reverse strand, counting down.
TTGTTATTCAGTAACTTGGAAAAATCAGCTTCTGCTGCCAGTAAGTACTCGTCATTTCTAAAACGCTGTAAGCCTTCGCTCAATGATTGTTCGACTTGCTTAGTCGCGGCTGTGACATCCTCTTCTGCTGGTTCCGACTGTTCTAGTACCTCGCGCAAATGCCCCATCGCTAGTTTGACAAGGGTTACGTGTCCATGGCTGCTATTTGCGGTGGAGCCTATCAGGCGTGATGCATGTTGACGAGCCTTTTCAAGATGCATGTTCCGTTGGACATCTGTCTTAGAGGCTTCCGCGCGCACCATTTCTAACTCAGACATCGTGTGCGTGATGGATTTGTCATGTGGCAATAATTGTCTCGCATCAGCTAATAAGTCATTCGCTCGGGTTAGGTTTCCATTTGGACGGCGCATCTCATAGATAGCATGCTGCTGAAACGTGTAGCCATCGTCGTGGCTCGCTTCATGAGCCGCACGAAATATTTCCTCTATTCTCAATGGGTCTGAGAATTGGTCTCTCAAGTTTTTGGCGCGAATTGTTTCCCTGAACGCAGAACGGTCAGGAGTGTAGCCAACATCAATCTCTTTCAATATAGACATATACAGATCGAAGCGGTCTTGTTCTTGCGGCAGTGCGCGCTCAAAAACAATCTGAGCAACCCAGGGATGTCTTGCGCGATAGGCCATGTCTAGCGCAGGCTTGTATTCCTCGGATAATACAATGGACTCTAATGGTGAAAAAAAGTCTTGTTTGAAGTCCTTAAATGACACGCCGGTGAGTCGATAGATTAAACCGGCCCTCACTGGCACATTTAGTCGATTAAGTGCGCAGACAAAGAGATATATTCGACGGGCTCGGTCACTGACTATGTGCTTGTATTCATCAAATACAATATCTGGGAAATCGGCTCCGCTAGTGATCTCGTACAATGCAACTAGCAACTGCCGATCTGCATATGAAAGAAAAGCTTCTCGCCGCTCCAATTGCGTTTTAGTTGACAAAACTCCTAAACATTTAAAAAAATCCAGTTTTTCGATAAGAGAGTCGATTTCCAATGATGAGAGCGATCTAAGCTGATGTGTTCCGTCCAACATTGGGGACAAGTCTTGACCGTCTACATTCCATTCGTTGCTCCGTTCGGTGCCTATAACCGTGACTGGAAGGTTTTTGTTTCGAGCGGCATTAAGAAAACTCGATAGCTCAGTTGATCGGCGCGCAACTCCATCAATAAAGATATAAATTCGCTCTTTCAATAGATCGCACAACTCTGCTACAGGTCCAATCAGCAGGCGAGCGTCGGACCGAAGATATAAAACTATCTTCTCAAATGTTATCCCCGCTTCATAAGCAATCCGTTTTAGAAGCACGGTCTTTCCGGATCCCGCATAGCCTTTGATGAGATAAAAGTCCGTTGCTCTGGGTCGATTTGGTTCGTCTACAAGTATCACCTCAGATAATACGGTGTCGGTCAGTGTCCTCTTCGCATCATGCGCAGCAGCAATTGAACCCCATCCATATGATGCTCCTTTATAGAATGCTTGGGGATTAGGCGTTTCTGGTGGCATACCCCCGAAAACGTACATTACGTCGTTCGTAAGAAATGCTAAAAGTTCATCTGAAGGGGCTGCGTGAGTGGCGAACTTTGCTGCAATTGGGTGGCTATGAACAGTAGATTTTATTCCACGTAATGCTTTGGGGATTTTGCCTTGCAGCTCTGTCATAAACTCATCGAAAGTACCACTTATAGTGGTGATCCTTTTATCTGCCCAGATTCGTTGGTCCCGTTCGGACGGATTGGGTGTCACCACGTATTGCATTGGCCTGGAAACTTCCGGGCGATTTAGCTGTAGAAGTATTGAGCGAATGTCACTGTCTTCTATTTGATAGCCTACGTACACCACGCTGTACTCACCTGCATATTCGGTAAATCTGTGGAAGAGTTTTTCTCTTCCAGTCATATGGCTTACGTATTGGTCGATTGTCAGGATAAGCGGATAAGCAACTTCGTCCACCATCGAAATGCAGCCATGTAGTTTCAACAGTGGTACGGCATCCGGCGCGCGCAACTCGTGATCAATTCTGTCGGAATTCCTGAGAATTGGGACTAAGGTCTGAAGTCGACTTTTGTTTTCTGCGTATGCCTTTTCGAGTATCTGGTCATAGTTTGTTGTTACAACCGCGGCCCACCGGAAGTCAGCGATAGCTTTGTGCGTGTTACTAGGGTTGTACCGCTCAAAAATCTGAGCAATGTATCGCTGTACCGTCCGGAGATCGGACTCTGCAATGCAATACTCGCCAATAAGCGAAAGCGCCTTGTCAAGAGAATCACCTCCGAGGAATTTGTCCGAAAGCAATTTACCTAGTTCCTTTCCTGAAGGAGGGCTTTCGGGTGCGCTCGAGGCTTTAGCTCCCCATGATGCACCAGCACCTAAAAACAAGATTACTTTTCCCGCGCGGATCTGATCAATTAGATAGGGAGGAATGTTCATTGTGCAGTGATAAACAAATATATGAATTAGTTGAACATCGGGGATTTGAGCAATAAATTGGGGCGTGTAAAACAAAAACCGGCGACAGCCTATCCTGCACTAGTCCCCAAATCCTAAATCTCTTCGTCATGACGAAGACTTTGAGAGTGCTAATGCGTCAGCGCGCGGCTGCACAAACTCTTGCAGGCTTATCGACCATCGACGAAACGCTGAGCGTGGGCCTCATCTGCTTCACTGAGCGAGAAACCTTCTAGACCGACGGAGGCCCGCGCATAGTTAGCTGCCGATTGCCGGCGGCTGCGTTCGGTACCCGATATGATTTTTTGGGGCTGTTGCCTGCATTTACCCTTGCCAGCCATGGTGTCTCCTTGCCGTAGGTAACTCGATCTTACAAGAAGTATGGGTAATCTGGTTTAAATACGCGCAGCCACAGAGGTGGTGCACTGAGTGTCTTGTTTTACCTGCTATGGACCCTAATATCGGCTGCGTACTAGCCGTAGTTTCCAAAGAGGCTTTGCCTCTCTGGACTCTCCACCCTCGCCGGCGGGAGCCTCGGGGGCAGGGGTTGCGGGCTCTGGCCCGGAACTCCTGCCCCCGGGCATGGCGTAGGGCGCTCCTGCCGCGTCAAGGGGCCGTGTCCTCGCCCTGTGGGCTGCGGGCCGCACCAACCCCTCGACCCGTCATCCGCTCGACAGCACTGCTACTGACGTCGTTTGGCCGGAAGAGGTGTCAAGGGCGGGACCGGAAGCCGCAGCCCGAAGCGCAGCGCAGGGAACGGGTGAGGATCCCGGGCGAAGCCTTCACCCTTGATGCCTCTGGAAGCCATGCAGCCTGTCGGCGGGGAGAGGAACAAGGCGAAGCCGCTGGGCCTGCCCCCGCGGCCAGTCCGGCAAGAACGGACGCGGGATGCAACCGAAGGGGTTGCCCAAGCGTAGCGCGGCGATATGTGCGGCCATAAATGAAAAGGCCTCGCTGATGGCGAGGCCGATGCGGACGCAACATGCACATCACTTACCGTTGACGGAGCCGCCCGTTGCCGGTACCCCAGTTCTTGCCCATGTTCTGCAAGACGTGTTGCCGATAGGCCGGATTCCACATGGTGTTGCCTGCAATCATGTGGTTGGTTCGGCCAGCAGTAACCATCATGCCCGACTGCATATCGCGGCGAGTCGTTCTGGAATTCACCACGTTGCCAATATCCTGCGCCATGCTCTTGAATGTCACCGCGTCAAAGGCGATGGCGCCAGCCAGTTTTTCACCGAAACCACTCGCTTTTCTCTGTGCCAAGAGGACGGTCAAGGCAAGAACGATGATCTGCACTCCACGTATCATGACGGGTATGCAAGACAAGTCGTTAGGGGAAATCTTGGAATGACGCCCGGTAATGTCCGAGTCCAGCGCTTTCAATTGAATGCCAACGGTCGTGATTTTGCGGTGGGTGACATCCATGGTCATTTTGGTCGGCTTGAGGTCGCGCTGGCTGCCGTAAAGTTCTCGCCAGAAAAGGACCGATTGCGTCCACGGCGGTGGATGGTTGGATGCCTGCGTTGGTGAGGTGCGAGCGCCTTGCCGCTGGCTATCGAGGTGGAAACGCCGAGTGGCGTGGTCGGTATGGTTCACGCCGACTTCCCCTATGACGATTGGCAGGCTATTCACGGCGCTATCTTCAGTCCAGAGGACGAGGATGCCTGCCTATGGTCCGTAGATAGTTATCGAATGCAGTACTCCCAGCCTGTCCGCAATGTACGTGCGGTGGCCCATGGACATATGACGCTGCGCCAGCCTGCACAGCTTGGCAACGTTTACTACATCGATACAGGTGGATGGCAGGATGCGGGGAGGTTTACGTTGCTGGACTTGCATACGCTTAAGTCGTGGCCGCGCTAATTCCATTCTCCTATCTCTGAAGGGGCGCGCAGCCGCTAGGTCCGGCACACGATCAGAATAGGGAAGTAATTTGATAGGGCAAAAGAATGGTTCATCGCCGATTTCCGAGAAAGGCTTCTCGCCTGACGTTTTCGAATTGCGCAGCGGCAGCCAGCGCGAAGACCTGATGATCTGGCGTGCCACTCGGTCGCCGCGTAGGCGGCGATGCTTCGCTCAGGAAGACATACGGCCGAGTTCGGCCATAAGTGGCCATTCGACATTGATTCCATATGGTGTAGGATCGTCTGTTAAATCGCGTTACTGCGCCATATCGCACAGCACTCATGACTCAGTTTGACTTATCGCTTTTGTCCGATGACACCGCAGAGGTGGATATGTGGGATTGGATGGAAGTTCGTACAGAACCGCTTTCTGCGGCGGACTACCTTTCATTCGCTGCGCTCGATTTGGTCGACGGGAAGACTCCCCGGCATCTGGTCAATGCGCTTTCTAATGCCAAAAAAGCTCTGCATCTACGTCTCGAGGACCTTTGCTTAGGGTTCGGTGGAGTAAATCTGAAGAGCCGTAGAACTTTCCCCGATTTGATAAGGTATATCCGCGAGTGTGGGCTTGTTGCTCCTCGAGTGCTAGATCGATTGAATGCACAACGCAATGCGGTTGAGCACGATTACATACTTCCGATTGAACCTGATGTTGAGACGTTCGTAGATGTAGCTCACTTATTTGTGGCTGCCACTGATCGATGGGTGTCCAGACGCCCATGTCAAATTGGCTGTTCGGGCATCGAGGTTTCTATTAATTCAATGGAATGCTACTTGACTAAAATCACTTTTGATTGGCATCAAGGTATGGTCGCACTTGATTTTAAGGAATCTAAATCCACCGCCAGAGCACTAAGTCAAAGGATTGAGTACAAGTCTCCTTCCGATGATTTTTTTAAATGCGTGAGATTTGCTGTTCGCCACTCGGATTAGATCTGTTGGATCTGGGAAATGGGTGTTAAATTCCAATTTCTCTACTTAGATGCTGAGAAATTGGAGTCTGAAGTGATATTTACTCGTTAATTTTGTGAAGTCACTGAGCGAGGCATCTTGATGCGGGATACTGCCAACCAGTGGGAGCGATTTTTGGACCCTGATGTAGTCAGGCCATCTCTCTTCATGGCGACTATGTTCATCACTACGTTTGAAATCCTTCAGGATTCGATCGTCGACGATCTTCGTAGCCTCTATACGAGTGAATTTGATGAACGTGGGCCCACCGTCGACTCCGAATATCAATCTAAGGTGTTGTCAAAGAACAAAAGCCCACTTTACGCATCGCTCCACTGGTTGAGAGAGAATGACGCAATAAGCGACGAAGATTTAGCAACTTTCGAGCAACTGAAGAAAACTCGAAATCTACTTGCTCACGAGCTCTTTGGCATAGTTACCGGGCAAGTTGAGTCTTCGCACGAAGTTCAGTTCGATGCGCTTGTGGCACTCCTGCGAAAAATTGGCGTCTGGTGGGTAATTAATGTCGAAATACCGACCAATCCAGACTTCGATGGGAAAGAGATCGATGAAGAGGGCATTGTTCCCGGCACAGTCCTAACACTTCAAATGCTTATTGAGGTGGCCTCGGGAAACACTGAGTTGCTTGAAAGTTGGCGTAAAGCGCGCGCGAAATAGAGGGGCTGGTCATCGCCAGTTCGAATCCGGCAACCGCACCGAAAAAGTGAGAAGGGCCGCCCGCTTGGGTGGCCCTATTCACTTCCACCCTCGACTAGCCGCCCTCGTCATCGAGAGCCTTTAGCTGCGCTTCGATGGCGTCTCGTTGCTCAGCAGCCTTGCGGACCGCAGCCTCTGCCGCGACTATCGCGGCTGGTCCTTCTCCTGCCGCCTTCAGCAGGTTTTCGCCTGCCAGGCGGGCCGCGATGACGCTCTCCGCGTACAGTGGCTTCAGAGACTCGAACTCGTTGGTCTTGCTCACTTACCCCTCCGTTTATGTAAGCCAAGTGCTCACAAGGCTATCGTCACGACCTACTTCGGAGCAATGCGTCGGTGGACTATCGATGTCTATCAATATAGCTCTTGCCTTCAGTTGGGAGACTCCTGGAGTGAACAGTTACGGTATGAATAGGTGTGGGCGGATCGCATGAATTGGCCGTTACGTTCGCTGATAATCCATGCGATGGTATATGTAAGAACCCACCGATCTCGTTCGCCGGGGCTCATGTTGATAGTGAACCAATTCCCCTCTTTATCGTCTGCGAACAGGTAGTTTTTCGCGACTCTATTGTCAGCTAGCGTTTCGCGATTGCTAGAGGTTCTCTGCGGATATACAGTAAGATCCGGCCCCGCCACCGCATTTGCCTGAAAGGGACGTCGGTATAAGGAAAGGATTGCGCCATTCCAGTCCAAGCGGACGTACTTGCCAATTTCTGGGTGGTCGTACCGACTGTGACATTCGATGGTGAAGGTGAGTGCTTTCGCATTGCTCACACATGCCAAGGCCACTAGAAGAAACGTTGACTTTCGAAGCACGGGTACTTTTTCTTTTTTCAGACGAATATAGATAGCCGGAAACGCTCGATATACGCATTGTCGGGATCGAGCTCAGGCGCTAACTCAGTGTTGCCAGCAGTTTTTCCAGCTCCGCTATTTGTTCTTCATACCACTGATAGTTGACAGTTACATTAACGGGAATATATGGTTTTGTGCAAGCAATCAATTGGTTGATCTCTTCGTCCCAGACTTCCACGCGACCATTGATAAGAACGCAGCGCTGGAATTTCAGCATTAGAATTTCACGCTCTACGCCAGCGCGGGAACTACGGTCTACGCGGACACCCAGTCCCTCTATGGGATCAGTGCGTAGTTCGTCCTCCCTAATGTCGACGCCAAGGCAAACTTGGATCGTCTTGTCCGCATTTGTGAAGAAGGCTAGGAAGCCTCCATCAGCTTGATGCAACTCGGACACAGCCATAGCTTCAAACGCGAAAAATGAACCACCACGCCGTGCGACGAGCGTAATTCGATCCGGAAGATCAACTTGTTGATTCTCCCCGATAGGGGCGTTACTCAATACTGCATCGAGCTGATCCGGCTTAAGTGCCGCTCGAAAACCGTCGACCGATCCCTCAAGTATCGATTTGGCTCGCTGTCGGTTGTAGAGTGAAAATCCCTCCTCAATTGCGATTGCCGCCAAGCCTTGAATTACCGGAATGTCCTTATGAATTCTTTCATGATCGGCCACGCGATCAGGGTTGATGAAGCTTTCTAGCTCCGCATGAGCGATGGCGTTCCTACCTTCTTGATAGAGGTATGTGCCGATGTCGACATCGGGATGGCCCAGCTCTTTTATCCGTTTCTTCGCATCATCTGTATGTAGCTTCCCAAGAGCTTGCTTGATCCAACTGCCTCGTTCAGCTCCTTTTCTATGAATCGTCGCAATGGTTTTATAGAAGCTCAAAAATGCGAAGAACGGATTGCCAATTGAAAGTCCTTCACGGTAGAACGCGAGGGCACATAAGGCAATTTCGTTGTCGGTGTCGGGCAATCCATTGGGCTCAAAGAAATCTTGAATAACTCTTCCCCTGAATTTACCCACTCCATGTGGCAACCCTCCACCCACCCAGGAGAAAACTTCAATCTTTGAGTTTTCTCTCCAAGCAAGTGCGCTTGCGAATCGGAGAATCTGCTCTCGCGCTTCCCTCAAGCTCAGTTGATATGGCTGGGCGTTAAAAGCAATGCTAGGTTCGCTGCTTTCCGTAGCCGCTTGCATCACAAAATCGCGCCCGCCGAATGTGACTACTTGGTCAACTTTCGGCCAGGGGAGATGTGTTTCGATCCCCGCCACGACCCAATTCCCCGGGGTTTTTAGTAGCGCGGTTGCTTCAGCACGAAAATCCCGCAGATAGGGTTTTGTCATAGAGCGGGCTCGAAGGGTTATGTCGTGAGTGGCTTGGGCTATCAGTGCCCCTCACTGACTAAGAATCTTTGAATACTACTCCGTGTCATAGACTGTCGCATGGCATCACTGGGCGGCCCGTGTTAGGTCCGGCCGTGTTGGCGCCCTGGTACTGGCCGGTCCTTCAGCGAGCTTCCGGGGCTCGTCTTGACAAAGATAAATACGTTATTATCCGCGCACGGTCACCTCAGGCAATATTTGGCCTGTCGGCATCACCAGCCGCCATTTCGGTTTTCGGCGGCCAAAACAGCCGAGGCCCGCCCGACCTGACGATCGGGGCAGCCCCTCTCTGCGAAGCTCAGCAGGTACGGTTGCCTCGTAGCATCCGCCGCGGTGGTCACTTCCGCCTGGAGCGCATAGATGGGCACCCCACTCGCTCCCGCGGTAAGACATGCTGGACCTAGCCCGCAAGGCTAGTCGAGATGACGCGCAGACCGAACCGTCCCAAGGGGAGCGCAGTCGGCGCTGGTGTGTTCACGCCGGACCAGCTCGCCAAGCCCCTGGAGCAACTCGACCCATGCGACTCCGGCAAGGGCGAGCACGACCGCTTGCCCACATGGCACTGACGCACTGAAGCTTGAAGCTGGCTGCGCCGTGTTCATGGGACGGCCCGTGATGGGTCGCCCCATTTTTGGAGTGATCGATCTGCTAAGTTAGTATCAGAGGGTTGATGCGGACTATGGGGGAAGGGCTTGGAAATTCTCATAAAAATGCCGAATGACTTTCCGTATTTTCAGTTGCAGGAGGTCGCTAGTTTCTTGGAACAAGCCGGCGTCTTCGTTCCTGGATACATCCCTCCTCCTGTTGGTATGTATGACGTAAATGGATTTATCCACCATGCCTGGGTAGATAGGTTAGAAACCATCTTGCTACCAGACCGAAACGTTGTATCCAGGATGGCCCAACTCGCTCAAGGAAAGCTGCTGAGTGAAGATCCAAGCGGGCAACGGCGAATAGCTGCAGCCATACTCGCTTTCGCTCAATGCTTGGAGATAAAAATAGAGCCCTCGGTAGCCTTTCATGAATTGGCACCGACGCAGGGAAATGACGTCGCGCATGACGAACTAGCGTGGTTTCGTGTTGCCGACAATGGCAACCCGCATGAATGGGTGTCTATTGCTTTGGAGCAAGCAGATCGAATTCAAACAATTGGCACACCCAAGGGTATTGAACCCGTAGATCTTGCAAAGCCTCTAATGCGCTGGCGGCGAAATTACGCAGTCATGTTGAAGATAGCTTCGCTTGAACTCACGCCAGCCTTGACACCAGTTGATCGAGTTCTGACGCTTCTTCACTGGATGTACTCAGATTTCATCATCGCAGGGCCGGCCGCGATATTCGCCTGCGTATATTTCGCCCCCTTTAAGCCGCCACGGCAGGGGCTATTGAAAAGGCTCCAATCTCCTAATCGGGAGAAGGCGCTTGCTGGGGTGAGAAATGCTACGTGGGATGTTACCCACATCAGTGATTTTGTGAGACGAATCAACGAGGAGCCAGAGGAAAACCCCACGCGCTTTATCTTCGCCACTCTCGATGAAGGCTTGCGCATCATTACAAACCTCGTGATCGGACAATACCCGGATGCTCCACCATCGGAAGGACTCGCCTTGTCGCTACAGCAATGGTGGCCTATCGACGATGCAAAACGAATCGCCGACACCTTGCATGGGTATATAGGACGAACACGAGATCCAGGCTGGTGGGATCAATACAAAGGCCGAGACTACGTCAGCGAGATAATCGCACATGGCGAACGAACAATCTTGGATTGGAAACCATGATGATGAGTTAAGACGGGACTCCCGAACCCAGTAAAACGCGACCTAATAACCCTACGTACCACAATGTATACCTACGCATTTCGGTATCGGCATACAGGGTGGACTTGCCCTTGTCGGGCGTGGGCCTGCGCTCGACGAGCGCCTGGGCGATCTTCGACTTGGTGCTGACTCCTTGTTGGCGGCCACGGCAGGAACACGCTTTCGCAACTCAAGGTGTTGTGTTGAGTCGTACCATGTAGACCGGCAAGAGCCATTAAGTCGTGTATTTCCCTTACCGTAAGCGGCCCCGGAGCATCTGATTTCAACTCATGGCAAGATGTGCGCGGCCCGACTCGTGATGAGAAGGCCGTAAGCCCCCCAGCCACCTTGCAGATCGGCGTAGCACCAAAGAAAAGGCCCTTCACTCATAGGTGAAAGGCCTTTCGTTTCAGAACTGACTCAGAGCAGTTTATCCGCGCTTGAACAGGCGCTCGTGCATCCATCCATCGTTGGTCAGGATGACAGCCGCCTTACCCTGTATATCTCCCTGAGTCTGTTCCGCAAAATTCTTGTAGTTGGCACGCATGCTTTCCGATTTGGCCCAATCATCTGCACCCTCTACTTTGTAGCGGTAGTTCACTTGCGACAGCTTTACGCCCATCATGTCGCTGGGTTCAGTGAAGTTGCTCACTTCCACAACGGTGTACTTGCCGGTGCAGAAGGCTTCTTGTCCAGCCATCGTGTTGGCACCATTGGCGACGAGGAATTTCTTGCCGGTGTCAGTGATTTGGTACTCGGTGGCCGGCTCCATCTTGTTGCCAAACATGGCTTTGACTTCGGTGTCTCGCTTCGTCAGCAGCCCGGCATCGACCAGCGCGTCGGCGCGCTTCTTGCTCTGACCGCCCAGCATGTCTTGATTCGCCAGGGTGAACGGCAAGCCCTTAGCAGGAATCGCAGCGCATAGACCCTTTTGAGTGTCCAGGTATGCCTGTATGGCCTTGCTGAAGTTGCTCTTGTTGGCGTCTTTGGCGCTGCCGCACGCGGCAAGGGTAAGGGCAAGGCTGCTGATGGCGACGATCTTGATAGCGGTATGCAAAACTAGCTTCCTCCGTAGGTTAAGACAATCGGTTATTCATTATGGCAACGCGATGGAGCGACTATGCGTTGTTCTCTGTTTGGGAGTCGGCCTCACTCCGTTGTTTAGAAGTGGACGGCGCGCGACGCGCGAGGCGGTCCAGCTTCTGCACCAGGTCTTCGGCCCGCAGGTGCGTATAGCGCTTGAGCATCTGCATCGACTTGTGGCCGCTGATAGCCGACACCTCCTGATCGCTCAAGCCGGCTTCCACGAACCGGCTGACAGCCTCGTGCCGCAGGTCGTGAAAGCGGAAGTCTTCAAGGCCCGCTGCTCGCTTGGCATCGGTCCATGCTTTGTCGAACAGGTAGGGGCGTCGTATGCCGTCCCGGCCGGGTTCGCCGAAGAACACCAGTTCGGTTTCGGCTGGGCGCAAGGGGTTGGCCAGTGCCTCGGTGAACACTCGCGTTGCCTCGGCAGTCAGAGGAACGGTGCGGGGAGAAGAGTTCTTGGTGTGCTCCAGCCGCACGACGCGCCGCTCGATGTCCACTTGCCGAATACGCAGCGTCGCAATCTCGGACAGCCGCATGCCGGTTTGAACGGCAATGCGGACGATCCATCCGAACATCGGGTTCGAGTGCTTATCGACGGCTTGCAGCAGCCTGGTCTGTTCTTCGGGAGTCAATCGCCGGTTGCGGCCCGAGCCGGGGGCAGGGCGACGAATGTTGGACACGGGATTGAAGGGCAGGCCGATGCCCCATTCCTTGATCGCGACGGTGAACAGGTGGCCCAGCAGTGCCAGTTCCAAGCGTACCGTGTTGTTACTGCGAGGCCGTGGCTTGCCGTTTTTGTCCGGGTCGCCGGCCAGTCGCATGTCACGGAACTGCGCCACGATTTCGGCGTTCAGAGCGGCCAGCGAATATTTGCCAAGATGCCGGATGATGACCTGTGCCTTCTTGTGTTCGCCGGCTTGGGTGGAGGCCCGCTTGGTGGGCGTGACTTCCTTGAGGTAGCGGGTCAGCGCCGCTTCGACGGTCATGCGCTCGGCCGGTGCTCGCTGGATGTATACGCCGCGCACCATTTCGTCTTCGGTACGGCGCGCCCAGTCTTCGGCGTCCCGTTTGGTGCGGAACGTCTTGGCCGTGGCCGGCCAGCCTGTCTTGCGAATGAGGGCTTTCCAAGTGCCCGAGGAAGTCTTAACGATCGTAGCCATGAGTACTCCGTATGGGGCTAGCGCCGCATCACTGTACCGAAACTGTACCTGACCACAACTTTAGGAAAATCCCCCGGTGCGGGGCTTGTACTGCGAAATCTTCTAATGGCTTGAATTAGCAGAAGATTTGGGGATGGTGCCCGGGGCCGGAATCGAACCGGCACGCCTTGCGGCGGGGGATTTTGAGTCCCCTGCGTCTACCAATTTCACCACCCGGGCTTAGGAGGTCGCGGGCCCGTCCAGGTGACGGTCGCGGGAGAAGCGAAGACGGCGATTATATGCGGTCTGGGGAAAATTGTCAGGCAAGGGGCGGAATAGGCCCCTTGCCCGGCGCTTGCCCTTACTTCTTCTCGGGCAGGAACCAGTTCATGACCAGCGCGCAGATGCCGCCGGTGGCGACGCCGGATTCCAGCACGTTCTTCACGGCGTGGGGCAGGTGCGAGAGGATTTCCGGCACTTGCGAGACTCCCAGGCCCAGGGCCAGGGAGACGGCGATGATGAGGAGCGCGCGGCGGTCGAGCTGGATGCCGGCCAGGATGTTGATGCCGGACGCGGCGACCGCGCCGAACATGACCATGGCGGCGCCGCCCAGCACGGGTTCGGGCACGGCCTGAAGGATGCCGGCCACGGCGGGGAACAGGCCCAGCAGGATCAGCATGCCGGCGATCCAGACGCCGATGTGGCGGCTGGCAATGCCGGTGAGCTGGATGACGCCGTTGTTCTGGGCGAAGACGGAGCTGGGGAAGGTGTTGAACACGCCGGCCAGCAGGGAGTTGGCGCCGTTGACCAGCACGCCGCCCTTGATCCGCTGCATCCACAGCGGGCCTTCGACCGGCTGCTTGGAGACCTTGCTGGTGGCGGTGACGTCGCCGATGGCTTCCAGCGAGGTGACCAGGTAGATGATGAGCATGGGCACGAACAGCGACCACGAGAAGCCCAGGCCGAAGTGCAGCGGGGTGGGAACCTGGAACAGGGCGGCTTCGCGGGCGCCGGTGAAGTCCAGTCGGCCCATGTAGGCGGCGGCGATGTAGCCCACGGCCAGGGCCAGGACGAGCGCGGTGCTGCGGACCCAGACGACCGGCACGCGGTTGAGCAGGATGATGGTGCCCAGCACCAGGCCGGACAGGGTCAGGTTCTCGGCGCTGGCGAAGGTGCCGTTGCCCATGGCGCTGTAGCCGCCGCCCATGCTGATGAGGCCGACCTTGATCAGGGTCAGGCCGATCAGCAGCACGACGATGCCGGTGACCAGCGGGGTGATCAGGCGCTTGACGAAGGGCAGGATGCGGCTGATGCCCATCTCGACGAAGGAGCCGGCGATGACGACGCCGAAGATCGCCGCCATGACGGCCTCTACCGGGGTGCCTTGCTTGACCATGACGGAGCCGCCGGCGATCAGCGGGCCGACGAAGTTGAAGCTGGTGCCCTGCACGATGAGCAGGCCGGCGCCCAGGGGGCCGAAGCGCATGCACTGGACGTAGGTGGCGATGCCGGAGATGACCAGCGACATGGACACGATCAGGGTGGTGTCGCGGCTGGACACGCCCAGGGCCTGGCAGATCAGCAGGCCGGGGGTGACGATGGGAACCAGGATGGCCAGCAGGTGCTGCAGCGCGGCGATGAAGGCGACCGGGGGCGCCGGGCGGTCGTCGGGGCCGTAGACCAGGTCGTGGCTGGGTTCGTCGGCGTCGGGGGCGCCGTGGGGAGCGGGTTGGGCAAGGGAGGCGGGTTGCATGGCGGAGGGCCGGCCGGGTCGGGGTACGGGAGGAAAGAGCGGGATTTTAGCGGGGAAGGCCTCCGGGCGCCCCGGGGGAAGGCCCATCGGGGGACGGGCCGGGCTTGAAAACCCCTTATTGGCCCCCACATCAATAGGGTTTCCCGAAGACCGCGCGGGCGCCATGCCCCGGTTGCCGGGATTGTCATGTCCCTAATTTTTTCGACCTCTATATAGAACCATGAGCCAAACCGCCACGTCTTCCGCGTCCGAAACCCTGGGGTTCCAGGCCGAGGTGAAGCAGCTGCTGCACCTGATGATCCATTCGCTGTACAGCAACAAGGAAATCTTCCTGCGCGAGCTGGTGTCGAACGCATCGGACGCCTGCGACAAGCTGCGCTTCGAGGCCATCGACCGTCCGGAGCTGCTCGGCGGCGACGGCGAGCTGGCGATCACGGTCGGCTACGACAAGGCCGCCCGCACGATCACGATCTCGGACAACGGCATCGGCCTGTCGCGCGAAGAGGCGGTGGCCAACCTGGGCACGATCGCGCGCTCCGGCACCCGCGAGTTCTTCTCGCAGCTGACGGGCGACAAGCAGAAGGATGCGCAGCTGATCGGGCAGTTCGGCGTGGGCTTCTATTCCTCGTTCATCGTGGCGGACAAGGTGACGGTGGTGAGCCGCCGCGCCGGCGCCACCGAGGCGATCCAGTGGGAGTCGGACGGCCAGGGCGAGTTCACCATCGCCGCGGCCGAGAAGGCCACCCGCGGCACCGACGTGACGCTGCACCTGCGCGCCGACGAAGACGAACTGCTCAACGGCTGGAAGCTGCGCGAGATCCTGCGCCGCTACTCCGACCACATTTCCCTGCCGATCCGCATGGCCAAGGAAGAGTGGGACCAGGAGAAGGGCGAGCAGGTCAAGACGGACGAGCTGGAAACGGTGAACCAGGCGAACGCGCTGTGGGCCCGCAGCAAGTCCGACGTGACGGAAGAGCAGTACCGCGAGTTCTACAAGACGGTCTCGCATGACTACGACGATCCGCTGGCCTGGACGCACAACCGCGTGGAAGGCCGCAGCGAATACACGCAGCTGCTGTACGTGCCCAAGCATGCGCCGATGGACCTGTGGGACCGCGACGGCCGCCGCGGCGTGAAGCTGTACGTGAAGCGCGTCTTCATCATGGACGACGCCGACCAGCTGCTGCCGTCCTACCTGCGCTTCGTGCGCGGGGTGATCGATTCGGCGGACCTGCCGCTGAACGTGTCGCGTGAAATCCTGCAGGAAAGCCGCGACGTGCGGGCGATCCGGGAAGGTTCGGCCAAACGCATCCTGTCGCTGCTGGAAGACCTGGCCGAGAACAAGCCGGAAGACTACGCCACGTTCTGGTCCGAATTCGGCCAGGTGCTGAAGGAAGGCGCGGGCGAGGACGCCGGCAACCTGGAGCGCATCGCCAAGCTGATGCGTTTCGCGTCGACGCACACGGGCGATCAGGCGCAAACCGTGTCTTTCGCCGACTACGTGTCGCGCATGAAGGAAGGCCAGGACAAGATCTACTACGTGACGGCGGACACCTTCGCCGCGGCCAGCAACAGCCCGCACCTGGAAATCTTCCGCAAGAAGGGCATCGAGGTGCTGCTGCTGTCGGATCGCGTGGACGAGTGGATGCTGTCCTACCTGCGTGAATTCGACGGCAAGTCGCTGGTGTCGGTGGCCAAGGGCGGCCTGGACCTGGCCGAGCTGGCCGACGAGGAAGAAAAGAAGCACCAGGCCGAAGTGGCCGAGGACTTCAAGCCGCTGGTCGAACGCCTGCAGAAGACGCTGGAAGACCAGGTCAAGGAAGTGCGCGTGACGCTGCGCCTGGTGGATTCGCCGGCTTGCGTGGTGGTGGGGCAGAACGAACTGAGCCCGCACCTGCTGCGCATGCTGAAGGCCGCCGGCCAGGAAGCGCCGAACGTGAAGCCCGTGCTTGAAATCAACCCCGAGCACCCGCTGCTGGCGCGCATCCGCGCAGCCGAGGATGGCGAGTTCGACCAATGGGCCCGACTGCTGCTGGACCAGGCCCTGCTCGCCGAAGGCGCGCAGATCGCCGATCCGGCCGCCTTCGTGAAGCGCCTGAACGCGCTGCTGCTGAAGTAAGCGGCCCGTCCGCGCTGCCTGGCCCCCGGGGCCGGCGGCGCGGCGGGATCGCGCCGTCCGCGCGCGGTGGACGGCGCGGCCTGCGCGGGGCGCGATGGCGCCCTGAAAAAAATGCAAAGGGCGGGGGCGGGCGCAGGCGTTATCCTTCGGGGCAGACGCCTTGTCGGACCAAGCCGAGCCTCCCATGCCCCACACCTCCATCCCTCTCTCTCGACTCAAGATCGGTTTCATCGGCGCGGGCCGCCTGGGCCGCGCCTTGGCGTGGAGCCTGGATACGGCCGGCTGCCGCGTGCATGCGGTCGCCAGCCGCGGCGCGGCGCGGGCGGCCGAGCTCGCGGCGCCCATCGCGCATTGCGCCCAGTACCCGGCGCAGCAGCTCGCCGACGAATGCGACCTGGTGTTCATCACCACGCCCGACGCGACCATCCAGGCCGTCGCGGACGGGATCCACTGGCGCGCGGGCCAGGGCGTGGTGCATTGCAGCGGGGCGACGGAAGTGGCGGTGCTGGCCAAGGCCGCGGCCGACGGCGCCATGACCGGGGGCTTTCATCCGATGCAGACGTTCGCCGATCCGGCGGCGGCGGCGCGCTCGCTGCCCGGCTCCACGATCACCATCGAAGCGCAGGGCGAGCTCAATGGCATGCTCCTGGCGCTGGTGGAACGCCTGGGCTGCGCCGCCAACCAGCTGCCCGCGGGCGCGCGGGCCCGGTATCACGCGGCCGCGGGCTATGCCTCGCAGTACATCAATGTGGTGCTGGGCGAGGCGGTGCGCATCTGGCAATCCTGGGGAGCGACCGAGGCGCAGGCCCTGCCGGCGCTGCTGCCCATGGTGCGCGGCACGCTTGCGTCCATCGAAGCGGCGGGGGTGGCCAAAGGCATGCCCGGCCCGGTGTCGCGGGGCGACGCGGGCACCGTCGAGAAGCACTTGGCGGCGCTGGGCGAACTGGATGAGGATACCTTGCGGCTCTATCGCGACCTGTGCCTGCGCAGTGTGTCGCTGGCGTTCGCGGCGGGCGGCATCGATGCCGATAAGGCCGCGCGCATCGAGGGCATCCTGCGCGCGGTCTAGAGGCGGAGGACCCCTTCCTCCGTTGCGGGCCGGCGGCGCGGGCCAGCCATCGTCGTTTGCCATGGCGGCCCGAGAATTTACGATGCCATCGCCGCTGGTAATTGCGCGATTATTGCTGCCACGGCAGGGGCGGCCCCATCTTGGGCAGCGCGCCTTTTCCGCCATAAGAATCCCGCAGCCCTCGCGGGGCATGGAGAGAGACATGACACATCGCGCATTCATGGAGGCGCGGCGGCGGGTCGTGCGCGGCCTGGCCCTGTCGCCCTGGATGGCCGGCTCGCTTGCCGCTTCGGCTGCCGGCACGCTCGCCGCCGGGACCGCCCGGGCCAGCAGCGGCGGCGCCGGCAACTTCCCTTCCCATCCCCTGACGTTCATCGTGCCCTGGGCCGCGGGCGGCGGCGGCGACATCGTGGTGCGCATGCTGACCACCAAGCTGAGCGACCGGGTGGGCCAGCCCATCGTCGTGGAGAACCGCGGCGGCGCCACGGGCACGATAGGCAGCGCCCAGGCGGCGCGCAGCAAGCCCGATGGCTACACAGTGGTGTACGCCACGGCGGATTCGCACTTCATCTTTCCGCAGCTGTACAAGCAGTCTCCCTATGATGCGCTGCGCGATTTCTCGCCGGTGGCGCCCATCGGCTACTTCCAGTTCGGGCTGGCCGTGCATCCGTCCATCCCGGCGCGCAATGCGCAGGAGTTCCTGGCGCTGGTCCGCCAGTCCCCGCGCAAATACACCTACGGCACGTGGGGCGTGGGCAGCACGGCGCAGCTGGTGATGGAGAATTTCAAGACCGAGCACGGCCTGGACATCCTGCATGTGCCTTACCAGGGCACCGCGCCCGAATTGCTGGGCCTGGCCTCCGGACAGGTCGACGCGGCCATCCTGCCCATGCAGATCACCGACGGCTATGTGAAGGACGGCAAGATCCGCATGCTGGGGCTGGGCTCGCCCGAGCGCTACGCCACCTTGCCCGATCTGCCGACGCTCAGGGAGCAGGGGATGGACCTGGACCTGCGCAGCGCGGTCGGGTTGCTGGGGCCGGCCAACATACCCGCGCCCATCCTGGCGCGCCTGAACGACGAGCTCGGCAACGTGATGCGCGACCCCACCGTCCAGGACAATCTGCGCACCCAGTACATCGTGCCGCAGATCATGAAGACCGACGAGTACCGCGTCTTCCTGCAAAGCGAATACCAGCGCTGGGGAGGCATCGTGCGCAATTCCCGCGTCCAGATCGAGTAGGCCGCCCGTCGCCGTTCGCAGCGAACCCGCCCACGTCCACAGGAGCCCGCCCAGCCATGACAGTCCTGCAGCAACCCCTGCCGCTCATCGGCAATCACCTGAACCGTCCCGAATCGGTCATCGCGCTTGCCGACGGGCGGCTGTATGCCTGCGACCGCCTGCGCGGCGTGGTGCGCGCCGACCGGGATCCGGTCGATCAGCCGGCCGTGGAGTGGCCCGCGGACGAGTTCGTGGCCAATGGCATCGCCTTGCTGGATGACGGCACCTTCCTGATCGCCAACGTCGGTCCGCGCGGCGGCGCCTGGAAGCTGGTGGCGCCGGGCCGGCTGGAACCCTTCCTGACCGAAGCGCAAGGCCTGCCGCGCTCGCCGCTGAACTTCCTGTTTCCCGACGAGCACGGCAACGTCTGGCTGTCGCTGTGCACGCAGCTGGAGCCGCGCAGCCGGGCGTTCCATTCGGAGAACGCCGATGCCATGATCGGCGTGCTGCGCGCGGGCGCGAGCCGGATCGAGATCGTGGCGCGCGGGCTGGGCTTCAGCAACGAGTTGCGCGTGGATCCCACGGGGCGCTGGCTCTACGTGAACGAAACCATTGCCCGCCGCCTGTCGCGCTTCGAGATCCGGCCCGGCCCCAGCCTGGGCCGGCGCGAGCTCGTGTGCGAGTTCGGGCGCGGCACCTGGCCGGACGGGCTGGAGTTCGACGAGGAAGGCGGCATCTGGCTGACCAGCGTGGTCAGCAACCGCGTGCTGCAAGTGGACCGGCACGGCCGCTGCGCCGTGCATCTCGAAGACTGCGAAGAGACCGCCATCGATGCCGCGGAACGGGCGTTCGCCGCCAACGCGTTCGGCTTCGAGGAAATCAGCACGGGCAAGCGCTACGGCCTGCGCAATCTCTCCAGCATTGCGTTCGGCGGACCGGACCTGCGCACGGCCTACCTGGGCAGCCTGTTCAATACGGGCATTTCGGTGTGGCAGGCGCCGGTGGCAGGGGCGAAGCCCCTGCATTGGAACGTGGGCAGGACGGTGCTGGACTGAGCCGGCCGGCGCGGCCCTCAGGCCGCCGCGTCGGCGCGCAGCACCACCGCGTCGAGCGCCAGCGCGCCCTGGCCCTCGGGCAGGGCCAGCAGGGGATTGATCTCCACCGAACTGAAGTCCGCGCGCCGCGCATGGGCGAAGCGCGACAGGGCCGCCAGCGCGTCGGCCAGGGCGCCGATGTCGCAAGGGGGCGCGCCGCGCGCGCCTTGCAGCAGCGCGTGGCCCTTGATCTCGCGGATCATTTCCAGGGCGACGTCGCGGCCGAAGGGCGCCAGGCGGAAGCTCACGTCCTTGAGCACTTCGACGAAGACGCCGCCCAGCCCGAACATCACCACCGGCCCGAACACGGGGTCGCAGTGCACGCCAGCGATGCATTCCACGCCTTTAGGGGCCATGGGCGCGACCAGCACTCCATCGATTTGGGCCTCGGGGCAGTGGCGCCGCACCGAGCCCATGATGCCGGCATACGCGGCCCGCAGCGCCTCCTCGCCCACAATATTGAGTTTGACGCCGCCCACGTCGCTCTTGTGCACGATGTCCGGAGACACCACTTTCATGGCCACCGCGCCGCCCAGCGCGGCCGCGGCGCGCACCGCGGCATCCTCGTCGACGGCCAGCGTGCAGGGCGTGGCGGGAAGCCCGGCCTGGCGCAGCAGCTCCATGGCCTGGACCTCGTTGTAGGTGGGCAGCAGCGGCGCGTTTCCGGCGGGAGCGGGCATGTCCGCACAGGAGGCCGAGCCGGCCTCGTCCGCCAGGCCGGCCACCGCGCCTATCGTGCGGATGGCGGCGCTGGGATCGGGGAATACCAGGCAGCCCAGGCGTTCCAGTTCGCGGCGGCGCGCGGGCGGGAACAGGGCGCTGATGGCCAGCGGCACGCCGGGGTGGCGCGCCTGCATGTCGCGGGCGAAGGCTTCGAAGGTGGGCCACAACGCTTCGGACGAACCGGCCGCAGCCAGGAACACGGCCAGCGCATCGTAGCGGCCGTCGGCCAGGATGTCGTCGGCGGTGGCCAGCAGCAGGCCCGGTTCCGAGACGGCCTGGCCGGTAACGTCCACGGGGTTGCGGGCGCTGGCGAAGGGCACGCGTTCCAGCAGGCGGGCCTGCGCGGCGCCGGCGGGTTCGGGCAGGGCCAGCCCGGCGTCCTGGGCCTCGTCGGCCATCAGCGCGCCCACCCCGCCGGAAATGGTGAAGATGCCCAGCCGCCTGCCGGCGGGCGGGCGTTTCCAGGTGTCCAGCGCATAGCCCAGGTTGAAGAACTCTTCGATCGTGCGCGCGCGCAGCGCGCCGTACTGGCGGAACAGCGCGTCGTAGACCGCGTCGTCCCCCGCCAGCGCGGCGGTGTGCGAGGCGGCGGCCTGCGCGCCGGCCTGGGTGCGGCCGATCTTGGTGACGACCACGGGCTTGCCGGCCGCCCGCGCCGCGGCCAGCGCGCGGCGCAGCCTGGCGCCGTCGCGGCAGCCTTCCATGTAGGTCATGATGACGCGCGTGTCGGCGTCGTGGGCCAGCCATTCGATGCAGTCCGCGACGTCGATGTCGGCTTCGTTGCCGGTGCTGATCCAGTGCGACAGGCCCAGACCGCGCTCGCGCGCCATGCTGTACGCGTAGGCGCCGAACGCGCCGCTCTGCGACACCATGCCGATGCCCCCGGGCGGCACGATGCCGTTGGCGGGGGCGGGCGAGAAGGTGGCGTAGACCTTGCGCCGCACGTTCATGAAGCCCAGGCAGTTGGGGCCCAGCAGCCGGATGCCGCGTTCGCGGGCGACGGCGCAAAGCCGTTCCTGCTGCGCGGCGCCGGCCGGCCCGGTTTCGGAGAAACCGGAAGTGAAGACTACGGCGGCGCCGATTCCGCCGGGCCGGGCGCGTTCCAGCGCCTGCGCGGCCTGGGCCGCGGGCACGGCCAGGATGGCGAGGTCGACGTCTCCGTCCAGGGCGTCCAGGCCGGGAACGGCGGGCAGGCCCTGGATGGCGTCGGCGCGCGGGTTGACGGGAACGATGCGGCCCTCGTAGCCGTGCTGGCGCAGCAGCGTGACGGGCATGGCGCCGATCTTGCCGGGCGTGGCGGAGGCGCCCACGATGGCGATGCCGCGCGGGTCGAAGAGGCGGGACAGGGAGGAGTCGGGAAGCTGAGTCATGATGCGGGCAAGGAGGTTCAGGAGAAGCGCGCCACGGCGCGGCCGATGCTGCCGCGTTCGAGCATGGCGGCCAGCGCCTGTGGCAGATCGCTGGGGGCGATGACGCGGGCGATGCGATCCAGGCGGGCCGGGCGGTACTCGGCGGCCAGCTTGTTCCAGACCTGGCGGCGCAGCGGCATCGGGCTGTTGGCGTTGATGCCCAGCAGCTTGACGCCGCGCAGGATGAAGGGGATGACCGAGGTCGGCAGTTCCGCGCCGCCGGCGTTGCCGAAGGCGGCGGCCACGCCGTCGGGGCGCAGGCTGGCCAGCGCGTGGGCCAGCAGCTCGCCGCCGACCGAATCGATCACGCCGGCCCAGCGCGCGCTCAGCAGGGGTTTGATGCCGGCCGACAGGTCGGGCGGCGCGATCACGTCGTGCGCGCCCAGCGAACGCAGATAGCCTTCCGCCTCCGGCTTGCCGGACATGGCGCACACGCGATAGCCCCGCTGGCTCAGGATGTCGATGGCGATGCCGGCGACGCCGCCGGTCGCGCCGGTGACGAGCACCTCGCCTTGGTCTGGCCTCAGGCCGCAGTGTTCCATCCAGTGCAGCGAGAGCGCGGCGGTGTAGCCGGCCGCGCCCAGCACCGCCGCGTCGCGCAGGCCGATGCCGGCGGGTAGCGGCAGCACCCAGTCGTGGCGGACGCGCGCGTATTCGGCATAGCCGCCGTCGCAATCCACGCCGATGCCGTAGCCGTGCACGACGACTTCCTGGCCCGGTGTCAGCGCCGGGTCGGCGGAATGCAGCACGGTGCCCGAGAGATCGATGCCGCCGATGCGCGGATACTCGCGGACGATGCCGCCGCGGCCGGCCTGGGCCAGCGCGTCTTTGTAGTTGAGGCCGGCGTAGGCCACCTTGATGAGCGTGTCGCCGGCGGACAGATCGTCCACGCGCAGGGTGTCGAAACGGCCTTGCGGGGGCGCGCCCGCCGCGCCGGCATGCAGGCGGTAGGCCTGGAAAGTCGGGTGTTCCATCGTGATCTCCTGGGTAGCCTAGGGCTGGGCCAGCAAGCGGCGCGCCAGCGTGGCGCGATGCAGTTCGTTGGCGCCGTCGTAGATGCGGAAAGGGCGCATTTCCTGCCAGACCATGGCCACGGGCGTGTCGTCGGACAGGCCCGATGCGCCCATCATCTGCACCGCGCGGTCCGCCACGCGGTTCACGGCTTCCGATACGAAGACCTTGGCCATGGCGCTGTGCTGCTTCACGGACAAGCCTGCATCCATGCGGCCGGCGCAGTCCAGCGTCATGAGCCGGCTGGCGTGCAGGTCGATATGGGAGTCGGCCACCATGGCCTGGATCTGTTGCAGGTCGGCCAGGCGGGCGCCGAAGGAGTCGCGCCGCGCCACATAGGCTTGCGCCGTTTCGAGCGCGCGCCGGGCGCGGCCGATGTAGCGCATGCAATGGGACAGCCGCGCGGGTTCCAGCCGCAGCTGCGCGTACTCCAGGCCGCGGCCGGGCTCGCCGAGCACCGCGTCTTCGCCGACTTCGCAGCCGTCGAGCAGGATCTCGGCGTGGCCGCCGATCTGGTAGCCCGTTACCATGCCGATGTCGCGCACGACGCGGTAGCCCGGCGTATCCGCCGGCACCAGGAACAAGGTGACGCCTTCTTCCGCTCGCGCCAGCACCAGCGCGAAATCCGCGCCCACGCCGCCGCTGATGAATTGTTTGTGCCCGTCGAGCACCCATCGCTTGCCGCGGCGCGCTGCGCGCGTGCGCAGCATGGACGGGTCGGAACCGGCGCCGGGCGCGGGCTCGGTCATCGCGAAGCAGGCGCGCTGCTCGCCGCGCACGAGCGGCGCCAGGTAGCGCGCCTGCTGGGCAGGGCTGCCCAGGCGAAGCAGGGTCAGCATATTGGGCTGGTCGGGCGCGGCGCAATTCAGCGCGGCCGGGCCGAGGAACCCGCGGCCCGCTTCTTCCAGGACGCGGGCCAGGCCGCGCCAGTCCAGCCCCAGGCCGCCCCATTGCTCGGGCAGTTGCGGCGCGTACAGGCCGGCGTCGCGGGCCTGTACGCGCAGGCGGGCCACGCTGCGGTCCAGCGCGGCGACGTCGCGGGCGATGGCGGGAGACTCGGCCGGGATCGCGACCTCGTCCACGAAGCGGCGCACGCGTTCGCACAGGTCCTGCACGCGGTCGTCGTCATGGTGTTCTTGCTTGGGATGCATGGGCTATTCCTCGATCTTCACGCCGGCCTGTTTCACCACGGCGCGCCAGCGGGCGGTTTCGTCGGCGATGTGCCGGCCGAAAGCCTCGGGTGTGCCGCCCGTGGGCGCCATGCCCAGGCCGGCGAAATAGCTGCGCACCTCGGTGTCGGCCAGCACCGCGTTGATGTGGCGGTTCAGCTGGGCGATCACGTCCTTTGGCGTGCCGGCCGGCGCCATCACGCCCCACCAGGACGACGCCGCCAGCGGCACGCCCAGCTCGGCCAGGGTAGGCACGTCGGGCAGGTCGGGATTGCGCGTTTGCGCGGCGATGGCGACCGGCCTGAGGCGGCCGGCCTTGACCTGCGCATACACCGGCGGCAGGTTGTCGAAGCTCATCTGGACCTGGCCGCCGACCAGCGCGGTGGCGGCTTCGCTGCTGCCCTTGTACGGGATGTGGCGCAGCGCGATGCCGGTCTGGTGCGAAAACTGCTCGCCCGCCAGGTGCGGGATGCTGCCGGTTCCGGCGGTGGCGTAGGTCAGGCCCTGTTGCTGCGCGGCCGCGCGCTTCAGGTCGTCCAGGCTGCGCCAGGGGCTGGCGGCCGGCAGCAGCAGGTAGACCGGCACGTCCGTGGCCCACACGACCGGCGTCAGGTCGCGGCCGACGTCATAGGGCAGTTTGGCGTACAGCACGCTGTTGGTCGCCAGGTTGGCGGTGCCCATCAGCAAGGTGTAGCCGTCGGGCGCGGCGGCCGCCACATAGGCGGTGCCGATCTGCGTGGCGCCGCCGGGCTTGTTCTCCACCACGACGGCCTGGCCGAGCAGCGGCGCCAGTTTGCGGGCGATCATGCGGGCCGCGGTGTCGGTGCCGCCGCCGGCGGCGTAGGGAACGATGAGGCGGACGGGCTTGTCGGGATACGCGGCGGCGGCCGCGCCTGCGGTGGCGGCGAGGGCGAGCGCGCACAGGGCGCGCAGGCTGCGGGTGATGGCATGCATGGCGGTCTCCCCGCGGCCTACTGGATGCGGGTGCCGGTGGACTGCACCAGCTTGGCCCACCAGGCGGTTTCATCCGCGATCTGTCGGGCGAACTCGGCCGGCGTGCTGCCCAGCGGTTCGGCGCCCAGTTCCTGGAAGCGCGCGCGCAGCGTCGGGTCTTGCAGCGCCTTGACGACGGCGGCGTGCAGCCGCTCGATCACCGCCGGGTCGGTGCCCGCGGGCGCCATCAGGCCCTTCCAGGCCATCACCACGAAACCCTTCTGGCCGGCCTCGTCGAAGGTGGGGATGTCGGGCGCGGCCGTGGCGCGCTGGTCGCTGGGCACGGCCAGCGCGCGCAGGCTGCCCGCCTTCACCTGGGGCAGCAGCGCCGGCATGTTGTCGATCATGAAATCGATGTGGCCGGCCACCAGGTCGGTGATGGCGGGGCCGGTGCCTTTGTAGGGCACGTGCTCGGCCTGCAGGCCGGCCTGTTGCTTGAGCAGTTCTCCCGCCAGTTGCGCGGGCGAGCCGTTGCCCGGGGAGCCGAACGACAGCTTGCCCGGATGGCTGCGCGCGTACTGCAGGAATTCCTGCAGCGTCTTCACCGGCATGGACTGGGTCACCACCATCAGGTTGTGCTCGCGCTCCAGGCAGCTGATGGGCGCCAGGTCCTTGGCGGGGTTGAACGGCATGTTGGCGTACAGGCTGGGGTTGATCACGGTGGGGCCGGCCGCCGCCAGCAGCAGCGTATAGCCGTCGGGCGCGGCGCGCGCGACGAAGTCCCCGCCGATGTTGCCGCCGGCGCCGGGCTTGTTTTCCACGATGACGGGCTGGCCCAGGATGGGATGCAGCGCTTCGGCCAGCAGGCGTCCCAGGATGTCCGTGGAGCCGCCGGGCGCGAACGGAATGATCAGCCTCACGGGCTTGTCGGGATAGGCGGCCGCGGCCTGGGGCGGCAGCGCCGCGCAGATGAATGCGGCGGCCATGGCCGCGATCCACTTCGGCAGGTGCTTGTGCAGCATGGGAGTCTCCTTTGGTTGGTCGGGCCGCCGGCTTCTTGCGGCTGCGGTTCCCGTGGGCCTCAGCGGCCCGGTGTGTAACCCGCCTGGGTCAGGGTGTGGCGGGCGATGGTCAACTGATGGATCTGGCTGGTGCCTTCGTAAAGGCGGAACAGGCGCACGTCGCGGTAGAAACGCTCGATGCCGTGGTCGGCGATATAGCCGTAGCCGCCATGCATCTGCACGCAGCGGTCGGCCACGCGGCCGCACATCTCCGAAGAGAAGTACTTGCAGATGGAGGCGTTGAGCGTCACGTCGCGGCCTTCGTCGCGTTCGCGGGCCGTTTGCAGCACCAGCGCGCGCGCCGCCTGGATCTCGGTCTGGCAGTCGGCCAGCATGGCCTGGATCAGCTGGAAATCCATCAGCGGCTTGCCGAACTGCTGGCGCTCGGCCACGAAGCGCAGGGTGTCGTCCAGCATCCGGATGGCGGGCCCGATGCAGAGCGCGGCCAGGTGGATGCGCTGCTTGTTCAGGACTTTCATGGCGGTCTTGAAGCCCATGCCTTCCTGGCCGCCGATGATGTTGGCGGCCGGCACGCGGCAATCCTGGAAATGCACGGCGGACACGGGCGAACCCGCCTGGCCCATCTTGTCGTAGGGCTGTCCGGTGGACAGGCCCGGCGTGCCGCGTTCCACGATGAAGGCGGTGATGCCCTTGGCGCCCGGGGCATCGGGATCGGTGCGCGCCATGACGGTGAAGAGGCCCGCCAGCGGCGCGTTGGTGATGAAGCACTTTTCGCCGTTCAGCACGTAGTCGGCGCCGTCGCGCGCCGCGGTCGTCAGCAGCGCGGTGGCGTCGGAGCCGGCCTGCGGCTCGGTCAGCGCGAAGCAGCCGGTCAGTTCGCCGGAGGCCAGGCGCGGCAGGTAGCGCGCCTTCTGCTCGTCGGTGCCGTCGGCCACCAGCGCCTCGGAGCCGATGCCGGTATTGGTGCCCACGCGGGCGCGGAACGCCACCGAGCATTGCGACAGTTCCATCGCGGCCAGGACCAGTTCCTCGGTGGTCATGCCCGCGCCGCCGTACTGTTCCGGGATCGAATAGCCGAACAGCCCCTGCGCGGCCATGTCGGCGACCAGGTCCTGCGGCACCTCGTCCAGGCGGGCGACCTCGGCTTCGCGCGGCGCCAGCCGCTCGCGCACGTAGCGGCGCAGCGATTCGAGGAATTGGGGGAAACCGTCGGGGTCCCTGATCATGGCTAGTCTCCGTGTCGTCGAGGCGCCGAGCCTTTCCTGTCCGCTGCGGCGCCGTAGTGAATCCAGGCTAGCAAAAGGCCGGCGGATATGAGACAAGTGTTTCGCTATCTTGAACGCGATGTGTCCGCGACTGCTCTATCATCGACGTGACGGGCCGCGCTTCCGGGCGGCCCCGCTTCCAGGACCGCGACCATGACAGCCAGCCCGGGCGAGCGCCACGCCGACCCCGCTTTCGCCACCACGCTGGCGCACGGGCTGTCGGTGCTGCAGGCGTTCCGCCATGGCGAGCCGGCGCTCAGCAACCGCGAGCTGGCCGACCGGACCGGGCTGTCCAAGGCCACCATCTCGCGCCTGACCACCACGCTGATGCAGCGCGGCCTGCTGCGCTACGACGCCGGCCTGCGGCGCTACCGCCTGGGCCCCGCGGTGCTGTCGTTGAGCTATCCGCTGCTGGCCAGCATCAAGGTCCGCCAGATGGCGCGGCCCCTGATGAAGCGGTTGGCCGACGTGGCGGGCGGATCCGCGTCGCTGGGGATGCATCACGGGCTGAACATGGTCTACCTGGAAACCTGCCGCGGGCACGATGCCGTGTCCTTCCGCCCGGACATCGGGGCCTTGCTGCCCTTGCTGCCGTCCGCCATGGGCCGCGCCTGGCTGGCGCAGGGCGTCGGCGGCGAGGCGGAACCCGTGCTGGAGGCGCTGCGGCGCCAGGACCCGGCCGCCTGGCGCCGCTACGCGCCGGACTGGGAACAGGCGCGGCGCGACCTCGCCGAGTCCGGGTATTGCGTGGGGCAGGGCGATTGGCATTCGGACGTGCACGCCGTCGCCGTGCCCTTGCGGGCGCGGGTCGACGGCCAGGCCCTGGTGTTCAACTGCGGCGTGCCGGTGGCGCGGCTGCGCCCGGGCGACCTGCGCGGCCGCATCGCCCCGCGCCTGGTGACCCTGGTCGCGCGGGTCGAGAAAATGCTGGAGCGCGAACATGGGGCATGAACGGGACCGAGAGTTCACCACCACGCTGGCGCGCGGCATCGATATCCTGGCCTGCTTCCGGGCGGACCGCCCGGTGCTGGCCAACAAGGATTTCGCGCAGCAGACCGGCCTGTCGCGTAGCGCCGTCGCGCGCCTGACCCATACCCTGGTCGAGCTGGGCTTCCTGCAACGCGAGGGCGAGCCGGCCCGCTACCGGCTGGGCGCTTCGGTGCTGGCGCTGAGCTACCCCCTGCTGGCGAGCATGCAGATCCGCCAGCTGGCGCGCCCGCTCATGAAGCAGCTGGCCGATCACGCGCGCGGCGCGGTATCGCTGGTGGTGCGCGACCGCCTGCAGATGGTGTACGTGGAAACGGCGAGGTCGAACGAGGCCTTGCAGACCCGGCCGGATATCGGCGCCTCGCTGCCCCTGCTGTCCAGCGCCGCGGGCAAGGCGTGGCTGGCGCGGGCCCCGGACGAGGAGCGGGCGGCGGTGCTGAACCAGCTGCGCATCGCCGATGCCGCGCACTACGAAGCGCATTTCCCCACCCTGGCGGGGGCCCGCCGCGATCTGGAGCGCAAGGGCTATTGCGGCAACAACCAGCAATGGCGCCCCGACGCCTACGGTTTCGCCGCGCCGCTGAGCCGGCCCCATCAGTCCCTGCTCTACGTCTTCAACTGCGGCGTGCCCGCCAGCGACGGCCCCTACCGCGAACGGGCGGCGGACATCGGGCCGCGGCTGGTCGCGCTGGCGCGGGAAACGGAACGCCTCCTGGGGTATTCGTGACTCCAGGTCAAAAGTGTTTCGCTGGTTTACCCCTATTTCTGCAAGGATGGACCCGGCATACTGGCCGCCTGTCATTCGATCGGCCCACGCCGGCGCGCCAACGACCTTCCCGGTGCGCCTGAATTCCCGGTCGGCGCTATAACCGAGGAACTCCCGCATGAACCCCCAAGACACTCAACCGGTAAAGGCCGGCCTGCCGCTGCTGGCGCTGGCCGTCGGCGCGTTCGGCATCGGCGTGACCGAGTTTTCCCCCATGGGCCTGCTGCCCGTCATCGCCGAGGGCGTGGACGTGTCCATTCCCAGCGCGGGGATGCTGATCAGCGCCTACGCGATCGGCGTGATGGCCGGCGCGCCCTTGATGACGCTGGCCTTCTCGCGCTGGTCCAAGCGCAAGGCGCTGATCCTGCTGATGGCCATCTTCACCATCGGCAACCTGCTGTCGGCGCTGGCGCCCAACTACACGACGCTGCTGCTGGCGCGCCTGGTCACCAGCCTGAACCACGGGGCGTTCTTCGGCCTGGGATCGCTGGTCGCGGCCAGCGTGGTGCCGCGCCACAAGCAGGCGAGCGCCGTGGCCACGATGTTCATGGGCCTGACCATCGCCAACGTGGGGGGGGTGCCGGCGGCCACGTGGCTGGGGCAGGCCATCGGCTGGCGCATGTCGTTCGTGGCGACCGCCGTGTTGGGCCTGATCGCCATGCTGGCCCTGTGGCGAGCGCTGCCGGCGGGCGAGGCCGGGCGTCGTCCCAACGTGCGCCACGAGCTGGCCGTGCTGAAGAGCCCGGTCGTGCTGATGGCCCTGGCCACGACGGTGCTGGGCGCGGGCGCCATGTTCACGCTCTACACCTACATCGCCCCGACCCTGGCCGCCATCACGGGCGCCTCGCCCGCCTTCATTACCGGCATGCTGGTGCTGATCGGCCTCGGCTTCACGCTGGGCAACGGGCTGGGCGGCCGCATGGCCGACCGCTCGCTGGACGGCACGCTGATCGCCTTCCTGGTGCTGGTCATCGCCGATCTGCTGGCCTTTCCGTGGCTGGCTTCCACGCAAGTCGGCGCGGCGGTGTCCCTGCTGATCTTCGGCGTGGCGACTTTCGCGGTGGTGCCCCCGCTGCAGATGGGCGTGATGCGCGCCGCCAAGGACGCGCCCGGTCTGGCCTCGTCCGTGAACGTCGGCGCTTTCAACCTGGGCAACGCGGTGGGCGCGGCCGCGGGCGGCGCGGTGATCTCCGCCGGCCTGGGCTATGCCGCCGTGCCGATCGCCGGCGCCATCATCGCCGTGGCCGGCCTGGCGCTGGTGCTGCTGCAACGCGCCGGCAATGCGCGCCGCGGCAAGCTGGCGGCGCAGGGTTGCTGATCGGGCCGGCGCGGCGCCGGTCCCCGCTCGCCTATGCCGCCAGGCGGGTTATGTAAGTCAGTCCGAGATTTTTTGCCCACACCACGTGGGCCAGGGTTTCCCCAGGTTGTAGCCGTTTCTCCAATGTCTATTCTTGTATATACAAGATGATGGAGAGGCGGCGCACAGCACCGCCGTCTATAGCCGCCTCAGGGCGGCTCTCCTCCGGAAGTGTGTTGCGTGATCAACCGGAATGAAGGGAAAACCGTGGAAAGAACGGCGGCAACGGCAATCAACGGCTTCGAGGCAACCCCGGCCCGGAAGGCCGGCAATCGGCGTGTGATACTGGGCGCCAGCCTGGGCAACGGGCTGGAGATTTTCGATTTCACGGTGTACAGCTTTTTCGCCGGGGTGATCGGAAGACTGTACTTTCCCAGCGAGTCGGCCTACGGCTCGCTGCTGATGGCGGTGGCCGTGTTCGGCGTCGGGTTCATCATGCGGCCGCTGGGCAGCATGGTGCTGGGCGCCTATGCGGACCGCAAGGGAAGAAAGGCCGCCATGTTGGCGACCATCATGTTGATGGGCGCGGGCACCGCCCTGATCGCATTCGCTCCCACGCATGCGCAGATCGGTGTCCTGGCCCCTGGCCTGATCGTTGCGGGACGCCTATTGCAGGGGTTCGCGGCCGGTGGGGAAGTCGGTGCCGCAACGACGCTGCTGCTGGAATCCGCCGGCGCCAATCAGCGTGCATTCTTCGTCAGTTGGCAGTCGATCAGCCAGGGGATTGCCGCTTTGCTGGGCGCTTCGCTGGGATTGTTGCTGACTTCGATTCTGTCCGAGGAGGCGCTCTATTCCTGGGGCTGGCGCGTGCCTTTCGTCCTGGGGCTGCTGATCGTCCCGGTCGGCGTCTACATCCGGCGGCATATCGAAGAGACCTACACCGTGGATCCGGACGCCGCCCCGAAGGAAACCCCGGTCTGGGCGGTGCTGTCCGGCCACACCCGCGATCTGGTGCTGGGTATCCTGATGATCATGTCCGGCACCGTGATGGTGTACATCGTGTTGTTCTACATGCCAACGTACATGATGCAGACCCACCGCATCGCGGCGCCCACGGCCTATCTGTTCAGTTGCCTTGCCTCCATCGTGCAGGTGATAGCGGTCTATTTCACCGGAAGGTACGTGGACCGGTTCAGGAACAGCAAGAAAGCCATGATCGTCTCGATCCTGGTGGGCATGGCGATGGCTTATCCGACATTCCGAATGCTGGAGCTGCCTGACTATCTCTGGCTCGCGGTCGCTTTCCGCATGCTGCTCATCGTGGCGCTGGGCATCAACATGCTGACCAGCACCATGTTGATCGTGGAGGCGCTGCCGCGCGCCGTGCGGGCGACGGGGATGTCGATGATCTATTCGTTCGGCGTGACGATATTCGGCGGTTCGGCGCAAGTCGTAGTCACGTGGCTGTTGAAGACCACAGGCAATCCGATGGCGCCCGCGTGGTACGTGATCGGCATGCTGGCCGTCAGTCTTGCCGCGACGTGCATGTTCAAGGAACGCCATGGCCAATGACCAGAAAGAGGTTTGCGGGAACAACCGTTACTTTCCAGGACAGGGAGCCGGGATCATGAAAAATCCGCATCGAAGCATCGTTACCGGATTGCTCGATTCATTCGATGAAATGAAGCGCATTCGCCACGATATCCACCAGCATCCGGAACTGGGCTACCAGGAGCGCCGCACCGGCGCGATCGTCGCGGATTGCCTGGAGCGCTGGGGCTACCGGGTTCGGCGGCGAGTGGGCGGCACGGGCGTCGTGGGAACGCTGCGGGCAGGAACTGGCAAGCGATCCATCGGCCTGCGGGCGGACATGGATGCGCTGCCCATCGGTGAAGCCAGCGGCCGGTCCTATTCCAGCGTGCACGAAGGCGTCATGCACGCTTGCGGCCACGATGGGCACACCGCGATGCTGCTGGCCGCGGCCAAGCAACTGGCGGCGGACCGGGCATTCTCCGGCACGTTGAACGTGATCTTCCAACCCGCCGAGGAAGGGGGCGCGGGCGCGCTGGCCATGCTGAACGACGGCCTGTTCGATCAAGCGCCCTGCGATTCGGTCTATGCCTTGCACAACTATCCGACGCCGACCTTGAAATTCGGGCAGATGGCGATCGGCACCGGCGCGATCATGGCCTCGGTCGACAGCTTTATCGTGGTTGTCAGCGGCAGGGGCGGACACGCCGCGTCGCCACATTTCACGCGCGACCCCATCGTCGTTTCGGCATCGATCATCCAGGCGCTGCAGACGATCGTCTCGCGCAACCTCAGCCCCTACGATTGCGCCGTTGTCAGCGTGACCAGCATCCACGCGGAAGGGGCGTTCAATGTGATCCCGGGCGAACTCGAAATGAAGCTGTCGGTCAGGACCTACGACGAGGCGCAGCGCAGCCTGATCCTGTCCCGCATCCGGGATATCGTGCAGTCACAGGCCGCCTGCTTCGGGGCAAGCGCGCAGATAAAGGAAGCCGGTGCCCATTATCCCGTGCTGGTGAACGCCGAGGAGCCCGCGCGGGAGGCCCGCGAGGTCGCGCTGCGGCACTTCGGGGAGGACAGCGTCGCGGATCATCCGCCGATCATGGCGGCCGACGATTTCGCGTTCATGGCGCAGCGGGTGCCGGGGTGCTACATCAACATCGGGGCGGGCGAAGGAGCCGCGCTGCATAACGCGGGCTACGATTTCAACGACGACCTGATCCTGGTGGGTGGCAGTTTCTGGGTGCATCTGGCGCAGACGCTTTTGCGCTAAGCGGGCCCGGCCCGGCGCGGTTGGCAGGCAGGCGCCTGGCAGCCGTTCCCCGCGGGGAAAAGAAAGAGCGCCCGCAAGGGGCGCCCAGGACCACGGAAAAGACGGCGGCGGCGTCAAGCTTCGATCCGCTCCACCTTGCCCACCAGCAGGATGTACGACAGGGCGCCCAGCAGGGCCAGCGACGACACGTAGACGATCGCCGGGGCGAAGCTGTCCTTCGTCACCAGGAAGCCGATCACGATAGGCGTGCAGATCGAGGACAGGTTGCCGACGAAGTTGAACACGCCGCCCGTCAGCCCCAGCAGGCGCACGGGCGCCAGGGTGGACACCAGCGACCAGGTGATGGATGCCAGCCCGTTGCCGAAGAACGCTACGGCCAGGAAGAAAATGACCCAGGGCGTGGAATCGGTGAAGTTGGCGCCGATCATCGAGGTCGAGATCAGCAGTCCCAGGATGATGGGCAGCTTGCGCGCCAGCCCCACGGTGGCGCCCCGGCGGATCAGGAAGTCGGACAGCACGCCCGAGCACAGCACGCCGATGAAGGCCGCGAGGAAGGGCACCGAGGCCAGGAACCCCGACTTGATGAAGTCCATGCCGCGGTACTTCACCAGGTAGGTGGGGAACCAGGTCAGGAAGAACCACAGCGTGGAAGTCAGGCAGAACTGGCCGAGGTATACGCCCCACAGCTTGCGCTTGCTCATCACCAGGCCCAGGTCGTTCCAGCTGAACGGCGCCTTCTTTTCCCGCGCGCGGCGGTCCAGGTCGACCACGCCGCCGCCTTGCTGGATCAGTTCGATCTCGGCGGCGTTCGCGCCCTTGAACTGACGCGGCTCGCGGTAGATCATGAACCACAGCACGCCCCAGACTATGCCCAGCAGGCCGGTGCTGACGAACACCATGTGCCAGCCATAGTGATGCTGCAGCCAGGCCAGCACCGGCGTCAGGAACGCCAGGCCGACGAACTGGCCCGAGGTGTAGAAGCCGATGGCCGTGGCCCGCTCGCGCTCCGGGAACCAGGTGGTGACGACGCGGTTGTTGATGGGGTAGGCGGGCGCTTCCAGCGCGCCCACCGCCAGCCGCAGCACGAACAGGATGACGAAGCTGCCGGCGAAGCCCATGAAGAACGTGGCCGCGGACCACAGGATCAGGGCGGCCGCGTACAGCACGCGCGGGGACACGCGGTCCACCAGCCAGCCGCCGGGGATCTGCATGGCGGCGTAGGTCCAGCCGAAGGCGGACAGGATCAGGCCTTCGTGCACCGTGTCCAGGCCGAACTCGTCCTTGAGGGCGGGGGCGGCGATGGACAGGTTGCTGCGGTCGAGGTAGTTGATGACGACGGTGATGAACAGCATCACCATGATGAGGTAGCGGCTGCGGGTGGGGCGCTGGGCGCCTTGCAGGCCGGCGTGGGCGGCGGTGGACAAGGGAAGTCTCCTCTTTCTCTTTATCTATCGGCTTACCACTCGGCGAAGCTGCCGTCGGCGTGGCGCCAGATGGGGTTGCGCCAACGGTGGCCCACGGCGGCGCGTTCCTTGACGTACTCTTCGTTGACTTCGATGCCCAGGCCCGGCCCCTGCGGAATCGCGACCATGCCGTCTTCGTAGGCGAAGACTTCGCGGTTGCTGACGTAGTCCAGCAGGTCGTTGGCGGCGTTGTAGTGGATGCCCAGGCTCTGTTCCTGGATGAAGGCGTTGTAGCAACCGGCATCGATCTGCAGGCAGGTCGCCAGCGCGATGGGGCCCAGCGGGCAATGCAGCGCCAGCGCCACGTCGTAGGCTTCGGCCATGGCGGCAATCTTGCGCGTTTCGGTGATGCCGCCGGCATGAGAGGGGTCGGGCTGGATGATGTCCACGTAGCCCTCGGACAGCACGCGCTTGAAGTCCCAGCGCGAGAACAGGCGCTCGCCCAGCGCGATGGGCGTGGAGGTCAGCGGCGCCAGTTCCTTCAGCGCCTCGTAGTGCTCGCTCAGCACCGGTTCTTCGATGAACATGAGCTTGAACGGGTCCAGCTCCTTCATCAGCACTTTGGCCATGGGCTTGTGCACCCGGCCGTGGAAATCCACGCCGATGCCCACGTTGGGGCCGACGGCCTCGCGCACCGCGGCCACGTTCTCCAGGCACTTCTCGACCTTGTCGAACGAATCGATGTATTGCAGTTCTTCGGTGCCGTTCATCTTCACGGCGGTGAAGCCGCGCTCCACCGCGCTCTTGGCGGCGGCGGCCGTGTCGGCGGGGCGGTCTCCGCCGATCCACGAATACACGCGGATGCGATCCCGCACGTTGCCGCCCAGCAGCTGCGACACCGGCACGCCCAGATGCTTGCCCTTGATGTCCCACAGGGCCTGGTCGATGCCGGCCAGCGCGCTCATGTGGATGGCGCCGCCGCGATAGAAGCCACCGCGGTACAGCACCGTCCAGTGGTCTTCGATATTGCGGGGATCCTTGCCGATCAGGTAGTCGGACAGTTCCTCGACGGCGGCGGCCACCGAGTGCGCGCGGCCCTCG
Organism: Achromobacter denitrificans NBRC 15125; assembly: GCF_001571365.1. GTDB lineage: Bacteria > Pseudomonadota > Gammaproteobacteria > Burkholderiales > Burkholderiaceae_B > Achromobacter > Achromobacter denitrificans. The sequence continues at coordinate 234,988 of NZ_BCTQ01000002.1, read as the reverse complement.
ACCACGGGCTCCCCCCAGCCGACGATGCCCGCATCCGTTTCGATCTTCAGGAAGCACCACCGGGGCGGCACGATGTAAGTGGTGAGCTTGGTGATCTTCATGCTTGGGTCTCCTGGGCGGGATAGGCGCGTTGCCAGGCGGCGATGAAAGCGCGCGCGTTCCGGCCGACTTCGTTGGCCGACAGGCCGGGTTTGTACAAGGCGGAGCCCAGGCCGAAGCCGCTGGCGCCCGCCTGGGCGTATGAGGAAAGGTTGTCGGGCGTGATGCCGCCCACCGGCACCAGCGCGAGGGGCGGGCGCAAAACGGCGCGCCATGCTTTCAGCACGGCGGGGCCCAGTTGCTCCGCGGGGAACATCTTCAGCACGTCGGCGCCGGCGGCCAGGGCCGCGTAGGCCTCGGTGGGCGTGGCCACGCCGGGGCAGGACGCCATGCCCAGCTTCTTGGCGGCGCGGATCACGGCGGCGTCGCTGTGCGGCATCACGATCAGTTCGCCGCCCGCCTGCTGCACGCGGGCGCAGTCCTCGGGATCCAGCACCGTGCCGGCGCCGATCAGGCAATCGACGGGCAGGGCGGCGCGCATGGCGCGGATGCTGTCCAGCGGATCGGGCGAATTCAGCGGCACTTCGATCAGGCGGAAGCCAGCGTCGTACAGCGCCTGGCCGACGGGTTCGGCCTCGGCGGGCGTAATGCCGCGCAGAATGGCGATCAGGCCGCAGTGGGCCATGGCGGTTTGCAGACCGGGATGGTTCATGTTCGGTTCCTAGGAATGGGCCGGAGAGGTAGGAGCGACCAGGCCGGCGCTGACGGCCAGGTGCCACAGGCCGCGCTCGGTGGCGTGCTGCGCTTGTTCGGGCGTGCCCAGGCCGTAATGCCGCAAGGCCAGGATGTAGCGCTGGCACAGCGCGGGTTCGCCGCAGAGCACGATGCGGGGCAGTTCGCCCTGCTGGCGCAGCATCTCGGCCAGCGCCGCGACCTCGTGGCCGATCAGCAGGCCCGACAGGTAGTCGGCCTGCGATTGCGGCGCCAGCTCCCCGGTGAGGCCCAGGGCGCGGGTGCTGAATATGGTGGAGAGCACGCCGGCGCGGCCGGCGGGGGCGCCGGCCACTTTCAGGCCGCGCTCGAAGGCGGCCATGTCTGCGCTGGGAGCATCGGCCATGGTGCGCCCCAGGATGGTGTGGCCGCGCAGCGCGGCGTAGACCTCGCCCGTCATGAAGGTATCGAAGTGCGTGACGCGGCCGCGGCGCGCGCTGACCCACTTGGAATGGGTGCCCGGCAGGCCGATCAGCACGCTGTCCGCGCCGCCGTCCGCCTGGTCGAACAGCACGCCGAACACCTGGGTTTCTTCGCCGCGCATCACGTTGGGCAGGCCGTGGCGCTGGATCAGCCCGGGCACGATGCGCACCGGCGTCGCGCCGCCGCGTTTCACGACGGTGAGCCGCGTGCCGATGCGTTCGAGATCGACGGGCACGTCGAGGTAGGCGGCTTCCTGCCAGCCCTGGGCGCTGCCGACCATGCCGCAGGCGATCACCGGCAATGACGGCTCGGCCCGCAGCCAGTCGCCGCAGGCCTGCTCGAACGCCAGTTCGAAACCCGAGAGCGCGACGGTGGCCGCGCCGTCCTGCAAGGGCTGCGGCAGGCGCATGATGCCCCAGGGAAGGTGACGGGTATCCAGGGTGCGGCCGGCGGCATCCTGGCGATAGGCGCGCAGCGAGGAAGTGCCCCAGTCCAGCGCAATGAGCGCCGCGCGCGCGGGCGATCCGGTAGTCATCAAAAGTCTGTCTCGGCTCGGTCCGCGAAGCCGCCGCCGTTGCGGCGGGGCCTCGCGGGCCTTGTTGTCTGAGGCCCGGCCGGCATTCGGAAGCGCGGCCGGGCGATGGGAAAAATTCTAGAACAGCGCTTGAAAAATCTCAAAATATAGAATTAAATCCCATATATAGGGAATTTATGGGCTTCGGATTCGCGTCGGAAAGCCCTCGCAGCCGGGTATCGCCCGGAAATCCGGCCTGTTCCCCGCATGCCGGCGCGGGCGCGCCGGCTATGCTTGTTCCTTGCTTTGCCGCCAGCCCCGATTTTTCATGACCGCCACGCTCACACCCGATCATTCCCCCACCCTGGATCCCGACGCCGCCGCGCCCGCGGGCACGCAGACGCTGATGCGCGGCCTGGCCGTCGTGCAGGCCGTGTCCGATGGCGCGCGCGACCTGAAAGAGATCTGCGCCCGCATCGGCGTGGCGCGCAGCACCACGCACCGGCTCGCCAGCTGCCTGGTGCAGGAGCGCTACCTGCGGTCCTTGCCGGGCGTGGGCTATGTGCTGGGGCCGAAGCTGATCGAACTCGGTTTCCAGGCGCGCGAGGCCTTTCCGATGGCGACGCTGGCGCGCCCCTACCTGGACGGCCTGGCGGAACTGACGGGCGACACGATCCATCTCGCGGTGCGCGACAACGACGAAGTGCTGTACCTGGAGAAAATTCCCGGCAAGAAGGGGCTGGAGATGCGCTCGCGGGTGGGGCATCGCATGCCGCTGGCCGCCACGGGCGTGGGCAAGGCGCTGCTGCTGGATGCGGAAGAGCCGCAGTGGAAGGCGCTGCACCTCATCGGCTCGCCGGTGTCCTCGCGCGCGCCCGGCGGCCGCCAGACCTGGGAAGCCTTCCGCGACCGCATGCGCGAGTACGCGGCCCAGGGATACGCGTTCGACCTCGAAGACAACGAGCCGTCGATCCGTTGCGTGGCGGCGCCGGTGCGCGACGCCTCCAGCGGCATCGTGGCCGCCATCAGCGTGTCCAGCACGGTGCCGTACATGTCGCTGGAACGCATGCGGGAAATGGTCGCCGTCGTGCAGGGCGCGGCGGCAGGGATTTCCGCGGAACTGGGGTGGAAGGTGGAGCGCGCCTGATCGGCGCGTCCTCGCGCCTTATTCCAGCGGCAGCGTCAGCACGCCCTGCGGCGCGGGGCGCATCATGACGCGGCGGTACCAGGCCGACAGCGCCGGCGTGTCCGGGCGCTCGATGGGCAGGGCGAGCCAGCGGTGCGCCGAGCAGACCAGCGCGATGTCGCCCATGGTCAAGTGCCGGCCGGCGATGAATTCGCGGCCTTGCAGCGCCTGGTCCAGGATGAGGGCGCGCGCGTTCGAACGCTTCACCGAGTTCTCGATGGCCGCGTGGTCGCGTTTGTCTTCGTGCGTGCGGATTAGGCCGAGGAAGGCGGGGCCCATGGCGCCCTGCCATTCCGTGGCCTGCCAGTCCATCCAGCGGTCGGCGTCGGCGCGCAGGCAGGCGTCTTCGGGCCAGAGCGAGCCCACGCCGTAGCGCGAGGCCAGGTAGCGCACGATGGCGTTGGACTCCCACAGCACGAAACCGCCGTCGTCGATGACGGGCACGGTGCGGTTGGGGTTCAGCTTGGCGAATTCGGGCGTGTCGACCACGCCGAACGGCCCGCCGGCCTGCGTGAAGGTGTGCGGCAGGGCCAGTTCGCGCACGGCCAGCATGACTTTTTGAACGTTGACGGAAGTCAGGCGTCCCCAGATCTTCAACATAACCAGTCCTTTGGGTATCAGGCGGGCGGCAGTTGCCGCCGCGCAAAACCGCTGTCGCGCGAAAAGCGCGTCCAGTTGAAAGCGGGCCCGGGGTCCGTCTTGCGCCCCGGGGCGATGTGTTCGTGGCCCCGCGCCGCCGCCAGGGGGTGGCGCGCGCGCAAGGCGGGCATCAGCTTGCGCAGCGCCACGTATTGCTCGTCGGCGTAGGGCAGGGTGTCGGTGCCTTCGAGCTCGATGCCGATGGAAAAGTCATTGCAGCGTTCGCGGCCCGCGTAACGCGACACGCCCGCGTGCCAGGCGCGGTCGTCGGTGGAGACGAACTGGACGAGGTGGCCGTCGCGGCGGATGAAGAAATGCGCCGACACGCGCAGCCCGCGCAGGCGTTCCAGCCAGGGATGGGAGCCGTGGTCCAGCGTGTTCAGGAACAGCCCGGCGACTTCAGGCCCGCCGAATTGCCCGGGAGGCAGGCTGATGTTGTGCAGCACGAGCAGCGAAACCTGCGCGCCCGCCGGCCGCGCGTCGCGGTTGGGGGAGGGCAGGAGCGAAACACCCGGGGCCGGCGCCAGCCAGCCATGACGATCCAGAAGCAAGGCCATGGGAAGGGAGCATGTCGATGGAGTTCAACATGCATTATGCCGTGTCAGCGGAGCGGGTTGTCGAAGGCGGCCGACGCCGGGCGCCGGCGGCCCGTTTTCAGTGCTTGCGCGGCCCCAGCCGGGCGTGCTCGGCATTGCACCAGGTCTGGCCGTTCTGCAGCAGGGCCTCGGAGCGCGGCAGGTGGATGCCGCAATGGGCGCAGCGCACCATGGATTCCGGGGCCATGGCTTGCGGCGCCGGGTTGCGGGAGGCCTTGCCGCCCTGCGGGCCGGCCTGCCTGGCCGCCGCCATGCGGCCGGCGAGACGGGCCGCGAACAGCACCACGATGACTACGAAAATCCAGAACAGCAGCTTGCCCACGTCAACCTCGGTGCAGAATCATTTCCAGCACGAACCGGCTGCCGGTGTAGGCCAGAATCAGGAACCCGAAACCCGTCAGCGTCCAGCGCAGGGCGACGCGGCCGCGCCAGCCCCAGACGTGCCGGCCCGCCAGGAGCACGCCGAACGTCAGCCAGGACAGCAGCGTGAAGACGGTTTTGTGGTCGAACGGCAGGATCTTGCCGGTCAGCTTCATGGACGCCACCGACCCCGTGCCCACTGCCAGCGTCAGCACGATGAAGCCGATCCAGATGATGCGGAACAGCAGCTGCTCCTGCACCAGCAGCGGAGGCTGGGAATCCAGCACGCGGCCCACGATGCTGCGCTCGGCGGGCGCGTCCAGGGGGCGGTGTAGGTGGCGGTCCAGCAGCGCCATCATCATGGCGTGCAGGGCGGCGATGGTGATCAGGCCGTACGCCGCCAGGGCGATCAGCAGGTGCACGCGCAGCCAGGCGTCGTTGGCGTGGGGCACGTACTGCCCCTGGGGGAAGATCGCGGCCAGGCCGGCGGCCAGCGTCGCGGCCGGCAGCAGCAGCAATTGCAGCCCGTCGATGCGCACCAGCAGGCTTTCCAGCCAGAAGACCACCATGCCGAGCCAGATGGCGGCGGACAGGGCCAGCGCCCACCCGATGAACAGATGCTGGGCGCCCAGCATGGATTGTTGCAGCCCGATTCCATGGAGGACCAGGGCTCCCAGCAGGCACAGACGGGCGATCTTGCCTGTCTGTTCCACGCCGCCGGCGCCGGCCAGGCGGATCCAAAGCGACCCCCCGAGCACTGCGTACGCCAAGGCAGCCGCCGTGTGAAATACAATGCCTAGTGACATAGAAACCGTTGTCTGGATGGGGCCTGGGGGTGCGTGCCACCCGAAAGCGCGAAATCCGCGCCCGCGGCCACCGTTCAATCAACTAGTTTAAGCGGAAACGCCTCTCATGCTCGATAACCTAACTCAACGCCTGTCGCGCGTCGTCAAGACGCTGCGCGGGGAAGCCCGCCTTACCGAGGCCAACACCCAGGAGATGCTGCGCGAAGTGCGCATGGCGCTGCTGGAAGCCGACGTGGCGCTGCCCGTCGTGCGCGAATTCGTCTCGCGAGTGAAGGAAAAGGCGCTGGGCGAAGAAGTCGCCGGCAGCCTCAGCCCCGGCCAGGCCCTGGTGGGCGTCGTCCACAAGGAACTGACGGCCCTGATGGGCGGCGACCTGGGCGCCGATGCCGGCGAACTGTCGCTGGCCGTGCAGCCGCCCGCCGTCATCCTGATGGCGGGTCTGCAGGGCGCCGGCAAGACCACCACCACCGGCAAGCTGGCCCGCTGGCTCACCGAGGGCCAGCACACCCAGCACGGCCGCAAGACCGGCAAGAAGAAAGTGCTGGTGGTGTCCGCCGACGTCTACCGCCCGGCCGCTATCGATCAGTTGAAAAGCGTGGCGGCCCAGGTCGGTGTGGACTTCCTGCCCTCCGACCCCAGCCAGAAGCCCGAGGACATCGCCCGCAACGCGGTGGACCACGCGCGCCGCCACCACTACGACGTGCTGATCCTGGACACGGCCGGCCGCCTGGGCATCGACGAGGCCATGATGCGCGAAATCCGCGCGCTCCATGACCTGGTCAAGCCGGTGGAAACGCTGTTCGTCGTGGACGCCATGCAGGGCCAGGACGCGGTCAACACCGCGCGCGCCTTCGCGGACGCGTTGCCGCTGACCGGCGTGGTCCTGACCAAGCTCGACGGCGACGCCCGCGGCGGCGCGGCCCTGTCGGTGCGCCACGTCACCGGCAAGCCCCTGAAGTTCGTCGGCGTGTCGGAAAAGCTGGACGGCCTTGAGCCTTTCCACCCCGAGCGCATGGCGCAGCGCGTGCTGGGCATGGGCGACATCGTGTCGCTCGTCGAGCAGGCGCAGAAGAACATCGACATCGCCGAGGCCCAGAAGCTGGCGGCCAAGATCAAGTCGGGCAACAAGTTCGACCTGAACGATTTCCGCGATCAGCTCGGCCAGGTGAAGAAGCTGGGCGACATGGGTTCCCTGCTTGAAAAGCTGCCCGCCCAGTTCCAGCAGGCCGCCGGCCAGTTGCAAGGCGGCCAGGCCGAGAAGCAGCTGCGCCGCACGGAAGGCATCCTGAATTCCATGACGGCGGCCGAACGCGCCAAGCCCGAACTCATCAAGGCCTCGCGCAAGCGTCGCATCGCCGCGGGTTCGGGCGTGCCGGTGCAGGAGGTCAACCGCCTGCTGGCGCAGTTCGACCAGATGCAGGGCATGATGAAGCAGATGAAGAAGGGCGGCATGGCCAAGATGATGCGCGCCATGGGCGGCATGAAGGGCCTGGGCCGCTTCGGCATGAAGTAAGCCGCCGACGCCGCATGCTCCCCAAGAGGGCGCATTGCCGGTCGGACGGCCCGGCGGAAAGCGGCCTTTTCGCGCCGTACTGGAATGCCCCTTCGGGGGCATTTTTCATTGCGGATCCGGTGCGCAAAAAAATGGCCAGACGTTGCATCTGGCCAAGTCATCGCGGCGAGCAGGGGGCGCTGCCGCGATGCAAGCCGGAAAGCGCATGGGTGCCTTCCGGCTTGTTCCTTTTTGCGCGTCAGGCCACGGGCGGAATGCGCAGCACCTGGCCCGGATAGATCTTGTCGGGGCTGGTCAGCATCGGCTTGTTGGCTTCGAAGATCAGCGTGTTCTTGGCGCCCTGGCCCTTGCCGTATTGCGCCTCCGCGATCTTCCACAGGTTGTCGCCCTTTTGCACGGTGTACATCTTCGCTTCGGGCGTGGCCTGCTTCACCTTCAGTTGGTTGTCCACCTGCGCGACGCCGACGGTGTTGCCCAGCGCCAGGGTGATCTTCTCGGCGGCTTCCGTGCTCAGCGCCTCGCCGGCCACCGTGACCTTGTCGCCGTCGACCGAGATCTGCAAGCCGTCGGCGTTCAGGCCGTGCTTGTCGAGCTCTTTCTTCAATTCGTCCGCCGTCGCGGCCTTGGCCTCGCTGGCGCCGAAGAGTTTTTCCCCGACGTCCTTGATGAAATTGAGCAGACCCATAGTGTTTCCTTTATGTGTGTTGCGGTGAGAAAACAAAGTGCCATCAGGGCTTTTGGCCCATGAACATCTTGCGCACGGCGCCGGCGATCAAGGTCAGCACGGCCCCGCCTACGCCACCGCCGACCAGACTGCCGGCGATCGATGAAAGGTCCAGTCCCGCATTGCCCGCCGCAACCGCTCCGGCTCCCGCGGTGATCATGGGGGCCAGCCAGGAACCGCCCGCCAGGCCGCCGATGGCGCCGGCGATGGTATTGCCCAACGGCCCCAGATTGAACTGCTGAAGCATTTTCGCCAGGCCGTTGCCGCCGGCTGCGCCCGCGACAAGCTGGATGAGTAGGTTGACGATGACTGCAGTGTCCATGATGCCTCCTCTGCCCGCAGGGGCGATGTGCAACGTTAGAACAACAGCAAGACAATAGTGCGAAACCAGCAGGAACGATTATGACTCGCAGATTCCCGGCGCGACGAGGGGTTAACGTGTAACAGGTTGCTAGTCTCTTGGCAGACTACGCAAGAATGCTGGCCACTTTGCACGGAATGCATCCGCATGGACCTAAACCGCATCGGGCAGGCGGCTACATGCGACGAGGGCCGCTGTGTGGGCGGCCCTCGTCTTCGATGCGTGGATGCGCGGCTAGGCGCGCGCGGCGCGGGCTTTAGCCCCCGCCCACCGCCACCACGATTTCGATCTGGTCGCCGTCGGACAGCGCGGTCTGCGCGTGCTGGCTCTTGGGAACGATCTCGCCGTTGCGCTCCACGGCCACGCGCTTGCCGGCATAACCCAGCGTTTCGAGCAGTTCGTTCACGGTCGTGTCCAGGGGAAACTCCCGTGCGTCTCCGTTCAGGGTGATGTGCATGCAGGTCTCCTTGTTATCGCGCGTAGGTATCGGTGGCGGCGATCAGGCGCGCCAGCGTGCCGGGTTCATCAAAAGCGTGGCCCGCGTCGGGGACCAGGTGGAACTCCGCTTCCGGCCAGGCGCGGTGCAGGTCCCAGGCGGTGCGCGCGGGCGTGCAGACGTCGTAGCGGCCCTGGACGATGGTGCCCGTGATGCCGCGCAGCTTGTGCGCGTCGCGGATCAGCTGGCCTTCTTCCATGAAGCCGGCGTTCACGAAATAGTGGTTCTCGATGCGGGCGAAGGCCAGCGCCGCGCGGTCGGCGGCATGGCTCTGCTGGTGCCGCGGGCTGGGCAGCAGCGTGATGGTGCTGTCTTCCCACTTGCTCCAGGCCTTCGCGGCGCGCAGTTGTTCCGCCGGGTCGTCGCCCGTCAGGCGCTTGTGATACGCCGCCACCAGGTCGCCGCGCTCGTTCTCGGGGATGGGCGCCAGGTACTCTTCCCAGCGGTCGGGGAACAACCACGACGCGCCTTCCTGGTAGAACCACTGGATCTCCGCGCGGCGTAGCCCGAAGATCCCGCGCAGCACCAGCTCGCTCACGTGGGTGGCATGCGTCTCCGCGTAGGCCAGCGCCAGCGTCGAACCCCACGAGCCGCCGAACACCAGCCACTGCTCCGCGCCCATCACTTCGGTGCGCAGGCGCTCGATGTCGGACACCAGGTGCCAGGTCGTGTTGTTGTCGAGGCTGGCGTGCGGCAGGGAACGGCCGCAGCCGCGCTGATCGAACAGCAGCACGTTGTAGCGCTGCGGATCGAACAGCTGGCGATGCACGGGCGAGCATCCGCTGCCCGGGCCCCCGTGCAGGAACACCGCGGGCTTGCCCTTGGGGTTGCCGCAGAGTTCCCAGTAGATCTGGTGGCCGTCGCCGGTGTCCAGCGTGCCTTGGCGGTAGGGTTCGATCGGCGGATAGAGCATCAGGCGACTCGCTTGAAGATCAGGTCCCAGACGCCGTGGCCCAGGCGCAGGCCGCGTGTCTCGAATTTGGTCAGGGGGCGGTAATCGGGGCGCGGCGCATAGCCGTCCACGGTATTCGCGAGCAGGGGTTCGTTGCTCAGCACTTCCATCATCTGCACTGCGTAATCTTCCCAGTCCGTCGCGCAGTGGATATAGCCGCCGGGAGCGATGCGGCTGGCCAGCAGCGACACGAAGGGCGGCTGCAGCAGCCGGCGCTTGTGGTGGCGCTTCTTCGGCCACGGATCGGGGAAATAGACATGCACGCCCGCCAGCGAATCGGGCGCGATCATGTCGCGCACCACTTCCACGGCGTCGTGCTGGATGATGCGCAGGTTCGGGATGCCGGAGTCTTCAATGCGGCGCAGCAGCGAGCCCACGCCGGCATTGAACACTTCCACGCCCAGGAAATTGTCGCCGGGACGGGCCAGCGCGATCTTCTCGGTGGTTTCGCCCATGCCGAAGCCAATTTCCAGCACGGTCGGCGCCTGCCGGCCGAAGGCCGCGGCGGGATCCAGCCTGCGGGGAGCGTAGGGGATGGACCACTGGCCCATCAGGCGCTCCAGCGCCGCCAACTGGCCTTGCGTGATGTGGCCGCGGCGATGCACGAAGCTGCGGATATGGGTGGCGCCCGGGCTGTTGGGCGCGTGCGCGGCGCTCGCCAGGGCGGCCTGCGTCTGGGGGGAAACGGCGGCGGGCGCGCCGCGGCCCTCGGGTGTTTCGGGGGGCTGCGCCGAAGCCGGGGCCGCTGCGGGCGCGGGCGTCGCGGGAGGATTTTCGGGGGTGTTCGTATTCATAGCCCGAATTGTAGTGGCAGGCCCGGCGGGCCGGTGTCGCCCAAACGCACTAAATTAGGGACGCATTAAGTCGAGAGGCGGGCCGCCTGCCCGACGCCGCGCCCGGCAAGGAAAAACCCGCGCTATAATCGCCGCCTCTGCTTCGGCTTCGCGCCGGGGCACGACACCCGAGCGGGTGTAGTTCAATGGTAGAACGGCGGCTTCCCAAGCCTCAAGCGTGGGTTCGATTCCCATCACCCGCTCCAATTGCGCTCCATACTCGGTTCGTCACTTTGGGAAGTTGATCCAAGTGATCGACTTTCACTGACGTTCTCTCTTCCCAATGTGGTCGAGATCAGGGAAATCCAATAGGGCGGGCCGGCGTACCGCATGGTTGCTGTCCTCCGCCATCATGAAGCAGCGCCTGCCGGACTTGGCGATAGGCCCGCGCGTCTCCTGCCGGCGGAAACCGCTGCGCGGGCGAAGGGTGATCTGGAAGCCTTTGGCAAGATCGCCGAAGAGGCCGATCTCAGGCCGATGGAAGCGCCGGCGTCGCCACAATGACTTCCACCTTCGCAAGCGCCAGGGCCTCGGCCAGGGCGCCTTGCGGCGGGCGGCTGATGACCAGCCGCGAAATCTGTTCAAGTGCGCAGACTTTGAATAGGGCTTCACGGTCCATCTTGGCGCCGTCGGCCACGACCGTAACCGACTTCGCGCGCTGCACCATCACGCGCGCTACCTCGGCCTCCTCCAGCGAGAAGTCCAGGATACCTTCGGGCGTGATGGCACCCACGGTCAGTACGGCGTGGTGGGCGTTGAAACGGCCGATCTGCTCTATCGTCAGGGCGCCCAGGTTCTCGCTGGCATCGCTGTAGTATTCGCCGCCCAGGATGAATATCTTGTTCTGGCCCTTCCCGCGCGCCATTGCCTGAGCACCGAGGATGGAATTCGTGATGACCGTCAGTCCGGATTTGGCGGCCAAGGCTTCGAGAAAGAACAGGGTCGTGGTTCCGGTGTCGACGAAGAGGGCGTCGCCGCTGCCGAACAATTCGGCCGCCCGCGCGCCTACGCTGCGCTTTTCGGGCGCGGCTTCGTTCATGCGGATGTGGAATGCGCTTTCGCCGCGCAGCTCCGGTAACAGGGCACTGCCATGGACTTTGCGTATCCTGCCTTCCTCGGCCAGGATCGTGAGATCCCGGCGTATCGTTTCCTTGGATGTCCGCAGATGGTCCGCGAGGTCGTCCACGCTGACTTTGGTCAGGTTGCGCACCAGATCGACGATCTTTTCACGACGGTTGACTGGTTTCATTTTTCTATCGATCTTGCGTCATGGGGTTGAGTGCTGAATTTTACCTGTCCATCGCAGTCTGGCAGGCGCTAGAGCTTGAGACGCTGCCCTGGCACGGAATCCAGCAGGCGTTCGGTATAGGCGTGCTTGGGGCGGCTGTATATTTCCCGTGTGCTGCCGGTTTCGACGATGCTGCCCTTGTACATGACGGCGACTTCGTCGCTGATGTGCTGGACCACGGCCAGATCGTGCGAAATGAACAGATATGAGACCTTCATTTGCTCTTGAATCCTGGCCAGCACGTTCAGGATTTGCGCCTGGATGGAGACGTCCAGCGCCGAAACCGCCTCATCGCAGACGATGAGATCGGGGTCTGACGCCAGAGCCCGAGCGATGACGATGCGCTGGCGCTGGCCGCCCGAGAACTCGTGCGGATAACGCGTCAGGGCCGCGGCGCTCAGGCCCACCTGTTCCAACAGCTCCACCACCCGGGCGCGAGCAGCTTCGCCGCGCGCGATGTTGAAGTTGCGCAACGGTTCGCCGATGACCTCGGCCACACGCATGCGGGGATTGATGGACGAGAACGGATCCTGGAACACCAGCTGGATTTTCTGCCGCGCCAGCCGCAGCTCGCGGCGCGGCAGCGCCAGCCAATCCTCGCCGTCGAGCCTGATACTGCCTTGCGTCGGTTCCAGTAGGCGCATCACCATCCGCGCCACCGTCGATTTCCCGCTGCCCGATTCGCCCACGATGCTGAGCGTGCGGCCTTTCTCCAGGGTGAAGGAGACGTCGTCGACGGCGCGCAGGATGCCCCCGCGCCTCATGCCCTGGCGGCGGACCGGGTAGTCCTTGACCAGATGCTGGACCTGCAGCAGCGGCGCGGCTACCGCCACTGCGTCTTGCGGGAGATCACGATGCATGGGGAGATACCTCGATCAGGGGGCCGCGCTCCTTGAGGGCAAGGGCCTGCTCGCCGCGCACCAGTTTGGGGCGGGCGCCGATCAGGGCCCGCGTGTAGTCATGCTGGGGGGTGAGCAGGACGTCCTCGGCGGTTCCGGCCTCCACCGCCCGGCCGCGGTACATCACCATCACACGGTCGGCAACGTCGCCGACGACGCCGAGGTCATGCGAAATGAACACGATGGCGGTCTCGAACTCACGCTGGATATCGCGCAACAGGCCTAGCACCTCGGCCTGGATGGTAACGTCCAGCGCGGTGGTGGGCTCGTCGGCGATCAGCACCTTGGGGTCGCACATCATCGCCATGGCGATCATGACCCGCTGGCGCATTCCGCCGGAGAACTCGTGCGGATAGCTGCCGAGCTTATTGGCCGCGTCCGGAATCCGCACGCGCTCCAACAGCGCGACAGCTTTGTCGCGGGCCTGCGCCTTGCTGACGGGAGCATGGGCGCGCAGTGTTTCGATAAGCTGGCGGCCGATGGTCAGGACCGGATTCAGCGAAGTCATGGGTTCCTGGAAGACCATGGCGATGCGGCTGCCGCGCAGCGCGCGCATCCGGGCTTCGGGTAAGCCAGCGAGGTTGACGCCGTCCAGTAGGATCTCGCCCTTGGTTACGCTCAGCGGCGCCTGCAGCAATCCCATCAGGGCGAGCGAGGTAAGCGTCTTGCCGCTGCCGCTTTCCCCGACGATGCCCAGGGTTTCACCGCGGGCCAGTGCGAACGAAATATCATCGACCAGCACATTGAGCGCGCCCCTCTGGGAGACGGCGACCTCCAGGTGGTTTACGGCTACGACTGGAGTCTGATCCTTGCTCATTTCTTGGCCCTCGGGTCGTAGGCATCGCGGATGGCGTCGCCCAGGATGTTGACCGACAGGATGGTCAGCGCCAGGACGACGCCCGGGTAGAACAGGCTCCAGAAGGCAATCTGGACGGATACCCTGCCGCCGCTCATGATGTTGCCCCAGGTGGGGATTTCTTGCGGCAGGCCGACGCCGAGAAAGCTCAGGTAGGCTTCCAGCAGGATGGCCGAGGCGCATACGAAGGTTGCCTGCACGGCCAGCGGCCCCGCGGCATTGGGCAGCACATGCCGGAACAGCACGCGGCCCAGGGTGGAGCCGGACACCAGGGCGGCCTGGATGAATTCCTGTTCCTTGATCGATTTGACGCTGGAGCGGACCAGGCGGGCGACGCGGGGAATCTCCGGAATCGCGATCGCGATGACCACCGTGAGGATGTCCGCCTTGAACAGCGCCATCAAGGCCACGGCCAGGACCACGCCGGGAATGGACATGATGCCGTCCATGACCCGCATGAGAATCTTGTCCAGCAACGGGAGATAGCCGCTGACCAGGCCGATCAGGGTGCCGGCGACGGTCGCCAGCACGGTGACGCTGATGCCGACCAGCAGCGACACGCGTCCGCCGTAGAGCGTACGCACGAAAACGTCGCGCCCGTAGGAATCCGTGCCGAACCAGTGCGCCGCCGATGGCGGCTTCATGCGTTCGGTTGGCGACATCGAGAGCGGATCCACTGAAGTCAGGAGCGGAGCGAACGCGGCCGCAAGCACCAGCACGGCGAGGAAGGCCAGGCACAGGCAGGCGACGCCGTGGCGTGAGACGAACTGTTTCATGAGCGCACCCGCGGGTCGACCGCCACGTAGATCATGTCGACGACCATGTTCACGACGAAGTAGATAAGGGAGAACAACAGCAGCAGACCCTGGATCACGGGGTAGTCGCGGCGCAGGACCACGTCTATGGTCAGTCGGCCCAATCCGGGAATCGCGAACACGCTTTCCGTGACGACCACGCCGCCCAGCAGCATGGCGACACCCGCGCCTATCGTGGTGACGATGGGCGGCGCGGCATTTTTCAGCGCATGCAGGCCCAGGATGGTGGCGGCGCGCAGGCCCTTGGCGCGGGCCGTCCGCATGTAGTCCTGGCGCAGCACGTCCATCATGGAGGAACGGGTCATCCGGGCCACCAGCGCGGCGTAGACCAGACCGATGGTGATGGCGGGCAGCCACAGATGATGCAAGGCCTTGAGCGGATCCGTCCAGAACGACACATAGCCCTGGACGGGAACCCACCCCAGCTGGATGGCGAAGACCTTGATGAGCCCATAGCCGATCAGGAACACCGGCATGGAGAACCCCAGGACGACGAACACCATGACGCCGCGGTCGATCCAGGAGCCCTGGCGGGTGGCCGCCAGCACGCCCAGCGGCACCGCCAGCGTCACGGAGAACAGCGTGGCGAAGCCCGCCAGCATCAGCGTGGGCTCCAGGCGTTGCGCGATCAGCGCCGTCACGGGCATGTTGGCAAATAGCGAGGTGCCCAGATCGCCCCGCAGCACATTGCCCAGCCATGTGAGAAAACTGAGGAGCAGCGGCTGGTCCAGCCCCAGCTGTATGCGGATGCGTTCCACGTCCTGCGGCGACGCGTTGTCGCCGGCCATGATGAGCGCCGGGTCTCCGGGACTCAGGCGCAGCATCAGGAAAATCAGGAATGCGACGATCAGGACGACTGGTAGTGTGGCCAGCAGGCGCTCGATCAGTTTTCTCAGCATGTCAGCGCCTCCTATCCGTACGCGGGACGGCAGTCGTCCTAGGGGCGAGAGACGTCATTTGGAGATGTTCCAGAACACGGGGATGGAGGACTCGATCACGCCTTTGAGGTTCTTGCGGTAGGCGGCTGGCTGGCTGAATTGGCCCCAGATCACGGCAGGCGTCGTTTCGTAGGCCACCTTCTGCATATCGGCCGCCAGACGTTTCTGCTCGGCGGGGTCCGAGGTCTGGCGGAAGGCCGCCAGGTCCTTGGTGATGCGCGCATCGCAGTTCCAGCCGGCATAGTCCTGGCAGTTGTTCCCGATGTACAGATTGGTCAGCGGCGACATCATGTCGTAGCCCGAAACGTGGACGCCGAAAATATGCCAGGCGTCCTTGCTCGCGCGTTTGGAGATGACGCTGTTCCAGTCCATGCTTTGCAGTTCGACGTTGAAGCCGACTTCGCGCAGGGTCTGTGCCAGCACCTCCGAGGACACACGGGGCGCGTCGATGTCGGTGGCTTGCAGAATGACGATCTTTTCGCCGGCGTAGCGGGTTTTCTTCAGCGCTTCCCTGGCTGCCGCGACGGAGGGCTTGGCGTAGGGTTCGCTGCCGGCGTCAGTCGCCAGCACCGAGCCGCAGATGTAGTACGTCGCGCAGTGCGGCATCGAGAAACGTTCCGGCACGCCCAGCGCGGCAATGGTCTTGGACTGGTCCACCGCCATCGCGACCACGGCGCGGATGGCGGGGTCGTCCATAGGCTTGTTCACCGAGTTCAGGCGATAGAACCCCATGAACATGTTCGGGCCCTTCAGATCCACCAGTTGGACGTTTGAATCCGTCTCCAGGATGGGCAACATGTCGAACGAGGGGTACTGCACGTAATCGACTTCGCCCGCCTGCAATGCCGACAGAGCGGTGTTGCCGTCCGGGATGTACTTCCAGACCACGCGATCCAGTCTTGCGACCTTGCCGCCTGCCATCAGGTCAGCCGGCTCGTCGCGCGGAACATAGTCCTTGAAACGCTCGAACGAGATGGTGCTGCCGGGCTTCCATTCATTCTTCAGGAACACGAACGGCCCGGAGCCGATGATTTCCGGCACCTGCTGGCCCATGGGCGTCTTGGCCAGGCGCGCGGGCATGATGAACGGCACCATGGCGGCAGGCTTGCCCAGCGTCTGCAGGACCGGGCCGAAGGGCTCCTTGAGCTTGAGCGTGACGGTCTTGTCGTCGTCGGCGGTCAGGCTGGCGCTGGCGGCGAGCAGCTGCTTGCCCAAGGCGTCGCGCTGACCCCAGCGCTGCAGCGAGGCCACCACGTCTTCGGCCGTTACCGGTTGGCCGTCATGGAACTTCAATCCCGGGCGCAGGGTGAAGGTGTAGCGCATGCTGTCCGGCGACACGTCGTAGCGGTCCACCATCTGCGGCTTGATTTCGCCCTTGGCGTTCATGCCGAACAGCGTGTCATACACCATGTAGCCGAACGTGCGGGTGATGTAGATAGTGGTGAAGGACGGGTCCAGAATGCGGACGTCCGACTCCAGTACTGCGGTCAAGGTCTTGTCGGCGGGGGCGGCGTGCGCCGCCGGAGCCAGTGCGGCGGCCAGCAGGACGGCGCTGGCGGACAGGGCGAAACGTGCAAGGCTTTTGGTCATGGGAAGATCCGGAGCGGTTCGTTAAGGCGGGTTCAGGTGGCGCAGACGGGAGGACGGCGCTCACTCCAGCGCACCATCTGCTCGAGCGCGGCGGCGACCGCCAGCAGGATGTCTTCGCGGCCTTCTGCCGCCACCATCTGCACCCCGATCGGCAAGCCTGAAGCCGACATAGCGATCGGCACGGAGATGGCGGGCTGGCCCGTTACGTTGGAGGGGCGCACCATTGCGGAGATCTCCGCGCCCTTGCGGAAGGGATCCCAGGGGTCGTCGGTCGGGCGGAACGCGCCGTGGGGCGGAGGCAGGGAGCAGACGGTGGGGGTGATCAGCAGGTCGTAGTCGTTCCACCAGGATTCGACGTCGCGCGACCAGCGATGCAGGTTTTCCAACGCGCGCACGTACTGCACCGCGCTCAGGCCCTTGCCCAGCTTGTAGTACTCCCAATTGATGGGCTCGATGTCGCCTTCGACGATAGGACGGCCGATGCGCTCGCCCCAGGTATCCAGCGCGCTGGCGGTCCAGCTGCGGATGATGACGGCCACGTTGGTCATCATGACATCGCTGTCCAGCGCGGCGGGGTGAGCCTCCTCGATGTGGTAGCCCAGCGATTCGAGCAGACCTGCGCAGGCGATGGTGGCCTGCTTGACCTCGGGGTCTACGGCGAACTGGCCGCCGGGCGTGCTGAGCATCATGCCGACCTTCAGCTTTTGCGGAGTACGCAGAATGGCCTGTTCATAACCGCCGGCGGGGGCCGCCTGCAGCGGGCCGTAGGGATCGCCAGGCATGGCTTTCGCGATGATGTCCAGGACCGCCGCGCTGTCGCGCACGCTGCGTGTCATGACGCCGCGGGCGACGCAGCCCGCCCAGCCCTCGCCCTCGAAGGGGCCCAGCGACACGCGGCCGCGCGAGGGCTTCAGGCCGACGATGCCGCATTCGCTGGCCGGCACCCGCAGGGAGCCGCCGCCGTCGCCGCCGTGGGCAAGAGGCACCATGCGCGCAGCGACGCTCGCCGCCGATCCGCCGCTGGATCCCCCGGTTGAATGGCCCGTCTTATAGGGGTTGTGAGTCGGGCCCATGGCGAGCGGCTCGGTCGTCGTCATGGTGCCGAACTCCGGCGTATTGGTCTTGCCGATGAAAATGAAGCCGGCTTGCTTGAGCAGCGTGAACAACGTCGAGTCTTCGCTTTCCTTCCAGTTCAGCTCCTTCAGAAAGCGGGCGCCGCCGAAGTAGGGATCGCCTGCGGAGACTCCGTCCAGATCCTTGATCAGCATGGGGACGCCATGGAACCGCGCCGTCTGGTGGACACCCGCCTTGGCTTCGACCAGGGCCTTTTCAAAGCGAGGATGGATGACCGCGTTCAATTGACCGTTGACCTGTTCCACGCGAGTGATCGCGGCCTCGACCATCTCCACGGCGCTGACATCGCCGCGTTTGATCAATTCCGCGCAGGCGACTGCGTCCAGCTCTGCCAAATTCGTGCTCATGAAAACTCCGGATGGGTAGCGGGCGCGAACCCCATGGTTCGACCAGTGGGCGAAATGTAGATTTATTCGGGCAATGAATGAATTAGAGAATACCCGTATGGTCAAAATTTATGCCCGAATAGTCAATTTCATATAGAATTTCCGCATCGAACTTTTCTAGGGCACCTGCATGGCCCACTTAGAGGCGCTTTCTGGACACTACGATGTCGTCGTAATCGGCGGCGGAGTGGTCGGCTGCGCGGTAGCGCGCCGCTATGCGCTGGCCGGTCGGCGCACTTTGCTGATCGAAAAGGCTCCCGACATTCTTTCCGGCGCCAGCAAAGGCAACAGCGCGTTGCTGCATACGGGCTTCGATGCGCCCGCGGACAGCCTGGAGCTCTGGTGCATGCAGGCCGGATACCGCGAATTCATGGCAATCAAGGACCGTCTGAACCTGCCCATCCTGCGCACCGGAGCCATGGTCATCGCGTGGAACGGCGATGAGCGGGAACAGCTGGCGGCGATGGCGGACAAGGCGCGCGCCAATGGCGTGGCCGATGTCCGGATCCTGGATGCCGCGGGCGTGCGGGAGCGCGAGCCGGCGCTGGCGCCAGCCCAGGGAGCGCTGCTTGTGCCGGGCGAGCACGTCATCGATCCCTGGAGTTCGCCTCTGGCTTATGCCAGGCAGGCCGTGGCGGCGGGCGCGTGGTTCGCGTTCGATACCGAACTGCTGGGCGGCGAGGCGGGGGGGGAAGGCTGGACGCTGCGCACCAGCCGCGGCGAAGTCAAGGCAGCGCTGACGATCAATTGTGCCGGCCTGTATGGCGACCTCGTCGAACAGCGACTGCTGGGCGGTGCCTCGTTCTCCATCAAGCCGCGCAAGGGGCAGTTCGTGGTGTTCGACAAGCCGTCTTCGCGCCTGATCCAGCACATCATCCTGCCCGTGCCGAATGAACGTACCAAGGGCGTGGTGCTGTCGCGGACGATCTTCGGCAATGTGCTGGTCGGTCCTACGGCGGAGGAACAGGACGATCGGACGCGGGCCACCGTCAATGACGAACAGCTGGCGCAGCTGATCGCGCAGGCGGGGCGGCTGGTGCCGGGCCTGGAGCAGATGCCGGTGTCCGCCGTATACGCCGGGCTGCGCCCGGCCACGGAACGTAAGGAATACCGTGTGCGCTTTGTGCCGGAACAGCGCTATCTGGTCCTGGGCGGCATACGCTCAACCGGATTGACCGCCGCGCTGGGGCTGGCGCAGCATGCCTGGGCCCTGACCGAAGACGGCGCGCCGCCGGTGGAGGCAGACGCCGCCGGGGTTGAATGGCCGCGCGTGCCGAATTTGGCGGAGCATCTGCCGCGCGACTGGTCGCAGCCGGACCACGGCGACATTGTGTGCCATTGCGAGATGGTGACGCGCAGGGAGATCGAGGCGGCGCTGGCAGGGCCGTTGCCGGCGCGGGATTTGGGTGGCCTGAAGCGCCGCACACGCGTCTGCATGGGACGTTGCCAAGGCTTTTATTGCAGTGCAAGCGTGGCCGCGATGAGCGCCGGAAAATTCGATCAACCCATGGCCATCGGAAAGAACTCGTGACCGACGCATTGCAGGCAGACATATTGATCGTGGGCGGCGGACCGGCAGGCCTGGCGGCCGCCATCGCATGCCGCCGGTCCGGCATGGAGCGCGTGACGGTCATTGAACGCGAGGCGCAGGCTGGTGGCGTGCCGCGGCACTGCGGGCATCCGCCGTTCGGCCTGCGGGAGTTCGGCCGCATCCTGTCCGGCCCCGCGTACGCGCACAGGTTGCGCGTAGCGGCCGCCGATGCCGGCGTGCGTATTTGCACGGATCACCATGTAGTGGCGCTGGAGCCTGGCGGCGTGCTGAGGATGACGACACCGGGCGGCCTAGTCGAGGCTGCTGCGACGCGCGTACTGCTGGCGACGGGGGCGCGCGAAGCATCGCGCGCCGCGCGGCTGGTTTCAGGGCAACGGCCCCTGGGCGTGATGAATACCGGCGCGCTGCAGGCCCACCTGTACCTGCACGGCCTGATGCCGTTCCAGGCGCCAGTCATCGTAGGCACGGAACTGGTGGCTTTGTCCGCCATCTGGTCATGTGCCAAAGCGGGGATCCGGCCGGCCGCGATGCTGGAGGCCGGCAGCCGTCCTACTGCATGGCGCTGGCTGGCTAGGTTTTCGGCGCTCAAGGGCGTGCCACTCCACTACGGCACCCGCATCGTCGATATCCATGGCCAAGTCCGCGTGACGCACGTTACCGTTGAAGACGCCGCAGGGCAGCGCCGTGACATCGCATGCGATGGCGTATTGTTCACGGGAAAATTCCTGCCTGAAGCGTCCCTGGTCCGCGCATCGCACCTGCGTCAGGACAGCGGCAGCGGGGGACCCATGGTGGATCAGCATGGACGGACCTCTGACCCCCGCTATTTCGCCGCCGGCAACCTGCTGCGCGCGGTGGAGACCGCGGGCTGGTCGTTCAGGGAAGGACGGGCGATAGGAGAACGTATTGCGCGCTCGCTTGGCAGCGACCCCGGACCGGCATTGGATATCGAAGTGGGGCCTGGTCTCAAGTACGTGGTGCCGTCGATGCTGCGCCTGGACGAGCCGGGGGGGATGACCTCGCTGCAGCTGCGCGTGCCGCGGGCAATCACGGGCGATCTGGTCCTGAGGTTCGATGGTACGCCGGTGTGGCGACGCAGGATGTCGGCTTTGCCCGAGAGGCGCATCGTTGTACCCTTGCCTCCTTTGTCCACGGGCCTGCGGTCCGTCTGGATCGGGTTTGTGGGCGCCGCCGAGGCGCGGGACTGAACGCATGCGTTTCATTAGTGTCGACCAAGGAACCACCAGCACCCGCAGCCTCGTGCTGGAGCCAGGCCAACCTGCCCGGATCGCATTGGCGCTGACGCACGCTGCGCGTTATCCGCAAGCGGGTTGGGTCGAGCACGATCCGTTGGAGCTACTGGCGAATGTGCGCCGCTGCCTGGAGGCGGCGGGGCCTGCCGCCGCGGCCGGCCTGGCAAACCAGGGAGAGAGCTGCCTGGCATGGGACCGTGTTACCGGCGAGCCTCTTTCTCCCGTCATCGTGTGGCAGGATAATCGCACCGCTGACGCCGTGTCGCGCTTACTGGCACAAGGCGCGCAGGCCCTGACGCTGGCCCGCGCGGGGCTGCCGCTGGATTCCTATTTCTCGGCCAGCAAGCTGGCCTGGCTATTGCAGAATGTGCCCGCGGTACAGGCCGCGAGGCGGGCCGGACGCCTGCAGTTGGGCACGACAGATGCGTACTTCCTGCGCAACCTGACGGGCCAGGGCGCTACCGAAGTGACCACCGCCGCCCGGACTTCGCTGATGAATCTCGCCACCGGGCAGTGGGACGAGGTCTTGTGCGAATTGTTCCAGGTGCCCATGGACTGCCTTCCGCCGATCCGGTCCACCTGGGATGCCTTCGGCGAGGTCGGCGGCACGCCTGTAACCGCCTCGATCGTCGATCAGCAGGCCGCCTTGTTTGGGCATGGCTGCCATCGTCCGGGACAGGCTAAGTTCACATTCGGCACGGGGGCATTTGCATTGGTCAACACTGGGCAGCAGAGCTCGCGCGATGCGGATTCCGGCCTGCTGCCGACCGTAGCCTGGAGAATCGGCGATGCCCCCATCCAGTATGCGCTCGATGGCGGCGTCTATAGCGCCGGAGCCGCAATCGAGTGGGCGCGCAGCCTGCGGCTATTCGATGCCGAAGCCGAATTGGACGCGTTCGAGGGACCTTCCGCCCTGTCACGCGGGCTGGTCTTCGTGCCGGCCCTGACCGGCCTGGCCTGTCCGCATTGGGACCGGAGCGCGGGCGCGCTCTGGTTGGGCATGACGCCGGCGACCTCGCGGCGCGACCTGTTGCAATCCATGCTGGAAGGCATCGCCTTGCGCGCGGCGGAGGTCATGGCGGCGATGCAGGCGCACATCGCGCTGGAAGGAACCCTGGCGGTCGACGGTGGATTGGCGAACAACTCCTATTTCTGCCAGTTCCTGTGCGACCAACTGCAACGACCTTTGCGCGTGCCGGCGTTTCGCGACATGACTGCGCTCGGGGCGGCGAGGCTGGCGGCGCGGGATTACGCTGCAGAGGCTAGCCAGGAGGACGGATTGATCTATGCACCCGCGTGCTCGGCAGCGGAGGCCGCAGCGCGCGGCGCGCGCTTCAGCGAAGCTGCCGCGTTTTCGCGCGGCTGGCATAGCTGAACGCCGGCCTGTCGGAGGGCCGTTCTCAACGCCTTCTGCACTTTGACGCTGTTTGCGCCAGATGGATGAGAATTCCCTTGATCAAAAGGTGTGGTTACGGGGTAAACACTTGTATATACAAGATAATACAGGCGTTATTATCATGCGGTCTTATGGTATGCGGCGCGGCTCGATGCCGTCATCGGATTCCCGGTCAGGTCAGCACGGAGCCGATGGCGCCTGATCTAGCGCGCAATGGACGCACGGTGGAAATTCTGAAAGGACACGCGATGATGATAGATATCTCGGGCAAAGCGGCGAGGCGCCGCTTCTGTGGGTTGATTGCAGCCAGCGCGGCAGTTCGGTTGGCGCGGGCCCAGACGCCGGTGCCGCTGCATATCGTGGTGGGCTTTCCGCCGGGCGGCGCGCTGGACATCCTGGCGCGCGTAGTCGGACAGCGCCTGACTGAAATGACTGGGCGTCCTGTGGTGGTGGACAATCAACCGGGCGCGGGCAGCCTGATTGCGGCGCAGGCAGTAGCGCGTGCGCGGCCCGACAATACGACCTTGCTACTGGCCCCCGTGGTCGTGCCGGCCTTCTTTCCCGCGTTGTACCCGAAGATGACCTTCGACCCGATCGCAGATCTGACTCCCGTGGCGGAACTGGGAGATTTCAGCCTGGCGCTGGTGGCCGCTCCAACGGTGCCCGCGTCCAACCTGGCCGAGTTCATCGAATACGTCCGGTCCCGGCCGGGTACCGTCAGCTATGGCTCCATGTCGGCGGGCACGCCATCGCACTTCCTCGGCGTCATGTTGAACCGCGCGGCGGGCCTGGACATGCTCCACATCCCGTACAAGGGGACAGCTCCCGTGCTGATCGCAGTCCAGAGCGGGGAAGTCCAGGCCGCGATCATTACCTCGGGCGAAGCGGTCGAACTGCACAAGCAGGGGCGTATCAAGGTGCTCGGCGTGACGGGCAAGGAGCGGTCGCCCTTGTTGCCTGAAGTCGCCACCATGGCGCAGGCAGTGCCTGGACTGCGCGACATGGAGGACGTGTCGTTGTGGTATGGATTCTTCGCGCCCAGGGGCACAGCCGCAGCACAGGCGGAATCGCTCAACTTGGCGTTGGCCGATGCGCTCAAGGCGCCGGCCGTGCAACGGCAAATCGTGCAGCAGGATCTGCGCACGCGCTATTTGTCCGCCGCGGAATTCGGCGAGCGCGTGCGGCGGGACAGTCAAGTCTGGGGCGACATCATCCGCGAAACTGGATTTACATTGGAGCAATGATGACGATACGGAACGAAATTCCCAGCCTGCCTGTGCGAGTCCAGACTCTGGGGACCGGCGGTCCCCGCCCGGATCCCGAGCGGGCGGGCCCCGCCACCGTGGTGAAGATCGGCGACGAAACGCTGCTTTTCGACGTCGGGCGTGGTGTGGTCGTGCAGATGGTGCGGGCTGGTATCGCGCTCGAATCGTTGAAGGACGTTTTCATCACGCACCACCATTTCGACCATATTGGAGACCTGTTCGACGTGGCGTTGAGCACGTGGCTTCACGGGCGCCGCCATGCGCTATCGTTCCGGGGTCCGCCCGACACGAAGCGCATCATGAACGCGTTGCTGACGCAGGTGTACGACAAGGACATCGAGTGGCGATCGGATGGAGAGCCCACGCATGGCGGCTGGTCCGCGATCGATACCGTGGACGTGGCGCCTGGGTTGGTGGCGGAGACGGAGCGCTGGCGGGTGTTTGCGGAGTCGGTCGTGCATGGACACGGATTGGAGTTCTCGCGCGCTTTCCTGAAGCGTTGGATTTGCTACGGCTATCGCGTGGAGACCCAAGGCAAGGTCGTGGCCATCAGCGGGGACACGGTCGACTGCGCGGGGCTGCGACGCCTGGCCAAGAATGCCGACGTGCTGGTCCAGTGCTGCTACCTGGCCGATGCGGAGATCACGAATGAACACTTCCGCAATCTCGCCAAACACACACTGGCCTGTGGCGACACCGTGGGCAAGATCGCAGCGGCCTGCAATGTCGGCACGCTGGTGTTGACCCATCATCGCCCCAGGAATGAAACCGCCATGATCGAGCGCTTGCGCGAGGAAGTCAGCCGCGATTTCCATGGGCGCCTGATCATCGCTAACGACCTTGAGGAAATCACCCTCTAATGTGCCGTCCGCGGTGTCAGACTGCAATTTCACCCGAAAAATTGTGGTTTGGCACCACAACAGTTCTATGGGTGGCTGCGTGCAGAGGTGGCGCACGCACGGCGCCGGCAATCAGGCGAAACGGGACGAGCGGATGCCAGGGCGTCAGCGGCCGGGACGCCAGGCTGACGCAGCTCGGCGAGGATCTCTTCCTTCTGCCTGCCTTCGATAGTGCGGAAACATGTCCGGCGCTATTCAAGTACCCTTAAGCCTATCCCGTGCCAGTGTGACAAGTATGCAAGACGATCTTTTCGGAGATGCGCTGCTCCAGCCTCCGGTCCATTCCCCGAATCCTGCGGCCTCCGGAGCCGATCCGGACTTTTCCGTCCTCCGCAGCATGGCCAAGGTGCTTCCCGCGCCTGCGGCGCAGGACTGGCGCGCGCTCGCGCAGCAGCTTCCGGCGCAGCTGCGCTTTGGCGTCTCCACCTGGTCATACCCAGGCTGGCAAGGGTTAGTTTGGGATGGCGAATACGATTCGAGCACGCTGTCCAAGCATGGTCTCGGCGCCTACCATCAGCATCCGCTTTTGCGCACGGTCTGCGTGGACCGCACGTTCTGGCGCCCGTTGACGGCAAGCCAGTATGCCGCCTACGCGGGGCAGGTCGATGACGACTTCCGTTTCGTCGTCAAATGTCCCGCCAGCATTACCGACGCTCAGGCGCGTGGCGAAGAAGGCAGGGCGCGCGCGGCCAACCCGGTTTTCCTCGATCCGTCGCTGGCCGTCCAGGAATTCGTGCGGCCGACGCTCGAAGGCCTGGGTGCCAAGCTCGGGGTCCTGGTGTTCCAGCTGAGTCCGCTGCCTTGGGGGTGGCTGAGTCGCCCCGCGGCGCTGTTCGAGAAGCTGGGCCACATGCTGGCGGCGGTCCGGGAGGCTGTGTCCGCGCATGACGCCGTGATCGTCGCGGTGGAAGTGCGGGACCCTGAACTGCTGGGCCAGGCGCTGGTCGATACGCTCAAGGCGCATGGGGCCACTTTCTGCCTGGGCCTGCATGGCAAGATGCCGCCGATCGAAGCGCAACTGCCGATACTGCGCGCACTATGGCCGGGGCCGCTGGTCTGCCGGTGGAACCTGAACCGGATTTTCGGCGCGTATGGCTATGCCGACGCGCAGAAAAAGCACGATCCGTTCAATGCCATTCTCAGTGAGGATCTCCCTACCCGCACGGTGCTGGCGCGCACGATCCGCGGAATCACGGGGGCGGGCCAGCCGGCCTACGTGACGATCAGCAACGATGCCGAGGGCTGCGCGCCACTGTCCATCCAGATGCTGGCCCAGGCCATTGCGGCGTAGGCGTGTCGCGCCTGACGGGCGAAGCCCGGGCCAAGGGCGGACCTACAGGTGGAAGTGGCCCGCGGCTTCCGGCTGGTAGAGCACTTTCCTGATCCCGATCCGGCGGGTCCGATCCGAAATCCGCCAGTCGATGGCGTCCCCCTCCTGGTAGCCCAGGATGGCGGCGCCGATGTCGGAGCACACGGAATGCTTGCCGGCGCTGCTGTCGGCATCCTCCGGGTAGACCAGGGCCACTTCGATTTCGTCGTCGTCCAGCTGCAGCAAGGCCCTGGAGTTCATCGTGACGACATTGCGCGGCACCTGCTCCGGCTTGACGACGATGGCCCGCTCAAGCTCATGTTCGAGCTCGACGACGGCCGGACCTTGTTCGAGCTCGATCAGGCTCTTGAGCCGGGCTTTGTCGATCTCAGTGACGTAGATCTCGGTGGAGTCGCCAACGGTATCTTCGCGCAAGAAGCGGAGGTAGCGCCCCGCCGTCATGGAAAACGACTTCAATGTCGGCGTTTCCGTCTCAAGCAAAAAGCCGCTGCGCAGAAAGGCTTTCAGCGAGCGCTCGTTGTCCGGGTGGATCTTGGCGATGAGCTTCTCGGCCCGCATGTCGAGGAAGGCCAGTTTCATGCCTTCGCGGATCGTGCTGGCGCCGAGGTTTCGGCCCCATTGGTCGCAGTCTCCGATGACCAGGACGATCTCGCAGTTGGGGCCGGTCTTGATGAGACGGACGAAGCCCACCGGGGCATCATGCCGGTCATAGGCCATGAAGAATCGGCCGCCCTGGTTGAACAAATGGGTCAGGATCGGCAATTGCGTCCGATCGATGGCTTGCTCGATGAAGCGGGAGACGTGGCGCGAATCGCTCAGGTAGCAGGTGACGCGCTCGTCTTCCAACCAATCCATCAGCGTCAGCGCGTGTGCCCGCGTAATTTCCGGGCACAGCGAAATGAAAGGCTTGTTCATCTTCACCACACTTATTTGTAAAGGATGAAAGCCCTTCATGGCGATGGCCATGACGGTTCTTTCGGAAAACCGCTCATTTTAGGACGGAATGCGAGCCGATGCAGAACACCCGCCGCGCGCGTTGCCTCCAACTGGCCGGACGGGGTTTTGGGGCAGTTGCCGCGCAACGGCAGCGGGGCGCTCCCGCAAAGCGTGCGATCAGTAGTCCCAGATGACCGGCACCCAGCGGAAGGCGTCGCCGTCGACCGCCACCCGTCCGACCGAAGGAAAGGGCAAGTGGGCGGCCACCAGCAGTCCGCGGTTCTTCGCCAGTTCCTGGAAGAGCGCGATACGGACGCGGGCCGATTCCTCGGGATCGTGTTCGAAGCCGTTGTGCCATTCGGGATGGTCGAAACCGACCGGGAACACGGCGTCGCCGGCGAAAGTCAGCCGTTCGCCTTCCGACACCAGGTCCACGACGCTGTGCCCAGGGGGGTGCCCGCCGGTGAGGCGGACGATCACGCCCGGCGCAACCTCGTGCCGGTCCTGGAAGATCCGCAGCCGGTCGCGGTACTCCTCGTAGAAGCGGGTGGCCGTGGAGCGGAGCACGGCGGGCACGGGCTTGGGCATGACGGTGTGGGAGAAGTCGGGCGACGTCCAGAACTCGACTTCCGTCTCCGACACGTGGACGCGCACGTCGGGGCTCAGGCGTTCCTTCACGCCGGGCACGAGCAGGCCGCCCACGTGGTCCATGTGCATGTGGGTGATGATGATGTCCGTCACGGACTCCAGCGCGATACCGGCTGCCTCCAGCCGCTGAGGGAACTGCCCCGCCCGCGGGAAGCCGGCGAACTGCCCGCCCAACCCGGCGTCGATAAGAATGGTCTGGTTGCCGCTGCGGGCCACCATCACGTTCAGCGGCCAGTCGAAGGCGTCGGGCGGCATGAACATGTGTTCCAGCCAATTCGCCAGGTCGGCCGGATCCGCGTTCGTGGCCATCGTGGCGGTTGGCAGCGGCAGCACGCCGTCGCTGACCACCAGCGCATCGATCTCTCCGATCTGCACGGCGTAGCGGGATGGAACCAAGTCGATGGGGGTTTCGACGTTGATGGGCAAGGTGTGGTCTATGGCAAGCATGACGAAATCTCCGGGAAGGCGCGGCCGCTCAGGCGGACGCGCGAAGGAAGGCGAGCAGATCGGCGTTGATGCGGTCCTGCATGGTGGCGGTGAGGCCGTGGGGCGCGCCGGGGTAATAGATCTCCTTGGCGGTCTTCACCAGCCGCGCGGCCTTCTTCGCGGAATCGTGCACGGGCACGATCTGGTCGTCTTCGCCGTGCATGAACAAAGTGGGCACGTCGATCTTCTTCAGGTCTTCGGTGAAGTCCGTCTCGGAGAAGGCCTTGACGCACTCGTACGCGTTCTTCTGGCCGCTCTGCATGCCCCACAGCCAGAACTGGTCCAGCAGGCCCTGGGAGACCTTGGCGCCGGGTCGGTTGGCGCCGTAGAAGGGGATGGCCAGGTCCTTGTAGAACTGCGAGCGGTCGCCTTCGACGCCCGCGCGGATGCCGTCGAAGACGTCGATGGGCAATCCTTCGGGGTTCGCGGCCGACTTCAGCATGACGGGCGGCACCGCGCCGATGAGCACCGCGCGGGCGACGCGCTTGGTGCCGTGCCGTCCGATGTAGCGCGCCACCTCGCCGCCGCCGGTGGAGTGGCCGACCATCGTGATGTCTTTCAGGTCTAGCGCGTCGATCAGCTGCGCCAGGTCGTCGGCATAGCCGTTCATGTCATTGCCGGACGAGGGCTGCGACGAGCGCCCATGTCCGCGTCGGTCGTGCGCGATGACGCGAAAACCATTGCGCGCCAGGAAGTGCATCTGTCCGTCCCAGGCGTCCGCGTTCAGCGGCCAGCCGTGGGAAAAGGTGACGACCGGGCCTTCGCCCCAGTCTTTGTAGTAGATCTGCGTGCCGTCCGTGGTGGTGAGGATGTTGGCGTTCATGAGTGTGCTCCGATAGGGCGTGGGGGGCTGCGAGAGGGGACAGGGATGAATGCATCGTAGGTCGGGCGTCCGGCACGCGGTAGGCCTGCCGCCGGAAGCACTCTGTTGTGCCGCGCGCACCAATATGCGAAGCGTGGCAAGCGTGTCGTCGCGGGGCTGGCAGGCGCGGTCGCGCCGCTACAGCCCCAGCCCGAGCAGCATCAGGAACGCGCCGAACAGGATGAAGTGCGTCATGCCTTCGATTGCGTTGGTCTGGCCGTCGTTGAGGTTGATGGCCGCCACCAGCAGCGTCACCAGCATCATCAGCGTCTGCAGCGGCGTCATGGCCATATCGATGCGCTGCCCGGAGATCAACGCCATGGCCTCCATGGCGGGCACGGTCAGGATGACCGTGGATAGCGAGGCGCCCAGGGCGATGTTGACCACCGATTGCATGCGATTGGCGAGCGCCGCGCGCAGGGCGGTCAGCATTTCCGGCGCGGCCGAAATGCCGGCCACGATCAGCGCGACCAGGCCGACCGGCACCTTCATGCCCGCGAGGCTGCGGTTCAGCGAATGCGACATCAGTTCGGCCAGCGCGCCGACCGCGATGATGCCGGCCGCCATCACGGCGACCGATTGCCGCCGGTTCGGGTAGCCGGAGGCGGGCGAGGGCTGGCGGGTCTTCTTGTCCGGATAGCTGTAGCTGAAGAAGTAACTGTGCGGACCGGTTTGCATGCGGAGGAACACGCTGTAGAGCAGCAGCATCGCCACGATGGTGAAGCCGCTGTACGCGCGCCAGCTCGGCTGCGGCACGAATTCGGGCACGATCATCGAGACCGTCACCGCGGTCAGGATCATGACGCTGTAGGTGCGCGCGGAGTCGTCGTTGTAGGCTTGCTCGCCATGCTTGAAGCCGCCGATCAGCGCGGCCACCCCGAGGATGCCGTTGATGTCCAGCATCACGGCCGAATAGATGCTGTCGCGCACCAGGGTGGGCGAGCCGGCCCGGGAGGATACGATCGCCAGAACGATGACTTCCACCAGGACGGCCGACAGCGTCAGGATCATGCTGCCGTAGGGGTCTCCCAATTTCTGGGCGATGCGTTCGGCGTGGCGCGCCACGCTCAGCGAAGCGGCCAGGATGGCGGCGATCAGGACGGCGGTTTCGAGGAGGCCGGCAAACCGGCCGTAGCTGCTCAAGCGGGTGTCGGCGGCGTACCCGGCGATCGCGATCGCACAGGCCAGGAGCAGGAATTTCTCGGACTGCAGAATGGATTTCATCTGGACTCCGCGCGCCGCAATAGTGCGAGGCTAGCACGCGCAGGCGCCGCCTTGGAGCGGCCGGCGCGGGCATGAAACTTGCTGCCGGATGCATCCGGCACGCCTGCCATTTCGGAGAACCGCCATGACCGACGCCAAACCGATGGTGCGCAAGGGGCAATACGCCGGCGAGTTGGCCCGCGAGACTTTCCGCGAGCGCTTCATGCGGCGTTTCTACGACCCGGCCTTCCAGGCCGAGCACGCGGCGCTGGAACGCCTGGAGGAGATCGCGTGGGAGGCCTACGAGCAGGGCCGCAAGTCGCCCCGCACCGTCAAGGCCGGCCCCGGCTTCGCCGATCCCGATTACGAGTTGTCGGTGGAGTGGAAGGAAACGCGTGACCGGCTGGCCCGCGCCGAGCAAGCGCAGCAAGACCCGCGCACGCCGTCGCGCGTGCTGGTGGTGGCGGGCGCGGCGCGCAATGACGGCACCTGTCCGGGCGAGGTCTCCAAGAGCTGGCGGCTGGCGCGCATCGTCCTGGAAGAACTGCAGTCGGGCGGCGCGCGGACCGATCTGCTGGACCTCAGCCGTCTGACGTCGGAATACCAGTGCCTGATCCATCCCTGCAAGGGCTGCGTGTCGACCGCGATGCCGCTGTGCCATTGGCCTTGCAGCTGCTACCCCAACCATTCGCTGGGCCAGGACAACGACGCCATGGCGGAGATCTACGAGCAATGGGTGTCGGCCCATGGCGTGATCCTGGTGGCGCCCACGTACTGGTACCAATCGCCCAGCCCCTTGAAGCTGATGATAGACCGGCTGGTGTGCGCCGACGGCGGCAATCCCGACCCGACGCTGACCGGCGGCAAGGATCCGCTCAAGGCCAAGCAGGTCGAACTGGCGGGCTGGTCGTATCCCAAGCATCTGGCCGGGCGAGCCTACGGGCTGGTGGTGCACGGCGACGTGGCCGGCATCGAGGGGCAGCGGCGAGCGTTGAGCGACTGGCTGGACTGGATGGGCCTGATCGACGCGGGCGCGGCCTCGCGGCTGGAACGCTACATCGGCTATTACCGCCCCTATGCCACCAGCCATGATGACCTGGACCGGGATACGGCGGTGCAGCAGGAGGTGCGCAATGTGGCGCGCGCGATGCTGAATTGCCTGCCCCGGTTGCGGCGGGGCGAGCTGACGCCGGACCCGGGCATCCGCGACCCTCGGCCGAAGTGATGGCGGGGCGGGAGTTTGGGGGCGCACAGCGCGGCCCCTAAGGCCGGCAGGAGCGGCGACTACTAATCTCAATAGATAATAGTTATCATTGCTATTATTGAGGGTAAAGTCCGGCAGCAGCAACTTTGGAGGTCCATCCCATGTCCAGCAGCGACGCGGTCTTGCACCGTCGAGCAGAGACGCTCTACGCCGAGCATCATTCGTGGCTGGCAGGATGGCTGCGCCATCGAATGGGCGGCGAGGATGTGGCCGCCGATCTGGCGCAGGATACGTTCCTGCGGGTGCTGACGTCCCGGGAGTTGCCGTTGTTGCTGGAGCCGCGGGCGTTCCTGGCGACCATTGCGCGGCGCCTGATGGCCAACCATTATCGGCGCGAGGCGATCGAACGCGCCTACCTGGAAATACTGGCGACCCTGCCCGAGGCGAGGATGCCCAGCCCCGAAGACCGCAGGCTGGTGCTGGAAGCGCTGTGCGCGATCGATCGCGCGCTGGACGCTTTGCCAGCCAAGGCGCGCGAGGCCTTTCTGCTGGCCCAGTTGGAGGGCATGAAATACGAGGACATCGCCGCCCGCCTGGGCGTGACCACGCGAACCGTGGGCAACTACATGGTGCGCGCGGTGCAGGCATGCTTCTTTGCCCAGGAGCATTCCGCTTGACTCGGAAGGCGGAAGGCGCGGCCATGTACGCGGGCGGCTTGCCGCTGGCGCCGCGCGTGGCGGAAGAGGCGTCGCGCTGGTACGTGCTGTTCATGTCGGGCGCCGCCACCGACGAAGACAGGCGCGCGTGGCGCGATTGGTGCGCGGCGGACCCGGACCACGAGCGGGCCTGGGACCATCTGGCGCGCGCCGACGCCCGGATGCGGGAGCTGGCGGGAAAGCCGGCCTACGAGGCCTTGTCCCGCGAACGCCGGCAGCAGGGCAGGCGCCGCGCGCTGCTCTCGGCTGGATTCTTGGCCGCCTGTATCGGGCCCGCGATCTGGGCTGCCGATCGAAACCGCTGGTTGCGCCTGTCGCCGGATTTCACGACGGCTGTCGGCGAGCGGCGCGACGTCGACCTGCCGGACGGCACGCGTATCACGCTGAACACGGATACCGGCATCGACGTGCGCTTCGAGGGCGGTGAACGGCTGATCCGGCTGCGCCGCGGCGAAATCCTGGTTGCGACGGGCCACGCGGCGCAGTACGCCTCCATGCCGTTGCGGGTCGAGACCGAGTTCGGGCGCGTGCATGCGCTGGGCACGCGTTTTTCGGTGCGCCAGGGGAAGGAAGCCACGCATGTCGCGCTGTTCGACGGGGCCGTGGAGATCAAGCCCGTGGGCCAAGGCGCCGCCGGGCTGGTGCTGGCCAAGGGGCAGACCGCGAAGGTTTCCGAAGGGCGGGCCCAGGCAACCGGGCCGGCCGGCGAGGCCGACATGGCATGGCTGCGGGGCGAACTGGCGGCAGACAACATGCCGCTGGCGGAATTCCTGGCCGAACTCAGCCGTTATCGGCCGGGTGTCATCTCGTGCGACGAGCGCGCGGGCCGGCTGCGGATATCGGGCCTGTTTCCTCTGGCCGACACCGACCGTGTGTTGGCCGCGGTGGGCCGGCTGCTCGACGTCCGGATCGTCCGGCGGACGCCTTACTGGGTCGTGGTTTCGGCGCCGGGATGATCGCTGGCCGCGGCGGCCGCCGCGATGCACCCAGAAATATTTCGAGCAAACCTTTCCGGTTCTGGTTTTTCGCGTGTCCTCTTTATTGAACAGGACCGAAATCCAAGGCGACGAAACGGCATCATGGCCAGGCACACAGGCGGCGACACGGGCATTGCCCTGTCCCATCCAGGGGCAGGCGGGCGCGCATTCGTCGCCATATTGCTGTTGGCGTTCGCCGCGCTGATCGGCCAGGCGGCCCGCGCGCAGGACGGCCCGGCGCCGCGCGACAGCGCCAGTCTGCGCTACGACGTGCCCGCGGGGCCGCTGGTGACGGTCTTGCAGCGGATTGCCAGCCAGGCGGGCGTCATGCTGGTGTTCGAGCCCACGCTGACGCGCGGCCTGGAAAGCGACGGTCTGAATGGCCGGTACACGGTGGAGCAGGCGTTCGCGCAGGTGCTGGGCGGCTATGGGCTGGAGGCCTATCAGGATTCTCCGGCCAGCTTCCGGGTCAGAAGCGCGGGCGCGACGCCGACGGCCTTGTGGATGTCTCCGACGCTGGTGTGGGGGGCGGCCACTGGCGGGGAAGGTTTCGTGGCGCTGTCCGCCGTGGCCGGGACCAAGACCGCCACGCCCCTTGTGCGAGTGCCGCAATCCGTGTCGGTCGTGACCAACCAGGAAATGCAGGCGCGCTATGCGCGCACCGTTCCGCAGGCGCTGCAGTACACGCCTGGCGTGCAGATCAATAATTTCGGCAGCAACGAAATCCGCAACGACTGGCTGGTGCTGCGCGGCTTCGATGCCAAGCTGACGGGGGACTATCGCGATGGCCTGAGCCAGATGCCGTATGACCAGATCCGCGCGCACATGCCGGCCTATGCCCTGGAAAGCGTCGAGGCCGTGCGCGGCCCTTCGTCGGCGCTGTACGGGCAGGTGGCGCCTGGCGGCATCGTCAACCGCGTGACCAAGCGCCCCACCGGGACCGTGCTGCGCGAGGCGGCCATTCAAGCCGGATCCTTCGACAGCCGGCAAGCGTTCATGGACCTGGGCGGCCCGGCCAACGAGGCCGCCAGCATCAGCTATCGCCTGACCGCGACGGCTCGCGAAGCCGGTACGCAGGATCGATACGACGGCGACCACCGCTACCGCGACGACCTGGCCTACGTGGCGCCGGCTTTCCGGTGGCGCGACGCCGACACCTCGTTCACGCTGCTGACGCACTACCAACGCGATCGCAACGATGGCGAATCGCGCGCGTACTATCCCGCGCGCACGCTGGTGGGCGACTATTCCTACGACCGCAATGACCGCGATTTCTACAGCGTCGGGTATCTGCTGGAGCATCGATTTAGCGACGCATGGTCGTTGCGGCAGAACGCGCGCTACCAGCAAGGCCGCATGACGCTGCGCAATCTGTATCCGCTGGCGCTGGCCGCCGACGGCCGCAGCTTGTCGCGCCTGCAATTGCAGGCCGGCGAACGCGCCCACGGCGCTGCCGTGGACACGCAGATGGAAGGCGTGCTGGAGGGCGCAGGCCTGAAACACAGGCTGCTGGCCGGCCTGGATTTCCGGCGCCTGTCGGGCACTCAGGACTATCGCCAGGCAATGGCGCCTTCGCTGGATATCCACGATCCCGTGTACGGGCAGCCCATCGCGGCGCTGGGCCCGGACAAGACGACGTTGGACGTCCGGCAGGTCAGCACGCAGTGGGGGCTGTATGCGCAGGACCAGATCCAGGCGGGGCCGTTGACGCTGACGTTGGGCGCTCGTCATGACCGCTACACCGATAAGACCGACGACCGCCTCGCGGGCACCGATAGCCGCGGACAGGACCGGGCCACCACCTGGCGCGCGGGCCTGTCGTATGCGTTTGCCCCGGGCGTGGCGCCGTATGCCAGCTATGCCACCGCATTCGTGCCGCAAGCGGGCACGGCCTTCGACGGGTCGCCGTTCACGCCTGCCGAGTCCGACCAGGTCGAGGTGGGCGTCAAGTATCAGCCGCCGGAATCCAACAGCCTCTACACCATTGCGCTATTCAACCTGAACCAGCGCAATGCGCTGACGGCGGACCCGGACCCCGCGCACGCGGGCTTTAGCGTGCAGTCGGGCCGCCTGCGTTCGCGCGGGCTGGAAATCGAGGCCAAGCTCAGCCAGGGCGATGGCTGGGACCTCGTGGCCGCCTACACCTACAACGCGGTGACCAACGTGTCCGGCAATGATGGCGCAGCGGGCAAGACGCCGATCGTCACGCCGCGGCACATGGCGGCCGTCTGGCTTGGCCATCGCTTCTCGCAAGGCCCGCTGTCCGGGTGGAACGCCGGCGTGGGCGTGCGCTATATCGGCCCGACGTATGTCGACGTGGCCAACACGATGAAGAATCGCGGCGCCGCCGTGGCGGATGCCTCCCTGGCCTACGAGACCGGCGCGTGGCGCTTTTCGGTCGACGCCATGAACCTGCTGAATAAAGAAACCGTGGTCTGCCGCAACGACCGCGTCAATTGCCGATATGGCGTCGAACGCACGGTGCTCGCCGCCGTCGCGTACCGCTATTGATCCCCGCCGGGCGGCGGCGTGCGAGAGGAGTCACATCATGTCGAGCCCCCCTGCCATCAGGGACGAGCTGGCGGCCCTGTACCTGGCCCACCGGCGCAAGCTGCTGCACACGGCGACGCGCATACTCGGGTGCCGCGACCAGGCTGATGACGTGGTGCAGGACACGTATCTGAAGCTGCTGGAAGGCCCGCCGCCGCGGGACGTGCGCGAACCGGTGGCGTACCTGTTCCAGACCGTGCGCCATCTCTCGATCGACTACCACCGCCGCCGCGTGCTGGAGTCCCGACTGTTCGCGGGACAAGAGGACGGCCAGCATGCCGTCTCCGCGTCGCTGGCCGAAGAGGCGGCCGTCAGCCATCAGGCGATGGCCCTGGCCGCGGACGCGCTGCAGAACATGTCGGCGCGCACGCGCCGCGCCTTCGAATTGCACCGTCTAGAAGGATGCACGCAGCGCGATGTGGCGCGCGAGCTCGGGGTGTCGGCCACGCTCGTCAATTTCATGATCCGCGATGCCGACGTGGCGCTGAGCTCGTGCCGCGAGTATCTGCTGCCCTAGTTACCAGCGGTAGGCCGCCGTGGCCATGACGGTCCGTTCCAGGCCATAGCGGCAGTTCACGGTGTTGTTGCGGCACACGATGGTCTCCTTGTTGAACAGGTTCGTCGCGTCGACCGCAAAGCGCCAGTTGCGCAGTTGGTAGTGCAGACTGGCATCCACCATGAACGACGAGCCGTTTTCAATGGTGTTGGCGATGTTCGCGTACGTTTTGCCCACGTAGCGCACGCCCACTCCCATGCCCATGCCTTGCAGTACGGTGTCCGGCAGCGTGTAGTTCACCCACGCGGACGCCATGTGGCGCGGCGTGACGATGGGGGTGTTGCCTTCTTCGGCCGGGTTGTTGCTCTGGTTCACCTTGACGTCGTTCAACGTATAGGAGGCGATCAGGTCCAGGCCGCGCATGACGTTGGCCTTGCCTTCCAGTTCGATCCCGCGCGAACCGATCTCGCCGGTCTGTACGCTGAAATTGGTGTTGCGCAGGTCGGGCGTCAGCGCATTGCGCTGGGTCAGGTCGAACACCGAGAGCGCCACCATGCTGTTGGAGCCGGGCGGCTGGTACTTGATGCCGAACTCGTATTGTTCGCCCTTGGTGGGCTTGAACGGCGTGCTGTCCAGGCCGGCTCCGATTTGCGGCAGGAACGACGTGGAATAGCTGACATACGGCGTGATGCCCGAATCGAACAGATAGGCCAGGCCCAGCCGGCCCGTGAACGCCGTGTCCTGTTGCCGGGTCGTGACGCTGGTCAAGCGGTTGTCGCTGCTGCTGCGCGCCCAGTCCTGGCGCGCGCCCAGCGTCACGACGACATTGTCCACCTTGATCTGATCCTGCAGATAGACGCCCAGCTGGCGGCTCACGTCCTTCTGGTCGATGATGGTATTGGCCGCGGGCGGATATGGAATGTCCTGGTCGTAGACGGGATTGTCCAGGTCCAGATTGGGCGCCAGGCCTTGGCGATACCACTGCTGGCCATCCTGGAACCGGTAATCCAGCCCGGCCAGCAGCGTGTGCGACACGCGGCCCAGATTGAAGCGGTATTCGGCCTGATTGTCGATCGCCACGCCGTCCATGCTTTCCTTGGACACCAGCGTGTACCGGCTGATGGTGTGGCCGTCGGCCAGCAGGCGCAGGTTGTACAGGTCGCGTTGATCCAGCTTGCCATGCTGGTAGCGGGCGTTCTGGCGCAGCGTAAACGCATTGTTGACGCGGTGCTCAAGCAGGTAGCCGATGGCGTATTGCTTGCGGTCGTACTTGTTGAAGCCGTAGTCGCCCACCGGCACGTGGGTGGGGAACACGGGGCGGGATTCTCCGTCGGTCTGGTCGTGTTGGTAGCTCGTCAGCAGCGTGAACGAGGTGTCGGCGTTGGGCCGCCACGTGAAGGCGGGCGCGATGTAGCCGAGATCGTCCGGGTAACGATGGTCGCTGTCGTATTCGGCCTGCGTGCCCGCGTCGCGCAGGATGCCGGTCAGGCGGTACAGGTACTTGCCGTCATTGTCGATGGGGCCGCCCAAGTCGAAGGCTGCCTGGCGGCGATCGAAATTTCCGCCTTGCAGCACGATTTCGCCGAAGGCGTCGGCGGTGGGGCGCTTGGTCACGCGATTGACCAGCCCGCCCGGCGCCACTTGGCCATACAGCACCGACGACGGTCCGCGAATGACCTCCACGCGTTCCAGCGCGTAGGGATCGGTGCGCGCGCGGATCTGGTCGTATGGCAGTTGGCTCAGGCCATCGCGGTAATCCCCGGTGATCTTGGCGTCGAAGCCGCGCAAAACGATCCAGTCGTTGCGGACTTCGGCGCCGCCGAAGTTGCTGATCTGCACGCCAGGCACGTACTGGATCGCCTGCGACACCGTCTGCACGCCGCGGTCCTGCATTTCCTGCGCGCCGACCACCGAGACCGATTGCGGAATCTCCAGGAGGCTGGTCGGGGTCTTGCTGCCCGTCAGGGTCTCGCGGGCCACGTAGCCGTTGACCGGTCCGGTGGCGGCGTCCGTTTGGTCGCCCAGGACGTCGATGGATGGCAGCGTGGGCACGGCGGCGCCACCGGCCGATTGCTGGGCGTGGACGGGCGCGGCAATGGCCAGGCCCACGATCAGCGGATAGCAAAGAGGGCGGCGCGCGAGCGCGCGCGGGGTATTGCGAGGAGTCTTCATGGTTTGTGCGCGTAGACGGGGCTGGAAGAAGCCCCTTGTTATTGGCGTGACGACGCCACGCCGCGACGGCGATGATTGGACGCAAGGCGCTTGCCTTGCGATTCATGCTCATATTTCTAGACGAACGAGCGTCGGCGCCGTTTAACCCCGCGCCTTAAGTTTCTGTGTTCTGCGGGGTGGGCGCCGGCTGGCCGGGCATCAGTTGCAGGCCGGCCGATACGTCGAACCGTTCAGGGCTGGTCAGCCAGGTCTCGTCGTACGCGAGAGCGTTGTCCTCGCGGCGCCCCGCTGCGCCAGCCTCGTCAGGAGCACGTCCAGGAAATGCCGCGTGGACACCGACGGACGGGCCTGGCTGCGCTGGATCAGCGAGATCTGGTGCACCGTGGGCGAGACGCCGCGGAGGGCCAGTGTGCGCATGCCCCATTGCTCGGCGATAGTTGCCGCGTAGCCCGGTACGATCAGCACGCCGGCGCCGCGGCGCACCAGGCCCAGCGCCGCGGTCAGCGTGCCGGCCTCGATCGCGCTGGGCAGCGTGACGCCCTGGGTGGCCAGAATGAGGTCCAGGCTGCGGCGCACGCTATAGAAATTGCGCAGCGAGATATGGTTCCACGCCGCCAGTTCCTTCAGCGCCACCGAGGCGCGGCGGTTCAGGGGATGGGCGGCGTCGATCACCACGCGCATGCCGTCTTCCAACACCACTTCCGATTGGATGCCCGGGATGCGCATGTCGATCGCGCCCAGGCCGAAATCGACGGTGCCCGCCCGGACGCTTTCGACCGTCTGGTCCGTGGAAAGCTCGTGCAGCTCGAATTGGATGCCGGGGTAGCGGGTCCGGTAATCGGAGATCACGTCGGCGAGCAGGCCATAGATCATCAGCGGCGACGCCGCGATGCTGACCTTGCCGCGCTCAAGCGAGATCAGCTCTTCGACGCTGCGCGTGGCCGTCTGCATGGTCGCCACGACGTCTACCGCGAAGGCGTGAAACTCCCGAGCCGCGTCGTTCGGCGTGACGCGGCGGGTGCTGCGGTCGAACAGCACCAGATTCAACTGCGATTCCAGCTCGGCGATCATTTTGCTGGCGGCCGACTGGGTGACGTGCAGCCTCGCCGCGGCCGCCGTGAAGCTGCCGGTCTCGAACAGTTCCAGGAAGATGCGGAGTTGGCGGAAGGTGATATTCATTCCACGATGGACTTAGTAAAGTCTAAGAATTCCATTGTCTCATTAATGTGGCCAAACCTATGATGCCTCGCATCTACCCAGCGAGGCATGCATGCAGACCCAGACTCCCCAGTGCCATATCGACCGCCGCGCCGACGGCGTGGTCGCCATCACCTTTGACAACGGCCGGCTCAATTTGCTGACCTCCGAAGCCGCGGCGGTCTACACCCAGACGCTGCGCGCCCTGGCGCGGGACGAAAGCATCCACCTGCTGATCGTGCAGGGCGGGGCGGCCGCGTTTCTCGGCGGCGCGGACATCAAGTTCCTGAAGGACGCGGGCAAGGCCGACATCGACTCGTACATTCGCGGCGTGCACGCGTTGTGCGAGCAATTGCGCGACCTGCCGTTCCCGACGATGTCGGTGATCTCCGGTTATTGCCTGGGCGCGGGCATGGAGGTGGCGGCGGTATGCGACATCAAGGTGGCTGGCGCGGACGCGAAGTTCGGCATGCCGGAGGTCAAGCTGGGAGTGCCGTCCGTGATCCATGGTGCGATGCTGCCAGGCATGATCGGCTGGACCCGCACCCGCGATCTGCTGCTCAGCGGGCGGATGATACCCGCCCGGCAGGCCTGCGACTGGGGCCTGATCACGGACGTTGCGGCCGAGGGCGAACTGGCGCTGCGCGCGGCGGCCTGGCAGAAGGAATTGCTTGAAGGCGGGCCACAGGCCATGCGGATCCAGAAGAAGCTGATCCGCGATTGGGAGCGCATGCCGCTGGCCGAAGCCATCTCGATCGGGATCGACGCGCTGGTGTCGGCCTACGACACCGATGAACCCAAGCGGTATATGGAAGCCTTCCTGCTGCATCGCAAGCGCGCCTGAGAGCGCCGCCATCGAGGAGACAGACAATGAAACAGAAATCACGCATCAAGAATTGGCTGACGGGCGCGTGCGCGCTGTTGGCCGCGGCCGCGGCGGCGGCGTCGGCCGCGCCCTATCCGAGCCAGCCGGTCACGCTGGTGGTGCCGTTCGCGGCGGGCGGCATGACCGACGTGCTGGCGCGGCAGTTGGCCAAGACGATGCAAAGTCAGCTCAAGCAACCGGTGGTGGTGGACAACCGCACGGGCGCGGGCGGTGTCATCGGCGGAGAAAAAGTGGCGCGCGCGTCCGCCGACGGCTACACCCTGCTGGTCACGACCACCGCGCACGTGGTCAATCCCGCGATCACCAAGCAGTTGCCCTACGATACCGAGAAGGACTTCGCGCCGATCGCGATGCTGGCGCGCACCCCCAACGTGCTGGTGGTGAACCCCGCCGTGCCCGCGAAGACCTTGCAGGAACTGCTGGCCTACGCCAAGCGTTCCGGCAGCCTGAGCTACGGTTCGGCGGGAGTGGGCGGCACGACTCACTTGTCCGGTGAACTGCTGGCCAGCCGCAGCGGCGCTCCGTTGCTGCATGTGCCCTACAAGGGCACCGCGCTGGCGCTGAACGATCTGCTGGGCGGGCAGATCCAGGCCTCGTTCGTCGATGCGCTGACCGCCATCAAATATGTGCAGAGCGGCAAGCTGCGCGCCATTGCCGTGTCCACGCGAGAGCGCAATCCGATGCTGCCTGAGGTGCCCACCATCGCCGAGCAGGGCGTGCCCGGCTACGAGACCGAAATCTGGATCGGCTTCTATGCGCCCGCCGGCACGCCGCCGGCGCTGATCGAGCGCCTGAACGCGCTGGCGCGCGAATCCATGAGCGAACCGGCCTTCATCAAGCTCTTGGCGGAGCAGGGCACCACGCCGGGCGACATGGACGCGGCCGCGTTCCGCGAGTACGTGAGCGCCGAGATCCGCAAATGGGGCGATATCGTGCGCGACGCGCATATCGTGGTGCAGTGAGCGGAGACGCGGACATGGGAAAGCTTCCGTTGGACGGCGTGCGGGTGCTGGACCTGACCAGCGTCATCATGGGGCCTTACGCCACGCAGATGCTGGCCGAGTACGGCGCCGACGTGATCAAGCTGGAGTCGCCCGAGGGCGACATCATGCGCGAAATGGGACCGGCGCGCGAGCCGGGCATGGGGCCGGTGTTCCTGAACCTGAACCGGGGCAAGCGCAGCCTGTGCCTGGACCTGAAGGCGCCAGAGTCGGCCGCGATTCTGCGCCAGGCGGTGGAATCGGCGGACGTGTTCATCACCAATATGCGGGCCAGGGCGTTGAAGAAGCTGGGCCTGGATTGGGCCGCGCTCAGTGGCTGCAACCCTGGGTTGGTGTACGTATTCCTGTCCGGCTTCGCCGAGGACGGGCCGGATGCGGGGCGGCCGGCCTACGACGATTTGATCCAGGGCATGGTAGCGCTGCCCGATCTGGTGGCGCGCGCCGGCGGCGGCCCGCCCAGTTACCTGCCGCTGAATCTGGCCGACAAGACCATGGGCCTGTTCGCCGCGCAGGCCGTGCTGGCCGCGATGCTGCAACGCGAACGCGGCGGGACGGGGCAGTACATCGAAATTCCCATGTACGAGACCATGGCGTCGTTCGTGCTCGCGGACCATCTGGGCGCGGCCTCGTTCGAGCCGCCGCTCGGGTCGGCGGGCAATCCGCGCCTGTTGTCGCGCTACCGCCGGCCGTATAAGACGCTGGACGGCTGGATCAGCACCATCGTCTATACCGACCGCCATTGGGAGGCCTTTCTGAGGCTGGCGGGGGCGGGCCGCCTGTGGGAAGAGGACCCGCGCTTTCGCAGCATGGCCAGCCGCACGCGCCATATCGACGAGGTGTATGCCTTCGTCGACGAGCAGATGGTCTTGCGGACCACCGATGCCTGGCTGGCGTTGCTCAAGGATGCGGACATTCCCGCGGCGCAGTCGCCGGACCTGGACACGCTGATCTCGCGGTTGGAGGTGTCCGGGCAAGGCGTGGTGCGCCGCTACCGGGACCAGGACGGCAACGAGTATCGCGGCTTGGCGCCGGCCGCGCGCTGGTCCGAGACGCAGCCACAGGCAGGTGCGGCCGCGCCGCGGCTGGGCCAGCATACCGAAGAGATCCTGCGCGAATTGGCCCAACGGGCCGGACAGATGCGATAGCCGGATTCGGGGCCTTTAGCGGAATACGGCCTATCTTGCTCCGCCCCAGCGCGATAGCCGCTCTCAATCCAGAAAGCTCTTCAGGCTGTCCAGTTCGCGCCGCAGCAGGCGCGCGGTTTCCGCCTGACGCGCGATGGGCATGCGATCCGTGATGGCGCTCACGCTCATGGCCAGCACCGGCGTGCCGTCGGCGCGCGTCAGCGCGCAGCCGACTCCCAAGGCGCCGCTCACCGCGTAGTTCTGCATGACCGCGTAGCCGCGCTGGCGGGTATTGAGGCGCAGGCGGTCGATCATTTCGGCGCTGATGCCTCCGTACTCTTCCAGCCGCGGCGAATTGGCCTTCACGACCGCGCGGGCCTCGGCATCGGGCAGGGCGGACAGCAGCGCCATCCCCGCCGAGCCCACGCCCAGCGGATGCCGCTTGCCCGCATGGCTGGCCAGGATCTGCATCGGATAGTCGCCGATCTCGCGGTGTATGCCGACGGACTCGGTGCCGTCGCGGCCGATGAGGAATACCGCGTCGCCCAGTTGCCGGGCCAGCCTGCGCATGCCTTCGATGGCGGCGACGATCAGGTCCTGGCTTACGTCGGGCGGCGTCCACAGGCTGGCTTGCATTCGGTCGGCGTCGTCGCCGGCGAAGAAGCGCTTGCCGGCCTTGTTCCGGCGCACCCAGCCGCTGGCCTCAAGCGCCAGGAACAGGCGCTGCACATTGACCCGGTCCAGGCCTGTGCGGGCCGCAACCTCGGTCGCGCCCAGCCCGGCCGGCGCCGATGCCCGCAGCAGGCTGAGCACGTTTAGACCCTTGAGCAAAGTGCGGGGAGCGGAAGAGGGCGGGTCGGTTTGCATGTCTTGGGGCCAGTGGGTTTTGGTGTGCAATATGTGTACAGATTCTATATGAATATTGTGCATTTTCCGTACTATCCGGTTCCACCTGATCGGACAACGGAGACAACCATGCAGGGATCGTGGAGGCACTGGCTGCGGCCAGCATTGAACACCGGACTGGCGATGGCGCTGGGCGTTTGCGGATTCGCCGGCCACGCCCGCGCGGCCTATCCCGAGCGCGCCGTGACGTTGCAAGTGGGCTTCGCCGCCGGCGGCCCTACCGACGCCATGGCGCGCATGATCGCCACGGAGATCGGCGCGGAATTGAAGCAATCGGTCGTAGTGGAAAACAAGCCGGGCGCAGGCAGCAATATCGCAGCCTCGCAGGTCGCCCGTGCCAAGCCGGACGGCTACACCCTGCTGATGGTCGCCGTCACCAGCGCCATCAACCAGACCCTTTACGACAAGCCGGGCTTCAATCTCGCCACCGACTTCGCGCCCGTGGGCCTGGTCGGGAAAATCCCCAGCGTGCTGGTGGTGAACCCGAAACTGCCGGTGCACAGCGTGCAGGAGCTGGTGGCTTATGCAAAAGCCCATCCCGACACGCTGACTTTCGGCTCGTCGGGCAACGGCACCTCCATCCATATCGCCGGCGAGATGTTCAAGCGCGCCGCCGGCATTGACGTCACCCACGTGCCGTACCGCGGCAGCGCGCCAGCGGGCGTAGCGGTCATGGCGGGCCAGGTCTCTTATATGTTCGACAACGTGCCGACCGTGTGGCCCTTCGTGCAGACCGATCGCATGCGCGCGCTGGCGGTGACGACCAAGGAACGCATCGCCTCGGCGCCCCAGTTGCCCACCATGGCCGAGTCGGGCTTTCCGGATTTCGACGTGTCGTCCTGGTACGGATTGATCGCGCCCGCCCAGACACCGCCGGAGGTGATTCGCGTGCTGGACCAGGCCTTGCAGAAGGTGCTGGCGCGCCCCGACTTCCAGGAGCGCATGAAGGGCCTGGGCGTCATCCTGCAGCCGGGCACGCCCGAATCCTTCGGCTCGTTCATGAAGTCGGAAGTCGAGCGGTGGGCCCCCATCGTCAAGGCGTCCGGCGCCAGCAACGAATGAACGGCGAGGTCGCAAAGAAGATGTCCTGCGCAATCAGCAAGTCGGCCCTGAGCGGGGTCGTGGTCCTGGATGTGTCGCGCGTGCTGGCCGGCCCCTTCGCCGCTCAGATGCTCGGCGATCACGGCGCCGAAGTCATCAAGCTGGAGTCCTACGACGGCGACGACACGCGGGGATACGGACCTCCGTTCGTCGATGGCGACGCGCCTTACTACGTCGGCCTGAACCGCAACAAGCAGGACCTGGCCGTGGATCTCTCGGCGCCGGCCGGGCGCGAAGTCCTGTTCAAGCTGCTTGAGCGGGTCGACGTGTTGGTGGAGAACTTCAAGCTCAGCACCTGGCGCAAATGGGGCGTCGACGATCCGGCCG
Organism: Achromobacter denitrificans NBRC 15125; assembly: GCF_001571365.1. Classification (GTDB taxonomy): domain Bacteria; phylum Pseudomonadota; class Gammaproteobacteria; order Burkholderiales; family Burkholderiaceae_B; genus Achromobacter; species Achromobacter denitrificans. Next base: position 190,382 of record NZ_BCTQ01000002.1, on the reverse strand, counting down.
CATTGACGCGCCGCTTTCCGCGGCTGATCCACTGCCGGGTTTCGGGCTTTGGCGAAACCGGGCAGTGGGGCGGCTTGCCGGGCTACGACGCCGCCGTGCAGGCACTGTCCGGCCTGATGTCGATCAACGGCGATCCGGCGCTGGATCCCGTCCGCATCGGTATTCCGCTGGTCGATACGTCCACCGGCATGAACGCCGTCATCGGCGTGCTGCTGGCGCTGTACGAGCGCGAGAAATCCGGCCTGGGGCAGTCGATAGAGGTCACCCTGTTCGATACCGCGCTGGGCATGCTGCACCCGCATACCTCCAACGCGCTCAACGGCGGCAAGTCGGCGCGCACCGGCAACGGGCATCCCAACATCGTGCCCTATGACCTGTTTCCGACCCGCAGCGGAAAACTGTTCGTGGCCGTGGGCAACGATCGGCAGTTCGCGCGCCTGTGCGAAACGATAGGCAAGCCGGAGCTCGCCACCGATGAACGTTTTCGCAGGAATAGCGACCGCGTGGTGAACCGGGATGCCTTGCGCGAGGAATTGAGCGGGCAGTTGGCCGGGCTCGACGGTCAGCAGCTGTTCCGGCAGTTGATGGCCTTGGGCGTGCCTTGCGCGCCCATGCTGAGCGTGGAGCAGGCGCTGGCCATGGAGCACACCGCCACCCGGCAGATGTCGGCGTCCATCGGCCAATACCGCGTCACGGGTATCCCGATCAAGCTGGAGCGCACGCCCGGGGCCCTGCGCCTGCCGCCGCCGGCCATCGGCGAGCACAGCCAGGAAGTCATGCGGCGCTTCGGCTTCAGCGACGCGGCGATCCATGCCGCAATCGAGGCTGGCGCGGTGCACCAGGCTTGAGAAAAATAGACAAGGAGACTGCAATGATCAAGATAGAAGAGTCCGACTGCCTGGCGGTGGTCACGTATGACCGCGGCGAACGCCGCAACGCATTGTCCCTGCAGGCCATGAATGAACTCATCGACGTGGCGCACCGCTATGCGTCGCGCGTCGACATTACGGCCGTTGTGCTGGCGGGAAGCGCACAGGGCTTCTCCGCGGGCGTCGACCTGAAAGACCCGCAGCGCTGGGCCATCGAGGAGAAGTCGCTGGACGAGCGCCGCTACCTGGCCTCGACCGGCGCCCGCATGTGCAAGGCCTGGGAGAGCCTGCCGCAGCTCACCGTCGCCGCCATCGAGGGGTTCAACGTCGGCGGCGGCATTGCGCTGACGCTGGCTTGCGACTGGCGCGTCATGGCGGACGACGCCTTTCTCTTCGTGCCGGAAGTGCAGATCGGCATTCCGCTGGTTTGGCATACGGTGCCGCGCCTGGTGAACATGGTGGGCGCTTCGCGCGCCAAGCAGATCATGCTGTTGGGCGAGCGGATGCCGGCCGCCACGGCCCTGGAATGGGGGTTGGCCGACTGGCTGGCGCCGGCGGGGACGGCCGTCGAGCGCGCCACGGCGCTGGCCGGCCAGGTGGCGAAATCGCCGTCGCATGTGGTCAAGATGAGCAAGGAAAGCGTCAACGCCCATGCCCATGCCCTGAATTTCGTCAGCACCTATATGGACGTGGACCAGGCGCTCTTATGCGGCCAGAGCGCGGAAGCGCGCCAGGCGCGCGAAAAACTCATGTGACGCCGGGGAGACAGCCATGTTCAAGAAAAGCCTGATGGCGCTGCTTCCGGTCGCGCTGCTCTGCCATGCCGGCGCGGCGCGCGCGCAATGGCCCGAGCGGCCCATTACCTGGATCGTGCCTTTTTCCGCGGGCGGGCCGATGGATATCGTGTCCCGGCCGGTCGCCAAGAAAATGGGAGATATCCTGGGCCAGACGGTCATCGTCGAGAACCGCACGGGCGCCGGCGGCGCCTTGGGCGCCGACTACGTCGCGCGCGCCAAGCCGGACGGTTACGTCATCGGTATCGGCAGCGTGGGCACGCAGACCATCGTGCCCAATGTCGCCAAGTCGGCCAAGTACGACCCGATAGACTCCTTCTCCAACATCGGCCTGCTGGGCCGCTACACCAATGTCCTGCTGGTCGGCTCGCAATCGTCCATCGTCTCCGTCTCGGACCTGGTCTCGCAGGCGCGGCAGCCCGGCGCCAACGTCACCTTCGGCTCGGCCGGCTACGGTTCGTCCAACCATCTTTCCGGCGAACTGTTGCGCGCGCTGACCGGCGCGGCGATGACGCATATTCCCTATCGCGGCAGCGCGCCCGCGCTGACGGATCTGCTGGCGGGCAATACCACCTTCATGTTCGACACGTTCAACACCGCGATGTCGCGCATCCAGGCGGGCAGCCTGCGGCCCTTGGCCGTCACCAGTCCCAGGCGTTCGCCCTTCCTGCCCGACGTGCCGACCATGGACGAGGCCGGCATCGGCGGCTATGCGGCCGCCGGCGGCGAGTTGTGGTGGGGCGTGGTCGGCCCTGCCGGCATTCCCCAGCCCGTCATGGACCGTTTGAACGCCGCCCTGCGCGAAGCGCTGGCCGCGCCGGACGTGCAGCGCCAGCTCAAGGATCAGTATGTCGAGATCTGGAGCAGCACGCCGCAGGAATTCAGCGCGGTGGTCCGTTCAAGCTACCAAAGCTGGAACAAGCTGGTGAAGGACGCGAAGATCGAGGCGGAATAAGGCCGCGGATCCAGCGCCGCGAGTGGGGCTGGATCCGGTCGTTGTCCGTGCGTCATGGCGAGCGCCCACATGCATGGGATTCGGGCATGCAGGCGGCTTTCATGCGGCGAGAATTACGCGGTTTTTCCTCTCTCCGCCGCCGCGAACAGGGACTCCAGCCGCGACAAGCGCGCTTCGACTCCCGTTTCCGGCGAAGTGGCTTGAAGGCCGTGCAGCATCAGGTTCGTATAGCTTTCGGTCACGGCATCGACGTTGACGCTCTGATTGCCGAAAAGTACCGGCCACATCAGATGCTCAAGCCCGCCATACAGCATGGCCCGGGCAGCCTCGGTGTCCACGCCGGCGGCAAGCTCTCCGTCTTTCACGGCGTCCGCGAGCGCCAATTGGGCGAATTGGGTGTAGCGCACGTGAAGCGCATGCAGGCCCGAGCCGGCATAGTCAGGCCCCGTGCGCACTTCGTGCAAGACAAGGCGGGCAAGGCCAGGCTTCTCCACATACACGCGCACGTGCCGCCAGATGATGAAGCGCAGCCGCGCGCGCAAGCCTTGAAGGCGCGAGAAACCATCTTCGACGTCGCGGATCAAGGGTTCATACATTTCGCTCAGCACTTCGTGCAGGAGATCGCGCTTGGTCGGGAAGTAGCGGAAGATCAGCCCTTCGGCAATTCCGGCGCGCTGCGCGATTTCGCTTACGGCTGCTTTTTGGAAGCCTTTTTCTATGAAAACCTGCCGCGCCGCCGCGAGGATCTCGCCGGCGCGCCTTTGGCGCTTTTCCGAAAGAGGCGCCGGAGCATGGTTGCCGGTTGTCTTCGTGTCGGCGGAGGTGCTGGAGCTGGTTTTCATGATGGCTGATGCGTGGGCTTGCCGTTTCCGTATGTCTTCTGAGCGCAGCCGGCGCAGGACCTCCCGACATCGACTGCGGCGGGCTCGGCCGCTCAGATGCGGAACACGCCGTAGCTTGGGGGGGCTATAGGTTGATTGAGCGCGGCGCTCAAGGCGATGCCCAGGGCGTTGCGTGTATCTGTCGGGTCGATTATGCCATCGTCCCATAGGCGCGACGTCGAATACAGCGCGCTCGATTGGCGGCGGTAGTCCTCCAGCACGGGATCGCGGATGGCTGCCAGTTGTTCCGGCGAGAGTTTTTCCCCATTGCGCGCGAGTTGCCGCAGCTTCACGTCGGCGAGCACGTTGGCCGCCTGCTCCGCGCCCATGACCGAGATCTGGCTCTGCGGCCACATGAAGAGGAAGCGGGGGTCGAAGGCGCGTCCCGACATGCCGTAGTTGCCCGCCCCGAACGAGCCGTTGCAGACGACGGTGAACTTGGGCACCTCGGAACCCGCCACGGCCATGATCATCTTGGCCCCGTCCTTGGTGATTCCGCGCCGTTCATAGTCGCGCCCGACCATGAAGCCGGTGATGTTCTGCAGGAAGATCAGCGGCGTGCGGTTCTGGTTGCACAGCGCGATGAAGTGGCACCCCTTTTGGGCGCTCTCGTTGAAAAGCACGCCATTATTGGCCAGGATGCCGACCTTGTAGCCCCATAGGTGGGCGAAGCCGCACAGCAGCGTCGGGCCGTAGGCGGGCTGGTACTCATGGAAACGGCTGGCGTCCACCATGCGCGCGATGACTTCGCGCATATCGAACTGCACCTTGATGTCCCGCGGCACGATGCCATACAGTTCCCGGGGGTCGTAGTAGGGCGCTTCGGGCTCCTGCCATTCCACTTGCGCCTTCTGCGGCCGCTGCCATTGCGCCACGACGTCCCGGGCGATGGCGATGGCCTCGTACTCGTTGCCGGCGGGGTAGTCGGCCGTCCCCGACAGGCGCGTATGCACGTCGCATCCGCCCAGATCCTCGGCGCTCACCTCTTCGCCGGTGGCGGCCTTCACCAATGGCGGCCCGCCGAGGAAGATGGCGCCGTTCCCCCGCACAATCACGCTGTAGTCCGACAGCGCGGGCACGTACGCGCCGCCGGCGGTGCAATGCCCGAGCACGATGGCGACTTGGGGAACCCCCATCTTCGAGAGGATCGACTGGTTTCGGAAGATGCGCCCGGCGAAGTGGCGGTCGGCAAACAGTTCGGCCTGCAGGGGCAGAAAGCCTCCGGCGCTGTCGCACAGGTGGACCATGGGCAGGCGGTTTTCGACGGCAATATCGGTCGCGCGCACGATCTTCTTGACCGATAGCGGGTACCAGGCCCCGCCTTTCACGCTTGCATCGGAAGCATTGACCATTACCTCGCGCCCGCTGACGATTCCGATGCCGGTGACTACGCCGGCGCCGGGCACTTCTCCGTCATACTCCATGTTGCCTGCCAAGGTGGACAGTTCAAGGAACGGCGTGCCTGGATCCAGCAATTGCCTGAGGCGATCTCGCACGAACAGCTTGTTCTGGCGGGCCAGGCGCTGCATGTCGCGGTCGGGGCGCTGGTGGCGAACGGCATCCTGCTGTTGCCGCAGCGCCGCGGCCAGCGCCAGATTGTGTGCACGGTTGGCCAGAAAATCTGCCGAACGCGTGTTCAGCGCGGATTCAATGCGGTTCATTCCGAGGCGCTCCTGTCCAGCGTGATAAGCAAGGCGTCTTTGTCGATGAGCTGTCCGACGTCGACGTGCAGGCACTGCACTGCGCCATCGCAGGCGGCATTGATGGTGGTTTCCATCTTCATGCTCTCTATCACCATCAGCGCGTCGCCCCGGCGCACCCGCTGGCCGACTTCCACGGAAACGGCGATGATCGACCCCGGCATGGGGGCCCGCGTCACGGCGTCTCCCTCGTCCGTGGGATCGCCGGAAAAACGTTGGAGGTTATCGACGTAGCGCAGGAGGTGGCTTTCTCCATTCAGGTGCACATGCACTTCATCGCCCCGCCTTGCGATGAGGACGTGGTAACTGTCGCCATCGATGATCAGTTCGTGAGTGTGTCCGCCGCGCTCCAGTAGCTCCACGGGAATTCGCCGGCCGCCGGCATGCAGGCAATAGCCCTCGCGAGAGCGGCCGAGCCAGAGTTCGTGTGCCTCGCCGTCCAGAAGAAATGCGTGCAACATCAGTTTCTCCAGTCGCCCATGTCGGCATGCAACGCCGGCACGGCGTCGGCGGCATCGCGCACCGGGCGCGTCGCCAGCGCCGCGGCGGCCAGCAGCCGGTGCAGGGTTTCGTCGGATAGCGGCGGCTGCGCGGCGACCTCGGGGTGCGCATCCAGAAAACCCGTGTGGATCTCGCCCGCCAAAAAGGCCGGGTGGGACAGCAGCCGCCGCAGGAAGCCTGTGTTGGTCTTGCATCCCAGCAGCGCATAGTCGTCCAGGGCGCTCCGGGCCAGCGCAATGGCTTCGCCACGCGTGGCGGCGCTGACGATCAGCTTGGCCAGCATGGGGTCGAAGGCGGCGGTGATCTCTTGTCCGGCGGCGATGCCTGAATCGATCCGGATGCCCGCGGCGCGCGGCTCGCGCAGGGCCAGCACCGGCCCGGTGGTGGGGAGGTAGCCGCGCGACGGATCCTCGGCATAGATGCGGAACTCGAATGCGTGGCCGCGAGGCCGCAGCGTTTCCTGCGAGAAGGCCAGCTTTTCGCCTGCCGCCACGCGCAACTGGTGTTCCACCAGGTCGATGCCCAGTGTCTCCTCCGTGACGGGATGCTCGACCTGAAGCCGCGTATTCATCTCCAGGAAGTAGAACTCGCCATTGCCATAGATGAACTCGACCGTCCCCGCGTTGCAGTAGCCCGCGCGCCGGGCGATGCCCGCGGCAGTGGCGCAGATGTCATCGCGCACCTGTGGCGACAGAGCCGGTGACGGCGACTCTTCCACGATCTTCTGGAAGCGCCGCTGCACCGAGCATTCGCGCTCGAACAGATGGACGACAGTGCCATATTCGTCGCCGAACACCTGGACTTCGATATGCCGGGGGTTTTCGATGAAGCGCTCGACGTACAGGCGGCCATCGCCAAAGTAACGTTGCCCCTCGCTGCGCGCGCGGTCCAGTTCGGTGCGCAGCGCCGCCGCTTCGCGCACGATGCGCATGCCTTTTCCTCCCCCGCCGGCGGCCGGTTTGATGAGCAGCGGGAAGCCGACGGCCGCCGCGCGTTCGACAAAGCTGTCAGGATCGTCGTCCTCGATCGCGGAAGGCGCGACGGGAAAGCCGCCCTGGGCGACGAATGCGCGGGCGCGCACCTTGTCCCCCATCAGTTCGATCGCCTCGGCGGAGGGGCCCACGAACACCAGGCCCGCCTGTCGGCACTGGCGCGCGAACGACGGATTTTCCGAGAGAAAGCCGTAGCCCGGATGGATGGCGCCAGATCCGGTGCGGCGCGCCGCCTCCAGTATCTGCGTGCCGTCGAGGTAGGCCGCCACCGGAGTCGCTCCGGTGATCTCGATGGCGGTGTCCGCCAGGCGCACCGCGGGAGTGTCCGCATCGACGGCGTGATGCACCACAACGGCCCGCAGGCCAAGGCGTTGCACCGTGCGCACGATGCGTGCAGCGATCTCGCCTCGATTCGCGATCAGCACCGATTGGAAAGGCCAGTTGGTTTGCACCTGCGCTCCAGTTCATGTTGACGATCATGCAGATTATTGAGCGTCACTCACTTTTCTTTAAGCCAGTGTTTTCCCTACGTGGAAAAATCCTGGCGTGAAGATAATATGAGCGTCACTCAAATTGTAGGTACGGTCAATCTAGGTCGTGTTGCCTAAAGGTGGAGTGACCATGTCCGAAAGTGGCTTGCATATCGAGCAACGTTCCACGCCTCAGCTATTCGCCGGTCTGTCGGACGATGAAATGGAGGTGCTCGCGCAGGCGGATCGCTTCGCGCGCGTCGAGCTTTATCCCCTGGCGCAACGGATGGATGACGAAGAATGGTGGCCGGCCGGCATCTTCGAGCGGATCGGCGCCAACGGCTATTTCGGCATAACGGCGCCGGAGGCGCTGGGGGGGACGGGCCTGAACCTCTTCACCAGCGGCCTGGTGCTCCAGGCCTTCGCCCGTTGGAATCATGCCTTGGCGCTGGCATGGGTTGCGCACGAAAACCTGTGCCTGCATAACATTCTGCGCAACGCGAACGATGAGCAGAAAGCACGGTTCGTGCCCGGCTTGTCGAGCGGGAAGCTGGTGGGCGCATTGGGCTTGACGGAACCGGGCGCGGGGTCGGACGCGTTGGGCTCCATGCGCACCACCGCGCGTCGGGTGGGCGACCACTATGTGCTGGACGGGACAAAGATCTTCATCACCAATGGCCCCGTGGCGGATGTCTTGCTGGTCTATGCCAAGACCGATCGCGATCTTGGGGCGCAGGGCATCTCCGCGTTTCTTGTGGAGACGGGCATGCCAGGCTTCCGCGTCGCGCAAAAGCTCGTGAAGATGGGGTTTCGCGGAAGCCAGACCGGCGAGCTCGTGTTCGACGGTTGCCGTGTGCCCGTGGCGAATCTGATGGGCCAGGAGAATGCGGGGGTCAAGGTGGTCATGAGCGGTCTGGACTTCGAGCGGGCGATGATCGCTCCGCTGTGCCTGGGCATTGCCGAGCGGGCGCTTGAACTGAGCATCGACTACGCGCGGGCGCGCCAGCAATTCGGCAAGCCGATAGCCAGTTTTCAGATGGTGCAGGACAAGATCGCCACTATGTATACCCAAGTGGAGGCCATGCGGGTGTTCACTTATCAGACCTTGCGCGCGGCCAGCGCGCTGGAAAATGGGGATGCCGGGCGCGGCGAAATCCACAAGCTGACCGCCGCCGCGGTGATGTTCGCGGCCAACGGCATGCATGGCGTACTGGACGAGGCGGTTCAGGTGCACGGAGGCACAGGCTACATCTGGGAGTCGGAAATCAACCGTCTCTACCGCGCCATCAAGCTGCTGGAAATAGGTGCGGGCACGACCGAAGTGCGCAAGCTCATTATCAGCGGCGAACTGCTCAAAGGGTGACCAGGCCCCGGAACTGAGTCCTGGAACGGATATTCCCACGGAAAGGGAGGCGGGCATGACACAACACGCGGACGGGGATTTTGTAAGGCGCATCAACGTAGGGGACCTGCTCACGCGCAGCGCGGCCAGGGCGCCTGGGAGCGACGCGGTGATCGACGGCGAGCGCCGCTACAGCTATGCCTTGTTGGAGGCATGGAGCAACCAGCTTGCGCATGGCTTGCTTGCCCGCGGCTACAAGGTGGGCGATGCGCTGGCGCTCATGTCGGGAAACAGCGCCGAGTTTCTGGCGACCTATTTCGCGTGCGCCAAGATCGGCGTCGTGTGCGTGCCTATCAACCTGTTGTGGCGACACGGCGAGTTGGCCTATGTATTGCAGCATGCCGGCGTGCGCGGCGCGGTCGTCACCGCGCGAATGCTGGAGCAGTTCCTTACGGGCTTGACGCCCGGTCAGGCGTTGCGCGACGTGTTCGTGATCGATGAGGGCGAGGACGCGCAAGCCGATCTGCCCCAACCGCTGGCGCGCATCTCCTTCGCGCAGCTATCGGCTGGCCAGGTGTCGGACGTCCCATCGGCCGCCGTTCCCGATCGCGCGTCGTTGTCCTATCTGTATACCAGCGGCACCACCTCCGCGCCAAAGGGAGTGGTCGGCAGCCATCTGGCGATTTATCTGGAATCGTTGGGCACGGCCATCGACACCGAGCTGAGCCGCCGCGACCGGGTGCTGGCCTTGATGCCCATGTTCCACACCGCGCAGTTGAACGCCATCTGCACGCCGGCCGTTGCGGTGGGGGCGTGCATCGTGATCATGCAGGGTTTCGAGGCGCAATCGTTGCTGGATCTGGTTGTGCGGGAGCGGCTGACGGTATTGTTTGCCCTTCCCATGATGTACCGCGCGCTGGTGGAGGCCCAGCAGGCCCGCGCGCGCGATGTCGGCAGCCTGCGACTGGCCGTCTATGCCATGGCGCCGATGCCGGACCATGAGCTGCGCGCCGCCATCGACACGTTCGGCTGCGGCTTCTCGCTCATGTTTGGCCAGACGGAAATGAGTCCCGTGGCCACCTTCTTCCGGCCCGAGCACCAGCTCAGCCATCCCGGCGCGGTGGGAACGCCGGGCATCAATGTCCAGGTCGGCATCATCGACGAAGCGGGAAGGCTCCTGCCGCAGGGCGAGGCCGGCGAAATCGTCTACCGGAGTCCCCAGGCGCTGAGCGGCTATCTGCATGACCAGGACGCCACCGATACCGTTTTCCGGCATGGCTGGTTCCATTCGGGCGATGCCGGCTACTTCGATGCGGATGGCGTGCTCTGGTTCAAGGACCGCTTCAAGGACGTCATCAAGAGCGGGGGCGAGAACATCGCTTCCATCGAAGTGGAGAAGGCTTTGTATGCGAGCGATCCGGATATCGCGGAAGTGGTCGTGGTTGGCCTGCCCCATGAGCGCTGGACCGAGGCCGTGACGGCGATCGTGCTGCTGCGCCCGGGCAAGCGTCTCGACGAGGCCGCGCTGATGCAGCAGCTGCGCGAGCGCCTGAGCCCCTTCAAATGTCCCAAGTCGTTCATCGTGGTCGACGCCATGCCCAAGACGGCGACGGGGAAGATCCAGAAGGCCGTTCTCCGCCGCGCCTACGCGGACCACTACGCATCCGAAAGCGGGCATTAGTCCGTCCCTCGCGGCCAGTCCCTGATCGGTTATCCTCGCCCGACCGGCACTATCATCCCCCGCACCCGCCTTCGCGATGAACCGCAACCGCCTGCCTTCCACCGCCACCCTGACCGCCTTCGAGTCCGCGGCGCGCCATCTGAATTTCCGGCGCGCGGCGCAAGAACTGCATTTGACGCAAGGCGCGGTGAGCCAGCAGGTCCGGCAACTGGAAGCGCAGCTGGGCGTGGCGCTGTTTGCTCGGGTGCGGCAGCGGGTGTTGCTGACCAGCGCGGGCGAACGTTATCTGGCGGAGGTGCGCCGGATCCTGCTGGCGCTGGGAGAGGCCACCCACCAGGCCATGGCCAGCGGCGACAAGGAAATCCTGAACCTGGCGGTGGTGCCGGCCTTCGCGGTGAAGTGGCTGGTGCCCAGGCTGGAAACATTCTTCGAAGCGCATGCGGACGTGAACCTGAACCTGGTGTCGCGCAATGCGCCTTTCGATTTTTCGGTGGAGCCGTTCGACGCGGCCATCCACTATGGGGAGGCGTCGTGGTCGGGAGCGGTATGCGCGCACCTGATGGACGAGGACATGCTGCCGGTGTGCAGCGCGCAGTACCAGGCGCAGCTGGGGCTGCATGAACCGGCGGGTCTGGCGGGGGCTGTCCTGCTGCAGCAGTTCACTCGGCCTTCGGCGTGGCGGGATTGGTTCGCGCACGTGGGGATAGAGCCGGCGAATGCGTTCCAGGGGCCGCGCTTCGACAGTTTCCTGATGATTCTGGAGGCGACCCAGGCGCACCTGGGCGCGGCGCTGCTGCCGCGTTTCCTGGTGGCCGACGACCTGGCCCGGGGCAGCCTGGTGCAATTGTCTACGCAGGCCCTGCCGAGTTCCCGCGGCTATTACCTGGTCTGCCCCGAAGCCAAGCAGGACGCGCGGGCGGTGTCGGCGTTTCGCGGCTGGCTCCTGGCCCGGATTGCCGGTGATTAGATTTTCTATCTAACTGATCACAAAGCATCGCTTTCTATACAGGGATCGAGCCGGGACAATTCGGACTGAATTGCAGGAAAACTGTTCAGGAGCCGAAGCCGATGTCCTCTTTCCACACCGACCGCCGCTGGAAAAAGCCGCTGCCGCCGTTCGTCGTCAATCCGCTCGTCGACCGGCCGGCGCCGTCCGATGTGGCGGTGCTGGCGCAAGCCGACGTGACGCGGGTGAGCGACCTGGTGGGCCGCATGTATACCTGCCAGCCGCCCCTGCGTTCGCTGGTGGCGCCTGCCGTTCCGCTTTGCGGGCCGGCGTTCACGGTCAAGTGCCCGCCGGGCGACAACCTGGGCGTGATGGCGGCCATCCGCCGGGTGGAAGCGGGAGACGTGCTGGTGGTGGACGGGCAGGGCTTCACGCAGTGGTGCATGGGCGGCTTCGAATTGCTGAAGTACGCCTGCGAGCAGCGCGGCATGGCCGGGCTGGTGGTGCACGGCGCGTGGCGCGACGTGGCGGAGGCGCAGGCGGCGGGCTTGCCGGTGTATGGGCTGGCCGTGTCGCCGCACTCGGGGCCCAAGTTTGGGCCGGCCGAGGTGAATGTGCCGGTGGCGTGCGCCGGGGTGATCGTGCAGCCGGGGGACGTGGTGTGCGCCAGCGCCGAGGGCGTGGCCGTCGTGCCGCGCGGCAGCGTGGAGGCCGTGGCCCGGGCGCTGCGGGCAGGCGGGGGCGGGCATGGCATCGAACACTTCCTCGACGAAATGGACGAGCATGTCGCCGGCTGGCTCGATGGAGGCCGGCAATGAGCGCGCCGGCCGCGCCGGCGGCAGGACTGACGCAGGCCTTCGCGGCGTTCGTGGCGAACCTGCGCGGGCCGGAGGTCCCGGCCGCGGTGCGGGCAGAGGCGCGGCGCGCCATCGCCGACTGTCTGGGCGGCGGCCTGGCCGGCTCGGTGGACGAGGTGACCGGCGCCGCGGCGGGGACCCTGGGCCAGGCGCGCGGCGACTGCACGCTATGGGCGCGCGCGCAGCGGGCGTCCGCCGGCGATGCAGCGCTGATCAACGGTTGCGCGGCGCATGCGCACGCGCTGGACGATACGCACGAATCCATGCGCGGCCACCCGTCCGCGCCCATTGTTCCGGCGATTCTGGCGCTGGGGGAAAAGCTGGATTCTGATGGCGAGGCTTTGCTGACGGCCTACGTAGCCGGGGTCGAGGTCGCGGGGCGGCTGGGGCGCAGCGTGAACGACCGGCATTCGCAGCTGGGCTGGCACACGACGTGCACGCTGGGGACGGTGGGCGCGGCGGCGGCCTGCGCCTCGCTGCTGCGGCTGGATGTGGAACGCGCCCGGCACGCCCTGGGCATCGCCAGCTCCATGGCGGGTGGGCTTAGAGTGAACTTCGGCACCATGACCAAGGCCCTGCATGCGGGGCTGGCCGCCCGCAACGGCGTGCTGGCCGCGCAATTGGCGGCAGGCGGCATGACGGCCAGCCCGGCGGCGCTGGAAGGACGCGAAGGATTCCTGCAGCTATTCTGCGACGACGGCAGCCAGGACCCCGGCCGCGCGCTGCAAGCGCTGGGCGACTCCTACGAGATCGCGAGCCCCGGCATCGTCTACAAGCAGTACCCGACCTGCTCCCTGATGCACGCGCTCGTCGATATGGTGCTGCGGGCGCGCGAGGCGGGCTGGATGGAGCCCGGCGGCGATCTGGAACTGCGCTGCGGCATCAGCCGGCGGCTGGACGCGGCGCGCACCAAGGGCTGGCCCGTCTCGGGCCTGGCGGCAAAGTTCCATGTGGAGTATTGCGTCGCGGTCGCGGCCTGCCGGGGCACGCAGGATGTGGGCGATTTCACGGACGAGGCGCTGGCGCATCCGCAAGCGCGGGACTGGGCCGACAAGGTCCGCCTGTCGGTGGGGGAAGACTTTCCCGCTGGCAACGGTGACTACGCCTCGCTCGCGGTGCTGCGCAACGGGGTGGAGGTGTTCCGCCAGACGCAGGCCAAGCCGCTGGGCCATCCCAGCCTGCCGCTGCCGCCGGCCGGGCACGAGGCGAAATTCATGCGCCACGCCACGGCGGCGGTCCCGGCCGAACGGGCCGCGCGCCTGTGGCGGCTGCTGTGCGCGCCGCAACCCGGTTCCGCGCGTGAACTGGCCGCTGCGTTGTCCGCGGACGGCCAGAAAGATTCGACAATCTGATCCAAGGAAGCTAGATATGCCTGCCATCACTCGCCGCCAATTGCTGATCGGCGCCGCCGCGTCCCTGGCGGCCCATGCCGGCCTGGTCCGCGCCCAATCCCGGGACATGAGCATTATCGTGGCGTACCCGCCGGGCGGTTCGCTGGACGCCATGGCGCGCATGATCGCGCAGCACCTGGCGGAAAGGCGCGGCCACGCCGTCGTGGTGGACAACAAGCCGGGCTTCTCGGGCAACATCGGCGCGCAGTACGTCGCCAAGGCGGCTCCCAACGGCAACGCGCTGCTGATGACGGCACTGACCTCGTACGCGATCAACGCCCGCCTGATGGGCAGCACCATGGGGTACGACGTGCTCAAGAGCTTCGAGCACGTCGCCATCGTCGGCTACCTGCCCAACGTGTTGATCGTGCCCGCCAGCCTGCAAGTCAATGACGTGCCGTCGTTCGTGCAAGCCGCCAAGGCCAGGCCGGGCGCCTTCTCGTACGCCACCACGGGCAACGGCTCGCTGGAACACATCGCCGGCGAGATGTTCAAGCGCGCCACGGGCATCGAGATCGAGCCCGTGCCGTACAAGGGGTCCACCCCCGGCATGGCGGACCTGATCGGTGATCGCATACAGGCGATGTTCGTGAACACCTCCACCGCCATCTCCAATCTGCAGACGGGGCGCATCAAGGTGATCGGCGTTGCCGGCCCCGACCGCGTGGCGGCCTTGCCCGGCGTGCCGACGCTGCGCGAGTCCGGCGTGAACATGAGCAATGATGTGGTGTCGATCTTCGGCATCGCCGCGCCCGCGGGCACGCCGCGCGCCGTGGTCGATCAATTGAACGCCGACCTTAACGCCGTGCTGGGCAGGGCGGACGTGCAGGAGCGCTTCGGCGGCCTGGGCATCGAGATCGTGACGGAAAACGCGGCCTACGCGACCCGGCGCATCGAGGACGAAGTGGCGGTGTGGGACCGGGTCATCCAGGAAACGGGGATTTCCCTGCACGGCTGACGAACGGCGGGTCTTCCGGCGACGCCCCCCGGATGGGTGCGCCGCGCGCTCAAGGCGTCGCGGCACCCCCGGCCGACAGCGCCTGGATCAAATGCCGCACGAAGCGCTCGGTGGCATCGGGCAGCGTGGCGTGGCTGGCGGTCTGTATCTGCAGCGTGCGTTCGGCGAACCCGGGCTGCTGCAATGCCACGGCGACCAGTGCGCCGCTGGCCAGCGGCTGCGCCAGGGTGATTTCGCCGGCCATGGTGATGGCGTGCCCGGCTTCGACGATGGCGCGGATCACCGACGAGGAGTTGCTGGAGTACGCCACGTCGAAGGGCGGCCCGTCGCCGCGGGCGGCGGAGTTGTCGAACAGCAGGCGCACGGTGGTGCCGGAGTCGGTCAAGGCGATCGGGTAGGGGCGCAGGTCGTCGAGCGAGACGCTGCCGCGCGCGGCCAGGGGATGGCCGGGCACCATGATGGCGCGCACGGGCGAGACGATGTCGTAGCGCACGTCGATTCCGCTGCCGGGGTTGAGGCTGAAGGCCAGGCCGACGTCGATGGCGCCGTCGCGCAGGCGCTGCGTGACCACGCCGGGCGAGGCGATGTGCACCTGGAATGCCACCTCGGGATGGCGGTCGCGATAGGCGCCGAGGATGCGCGGCAGCACGTTGCGCGCCACGGCTTCGTTCGAGCCGATGCGAATGGTGGTGAGTTCCGCGTGCCGCAGGCTGCGGATGTCGCGCAGCACGTGTTCGGAATCCATGGCGGCGCGCCGCGCGTAGTCGGCCAGCAGTTCGCCGGCCCGCGTCAGCACCATGCCGTGGGGGCGGCGTTCGAACAGCGCCGCGCCGCAATCGTGCTCCAGCTTGGCGATCTGCCGGCTGATGGCCGAAGGCGCCACGTGCAGGGCCGCGGCGGCGTCCTTGATGCTGCCGCCCCGGACCACTTCAAGGAAATAGCGATGAGCGGTGCTGAGCATGGCGTTGGTTCTAAAAAAAGCAATTGGTGTGCGAATTATTGATCTTGATTGCCTAAACAGCAATTCCTAGAATGGACCGGCCTATCGGCGGCCGGCATCAGCGGACACAGAGCCGCGGCCGGCCGCGTATTCACGGACCAAGGGGAATCGCATGGCCATCGCTGTCTGCACGTCGAATTTCACCGGATCGCGCCCGCGGGGGCGCGGTTTCCTGAAGCGGGCCGTCGCCGCGCTTGCGTTGTCCGCGGCCGCGGCCGGTGCGGGCGCCGCGGATTTCCCGCAACGTTCGCTGCAACTGATCCTGTCGTTTCCGCCGGGCGGCGCCACGGACGTGCTGGCGCGCGAACTCAGCCAGAAGCTGGGCGACACGCTGGGGCAATCGGTGGTGGTGCTGAACCGCCCGGGCGCCGGCGGCCTGATCGGCATGCAGGCGGCCGCAAGGTCGGAGGCCGACGGCTATACGCTGTACATCTCGTCGGTGATGTCCAATTCCATCTACGAAGCCCTCAACGGCAAGCAACAGGTGTCGCTGGACGGCGACTTCGAGGCGGTGGGCGCGATCGCGAGCGCGCCGCACATCCTGGTGACGCCGTCCACGCTGGGCATCAAGGATTACGCCAGCCTCGTGTCCTACCTGAAGGCGGCGCCGGGCAAGTACAACTACGCCTCCATGGGGGCGGGCACGCTGTCCAATCTGGAAGGCGAGATATTCAAGGAACAGGCGGGCGTGGACGCGCTGCAGATTCCCTACAAGGGCAGCAGCCAGGCGCTGCCCGAAGTGATCTCGGGCGCCTCGGTCTTCATGTTCGACAGTGTCACCAGTTCGCTGCCGCACAAGCAGGGCGGCCGCATCGAGGTGCTGGGCGTGGCGTCCGCCAAGCGGCTGCCGGTCATGCCGGAAGTGCCCACATTGAAGGAACTGGGCGTGCAGGGCCTGGAGGCCGAGAACCTGTTCGCGCTGATGGCGCCCAAGGGCACGCCCCGAGACCGGCTGGACATCGTGGCCCGCGCGCTGGCCAAGGCGCAGGACGACGCGGGCTTTCGCAAGGCGATCGAAGCACAGGGGTTCCAGGTCAGCGAGATCCCTGGCGCGTCCCTGCCGCGTTTCATCCTGGATCAGCAGGCCTTCTGGCGCGACAAGGTCAAGGCCCTGAACATCACCGCCGGCAAGTAACGGCGGCGCTTCCGAACTTCCGAACCGATACCCATGCCCATTTCCAACAATCCCTTCTGGCAGCTTCCCTATCCGTCGCAGCGCATGCCGGTGCTGGCGGACAACGTGGTCAGCACCTCGCAGCCGCTGGCCAGCGCCGCCGGCCTGCAAATGTACGCGCGCGGCGGCAACGCCATCGATGCGGCGCTGGCGACCGCCATCACCCTCACCGTGGTCGAGCCCTGCATGAACGGCATCGGCGGCGACATGTTCGCCATCGTCTGGCACGAGGGGCGGCTGCACGGGCTGAACGCCTCCGGCCGCGCGCCGGCGGCGTGGGAGACGGCGCGCTTCGCGCACCTGGACGGCATGGATCCCATCGGCTGGGGCAGCGTGACCGTGCCCGGCGTGGTGTCCGGATGGCGCGCGATCTGGGAGAAATTCGGGTCGCTGCCCTTCGAGGACCTGTTCGAGCCAGCCATCCGCTACGCGCGCGACGGCTACCTGGTGTCGCCCACGGTGCATCGGCAATGGCAAAAGCAGGTGCCGCGCCTGAGCGGGCAGCCCGGCTTCGCCGAATCGTTCGCGCCCGGCGGGCGGGCGCCGCTGCCGGGCGAACGCTTCCGCTGCCCGGGCCAGGCGGCGACGCTGGAGAGCATCGCCCGCAGCAAGGGCGACAGCTTCTACCGAGGCGAACTGGCGGCGGCCATCGCGGCCCATGCGCGCAATACGGGCGGCTACATCACGGAAGCGGACCTGGCGCGCCACCAGGCGGATTGGGTGGAACCCATCGGCATGCGCTACCGCGACCTGGAACTGTTCGAGATCGGCCCGAACGGCCAGGGCATCGGCGCCTTGATGGGGCTGGGCATGCTGGAACATTTCGACCTGGGCGAAAGCGGGCGCGATACCGGACGCACGCTGCACCTGCAGATCGAGGCCATGCGCCTGGCGTTCGCGGACCTGTACGCGCACGTGGGGGATCCGGATCACATGGACGTGTCCAGCGCGCAATTGCTGGACCCGGCCTACCTGGCCGAACGCGCCAGGCTGATCGATCCGGCTCGGGCGGGCCAGCCGCGGCCGGGCAATCCGCACAGCGGCGGAACGGTCTACCTCACCGCCGCCGACCGGCACGGCACCATGGTGTCGTTCATCCAGTCCAACTTCAAGGGCTTCGGCTCGGGCGTGGTGGTGCCGGGCACGGGGATCGCCCTGCAGAACCGGGGCTGGGGCTTTTCCACGAGGGCGGGGCATCCCAACGTGGTCGCGCCGGGCAAGCGGCCGTTCCACACCATCATCCCGGGTTTCCTGATGAAGCGGGGGCGGCCCCTGATGAGCTTCGGCGTGATGGGCGGCTCGATGCAGGCCCAGGGGCATCTGCAGGTCACGAGCCGGCTGGCCGATTTCGGCCAGAATCCGCAGGCGGCCAGCGATGCGCCGCGCTGGCGCATCAAGGACGACAACGTCGGCGTGGCGGTGGAATGGAATTGTCCGCCCGAGGCGGTCGAGCAGTTGCGCGCCTTCGGCCATCAGGTCGAGGTGGCGCCGCGCTTCGACCTGGAGTTCGGCAGCGCCCAGATGGCGATGCGGCTGGAGCAGGGCGGCTATCTGGCGGCGTCGGACCATCGCAAGGACGGTCACCCGATAGGCTATTGAGGCCGGGGGCCGCTAGCGGTAGGTGGCGAGCAGGATGCTGGTCTCGGTGGCGGCGATGCCCTTGATCAACCGCACCCGCTCCAGCACCTTGGACAGGTCGGCCGTGGAGTCCGCGCGGATCTCCGCCAGCAGGTCCCAGCGGCCGTTGGTGTCGTGCAGCTGTTCGACGCTGGGCTCGCCCAGCAGGCTGGCCAGCACCGCGCGGGTCTGGTTGCCGTCGACGGTGATGCCCATCCAGGCGCGCAGGCCATCCTGCTCGGCGTCGGGCCGCAGCTTCAGCGTGTAGCCGGCGATGACGCCGTCGTCCTCCAGCTTGCGCAGGCGGTTGGAAACCGTGCCGCGCGAAACGCCCGCCTTGCTGGCCAGCACGGACAGCGGCGTGCGCGCGTCGCGCCGCAGCAGGCCGATCAGCCGGGTATCGATTTCGTCCATGGGCGGCCTCGGGATCAATGTTGCCGGAAGAGCGTGCCGTAGCCGGCGATCCGGTCCTGGACGCCGGCCAGCCTCAGGCAATGCCACAGGCTGGCCTGGTTGCTGCCGATCACGGGCTTGCCCAGGCGCGCTTCCAGTTCCTCGATGATGGCGGTGGAGCGCAGGGCGCCGCAGCTGATGAAGACGGCGTCGGCCTCGGGGCGGTCGACGGCGGCGGCGTACTCGGCCAGGAACCGCGGCGAGACGCGATTCATGGTTTCGTCGTCGGGCAGGGCCAGGCCTTGCAGGGCCACGACTTCATGGCCCGCGCTTTCGAAGTACCGGCGCTCCAGTTCGTTGACCTCGGCATCGTAGGCGGTGGCGATGGCCACGCGCCGGGCGCCGAGCGCGGCCAGGGCCGCGGTGACGCCGTCGAGCAGCGTGGTGGCCGCCACGTCGGGCCGGGTCCGCGCGATCAGGCCGCGCACGGCATCGTTGCCGATCACGAAGCTGCCCGCCGTGCAGTTGTAGCAGATGACGTCCACGTCGCGGCGGCCCGGAAGCAGGCTGTCGAGCGCGTCGCGCAGCCCGCCCTCCATGCCGGCCAGGTTCTCGCGCGTGCAGGCCGTTCCCATGGGCACGCGGCCGAAGCTCAGGCCCACGCCCGCGGGCGCCATGGCGTGCATCTCGCCCTCCGTGAGGCCGGCATTGGCCACGCAGAGGAAGGCGATGCGCGCCCGCGGGTAGGGGCCGTCGTCGTAGCGGATGGCGGCGTTCATTCGGTCATGCCCGCGGCGTCGAAGCATTCGCGGATCGCCGTGGCCGCCTTGACGAAATCGGGGTGTCCCACCATGGTGTAGTCGCGCGGGCGCGGCAGGTCCACGTCGATGGTCAGGGCCACCCGGCCGGGGCGCTTGCTCATCACCACCACGCGGTCGGACAGGAACACCGCTTCGGAAATGCTGTGGGTGATGAACATGACCGTCTTGCGGCTCTCCAGCCAGACGCGCTGCAGTTCCAGGTTCATGGCCTCGCGGGTCATGGCGTCCAGGGCCCCGAAGGGTTCGTCCATCAGCAGGATGTCGGGATCGTGGATCAGCGCGCGGCAGAGCGCCACGCGCTGCTGCATGCCGCCGGACAGCTCGTGCGGCAGGCAATGCTCGAATCCTTCGAGGCCGCTGAGCTTGATCAGTTCGCGCAGACGCGTTTCGTAGCGCGCCGCCGGCAGCTTGCGCATTTCCAGCTGCAGGGAAATGTTCTGCACGACGTTGCGCCAGGGCAGCAGCGCCGCCCGCTGGAAGACGATGCCCACGCCGGCGGAAGGCTCCTTGACGCGCTGGCCCAGCACGTCGATTTCACCGGAGGTGGGCGGCACCAGCCCCGCCACCGCCCGCATCAGCGTGCTCTTGCCGCAGCCGGACGGCCCCAGCACGGAAAGGAATTGGCCCTCGGGAATGGACAGGTCGACGCCGTCGACGGCGACGTAGGAGCCGAACCGCTGGACCATGCCGCGGATGTCGATGGCGGTGTCGGGGGCGGCCGCGTCGCGCGCGAGCGCCAGGGCTGCGTGATGCGCCATGGTCAATCCCCGTTGTAGTCGTTGGTGTAGAGGGTGCCGATCGGAATCGGGCGCTCGATCTGGTTCGATTGCACGAACTGGTCGACCATGGCCTGCCAGTCCTTCTCCGACGAGACGCCGAAAGGCAGGCCCTTCGTATTGGGCGTGCCCGACGCCTGCAGTGACAGTTGCAGCTGCCGCAGCAGCAGTTCGCGGTTGCGCGCCTGCTCCGGACGCTGGCGCACCAGCGCGTCGACCGAGGCGGCCGGGTCGGCCTGCGCCGCCTCGTAGGCCTTGCGCGTGGCGCGCACGAAGCGGCGCGCGGTTTCGGGATTGGCCGCCAGCCACTGGGTGTTGGCGGCGAGCCCGCCTTCCAGCGCATTGACGCCGAAGTCTGCATACGAGAAGTAATGCACCTTGGCGCCCTGCGCCTCCAGCGGCGGAATGTGGAAGTAGGTGACGCCGGTGATGGCGTCGGCGCGCCGTTGCAGGAACAGGGCGGTCTTGGTGCCGACCGCCGGCGCGATGACATTGATCTTCTTCTGGTCCACGCCGTTCAGCGCGGCCAGCACCGGGAACATCTGCGCCGTCGATTCGGAGGCGCTCATGCCCAGGACCTTGCCTTCCAGGTCCTTGGGCGAGCGAACCGGCGCATCCGCATGGCTGATGATGACCATGGGCGAGCGCTGGTGCACGGCGAAGATGGCCTTCAGCGGCATGCCGGCGGCCACGCCCTTGAGCATGGTGCCGTAGTCCATGAAGCCGATCGGGTCGATGTTCTGCGCCACCAGCTTGGCGGTGTTGCTGGAGCCGCTGCCTTCGCCGATGCGCAGGTCGATGCCTTCGGCCTTGTAAAGGCCTTTGTCCACGCCGTAGTAGAGCGGCGCGTGGGTGCCGTAGATGCTGTAGTCCAGGCGCAGGCTGAGCTTTTCCTGGGCGCCGGCGGCGCTGGCGGCCAGCATCAGGGACAGCGCGCAGGCGAGTCGGGTCGTGCGTTTCATGATGGAGTCTCCGGGGTCGGGATCAAACAGAGGGCAGGGCGTCGCTGCGCACGCTGATGTGCCAGGGAATGAGGAAGCGCTCGGAGAACTCGACCAGGTAGTAGAAGACCAGGCCGATCAGCATGAGCGCGACCAGGACGGCGAACAGCAGCGTGGTGTCCAGGTTGGCGTTGGCCGACAGCAGCACGTAGCCCAGCCCGCTCTCCGCGCCGACCCACTCGCCCACCACCGCGCCCACGGTGGCGAAGGCGATGGCGACCTTCAGGCCGGAGAAGATCTGCGGCAGGGCATAGGGCAGCCGGATGCGCAGGAACGTGCGCAGGGCGCCGGCCCGCATCGATCGGGCCAGGTCGTTGAGGTCCGCGTCCACCGAGCGCATGCCGGCCACGGTGCTGACCACGATGGGGAAGAAAGCCACCGAGAACGCGATCAGGATCTTCGGAAACAGGCCCAGGCCGAACCAGATGATGATGAGCGGCGCCACCGCCACCTTGGGGAAGGCCTGCGACACGACCAGCAGCGGCATGATGGCCCGCTCCAGCGGACGCGACCACACCAGCAGGATGCCCAGCGGGATGCCGACGGCGATGCTGAGCAGGAAGCCGCCCAGCGTTTCGACGGAGGTCACCCAGCTGTGGTGGCCCAGGAACGCCGAGTCCGTCCACAGGCGTTCGATCACGCTCAGCGGCTGCGGCAACAGGTAGGGCGGCAGCCCGAAAAGCGGTATCGAAACGTGCCAGAGCGCCAGCACGCCGATGACCGCGATGGTCGGATACATCCAGTTCTTCAACACGGCAATTCCCCTTGTATGGTGTTTTGTGCGCCGTCGAGACGGCGTCAGGCGTCGATTTCGAGCAGCTCCCGCGGGTAGTGGGTGAGGACTTCGCAGCCGTCCTCCGAGACCGCCACGCTTTCGCTGGCCATGAACCCGCCTTCGGGCATGAACAGCGAAGGCACGAGGTGGAAGGTCATGCCGGGCTGCAGCACGGTGGGATCGTCCGGCCGCAGCGCCAGGAAGCGGCCCTCGGCCCAGTTCGGCGGGAAGCCGATGCCGATGCCGTAGGCGGTGCGGTGGTCGAAGTAGCGGCCGAGGCCGGCGCGCTCGAACACGGCGCGGCAGGCCTGGTCCACCTGGGCCGAGGTCACGCCGGGCCGGATGGCTTCGATGGCGCTGTCCAGCGCGGCGATGACGGTGCCGGCCAGGTGGCGCTGGCGGTCGGTGGCGCGCCCGACCACGCAGTTGCGCGAGATCATGGCGTGGTAGCGGTTGATGTTGGCGGCGGCCTCCAGGAACACCAGGTCGCCGCGCTTGAGTTCGCGGCGCTGCCAGGTGGTGAAGCACACCCCGCTGGCGCGGCCGGCGGCCACCAGCGGCACGCGCGTGTATTCGCTGCCGGCCTTGGTGGCGCCATGCAGCATGGCGGCGGCCAGGTCGTTCTCGGTGGCGCCCACGGCCACCGCCCGCACGGCCGCGTCGATGCCGGCGACGGCGGCGTCGGCGGCCTGGCGCATGAAGGCCAGCTGCTCCGGCGTCTTGATGGTGCGGGCTTGTTCTATCGGCCCCTGCCAGTCGGCCAGGCGCGCGCCCAGCCGGGCGTGCAGTTGCTTGTAGCCGGCGACGCTGAGGTAGCCGGAGGACGTCTCCAGCCCGATGCCGCCCGACGGCAGGCTGTCTTGCAGGAAGCGCGCCAGCACTTCGATCGGATCGCTGACGTCATCGACGGCCACGAAGCGGCCGATGTTGCGGTTGCCGGTCGCGACGGCATGGTTCACCTGGCGCGAGACCATCGTGATGCCGCCCTCCGCGGTGACCGCCAGGCACTGGAACGTGAAGTAGCCGATCGAGCGGTAGCCGGTCAGCCAGTAGATGTTCTCGGGATCGAACAGAATCGCCGCCGACAGGCCCTGGGCCTGGATGTCGCGGGCCAGCAGCGCCAGGTTGGCGGCATAGGCGTCCGGCCCGAACGGCAATTCCATGGGAGCGTAGTTTTCCGACACGATGGGTCCTGGATGAAAGTCGAGTGAGCATCCTAGGAACAATCTGCATAACTGCCTAATACCAATAATTGCCATGTCTATATCTGAATAGTTATAGTCAGGGCATGAACGTGCGAGAGATAGAAATCTTCAGGGCGGTGATGCGCGAAGGCTCGGTATCCCGGGCCGCGCAGCTATTGCTGATTTCCCAGCCGGCCGCCAGCAAGTACATCGCGCAGCTGGAGCGGCGGGTCGGCGTGCCGCTGTTCGTGCGCAAGGGCGGCCGGCTGATGCCGACTCCGGAGGGCAGGGCGCTCTACGGGCAGGTGGACCGGTTGTTCTCGGGGCTGACGCAGCTGGAAAGCTTCATGAAAGACCTGGGCAGCGAGAAACAGGGCCACCTTACGGTGGCGTCGCTGCCCCTGCTGTCACTGACCGCGATGCCCGACGTGCTGGCCGCGTTCATGGCGGACCGGCCCAATATCTCCGTGGCCTTGCAGACCCGCAGTTCGGCCCGCATCGTCGAATGGGTGGCGGCCCGCCAGGTGGACCTGGGGGTGTGCTTCTGCGCCGCCAACCATCCCGGCATCGTGGCGGAACCGCTGGCCAGCCTGCAGCTGTACTGCGCGATTCCTCCCGGCGACCCGCTGGAGCGGTTCGACACCGTACGGGTGGATCAATTGGCCGGGCGCGACCTCATCATCTACGACAACCTGGATCACACCCGCTTCTGGCTGGAAGCCATGCTGGAACAGCAAAAGGTTTACGCGCGCCGACGCGTGCAGGTGTTCTGGACCTCGGTGGCGATGGAGCTGGTGATGCGCGGGGTGGGCATCGCGCTGGTGGACCGCTTGACCGCGGCGCGCGTGCCCGGCGGCCTGGCCCAGCTGCGGCCGCTGGAGCCGAGCGTGTCGTTCGACCTCAGCCTGGTGTGGCCCGAACATTGGCCGGCCTCGGTGATCGCGCTGTCGTTCGCCGACGCGCTGCGCGAGCACTTGCGCGGCCACGCCTAGCGGCCGCCGCCCGCGACGGGCCCGCCCTGGGGGAAACTGGAGGCGCGGGCTGGAATCGAACCAACCTCTGCGGATTTGCAATCTGCTGCATAGCCACTCTGCCACCGCGCCGTTTGTTTTGTCCTAAGACATATATAATTATTATCCAGGACAAAGCAATTTGCAAGCGCCGGCCGCGGGGCGGCGGCATACCGATAGAGGACAGCCATGCAGTTTCAGTTTCCCATCGTCATCATCGACGAGGACTTCCGCTCGGAGAACACGTCGGGCCTGAGCATCCGGGTGCTGGCGGAAGCCATCCGGGCGGAGGGCTTCGACGTGCTTGGCACCACCAGCTACGGCGACCTCAGCCTGTTCGCGCAGCAGCAGAGCCGGGCCAGCGCGTTCATCCTGTCCATCGACGACGAGGAGCTGGCGCACGGCGACGGCGTGGCGCCGGCGCTGCTGGCGCTGCGGGCCTTCATCAGCGAGGTCAGGCGCCGCAACGCGGATGTGCCGATCTACGTCTACGGCGAAACCAAGACCGCGCGCCACATTCCGAACGACATCCTGCGCGAGCTCCAGGGCGTGATCCACATGTTCGAGGACACGCCGGAGTTCGTGGCCCGCCACCTGATCCGCGAGGCCAAGGCCTACCTGGAAGGCGTCAAGCCGCCGTTCCTCAAGGCCTTGCTGGACTACGCCGAGGACGGCTCCTATTCCTGGCATTGCCCGGGCCATTCGGGCGGCGTGGCCTTCCTGAAGAGCCCGGTGGGCCAGATGTTCCATCAGTTCTTCGGCGAGAACATGTTGCGCGCCGACGTCTGCAACGCGGTCGAGGAACTGGGCCAGCTGCTGGACCACAACGGCGCCATCGGCGCGAGCGAGCGCAATGCGGCGCGGATCTTCAACGCGGACCACTGCTATTTCGTGACCAACGGAACCAGCACCAGCAACAAGATCGTCTGGCACCACACGGTGGCGCCCGGCGACGTGGTCGTGGTCGACAGGAACTGCCACAAGTCCATCCTGCACAGCATCGTGATGACGGGCGCGATTCCTGTGTTCCTGCGGCCCACGCGCAATCACTTCGGCATCATCGGCCCGATTCCGCGCAGCGAGTTCGACGTGGAGACCATCCAGGAAAAGATCCGCGCGCATCCCTTGCTGCGGAACCTGGATGCCGCGGAGGTGCGCCCGCGCGTGATGGCGCTGACCCAGTCCACCTACGACGGCATCATCTACCAGACCGAGACGATCAAGGAAGCGCTGGATGGCTACGTCGAGGTGCTGCACTTCGACGAGGCCTGGATGCCGCACGCGGTATTCCATCCGTTCTATGGCGCCTACCACTGCATGGGCCGGCGGCGCGCGCGGCCGAAGGAGTCGCTGGTGTTTTCAACGCAGTCGACGCACAAGCTGCTCGCGGGGATCAGCCAGGCCAGCCACGTGCTGGTGCAGGATTCGATGACGCGCCGGCTGGACCGCCACCTGTTCAACGAGGCGTACCTGATGCACACCAGCACCAGCCCGCAATACGCCATCATCGCCAGCTGCGACGTGGCGGCGTCCATGATGGAGCCGCCGGGCGGCACGGTGCTGGTGGAGGAAAGCATCGCCGAGGCGCTGGACTTCCGCCGCGCAATGCGCGAGGTGGGATCGCATTTCGCGCCGGGCGACTGGTGGTTCACGGTGTGGGGGCCGGAAACGCTGGCCCCCGAAGGCATCGGGTCCGCGGAGGACTGGATCATCCGGGACGGCGGCGACGAGGCGTCGTGGCACGGTTTCGGCGCGCTGGCCGACGGCTTCAACATGCTGGATCCGATCAAGTCCACCATCGTTACGCCGGGCCTGGACCTGAACGGCGATTTCGCCGCCAGCGGCATTCCAGCATCCATCGTTACGAAATTCCTGGCCGAGCACGGCGTGATCGTCGAAAAGACCGGGCTCTACAGCTTCTTCATCATGTTCACCATCGGCATCACCAAGGGCCGCTGGAGTTCCCTGCTGACCGCGTTGCAGCAGTTCAAGGAGGATTACGAGCGCAACCAGCCCATGTGGCGGATCCTGCCCGAGTTCTGCAAGAAGCACCCCCGGTACGAGAGCCTGGGGCTGCGCGACCTGTGCCAGCATGTGCACGAAACCTATGCCCGCCACGATATCGCCCGGTTGACCACCGACATGTACCTGACGGACGTGGCGCCGGCCATGAAGCCCAGCGACGCGTACGCCTGCATCGCCCATCGCCGGACCGAGAGGGTGGAGATCGACCATCTCGAAGGCCGCATTACCACCAGCCTGATCACGCCCTATCCGCCCGGCATTCCGCTCCTGATTCCGGGGGAGGTCTTCAATCGCACCATCGTGGATTACCTCAAGTTCTCGCGCGAGCTGAACCGGCAATGTCCGGGCTTCGGCACCGATATCCATGGGTTCGTGGAATTGCGGGATGACGAGGGAAACCTGCGCTATTACGTGGATTGCGTGCGGTGAGCGCGCTTTATTCGGCGATCCAATCGTGTCAAACTTGCGCATTGACTGGGCGCGGCCTCGGGGCTGTCACCGCCCGGAACGGCATTGTCTCGGGACGATATGAAAATACAAGGAAAGACCGCAGCGGAAATCTTCGATTGCGTGCGCGCGCTGCTGCAGTCGGGGCAGTTGCGTCCCGGCCAGGCCCTGCCTCCGGTGCGCGACCTCGCGGTCGAGCTGGATATCAACCGCAATACGGTCGCGGCGGCGTATAAGCGGCTGTCCGCGGCCGGCATCGCCGTGACGCAGGGGCGGCTGGGAACGATCATCCGGGAGCCCTCCGGCCCCGGCGAGCAGGAGGGCGCGCTGACCAATACGCCTCTCGTGGACCTGGCCAGCGGCAATCCGAACCTGGACTGGCTGCCGGACGTCTCCGCCGCCTTCTCGCTGCGCCCCTATCGGCCGCGGCTCTACGGCGCGCCCACCGTCAACCCGGGCCTGGAAGACTATGCGCGGGCCTGGTTCGCGCCGGATTGCCCGGCGCCGTTCGAGGTCAACCTGACCCACGGCGCGGTGGACGCCATCGAGCGGCTGCTGGGTTCGCACCTGGTCGCCGGCGACAAGGTGGCGGTCGAGAATCCCTGCTTTCTCAGCAGCGTGAACATGCTGCGCATCGCCGGCCTGCAGGCGATCGGCGTGCCCGTCGACGCAGAGGGCATGCAGGCCCAGGCCCTGGAGGGCGCGCTGGCCAAGGGCGCGCAGGCGGTGATCCTGACGCCGCGCGCGCACAATCCCACCGGCTGCAGCCTGAGCGCCCGGCGCGCCCGGGCGCTGGCGCGCGTCCTGGCGAAGTACCCGCACGCCATGGTCATCGTGGACGACCACTTCGCGCTGCTGTCCAACGCCGAGTATCACTCGGTGCTGGCGGCCGGCGCGCAGCGCTGGGCGCTGGTCCGGTCGCTGAGCAAGACGCTGGGGCCCGACGTGCGCGTCGCCATGGTGGCCAGCGATCCCGCGACGTCGCGGCAGCTGCGGCTGCGTTTGGCGTCCGGCACCAGCTGGGTCAGCCACCTGCTGCAGGATATGGTCGAAGTCACGCTCGGCCGGCCCGAGGTCGCCAAGCTGATGGCGCGCGCCCGCGAAGACTACGTCCGGCGCCGCCAAACCCTGGAAGACGCGCTGCGGGAGCAGGGCGTGCCGTGCGCCGAGCAGGGCGACGGCCTCAATCTCTGGATTCCCGTGGAAGGCGACGACCAGGCCGTCGCCCTGGCGCTGGCTCATCGCGGCTGGCTGGTGCGCCATGGCGATGCCTTCGGCGTCCAGGATCCCGTGAGGGGGCTGCGAGTCACCATTTCCGACATCAATGTCGCGCAGAGCCGGGAGTTGGCCCGAGACATCCGGGACAGCCTATAGGGCCTGTTCCCGGCACCGGGTCAGGGCCTGCCCCATCCGGACGGCGCCGCCGGCCGTCCAGTCCGGGTGGAAGCGCCAGGCGCCGGGCGACATCAGCATCACCACGGTCGATCCCAGCTCGAAGTGCCCCATCTCCGCGCCTTGCGGCAGGGTGGGGGCCGATGCCTCGTCCGGGTACGTCCAGAGCCGGATCGGGCCGCCCGCCGGCGCGATCCGGCCATGCCAGGCGGCCGCGATGCCGCCCACGATGGCGGCGCCCACCAGCACCATCGCATAGACCCCGTGGCGGGGATGTTCGAACCAGCACACCAGCCGCTGGTTGCGGGCCAGCAGCCCGTCGATGCCTTGCACGATCTCCGGCCGCACCGAGTACAGCGTGCCCGGCACGTAACGCATGCCCAGCAGGCGGCCCGCGCACGGCATGTGAACGCGGTGGTAGTCGCGCGGGCTGAGGTAGATCGTGGTGAACAGCCCGCCTTCCAGTTGCCGCGCCAGCGCCGCGTCGCCCAGCAGCGCGGCCGCGCTGTAGGGCCGTTGCTTGGCTTGTATCAGCCGGCCCCGGTGCAGGCGTCCCAGCTGGCTGACAGTCCCGTCGGCGGGGCTGGTCCAGTCGGCATTGGCCAGCGGGCGGGAGCCGGGGCGCAAGGCGCGGGCGAAGAAGGCGTTGAAACTCTCATAGGCGCGCGGGTTGGCCAGCGCAGC
This sequence comes from Achromobacter denitrificans NBRC 15125, assembly GCF_001571365.1. Classification (GTDB taxonomy): domain Bacteria; phylum Pseudomonadota; class Gammaproteobacteria; order Burkholderiales; family Burkholderiaceae_B; genus Achromobacter; species Achromobacter denitrificans. The sequence continues at coordinate 161,746 of NZ_BCTQ01000002.1, read as the reverse complement.
CTCGGCCAGGTCCACGCCATACCGCCGCGCATACGTCTGGATCAGCGGCTGGGCGATCCAGGCGCGGCGGCTGGCGGCCAGGCGGCCCGCGCAGCGGGTGAGCCAATGCAGGGGAAGAAGGCGTTGCAGCAGCAGGGAAGGGGTCATGGGTGCAAGGCCCGCGCAAGACTTGCGCGGGATTGCGGGCGCGGGTCGGGTCGGAAGATGATTTATTTGTCCTGCATCATAGTATATTATGACCTATGACAAATAGGCGATGAGCGGAATGGTCCCGTCATCGTTTACGGAGGGCGCTTGCCGCAGCAATATGGATTCCATACACAGTCCCCGGGTCGATGGGCTGATGCCCTACGTGCCCGGAGAGCAGGCGCCCGGCGACGGCTGGGTCAAGCTCAATACCAATGAGAACCCCTACCCGCCGTCGCCCGCCGCGATAGCGGCGATCGCGGCGGCGGCGGCCCAGGGCCTGGAGCGCTACCCCGATCCGCAGGCGCGGCGGCTGCGCGAGCGCATCGCCGCGCACCACGGCGTGCCGACGGAACAGGTGTTCGTGGGCAACGGATCCGACGAAGTGCTGGCGCTGGCCTTTTGCGCCTTCTTCCAGCATGGGCAGCAGCCCTTGCTGATGGCCGACGTGACCTACGGTTTTTATGAGGTGTATTGCCGGCTGTATGGCATCCGGTGCGCGCCGGTCCCGGTGGACGATCACCTGAGGCTGGACCTGGACGGGTTCGCGGCGCGCGCGGCGTCGGACATCGCGGGCATCGTTATCGCCAATCCGAACGCGCCGACCGGCGAGGGACTGCCGCCCGGCCGCGTGCAGCGGCTGCTGGATCTGCGGCCGGACCGGCTGGTGCTCGTGGACGAAGCGTACGTGGACTTCGGGGGGCAGACCGCGATCGAACTGGTGGACCGGTATGCGAATCTGCTGGTGGTGCAGACCCTGTCGAAGTCGCGCGCCCTGGCCGGCCTGCGCGTGGGATTCGCGATCGGGCAGGCGCCGCTGATCGAGGCGCTGGAGCGGGTGAAGAACAGCTTCAACTCCTATCCGCTCGGCCGCCTGGCCCAGGCGGGCGCGGCGGCGGCCATCGACGACCGCGCGCACTTCGAGGCCACGCGCCAGGCCATCATGCGGTCGCGGACCAAGCTCATGATGCAGCTGAAATTGCTTGGCTTCGATGTGCTGCCGTCCCAGGCGAACTTCCTGTTCGTCCGCCATCCCCGCGAGGACGCGCGGGAGCTGGCGGCGCGCCTGCGGGACGCGAGAATCCTCGTGCGGCATTTCCGGAAGCCCAGGGTGGAGCAGTATCTGCGCATCACCGTGGGCACCGAAGAGCAGATGGCATACCTGGTGCGCACCTTCCGCGCCCTGTTGCCGGAGGCGGGCGCGGGCATGCGGGCCGCGGCCATGCCCTGACGCAGGCAGGCGGCCCGCTGATCGCGTCAGCGCCGCTGGCGGTCGTCCGGCGCCGGGCAGCCGGTGGCGTCGCAGGTTTCCCGGGCATCGTCGGCGGCCGCCTGGCCGGCGACGGCGGCAAGGCCGCGTGGCGCCTCCTCGGACAGCAGGCGGCCGATGGCGGCGCCGAGCGCCAGATCGTCCAGGCTGCCGAAGTGTTGCAGGCGCACGCGGCCGCCGCGGTCCAGCAGGACGAGGCTGGGAGTGCCGCGCAGGTCGTAGGCCTGCATGGTCAAGGGAATGGCGCCGCGCGCCGCGGGCCGGTCGATCCCGATGGGGAAGGACCACTGGTATTCATGGTTGAACGCCCGCAGGGCTTCGGGGCCCATTACGGCGTGGTGTTCGAACACGGTATGCAGGCCGATGACCACGACGCCGTCCTTGCCGAACAGCCGGTGCGCGCGCTCGGCCTGGGGCAGGCCGTGCATCAGACATCCGGGGCACAGCATCTGGAAGGCGTGCAGCAGGACCACCTTGCCGCGCAGAGAGGCAAGATCGAGCGGGCCGGTCGTGTTCAGCCATTCGTCCACCTGCAGGGGCGGCGCATCATGGGAAGACATGGAAGACTCCTGGAACAGAGCGGACGGGGCGGCGGGCCGTCCCGTCCGGAGGGAGGCGCTATCGGCCGGGAGTTACGCGGCGCGGCGCAGTTTCACGGCGGGGAAGTCGACCGGAACCGCGAACGCCACGTTGACGTAGTTCGTGAACAGATTGAGCGCGACGTGCGCCAGGATTTCCACGATCTCCTGATCGCCGAAACCGGCGGCCCGCACGGCCTGCACGTCGGCATCGCCGACCTGGCCGCGGGCTTCGACCAGCTTCAGCGCGAAGCGCAGCGCCGCGGCGGTCTTGGGATCGGCGGCGTTGCCGCCCTGGGCGGCGGACATTTCCTCGGCGCTGGCGCCGGCCTTGCGGCCCAGCGCGGTATGGGCCGCGAGGCAGTATTCGCATCCGTTGCGGTCGGCCACGGCCACCGCGATCTGTTCGCCCAGCTTGGCGGGGATCACGCCCTCGCCCAGCGCGCCGAAGGCGCCCCACATGCTCTTGAGCGCGGCGGGCGAGTTGGCGACGGCCCGGAACATATTGGGCGTCGCGCCGAAAGCGCCGTGGATCTGCTCCAGCAGGGCCTTGCGGTCGGGGGTGGTGATGTTGGCATCGATAAGGGGAACTCGGGACATGACGGTAACTCCTGGAAATGAAAAAGAGGCCATCCCTGTCGGGTGGTTACTGGGAATCGTACGTAGAATGTCTGGACGCATGGTGCTCTCATGTCCACGAAAATTGTCCATACGTCCAAGTCATGAATGATGTCGCCTTTCCCCAGGTAGACCGGCTCTCGGCGCTGCTGGACCGCTTCAGGGTGCGGGCCACGCTGTTCCACACCGGCGCGCTCTGCGGCACCCAGGCGTTCGAGGCGGTGCCGGGGCGCGGTTTCCTGCACGTCTTGCGGCGCGGCCAGATGGAACTGCGGCATCGTCCGGGCGAAACCGCCACGCCGCGCATACACCTGGACGAGCCCACGCTGCTCTTCTACCCCCGCGCGCTGCGGCACGAGTTCGTGAACCCGCCCGTGGACGGGTCGGACTTCACCTGCGCGGCGCTCGATTTCGACGGCGGGGACCGCAATCCCCTGGTGCGGTCGCTGCCGCCGCTGATCCGCGTGCCCCTGGCCGCCGTCGAGGGGCTGGCCCCGGCGCTGGACCTGCTGTTCGCCGAAGCCGACCACGTGCGCTGCGGCTCGCGGCTGTTGGCCGACCGGCTGTTCGAGGTGGTGCTGATCCAGCTGCTCCGGTGGATCCTCGACCATCCGGGAGAAGCCGGCGTCACGCGCGGCCTGGTCATGGGCCTGTCGGACCCGCGCCTGGCCCGGGCGCTGGTGGCCGTGCACCGCGCGCCTTGCGACGAGTGGCCGCTGGCGAAAATGGCCGAGGTCGCCGGCATGTCGCGCAGCGCCTTCGCGGCGGCCTTCAAGGAGGCCACCGGCGCCACGCCGGCGGCCTATCTGACGGACTGGCGCCTGAGCCTCGCGGCCTCCATGGTGCGCGCCGGCCGGCCCGTGAAACTGGTGGCGGCGGAGCTGGGCTTCGCCAGCGCCTCGTCGTTGTCCAAGGCGTTCCGGCAGCGGATGGGCGCGTCGCCGCGTTCCTGGCTGGCCGCCGGCGGCTGAGTCGTCGGCGCATCGCTTGCGTAACGCTTTATAGGTCATGATAATATTTGACCTATGACAAAAAACCGCGCGTGCGGAAGCTGGCTTCCGCCGCGCGTTGCGCACCTACGCGAGGTACAGGCATGAACCAAGACACCCAGGGTCCGGGCAGCGATACCCAGACGCAGCACGACCAGCACGGCCGATGGCCGAAGGCGGAATCGGTGGAAGACTTCCGCCGCAACCTGGCTACCGTGCACGGCCGGATCGCGGCGGCCTGCGAGCGCGCCGGGCGCGATCCCGCCAGCGTGCGCCTGTTGCCCGTGAGCAAGACCGTGGAAGAGGCGCGCATCCGGCTGGCCTATGCCGCGGGCTGCCGCTATCTCGGCGAGAACAAGCTGCAAGAAGTGTCGCGCAAGTGGGATGCCATGGCCGACCTGACCGATCTGAAATGGTCGGTCATCGGCCATCTGCAGACCAACAAGGCCAAGCTGGTCGCGCGCTACGCCGCCGAGTTCCAGGCGCTCGACAGCTTGAGAGTGGCCGAGGCGCTGGACCGGCGCCTGCAGGCCGAAGGCCGCGCGCTGGACGTGTTCGTGCAGGTCAACACGTCGGGCGAGGCCAGCAAGTACGGCCTGCATCCGGACGAGACCGCGGCCTTCCTGCGGCAGATGCCGTCCTTTCCGGCGCTGCGCGTGCGCGGGCTGATGACGCTGGCGGTATTTTCGGCCGAGGCCGCGCGGGTGCGGGAATGCTTCATCCTGCTGCGTTCGCTGCGGGACCGGCTGCGCCAGGACTGTCCTGCCGGGATCGGCCTGGACGACCTGTCGATGGGCATGTCCGGCGACTACGAAATCGCCATCGAGGAAGGCGCGACGGTGGTGCGGGTCGGGCAGGCCATCTTCGGCGCCCGCAATACGCCGGATTCCTATTACTGGCCGACCGATCCCGGCGCCGATTCCGCGGCCTGACGCCGCCATCTTCCCACCGTTCTACCGTCCTACAGGATCCGCCCCATGCCGGTTCACCGACTCGTCATCATGCGCCACGGCCGCCTCATCGGCCATTTCGAATCGACCCTCGCCTCGACGCAGGATGACTGCCGGGAGATCGCGTCGCGCCTGCCGTCCGAGGATGGCTACCAGGTCAGCCTGCAGATCGCCGACGGCGAGCGGCGGCTGCTCGAAAGCACCCCGGCCGGCATTCGCGTGCTGGCCTCGGAAACCCTGTTCAAGTCCGTTCCGGAAGGCCTGGCGGGCGCGGCGGGGCGCCGCGCGTGCCGCCGCCAGGAGTCGCTGTCATGAGCCGCCTCGCCCTTGCGATCCGCCATGTTCCTTTCGAAGACCTGGGAGTCCTGGCGCCGGCCCTGGCGGACCGGGGTTATGCCGTGCGCTACCTGGAGGCGGGCGTGGACGCGATAGACCCCGACGTCCTGGCGCAGGCCGATCTCGTCGTGATCCTGGGCGGGCCCATCGGGGTCTACGAAACCGACCGCTATCCCTTCCTGGAAGCCGAGCTGCGGGCCATTGGCGAGCGGCTGCGCCGCGACAGGCCGACCCTGGGCATCTGCCTGGGCGCGCAACTCATGGCGGCGGCCCTGGGGGCGGAGGTGGCGTCGACCGGACGCGTCGAAATCGGCTATGCGCCCTTGACGCTGACCGGGGAAGGCCGCGAATCGCCGTTGCGGGCGGTCGAGTCCGTGCCAGTGCTGCATTGGCACGGCGACCAGTTCGGCATTCCGGCTGGAGCGCGGCGCCTTGCCGAAACGCCGGGCTTTCCCAACCAGGCGTTTGCGCTGGGACCGCGGATACTGGGCCTGCAATTCCACCTGGAAGCCGACGCGGCGAAGATCGAGCAGTGGCTGATCGGCCATGCCTGCGAATTGAGCCTGCGCGGCATCGATCCCGCCGCCGTCCGCCGCGACGCCGCGCAGCATGGCCCGTCGCTGGCGCGCCACGCGCGCCAGGCGCTCGATCTATGGCTGGACGCCTTCTGAGCCGCGGCCAGGCGGGTTCGTGCCCGCGGCCGCCGGCGACGGGCGTTCAGCGGCGGGACGGGCGCGCCGGCGGGCGCTTCTGAAGCCATTCCACGACGAACTCGCCGGACTCGTGGATATGGGCGCGCATGGCCGCGCGCGAGGCCGCGGCGTCGCGCGTCGTGAGGGCCGCGACGATGGCCGCGTGATGCTCGATATTCTTCTTCATGCGGGTTTCGTACATGCCGAGCACCGTCATGTTGAGGATGTTCTTCGTGTAATCGGTATGCAGGTCCTTGATGATGCGCTCCAGCGACGGGTTGCCGGCGGCGCGGAAGATCAGGGCGTGGAATTCCTGGTTGCGGGCCACCCAGTGCCGCATGGCTTCGGCGGCCGGACGGGAGGCGGGCGCCGCCCCGGCGTTGACCTCCGCGTACAAGGCCGAGACCGCGGCGGCGCATTCGGCATGGGCGCATTGCAGGCGTTGCAGGTCGGCATCCGAAATCCAGCGCGCCGCCAGTTCGGCCGCCATGCCCTCCAGCTCGCCCCGCAGCCAGTAGTTGGCGCCGATGTCCTTGATGGTGGGCGCGACCACCGTGGCGCCGTAGCGCGGCTGCTGGACGATCAGGCCCTTGATCTCCAGCTGTCGGAATGCTTCGCGCACGGGCGTGCGGCTGACGTCGTATTCCTCGGCCATCGACTCCTGCCGCAGCTTCTGTCCGGGCGGGTACGTGCCGTCGAAAATCTTCCGGGAGATCGAGTCCACCAGATGCTGCACCAGATCTTCCGTGTAATCGCGTCCATGGTCCATCGACCGTCTCCTTTGCCTGAACCCGCCCGGGCCGCCGCCTATTTTGCGGGATCGCCGGCGAACACCCGTCGCCATTTTGCTTCTTCCTGGCGCATCCGTTCCTGGAAGACCCGCGATCCCGTCGGCATGGGCTGGCTGCCTTGCGCATACAGCTGCGCCATGCCGTCGCTCTGCGCCACGACCTGCATGGCGCGCTCCAGGGCGGCCAGGATCGAGGCGGGCGTGGCTGCCGGGGCGACGAGCCCCGAGATCGAGCCCACGTCGAACTCGGCGCCCAGGCCGGCGCTGGCCACGGGGACCTCGGGCAGGTTGGGCACCGGCTTGCTCGACGTGACGCCCAGGGCGCGCATCTTGCCCGACTGCACGAAAGGACCCACCACCACGGTTTCCACGGCGGTCACGTCGACGACGCCGGACAGGAGCGCGGTGGCCGCTTCGGCGCCGCTTTTGTACGGCACGTGCATGAGCGAGGTGCCGGTCTCTTTCTGCAGCAGCGCGAACACCTGGTGGATCGACGTGCCCTGCCCGGAACTGGCGAAGGAGACGGCCTCGGGCCGGGTCCGGGCGCGGCCGATCAGCGACGGCAGGTCCTTCACGGGCGAGCTTTCGGGCACGACCAGCACCAGCGGCGTGCTGGCGATCATGGAAACGTAGGCGAAATCGCGGAAGGCGTCGTAGCCGAGCTGACGATGGATCAGCGGGTTCACGGCGACCATGCCGTTGGTGATGATCATCAGCGTATAGCCGTCGGGCTTGGCCCTGGCCACGATGTCGGCGGCGATGTTGCCGCCGGCGCCGGGCTTGTTCTCGACGATGACGGGCTTGCCCAGTTCGGCCTGCAACTGCCTGGCCACGGTTCTGGCCGTCAGATCGGTGATGCCGCCCGCGCCGAACGGGACGACGAGCGTGATGGGCTGTTCGGGCCAGGCCTGGGCGGCCTGCGCCGCGCCGGCCAGGCAGAGCGCCAACGCGGCGGCGCACCAGCGCAAGGGGAATGCGGTCATGATGTCTGTCTCCTTGGATCGTTGTGGTTGTGCTCGGGAGAGGGCGGCTGGTGCCGCCGCTCCCGGCCGGCCCCGCCTCAATGTTCGAGGTCTTGGTCCGTGATGTCGGGCAGGGGGCCCTTGATGTTCATGCGGCCTTCGTACACCGGCCGCGCGCCCGTGGTGGGGCCCTGGTACTGGACGAAGAACAGCGTGCCGCCGGTCTCGGTGCTGAGCGCTTCCTCGATGTGGGGATCGGGATGGAACACGACGGTGCCCGGCCCGAAGCGCTTGCCGCCCATGTCGAATTCGCCGTCGATCACGTACCAGACCTGGGCGAAATCATGCTTGTGCAGCCGGAAGCCCGCGCCGGGCTCGTAGTGCAGGAAGCCGGCGTTCGGCTCGGTCGGGCGCTCCTGCCGGGTATGGAAAAGGAACTTCGTCTTGTTCTTGAAGCGGCCCATCTCCCAGTCCATGTCCTCCGGCCGGCGGTACTCGGGCAGGTGGTGGACGGGCGGCCGTTCGAGGGTGTCGTTGCTGCTCATGGCGTGCTCCTTTGTGAGTTGGCCGGGAAAGTCTATCGGCCCCGCGGGAGAAATACTGGATACAAGAATGGGGCCGCGAGCCGCCATGGCGAGAAGTATCAGGCGCCCAGGAATTCGGTATTGGACCGGGGGCGGCCGCCTCCCCAGACTCCGGGGCATCAAGGAGAGCGAGCAATGCGGCTGAAGGGCATCATCGGATATCTACTGACCCCGTTCGACGACAGCGGCGGGGTCGATCACGGCATGTTGGAACGGCACGTCGAGCGGCTGATCGGCGACGGCGTGCACGCACTGGCGCCGCTGGGCAGCGTCGGCTGCCTGCCCTACCTGGACGACGCGGAGCGCGAAGCCGTCATCCGCACGGCGGTCGCGGCAGCGGCAGGGCGCGTGCCCGTGCTGGCGGGCGTGTCCAGCCTGGGCACGGCGAGCACCGCGCGCCATGCGCGCTATGCCGAGCGCGCCGGCGCGGCGGCCGTGCAGGTGCTGCCGAGCACCTATTGGAAGCTGACCGAAGCGGAGATACTCGCGTACTACCGCGAGGTCTGCCAGGCGGTTTCCATTCCGGTGATGGTCTACAACAATCCCTTCACCACGGGCATCGACCTGCCGGTTCCGTTCCTGGCGAGCCTGGCCGAACTGCCCAACGTCACCATGATCAAGGAAAGCAGCCCGGATCCGTCCAAGATCGCGCGGCTGCGCGAGGCTTGCGGCGACCGGGCCGCGGTCTACATCGGCCTGAATTGCATGGCGCGCACCGGTTTCGCGGACGGCGCGGCGGGCTGGTGCACGGCCTCGCCCAACGTCAGCCCCCAATTCGCGCTGAACTTGTACCGTTGCGCGGTGGCCGGCGATACGGCCGGCGCGGATGACTGGTTCGGCCGGCAGATCGACCTGCTGAATTTCCTCATGGACCACGGCCTGCCCCGGACGGTCGCCGCCGGCCTGCGGCTGCGCGGCTTCGACAGCGGACGCCTGCGCGCGCCGCTGGCGCCGCTGGCCGCCGATCTCGAACACAGATTGCTTGGAATCCTCAGAAAAATGGAGATAGTCGAATGAAGCACGGACTGCGCCGCTGCGCCGCGGCATTGTTGAGCCTGGCCCTTCCCGCCGCGGCGGCATGGGCGGACGCCTACCCGACGCAACCCATCCGCCTGATCGTGCCGTTCGGCGCGGGCGGTGTAACCGACACGACGGCGCGAGTATTCGCCGAAGGGCTCACCCGCGAGCTGGGCCAGCCGGTGGTGGTGGAGAACCGCGGCGGAGCGGGAGGCTCGATCGCCGCGGGCGCGGTGGCGAAGTCGCGGGCCGACGGCTACACCCTGCTGGTGATCACCAACGGCATGGTCGCGGTCAACCCGCTCATCTACAAGACGCTGCCGTACGATCCGAACAAGGACTTCACCTATATCGCCATGCTGGCCAACACGCCCACGGTGCTGGCGGTGGGGGCGGACAGCCCCTATCAATCGCTGCAGGACGTGATCAGGGCGGCCTCCGCCCAAGCCGACAAGATCGCGTTCTCCACCGCGGGCGAAGGGTCGGACAACTACCAGGTCATGGAGCTGCTGCAGCAGGCCACCGGCGTGAAGATGCTGCACGTGCCCTACAAGAGCGGATCGGAATCCCTGACGGCCGTGATGAGCCGCAACACCGATGTCACGGCGGTCTCGGCCGTGACCGCGGTGGGGTTCATCGACGCGGGCCAGATCCGGCCCTTCGCCGTGACCTCGTCTCGTCGCGTCGCCAACCTGCCGACGATTCCCACCGTGAAGGAGGTGCTGGGCAAGGACGTCGAGGGCGGATCGCTGTCCGGCGTCGCCGCGCCGGCGGGCACGCCGGACGCGGTGGTCGCCCGCCTGAACGCTGCGATCGCCGCGGTGGCCAAGGGCGCGCTGGTGCAGGAAAAGATCTACGCGCGCGGCAGCGAACCCGTGGACCCTTCGCAAGAAGCCTTCAAGCGCCGGGTCGTGGCGGAGCAGGAGAAGTGGGCGGCCCTGCTGGCGCGCCCCGCCCGGTAGCGCCGGCGGCGGGCCGGCTAGGCCGGCCGCGCCTGCAGAACCTCGCGCGCGGTGTCCATGAACCAGCGCACCGCGGGGTTCATGGAGCCGGCATGCGCCGCCAGCGCCATGGCGTAGGTCAGCGGCTCGCCCGAGACGTCCAGCAGGTCCACGTAGGCGACGTTGTCGATCGCGATCCGGCGCAGCGCCTCGGGCACGATGGCCACGCCCAGCCCCGCGGCGATGAGCGGCAGGCTGATCAGGGCATGCGAGGATTCCTGCATCACTTTCGGATGGAAGCCGGCGCGCTGGCAGGCGGCGACGATTTCGCTGGCGAAGCCCGGGCTGTCGGAGTGCGCCAGCGCAACCAGCGCGTCCTCCGCCAGGTCCGACAGCATGGCGGTGCGCTGGCTGGCGATGCGGTGGCCCGAAGGAACCGCCAGCGCCAGCCGCTGCCTGCCCACGCCGGTGATCTCGATGCCGGGCACGCCCGATGCCGGCGGCACGAGGAGCGCGGCGTCCAGTTCGCCGCGTTGCAGTTCGCCCAGGATGCCGACCGTGCTGCCGCTGGAAAGGCGCAGGCGGATATGCGGAAACCGCCGCGTGAATTCAGGGAGGATGCGAGGCAGCAGGGCGAGCGACGCGCTCGGCACCGCGCATACCCGCAGCGTGCCGACGCGGCCCTGCGCGGCGTCCCGCGCCACTTCCAGCGCGGCGTCGGCGCCTTCCAGCAGGCGCCGGGCTTCGCCCAGGAAGGCGCCGCCCGCCACCGTGAGGCGCACGCCCAGGCGGTCCCGCTCGAACAGGGCGGCCCCGACCTCGGCCTCCAGCCGCTTGATGGCGACGCTCAGCGGCGGCTGGGTCATGTGCAGCCGTTCGGCGGCCCTGCGATAGTTCAATTCCGCGGCCAGCACCACGAATTGCCTCAGTTGCCTAAAATCCATGTTTATCTCCGCCGGTCCGGGTCTGGCGCGCGCCCGCGGCGGGCAGGCGCCTCAGCCATGGACGCGCCGGAATTCTTTCATGAAATCGGCCAGCGCCGCCACGGCGTCGGGCCCGACCGCGTTGTAGAGGCTGGCGCGGATGCCGCCCGCGGACGCATGGCCCTTGAGCCCGCGCATCCCGGCGGCTTCGGCCGCGCGCAGGAAGGCCGGCTCCAGCGTCGGGTCGGCCAGGAAGAACGGCACATTGTTGATGGAGCGGAACGCCGGTTGCACGGCGTTGATGTAGAAGCCGCCGCTGGCGTCGATCTCGCGGTACAGCAGCCCCGCCTTGGCCTGGTTGGCCCGGTGGATGGCGGCGACGCCGCCCGACTTGCGTATCCACTTGAGGGTCAGGCCGGTCAGGTACCAGGAATAGGTCGCGGGCGTGTTCAGCATGGAGTCCGCCCGCGCCTGGCTGGCATAGTCCAGGACGTCCGGGGTCAGCGGCAGCGCGCCGCCGAGCAGGGCTTCGTCGACGAGCACGATGGTGATGCCGGCCGGGCCGATGTTCTTCTGCGCGGCGGCGTAGACCAGGCCATGCCGGGAGATATCGATGGGCTTGGACAGCAGGCTGGAGCAGGCGTCGCACACCAGCGGCACGGCCGCCTCTGGCGCGGCGGCGAACTGCACGCCATGCACGGTTTCGTTCTCGGTGTAGTGCAGGTAGGCGGCATCCGGATCGAGTCGCCACTCGCTCGCCGGAGGAACGCGGTCGAAGCCCGAGGCCTCGCTGCTGGCGGCGACGCGCGGCGCGCAATAGCGCCTGGCCGCCATGATGGCCTTGCCGGACCAGAGCCCCGTGTGCAGGTAGTCCGCGGAGGCCTTACCGCGCAGCAGGTTCATGGGAACCTGCGAAAACTGCATCGAGGCTCCGCCCTGCAGGAACAGCACTTTGTAGCGGGCGGGCACGTCCAGCAGTTCGCGCAGGTCGCGCTCGGCCTGCCGGGCCAGGGCGATGAAGGTGTCCGAGCGGTGGCTGATTTCCATGACGGACATGCCGGTGCCCGCGAAATCGAAGAATTCCTCGTGCGCCTCCTGGAGCACCTCCAGGGGCAGCGCGGCCGGGCCCGCGCTGAAGTTGTGTGACCTTGCCATGTCCATCCGATCCTGTTGCGCGCCGCGGACTCGCGGCGGCGCCTGCGTTTGCCGTGGCGACTCCCGGAGTCTACGGATAGAATGGCCGGTCCCGGCAGGCCAGTTTTCTTTCATTGGGCAGACCGCATGGCAAAGACATTCGAGCTAGAGACGCTGAAGATGCGCCTGAACGACGCGGACTTCCAGCGCCTGGATCTGCACCAGCGCATCCAGCGGGCGCTGCGCGCGCTGATCCTGGATGCCGCGCTGGGCCCGGGCGTGAAGCTGCCCGCGACCCGCGTCCTGGCCAAGTCGCTGGGCGTGGCCCGCGACACCGTCGAGAATGCCTACGTGCAACTGCACCGCGACGGCTACATCGTCCGCCGCGAGGGATCGGGCAGCTATGTGTCCGACTCGGTGGGCACCCAGTTGCGCGGGGCGGCTCGGCGGCGCGCGCGGCCGGATCCCGCGGGCGGCATCGAGGCGCCGGGCGCGGGCCTGAGCCGGCGCGGCCGGATGATCCTGGATAGCGGCGGGGTGGCCGACCAGCAGGCGGTCAAGGCGTTCGCGACCGGCCTGCCCGAAACCCGGAACTTCCCCACCGACGTCTGGGAGCGGTTGCAACGCCAGGTGCTCAAGGACTACCGCGCCAGCGTCCTGCTGCATGGCGATCCCCAGGGCGCGGAGCCGCTGCGCAAGGCGATCGCCGCCTACCTGAACCTGGAGCGCGGGGCCAAGGTATCGGCCGACCAGATCCTGGTCCTGAGCAGCACGCGCCAGGCCCTGTTCCTGTGCGCGCAATTGCTGGTGGACGCGGGCAAGCCCATCCTGATGGAGAATCCCGGCTACTTCGGCGCGCGGAAGGCATTCGAATCCGCCGAGACCCGCATCGTGCCCATCGACGTCGACGCGGACGGCATCCGCACCGATTTGCTGCGGGCGGACCGCAGCGGCGCCAATTGCGTCTACGTGACGCCCTCGCACCAGTACCCCACGGGCGCCACGCTGTCGCCGGCGCGCCGGCTGGAGCTGACCGGCTGGGCGGCCGAGCACGGCAAGTGGATCATCGAAGACGACTACGACAGCGAGTTCCACTACGATGGCCTGCCGACAGCCTGCGTGCAGGGCCTGGACCGCCACCGGCGGACCCTCTATCTCGGCACCTTCAGCAAGACGCTGTATCCCGGCCTCAGGATGGGTTACATGGCGCTGCCGCGGGAACTGGTCGGCGCGTTCGCCTGCGCGCGCAGCATCATGGACGGCCACACGCCGCAGATCCTCCAGCTGACGCTGGCGCGCTTCATGGAGGACGGCCACTACAACTCCCACGTCCGGGCCATGCGCAAGCTCTATGCGGGGCGGCGGGAGGCGCTGCTCGATGCGATCGGCCGGCATCTCGGGGGAATCGCGACGGCCGTGCGGCCGCCGGGCGGGCTGCAGATTCCCTGCCTGCTGGAAGCGGGATGGGGGGAGGAGGAAACCATCCGCCTGGGGGCGGCCGCCGGCCTGCGGCTGCCCGGGCTCAGCCGGCTGTACGCCGGCGGCGAGGCGAGGCAGGGCTGGCTGCTGGGCTACGCCTCGCTGACCACCTACGAGATCGAGGCCGCCATGCTGCGCCTGGCCAATGCGCTGGGCAGGAAGCCGTCGGGCCGCGGCTCCCGCCCGGCGCGGCCTCAGTAGGGCAGCGGAAAGCGCCGCGCCAGCGCGGCGACGCCTTGGCGGATGGCGTCCTCGCCGCGGCGGTCCACCGTGCCGGCGCGCACGCTGCCCAGCAGCGCCAGGATCATGTCGCCGATCTCCTGGAACTCATCCGGCCCCATGCCCCGCGAGGTGCAGGCCGCGCTGCCGACGCGGATGCCCGAAGTTACCGTGGGCTTGGCCTCGTCCTGGGGAACCGCGTTCTTGTTCAGCGTGATGCCGACCCGCTCCAGCGCCTGCTCCGCCACGTTGCCCGCCAGCCCCCAGGGCCGCAGGTCGACCACGCCCAGGTGGCAGTCGGTGCCGCCCGAGACGATGGACAAGCCGCCTTCCGACAGCCGGCGGCACAGCGCCTGCGCATTCTCGACGACGGCGCGGGCGTAGGCGCGGAACGACGGTTGCAGCGCCTCGCCCAGCGCCACGGCCTTGGCCGCCACGATATGCATCAGCGGTCCGCCCTGCAGGCCGGGGAACACGGCCGAGTCGATCTTGCGGGCGATGTCGTCGTCGTTGGTCAGGATCATGCCGCCGCGCGGGCCGCGCAGCGTCTTGTGCGTGGTGGTCGTGGTGACGTGGGCGTAGGGGATGGGCGAGGGGTAGGCGCCGCCCGCGACCAGCCCGGCGAAGTGCGCCATGTCGGCCATGAAGATCGCGCCCACGTCGTCGGCGATGGCGCGGAATCGCGCGAAATCGTAGGTGCGCGCATAGGCCGAGCCGCCCGCGACGATGAGGCGGGGGCGCTCCTGCCGGGCGATCCGCTCGACCTCGTCCATGTCCACGCGATGGGTGCGCGGGTCGACCCCGTAGCTCAGGGCCTGGAACCAGCGGCCGGACAGGTTGACCTTCGCGCCGTGGGTCAGGTGTCCGCCGGCCTTCAGGTCCAGGCCGAGGATCTTGTCCCCCGGCGCCAGCAGCGCGAGATAGACGCCCTGGTTCGCCTGGCTGCCGGAATGGGGCTGCACGTTGGCGTGCCGGGCGCCGAACAGGCGTTGCGCGCGCTCGATGGCGATGCGCTCGGCTACGTCCACGTTCAGGCAGCCGCCGTAGTAGCGGCGGCCCGGATAGCCTTCCGCATACTTGTTCGTCAGCACCGAGCCCTGGACCTCCAGCACGGCGCGGCTGACGAAGTTCTCGGAGGCGATCAGTTCGATCGAGCGCATCTGGCGATGCCGTTCGGCGTCGACGGCGGCCCAGATGTCGGGATCCGCCTGTTGCAGGGGAAAGGGGCTGACGACGGGCAGCGCGAGCCCGTCGGGGAGGTCGAGTTCGGTCACGATGGTTCCTGTGTCGGGAAGAAATGGAAAGGGGGCGCTAGGGCTTGGCGGGGTTGCCGGCCAGCCGGGGCTGGCCGCCGTGGATCAGCAGGTGCGCGGTCAGGCCCGCCACCAGGCCCCAGAAGGCGCCGCCCACGCCCAGCAGGGTGACGTTGGCGGCGGTGGCCAGGAAGGTGATGAGGGCGGTTTCCCGGGTGCGCGCGTCGGCCATGGCGTTCGCCAGGCTGCCGCCGATGGCGCCCAGCAGCGCCAGGCCCGCCAGCGTCGTGATGAACGCCTTGGGCAGCACCATGAACAGCGTGGCCAGCGTGACGCCGAACGTGCCCACCAGGATGTAGAACAGCCCGCAGGCCAGCCCCGCCACGTAGCGCTTGGCGGGATCTTCATGGGCATCCTTGCCCGTGCAGATCGCGGCGGTGATGGCGGCCACGTTGAAGGCGTGCGCGCCGAACGGCGCCATCAGCAGCGATCCCAGGCCGGTCACGGCAAGGATGGGATTCGCGCTGGTCTGGTAGCCGTCGTTGCGCAGCACCAGCATGCCCGGCATGTATTGCCCGGTCAGGGTGATGATGAACAGCGGCAGCGCCACGCCCAGCAGGGCCTGCAGCGAGAAGCGGGGCGTCTCGAAGACCGGCGCGGCCAGGCTGAGGTGGATGGCGGAGAAATCGATCCGGCCCTGCGCGATCAGCAGGCCCACGCCGATCGCGAGGATGCCCACGACCGCGAAGCGCGAGGTGTAGCGCTTGAGCAGCGCATAGGAGATCACCAGCACGATGACCAGCACCGGATCGGCGCTGGCGCCGCCGAAGGCATTGACGCCGAATTGCAGCAGGATGCCGGCCAGCAGGCCCGCGGCGATGCCGCCCGGGATCATGCGGACCAGCTTGTCGAAGGCGCCGGACAGGCCCAGCGCGATGAAGCCCACCGCCGAGATCATGTACGCCCCGATCACTTCGCCATAGGGAGTAAAGGGCATCACCGTGGCGAGGAAGGCCACGCCGGGCGTGGACCACGCGGTGATGATGGGCGCGCGGTAGCGCCAGCTCAGCAGCGCGCCCGTGACGCCGACGCCGATGGACACCGCCCATACCCAGGACGCGGTCTGCGCGGGAGAGAGCCGGGCAAGCTCGGCGGCCTGGAAAACCAGGACGAAGGTTCCTCCGTAGTTCACCAGCACCGAGATCAGGGCGGCGACGGTGGGAGAAAAGAAGTCGGCGGGTCGAAGGCCGGCCGGCGATGCGCTCATGGATCACTCCGCGTTCGTACAGGAAAGCCGGCGGACGGATCGGCCGGCGCGAACGGGAAGTCTAGGATTGTCGTGGCCGGTTGGTTCATGCCACATTCGAGGGGATGGGCAGACCGCTTCGATCGGCCGGGCCGCCGGCCGCGGCGCGGCCCGCCGGGTCAGGGCGTGAGCGTCTTCAAGGTCTTGAGGAAGTCTTTCGCCGGGCGGCCCAGCGGCTCGTACAGGAGGTGGAAGGCGTCCACGTTCACCCGCACGTCGGTGGCGAGGGGCTTGACCACCACGTCGGGGTGGGCCAGCCGCGACGCGGTGAGCGTATCCACCAGCGCGATGCCGGTCTGTTCCTCGGCCAGGGCCCAGGCGACGTGGGCCTGCTGCACCTCGATGCTGAAACGCAGCAGGCTGCCGGCGCGTTCGGCCACGTCGCGCAGCGATTGCGCGAACGGGATGTCTGAGGCGTAGCCGATCAGCTTCTGCCCTTCGAGGTCCTGGACCTGGATCTTGCGGCGCCGGGCCAGCGGATGCGACCGCGGGATCGCCACCGACCAGCCCGTTTCGCACAGCGGATGCACGCGCAGGTTGGGGTGGCCGATGGGCATGTGGGCCACGCCGATCTCGAATTGCCGTTCCAGCAAGGCTTGCAGCAAGGCGCCGGGGCTCATCGTCCGCAGGACCACCTGCACGTCGGGGTGCGCTCGCGCGAAGGCGCTGATGGCGCGCGGCATCAAGGACTGGCTCAGGTTGGCGCTGCAGGCCACGCGCAGGTACGCGGTGCGCTGGTGGATCAGGTCTTCGGCCACCTCGTTGACGCGCGTGACGTATTGATAGAGCGAATCGACTTCCATGAAAAGCCGGTTGGCCTCGGGCGTGGGATAGATACGCCCCTTGATGCGCTCGAACAATTGAATGCCCAGGCGCTGCTCGGTGTAGGCGACCAGCCGGCTGACGGCCGGCTGGGACACGTTGAGCACCTTGGCCGCGCCGCTGATGGAGCGCGCCAGCATGATGGCGCGGAAGACTTCGATCTGACGCAGGTTTATTTTCATTTTTGATCGATAACACGAGATTATGAAAACAGCATAAATAAGCATAAGCCATTGTGGCTTGTCCTCCCTATACTGCCTGCTCCCCTGTCTTGAGGATGGCTGACGTGAGTGACTTTGACTTGGTGGTGCGCGGCAATATCGTGGATGCCGACGCCGTCGTGCAGGACGGCTGGATCGGCATCCGGGACGGGCGGGTGGCTGCCCGCGGGCAATGCCTGGGCGGGGCGGTTGCCCCCATGGCGCGGGACCGCGTCGATGCGCGCGGCCTGTGGATCGTGCCCGGCGTGGTCGATGGGCAGGTCCACGCGGCCAGCCAGGCCAACCAGGAGGGCCTGGGCCATGCGTCGCGGGCGGCGGCCGCCGGCGGCGTGACCACCATGGTCGACATGCCCTACGACGATCCCGAGCCCGTCGCGTGCCGGGCCAGCCTGGACGCCAAGATCGCCGAGGTCGAGCGCGACTGCCACGTGGACGTGGCGCTGTACGGCACGCTCAACGATATCCACGGGCTGGGCGCGGCCGGCGGCCTGATCGAAGGCGGCGTGTGCGCGTTCAAGTTCTCGACCTTCGAGGCCAGCCCAGGCCGTTTCCCGCGCGTCGAGGAAGACCTGCTGTACGAGGCTTTCCGGCTGATCGCGCCCTCGGGCCTGGCTTGCGGCGTGCACAACCAGAACCAGGAACTGACCCGCAAGAACATCGCCCGCATGGTCGAGGCGGGCGACACCGGCTGGGATGCCTTCATGCGCGCCCACACGCCGCTGATCGAAAACCTGGCGACGGCGGGCATCTACGAGATCGGCGCGGAGACCGGGGCGCGCGCGCACGTGGTGCACGTCTCCACCGCGCGCGGCTTCGAGATCCACGATATGTACCGCCGCAGCGGGCACGCCGTCTCGATCGAGACCTGCGTGCAGTACCTGATGCTCAACCATGAAGAGCATACCCGGCGCTTCGGCGCCAAGACCAAGCATTACCCGCCGATCCGGCCCAAGGAAGAAGTCGAGCTGCTGTGGACCCATATCGCCCGGGGCGACTGCACCTTCGTGTCGTCGGACCACGTGAGCTGGGGCCTGGAGCGCAAGCAGAATCCCAACGTTTTCAAGAATTCCTCCGGCGGGCCGGGCCTGGAGACGCTGCTGCCGGCCTTCTGGACGGGCTGCGAAGACCGCGGCATTTCGCCCACGATGGTCACACGGCAGCTGAGCGCCAATCCGGCGCGTCATTTCCTGCTGCATGACCGCAAGGGCGGGCTGGCCGTGGGGCAGGACGCCGACCTGGCGCTGCTCAAGCCGGAGCGCTACGCATTCGACCCCGCCGGCAGTCTGTCCGCCGTGCAGTGGAGCTCGTTCGAGGGCATGGAATTCAGCGTGCGCGTCAGCGCCACCTATTGCCGCGGGCGCCTGGCCTACGACGGCGCGATCCGCAACGAGGCCGGCTTCGGCCGCTTCCTGCGTCCCGCCACGGGAGCTTCGCGTTGACCGCCGCTCCCCGCATCGACGCGGACCGGCTATGGCAGCGGGTGCAGCGGCTGGCCGAGTTCACGCGCCCGGGGGCGCCCTGGACGCGCCGCGCCTTCGGCCCGGAGTTCACCGCCGCGCGCGCCTGGCTGGCGGACTCGTTCCGCGAAGCCGGGCTGGAGACGCGGGTGGACGCGGCGGGCAATCTGATCGGCCGCCGTCCCGGGCGTCGCGACGGCCTGGCGCCGCTGGCGACGGGATCGCACTGCGATACGGTGGTCGACGGCGGCCGGTTCGACGGCATCGCCGGCGTGCTGGCCGGCCTGGAAATCGCCCATTGCATGCAGGAAGACGACCTGCGTTTCGAGCATCCGCTGGAGATCATCGATTTCCTGTCCGAGGAGCCCAGCGACTACGGCGTGTCCTGCGTGGGCAGCCGCGCGCTCGCCGGGGCGTTGACACCGGACCTGCTGGCGCAGGCGGACCCCGCCGGCGAGACGCTGGCGCAAGGCATCGCCCGCATCGGCGGCGACGTGGCGGCCATCGGCTCGGTGGACCGCCGCGGCGTGCCGAACGCCGCCTTCGTGGAACTGCACATTGAGCAGGGGCCGGTGCTTGAAAGCCGCGGCCTGCCGATAGGCGTGGTCAGCAGCATCGTCGGCATCCGTCGCGTCGCGATCGAGGTGCTGGGGCGCCCGGATCACGCGGGCACGACGCCCATGGACATCCGGCGCGACGCGCTGGCCGGCGCGGCCGAGATCGTCCTCGAAGCGCGCGACCGGGCGAATGGCTATCTGGGCGGCCCGGCCTATGTGGTGGCGACGGTGGGCCGGCTGGAATTGACGCCGAACGTGGCCAACGCGGTGCCCGGCGCGGTGCGGATGACGCTGGAGGTGCGCAGCGGCGACAGCGCCGTGCTGCGCGCGTTTCCGGAACGCGTGCTGGAGGCGGTGGCGCCCCGGCTGGAAGCCGCCGGGCTGCGGGCATCGATGCGCCCGCTCACCGACGCGCAGCCCACCGACTGCACGCCCGAGGTCATGCGGACGATCGGCGAGGCCGCGCAGGAACTGGGGCTTGCGAGCATGGTGCTGCCCAGCGGAGCGGGTCATGATGCCGCCTACATGGCCGCGGTCGGCCCGATGGGCATGATCTTCGTGCCCTGCCTGAACGGGCGCAGCCATTGCCCGGAAGAGTGGCTGGAGCCCGGGCAGCTGGCGGACGGCACGCGCGTCCTTTATCGCACATTGCACAAACTCGACCGCGCGTTGGCGCGGTCCTGAACGACGGGGAATGCCCCGGAGGGGAAAAAATGGAACCACGACGCATTCGGGCACAACGCGGCACCGCGCTGCGCTGCAAGGGCTGGCACCAGGAAGTGATCCTGCGCATGCTGGAGAACAACCTGGAGAACGGCGAGCGCCCGGAAGACCTGGTGATCTACATGTCGGCGGCGAAGGCCGCGCGCGACTGGGACAGCTTCGACCGCATCGTCCAGGCGCTGAAGACGCTGGACAACGACGAGACGCTGATCGTGCAGTCCGGCAAGCCGGTGGCGCGCTTCCGCACGCACGAGCGGGCGCCGCGGGTGCTGCTGGCCAATGGCAACGTGCTGGGCCGATGGGCGGGCGACGACGCCATGTTCCAGCTGGAACAGCGCGGCCTGACCATCCTGCCGGGCATGACGGCGGCCTGCTGGCAGTACATCGGCAGCCAGGGCATCGTGCAGGGCACCTACCAATCCTTCGTCGGGGCCGCGCACCAGTATTTCGGCGGTTCGCTGGCGGGGCGCGTCATCCTGACGGCCGGCTGCGGCGGCATGGGCGGCGCCCAGCCGCTGGCCGGCAAGATGGCGGGCGCGGCCACGCTGGTGGTGGACGCCAATCCCGACGCCTTGCAGCGTCGCGCCGACACCGGCTACCTGGACACGATCGCGGCCTCGCTGGACGATGCCCTGGCGCGCATCCAGGCGCTGGCCGGCGCGGGCGAGGGCGGCTCGGTGGGCCTGGCCGGCAACGCGGCCGACCTCTACGAGGCCATGCTGGCGCGCGGATTCCAGCCGGACATCGTCACCGACCAATGCATGGTCGATCCCTATCGCGGCTATGTGCCGTCGGGCTCGACGCCCGCGCAGGCGGCCCGGTGGATACAGGAAGATCCGGCCGCGGCGCTGGCCGCCGCCGCCGCGACGCTGCTGCGCCACGCCGGCGCCATCCTGGAGTTCCAGCGCCGCGGCGCGCTGGCGTTCGAATACGGCAACACCTTGCGCGCCCGCGCCGTCGAGGCGGGGCTGCCGCAGGCCGCGGAGCTGGAGTCCTTCGTGACGCTGTTCATCCGGCCATTGTTCTGCCAGGGCATCGGGCCGTTCCGCTGGGTCGCGGCCTCGGGCGATCCGAAGGATATCGAGGCCGTCGACGCCATCATCGACGAAACCTTCGACGCGGATCATCCGATCCGCCACTGGATCGGCATGGCGCGCAGGCATATCCAGTTCCAGGGCCTGCCGGCGCGCATCGGCTGGCTGGGCCACGGCGAGCGCAGCCGCCTGGCGCTGCGCGTGAACGAGGCGGTGGCCAGCGGACGCATCAGCGCGCCCATCGCGTTCACGCGCGACCATCTGGACGCGGGCTCGGTCGCGTCGCCGTATCGCGAAACGGAAAAAATGCGGGACGGCAGCGACGCCATCGCCGATTGGCCCCTGCTCAACGCCATGCTGGCCTGCAGCGGCGGCGCCACGCTGGTGGCCATCCATTCCAATGGCAACAAATCCCAGAGCGCGGGCCATACGGTGATCGCCGACGGCACGCCGCTGGCCGCCGAGCGGCTGGCGGCGGTGCTGGATGGGGACACGGGGATCGGCGTGACGCGGTATGCCGAGGCAGGCTATGAACAGGCGCTGGGCGTCGCCGAGGCCGCCGGCCTGGGCGTGGCGGGCGCGGGGAGGCAGGCATGAGCCAGGACACCTTGGGCTTGGACGATATCGACGCCGCCATCGCGGGCGGATTGCTGCTGTCGGCCGGCGGCAGCGGCCGCGCCCGCGTGGCGCAGAGCCGCCGCTTCGCCGAGCTGGCCTGTGCCCGCGGACCGCTGGCGCTGCGCCCGCTGGCCAACCTGCCGGCGGACGCGCAGATCCTGGTTTCGACAGCGGTGGGCGCGCCGGGCGCGGGCAAGCACCTGGCGGACCCCGACCATGCGCTGCGCGCCGCGCGCAATCTGGTGCAGGCCAGCGGCGCGCGCATCGACGCCGTGATGCCGGGCCACGTTCCGGGCTTCTACGCGTGGCTGCTGGCGGCCGAACTGGGCGTGCCGCTGCTGGACGCGGCGTGCAACGGGCGCGGGCATCCCACCGTGCGGATGGGCAGCCTGGGCCTGTCGTCGCGACCGGACGCGCTGCTGTATCAATGCGGCGTGGGCACGGGACTGGAGATCACCCTGCACGGCAATATGCTGACGACCGCCGCCCTGCTGCGCGCGGCCGCCGTCCAGGCGGGCGGGCTGATCATGGCGTGCCGCGGCCCGTTGGCCGCCGGCATGGTGTCGGACGCCGCCGCGCATGGCGCCATCGGCTACCAGCTCAGCGTCGGGCGCGCCATGCTGGCCGCGCCGGCGCAGGGCGAGGCCCGCCTGGCCGCCCTGGTGGCGGCCTCCGGCGCCCGGGTGCTGGCGCGCGGCGAGATCGCGGGCGTGACGGTGGCCTATCGCGAAGGCTTCGACGTGGGCGAGGTGGCCGTCACCGACGCCGCCACCGGGGCCCGCGTCGCGCTGGGCGTATGCAACGAGTTCATGACGGCCGACGCCGACGGCCGGCGCGTGTCCACGTTCCCGGACCTGCAGGCCATGCTCGACGAGGAGACCGGCGAGGTCCTGGCCATCTCGGAACTGGAGGCCGGGCGCCGCGTGGCGGTCCTGGTCGTGCCGAAGGGACGCCTGCCCATGGGCGCGGGCATCTTCGATCCGGCCGTCTATCCCGACGTCGAGGCGCGCATGAACCTGTCGCTCGCCGAATACGCCCTGGACCCGGACGCCTGAGGAGACGCGGCATGACCATTCTTTACGACAGCCGCAATTCAGGCAACGGATGGAAGATCAGGCAGCTGCTCAGCCTGCTCGGCCTGCCTTACGAACGGCGCATCCTGAACCTGGCGGCGGGCGAGTCGCGCACGCCGGAATTCCTGGCCATCAACCCCCAGGCCCGCGTGCCGGTGCTGCGCGAGGCCGACGGCCTGGTGCTGCGCGAATCCAACGCCATCCTGGCGCACCTGGCGCAGGGCACCCCCTACCTGCCGGACGCCCGGGCGGCGCGCGCCGAGGTGATGCAGTGGCTGTTCTTCGAACAGTTCGACCACCTGCGCAATTTCGCCCGGCCGCGCTTCCTGGTGAGCATCGCGCGCAGCGCCGCGGCGGACTCGCCGGAGGTGCTGGCCTTGCGCGAGCAGGGCGTCAAGGCGCTGGCCGTCATGGAGGCGCATCTGGCCGGGCGCGACTACCTGGCGGGCGGCGCCTACACCATCGCCGACATCGCGCTGTATCCCTACACCCGCCTCTCCCCGATGGGAGGGTACGACTTGCAGCCTTATCCGCAGGTCCGGCGCTGGCTGGAACATATTGCCGCCCGCCCGGACACGATCGCCTTGCCCTGATTTTCCGTTCAACCCGTCCGATCCGGACGCCGGAGCCTCTCATGTCCTCTCGTCACCGCATTGCCGCCGTCCTCGGCTGCCTGAGCTTGTCCTTCGCGGGCGCCGCGCCGGCGGCCGCCGCCGACGCGTATCCCAGCAAGCCGATCCGGCTGATCGTGCCGTATCCCGCCGGGGGAGGATTCGACACGGTCGCGCGCCGCCTGGCCGACGGCCTGCGCGAGCGGCTGGCGACCCCCGTCATCGTCGAGAACAAGCCGGGCGGCAACACCATCATCGCGACCGATACGGTCGTGCGCGCGCAGCCCGACGGCTACACGCTGCTGATGAACGCGCCCGCCGGCATCGTGCAGGGGCCCTGGCTCCAGAAGCTGCCCTACGATCCCATCCAGGCGCTGCAACCGCTCTACATGGTGGCGCAGGTGCCCACGGCGCTCATCGTGCCCACGTCGCTGGGCGTGTCCACCTTCGACCAGTTCAAGGCCTATGCCGGCGCCCACAAGGGCGAGATGGCCTATGCCAGCCTGGGCAGCGGCAGCACCTTCCACATCTTCGGCGCGATGCTCAACGAGCGCCTGGGGGCGCAAGCCACCCACGTGCCCTATAAGGGCGACGCGCCGGCCATGAGCGATCTGGTCCCCGGCCGGGTGCAGTTCATGTTCAACAACCCGGTGTCGGCCATCAACTTCGCCAAGCAGGACAAGGTGCGCATCCTGGCCATCAGCGGCGCCACGCGGTTGCCGGCGATCAAGGACATCCCGACCCTGGGCGAACTGGGCATGCCGGAGTTCAACATCACCGGCTGGTACGGCCTGTTCGCGCCGGCGGGAACGCCGCGTCCCGTCGCGGACAAGCTGGCCGACGCGGTCAAGGCCGTCATGCAGACGCCCGCGTTGCGCGAATACCTGGAAACCGTCGGCGTGGTGGGCGGGGATTCCGGCGTGGACGCATTCACCCGCCAGGTCGCCGAGGAATACCAGGCGTGGGGCGAGCTCATCAAGAAGAACGACATCCGCTTCGAGTAACGGCCATGAGCATCCCGCGTATCGCGCGTTTCGCCAGCGAGCTGGACGCCGCGCTGGCCGGGCCGGCGGCCGACGAGGCGGCCCTGCTGGCGCGAGTCCGGCCGCTGATGGCGGCGCTCGTGGAAGACGACGGCTGGCTGCCGCGCAGCCATGCCGAACCGCACCCCGTCCACTATCAGCAGTATCTGCTGCATCGGGATCCCGGGGCGAGATACAGCCTGGTCAGCTTCGTCTGGGGGCCGGGCCAGCGCACGCCGGTCCACGACCACACGGTCTGGGGCGTGATCGGCATGCTGCGCGGCGGCGAGTGCGACCAGCGCTACCGCCGGCGGGACGGGCGGCTGGAGCCCGACGGGCCGGAGCACACGCTGTTGCCCGGAATGACCGCGATGGTGTCGCCGCGCCTGGGCGATATCCATCGCGTGCGCAACCTCCATCAGGACCGGGTATCGGTCAGCATCCATCTCTATGGCGGCGACATCGGCGCGATCGAACGCAGCGTGTTCGATCCGGCCGACGGCCGCAGCAAGGTTTTTATTTCCGGGTATGCCGCGCCCCGCGCGGATTTGAACTGACGCCGAGTCAGGAAGGAACTAGAACATGAAGAACGCGATGAAGCCGCGCGGGCTGCGCCTGCCGCGGGCGCTGGCGCTATGCTGCGCCGTCATGCCGGCCTGGGCGTTGGCGCAGCAGACCGTCCGCCTGGACGGCGCCAGCCTGACCTACGAACAGGTCGGGCTGGTGGCCCGATCCGGCGCCAAGGTCGAGATCGCGCCCGAGGCCCGCCGCCGCGTGGCCCGAGGCCACGATGTGGTGCTGGCCGCCGCGCAGGCCGACATGCCGATCTACGGCCTGAATCGCGGCGTCGGCGCGGCCAGGCAGGTTGCCGTGCTGGAGGGGCAGCGCGAGAATGCCGCCGACGTGCGCAAATCGTCCGAGGCGTTCAACCGCAACCTGCTGATTTCGCACAGCCGGGCAACCGGCCCCGCCACCGACGCGGCCATCGTGCGCGCCGCGCTGACGGCGCGCCTGAATACCGCCCTGACGGGCGCGTCCGGCATGCAGGCCGAGATCGCCGACATGTACGCGGCGCTGCTCAATGCGGGCATCACGCCGGTCGTGCCGCGCGATGCGTCGGTGGGCGAGGCCGACATCTTCCTGCTGTCCTACACCGGACTGGCGATGATGGGCCTGGGAGAGGTGCTGGTGGACGGCCGCCGCGTGCCCGCCGCGCAGGCGCTGCGCGCCGCGGGCATCGCGCCGGTTCGCCCGTTCGCCAAGGACGCCCTGGCCATCATGAGTTCGAATGCCTACTCGGCCGGCCACGCGGCGCTGGTCGCCTACGACCTGGGCCGCCTGCTCGACCGGGCGGACCTGGTATTCGCCGCCAGCCTGGAAGCGCTGAACGGCAACGTGGCGCCGCTGCTGCCGGACAGCGTGGCCGCGCGTCCCTTCCCGGGGCATCGCGAAGCGGCCGGGCGGATCGCGGCGTTGCTGGACGGCAGCTATCTGTGGAAAAAGGACCCCGCGCGCTTCAGCCAGGATCCGCTGAGCTTTCGCACGACACCGCAGCTGCATGGCGCCCTGCGTCAGCAGTTTCAGACGCTGACTGCGCACTTGCGCACGCAGCTGAACGCCTCCGACGACAACCCCGTCATCCTGCTGGACGTCACGCCGGCGGAAGGCGCTCGCGAGCAGGAGGCGCGGTACTACGTCAAAGGAACGGTCGACGGCCGCCCGGTGACCGGTGCCGTCGTGCCGACCGCGCACTTCGAACCCGTGGGCTGGGCCCTCGACGCGCAGGCGATGGCGGTGGGCCTGAGCCATCTGTCCAACCATTCCATGCAGCGGGCCAACCGGCTGGCGACCAAGGACTTCACGGGCATCGACCTGCTCGACGGCCAGCCGCCGGGCAGCCTGGCCGGCTTCTGGAAGACCGCCAACGTCCTGCAGACCCGCATCTATGCGGAGACGGTGCCGGTGTCGTCGCTGGTGCAGCCCTCGGCCCGGGACATCGAGGACGTGGGCACGCAGGCGCCGCTGGTCGTGGAGCGGCTGGACCACGCGGCCGAGCTGGCCTACCGGATGCTGGCCGTCGAACTGGCGGTCGCCGCGCAGGTCGTGGAGCAGCGCCAGCGGCAGCATCCGGACCTGGCGCTGGGCCGCGCCACCGCCGCGCTGCTGGGCGACACGCGCAAGGCCATGGCGGCGCAACCGGCGCCGCGCCTGCCGGGAGGAGATATCGACGCCGCCTACCTGAAATTACGCTGACAGGGCGGCGCGGCGACCGCGCCAACAGAGGGGATGCCGCGCCCGGCTCCGTGAAATCCGGTATTTTCCACGAGCGGTCGCGTCGATACACTAGGTCCCCCATCCCCCTACGACGAGAACGCCATGAGACATTTCCTTCCCCTTCTGGGCGCCGCCCTGGCCCTGTCGCTCGGCGCCCAGACCGCGTCGGCCCAGCAGGCGCAAGGCGCGACGCCGGCGCCGCGCGATCCGTTCTTCTGGCTGGGCGAGATCAACAAGGCCACGGCGGTGATCAACACGGACGAGGGGCTGCTGGACAAGTCCATGGCGCCGCGTTTGGCGGCGGGCGTGGCCAAGGTGATCAGCGACGGCAACCAGCCGGGCGCCAAGCGGCCGGCCAGCGTCATCACGTTCGAGCCGCTGCTGATCAAGGCGGCGGGTGAGGACGTGACGCTGCTGCACGCCGGGCGCTCCAGCCAGGACATGCACGCCACCTACCGCAGCGCGATCCTGCGCGACAAGCTGCTGGAACTGGCCGACCAGCTCAATGCCACGTCCACCACCCTGGTGGAACTGGCCGCTCGCCATGCCGGCACCATCGTGCCGAACTACACCAACGGCGTGGCGGCGCAGCCGAACAGCTATGGGCACTACCTGCTGGGGCAGGCGGCCGGCCTGGCGCGCGACGCCCAGCGCATCCGCGAGGCCTATGCGCGCATCGATCGCTCGCCGATGGGCACCACGGTGCTCAACGGCACCAGCTGGCCGCTGGACCGCAAGCGCATGGCGCAGTACCTGGGCTTCACCGCGCTGGTGGACAACGCCTACGACGCCTCGCAGATCTCGTCCATGGACCAGCCCGTCGAAGTGGGCTCCATCGTCACCAGCATCGCGCTGCGCGCGGGAAATTTCGTGGAAGACGTGATGACCCAGTACGCGCAGCCGCGCCCCTGGATCCTGCTCGAAGAAGGCGGCGGCAATACCTACGTGTCCAGCGCCATGCCGCAAAAGCGCAATCCCGGCCTGCTGAACGACACCCGCAGCGACGCGTCCACCGCCGTGACGCTTGCCATGGGGCCGGTGATCCAGACGCACAACATCACGCCGGGCATGAGCGATCCCAAGGACGTGAAGCAGAACTCGGCCATGGTGGATGCGGGCATTTCGACGCTCAAGCGCTGGAACCGGGTGCTGAAGGCCATGGTGATCAGCCCCGATCGCGCCCTGGAAGAGCTCAACAGCGACTGGACGGCCTCGCAGGAACTGGCCGACGTGCTGATGCGCAAGTACAAGTTGCCGTTCCGCGACGGGCACCATTTCGCGTCCGAAGTCGTGACCTACGCCAAGGCCAACAACATCAAGCCGCTGGACTTCCCGTACGAGCAGGCGCGCCGCATCTACGCGGATGCCATGAAGGATTCGAAGTACGGCGCCGAGCTGCCGATGAGCGAGGCGGAATTCCGCTCGACCCTGGATCCGGTGGCCATCGTGAAGAACCGCGCGACCTCGGGCGGTCCGCAGCCGGCCGAGATGGAGCGCATGATCAAGGAGGCGCGCGAACAGCTGAAGTCGCAGGATGCCTGGATCAAGGCGCGTCGCGATCACATCCGCGATTCGCTGGCCGAGCTGGACAAGCAGTTCGACGCGCTGGTGGCCAGCGCGTCGAAGTAAAGGGGCCGGGCGGGGGAGCCGGGGCCGCCGGCCCCGGCCTCAGGCCGCGAAGGGCGGCGCGAAGCGGCGCAGCCGCAGCGCGTTGGTCAGGACGAACACGCTGGACAGGGCCATCGCGCCCGCCGCGAACACCGGCGAGAGCAGGCTGCCGTTGACCGGATACAGCAGGCCGGCGGCCACCGGGATCAGCGCGACGTTGTAGGCGAACGCCCAGAACAGGTTCTGCTTGATGTTGCGCAGCGTGGCCTTGGACAGGGCGATGGCGTTGGGAACGCCGCCAAGGTCGCCCGACATCAGCACCACGTCGGCGGCCTCGATGGCGATGTCCGTGCCGGTGCCGATGGCCAGGCCCACGTCGGCCTCGGCCAGCGCCGGCGCGTCGTTGATGCCGTCGCCCACGTACGCGACCGGGCCGTACTGCCGCTTCAGCCGCTGCACGGCTTCGACCTTGCCGTCGGGCAGCACTTCGGCCACGACTTCATCGATGCCGAGCTGGCGGGCGATGGCCTGGCCGGTGCGGCGGTTGTCGCCGGTGATCATCGCGACCTTCAGGCCCAGGTCGTGCAGGGCGCGGATGGCGGCGGCCGTGGTTTCCTTGATGGGGTCGGCCACGGCGATCATGGCGGCGAGCTGGCCGTTGATCGCGGCGTACAGCGGGGTCTTGCCTTCGTCGCCCAGGCGCGCGGCGTCGGAGCCGAAGGTCTCGACGTTCAGGCCGAGTTCGCGCATGTAGCGGTCGGCGCCGATTTCCACCAGGTCGCCGTCCACGCGGGCGCTCACGCCGAAGCCGGGGATCGACTCGAACTGCGAGATGGCGCCCAGGGCGATGTCCTGCGCCCGGGCCGCGTCCACGATGGCCTGCGCGATGGGGTGTTCGGACTTGGCTTCGACGGTCGCCACCTTGCCCAGCACGGCATTGCGCTCGAAGCCCGGCGCCACGATCAGGTCGGTCAGTTCGGGCCGGCCCTTGGTCAGCGTGCCGGTCTTGTCCACGGCCACGACCTTGGCGTCCTTGAGCGATTGCAGCGCTTCGCCCTTGCGGAACAGCACGCCCATCTGCGCGGCGCGGCCCGTGCCCACCATGATGGAGGTCGGCGTGGCCAGGCCCATGGCGCAGGGGCAGGCGATGATCAGCACCGCGACGGCGTTGACCAGCGCGAAGGTCAGCGCGGGTTCCGGGCCGAACGTCAGCCAGATGATGAAAGTCAGGACGGCGGCGGCCATGACGGCGGGAACGAACCACATCGTGATGCGGTCCACCAGCGCCTGGATCGGCAGCTTGGAGCCTTGCGCCTGCTCGACCATGCGGATGATCTGGGCCAGGAGCGTGTCGCCGCCGACCTTGGTGGCGCGGAACGTCAGCGCGCCGTTCTGGTTGACGGTGCCGCCGACGACCTCCGAGCCAGGCGCCTTCTTGACCGGCACGGGTTCGCCGCTGATCATGGACTCGTCGATGAAGCTGGTGCCTTCCACGACTTCGCCGTCCACCGGAATGCGTTCGCCCGGACGGACCTCGATCAGGTCGCCCGCGACCACTTCCTCGATGGCAAGTTCCATCGTCGCGCCGTCGCGAACGACGCGCGCGGTCTTGGCCTGCAGGCCGAGCAGGCGCTTGATGGCTTCAGAGGTATTGCCCTTGGCGCGGGCTTCCATGTAGCGGCCCAGCAGGATCAGCGCCACGATGACCGCGGCGGCCTCGTAGTAGACGTTGACCGTGCCGGCGGGCAGCAGCCCGGCCGCGAAGGTGGCCACCACCGAATAGGCATAGGCGGCCGAGGTGCCGACCGCCACCAGGGAGTTCATGTCGGGCGCGCCGCGCAGCAGCGCCGGAATGCCCTTCTTGAAGAAGCGCAGGCCCGGGCCGAACAGCACGATGGTGGCGAGCACGAATTGCAGGTACCAGCTGTTCTGCGTGCCGATGGTTTCGGCGATGACGTGGTGGAACGCCGGCACGATGTGGGCGCCCATTTCCAGGATGAACACGGGCAGCGCGAAGATCGCGGCGACGGTCAGGGCGCGCGTGAGGGACTTCAGCTCGGCGGCCTGGCGTTCGGCCACGGCGTCGGTGTCGCTGGTTTCGGCCGACAGGGTCCGCGCTTCGTAGCCTGCCTTGGCCACGGCCTGGATCAGCGCGCTGGCGGAAACGCCGCCGGCCGCGGTGATGCTGGCTCGCTCGGTAGCCAGGTTGACGGTGGCGCTGCTGACGCCGGGCACGGCCTTCAGGGCTTTCTCGACGCGACCCACGCAGGACGCGCAGGTCATGCCGGCGACGGACAGTTCCATGGTGGTTTCGGCGACGGCGTATCCGGCCTTCTGCACCGCCTGCACGGCGGCGGCGACGTCCGGTTTGCCTTCAAACGTGATGTCGGCGCGTTCGGTCGCCAGGTTGACGCTGGCCTTGTTCACGCCCGGCACGGCCTTCAAGGCCTTTTCGACCCGGCCCACGCACGAGGCGCAGGTCATGCCTTCGATGGGAAGGCTGACCGCGACGCTGTCTGCTGGGATGGCACTCATATCCGCTCCTTGAAAACTTGTAATCTCCACTGATGGACACCACTATAAAGATTCCAATGATGTCAAGGTCAAGCGTTTTACCGGCCGGGGGGGCACGCCGGTCAGGATCCGCAAGATCCCGCCTGCGCGCTTCAGGCCCTGCATGCGGCGCAGGAAGGGACTCATAAGGTGAAGCACAGGCGGCGGGCGCCGCCCGGAATGGGAGTCAGATCATGGACTTCCCGCTGCGCCTGGCGGCGCGGATGTCCTGCCACAGCGTCACGCACAGCAGCGCCAGGATGAGGGCGGAGATGGCCGGCCAGACCAGGAAATACAACGTCAACCACATATCGGTCTCCTTGTTCGTGTGTGTGGGGATCAGCCCTTGGCGGGCTGGATGGCGGCGCCCTGCGCGGGGGCGGCGGCCTGCGCGTCCTGCTCGCGATGGAACGAGGTCACGCGGTCGGCCAGCACGCTGAAATCGAACCGCCGGGTGTTGCGCAGGCTCAGGCCCGCGCAGACCGCCGCGCTGACGCCGTAGGCGGTCAGGGAACCCATCAGCACGATGTATTCGCGCAGCGTTCCGACGAAGGCCGGCAGCATCACCGCCATGCCCGCGGCGCCCACGGCGAGCGCGGCCTTGCGGCCGAAGAAGCCGAACGTCATGAGGCCCAGCACCACGCCGCCGCCGATGGCCGCGCAGATTTCGAAAAAGACCGCGACCGCGCCCTGGATGGGGATGAGTTCGAAGCGCGCGACGGCGAACAGCGCCACGGCGCTGAGCACGGACCACACGAAGGCGCGGTTGTCGACGCGGTCCCAGTAGAAGCTGGCGATCACGGGGAAGACGATGGCGCCCCACAGCGCGCCGACGAAGACGAGCATCACCAGGATGTCCAGCCGCAGGCTGGCGAAGATCACGCCGACCATCGTCGCGACGATCATGGTGACGCGGCCCCACCAGAGCATGCGGCGCGGATCGGGGCGGCCGCGCGACAGGTTCTTGGCGTAGATGTCCGTCATGACGATGGCGGAGAGCGCGGCCAGGTCGGAGTCGGCGGTCGAGGACAGCGAGCCCACCACCAGGAGGAAGAACAGCGCGATGCCGAAGGGCGGCAGGTAGGTCGACGCCATCTGCGGGATGATGTTGTTCATGTCGCCGTTGGCCGGTTCCAGGCCGACGAAAAGCGCCAGCAGGCCCAGCATGCCCAGCCCGATCACGACGGCGCCGTAGCCGGCCGTGGCAGTGAGGAAAGTGGGCTTGATCAGGTCTTCGCGCACGGCGAACAGGCGTTGCGCGATCGTCTGGTTGCCGATGGCGTAGGCCAGCACCGCGACGAAGTAGGGCGCGCCCTGTTCCAGGATCGCCTTGGTGGAATAGAAGTCGGCCTGCTCGGGATCCAGGCGCCACATATTGGCCTG
The DNA here is from genome assembly GCF_001571365.1 of Achromobacter denitrificans NBRC 15125. Taxonomy (GTDB): domain Bacteria; phylum Pseudomonadota; class Gammaproteobacteria; order Burkholderiales; family Burkholderiaceae_B; genus Achromobacter; species Achromobacter denitrificans. Next base: position 129,563 of record NZ_BCTQ01000002.1, on the reverse strand, counting down.
CAGCACGTCGGGGCCGCCGGCGTTGAAGAAGATCAGCGGAATGATGATGACCGCCGCGATGATCATCGCGGCGAGCTGCGCGAAGTCGGTCATCACGGAGGTGCGGAAACCCGACCACAGCGTGTACGACAGCACGCCCAGTCCGGCGATCAGCACGCCCTGGATGAAGCTGAGCGGGCTCAGGATGGAGACCAGGGCGCCGGCCGCGGTGAAGTTCACCATCAGGCTGATACAGCTGCCCACGATGTTGGACACGGCCATGATCATCTGGCTGGACGTGCCGTGCCGCGCGTGGATGACCTCGGCCAGCGTGTGGGCCTTGGGCGCCAGCTTGCGGAAGCGCTTGCCGAAGGGATAAATGAAGAGAATCATCAGCGCGCCCCAGAAGCCATAATGCAGGGGGCCGGACAGCCCGTACTTATAGCCCGAGGTGGCGCTGGCGTAGAACGAGGCGGCCCAGATCCAGGTGGCGATCATGCTGGCCGTGGACAGCCCGAAACCCACCGCGTTGTTCGACACCATGTAGCCGTCGACGTTCTCGTTCTTTTCGCCGATGAGCAGCGACATGAGGAATGTCGCGCCGTAGAAGCCTGCGAGCAGCAGGATGGCGGTTGTCGCCGATAGCTGAAAGAATTCTGTCTCTTGCATCGTCTTCGTCCTTTCTCCTTGACAGCGTGTTCATGACGGACAGTCATGGCTGCATGAAGGCCGTTTCCGCGGGATGCGATGGGCGGCAAACCCCGATGACGCAGCCGAAACACCAGGCGAGCGGCCGTAGGCGCGATCGCGGGCCTGCCCGGCGAGCGCGCGCGGCAAGCGACGCCCTCGGCGGGACAGCGACAAGGCACACCGTGTAGGTGTCTTGCTCCCGCATAGCGCCGAACGTTTGTTGCTTTGGACGTTGCCCTATGCGGTGAGCGAGGGTCCTGCCTGGTAAGCAGGAGAGTGGTTCCGCAGCCGGTCAAGGCTGGGCATGGGTGTTTCGGCGTTACACGCCGGGCCGCTGCGCGCGGCCTTGTGACGGATGCCTCCGGCGACGTGCGTCTGCCGGCGGGCATGCGTGGTGAACTACAGCAAGACGCGAGTATAGGACCATACCCGGATCGAGTCCAGCCCGCGCCTGGAATGCTCCGGACGCGGTATCGCGATTCCGATTGGCAGGCATCGCAACACTTAATTGGCCGCCCGCGGCGCCCTCCGATAAGGTACGAGGCTTTGACGGCCCGGTGGCGGCGCACGCGCCGCCACGCCGTCCGCAAGACGAAGGCGAACCATGACAGACCGCGTATTCATCAATGCCGTCGACATCGACGGCACCCCGCTATCCCTGACCGTCCGCGACGGACGCATTCTTGCGATCGGCGCGCAGCCGCCCGCGCTCGGGGAGGCCGAGGTCACGGACCTGCGCGGCCACCTGGTGCTGCCGGGCTTCGTGGACGGGCACATTCACCTGGACAAGAGTTTCGTCGGCGACCGCTGGCATCCGCACCAGCCGGCGGCCACGCTGCGCGAGCGGCTGGCCATCGAGAAGCGCGAGCTGGCCGCCGCGCCGCCGATGGAAGGGCGCGCCGATGCGCTCATCGCGCAGGCGGCGGCCTTCGGCACCGTGGCGATGCGCAGCCACGTGGACGTGGACGCCACCACTGGGCTGGCCAACCTGCATGCCGTGATGGCAGCGCGCGAGAAATGGCGCGGCATCGTCGATATCCAGCTGGTGGCGTTTCCGCAGGCCGGCGTGATGTCCTGTCCGGGCACCGCGGACCTGCTGGAGGCGGCCGTGCGCGAAGGCGCCGACGTCGTGGGCGGGATCGACCCCTCCACGCTGGACGGCGACGCCGAAGGGCAGCTGGACCGCGTATTCGGCATCGCGGACCGCCTGGGCGCGAAGATCGACATCCATCTGCACGAGCCGGACATGCCGGGCATCGAGCAGCTGGCCCGCATCGCCGCGCGGACCAAGGCGCTGGGCCTGGCCGGCCGCGTCGCCGTGAGCCACGCCTACGCGCTGGGCGACGTCGAACCGAGGGCGGTGGACGAGGTGGCGCGCAGGCTGGCCGACGCCGGCGTGGCCATCATGACCAACGCGCCGGGCGACCGCGCCTTCCCGCCCGTGCTGCGCCTGCGCGACGCGGGCGTGGCGGTGTTCGCGGGCAACGACAACATCCAGGACACCTGGTGGCCCTACGGCAACGGCGACATGCTGCAGCGGGCGATGCTGATCGGCTACCGCTCGGGCTTCTACACCGACGCGGAACTGCGGGTGGCGCTGGACATGGCGTCCCACGCCGGCGCGGCGGTGCTGGGCCTGGACGGCTACGGCCTGCGGGTGGGCAACGAGGCCACCTTCGTCGCGCTGCCCGCGCCCAACGGCGCGGCGGCGGTGGCCGCGGCGCCGGCGCCGCGCTTCCTGTTCCGCAAGGGCGAGCCGCAGGGCGAGGCCTCGGCCTTTACCGCCGGCGCCGCTACCCGCCCGGCGTGACCTGGACGGCGCGCCGCTCGCAATAGGTTTCCAGCGCGCCGCGCAGGGCATGGCCGGCATCGCTGAGGCGCGAGCGCGCATACAGCGCCAGGCGCAGGCCGCCGGGCGCGGGAAACCCCTCTTCGGCGGACAGCACGCGGTGCTCCGCCGTCACGCAGGCGGCCGGCAGCAGGCTGACGCCCAGTCCCGACGCCACCGCCGCGACCAGGCTGGGCAGGCTGGGGCTGGAGAAGCGCACCTGCCACGGCTTGCCGCCGGTCTCCAGCATGGCGGTCATTTCCTGGCGATACAGCGCGCCCGCCGGAAACGCGACCAGCGGCACGGCCGTGTCGGGCGCGGGCGGCGGCGCATCGCGGGCGGTGATCCAGCACAGAGGTTCGGGCCACTGCGCGTGGCAGTCCGCGTCGACTTCCCATTGCTTGACGAGCATCAGGTCCAACTCGCCTTCGCGGTAGCGCCGCAGCAGCTCATGGCTGAGCCCCCCGTCCACTTCCACGCGCAGGAGCGGATAGGCGGCCTGCACGGCCGCGATGGTGGGCATCAGCGCGGACCCCATGAATTCCTCGGGCGCGCCCAGTCGCACCACCGCGCTCGCCTGCGCGGCGGACACGCTTTCGCGCGCTTCCTCGGACAGCCGCAGGATGCTGCGGGCATAGCCGAGCAGGCGCTCGCCTTCCTCGGTCGGCAGGATGTGGCGCTGCGCGCGATCCAGCAGGCGACAATCGAGCTGGTCTTCCAGGCGGATCACGTGCTGGCTGACGGTGGATTGCGTCAGATGCAGGTATTCGGCCGCGCGCGTGAAATTGCCCGTGTCCACCACGGTAACGAAGCTGCGCAGCAGGACGGGATCAAGCATTTGAACTTCCACTGAAAGCCATTAAGCCAATTAATTTCATAATACTCCGCCGACTCGCCATACTAGGTCTCGTGCCCGGGACGGTCCGGAGACGCGTTATCAAGGGAGATTTCGATATGCCTATCTTTGGCGTGTGCCGTATCTGGGTGGCGGCGTTCCTGCTGAGCATCGGCGGCGGAGCCGGCGCCGCGGGCCAGGACGCGGCGCTGCTCGCGGCTGCGGGCGACGGCGATGCGGGCCGGGTCAAGACTCTGCTGGGCCAAGGGGCCGCGATCGAGGCGCGCGACGGCAGCGGCAATACGCCGCTGCTGCGCGCCACGCAGGGCAACCACGTCGAGGCCGCGCGCGCGCTGATCGACGCGGGCGCCGACGTCAATGCGAAGAACGCCATCCACGACAGCGCCTACCTGCTCGCGGGGGCCCGGGGCTACCGCGACATCCTGGCGCTGACGCTCGCGCACGGCGCGGATTTGAAAAGCACCAACCGCTACGGCGGCACCGCCCTGATACCCGCCTGCGAGCGCGGCCACGTCGAGGTGGTGGACATGCTGCTGCGCGCGGGCGCGGACCCCGACCACGTGAACAACCTGGGATGGACCGGCCTGCTGGAAGCGGTGATCCTGGGCGACGGCGGCCCGCGTCACCAGGCCATCGTCAAGCGGCTCATCGAAGCCGGCGCCGACGTCGACCTGGCCGACGGCAAGGGCGTGACGCCGCTCAAGCATGCCCGCGAGCGCGGGCAGTCGGAAGTGGCGCGGCTGCTGGAGGCGGCGGGGGCCAAGGGCTGAGGTGCCGGCGTCAGGCCGAAAAAAAAACGGGGCGCCTGGCCCCGTTTTTCATGCGCGCAAGCGTGAGCCTGGTTTAGAACCCTTCGCGCGGCACGTGCACGCGGCCTTCCATCAGGATGCGCGCGCTGCGGCTCATGATGGCCTTGGTGACCTTCCATTCGCCGTCCACGAGCTTGGCCTCGGCGCCGACGCGCAGCGTGCCCGACGGATGGCCGAAGCACACGTTGTCGCGTTCGTTGCCGCCGGCGGCCAGGTTCACCAGGGTGCCGGGCACCGCCGCCGCCGTGGCGATGGCGACGGACGCCGTGCCCATCATGGCGTGGTGCAGCTTGCCCATGGACAGGGCGCGCACCAGCACGTCGATGTCGCCGGCGCCGATCTTCTTGCCGCTGGAGGACACGTATTCCTTGGGGCGGGCGACGAAGGCGACCTTGGGCGTGTGCTGGCGGCCGGCGGCTTCTTCCAGCGTCTTGATCAGCCCCATGCGCAGCGCGCCGTGGGCGCGGATGGTTTCGAAACGCGCCAGCGCGGCGGCGTCGCCGTTGATGTCGTCCTGCAACTCCGTGCCCTTGTAGCCCAGCGCCTCGGCGTCGAGGAAGATGGTGGGGATGCCCGAGTTGATCATGGTGGCCTTGAAGGTGCCCACGCCGGGCACTTCCAGGTCGTCCACCAGGTTGCCGGTGGGGAACATGGAGCCGCCATCCCCTTCTTCGGCCGGATCCATGAATTCCAGGCGCAGTTCGGCGGCGGGGAAAGTCACGCCGTCGAGCTCGAAGTCGCCGGTTTCCTGCACCGCGCCATCGGTGATCGGCACGTGCGCGATGATGGTCTTGCCGATGTTGGCCTGCCAGATGCGCACGACGGCGGTGCCGTTGGCGGGCACGCGCGCCGGGTCCACCAGGCCGTTGGCGATGGCGAAGGGGCCCACCGCGGCCGACAGGTTGCCGCAGTTGCCGCTCCAGTCGACGAAGGGCTGGTCGATGGAGACCTGGCCGAACAGGTAGTCGACGTCGTGATCGGGACGGGTGCTCTTGCCGACGATGACGGTCTTGCTGGTGCTGGACGTGGCGGCGCCCATGCCGTCGATCTGCTTGCCGTAGGGATCCGGGCTGCCGATCACGCGCATCAGCAGCGCGTCGCGCGCTGCGCCCGCGACGCGCGCCGATTCGGGCAGGTCGTCGAGCTTGAAGAACACGCCTTTGCTGGTGCCGCCGCGCATGTAGGTGGCGGCAATCTTGGTCTGGGGAGCATGGGCCATGGGGCAGTCCTGATGTCTCGTGTGGGGAGGGGGCGAGCGCCTCGGGCGCTCGCTTTGCTGAGGGCGGATCAGCCGGCTTTCTTCTCGGCGCCGGCCGCGGATGAGGCTTCCAGGAAGTCCTGCGCGAAGCGTTGCAGTACGCCGCCGGCCTCGTAGATCGACACCTCCTCGGCGGTATCCAGGCGGCAGGTCACCGGCACCTCGACGGTCTGGCCGTCGCGGCGGTGGATCACCAGCGTGAGGTCGGCGCGCGGCTTGCGCTCGCCGATCACGTCGTAGCTCTCGGTGCCGTCCAGGCCCAGCGTCTTGCGGTTGACGCCCGGCTTGAACTCCAGCGGCAGCACGCCCATGCCGATCAGGTTGGTGCGGTGGATGCGCTCGAAGCCTTCGGCCACGATGGCTTCCACGCCGGCCAGGCGCACGCCCTTGGCGGCCCAGTCGCGCGAGGAACCCTGGCCGTAGTCGGCGCCGGCCACGATGATGAGCGGCTGCTTGCGGTTCATGTAGGTTTCGATGGCTTCCCACATGCGCATGACCTTGCCTTCCGGCTCCACGCGCGCCAGCGAGCCCTGCTTCACCGTGCCGTCGTCGTTCTTCACCATTTCGTTGAAGAGCTTGGGGTTCGCGAAGGTGGCGCGCTGGGCGGTGAGGTGGTCGCCGCGGTGGGTGGCGTAGGAGTTGAAGTCCTCTTCGGGCAAGCCCATCTTGTGCAGGTATTCGCCGGCGGCGCTGTCCATCAGGATGGCGTTGGACGGCGAGAGGTGGTCGGTCGTGATGTTGTCGCCCAGCACGGCCAGCGGCAGCATGCCGCGCAGAGTGCGTTCGCCCGCCAGCGCGCCTTCCCAGTACGGCGGGCGGCGGATGTAGGTGCTCATGGGGCGCCAGTCGTACAGCGGGCTGACGGCGGCGCCGCGCTCGTCCTGGATGCCGAACATGGGCGCGTAGACCTTGCGGAACTGCTCGGGCTTGACGGCGGACTTGACCATGGCGTCGATCTCTTCGTCGCTGGGCCAGATGTCCTTCAGGCGGATGTCGCGGCCGCTGGCGTCCTGCCCCAGCACGTCGCGCTCGATGTCGAAGCGGATGGTGCCGGCGATCGCGTAGGCGACCACCAGCGGCGGCGAGGCCAGGAAGGCCTGCTTGGCGTAGGGGTGGATGCGCCCGTCGAAGTTGCGGTTGCCCGAGAGCACGGCGGTGGCGTAGAGATCGCGGTCGATGATTTCCTGCTGGATCTTCGGGTCCAGCGCGCCCGACATGCCGTTGCAGGTGGTACAGGCGAAAGCCACCACGCCGAAGCCGAGTTTTTCCAGGTCTTCGGTCAGGCCGGCTTCGTCCAGGTACAGCGAGACCGCCTTGGATCCGGGCGCCAGCGAGCTCTTCACCCAGGGCTTGCGGGTCAGGCCCGCGCGGTTGGCGTTGCGCGCCAGCAGGCCGGCGGCGATGACGTTGCGCGGGTTGCTGGTGTTGGTGCAGCTGGTGATGGCCGCGATGATGACGGCGCCGTCGGGCATGCGGCCGGGTTCGTTTTCCACCGCCCCGGCGATGCCGCGCTCGGCCAGGTCGGAAACCGGCAGGCGGCGGTGCGGGTTGGACGGGCCGGCCAGCGTGCGCACCACGCTGGACAGGTCGAAGCGCAGCACGCGTTCGTATTCAGCGTTCTTCAGGCTGTCGGACCACAGGCCCGCGGTCTTGGCGTAGGTTTCCACCAGCGCGATCTGCTCGTCCTCGCGGCCGGTCAGGCGCAGGTAGTCGATGGTCTGCTGGTCGATGGAGAACATCGCGGCCGTGGCGCCGTATTCGGGCGCCATGTTCGAGATGGTGGCGCGGTCGCCCAGCGTCAGGCTGGAGGCGCCTTCGCCGTAGAACTCCAGGTAGGCGCCCACCACTTTTTCCTTGCGCAGGAATTCGGTCAGCGTCAGCACGATGTCGGTGGCGGTGATGCCGGGCTGGGCGCGGCCGGTCAGTTCCACGCCGACGATGTCGGGCAGGCGCATCCAGGATGCGCGGCCCAGCATGACGTTCTCGGCCTCCAGGCCGCCCACGCCGATGGCGATCACGCCCAGCGCGTCCACGTGCGGGGTGTGGCTGTCGGTGCCGACCAGCGTGTCGGGGAAGGCCACGCCGTCCTGCGTATAGATGACGGGGGACATCCGCTCCAGGTTGATCTGGTGCATGATGCCGTTGCCCGGCGGCACGACTTCGATGTTGCGGAAGGCCTGCTTCGTCCAGTCGATGAAATGGAAGCGGTCTTCGTTGCGGCGGTCTTCGACGGCGCGGTTCTTGGCGAAGGCGTCGGGATCGTCGCCGCCGTATTCCACGGCAAGCGAATGGTCCACGATGAGCTGCACCGGCACCACCGGATTGACCTTGGCGGGGTCTCCGCCCTTCTCGGCGATGGCGTCGCGCAGGCCGGCCAGGTCCACCAGCGCGGTCTGGCCCAGGATGTCGTGACAGACCACGCGGGCCGGGTACCAGGGGAAGTCCAGGTCGCGGCGGCGTTCGATCAGCTGCTTCAGCGAATCCGTCAGCGTGGCCGGGTCGCAGCGGCGCACCAGGTTCTCGGCCAGCACCCGCGAGGTGTAGGGCAGGCGGTCGTAGGCCCCGGGCGAAATCGCCTCGACGGCGGCGCGGGTGTCGAAGTAGTCCAGGCGGGTGCCGGGCAGGGGCTTGCGGTAGTTTTGGTTCATGCCTCGGTGCGCTGCAGGTTGCCCTGCGCGATCTGCTGTTCGATGTTGAGACGGGATGCGCGGATGTGGCGGCGCATCAGGATTTCAGCCAACTCGCCATCGCGGTCGGCGATGGCGTCAAGAATGCGGTGATGTTCGGCGTAGGCCTGCCGGGGGCGGTTGGGCGTGGTCGAATACTGGATGCGGTACATGCGCGCCAGCTGGTAGAGCTCGTCGCACAGCATGCGGAACAGCATCTGGTTGCCGCTGCCCTTGACGATACGGTAGTGGAAATCGTAATCGCCCTCCTGCTGGTAGTAGCCCAGGCCGGCCTGGAAGGCCTCGTCGCGCTCGTGCGCTTCGAGCACGCCGCGCAGCTCCGCGATCTCGGCGGGCGGCATGCGCTCGGCGGCCAGGCGGCAGGCGGTGCCTTCCAGCGATTCGCGGATTTCGTAGAGTTCGGAGAGCTCCTGGCGGGTCAGCGACACCACCCGGGCGCCGGCATGGGGCACGCGCACCAGCAGCCGCTGGCCTTCCAGCCGGTGCAGGGCCTCGCGCAACGGACCGCGGCTGACGCCGTGGATGCGCGCCAGCTCGGGCTCGGAAATCTTGCTGCCGGGGGCGATCTCCCCCTTGACGATGGCGGACTGGATCTTGCGGAAGATGTGTTCCGAAAGCGTCTCGCTATCGCCCGGGGCGGCGCCTGGCAGCGTCAGCACTTTGCTCATGGTGTCGACAATTTTTCCGTATTTCGGCAAAAAAATCGGAATAACGCGCGGTGAGGCGCAAGATTGTCAACAATTTACCCCGACACCCCGCCAGGCGCAAGCGGCCGGGCCCGCCTCGGGGCCGCGGCCGCCGGGCAGGGCGCCTACTGCTTGTGGTGCACCTCCTGCAGGCCGTAGACCTGCACCGGGATCCCCACCTGCCGCGCCTTCAACTGCAGGGACAGGTACTGCGAGTAATGCCGCGACTGGTGCAGGTTGCCGCCATGGAACCAGAGCGCCTCCTGCTGCGTGGGCTTCCACATATTGCGCTGCTCGCCCTCCCAGGGGCCGGGGTCCTTGGTGGTGTCCGAGCCCAGCCCCCAGCACTTGCCGACCTTGTCCGCGACGTCGCGGCTGATCAGGTCCGCGGCCCAGCCGTTCATGGAGCCGTAACCGGTGGCGTAGACCACCAGGTCGGCGGGCAGGGTCACGCCGTTCTTCAGCACGACGGCGTCGCGGGTCAGGTGGCTGACGTCGGTGCGGGATTGCAGCTTGATGCTGCCGTCGATGATCAGGTCGCACGCGCCCACGTCGATGTAGTAGCCGGATCCGCGCCGCAGGTACTTCATGAACAGGCCGGAGCCGTCGTCGCCCCAGTCCAGCATGAAACCGGCGGCTTCGAGCTTGCCGTAGAACTCCGCGTCGCGCTCGCGCATCCGGTCGTACAGCGGGATCTGGAACTGCGCCATGATCTTGTAGGGCAGAGAGGCGAAGGTGAGGTCGGCCTTGCGGGTGGTCATGCCGTCGGCCAGCGCCTGCTCGGAATACAGGCCGCCCAGGCCGATGTCCATCAGCGTGTCGGAACGCACGATGTGGGTGGACGAGCGCTGCACCATGGTGACGTTGGCGCCGGCCTCCCACAGCGCGGCGCTGATGTCGTGCGCGGAGTTGTTGGCGCCGACGACCACGACGTTCTTGCCGCGGTAGGCGTCGGGGCCGGGATGGCGCGAGGAGTGCTGCTGTTCGCCCTGGAACTCGTCCTGTCCGGGAAAGCTCGGCAGGTTGGGCTTGCCGGACATGCCCGTGGCCAGCACCAGCTGCCTGGGCCGCAGCACCACCGGCTTGCCCTCGCGCAGCACGGTGACTTCCCATTCCTGTTTCTGCTCGTCGTAGCGCGCCGATTGGCAGACGGTGGAGGTCCAGTAGTTGAGCTCCATGATCTTGGTGTACATCTCCAGCCAGTCGCCGATCTTGTCCTTGGGCGCGAAGATCGGCCAGTTCTCGGGAAAGGGGATGTAGGGCAGGTGGTCGTACCAGACCGGGTCGTGCAGGCACAGCGACTTGTAGCGCTTTCTCCAGCTGTCGCCGGCGCGTTCGTTCTTTTCGATGATGAGGGTGGGCACGTCCAGCTGGCGCAGGCGCGCGCCCAGCGCGATGCCGCCCTGGCCGCCGCCGATGATGAGCACGTAGGGCTGGGTCTGGTAGCCGAGTTCGGCGGCCTCCTGCTCGCGCTTTTCCAGCCAGGTCTGGCGGTCGCGGCTGCTGGCGTGCTCGGCGCCCTTGGGCCGGCGCACGCCGCTGGGCTCTTCGTGTCCCTTGAGCTCGGACATGGTGGTCAGCAGCGTCCAGATCTTGCCGTCCTTCACGCGGACGTGGCCGTAGCCGCGGGCGAGGCGGGTCTCGATCTCGATCCAGCCCTGCAACAGGCCGCCGTCTTCGGACACGGCCTCCTTGGCGTCGCGCCCGAAGCGCACCGGCTCCACCTGCGCCAGCTGGCGCGCCAGCATGTCGCGGATCTGGTCCTGCCCCTCCAGCGTGCGCAGGTTCCAGGTGAACAGCACCAGGTCGCGCCAATAGCATTCGTCCAGGAACAGCGCCGCGACGGCGTCGATGTCCTTGTTGCCCAGCGCGGCGTTCAGCCGGTCGAGCACCGCGTCCAGCGCGGCGCCGGCATGATCGGTCTGCATGTCTTGTCTCCTTGCCCGTGACGGGCGGTCGTGGTCGTGGCGGGCCGAAGCGCGGCCCGTGGACGGCCCCGGCCTGTGCCGGCCGGTGGGCGTCGACAACGATCAAGCAATCGCCGTGCCAGCGCCGCCGCGCCGGGCGCGGGAGAGGGACGCTTCGGCCGACCGTGGCGGCGCGCCACAGCTGTGGCGCGCGGGGTGTGGCGTGGCACGCCGGTCGGCAGGCGTGGGGAGGGGAACGGGCGTGGAACGTTCCGCGATGACGTCAGGAGCGCGAAGACAGACCGTAGCGCCGCAGCTGGCGGTGCACGGTGGAGCGGTCCACGCCCAGGCGGCGAGCGGCTTCGGATACGTTGCCCGCGCAACGCGCCAGCATGGCGCGCAAGGCGGCTTCGCCCGGACTGGCGGCCGTGGCCGTGGCCGCCAGCGCGTCGGGCAGGTCGCCGGGTTCGATCACGCCGTCCTCGCACAGCGCCGCGGCCACCGCGATGGCGTTGGCGAGCTCGCGGATGTTGCCGGGCCAGGAATGGGCTTTCAGCGCCAGGAGGGCGGCCGGCGCCAGCACCGGAGCGCCGGTTTCGTCCTGGTGGCGCGCCAGCAGGCGGGCGATCAGCCATTCCAGGTCGTCGCGCTCGCGCAGCGGCGGCACCGTGAGGGTGGCGGCGTTGATGCGGTAGTACAGGTCTTCGCGGAAGTGGCCGTCGCGCACCCGCGCCGCCAGGTCGCGGTGCGAGGCCGACACCAGGCTCAAGCGCACGGCGCGCGGGGTATTGGCGCCGATGGGCGTGACCTCGGATTCGGCCAGGACCCGCAGCAGCCGGCTTTGCAGCGCGAGCGGCATGTCGCCGATCTCGTCCAGGAACAGGGTGCCGCCGTCGGACTCCTCGATCAGGCCCTTGCGGCCCTTGGCCGCCGCGCCGGTATAGGCGCCGGGCAGGTAGCCGAACAGCTCGCTTTCGATCAGGGATTCCGGGATCGCCGCGCAGTTGACCGCAACGAAGCGCCCGGCGCGCTGGCTGCCGTCATGGATGGCGCGGGCCAGGTATTCCTTGCCGACCCCGGTTTCGCCCTGCAACAGAATGGGCAGCCCCTGCCTGGCCAGCTTGGCGGCGCGCCCCAGCAAGGCGGCCATTCCGGCGTCGCCGCCGTCCAGGCCGCGCAGCGCGGCGGGCGCGCCCCGCACGGCGACGCTGGCGCCGCGGGCCTGCCGGTTGGGTTCGATGGCGTGGGCGAACAGGGCGTTGCCGTCGCGCGCGGCGATCAGGCGCTGCTGCGGCGCATGCGCGCGGGTGTAGCGGGGCAGGTCGTCCAGCCGCAGGTCGAAGAAACGGGTGACGGGTTGGCCGATCAGGTTGGCGGGATTGCGCCAGTCCAGGCCGGCGGCGCGGGCCAGCAGCTTGGCTCCCGTATGGGTCATGCCGAGGATGCGGCCGGCGCCGTCGAGCGAGATGGCGGCTTCGGGATCCACGTCCAGGAACTCGGGCGAGCGCGCGAAGCGCAGCACCCATTCGTTGCTGGTGCGCGCCATCAGGTTGGCCATTTCGATGCGCCGCGTAGTGCTGGTGACCAGGTGCAGCGCCAGATTCTGGCTGGCTTTCAGAATGGGAGAGCTGAGCAGCGAGATATCGAGCACGGCGGCCAGCTCGCCGTCGGCGCTGTAGATGGGCGCCGCCGTGCAGGACAGCGGCGTGTGGGTGTTGTCGAAGTGGTCGCTCTGGTGGATGGTGAGCGCTTCGCCGCTTTCCAGGCAGGCGCCCACGGCGCAGGTGCCGGCGCGCCGCTCCGACCATTCCGATCCCAGGTAGAGGCCCGCCTTGCGCAGTTGGGCGGTCTGCTGGGCGTCGCCCAGGAATTCCACGGTGACGCCTTGCCGGTCGGCCAGCAGCAGCACGTAGTTCTGCCCGGCCACCTGCCGGAACAGGTGGTCCAGGCCCGACCGCGCGATCGAGATCAGCGCTTCGGATTGCTGCCGGTGTTCGCGCAGGCGGCCATCGGGCACGATATAGGCTTCGCACGCGTGCGCGGGATCGAGCCGGTACTGGTCCAGGCAGCGCAGCCAGCTGCTCACCACGTGGGCGTCGCGCTGGGTGGGGCGGCCCAGGCCGACCTGTTCGATCTCGCGGATATGGGCGGAGTGCAGGGAATTCGGCATGTCGTCTCCATTTTTCATGGGGCACCCGATCTGCGCCGAGTCGCAAAGCAGCATGCACAGAGGACGACACGCCTGTAAATGGTGGTTATCCAGCAGATCGGGGGAGCCGGAAACGGGGGGCGAAAGCCGGGCGTTTTCAGACCCCGCAGGCGTACATCATGAACTGGCGGAACGCTTCGGCCGGCTTGGCCACGGCCGCGCGCGGATGCCACAGCAGGCCCACTTCCATCGGCGGCACGGGGTCCAGGATGGGCACGGCTTCGATCTTCCGGCCTTCCAGCGACCAGGGGCGGTAGACCATGTCCGACAGCATGGTGACGCCGAAGCCGTGCGCCACCAGCCCGCGCAGCGCTTCCATCGAGCGCGTCCGGAACGCGATGTCGGGCTGCAGTCCGCGGGCCTGCCAGTAGGCCCGCGCGGACCGCTCGCCTTCGTCCATCTCCAACAGGATGTAGGGATGGCGCGCGATATCGGCCAGCGCGGGCGGCGAGGACGCGCGCAGCAGCGGGTGGCCGGATGCCGCCCACAGCTGCCGCCGCGACCGCACCAGCACTTGATGGCCGAAGCGCTCGCGCCGGTCCACGTTGGAGAGCAGCGCCACCCCCAGCTCGACCTCGCCGCTGGCCACGGCCGATTCGATCTCGGGGCGGTCCAGGTCGAACAGGTCCAGCACCACGTCCGGATAACGCCGCCGGAAACGGGCCAGCAGGTCCGGCAGGAAATAGCCCAGCACCGTGTAGGACGCCGCGATCCGCACCGACCCGCGCAACGCATAGCGCTGGAAGCCGGGCTCGCGCAGGGCGTCATCCAGGGAATCGAGCACGTCGCGGGTGCGCTGGTGGAAGTTGTGCCCTTCGGGCGTCAGCGTGACGCCGTGCGGGTGGCGATCGAAGAGGCGCACGCCCAGCTGGGCTTCCAGGGCCAGGACGGCGTTGGTGACGGCCGATTGCGAGACGTGCTCGTCGGCCGCCGCCATCGAGAACCGGCCGGTGCGCGCCGCCGCCGCGAAGTAGCGCAGCTGGCGCAGGGTGACATCGTTAGCCATCTGTTTATCGCATATCAGGTACCTGAATATATGAATATACGATAGCCAGCGCCATTCCTACACTGCGGAAAACATCAAAACCCGGAACGCAGGAGACAAGCGTGAACGCCTCACTTCCCACTGGCGCGGCCGATACCCATGGCCTGTCGCTGGACGACAAGTACACCCGCACCCAGGGGCGCATCTACCTGAGCGGCACGCAGGCCCTAGTGCGGCTGCCCCTGATGCAGAAACAGCGCGACCGCGAGGCGGGCCTGAACACCGGCGGCTATGTCTCGGGCTACCGGGGTTCGCCGCTGGGCGGGCTGGACCAGGCGCTGTGGAAGGCCAAGCGTCACCTGCAATCGCACGACGTGGTGTTCCAGCCGGGGGTGAACGAAGACCTGGCGGCCACCGCCGTCTGGGGATCGCAGCAGCTGAACCTGTTTCCGGGGGCGACGCGCGACGGCGTGTTCGGCATGTGGTACGGCAAGGGGCCGGGCGTGGACCGCTCGGTGGACGTGCTCAAGCACGCCAATTCCGCCGGCACCTCGGCGCGCGGCGGCGTGCTGATGCTGGCCGGCGACGACCACGCCGCGAAGTCCTCGTCGGTGGCGCACCAGTCCGAACACGTGCTGATCGCCAGCGGCATCCCGGTGCTGTATCCCTCCAACGTGCAGGAGTACCTGGACTACGGGCTGCACGGCTGGGCCATGAGCCGCTACACCGGGCTGTGGGTGGCGATGAAGTGCGTGACCGACGTGGTCGAATCCAGCGCCTCGGTGGACGTGGATTCCGGGCGGGTGCGCATCGTGCTGCCGCCGGACGCGCTGCCGGAGGGCGGCCTCAATATCCGCTGGCCGGATTCGCCGCTGGCCCAGGAGGCGCGGCTGCTGGACCACAAGTGGTATGCGGCGCTGGCCTACGTGCGCGCCAACAAGCTGAACCGCATCGTGCTGGATTCGCCGCGCGCGCACTTCGGCATCATGACGGCCGGGAAGGCCTACCTCGACGTGCGCCAGGCCTTGAACGACCTGGGGCTGGACGAGGCCGCCTGCCGCGAGGCGGGCATACGCGTGCTGAAGGTGGGCTGCATCTGGCCGCTGGATGCGCAGGGCGCCCGCGAATTCGCCACCGGCCTGAAGGAAATCCTGGTGGTCGAGGAGAAGCGCCAGATCCTGGAATACGCGCTGAAGGAAGAGCTCTACAACTGGCGCGACGACGTGCGGCCGCGGGTGTACGGCAAGTTCGACGAGCGCGAGCACGGCGGCGGGGAATGGTCCACGCCGCGCGGCGGCTGGCTGCTGCCGGCGCGCCACGAGCTGTCGCCGGCGCTGATCGCGCGGGCGATCGCCGCGCGGCTGGACAAGGCCGGGCTGTCCGACGCGCTGCGCGCGCGCATCGCGGCGCGGCTCGCGGTCATCGACGCCAAGGAGCGCGAGGCCGCCCGGCCCACGCTGGTGGAAGAGCGCAAGCCCTGGTTCTGTTCGGGCTGTCCGCACAATACGTCTACCCGCGTGCCGGAAGGCTCGCGCGCGGTGGCCGGCATCGGCTGCCACTACATGGCGATGTGGATGGACCGCAAGACCGACACCTTCAGCCAGATGGGCGGGGAGGGCGTCGCCTGGCTGGGCCAGAAGGACTTCACGTCCGAACGCCACATCTTCGCCAACCTGGGCGACGGCACCTATTTCCATTCGGGGCTCTTGGCGATCCGGGCCGCGGTCGCGGCGCGCGCGTCCATCACCTACAAGATCCTCTACAACGATGCGGTCGCCATGACCGGCGGGCAGCCGGTGGACGGCGTGCTGACCGTGCCGCAGATCGCCGCGCAGATGCAGGCCGAAGGCGTGGCGAAGACCGTGGTGGTGACCGACGAACCGGAAAAATACGCCGCCGCGGACGCCTTGCCGCAAGCGGTGGAAGTGCATCACCGCGCGGCGCTCGACGACGTGCAGCGCGCGCTGCGCGATATCGCCGGCACGACGGTGCTGATCTACGACCAGACCTGCGCCACCGAGAAGCGCCGGCGTCGCAAGCGCGGCGACTATCCCGATCCGGCCCGCCGCGCCTTCATCAACGAGGCCGTCTGCGAAGGCTGCGGCGACTGCTCCGCGCAGTCCAACTGCCTGTCCGTCGAGCCGCTGGAAACGCCGCTGGGCACCAAGCGCCGCATCAACCAGTCGTCCTGCAACAAGGACTTCTCCTGCGTGGAAGGCTTCTGTCCCAGCTTCGTGACGGCCGAAGGCGCCGCCCTGCGCAAGCCCGGCGCGGCTGCGGGGGCGCCCACGTTGCCGGCGGCGCCGCTGCCCGGCCGCGTGGACATCGCCGCGGGCGCGGCCTATCGCGTGGTGATCGCCGGCGTGGGCGGCACGGGCGTGGTGACCATCGGCGCGCTGCTGGGCGCGGCCGCGCATATCGAAGGCAAGGGCGTGACCGTGCTGGACATGGCGGGTCTGGCGCAGAAGGGCGGCGCCGTGCTCAGCCACGTGCAGCTGGCCAACCGCCCCGACGATCTGCACGCCACGCGCGTGGCGCTGGGCGAGGCGGACCTGGTCATCGGCTGCGACGCCCTGGTGTCGGCCTCGCCGGAAGTGCTGTCGCGCTTGCGGCCGGATCATGGGCGCGCAGTGGTGAACAGCACGGCCGCGCCGACGGCGGCATTCCTGGCGCAGCCGGACTGGCGCTTTCCCGGCGAACAGGCCGAGGCGGCGCTGGCGCGCAGCACCGGCGGCAACTGCGATTTCATCGAAGCGGGGCCGCTGGCCGAGGCGCTGCTGGGCGACGGTATCTACGCCAACCCCTTGTTGCTCGGCTATGCCTGGCAACAGGGCGGCTTGCCGCTATCGCTCGACAGCCTGCGGCGCGCGATCGAATTGAACGGCGTGGCGGTGGAGAAGAACCTGGCCGCGTTCGAACTGGGCCGCCAGGCCGCGCACCTCGGCGCGGCGGCGCTCAAGCCCGCGCCGCGGGCCCAGACGGCGGCGTTGCCCGAATCCCTGGACGGGCGGATCGGACGCCTGGCCGCGCACCTGCGCGCCTACCAGGACGAGGCCTACGCGGCGCGGTTCCTGGCCGCCGTGGAGGCCGTGCGCGCCCGCGAGGCGCTGCTGGCCGACCCGGGACATTTCGAGGTGACGCGCTCCGTCGCCCGCAACCTGGCTAAACTCATGGCCTACAAAGACGAGTACGAGGTGGCCCGGCTGTACGTCGATCCGGCGTTCAAGGCCCGGCTCCGCGAGCAATTCGAAGGCGAGCCGGGCAAGGACTACCGCTTGCGCTATCACCTGGCGCCGCCCGCGACCGCGAAGCGCGATGCGCGCGGCCGGCTGCGCAAGCGCGCCTACGGCCCCTGGATGGAGACCGTGTTTCGCGCGCTCGCCACGATGAAGGGGCTGCGGGGAACCTGGCTGGACGTGTTCGGCAAGACCGCCGAGCGCCGCATGGAGCGGCAGCTGGTCGCCGATTACTTCGCCCTGGCGGAAGAGTTCGCCCGGACGCTGGACGCCGGCAATCGCGAGGCGGCGCTCGCGCTGGCGGCGCTGCCGGACGAGATCCGCGGCTACGGCCACGTCAAGGAACAGGGTGTCGAGCGGGCGCGCTCGCGCGAGGCCGCGCTCTGGGAACGCTACCGCGGGCGGGCGCGGAAGCCCGTGGCGGCCTGAGGCGCGGGCGTGGTGTACGATCCCCGACGTTACGGGACGCCGCCCCGCCCCAGCCAGCCCGACCATGGAAAACCTCCTACGCAAACTCGACCTGACTTCGCTGCGGCTGTTCGTCGCGGTGTGCCAGGAGAACAGCATCGCGCGGGCCGCCGAGCGCGAGTTCATCGCGCCCTCGGCGGTCAGCCGGCGGATCGCCGAGATGGAGGCGCTGGTGGGCCTGGCGCTGATCGAGCGCCATACGCGCGGCGTGAGCGTGACGCCGGCGGGGCAGACCGTGCTGCGCCATGCGCGGCGCATCATCGGCGATGTCGAGGCCATGGGGGCGGAGCTCTCGCGCCTGTATGCCGGGGTGAAGGGCCACGTGCGGCTGGTGGCGAACCTGTCGGCCATCGTGCAGTTTCTGCCCGAGGACGTGGCGGCGTTCCAGCGTCTGTTTCCCGAAGTGGACATCGACCTGGAAGAGCAGCATAGCCCCGACGTGTTGCGGCTGGTGCGCGAGCGCGCCGCCGATTTCGGGATCTGCAACCGCATCCCCGGCGCGCAGGGCGTGGAGCAGCTGCCCTACCGCCGCGACCGGCTGGCGGTGATGCTGCCGGCCGGGCATCCCAAGGCCGCGGCGCGGCAGCTGAGCCTGCGTGACATCGCGGGCGAAACCTTTGTGGGCCTGCGCGAGAACAGCGCGCTGACGCAGCTGCTCGCGGCGCAGGCGGCCGCGCTGGGCGCCACGCTTGCCGTCAAGATCCGCGTGGCGAGCCTGGACGCCCTATGCCGCATGACCCACGCGGGCCTGGGCGTCGCGGTCATGCCGCAGCAGGTGGCCGAGCTGTACCTGCAGTCGCTGGACGTGGTGGTGCGGCCCTTGTCCGACGAGTGGGCGCAGCGCCAACTCTGCATCGTCCTGCTGGACCAGGGCCAGTTGTCGGCCACCGCGGCCACGCTGGTCAAGTTCCTGGCGCAGCAGGGCTGACGCCATCTCGGTTCGCGATGGCCGTCGTGCCCAGAGGGCACTTCGGCGATCGGCGCCATCTCCTTATAGTCGAAGCGCGTCATGCGACGGGACGGGGCAACGAGACCCCGCTGCGCTTCACCAGGAGACAATATGACCCCCCCCATCCGATTCCTCGCGAGCTGTATGCTCGCGCTCGGCGTGCTGGCCCCCGGCGCACAGGCGCTTGCGGCCGACTACCCCGAACGTCCGATCCGGCTGATCGTGCCCACCTCGCCCGGCTCCACCGCGGACGTGGTGGCGCGCGTGGTGGCCGAGACCCTGGGCAAGACGCTGGCCCAGCCCCTGATCGTGGAGAACCTGGCCGGGGCGGCCGGCATTCCGGGCACCCGCCAGCTGGTGGCGGCCAAGCCCGACGGCTACACGCTGGCCATCGTGTCGTCCAATCACGCCATCAATCCCAGCCTGTACAAGAGCATGCCGTACGACTCGGTGAAGGACGTCACGCCCATTTCGGTCATCGGCACGACGCCCCTGGTAATGGTGACGGCCGAGAACTCGCCGTACCGCGACATCGGCGCGCTGCTGGCGGCCGCGAAGGCGCAGCCGGGCAAGATCAACTACGGCTCGTCGGGCAGCGGCAGCGTGCTGCACCTGGCGGGCGAGCTGCTGAAGTCCCGCGCCGGCGTCGACATGATGCACATCCCCTATCGCGGCGGCAACGCCTTGATCACGGACGTCATGTCCGGCCAGATCCAGGTGGCGTTCCTGGCGGTGCCTTCCGTGCTGGCGCAGGTGCAGGCGGGCAAGCTGCGCGCGCTGGCCGTCAGCACGCCGGAGCGTCTTGCCGCGCTGCCCGGCGTGCCGACCCTGGACGAGTCCGGAGTGAAGGGCTATTCCTACGACGCCTGGATCGCGCTGATCGGGCCGGCCGGGCTGCCGGCTGACATCGTCCGGCGCCTGCAGGCCGCCACCGAACAGACCATGCGGGACCCGGCCGTCCTGAAGACGCTGGCCCCGCAAGGCTTCGTGGCGCAAGGCAGCAGCACCGAGGCCGCGGCCCGGACGCTGACCGAGGAAATCTCCAAGAGCCAGGCGCTGGTCAAGGCCGCGGCCGTCACCCCTGAATAGCACCGGCAATATGGCTACCTACGTACTCGATGCGCCCGCGCGGCTGCTTTTCCTGTCCTGTGATCCCGAGAAAGTGGCGGCGCAGCTGGCGGGCACCGTGCTGGCGCGCCGACAGGCGGAGCCGCTGCGAGACGACGTCTCCACCGACGAGATCACGCCTGTCCCGATCCTGACCCATTTCGACGAGGCGCTGGGCCGCTATCCCTACACCGGCCTGCGGGCCGGCGATGCCCTGCCGGTCGGGCCGGACGCGATCCGGCGGGCGGGCGTGAACGTGGTGGTGGGCGGCAAGCGCTACGGCAAGGGCTCGTCGCGCGAGCACAGCCCCATGGCGGAGAAGTCCGCGGGGGTGCGCCTGGTGATCGCCGAGAGTTTCGAGCGCATCTATCGGCAGAACGCCGACAACATCGGCCTCTACACCAGCACCGACATGAGCCTGGCGGAGCGCCTGCGGCAAGGCGAGGCCGTCACGGTGGACGAAATCGTCGCGGATCGCGACGACCTGGCCGCCGCCATCGTCAGGGCAGGGGGGCTGCTGGCCTTCGGCCAGGCCAGGCTGGGCGACGTTGAGCCGCAGCCCGTCGCCGGCGATTGTGCGCCCCGCACCCTGTTCGAGAAAATCATCCTGCGCCACCTGTTGCGCACCGCCGTGACGCCGGCCTCGTCCGAGCCGGGCGGCGGCGTGTTCGTCCGGGCCGACTGGCGCTTCATCCACGAGTACTACACCGGCATGGCGGCCCATATGCTGCATGCCCGTTTCGGCAAGCCGCTGCGCCTGGTCGACCGCGAGCGCATCGTGGTGTTCGAGGACCACACGTCCTACGTGGACGAGAGCCCCAACCATGTGCGGGCCGGCATCGTTCCCAACGTGCGCGTCATGTGCCAGGCGCAGCGTGATTTCGTCGACGCCTACGGCCTGCGCCAGCACCGCACGCTGACCGAGGCCGAAGCCGCGCGCGATACGGGCGGCAACGTCGCCGGCATTTCCCACGCCATGATGGCGGAACGCTATGCACTGCCGGGCCAGGTGGTGGTGGGCACGGATTCGCACACGCCGCACAGCGGGGCGCTGGGCTGCGTGGCCTTCGGCGTGGGCACGACCGACATGGCCAACGCCTTCGTCACCGGCGCCGTGCGGCTGACGATGCCGGCGTCGTTGCGGGTCGAGCTCGCGGGCACGCTGCCGCCGGGCGTGACGGCCAAGGACATCGTGCTGCACCTGCTGGCCCTGCCGGCGATCCGCGCCGGCGCGGGCGTGGGCAAGGTGTTCGAGTTCACGGGCGAGGCGGTGGCGGCCCTGTCCATCGACGAACGCGCGACGCTGACCAACATGACCGCCGAGCTGGGCGGCCTGACCGGGATCGTGGCGCCGGATGCCGAGACCGTGCGCTTCCTGCGCGAGCGGCGCGGCGTGGACGTGGCGTTGGAACCGTGGATGCGCAGCGATCCCGGCGCCGCCTACGCCGCGACGTTGCGGGTGGACTGCGGCGCCTTGTCCGCGCTGGTGGCGGCTCCGGGCGATCCGGGCAACGGCGTGCCGCTGTCGTCGTTGCGGGACCGTCCCCGCGTCGACATCGCCTATGGCGGCTCCTGCACCGCCGGCAAGCGCGAAGACTTCGATCGCTATCACGAGGTGCTGGCCTGGGCGGTGGCGCGCGGCTTGCGCATCCCGTCAGGCGTCACGCTGTATCTGCAATACGGCACCACCGCGGTGCGCGACTACTGCGTGGCGCGCGGCTACGACCGGACGTTCGCGGCGGTGGGCGCGCGCATCCTGCAGCCGTCCTGTGGCGCTTGCGCCAATTGCGGCCCGGGGTCGTCCACCGACGCGGGGCAGGTGACGGTCAGCGCCATCAACCGCAATTTCCCCGGGCGCTCGGGCCCCGGCAGCGTCTGGCTGGCCAGTCCGCCCACCGTCATGGCCAGCGCCCTGGCGGGCGAGCTGGCCTCGTTCGCGGAATTGCAGGCGCGGCACGCGCCCTGAGTCAGTCCTGCGGCCGCGCCGGCCCGTCGGTATGGCGGCGCGACAGCAGCACGACGCCATCGGTGTCGGCGTACAGCCAGTCCCCGCTGTGGATGTCGACGCCTTGCAGCTGCACGCGCGTTCCGGCGACTGCCCGCGGCATGTCGCGCGGCCGGTTCGGCAGCGTGCCCAGGGCGTGGATGCCCAGCGGCATGCGCGCCAGCGCCTGCGTGTCGCGCGCATAGCCATTGAGCAGCACGCCGCTCCAGCCGTTCTGCACGCCCATGGCGGCCATGCGGTCGCCCAGCACGGCGTGCGCGGCATGGCCCTGTCCGTCCACCGCCAGCACCCGACCCAGCCCTGGTTCCGCCAGCAGGCCGGCCAGCGACAGGGCGCCGTCCGCGCCGGGCGAGGGCACCGCCACCACCTGGCCGAAGTACCAGGGCCGGCCGCCGTAGGAGCGGAACACGGGCGGGAGCACGCGCAGCCCCCAGGCGGGATCGTCCATGCAGTTGTCGCACAGGTCAGCCGTGCTCCAGGTGACGTCGGGCGCGTTGCGGTAGCTGGGCGGGGTGAAAGGCTGGGTCATCGTCGGGCGGCCCGTCGCGGGCAGGGAAAGGGGATGCCCATATTGCCACGCTCGGCATGCCATTAGGGATTCCCGCCACTTTGCGCCGGACGAAACCCAGGTTACGCCTGGGGCCGCGATTCGCGCGAGGATAAGCCGGGCCCGCGCCGCCGGCCCAGGTTCAGCGCGAGACCGGCAGCTGTTCCAGCGCGCGCTTGAAGTCCGGGTATTCCTTCAAGAACTCCTGGCTGTGCGCGCAGCGTTTCATCAGGCGGTCGTCCACCGTCAGGTTCAGCACGGTCGCGCCGTCCCACTGGCGGGGACGCTTGCGCACGTGGATCAGCACCTTTTGCGTGAACTCCTGGTAGGAGTCATGCGGGTTGCATTGCTCGTAGTCGGTGGAAATCCGCTGGGCGATGCCGGCTTCCAGGCCCGCCTGCCGGGCCTTTTCCTGCAGCCACGAGGCGGGCAGGGTCTGCAGGCTGCCGTCGCGGTAGCCGCCGCCGATGTCCGAATGGGCGCCGATGAACCAGCGCTGCTCCACGGGCCGGTCGGGCGGACGGGGATCGGAATCGGCCAGCCGCGTCCACAGGGTGGGGAAGTACGGCTCGCGGTACTCGTTGGTGGCAATCGCGTGATAGGCGTTGCGGACGTGGTTGCTCAGTTCGGTGTCGTGGAAGTTGTAGAACGTGGAGAAGCCGGGGAAAGGGATGCCGCCCACGGGGATGCCCAGGCTGCCCACCGTGTCCCAGACGCCGACGAAATGCAGGTCGGTCTCGCGCGAGAAGCGGGCGCGGAACTCGATGGCTTCGAGCGATACGGGTTTGCAGTCGTCGCGGTACAGGGCATAGGCCTCGGCGACGTTGGCGTCGGTGGGCTCGTTCAGCAGCCCGCATTTCCGCACCATGCCGGCCAGGCTGCGGGCGGAGTAGGCGCCGCGGCTGAAACCGAACAGGAAGATGCGGTCGCGCGGCGCGTGCCGCTGGCACAGCCACCGATAGCCGGCGCGGATATTGGCCGACAGCCCCGCACCGAAGGCGCCGCCCATGAACTTGTCGATGGCGGCCCACAGGCCCTGTCCTTGCGTGCCGACCCCTTCGATGTACAGCGTTTCCTGGGTGCTGGTCTCGGGCGCCGCCTTGTAGAGTTCGTAGACGTTGGTGCGGTCGTTGGGCTCGTTCCAGGTCCCGTCGAAGAACACGGCAAGATTCTTCACCATGATGGTCTCCCCACAGATCGGTTCTTTCGATGCGTCTGTTGCTGGCAGGGGTCCGCTCCCGCGCGAGCTACGCTAGCACGCGCCGCGTGCGACGCCGGGCGCGGGGTTTCCCTGCTGGGAGGATGTACACCGCCCTTGTGACTATGCAGCCGGGAGCAATCTCGCGGGCCGGCGCGGGCCCTCCGTCCGGGACGGGCGCGGCCGCCCCGGGCGCGGCCAGGACGGCTACGGCGTCAGGAGCAATCCGTGGCGGCGCGGATGGTATCCGAACCGCGCGCCTTCAGGCGATCCTGCATGCAACCGCCGGCCCGCCGGCTACGTCGCGGGAGATGGCGGTCGGGCCATTTCGGAAAAGCGCCGCAATCGGGTATGTTGCGCCTTCCTAGCCATTCAATGAGAAAAAACACGATGGAACGCCTGGCCATCCTGGGTGCGTTGCACGAAGAAATCGCCGACCTGCTGGCGGCGATGGATCCCGGCGCGGCCGTCCACCGCATCGCGATGCGCGATTTCCACGTAGGCACCTTATGGGGCACGCCCTGCGTGATCGCGCTGAGCCGGATCGGCAAGGTGGCGGCCGCCGCGACCGCGTCCATCGTGATCCGGGAATTCCAAGTTTCCCGGGTGATCTTCACCGGCCTGGCCGGCGGGCTGCATCCGGACGTGGAGGTGGGCGACGTGGTGGTCGCCCATAGCCTGATGCAGCACGATATGGACGCGCGGCCCCTGTTCGGCCAGCACGAGATCCCGCTGCTGGGCCGGGTGCGTTTCGAATCGGATGCCGAACTGAGCAAACGCTTGCTCGACAGCGCGGGCGATTTCGTCCGCGGCCGCGCCATCGAAGGCGCGGCGCGCGCGCAAGCCCGCGTCCATGGCGGGCTGATCGCCACCGGCGACGTGTTCGTCAGCCACGCCGAGGAGGCCCTGGCGTTGCGCGCGCGCTTGCCGGATGCGCTGTGCGTGGAAATGGAGGGCGCGGCGATGGCGCAGGTCTGCTACGAATCCGGCATTCCTTTCGCCGTGCTGCGGGTGATCTCCGACCGCGCCGACCACGCCGCGAAGACCGACTTCACCGCGTTCCTGGAAAATGTGGCGCGGGTGTACACGGCAGGCATCCTGGCGCCCTTGCTGAAGGCGCGGGCCCTGTAGCGCGGTCGGGTCTAGCGGCCCGTATCCGGGTAGTTCGGCCCGGGGTCGCTGAAGCCGCCGCTGCTGTAGGGATTGACCGCGCCGGGGTGGGGCGGGCCGCCTTCGCCCGGGGCGCAGCCGGCCAGCAGCAGCGCGGCCGCCAGCGCGGTGATCAGGTGCTTCAGGGGGGATGTCATGGTGATCTCCTGCGGCTGCCCCTCGACAGGCGCCTCGTGTGCAGCGTATACGGATGATTATAGGACCGCATCCTGGCTATCCAGCGCCAGCATGCCGCAACGGCGGGGACGCAGACTTTCACGCCGCGGTTGTCGGCCATCCTTCGACGCCTATCCTGGCGCGCGTCGGCCCGCCGGCTAGGCCGCGGTCTTGGGTTTGATGCGCGGCCGGGCGCAGCCCTCCTGGTAGGCCTGCACCGCGCGGGAGCCGGCGGGCTGGAAGTAGGGATGGGGATAGCCGGCCTCCCGCAGGGCCGTGTGCAGGCGCTGGCCCCACACGCATTGCGCCCGCGCTTCGTCCCACAGCCGCGTCGCCAAGTCGCGCTGGCCGTCGCGCCAAAGCGCCAGCCCATAGTCGGCCACCATTTCCTCGTCGCGCGGGATGTCGCGGTAAGACTGTTTCATCAGGGCCAGGCCGCCCTGGGCGTCGCCGCGCAGCGCCAGGATCCAGCCCAGGGTCGCCTGGTTGTACGGTTTGGGGCCGACGCGGCGGACCGACTCGCGCGCCTGCGCCTCGGCTTCGGCCAGGTACTCGGGGAAATCGGCCAGGTAGTAGGCGATGCTGTTGGCCCAGTCCGGCCCGCCCCGCGTCCTGGCGGCGCCGCGTTGCAGCGCGCGGGCGTCGGCCAGCGCGAATGCCGGCCTGCCCAGCAGCTTTTCCAGCGCGTAGCGGTCGCGCAGCACCGCCGGGTCCAGGGGCTTGAGCGATTCCGGAAAACGCCACTGCCGCGCGCGGTCCGCCCAGGCCCGCGCCTCGTCGCCGCGCCCCGCCGACAACAGCAGGCGCGCCAGGTTCAGCTGTTGCCGGGGCTGCGCGGCGCAGCGCATGGCATCGATCAGTTGCCGCGCGCCGTCGGCGTCGCCCTGGCTGAACTTGCGGTTCACGGCGTCCAGCTCGCCGAAGCACCGGCTGTCCCCGGTCATGTCGCTGTCGATGGACAGCGACAGCGTGCCCGCGGGCGTCGCGTGGCTGAAGTAGGCGGTGTTGCCCTCGCGGCTGGTGTAGCCCAGGTCCACCCATTGCTCGCCCCAGCGCATGCGCATGGTGGTGATGTAGGGCCAGCCCGCGACCGGCTCCTTGTCCTTCCCGCTCGAATGCAGATGGAAAAAATGACCCCAGGGGCCGTCGCCGATGCGCCGGATGAGCGTGAAGTCGTCGGGGGAATGCGCTTCCCGCGTCCAGACCCAGGCCGTGCGGCCCTGCGCGTCCGTCACGCCGTGCAGGATGCCGTCCTGGGTGGGCGTGCCGGCGATGTCCTCGCCCTTGTCCGTGAGGAACAGGCGGTAGGGCGTGCCGGCGGCGAGGGCGCTGCCCTGGCGTTGCTCCAGGGTCAGCGTGAAATAGCGGCCGTGCGGGCCGGTGCCGTACTGGGGCAGGTCGTCGGGCGGCGTGGCGGCCAGGGGGGCGGGAGGGGAGGCCAGGACCTGGCCGAACAGCAGGGCGCCGGCGAGCAGCGCGAGGTATCGGTGTAGCGTGTGCGTCATGGGAACGGCGTGTGGGACTCGCGCCTGGGCGGCCGCCGCGGTGGCGGCGCCCATCGGAACGGGCGGGCACGGATGATGCCCAGGCGGCATGATGCGCGCCCGACCAGGATGTGGCAAGAATCGCGGCCCGGGAGCGGCTGGAGAGCGCCGGTCGCGCGATGCGTTTTTCGCCCGGATGGTCCTGCCGCGGTCGCGCGAGGGTGGGGTTTTGAGCTAGGATTAGCCGCAGAATTTCTCCCCCTCCGCCCTCTCTGGAGACCTCCCGCATGGCCGACCTCAGTTCCTTCGCCATCACCAAGAAATGGCCCGCGCTGCACCCCGATCGCATCCAGCTGTACTCGCTGCCCACGCCCAACGGCGTGAAGGTGTCCATCATGCTGGAAGAGACCGGGCTGCCCTACGAGGCGCATCGCGTCAGCTTCGATTCCCGGGACCAGTTCTCGCCGGAATTCCTGTCGCTCAGCCCGAACAACAAGATCCCGGCCATCCTGGATCCCGACGGCCCCGACGGCAAGCCCCTGGGCCTGTTCGAGTCGGGCGCCATCCTGATCTACCTGGCCTCGAAGTCCGGCCAGTTCATCCCGGCGGACACGGCGGGACGCTACGAGACCCTGCAATGGGTGATGTTCCAGATGGGCGGCATCGGCCCGATGTTCGGCCAGCTGGGCTTTTTCCACAAATTCGCCGGCAAGGACTACGAGGACAAGCGCCCGCGCGACCGCTACGTGGCGGAATCCCGGCGCCTGCTGGCCGTGCTGGACGAGCGGCTGGCCGGTCGCGACTGGGTGATGGGCGACCAGTACACCATCGCCGACATCGCCATCCTGCCGTGGGTGCGCAACCTGGTGGGCTTCTACGGCGCGGGCGAGCTGGTGGAATTCGCCCAGTTCAAGAACGTCGCGCGCGTGCTCGACGCCTTCGTCGCCCGCCCGGCCGTGGCGAGGGGATTGACGATACCGGCCTGAAGCCTGCCCCGGGGGCGGCGGGCCGCGGCGCCGTCCTACAATGGCCCGGACCCGAATCCCGACCCCAAGGCCCCTCATGGAACTCCGCCAGCTCCGCTATTTCGTCCGCGTCGTCGAGGCGGGCAGCATCGGGCGCGCGGCGCAGTCCATCGGCATGGTGACTTCCGCCCTCAGCCAGCAGATCAGCCGGCTGGAGGGCGAGCTCTCCACCCGGCTCCTGCAGCGCAGCGCCAGCGGGGTGCAGCCCACCGACGCGGGCCTGGCGTTCTTCCGGCAGGCGCAGTTGGCGTTGCGCCACGCGGACGACGCCATCCAGGCCGCGCAGCAGGCCCGCCTGGCCGGCCACGTCAGCGTGGGCCTGCCGTCCACCACGGCGGCCATCCTGGGCGCGCCGTTCGTGCAGGCCATGAACGAACGCTATCCGGACATCCGCCTGCATCTGGTGGAGGCGCTGTCGGGCCACCTGAGCGACATGCTCAACGGCCGCCAGCTGGACCTGGCCATCGTGTTCCAGGCCGAGTCGGCCCGCCGCTGGAGCGTCATGCCCCTGCTGGACGAGCCGCTGTTCCTGCTGGCTCGCCCGGACATGCCGGAGCTGCCCGCCGGCGACACGACGCGGATCGACGCCATCGCGCACCTGCCCCTGGTCCTGCCCAGCGGACGGCACGGCCTGCGGGCGTTGGTGAACAATGCCTTCCTGCAGCGGGGGCGCGCGCCCCAGGTCGCGGTGGAGGTGGACGGCCTGCCCATGCTCATGGACGTGGTCCAGGCCGGACTGGGCGCCACCATCCAGCCCAGTTCCGCCATGGCGCGCATCGCGCCGGGCCAACTGCACATGGCGCGCATCGACGACGCGCACCTGTTCCGTCCCAACCTGCTGGCCAGCCTGTCCGAGGACGAGCTGTCGCCCGCCGCGCTGGCGGCCCGCCTGGTGCTGGCCGACGTGTCGCGCGCGCTGGCGCGCGCGGGGAAATGGGCGGTGGTGGCTCTTCACGATTCATGAAGACCTGTTGACGCCTGGCTGATATCGGCGGATCGCCGCGCCCGATACAGTCCCTTTCTTGAATGAGGGACAAGGGCATGGTCGACGTCTTGGTGATAGGAGGGGGCAACGCGGCGCTGTGCGCGGCCCTGATGGCGCGCGAAGCCGGCGCCAGCGTGCTGCTGCTGGAAGCGGCGCCGCGCGAGTGGCGCGGGGGCAATTCGCAGCACACGCGCAATCTGCGCTGCATGCACGACGCGCCTCAGGACGTGCTGGTCGAGGCCTACCCCGAAGAGGAATACTGGCAGGACCTGCTGAAGGTGACGGGCGGGCAGACCAACGAGCACCTGGCCCGCCTGGTCATCCGCGAATCGTCCACCTGTCGCGACTGGATGCGCCGCCATGGCGTGAACTTCCAGCCGCCGCTGTCCGGCGCCCTGCACGTGGCCCGCACCAATGCCTTCTTCATGGGCGGCGGCAAGGCGCTGGTGAACGCCTATTACCGCAGCGCCGAGGCGCTCGGCGTCCAGATCCGCTACAACGCCCCGGTCGATTCGCTGGAACTCGACGGCGGCCGCTTCGTGGCGGCGCGCATCGGCGACGAACGCATCGAGGCGCGGGCCTGCGTGCTGGCCGCGGGCGGTTTCGAATCCAACCGCGAATGGCTGCGCGAGGCCTGGGGCCAGAACGAGCGCGGCGAATGGCCGGCCGACAACTTCCTGATCCGGGGCACCCGCTACAACATGGGCGTCCTGCTGAAATTCATGCTGGATGCCGGCGCCGACGGCATCGGCGATCCCTCGCAATCCCATTGCGTGGCCATCGACGCCCGCGCGCCCCTGTATGACGGCGGCATCTGCACGCGCATCGATTGCGTGTCGCTCGGGGTGGTGGTGAACCGCGACGCCCAGCGCTTCTACGACGAAGGCGAGGATTTCTGGCCCAAGCGCTACGCCATCTGGGGGCGCCTGACCGCCATGCAGCCGGGCCAGATCGCCTACTCCATCATCGACGCCAAGGCGATCGGCCGGTTCATGCCGCCGGTGTTCCCCGGCGTGCAGGCCGATACCCTGCCGGAGCTGGCGCGCAAGCTGGGCCTGGATCCGGCCGCCTTCGAGCAGACCGTGGGCGACTACAACGCCGCCTGTCGCGTGGGCAAGTTCGACCACACCGCGCTGGACGATTGCCACACCGAAGGGCTGACGCCCGCGAAGACGCACTGGGCGCGTCCCATCGACACCGCGCCGTTCTACGGCTACGCCCTGCGGCCGGGAATCACCTTCACCTATCTGGGCCTGAAGGTCGACGATACCGCCGCGGTCCGGTTCAACGACGTGCCCAGCGACAACCTGTTCGTCGCTGGCGAAATGATGGCCGGCAATGTGCTGGGCAAGGGCTATACCGCCGGCGTGGGCATGTCCATCGGCACTGCCTTCGGCCGCATCGCCGGCACCCGCGCCGCCGCCGCCGCGCGCCACCCGAACTCCGCCGGAGCACTCCATGAAGCAGCTTGAAGCCCTGGCCCGCGAGGCGCAGTCTTTTTCCGAAGCGAAGCCGGCCATGGCCGAGCAGACCATCCATTGGCACGGCGGCGGCGCGAAGCCGCAGGTCGGCGCGCTGACGGACGACGAAACCGAAGTCGCGCGCGTCATGCAGATCTGCAATGCCTGCCGCTACTGCGAGGGGTTCTGCGCGGTCTTCCCCGCCATGACCCGCCGCCTGGAATTCGGCAAGGCCGACATCAACTACCTGGCCAATCTGTGCCACAACTGCGGCGCCTGTCTGCACGCCTGCCAGTACGCGCCGCCGCATGAATTCGCGGTGAACGTGCCGCAGGCCATGGCCCGCGTCCGGGTGCAGACCTACACCGACTACGCCTGGCCGGCCGCGCTGGGCTCGCTCTACAAGCGCAACGGCCTGGCCTTGTCCCTGGCCACGGCGGCGGGGCTGGCGCTGTTCCTGGCCCTGGCGGCGTTGATGGCCGGCGGGCTGTTCCATGAGCCGCTGGCCGGCAATTTCTACGCCGTGTTCCCGCACAACACGCTGGCGCTGATGTTCGGCGTGGTGTTCGGCTTCGCGGTGCTGGCCCTGGGCATCGGCGTGGCGCGCTTCTGGCGCAACGTCAGTCCGGGCGCGGCAACGGGCGCGGCGGTGGCCGAGGCCGCCCACGACGCCCTGCGCCTGCGCTACCTGGACGGCGGCCACGGCAAGGGCTGCAACAACGCGGACGACGCCTTCACGCTCTGGCGGCGGCGCTTCCACCACTTCACGTTCTACGGCTTCATGCTGTGCTTCGCGGCCACCAGCGTGGCCACGCTGTACCACTACCTGCTGGGACAGCCGGCGCCGTATCCCTTCTTCAGCGCGCCGGTGCTGCTGGGCACCGCGGGCGGGATCGGGCTGCTGATCGGCCCGGCCGGGCTGCTGTGGCTGAACGTCAAGCGCCATCCGCTGCAGGGCGATGCCGCCCAAAAGCCGATGGACCGCGGCTTCATCGCGCTGCTGTTCCTGACCAGCGCCACCGGCCTGGCCTTGCTGGCCGGCCGCGACACCGGCGCCATGGCGCTCCTGCTGGCCATCCACCTGGGCGTGGTCATGGCGCTGTTCCTGACCCTGCCCTACGGCAAGTTCGCGCACGGCATCTACCGGTCCGCCGCGCTCTTGAAGTGGTCGATCGAAAAGCGCCAGCCCAACAAGTTGCAGCTGGGCTCGGATTGAAGGGCCGAGCGGCCTGAAGCGGACGCCGCCGCGGGGCGGCGCCGCCATTCATAACAAACCAGGAGACTTCAATGTTCCGCACCCCCACGTTGGCGCGCCTCGCGCTGGCCGCCTGTCTGCTGCCGGCGCTGCCGGCGGCCCAGGCGCAGTCCTTTCCCTCGAAGCCGATCACGCTGGTCGTGCCGCATTCGGCCGGCGGCACGTCGGACATCCTCGCGCGCACGGTCGCGGCCGAAGCCGCCAAGACCCTGGGCCAGACCATCGTCATCGACAACAAGGGCGGCGCCAACGGCACCATCGCGGCCAAGCAGGTGGCCACGTCCGCGCCCGACGGCTACACGCTGCTGCTGGCCACCGCCAGCACGCACGGCATCAACCCCTCGCTGTACTCGCGCATTTCGTACGACGCGGTGAAGGACTTCACGCCCGTCACGCTGCTGGCCACGGTGCCCAACGTGCTGGTGGTGGGCAAGCCGGTGCAGGCCGCGAACGTGCAGGAGCTGATCGCGTACGTCCGCTCGCAGGGCGACCGGACCAACATGGGCTCGGCGGGCGCGGGCACGCCCGGCCACCTGGCCGGCGAGATGTTCAAGAGCGCGGCCAAGCTGGAATTCACGCACGTGCCCTACAAGGGCGGCAGCCCGGCCATCACCGACCTGATCGGCGGCCAGATCGACTTCATGTTCACCACGATTCCCGGCGTGCTGCCGCACGTGAAGGCAGGCACGCTGCGCGCGCTGGCCGTGACGTCGCCGCAACGTTCGCCCGCCATGCCCGATATCCCCACCATGGCGGAATCGGGCCTGCCGGGCTTCCAGGCGGTGTCGTGGCACGGCATCGTCGCGCCCGCGGGCACGCCGGACGCCGTGATCGCCAAACTGAACGAAGCCCTGAGCGGCGCGCTGGCGGCGCCGGCCGTCAAACAGCGGCTGATGGAAGAGGGCGCGCAGGCCTCCAGCCTGAACACCGCCGCGTTCGGCGCCTTCATCCAAAGCGAGATCGCGGCCTGGGCCAAGGCCGTCAAGGACTCGGGCGCCACCGCGAACTGAGGCCGGCGTCATGCAGGGCGGTGTCTTAGAATGGCGCATGCTGATTACTGCCCTGCTCACCATGCTGGCCCTGGCGTCAGGTAAGGCCGCCGCCTTCGATCTTTCCTGCGTCTACCCGGACAAGACCGACCAAGGAGTGTTCGACAACGCGGAACATTGCGCCCGCGAGGAAAGCGGCGGCATCGTCTTCAATCCCGAGTACCTGCGCAGGATGCAATTCGGCGACGACCGCCTGGCGCCCGCGAGCGTCGCCGGCAACTGGCGCTGGGTGCGGCCGGATGGCCATTCGGTGCCTGTGATCACGTACGACAATGGCCCGGACGACTTCGAGGAAGGGCTTGCGCGCGGACGCCGGCCCGACGGCATGGCGTACTACGACAGGCAATTGAACCTGGCGCTGGCCACGCCGTATGCCTGGGCCGAACCCTTCAGCGGCGGCCTGGCCGCCGTTTGCAGCCGCTGTGTCATCGTACCGGAGGGCGAGCATTCCAGGGTGGTGGGCGGCGATTGGGGCGCGATTGACCGCAAGGGCGCGCTGGTGCTGCCGTTGCGGCCAGACCCGGCCTCCTTGCGCAGCGAACTCGAAGCCGCCAGAAAGCGCTGAACGTTGCCCGCCGGTCAGCCGCCCGCCAGCAGCTTGCCCAGCGTCGCCATGCCTTGCTCCATTTCCGGGTTCCAGGGATGTCCGCCGTTCAGGCGGAGGAAATTGCCGAACGCGCCGGAGGCCGAGAACAGCGGGCCCGGCGCGATGCTGATGCCGTGGCCGAGCGCGGCGCGGTGCAGCTTCAGCGTGTCGATGTGCGGCGGCAGTTCCACCCATACGAAGTAGCCGCCCGCGGGCCGCGTGGCCCGCGTGCCCTTGGGGAAGTACCGCGCGATGGCCTGCAGCAGTTCGCCCTGCTGCTGGGCCAGCGCCTGGCGGAACTGCCGCAGGTGCCGGTCGAAGCCGCCTTTCTCCAGGTACGCGGCGATGGCCGCCTGCGTGGGCGCCGCGGTGGCCAGGCTGGTGGTGAGCTTGTTGCGCATGATCTGGCGCGTGTAGCGGCCCGCGGCCACCCAGCCCACGCGGTAGCCCGGCGCCAGCGTCTTGGAGAACGACGAGCAGTGCATCACGATGCCGTCGCGGTCGAATGCCTTGGCGGGTCGGGGCCGGTTTTCGCCGAAGTACAGCTCCCCGTAGACGTCGTCCTCGATCAGCGCCACGTCGTGCTGCGCCAGCAGCCGCACGAGCGCTTCTTTCTTGTCGTCCGGCATCAGGCTGCCCAGGGGATTCTGGAAGGTGGTCATGAGCCAGCAGGCGCGCGGCCGGTGCCGCAGGATGGCCGCTTCCAGCGCCTGCAGGTCGATGCCTTCGCGCGGGTGCGTGGCCACCTCGATGGCGTGCAGGTGGTTGCGTTCCAGCGATTGCAGCGCCGCGTAGAAGGTGGGCGATTCGACGATGACCGCGTCGCCGGGCTGGGTCACGGCCGCCAGGCTCAGGTTCAGCGCGTCCAGGGCGCCGTTGGTGATGATGATGTCGTCGACCGGCACCGACAGCCCGTCGGCGAGGTAGCGCAGCGCGATGGCCCGACGCAGCGCGGCGTCGCCCGGGCTCAGGTCGTCGATCGATCCCCAGGGATCCAGGCGCTGGACGGTGGCCGCCATGAACTTCGCCAGCCGGCCGTAGGGCAGCAGCGAAGGGCTGGGGAAGGCCGATCCAAAAGGCAGCATGTCGCGGCGCAAGGTGGCGTTGAGCACCTGCAGCACGTTGTCGCTGACGTCCACCGGATGGCGGCCGGCGCTGGCGCTGGACAGGCCGTCCGGTTCGGGCAGCGTGGCGTGCGGCGCGCGCAGCACGTAGTAGCCGGAGCGGTCGCGCGCGCGGATCAGGCCGCGCGCCTCCAGCAGGTAATAGGCCTTGAACACCGTCGACGGGCTTACGCCGCGGCTGGCGCTGGTCTGCCGGACCGAGGGCAGGCGGTCGCCCGCCTGCAGCAGGCCCGATCGGATCGAGGCGGTGATTTCTTCTGTCAGCCGTTCATAGCGCTTCATGGCGGGTCCGTGGGTGAGGGCGGGTTCAGGTCGACATGCCGATGGATCTCATGACCAGGCGCAGCGCATAGGCGGCCGCGCCCAGCGCGGCGACGCTGCATGCCCAGATTATCGCCAGCCAGAGCAGGCGGCTGTGCCACGAAGGCAGGGGGCGTTCGGAGGCGTGCATCAGTGGAACTCCTCGCCGGTGCGGACCTTGCCCCGGAACACGTAGTACGACCAGGCGGTGTACATCAGGATCACCGGGATGATGGCCAGGGCGCCCACGAGCGCGAAGCCCAGGCTTTGCGGCGGCGCGGCCGCGGTCCAGATGGACACGTCGGGCGGAATGATGGCGGGCCAGATGCTGATCCCCAGGCCGCTGTAGCCCAGGAATACCAGGGCCAGCGACAGGACGAAGGGGCCCGCGCCCGGCGCGCCCCGGACCCGGCGGACCAGGTCGAACGCGGCGGCGGCGACCAGCACGGGCACGGGCAGGAACCAGAACATGTTCGGCAGGCTGAACCAGCGCTGCGCGATCTGCGGTTGCGCGAGCGGCGTCCAGGCGCTGAGCGCCGCGATCACCGCCAGCAACGCCAGCGTCAGCGGGCGGGCGATGGCGCACATCTGCCGGTACAGCCGGCCCTCGGTCTTCATGATCAGCCAGGTGCATCCCAGGAGCGCGTAGGCCACGACCAGGCCCACGCCCGTGAACAGCGAGAAGGGGCTGATCCAGTCCCAGGGGCCGCCCTGGTAGACGCGGTCCACGACCGGGATGCCTTCGATGTAGGCACCCAGCGTGACGCCCTGGAAGAAGGTGGCGCAGACCGAGCCGAGCACGAAGGCGCGGTCCCAGAAGGGGCGGTGGTGCTCGTCCGCCTTGAAGCGGAATTCGAAGGCCACGCCGCGGAAGATCAGGCCCAGCAGCATAAAGACCAGCGGCAGGTGCAGGGCGTGCAGGATCACCGAGTAGGCCAGCGGGAAGGCCGCCAGCAGCCCGGCGCCGCCCAGCACCAGCCAGGTTTCGTTGCCGTCCCACACGGGGGCCACCGTGTTGACCATCACGTCGCGTTCGGCGCGGTCCGAAATCAGCGGGAAGAGGATGCCGATGCCCAGATCGAAGCCATCCATGATTACGTACATCATCACGCCGAACAGGATGATGACGGCCCATACCAGTGCAAGGTCGATGCCCATGGCGTCAGACTCCCGAATGCTTGCGTTGCGCGGGCTCGACGCCCGCCAGGGTGGAGGCGGCCGACAGCGGCCGCGACGGCTGGCGCGGTTCGCCCGGGCCGCCCGACAGCGGCGAATGGCCGGGGGCGGGGCTCGGTCCCATGCGGATCAGCCGCAGCATGTACGACACGCCGGCGCCGAACACCAGCAGGTACACCACCACGAACAGCGCCAGGGTCAGCGTGAGTTCGCCCAGCCCGTGCGGCGTGGCCGCGTCGGCGGTGCGCATCACGCCGTACACCACCCACGGCTGGCGGCCGATCTCGGTCACGTACCAGCCCGCCAGGATGGCGATCAGCCCCGACGGCCCCATCCACAGGGCGAACCGCTGCAGCCAGCGCGACTCGAACATGCGGCCGCGCCAGCGCGCCCACAGGGCCCAGCCGGCCAGTGCGATCATCAGCATGCCCAGCCCGGCCATGACGCGGAACGACCAGAACACGGCCGTGGCGTTGGGCCGGTCTTCCGGCGGATACGACTTGAGGCCGGGGAACTGGCCGTCCCAGCTGTGCGTGAGGATCAGGCTGCCCAGGCGCGGAACGTTCAGCGCGTAGCGCGTTTCCTCGCGTTCCATGTCGGGGATGCCGAACAGCGTCAGCGGCACGCCGGCGCCGGGCTCGTTTTCCCAATGGCCTTCGATGGCCGCGATCTTGGCCGGCTGGTGCTTGAGCGTGTTGAGCCCGTGGAAGTCGCCCACCACGGCCTGCAGCGGCGCCGCCAGCAGCAGCATGCCCATCGCCATCGAAAACATCTTCTTGACGGCGGGGCTGCGGTCGCCGCGCAGCAGGTGCCAAGCGCCGGACGCGCCCACCATGAGGGCGGTGGCGAGGAAGGCGGCGATGCCCATGTGCGCCAGGCGGTAGGGGAAGGAGGGGTTGAAGATCACCGCCAGCCAGTCGGTGGGCACCACGCGTCCGTCCAGGATCTCGTAGCCGGCGGGCGTCTGCATCCAGCTGTTGGAGGCGAGGATCCAGGTGGCGGACACCAGCGTGCCCAGCGCCACCATCACGGTCGAGAAGAAATGCAGCCCCGGCCCCACGCGCGACCAGCCGAACAGCATCACGCCCAGGAAGCCGGCTTCCAGGAAGAAGGCGGTCAGCACTTCATAGGCCAGCAGGGGCCCCGTCACGCTGCCGGCGAAATCGGAGAAGAAGCTCCAGTTGGTGCCGAACTGATAGGCCATCACCAGGCCGGACACGACGCCCATGCCGAAGTTGACGGCGAAGATCTTGGTCCAGAAATGGTAGAGGTCCCGGTAGACGGTATTCCGGGTGCGCAGCCACAGGCCTTCCAGCACCGCGAGATAGCTGGCCAGTCCGATGGTGATGGCGGGGAAGATGATGTGAAACGAGATGGTGAAGCCGAACTGTATTCGGGCAAGCAATAGCGCGTCGCTATCCATGGCGGTATTCCTGACGGATGTTTGTCCTACGCCATGAAAGTAGGACTTCCGCCATTAACAGTACAGATTCAGAAATAACTAAAAAAAGCGGATCAGTTTGACGAAACACTCCCCGGAACACTGATTTCTCATAGGGGAAAACCGCTGTTATCTGAAACTTGGGGACGCAACGGAGTTACAAAAAAATCAGCACAGCGGGCCGGCTGAGCCGTCTGCTCCGGTCTCCGGCTACAGCGTGCGGGCGGCGGCGGGCAAGGGGGCGGGACGCTGAGCGCGCTGGCTCAGCCACACGCTGGCCACCACCACCGCCATGCCCGCGAGTTGCGCCGGGCTCAGGCTCTGGCCGAGCAGCCCCCAACCCAGCAAGACGGCGGTCACCGGGCTGAGAAAGCCCAGGGACGACACCACCGACGGCTCCAGCCGGGCCAGGCCGCGGAACCAGATGACGTAGGTCAGCGCCGCGCCGATGAGGCCCAGGTAGGCGATGCCGAGCACGTTCGGGGCGGTGAGGGCCGGCAGGGCGGGCTCCGCCAGCCAGGCGACGGGCAGCAGCAGCAGCCCGCCCGCCGTCAGTTGCCAGGACGTGAACGCCAGCGCCGAGACCGGCGGCTGCCAGCGGCGGCTGAGCACGGTGCCCAGCGCCATCGAGGCCGCGCTCGCCAGCCCGGCGGCGATGCCGGTGGCGTCCAGGGCCGCCCTGGGCGTCAGCACCAGCAGCGCGACGCCGACGATGCCGGCCAGCGCCGCCGCCACGGACAGGCTGCGGACGGGCGTGCCGAGCAGGGCGCGCGCGAGGAGGATCACCACCAGGGGCTGGATGGCGCCCAGCGTGGCCGCGACCCCGCCGGGCAGGCGGTAGGCGGCCACGAACAGCAGGGCCCAGAACACCGAGAAGTTCAGCGCGCCCAGGATCAAGGCGCGCAGCCACCAGATGCCTTGCGGCAGGACGCGCACCGCCGCCAGCAGCAGCAGGCCGGCGGGCAGGGCGCGCAACATCGCCACCGTGAGCGGATAGCCCTGGGGCAGGAGTTCGGTGGTCACCACGTAGGTGCTGCCCCAGATGGCGGGCGCGAGGGCGGTGAGGAGCAGGTCGGCGCTGCGGTGCTTGGCGGTCATGCAGACAGCTTAATTGAGTCCCCGCCAGACGATAATATGCATTCCAATGGCAATATCATTCGCTGGCAGTAAATAATCCATGGACCATCTCACGGCGCTCAAGGTATTCCGGCAGGTCGTCGAGCAGGGCGGTTTCGCGGCCGCCTCGCGGCACATGGGGCTGTCGCCCGCCGCGGTCAGCAAGAACGTCGCCGAGCTGGAGGCGCACCTGGCCGCGCGACTGCTCAATCGCACCACGCGACGCATGAGCCTGACCGAAGCGGGCACGCGCTATTACGAACAGGTCTGCCGCATCCTGGACGACCTGCGCGAGGCCGAGATGTCGCTGGGGCCGATGCAGCAGGCGCCGACCGGAACGCTGCGCGTGAGCGCGCCGATGTCGCTCAGCCTGACCCGGCTCTCGGCGGCGGTTCCGCGCTTCCTCGAACGCTATCCCGGGCTGTCGCTGGACCTGAACCTGGAGGATCGCCGCGTCGATATCGTCAAGGAAGGCTACGACCTGGCGATCCGCGGCAGCGACAAGCTGGAGGATTCCAGCCTGGTGGCGCGGCGCCTCATGACGCTGGAGCACGTGCTGTGCGCGGCGCCCGCCTATTTCCGGCGCCATGGCGTGCCGGCCGAGCCGGCGGCGCTGCGCGGCATGGAATGCGTGCGCTTCACGCTGTCCGGGCATGCGGACGAATGGATTCTCCAGCGCGAGGGCCAGGTCCAGCGCGTGCCGGCGCGGGGGCGCTACAAGGTGAGTTCGAGCCTGGCGGTGTGCGATGCGCTGCGGGCTGGATTCGGCGTCAGCCTGGTGCCGCGGGCCTACGTGCAGCGCGACCTGGACAGCGGGGCGCTGCAAGCGGCGCTGTCCGACTGGACACCGGTGGAGACCTATGTGTACGCGGTCTATCCCTCGCGCCGCCACATGGTGGCGAAGGTGCGCGCTTTCGTGGATTTCCTGCTGGAGGAGCTGGGCCCGCCGCGGGCCTGAACCCGCGGCGGCCGGCCGGATCAGCCTTCGCGGCGCCCGCCGGGCTGGCTGGCTTCGCGCATGGCCGAGCAGGCCGATGCCATCTGGTTGGAGAGGGTGGTCCAGATCTGGGCCATGGGAGAGGCGTCCAGGCCGACGCCGCCGCCCGCGGCCTGCTTCAGCCAGCCGGTCATGGCTTCGCTGATGCCCGCGGCCAGCGCTGCCTGCTCTTCCAGCAGCGCGTGCGTAAGGGCCTGGCTGGCTTCGAGCTGGCTTTGCCACTGCTTGCGGGTGGCTTCGCCCAGCGCCGGGGCGATGTCCTGCCAGTTGCCGGACTGTTTCAGCGGCGCCAGCGTGGACAGGTAGCGAGCCGCGCCGTCGTCGGCCAGACGACGGCCCAGTTCCAGCCAGCGCTGCTGGCTTTCCTGCGCAAGCTCGGCCATGCGCTGGCAATAGGCGGCGTTGGCGCCGGCGAGGCCCTGGGGCATGGAGGCAGTTGCTTTCTTCATCATCCGTCCTTTTAAAAGAGTGGTAAGGGGCAACGAATACACGGCCTCATGCCATCTGGCTGAGGGTCTTGCGAAAACGGGCCAGCGAGAACGCGAACAGGATCGAGCCTATCAGGGCCAGGGCCAGGAACGGCTGCCAGACGACGCCGATTCCCGCGCCCCGGTACAGGATGGCCTGGCCGAGCTCCACGAAATGCGTGGTGGGGGCGGCCAGCATGATGTCCTGCACGAACTGCGGCATGCTTTCGCGCGGCGTGGTGCCGCCCGACAGCATCTGCAGGGGCAGCAGCACGAGCACCAGCAGCATGCCGAACTGCGGCATGCTGCGCGCGAGCGTGGCCATGAAAATTCCCATGGAGGTCGTTGCGAACAGGTGCAACGCCGCCCCGGCGAGGAAAAGCGCCACCGATCCCTCGATCGGGACGTGCAACAGGCCGCGCACCACGAACGTCAACGATAGCCCGGCGGACGCCAGGACCACCAGTCCCATCGACCAGACTTTGGCGACCATGATCTCGGTTGGCGTCACCGGCATGACCAGCAGGTGTTCGATGGTGCCGTGCTCGCGCTCGCGGATGAGGGCGGCGCCCGTCAGGATGATGGACAGCATCGTGACGTTGTTGATGATTTCCATCAGCGCGCCGAACCAGGCCTGCGTGAGGTTGGGGTTGAAGCGCATGCGCACGGCCAGGTCCACCGGCAGTTCGGTCGGCGCGCGGTAGCGTTTGACGAATTCGTTGATCTCGTCGTTGATGATCTGCTGGATGTAGCTGCTGCCGGTGAAGGCCTGGCTCATCCGCGTCGCGTCCACGTTCAGCTGGATCTCGGCCGGCCGGCCCGCCAGCACGTCGCGCTGGAAGTTGGGCGGGATGCCGACGGAAAAGGTGTAGCGCCCCGCGTCCATGCCGGCGTCGGCCTCGGCCGACGTGATCAGCTCCGGCGGCGTGAAGTGGGGCGGATAGAACGCCGAGACGATGCGCGCCGACAGGGGCGAGACGTCCTCGTCCACCACGGCGATGGGGGCGTTGTGCAGCGTCTCGGGCACGGCGGTGGCCGCCGTGTAGATCATCAGCGTGAACGACACGAAGATCAGGATCAGCATCATCGGGTCGCGCGCCAGGCTCCACAGTTCCTTCACGCCCAGGCGGTAGATGTTGGCCAGGTGCCTCATGTCAGGTCTCCTGTTTCTTCAGCAGGAGCGCCGAGGCGCCGAGGACGATCGGAATCGCGGCCAGCAGGGGCCAGAACGAGCCCTGCAGGTTCGAGAAGTCCAGGGCCTTGCTGAACACGCCCCGGCTGATCGTGAGCATGTGCGTGGCGGGATAGATCTGGCCGATCAGCCGCCCCGCGCCTTCCAGCGACGAGACCGGGTTGAGCAGCCCCGCGAACTGCACCGCCGGCACCAGCGTGCCGATCATGGTGAAAAACAGCGCCGCGATCTGGCTGCGGGTGAAGGTGGAGGCCAGCAGGCCGATGGCGGTGGCCACCACGTTGTAGATCAGCGCCGCCAGCAGCAGCGTGGGGAAGCTGCCAGTGATGGGCACGCCGAACAGCGTGACGGCCAGCAGGGTCATCAGCAGGAAGTTCAGCATGGCCAGCGCCACGTAGGGCGCCTGCTTGCCCAGCAGGAACTCCAGCCGCGTCACCGGCGTGACGTACAGATTGATGATGGAGCCCAGCTCCTTCTCGCGCACCACCGCCAGCGCGGTCAGCATCGCCGGCATCATCAGCAGCAGCAGGGGAATCACGGCCGGAACCATGGCGGGCAGGCTGCGCACGTCGGGGTTGTATCGGAAGCGCGTTTCGACGCTGACGGGCAGCGTGGCGTCGGCGCCCAGGCGCTCGCGCGCCTGTTGCATCAGCCAGCCCTGGTGCATGCCCTGGACGTAGCCGCGGATGGTCTCGGCGCGCTGCGGCATCGCGCCGTCGATCCAGACGCCGATCTGCGCGCTGGCGCCGCGCTGCACGTCGCGGGCGAACCCCTGCGGGATTTCGATCGCCAGCGACAACTCTCCGCTGCGCATGCGCGCGTCCATGTCGGCGTAATCCTTGATGGGGGGATGCTCGATGAAGTAGCGGGAGCCGGCCAGGTTCAGGCTGTAGTTCTGGCTCAGCCCGGTCTGGTCGCGGTCCATGACCGCGTAGCGCAAGTCCTCCACGTCCATGCTGATGCCGAAGCCCATCACGAACATCAGCAGCAGCGATCCCGCCAGGGCCAGCGTCGCGCGCACCGGGTCGCGGCGCAGTTCCAGCGACTCGCGCCACATATAGCTCAGCATGCGCTGCAGGCTGAAGCCCCGGCGCTCCGGCGCGGCGGCGGGCTCGGGCTCGGCGGGGCCGGCGGCGTCGGGCGCCGCGTCTTCCGCCTTGGTGCCGGCGCCGGCGTCGATCAGGTAGGCGATGAAGGCCTCTTCCAGCGTCTTCGCGCCGCGCATCCGGGTGATCTCGTCGGGCGAGGCGCTCACCAGCACCTTGCCCGCGTGCATCAGCGACATGCGGTCGCACCGCTGCGCTTCGTTCATGAAGTGCGTGGAGATGAAGATGGTGACCTGGTCCTGGCGCGCCAACTCGATCAGCAGCCGCCAGAACCCGTCGCGCGCGACGGGGTCCACGCCCGAGGTCGGTTCGTCCAGGATCAGCAGTTCGGGCCGGTGCACCATGGCCACCGCCAGCGACAGCCGCTGGCGCACGCCCATGGGCAGGTTCTCGGGCAGCGCGTCCAGCACGTCGCCCAGGTCGAAGCGCTCCACCATCTCGTCCACGCGGCCCGGGATATCGGCCTCGGGCACGTGGAACAGGCGGGCGTGCAGCACCAGGTTCTGCCTGACGGTCAGTTCGCCGTACAGGGAGAAGGCCTGCGACATATAGCCCACGCGGCGGCGCGTATCGATGTTCCTGGGATCGACTTCCTCGCCGAACAGCCAGGCCTGCCCTTCGCTGGCGGGCAGCAGGCCCGTCAGCATCTTCATGGTGGTGGACTTGCCGCAGCCGTTGGAGCCCAGGAACCCGAAGATCTCTCCTTTGCGGATGCGGAAGTTGACGTGGTCCACGGCGACGAAATCGCCGAATTTCATGGTGAGGTCGCGCGCTTCGATGGCGATCTCGGCATCGTCGCCGACTTCCAGCGGCACGATCTCCACGGGCTTGTGGCCGCGGCGCTTCGCCTCGGGCAGCAGCGCGATGAAGGCCGCTTCCAGGGAGTCCGCGCCGGTGCGCTGTTCCAGTTCGGCGGGCGTGCCGGTGGCGAGCACCCGCCCTTCGTCCATGGCGATCAGCCAGTCGAAGCGCTCGGCCTCGTCCATGTAGGCCGTGGCCACGATCACGCTCATGCCGCTGCGCTCGGCGCGGATCTGGTTGATCAGGTCCCAGAACTGCGCGCGCGCCAGCGGGTCCACGCCGGTGGTGGGCTCGTCCAGGATCAGCAGGTCGGGGTCATGGATCAGCGCGCAGCACAGGCCGAGCTTCTGTTTCATGCCGCCGGAAAGCTTGCCGGCGGGCCGCGACAGGAAGGCCG
This sequence comes from Achromobacter denitrificans NBRC 15125, assembly GCF_001571365.1. Taxonomy (GTDB): domain Bacteria; phylum Pseudomonadota; class Gammaproteobacteria; order Burkholderiales; family Burkholderiaceae_B; genus Achromobacter; species Achromobacter denitrificans. The sequence continues at coordinate 86,872 of NZ_BCTQ01000002.1, read as the reverse complement.
ACATGCCGGTGCTGCGGGTCAGGCTGTCGATGCGCCGGCGGCGCTCGGCCTCGTCATGGCCGAACAGCCGGCCGAAGAACTGCAGGTTCTCCTCGACCGACAAGGTGGGATACAGGTTCTTGCCCAGGCCCTGCGGCATGTAGGCGATGCGCGGGCACACGGCGTCGCGGTGCCGCCTGCCGGCCATGTCGCCGCCCAGCACCTCGACCTTGCCTTCCTGCACCTTGCGCGCCCCGGCCACCAGGGCCAGCAGGCTGGACTTGCCCACGCCGTCGGGGCCGATCAGCCCCACCATGCGGCCGGCGGGAATGTCGAGCGTGATGCCGTCCAGCGCGACCGTGCTGCCGTAGCGCAGGCTGACGTCGGACAGCGTGACGACGGGGGCGGTCTCGGCGGGGGCCATCACGGCACCTTGACTTCCAGATTGGCGGGCCATTGGGCGTCCGCGTCAAGCTTGAGCCAGGCCACGCCGGGCAGGCCGGTCTTGACCTGCTTGAGGTGGCGCTGCAGCAGCTCGGGGCTGATCTGGGCCTTGACGCGGAACATCAGTTTCTGGCGCTCGCTGGCGGTTTCCACGGTCTTGGGCGTGAACTGGGCCGTGCTCGCCACGAAGGAGACCTTGGCGGGAATGACGTATTCGGGCGCGGCGTCCAGGATGATGCGCACGTCCTGGCCCATGGCCACGCGGCCCGCCGCCTGCTCGGGCAGGAAGAAGGTCATGTACACGTCGGACAGGTCCACCATGTTCAGCACCTTGCCGCCCGCGCCCAGCACTTCGCCGGGCTGCGCGACGCGGTATTGCACGCGGCCGTCGCGCGGCGCGCGCAGTTCGCTGTCGGCGATGTCGGCTTCGATGCGGGCGATGGTGGCCTGGGCCGCCGTGACCGCCGACTCCGCGCCGATCTGGGCGGCGCGCGCGGCCTCGATGGCGGCCTGGGCCGCGTTCACCTGCGCGCGCGAGGCATGCACGGCAGCCTGGGCGCTGCGCACGCGGGCGCGGTCGTCGTCCAGCTCCTGGATGGACGATGCGCCTTCCTTGGACAGGGCTTCCGAACGGGCCAGACGGCGCCGGGCCGCGTCCAGCTCGCTTTCGCGCTGGACCACCACGGCCTCGGCCGCGAGTTTGTCGCTTTCCCGCTGCGCCACCTGGGCGCGGGCGCTGGCGGCCGCATTGATCGCCTGCTGGTGCTGGGCTTGGGCTTCTTCGCGCTGCGCCTGCAGCGTATCGATCTGCATGCGCGCCAGCGGCTGGCCCGCGGTGACGAAATCGCCTTCGACCGCCAGCACCTCCTGCACGCGGCCCGCCAGCTTGGCGGCAACGTCGATCTCGGTGGCCTCGATGCGTCCGTTGCCGCTGATGAAGCCATCGCCCGGCCCGGTATCGGAGAGCATGCGCCAGCCGTAGTAACCGGCGGCGGCAACGGCCAGGGCAACCAGGACGGGGATCAGTTTTCGGGTGGGCAGGCGCATCGGAGGATCCTAGGTTCTTGGTTATCGGGGGCTGGCTTCGGTCGTGCCGGCGGCGGCCTGGGCCGGAAGGGAGGCTTGCGTGCCGCCGCCCAGCGCCGCGTACAGCCTGACGCGGCTGGACAGCAGCGCGCGGCGCGTCTGTGCGAGCTTCTGCTGGGCCGCGAGCAGGTCGCGCTGGGCGTCCAGCACTTCCAGGTACGGGGAGGCGCCGTGGTCGTAGCGCAGCTGGGCCAGGCGGGCGCGCTCGCTCTGCGCCGCCACGGTGGCGCGCAACACCTCCACCTGTTCCGCCAGCCAGCGCCGGGCGGACAGGGCGTCGGAGACGTCCTTGAACGCCACCTGTATGGTCTGTTCATAGCTGGACACGGCCTGGTCGCGGCGCGCTTCGGCCAGGTCCACGGTCGCGCTGCGGCGGCCGGCGTCGAAGATCGGCAGGCTGATGCTGGGCGCGAAGTTCCAGGCGCGGCTGCCGCCCGAGAACAGCCCGTCGAGCTCGGCGCTGGCGGTGCCGAACGCGCCGGTCAGGGTGATGCTGGGCAGGAAGGCCGCGCGGGCCGCGCCGATATTGGCGTTCGAGGCCTTCAGCCGGTGTTCCGCGGCGACGATGTCCGGGCGGTTGACCAGCAGTTCCGAAGGCAGGCCGGGCGGCAGGTCGCGCATGACGGCGTCGTCGTCCAGGCGGGGCGGCAGGCGGGGCAGGTCCAGCGGCGCGCCCACCAGCAGCTCCAGCGCGTGGGCCTGTTCGGCGCGGGCCTGTTCCAGGTCGGCGCCCAGGGCCTTGGCCTGCTGCCACAGGGTTTCGACCTGCGTGAGGTCTAGCTTCGAGATGGAGCCCACTTCATAGCGGCGGCGGAAGATGCGCAGCGATTCCTCGCGCGAGGCGATGGTCTCGCGGGTCAGCGCCAGGCGTTCGTCCAGCTCGCGCAGCGACAGGTAGCTGTCCGCCACTTCCGCGATCAGGCTCAGCGTGGTGGCCCGGGCGGCCGCGTCCGAGGCCAGGTAGTTCTGCAGGGCGGCATCCTTCAGGTTGCGCACGCGGCCCCAGAAATCCAGTTCCCAGCTGGCCATGCCGACGCCGACCTGGTATTGGCTGGAGACCTGCGGCTGTCCGGTGAAGTTCAGGTCGCCCGGCACGCGGGCGCGGGAGCCGTCGGCCTGCACGCCGATGGTGGGGAACTGGTCCGCCCGCTGGATGCCGTACAGCGCGCGGGCCTCTTCGACGCGCAGCAGCGCGTTGCGCAGGTCGCGGTTGTTGTCCAGGGCGGTGGAAATGAGGCCTTGCAGCACCGGGTCCGGGAAGTAGGAGCGCCAGGCGATTTCGGCAGCCGCCGTGGCCGGGGCCGCGGCGCCCGCGTCTTCGGGCGCGTACGTGGCGGGCACGGGGAGGGCGGGGCGGTCGTAATCGGGCGCCAGCGAAACGCAGCCGCTGACCAGCAGCGCCAGCAGGGCTGCGGGGGCAAAGCGCGCGGCGATCGTGGCCGGAAACGGGCGGCGTGTCATGCGAAGTCTCTCCAGCGCGTGGCGCCGGGGGCCGATCCGGGGCAGGCAGGCTAGATGGCACGCCTCGGGACGGACCCGACACCGAAGTCATGTCCGTATTGTGCCTATGCCTGCCTGCATATTCATTGACCAGGATCAAGTTAGCGACTGACCGGTCGGTTTTTAATGAGCCGTATGCAAGAAGGGAGCAGCAGCATGAACACACAGCGTCGTCGTCTTCCGCAGGCCGTGCGGGTCGGGCAGATCCTCGACGCCGCGCTGCAGGAGTTCGCCCACGCCGGCTATGCCGGCGCCAGGATGGACGACATTGCGTTGCGCGCGGGCCTGTCCAAGGGCGGGCTGTACGCCCATTTCGACAGCAAGGAAGCCGTGTTCGAGGCCCTGCTGGCGCGCCACCTGAGCCCGTCCCGGCTGGACGTGGACGCCGTCGTGGACGGCGCGGCGACCCCGCGCCATCTGGCCGAGCGCATCGTCAACCACCTGTACGTCAGCCTGGGCAACCCCGCCATGGTCAGCACCCTGCGCCTGCTGCTGGCCGAAAGCGGCCGTGTGCCGCACCTGGCCGCGCGCTGGCGCAACGACACCGCCGCGGCCCACCAGGCCGACATCGCCCGGCTGCTGGAACGCGCCCGGGCCCGCGGCCTTTGCGGCGACTGCGTGGCGCGGGACCACCCCTGGCTGTTGCTGTCGCCCATCGTCCACACCCTCGTCATGTCCGCGCTGCTCGGGCCCGGCGAGCGCCTCGACCTGCCGGAGCGCCGCCAGGCGCACGTGGCGCTGATCTGCGAGTTGCTGAAGGCGCCAGCGGCGCCCGGGCAACCTGGTCCTGGAAGCGGCCCCGCTTCTTGACGTTGCCAGCGCCTTGGTGTCCTATCCAGGCTGAGCTTGCGGCAGCCATGGACGACCTATGCGGCGAGAGGCGATATGCCTATAACGGGAATGACGGCCGGAACGCCGTCCTGGCGTTACCTGCCGGTGGCGCTGGCCCTGGTGCTGCCCGTCCTCGTCTGCGTGGGATGGACCTGGCTGCACGCGAACCAGGCGCAGCGCCTGGAGGCCGGAACCGCGGCCCGCATCGTGCGCGTGCAGGCCGAAAGAATCCTCTCCCAGTCCCGCGACATGCTGGAGCGGGTGGCGGCGCTGGCCTCCGGCCCGTGCCTCGAACTGCTGCCGGACCTGCAGCGCTGGGGCGCCCTGAATCCCTATTTCCGCTCCCTGATACTTGCCCGCGACGGCCGCGTCTATTGCTCGTCGGCCCTGGGCGGGGTGGACGCCTCGGTCGACGATTTCAGCCGCTGGCCCGTCCGCATTTCGGCCGACGGCTGGCCGCGGACCGTGGCCGGCACGCCGCTGGCGCCCGACCGCCCCGCCGTCCTGTTCGGCAAATCCCGCGAGGACGGCTACAGCGGCATCGTTGAGGTCGACGGCCGCTACGTGCAGGATCTGCTGGATGCCGTTGCCACCATGGGCGATCTGCAACTCGAACTCATCGTCGGCCAGGGCGCTCCGATCCGCAGCGAATCCTGGGGGCGCGGGCCTCGGGACGCCATGCCGCTGTACCACGACACCCTGACCGAACCGGGCGGCGCGACCCTCACCGTCAACATCCGGGGGCCGTCGGAAGCAGTGGTGCAGGCCTGGTCGCGGTCCATGCTGACCTACCTGCCGGTCGCGTTGCTGGTCGGCGCGGGCCTGGCGTTGGGCGCCTACCGCCTGCAAGCCGTTCGCCGGTCGTTCCGCGAGCAGTTGCGCCGGGCCATGCGCGGCAATGAATTCCACGTGCATTACCAGCCGATCTACGGCCTGGCCACGGGCCGCTGCGAAGGCGTCGAGGCCCTGATGCGCTGGGAGCGGCCCAGGGTGGGCCCCGTGCGCCCCGACGTCTTCATCGCGGCGGCCGAGGCCGACGGCATGATCATCGCGCTGACCCGCCACCTGCTGGCCCTGATCGAGCGCGATGTGCGCGCCTGGCCGACGCCGCCGGACTTCCATATCGGCGTGAACATCGCGGCGGAGCACCTGTCCAGCGCCGCGCTCGTGTCCGACATCCAGGCCTTCGCGGCGGGCGTCGCCGCGCGCCGCCCGCTGATCGTGCTGGAGATCACGGAACGCAGCCTGATCGAAGACGACGGCCAGGCCCGGCGCAATATCGACATCCTGCGCGCCCAGGGGCTGCGCGTGGCCATCGACGATTTCGGCACCGGCCACTGTTCGCTGTCATACCTGCAGAAGTTCCCGGTGGATTACCTGAAGATCGACCAGGGGTTCGTGCAGGCCATCGAAACGACGGGGGAAGAGGCGCCGGTCCTGGACGCGATCATCACGCTGGCGGGCCGGCTGGGGCTGGCGGTGGTGGCGGAGGGGGTGGAAACCCAGCACCAGTTCGACTACCTGCAGGCGCGCGGCGTCGCCTTCGTCCAGGGATACTTTTTTGCGCGGCCGATGTCCTCGGCCGAGTTCGCGCGGTGGTACGCGGGCGGCACGGCGCCCGGCGCCGCGGCCTAGCGCCCTCAGGCCGCCTTGCCGCCGGGCGCGGCCTTGGTGAAGAAGAGGTCGGTGATGGTCTGGCTGTCCATGGGTTCGCCGCTGATGGCGCGCGCCAGCAATTCCGCGCCCAGCAGCTGAACCGAGAACACGAGGTCGGGCTGCACGCGGCGGATCTTTTCCAGGTGCTTGCTGGTATTGACCAGCGCCACCGTCTTGGCGCCCGCATCGCCCGTGGCTTCCTTCGCGGCCAGCACGATGAACGCGTTCTCGGCGTCGTCGTCGCGCAGGGCCAGCACGTAGCGGGCGCGGGCCACGCCCGCGTTGTGCAGCACGTCGACGCTGGACGCGTCGCCCTCGATCAGGTCGGCCGCCGCCGGGTATTCGGACGCGCTGCCGGGGGGCACGATGACGGTGACTTCGTCGCCCCGGCGGCGCAGGCCGTCGTAGACGCTCAGCGCCAGGGGCGTCGCGCCCGCGATGATGATGTGATTCTTGCGCATGGCGGTGGAGAACCTGCCTTTGACCAGCCGTTTCAGATTGCCGCCGATCACCGGCCCGGCGATCGCGCTGATGGAGGTGGCGAAAATGGTGATGCCCAGGATGATAATCGACGCGGTGAACAGCCGGGCGGTGCCGCTGTGCGGCGTGATGTCGCCATAGCCCACCGTGGACATGGACACGATGGAGAAGTAGAAGGCCGTGCCGGCGTCCAGGATCGGCGGGTTGAATTCATTGCCCAGGTAGAGCGCGCCGAACACCGCGTAGATCAGCAGCGACAGCATGCTGACCACCGCGAACAGCGAGCCGGCGGTGACGCTGGCCCGGTCGAACCGCCGCCAATAGGCGATCAGGGCGATGACGAGGACCAGGGTGTAGATGCCCAGGCCGGCGCGGCCGTGGTCGTCCAGGATGGCGAAGGTGCCGATCCCGATCAGCAGCACCAGCGAGAACGCCCAGGCGATGCGGGCCTTGAGGATCAGGCCCAGCGCGATGACCTGCAACCCCATCCCCAGGACCAGGCGCGGGATCTCCAGCAGGCCGACGACCCGCATGACCTCGTGCCAGTTGTCGATGGCGAGCCAGAACGAGTATTCCCGCGCGCGCACTTCGCGCAGCACCGGGTGCATGAAGGCGTATCCGTCGAGCGCCACCAGGATGGCCAGGCACCAGTTGGGCGGGAACAGCGCCAGCACCTTGCGGACGCGGTGCATGAGGGGAACGGGCATCATCGGCATTGGGGGGATCCTTTGGCGCCCATTTTAGGATGTGCTTGCCGCGGGGTCTCCTATACCTGATATGTATAGAAGACTATCAACAAAGAATTACTGGAAACCTGCCCGAAGTCCTAAACTTCGTTCATCACGCGGCTATCCGCAAGGATCGCCGCTGATAAGGGCGATGCGCCCGCCGGTTTGCGTAGGCGGACGAATCGTCCGGCGTTGATCACGTTGCAGCTTGCGCGGGGACTAGAGACCCCGCTCGGGTTCACGGCCTGGCCGTGCGTGAGCAGTATGAGGCACGAATGTTGGAATCGCGTGGGCCAGGTAGTAGGCATCAGTGCCGGCTGATGACTCCAGGTTCACGTGTTGTTTTAGCGCGGCGTCTTAACCTTTCGAGGCAGCGCCGCGTTTTTTTCGTCCGGTCGCCGCCCGCCCGGCGCGTCACGAGGACGCGTCCGCCGTCTCCCGGCGCCAGTCGTCCGGCGCATCCGGCCGGCCCTCTTCTCCCATCCCCCGAATGTCCAGGTCGAACGCGATGTCCGCGGCGAACATGTAGCCCCAGCCGTGCACGGCGCGGATCGGCAGGGCCATCTGCTTGGCGGCCGCCTTGCGCCGCAGGCGGCTGATCATGACGTCCACGAAGCGGCGGCGCGTCATGCCGTCTTCGGCGCCGTCCGCGCCGTCGGCGTGGAAGGCATCGCGGCTGACCTTGCGGTCGGGGGAATTCACCAGGCGCGACAGGAAGTCGCGCTCGCCGGTGGTCAGGCCCAGGGTCTGGCCGCCGGGGCTGATCAGCGTCCATCCCTTGTTGGCCAGGCGCCAGGTTTCCTGCGCGGACTCTCCCGGCGCGGGCGCCTCGGGCGCGGCGTCGGCGTTTTCGTGGGCCGCGCCCCGGCGCACCAGCGCCTGCAGCGCCGCGGCCAGCTCCAGCCCGGAGACGTCGGGGGGCAGGCAGGCGTCCGCGCCGCACAGCAAGGTGCGGATCCGGCTTTCGGCGTCGGGAAACGCGGAGATGGCGACGATGCCCAGGCCGCGGTCCGCCGCCCGCAGCCGCACGGCCGCGTTGTGGATGTCGGGTTGCGGCGCTTCCAGGATGATCAGGGGACAGGGGCGGCGGAAATACTGTTCGTACACCTTGGCCAGGTCGTGGCAGAGGCGGACGTTGAAACCCAGGTGCGACAGGGCCTCGGCAAGTCTGGCATGTCTGGCGTCGTCGTAGCCAAGAAATATGACATCCAGCGTGTTGTTCATTGATGCTTCCAGGACGGGGTCGTCCGGCGGTGTTGTTCGAATGGGCGCGTGGCCAGCCTGGTGCCCAGGTCGTTGCGGCCGGCTCGCGGCGTTTCCCGCGTCGATGCCGCTTGGAAGTCACGCCCGTGTTTTATTTAAACACGGGCGTGTTTTTTTGTGAAGATACGTTTCTGTAGTTTCCGATGGTAACTTAGGTGCGCCATCAATTGGCGGGGAAATGCTTGAAATACTGTTTGTTTTGAAATTAGGGACAACAACGTATTAAGTATCGCCGATACATTATTTTCTACTTCAGATACATCAAGGGCCTAAACTTGCGCAGCTTTTTACCTCCCGCGCTGGCCGGCGCGCGCGGCCGCGGCCGGCCTCCGGCGTAGGCGCAGCCATCTAAGTCAATGATAGATATGGGTTTTGCGGGGCGTCTGCGGCCCGCGCCCCGGCAGGCGCGCGGGCGCAAAGGCCCTGCGGCCGCCCGCTGCCGCGATTTGCGGATTAGCCCGGCAATTGGGGCGCAATCCGTTTATTTGGCGTCAGTATCGGGATGCTTTAATCAAAAACATAAATCCATATTAATAATGTCTCAGGTCGATCGATTGGACACGTTTAGCCATCGTCTGCGCAACGCAAGAATGCTTCAGGGATGGACACAAAAGGACTTGGCGGTCGCAAGCAACCTGTCGCAAAGCGCTATCGGCAACTACGAGAGCGGGCAGCGCCAGCAGCCGTCCAGCGACGCCCTGATCAAGCTGACCCGCGCCCTGCGCGTCAATCCCATGTGGCTCAGCATCGGCGAAGGCCCGATGCTGAATCCGGACCCGGAAGGCGGCGCGGCCGGCCCGGGCGAGATGCCCACGCCGGCGGCCTGGCCCTTCGAAACCGTCTCCTACGCGACCTACTGCCGCTTGAGCTCCCAGGAAAAGCGGCAGATCGAGCTGGTGCTGGCCGCCTACATCAAGGCACGCGGCGAATAGACCCCAGGGGCTGGGCTGGCGTCGTCGGGCGCAGCCTTGCCCCGGCGCCGGCCGCTGGCGCCTGCGCGCCGTCGTCCGCCGCCCCGCCGGTGTCCGTGCGCAGCCGATTGCGCAGGCGCTCCACCGGGTCGGCGATCAGGCCGTTGAGCAGCGCCGAGAAACCGATACAGCCCGTGATGACCAGGGCCGCGAACAGCATGGGCTGATGCACGTTGATCTCGTCGAGCAGCCAGGTGAAGAACATGATCACCAGCGCATGGCAGATGTAGATGGGGTAGCTCAGTTCGCCGATCACCCGGTCCAGCCGGTGGCGGGACTGGAACAGGAAGGCCAGCGGCAGCAGCGCGGCGAAGAACATCACCGCCAGGCCGTCGCGCACGGTCGGATTGATGCCGATCGAGAAGTGCAGCAGACAGTAGCCGACCAGCGCGGCGACGCCCAGTTCGGGCAGGCGCTTCACCTTCAGCGTCCAGGCCTTGTAGCGCGGCAGCAGGACCTGGTGCGACAGCGAGCCGATCAGGAACAGCGCCAATTCGGTCGGGAAGAAGCGGTAGGTCCAGGGGTCGCTCAGGCCGACGCCGGTGGCGATCAAGATCCCGCGCAGGGCGAGCGACGCCGCGAGCAGGGCCAGCAGCCGGCGCGGCGATCCCAGCACGAAGGGCGCCACCAGGTAGAAGCTCATTTCCACGCCCAGCGTCCAGGCCTGGGGCACCAGCAGTCCCTGGTACAACGGCACCTCGCTGCGGGCGAAGCTGCCCGTGAACACCAGCGCGGAATGCTCGATGCCGAAGAACATCAGCCAGTCCTGGCCCATGATGAAAATGTTGGACAGCACCAGGAACAGTTCGGCGCTGAAGGGCAGGGCGTCGTAGATGCGGAAGAACGCGCCGCCGCTCACGATATGCGCAAGCAGCGTCATGGCCGCGACGGCCAGATAGATCGGGAACAGGCGCAGGAAGCGGTTCGCGTAGAACTTGCCCACGGCGCCCTGGTAGTGGTCGGTGGCGGTCAGGACGTAGGAAATCAGGAAGCCGGAGATGACGTAGAACAGTTGCACCGCCAGCCTGCCGCCGACCAGTTGGTCGGCATAGCCACCGCCCAGATGGTCGAGCACCACGGATAATGCCAACAAGGTTCTCAAGAAGCCCATCGCCGTGTCTCCAGGAATATTTTTTTGAGGCCCCGCGGGGAGCCGGACACCTGCGGTACTTGCGGCCGACTCCCCGTTCCTGGAGCTGCCAGGTCCTGCCGGAGGGGGACCCGTACTGATTCTGCGCGTCGGTCGCCACCCCCGCCATGCGGCTTACGATGCAGCAAGCCCCTGCCATCGGAGCGAGGCGGCCCGCGGCCCCGTGCTGCTTTTGGATACGGCTGTTGGGCGGAGAAGACAGTCGTCCTAGTCCAAGGCGGTTACAGTGGGGGGACGCAATTCTTTGGAGTCCCGTTCATGCCTATCCTGATGTCTACGCGTTATCGGCTGCTATGCCTGGGCCTTCTGACCGCGGCATTGGCGGGATGCGCCGGATCGCCCGGCGGCGCGCGGCCGCAAGGCGCGGCCGCGGCCAATGCCGCCAGCAGCGCCGATTCGCTGGCCCAGACCAGCTGGGAACTGCTGCGCTGGACCGAACCCGGCGGCGCGCTGCGCGATATTCCCCATGGGGATAACGGCGAGCCCGTGCGCCTGACGTTCCTGGCCCAGGGCAAGCAATACCGCGTCAACGGCTTCTCCGGCTGCAACCGCTACATGGGCTCGTACAAGCTGGAAGGCGGCAAGCTCTACATCGACGCGCCCGCCACCACGCGCATGGCCTGCGCCTCGCCCGAGCGCGCCCGCCTGGAAGCCGATTACCTGCGCGGCCTCTCCTCCATCGACACCTTCACGCTGGACAACGGCGGCGCCCCGCGGCACCTCACTTTCAACCTGCGCGGCGGCGACGTGCTGGAATTCGCGCGGCGCCAGGATCCGCCGACGCCGTAGGCTTCCGGGAGCCCCCCATGACCGTTTTCGCGCTTTCGCGCCGGCTGGCGCCCTGCCTGCTGGCCGTCGGCCTGGCCGCCTGCTCGTCCCAGCCCCATCAGGCCGGGGCCGGGCAGGATCCCCGCTACCAGCCCGCCGCGGCCTCGGATTTCCTGGCGCAGACCGGCTGGGACCTGGCGCGATGGACGAAACCGGGCGGCGCCCTGCGGCCCGTGCCGCATCCGTCCACCGGTTCGCGGCCGCTCACCGTCAGCTTCATCCATGAGCGCGGCGCGCCGCGCATCGCGGGCTATTCGGGCTGCAACCAGTACACCGCTTCCTACACGGTCGCCAACGGCCTGCTGATCGTGCGCGACCGCCCCGTGTCCACGATGATGGCCTGCGCGCCCGGCAACATGGGGCTGGAGCGGGATTTCCTGGCGTCCATGGCCCGCATCACCGCCAGCTCGGTGGACAACGCCAACAATCCCCAGCGCATGACCTGGGTGCTGGATACCGGCGACAGGCTGGATTTCGGCCGCCGGACCGATCCCATCGCGGGCGGCCAGCAGGGGCCGACCAAGCTGGTGTACGTGAACGCCGAGAAGGTGCCGTGCAGCACCAGCGCGGGCCGCGCCATGTGCTACCAGGTGCGAGACAGCGCCGCGCAGCCCTGGCAGCCTTGGCAGGGGGAAATCACCGGCTTCCAGTTCCAGCCGGGCATCCGCTATCGGCTGCGCGTGGTCGAGCTCCCGGATCCGGATCCGGGGGCGGACCCGTCGTCCGTCCGCTGGGTGCTGGACGCCGTGGTCGAGCAGGAAATCGTCTCTCGTTGAGCGCCGTCAAGGCGGGGCGGGGGCGGCGCAGGGGGCAGCGATTACTATTACGGGTTTCCCGCCCGCTTTACGCCGTTTTTCCATGACTTCCGTCGTCAATATCGCCGCCTACAAATTCGTTTCCCTGGACAGCCTGCCGGCGTTGCGCCTGCGCCTGCTGGAGGAGGCCGGCCTGGCCGCGCTCAAGGGCACGATCCTGCTGGCAGAAGAGGGCATCAACCTGTTCCTGGCGGGGGCGGCCGAAGGCATCGACGCCTTCCTGAAGGCCCTGCGCGCCGACGCGCGCTTCGCGGACCTGGAAGTGAAGTTCAGCCATAGCGCGGCCGTGCCGTTTCGCAAGCTGCTGGTGAAGATCAAGCGCGAGATCATCCGTATGGACCACCCGGCCATCCGCCCCGAGGCGGGGCGCGCGCCCGGCGTGGACGCGCAGACGCTGGCGCGCTGGCTGGAGCAGGGGGTGGACGACGCGGGCCGGCCGGTGGTCATGCTGGATACCCGCAATGCCTTCGAAGTGGACGAGGGCACGTTCAGGAACGCCATCGATTGGCGCATCGAACGCTTCACGCAGTTTCCGGCCGCGGTGCAGGCGCACCGCGCCGAGCTCGAAGGCAAGACCGTGGTCAGCTTCTGCACTGGCGGCATCCGCTGCGAGAAGGCCGCCATCTACATGAACGAAGCCGGCATCGAGAACGTCTACCAGCTCGACGGCGGCATCCTCAAGTATTTCGAGGAAACCGGCGGCCCGGGCTACGACGGCAAGTGCTTCGTCTTCGACGAACGCATTTCGCTGGATCCGGCGCTGGCGCCCAGCAGGGCGTAGCGGCAGAGGACGCCGCCGCAGGAGCCACAATGACGAAGAGCCCGCCTATCGGCGGGCTCTTCGCATGCGGCGCGGCCTTGCGGGCTTAGCGCACGCGCATGCCCGGCTTGGCGCCGGGGAACGGCTCCAGCACGTAGATGCCGGCGTCGACCGCCTCATCGGCATGGCTGGCAGCCAGCACCATGCCTTCGGACACGCCGAACTTCATCTTGCGCGGGGCCAGGTTGGCCACCATGACGGTCAGCTTGCCGATCAGGTCTTCGGGTTGGTAGGCCGACTTGATGCCGGAGAACACATTGCGGTGGCGGCCTTCGCCCACGTCCAGCGTCAGGCGCAGCAGCTTGGTCGAACCTTCCACCTGCTCGCAGTTGACGATCTGCGCGATGCGCAGATCGACGCGGGCGAAGTCGTCGATGGAGATGGTGTCGGCCAGCGGTTCGCCGCCAGGCACCACCACGGGAGCGGCGGGCGGCTCGAACAGGTCTTCCAGCATTTGCGGTTCGACGCGCTGCATCAGGTGCTTGAACGGCGCCACGCGTTGCGGCAGCACCGCGGCGTCCGCCCAAGTGAACGGCGCCTGGGCGCCGAAGAGCTCCAGGGCCACGCGTTCGGAGAGGGCGGGCAGCACCGGCGCCAGCATGACGGACAGGGCCTTGAAGCCGGCCAGCGAGCGCGAGCAGATATCTTGCAGCTTGGCCTTTTGCTCGTCGCTGGCCTCTCCGATGCCCTTGGCCAGGACCCACGGCTGCGCGGTGTCGAAAGCCTGGTTGATGCGGTCGGCGTAGGCCATGATCTCGCGGATCGCGCGGTTGTACTCGCGGGCCTCGAACGCGGCGCGGATGGACTCGGCCTGTTCGGCGTATTCCGCGGCCAGCGCGGCGGTGTCGCCGGAGTAGCCCAGCACGCCGTCGAAATGCTTGGTGATGAAGCTGGCGGCGCGGCTGGCGATGTTGACGTACTTGCCGACCAGGTCGCTATTGACGCGGGCGATGAAGTCCTCGGGGTTGAAGTCCATGTCTTCGACCCGGGCGTTCAGCTTCGCCGCGATGTAGTAGCGCATCCACTCGGCGTTCATGCCGATCTGCAGGTAGCGTAGGGGCGAGATGCCGGTGCCGCGGCTCTTGGACATCTTTTCGCCGCTGACGGTGATGAAGCCATGCACGTTCACGGCGTCCGGCGTCTTGCGGCCGGCGAATTTCAGCATCGCGGGCCAGAACAGCGCGTGGAAGTACACGATGTCCTTGCCGATGAAGTGGACCTGCTCGGTGCTGCCGGCGGGGTCGAGCAGCGCGTCGAAATCCAGGCCCTTGAGCGCGCAATACGACTTCAGCGAAGCCAGGTAGCCGACCGGCGCGTCCAGCCACACGTAGAAGTACTTGCCCGGCGCGTCGGGGATCTCGATGCCGAAGTAGGGCGCGTCGCGGGAAATGTCCCAGTCGCCCAGCTTGGCTTCGCCGTCGTCGGCGCCCAGCCATTCGCGCGTCTTGGCCAGCATTTCGGGCTGCAGGTGCTTGCCGCCGGCGGCATTCGAGCCGGTGGTCCATTGCTGCAGGAATTCCACGCAGCGCGGATCGGACAACTTGAAGAAGAAGTGGTCCGAGGATTTCAGCACGGGCGTGGCGCCGGTCAGGGCCGAGTACGGGTTGATCAGCTCGGTGGGCGCGTAGACCGCGCCGCAGACTTCGCAGGAATCGCCGTACTGGTCCTTGGCGTGGCACTTGGGGCATTCGCCCTTGATGTAGCGGTCGGCCAGGAACATGCCCTTGACCGGATCGTAGAACTGCTCGATGGAGCGGGTTTCGATCAGGCCCTGGGCCTTCAGCGCGCGATAGATGTCGTGCGACAGCGCGACGTTCTCGGCGGAGTCCGTGGAGTGCCAGTGGTCGAAACGGATGTGGAAGCCGTCCAGGTACTGCGGGCGCTCCGCGGCATAGCGGGCCACCAGCGCCTGGGGCGTGATGCCTTCCTTCTCGGCCTTCAGCATGATCGGCGCGCCGTGCGCGTCATCCGCACCCACGAAGTGCACCGTGTGGCCCGCCATTCGCATCGAACGAACCCAGATATCGGCCTGGATGTACTCCATGATGTGGCCGATGTGGAAAGATCCGTTGGCGTAGGGCAGCGCAGTGGTGACAAAAAGGGTGCGAGACATGGTTGTCGATGGAGGGTTGAGGGAAAAGGGGGTTGGCCGGCCATTTTAGGGCAACGGCGGGGACGTGCCGGATGGGGCGTCCGGAGGCGGCCCATCGATGGCCGATCCGCCTGTCGCGGCGCGCGGATCAGGCGGGAATCAGGGGCGGGAGGGATAGGCGGGAATGCCGGCGTCGCGGCCCTGCGGACGCGTGCCGCCGCGGCCCGCTTGCGCCGCGGGCATCGGGGAAGCCGCCGTCAGCGGATTTCGCGGGCTTCGACGTCGATCACGTCGCCGCGCGGCTGCGTGGCGAACGGGGCGGCGCCGGACTGGAACGGCCCCGGGCGGGCGCCTTGGCGCTGGCTCCAATAGGCGCGAACGCCGAAAGGCTTGCCGCGCACCTTGGCGACCACGTACAGGATCGCCACGGCGATCGCCGTGGAAAGCATGAAGACCAGCGCCATCGCCATGCCGATCAAGGCCAGGGCGGCGAATAGGACGGCACGAAAGAAGCGGATAAGTGTGTTGGTCATGAAGATCGGATGCAAAACGCAGCGAAAGGTTCCCGGGTATCCGCTATCCTTTAGGGGATGGCGGCCCGCAGAAGCCGCGCTGCCTACGGAACCACAGTGATATGAGTATAACGATAGAACACATCCGCGCCGCGCTGCGCGCCGCGCAAGACCCGAATACCGGTTTGGATTTGGGTGTTTCTGTAAAAGATCGTGACATTCAGCTGGACGGCAACCGCGTCGCGGTGGCCCTGGAGCTGGGCTATCCCGCCGACGGCGTCAAGGACCAGGTGCGCGGCATCGCCGAGGCGGCGCTGGCCGGCGCCGGCGCGCCGGGCGCCCAGGTCTCGGTGAGCTGGAAGGTGGCCGCGCACGCGGTGCAGAAGGGGCTGAAGCCCCTGCCCAACGTGCGCAACATTATTGCAGTGGCCTCCGGCAAGGGCGGCGTGGGCAAGAGCACCACGGCGGTGAACCTGGCCCTGGCCCTGGCGGCCGAGGGCGCCAAGGTCGGCCTGCTGGACGCGGACATCTACGGCCCCAGCGTGCCGACCATGCTGGGCATCTCCGGCCGTCCCGAGAGCCGGGACAACAAAAGCATGGAGCCGCTCACCGGCCATGGCCTGCAGGCCAATTCCATCGGCTTCCTGATCGACGCCGATTCGCCCGCCATCTGGCGCGGCCCCATGGTCACGCAGGCCCTGGAGCAGCTGCTGCGCCAGACCAACTGGCGCGACCTCGACTACCTGATCGTCGACATGCCCCCGGGCACCGGCGACGTGGCCCTGACGCTGGCGCAGAAGGTGCCGGTCGTGGGCGCGGTCATCGTCACCACGCCGCAGGACGTGGCCCTGCTGGACGCGCGCAAGGGCTTGCGCATGTTCCAGAAGGTCGAGGTGCCGATCCTGGGCGTGGTCGAGAACATGGCCATTCACATTTGCTCGCAGTGCGGGCACGCGGAACACATCTTCGGCGAGGGCGGCGGCCGGCGCATGGCCGAGCAGTACCACACGCCGTGGCTGGGCAGCCTGCCGCTGACGCTCGCCATCCGCGAGCAGACGGACGCCGGCACGCCGACCGTGGTGTCGGACGCCGGCAGCGAAGCCGCGGCGCTGTACCGCGGCATTGCCCGGAAGCTGGCGGCCAGCGTCGCCGCGCTTCCGCGCGACATGGCGGGCAAGTTCCCGTCCATCGTTGTGCAGCAACCGACCTGAAGCATGCGGTGGGCAGCCCGCGCCTTCTTGGCTGGATGTTGTGCGATGGCGGGCGAGGCGGCGGCCAAGCGCCCGGAAATCATCGTGGATCCGGGCGGCGTGCCGCCGGCCGCGCTCCAGGCCATCACCGAGGCGGTCGATGCGATCGCCCGGCTGGCCGAGGACCAGGACGGCGGTGAAATCAACCGCCTGCGGCGTCGCGCGCGCGACGCGACGCTGGCGGCCCTGGCCACCCAGGGGTATTTCTCGCCCACGGTGACGCTCGAAGCCGGCACCGACATCGGCGGAGAAACCTGGGACATCGGCATCGTCGCCGGCAAGCGCACGACCGTCTCGTCCGTGGACCTGAACTTCACCGGCCGCATCACCCGGCCGGAGTTCGCCTCGCGGGTGCAGAAGCTGCGCGACGACTGGCAGCTCAAGGCGGGCCAGCCCTTCATCAACAGCGACTGGAACAAGGCCAAGTCGACCCTGCTGGACGCGGTCTCCTCGCGCGATTTCATGCTGGCGCGCATGACCGCGTCTCAAGCCGAGATCGAGGCCGACAAGGCCTCGGCCGCCTTGCGCGTCACCATAGACAGCGGCCCCCAGGTCCGCATGGGCGAGCTCACCACCGAAGGCCTGAAGCGCGTGCCCGAGAAGCTGGTCGAGCGCTATGTGCGCTATTCGCCGGGCACCGCCTACGACCAGAACAAGCTGGACACCTGGCAGCAGGATCTCCAATCCACGGCCTTTTTTCGCGGCGCGTTCGTGTCGCTGGAACAGCCGGGCCAGGCGCAGCAAACCCCCGCGCCCAACGCCGACCGCGCGCGCGCGCCGGGTTCGACCGACCTGGCCGCCAACACGCCGGCGGGGGATCCCTCCGTGTCCGGCGCCATGCCCGCGCCGCCGCCTGCCTACGATTCGAACGGCGAAGTGACCTTGCCCGTGCAGGTGCGGGTGGTGGAAGCGCCGCCCAAGCGTTTCACGGGTTCGATCGGCGTGGACGACGAGGCCGGCCTGCGCGTGGAATCGCTGTACCGGCAGAACGTGGTGTTCGGCCAGCCGCTCACCCTGGAAACGGGCTTCAGCGTTGACCGGCTGCAGCAGCGCGTCTACTCGGATTTCCTGTTGCCCCCGAACGAGCGCGGCTACAAGGATTCCATCGGCCTGCTGTACGACCACTCCGACATCCAGGGGCTGGACGTGACGCGTTACGCCCTGGGGGCGACGCGCCTGCAGGAACGCAAGGGCGCGGGCGACAGCCGGGTCGAATACGAAACCCGCTGGGGCCTGCTGCTGGCGCAGGATCACGTGAAGATCGACGGCGGCGACCGCTACACCTTGCCCACCCTGACTGCCACGGCCGAGTGGCTGCGCCGCGACGTGGACAACAAGTACGACCCGCGCGAAGGCAACCTGATCGCGGTGGGCGGCGGCGTGGGCGTGACGCTGGACACCGGCGAGCCCTATACCCGCGCCCGGCTGCGGGCCCAGAAATGGTGGCCCATCGGCAAGCTGGACGTGCTGACCGTGCGCGGCGAGGTCGGCCGGGTGTGGTCCAACAGCAAAGTGCGGGTGCCGGACGATTTCGGTTTCCGCACGGGCGGCGCGCGCTCGATCCGGGGCTACAAGTACCAGAGCATCGGGGTCGAGCGCGATGACGCCGTGGTGGGCGCGCCTGCGCTGCTGGTCGGCAGTATCGAGTACGACCACTATTTCAACGAGCGCTGGGGCATGGGCGTGTTCGTGGACGCGGGCGACGCCGCGGAATCGTTCGGCGACATGTCGATGGCGGTGGGTTACGGCGTCGGCGCGCGCGTGCGCACGCCGGCCGGGCCCTTGTTCCTGGACGTCGCCTACGGCCAGCGCGACCGCGACCTGCGCCTGCATTTCTCCCTGGGGATCGCGTTTTGAAGGGCTTGCGCAAATTCCTGCGCCACGTGCTGGTGTGGTGGTTGCCGGGCTTGGCCATGCTGACGGTGCTGGCGGGCGGGTTCCTGTTCTGGCTGGCTGGCTCGCAGAGCGGCACGCGGCTGCTGCTGACCACGGCCGCCCAGCAATTGAACGGCCAGGCGCTGGACGTGAACGGGTCGCTGCTGCGCGGCGTCTCGGTGGGCAAGCTGGACCTGGACGCGGGCGGAACCCGCATCGATATCACCGACCTGCGCCTGAACGTGCACTGGCGCGCCCTGGGCGACCGCCTGCTGCACGTGCGCGAGGTCTCGGCGGGCTCGGTGCGCGTCGCGCTGGTCCCGTCGTCCGACACGCCGCCCGCGGAAGACGACGGCGAGCCGTTCTCGCTGCCCGCGCTGCCGGTGGACATCGCCGTGGACCGGCTGGCGCTGGGCGACTTCCAGCTGGAACAGGACGGACAGCCCCTGCCCGTGACCCTGGGCCGGCTGGAGGCCACCTTCGCCGCGGGCAAGCAGGGCGCGCAGTTGCGTATCGCCAGCCTGCGCGTGGGCCACGAAGCGGGGCAGGCGGACATCACCGGCCAGGCCGAACTGCAAGGCATGGCCGATCCCTGGCCGTTCGCCGCGCGGCTGGACGTGACCGCGCGCGGCGCCGGTCCCGATTCCCCGCTGTGCGAAGCCGACAAGCTGAGCGGCGTGTTCGACCGCGCGCAGGGCGCGGACCGGAAACCTGATTCCAAGGGCGACGCCAAGGTCGAGCCCAAGAGCGACGCCAAGGCGGGCGCCGGCAAGCGCGATCCCAAGACCGCGGACCCCAAGGCCGCGAATGCCAAGGCAGCCGCCGCCAAGGCGGCAGACGCCAAGGCGGCGGACGCCAACGCCGCGGCCCCCAAGGCGGCGGACGCCGCGCCCGCCTCGCCGTCCGAGGCCCCCCGGCCCGCCTGCGAGGTGGTGCTGCGCGCGGACGCCGCCGGCTCCCTGGATGGTATCCAGGCCAAGCTGGACGGCGAAGGCTCCGGCCTGCTGCTGGACGTGACCGCCGACCTGGCGCCGCGCACGGCGCTGGTGCTGCGCAGCGCCCGGGCGCGGGCGCAATTGCCCGACAAATCGACCCTGGCCGCCCAGCTCGACCTGCAATCGGACGCCGTCCAGGGCGAGGGCCGCGAGCGCATCGCGGGCACGATCAGCGCCCAGCGCCTGGATCTGTCGCCGTGGCTGGGCAAGGACATACCGCCCGCCGTGCTGACCGTGCGCGGCGATGTGCGCGCCGAGATCGAGAACCTGAGCCAGCTGCGCCACGCCGCGGTAGACCTGCGTTTCGAAGAAGGCACGCGCTGGAACAGGCAGCCCCTGAGCGGAGGGCTCAAGGCTCAGGTGGACATCGCGGCGGCCGGCGCCGAGCCCGCCGCGCCCGAGGGCGACCCGCTGGCCGGGCTGCGCATCCACGGCCTGGACGTAGACCTGAAACTGGGCCGCAACCAGATCCAGGCCGCCGGCGAGCTGGACGCCCGCGACGGCGCGCTGTCGCTGGACGCCAAGGCGCCGCAGCTGGACGCGTTCTGGCCCGGCATCCCGGGCGGCGCAGAGCTCAAGGGCAAGCTGACGGGCACGCTGGCCGCGCATCGCGGCGAGCTCGCGGCGGGCTACACGCCGCCCAGGCCGCGCTCGGGCGTGCTGGGCGAGGCGCCCGCCAAGGCCGTCATCGCCTTCGCCGGCGCCTGGGGCAAGGGCCCGGCGGGCGCGCCCGACGCGGCCCTGACGGGATGGCGCGGCACGTTCTCCCGCCTGACGGCCGAGACCGCCGGCTTCACCGTCGCGGCGGACCGGCAGGTCACGCTGGCCTACCTGCCGTCCGCGGTGGAGCCGCAGTGGCAATGGCAGGTGGGGCAGACGGCGCTGAGCCTGACCCTGCCCGGCAAGGAACGCATCGTGCTGGCGCACCAGGGATCGCGCGGCGGTGGCAAGCGCTGGGAAACCGCCGGCCAGGCCGACAATCTGGTGATCACGGCCGCCATGGCGCGCCAGGTGATCGGCGCGGTCGATCCCGAGGCCGCGGCCAAGCTGGGCAAGCGGCCCAACCGCGTGAACGCGATGATTCCGGAAGGCCAGCGCCGCATCGGGCTGGACGTGCTGTGGGACCTGAAGTTCGACGGACGGCTGGGCGGCAAGGCGCGCATCACGCGCCGCGAAGGCGACCTGCTGATCCCGGGCGACCCTCCCATCCCGCTGGGCCTGAAGGCGCTGGTGCTCGACGTGACCGCCACGCCGACTTCCGCCAATGCCAGCCGGCTGGATGCCAGGATCAATCTGGCGACCGACAAGATGGGCGTCGTCAACGGCACCGGCACCGCCGTGCTGGCGGTGGACGCCAAGGGCGGCATGGCCCTGGATCCGCGGCAGCCGCTACGCGCCAAGCTGGATGCCGACATCGCCGACCTGGCCTGGGTCGGCCTGTTCGTGGGCGACTCCATGGAAGTGGGCGGCGCGGTGAAGGCCAATCTGGAAGCCCAGGGCACCCTCGCGGGCAAATGGTCGGCCAGCGGCAACATCCGCGGCGACAAGCTGCGCGTGGTGCGCATCGACGATGGCGTGCGGCTGATCGACGGCACCTTGTCCGCGCGCCTGGACGGCGACCGGGTGATCCTGGAGAGCCTGCGTTTCCCGGCTTCCCTGCGGGTGATGCCTGCCGAATGGCGCACCAAGGAATGGATCACCACCAACCCCGAGGCCAAGGGCGGCTACGCCGAGGCCAAGGGGCAGTGGAATTTCATCGACGGCGGCGGCGACATCCGCCTGACCCTGTACCGCTTCCCGGCCCTGCAGCGCTCGGACCGGTACGCCATGGTGTCCGGCGTCATCGACGTGAAGGCGGCCATGCCGCGCATCGACATCGTGGGCGACCTGAAGGCGGACGCGGGCTGGTTCAGCCTGGAGATCCTTCAGGGCGTGCCGTCGCTGGACGACGACGTCAAGGTGCGACGGCCGGGCGACGACCCCGGCACGGTCTCCACGCCGTTGCAGACCACCATGAACCTGAAGTTCGACATGGGACCGCGCTTCTACATCACGGGCATGGGGCTGGACGCCGGCCTGCTGGGATCCATCCAGATCCTGCTGCAGGACGGGCGCCTGACCGGCGTGGGCGCGCTGCGCACCCGGGGCGGCGGCATCGAGGCCTACGGCCAGAAGCTGCGGCTCAGCCGCGGCACGCTGACCTTCCAGGGCCGCCTGGACAACCCGCTGCTGGACATCGAGGCGCTGCGCACGGGCGAACAGGTCGAGGCGGGCGTCAAGGTGGTGGGCACCGCGCAGCGCCCGCGCATCGACCTGGTGTCCTATCCGGACGTGAGCGACGTGGAAAAGCTGTCCTGGCTGCTGCTGGGCCGCGGCCCCGACGAAAGCGGCGGCGACGCCGCGCTGCTGATGTCCGTGGGCACGGCGCTGCTCGGGGGCGGCCAGCCGTTCTACAAGCAGTTCGGGCTGGACGACGTCAGCATCAAGACGGGCAACATCGGCAGTTCCGGCAGCATCCTCCCCGACCGCACGGTGGCCGGCGACGTAAACCGGGACAGCGACAGCCAGCTCGCCACGCAATTCCTGGTGGCCAGCAAGTCCTTCGCCAACGGGATCACGCTCAGCGTGGAGCAGGCGCTGGCGGGCAGCGACACCGTGGGCCGGGCCAGTTACCGCCTGGCGCGCGGCCTTTCGGTGGACCTGAAGGGCGGGGCGGTCAACGGCATCGCGCTGGTTTACCGCACTTTCTGGGGCAATTGAGGCGCGGCGGGACGATACCGTCCCGCCCGGCTGCCGGCGGCGCGCCCGCTCTCGGGATAAAATGGCCTCCATTCCATTCCCTAGCACCATTCCCACCATGAGCATCAAAAGCGACCGCTGGATCCGCCGCCAGGCCGAAGCCGGCATGATCGAACCCTTCGAAGCAGGGCAGGTCCGCACGGCCAATGGCGGGCGCATCGTCAGCTACGGCACCAGCAGCTACGGCTACGACGTGCGCTGCGCCGACGAATTCAAGATCTTCACCAACATCAACTCCACCATCGTCGATCCCAAGAATTTCGACGAAGGTTCGTTCGTGGATTTCAAGGGCGACGTCTGCATCATCCCGCCCAATTCCTTCGCGCTGGCCCGCACGGTCGAGTATTTCCGCATCCCGCGCAGCGTCCTGACGGTCTGCCTGGGCAAGAGCACCTACGCGCGCTGCGGCATCATCGTCAACGTCACACCGCTGGAACCCGAATGGGAAGGCCACGTGACGCTGGAATTCTCGAACACCACGCCGCTGCCGGCCAAGATCTACGCCGGCGAAGGCTGCGCGCAGATGCTGTTCCTGGAAAGCGACGAAGTCTGCGAGACGTCCTACCGCGACCGCGGCGGCAAGTACCAGGGCCAGCGCGGCGTCACGTTGCCGCGCACCTGATCCCTCAGCCGGCCGGCGCGGGCGCCGGCCGCAGGTAATCGATATCCCATTCGCTTTCGGCGGTCTGGACGAATCCATGCTGCCGATAGAAGCGGTTGGAGTCGCTGCCGCGCAGCGCGCCCACGCGCACCGGCAGCCCGAGGCCGTCGGCCTCGTCCAGGATCCGCCGCAGCACCCGGCCGCCCAGGCCTTCACCCTGGGCGCCGGGCCGCAGGTACAGGTGATCCAGGCGCAAGCCGTCGCCGTCCGGGCGCAGCGCATAGAACCCCAGCCGTTGGCCGTCCAGCTCGATGGACCAGGTGTGCTCCGGCCGGAACGTGGCCCGCAGGCGCGAGCGCGCGCGCTCGGGGTCGAAGCGCCCCAGGCGCTCCAGGCTTTCGCGCATGGCCTCGATGCGCAGCGCCAGCAGGGTTTCGAAATCCGCCTCCGTGACGGGCGCGTACCGGATGTCGGGCGCGGCCAGCTCGTCGTAGCCCCGTCCCAGGAACTGCAGAATGCAGATGCCGTGCCCGTAGGGATCGCTCAGGTGCGCGATGCGGCCCCACGCGTGCGAGACGGCCGGATCTTCCAGCCGCGCGCCCGCCGCCACCGCCTGTTCGACCGCGCGGTCCGCGTCCTCCACGACCATGTCCAGGTGCACCGGAGTCCAGTGCCGCGCGTAGTCGCGCGGTTGCCGCGTGGCGCCCGCGGCGGGCGTGCCGGCCGCTTTTTCCAGCAGGTAGATGGGCGCGTCGGCGCCGCGCATCTCCGCGGCCTTTGGTCCCAGGCGGCGCTGCAGCCTCAGCCCGAAGGCGCGGCGATAGAAATCGATGGCATGTTCGAGATCGGGCACGTCGATGTTGACGAGGAGGCGCATGGGAATCTTCCGGGAGGGCAGGCGGAAAACATAGCACGCGCGCGGCGCGATGTGCCCCGAGTGCTAAAGAACCCCTCGCCGCGTCCGTAAATGACACTATATGTGTTTGCCGATTTGGCGACGTCATTTCCGCAAGCGTGAGCAAGGCCCCGACCCGTGCGTTACCCCCATGTTCCCTGGCTGCCCCTGTTGTTCTATCCCGCGCTGCCGGTGGCCGCGGCGGTGGCGCTGCTGTTGTGGCGGGAGTGGCCGCCGGCACTGACGCTGATCGTGCCGTTCGTGCCTTGGGCCATGGCCCTGATCGGCGCGGCGACCTGCTTCATGTACCAGCGTTCGCAGACGCTGGCATTGATGCTGTGCGTGCTCGCCGCCACCGCGGCCTGGCCGACGCTGGCGGCGGAAGCGCCCTGGGCGCTGGGCCCCGCCATGGCGTGGTGGTCCCTGGCCTATGCGATCAATGCGCTGTGGTCGGAGCGGTCCAGCATGCTGATGGACATGGCGGCGCGCGTGGGCCTCATGGGGCTGGGCGCGGCGGCGATCGCGCTGGCGGGCAAGGACGGCGTCGCGGGCGCCCTGGGCGTGCTGTCGGTGCAGGGCAAGCTCGGCCACCTGAACGTGCCGATCGAGGGATTGATCGCCTTGCTGGCCACGGGCCTGGCCCTGACGCTGCTGCTCCTGCGCTATGGCCGGCCGCAGCAGGCCGGGCAGTGGCTCGGCTTCGTGTGCATGGCCTGGGCCCTGCCGCGCGGGGGCCAGCATCCCATCGAACTGGCGCTGATGTCCGCCGCCGCGCTGACGGCCCTGTGCGTCTCGCTGGCGCATGAAGGCTTCCACATGGCGTTCCTCGACGAACTGACCGGCCTGCCCGGCCGGCGCGCGCTGAACGAGCGGCTGCAGCGCATGGGCGGGCGGGTCTACGCGCTGGCGATGGCCGACGTGGATCATTTCAAGGTTTTCAACGACACCCATGGCCACGACGTGGGCGACCAGGTCCTGCGCATGGTGGCGGCCCAGCTGCGCCGCGTGCCGGGCGGCGGGCATGCCTACCGTTTCGGCGGCGAAGAGTTCACGCTGGTCTTTCCCGGCAAGACCGCCGCCGAGTGCAAGCCGCACCTGGAAAACGTCAGGCGCGCCATCGAGGCCTACCAGATGCGATTGCGCGACAAGCCGGCGCGCCCCAAGGCCGACCAGCTCGGCATGCGCCGGCGCGGCGGCCGCGACGGGCGCAGTGCGCGGCCCCTGCGGGTCACCGTCAGCATGGGTGTGGCCGAACGCAGCGACAGCCTGCGCGGACCCGAGGCGGTGATCAAGGCGGCCGACCAGGCGCTCTACCGCGCCAAGGACGGCGGCCGCAACCAGATCTGCATGTACGGCGCGCGGCGCCGGCCCGGCGCGGCCTGAGCGGCCGCGCTACTTGCCGGACAGGGCCAGCGCCATCAGGGTTTCGTCGTAGTACCGGCCATTGACGCACAACGCTTCGCGCTCGCGTCCATATTCGGCGAAGCCCAGGCTGAGGTAGAGGGCGGCGGCCGCGGTATTGTTCGAGGCCACGCTCAATTGCACGTGGCGGATGCCGCGCATGGCCCCGGCATGCGCGATGGCCGCCTGCATCAGCAGCCTGGCCAGCCCCTGGCCGCGCCGGGCGGGCGCCACGTACATGCTCCAGATGTGCGCCTTGTGGCGCATCTTCAGCTTGCGCTGCCGCCCCACGCCGACCATGCCGGCCAGCGCTTCCTCGTCGAAGACGCCGAACATGGCGCTATCGTCCGCCGGCGCGATCCAGGCGCGGATGTCCTCCAATGTCAGGGTATGTTCCTCTTCGTAACTCGATCCGAACGATTCCGGCGTCTCGACGAGCGCATCCAGGCGCAATTGGCGCAGGGCGGCGGCGTCCGCGGGGACGAGGCGTCGAACCAGGGGGGAGGGCATGGGAGGCAAGTGTTGGGAATAGGTAACGTTTTGACCGCGCTTTGACCAGTATAGAGGGGCGGCTTGCCTATAATGGTTTCTACGCCGCTTGCGGTTTTCACAAAGGAGACGCTGATGTTCGGTTTCCTCAAGATAAACCAGGACGCCAAGCGCGACGAAGTCCAGGAAGAGTTCGTGGCGCGCGTGGCGGATGCCGCGCAGGATTTTGTCCAGGCGGCCGGCCAGACCGGCGCCGTGCTGGACTACTCGCCCTCCAGCGTTCATGCGCTGGACGAAGCGCTGGAGGCCGCCCACCTCGGGACCTTGCCTCTGACCCCCATGCAGACCGTCGGCGCCGCCGCCTACCTCTACGAGGTGGGGCGCCGCGCGCATGGCGGCCTGTATGAAGTCTGCGACGACGAGGACCCGGTGGTGCTGGTCTGCGGCGAACCCGGCAACGAAGTCTGCTTCGGCGCGATCGCCAAGGTCGAACGCCGGATCCGTTACGGGGCCGCGGAGGCGATTCCGCCTTATTTCGAGCTGTTCATCACGGCCTTGCAGGCCGGCGAGGCGCGCACCATCCGCTAGGCTGCCGGGCGCCGAAAGCCCGCGTTTTGGCGCGATGACAACGGCCGTGCCTCCGTTCTGGGGATTTCCCTTAGGACTGTAAGAAAAACAGCCCTACAATTCCGCCATTCCCGCCACCCTGGCGGGTGCTCGCGCCGTCTGTCATCAGGCGGATTCTTACTAGCTGTACACTCGCGCCGCGATACGCGTCCGATTCCGCCTTGCCCCCAGGAGCGCCCGCATGAAATTCCGCTTCCCCATTTTCATCATCGACGAGGACTACCGTTCCGAGAACGCGTCCGGCCTGGGCATCCGCGCCCTTTCCGCGGCGATAGAGGCCGAGGGCGTCGAGGTGATCGGGGTGACCAGTTATGGCGACCTGAGTTCGTTTGCCCAGCAGCAAAGCCGCGCCAGCGCCTTCATCCTGTCGATCGACGATGAAGAGTTCGACGTGGACTCGCCCGAGGACGTGGCCAGCGCGATCAAGAACCTGCGCGCCTTCATCGGCGAGCTGCGCTTCCGCAACGCCGACATCCCGATCTACCTGTACGGCGAGACGCGCACCTCGGAACACATTCCGAACGACATCCTGCGCGAATTGCACGGTTTCATCCACATGTTCGAGGACACCCCCGAATTCGTGGCGCGCCACATCATCCGCGAAGCGCGCAGCTACGTGGACAGCCTGCCGCCGCCGTTCTTCCGCGAGCTGGTCAAGTACGCGCAGGACGGTTCCTACTCCTGGCACTGCCCCGGCCACTCCGGCGGCGTGGCGTTCCTGAAGAGCCCGGTGGGCCAGATGTTCCACCAGTTCTTCGGCGAGAACATGCTGCGCGCCGACGTCTGCAACGCCGTGGACGAACTGGGCCAGCTGCTGGACCACACCGGCCCGGTGGCCGAGTCCGAACTGAACGCGGCGCGCATCTTCCACGCCGACCACTGCTACTTCGTCACCAACGGCACCTCCACCTCCAACAAGGTGGTGTGGCACGCGAACGTCGCCGCGGGCGACGTGGTCGTGGTGGATCGCAACTGCCACAAGTCGATCCTGCACGCCATCACGATGACGGGCGCGATCCCGGTGTTCCTGCGCCCGACGCGCAACCACTTGGGCATCATCGGCCCGATCCCGCTGGAAGAGTTCAAGCCGGAGAACATCCGCAAGAAGATCGAGGCCAACCCGTTCGCGCGCGAAGCCGTGAACAAGAACCCGCGCATCCTGACGCTGACGCAGAGCACCTACGACGGCGTGATCTACAACGTCGAGATGATCAAGCAGGAACTGGGCAGCTACGTCGACACGCTGCACTTCGACGAAGCCTGGCTGCCGCACGCGTCGTTCCACGAGTTCTACCAGGATATGCACGCCATCGGCCAGGACCGCCCGCGCAGCAAGGACGCGATGGTGTTCGCCACGCACTCCACGCACAAGCTGCTGGCCGGCATCTCGCAGGCCTCGCAGATCATCGTGCAGGAATCCGAGACCCGCAAGCTGGACCGCAACGTCTTCAACGAAGCCTACCTGATGCACACGTCCACCTCGCCGCAGTACGCGATCATCGCGTCCTGCGACGTGGCCGCGGCCATGATGGAGCCCCCGGGCGGCACCGCGCTGGTCGAGGAGAGCATCCGCGAAGCCATGGACTTCCGCCGCGCCATGCGCAAGGTGGAGTCGGAGTTCGGCAAGAACGACTGGTGGTTCAAGGTCTGGGGCCCGAACCGCCTGGTGTCCGAAGGCATCGGCAACCGCGACGAGTGGATCCTGGAGTCGAACGACCACTGGCACGGCTTCGGCGATCTGGCCGAAGGCTTCAACATGCTGGACCCGATCAAGGCCACGGTCATCACCCCGGGGCTGGACATGTCGGGCAGCTTCGGCGAAACCGGCATCCCCGCCGCGCTGGTCTCCAAGTACCTGACCGAGCATGGCGTGGTGGTCGAGAAGACGGGCCTGTACTCCTTCTTCATCCTGTTCACCATCGGTATCACCAAAGGCCGCTGGAACACGCTCCTGACCGCCTTGCAGCAGTTCAAGGACGACTACGACCGCAACCAGCCGCTGTGGCGCATCCTGCCGGATTTCTGCCGCGGCCATCGCCGTTACGAGCGCATGGGCCTGCGCGATCTGTGCCAACAGATCCACGAGGCCTACCGCGAGCGCGACGTGGCGCGTCTGACCACCGAGATGTACCTGAGCGACATGGTCCCGGCCCTGAAGCCGTCCGACGCGTTTGCCCGCATGGCGCACCGCGAAGTCGAGCGCGTCGATATCGACAAGCTGGAAGGCCGCGTCACCGGCGTGCTGCTGACCCCGTATCCGCCGGGCATTCCCCTGCTGATTCCGGGCGAGCGCTTTAACCGCACCATCGTCCAGTACCTGCAGTTCGCGCGCGAGTTCAACGAGCGCTTCCCCGGTTTCGAAACCTATATCCACGGCCTGGCCGATGAAGTGGGTCCGGACGGCGAGAAGCGTTACTACGTCGACTGCCTGATCGAAGACTGACCCGGATCCTGATGTTCGATGTAGCCGTACTCGGCGCCGGCGCCGCTGGCATGATGTGTGCAGCGGTTGCCGGCCAGCGCGGCCTGCGCGTGGTGCTGGTCGACCATGCCAGCCGCCTGGCGGAGAAAATCCGCATTTCCGGCGGCGGCCGTTGCAATTTCACCAACATCGGCGCCGGGCCCGCCAACTTTCTCTCCGACAATCCGCATTTCTGCCGCTCGGCCCTGGCGGGCTATACGCCGCAGGATTTCCTCGCGCTGCTCAAGCGCCACGGCATCGCCTGGCACGAGAAGCACCGCGGGCAGCTATTCTGCGACGATTCCAGCGAATCCATCATCGAGATGCTGCGCGCCGAATGCGACGCGGGCGGCGTGCAGTGGCGCATGGGCTGCCCGGTGGCCGAGATCGCGCATGGCGAACACGGTTTCGAGCTGCGCACCGGCCAGGGGCCGATCCGCGCCGCCAAGCTGGTGGTGGCCACGGGCGGCATGGCGATTCCGCAGCTGGGCGCCACCGACTTCGGCCTGAAGATCGCGCGGCAGTTCGGCCTGAAGGTGGTGGAGCCCAGGCCCGCCCTGGTGCCCCTGACCTTCGATCCCGTCGCGTGGCAGTCCCTTTCGGAACTGTCCGGCGTGGCGCTGGAAGTCGGCCTGAGCACGGGGCAGGGCAAGGCCCGCGGCGAATTCCTGGAAGACCTGCTCTTCACCCACCGCGGCCTGTCGGGGCCAGCCATCCTGCAGATATCCAGCTACTGGAAGCCGGGCGAACCCATCGTGGTGGACCTGGCGCCGGGCCGCGACCTGGCGGCGGAACTGCTGGCGTCGAAGTCCGGCAACCGGCAGCAGCTGCACACGGTGCTGGGCGGCCTCTGGCCCAAGCGCCTGGCCGACCGTTGGCTGCACCTGGCCGAGCAGCAGGGCAAGCCCGGACTGGCGGCGCTGCGCCTGGCCGATGCCCCGGACAAGACCTTGCGCGCGCTGGCGCAGGACATCCACCAGTGGACGCTGGTGCCCAGCGGCACCGCCGGCTACAAGAAGGCCGAGGTGATGCGCGGCGGCGTGGATACGCGCGGCCTGGACCAGAAGTCCATGCAGGCCAAGACCACCCCCGGCCTGTATTTCATCGGCGAGGCGGTGGACGTCACCGGTTGGCTCGGCGGTTACAACTTCCAGTGGGCCTGGGCCTCGGGCGTGGCTTGCGGCAAGGCGCTGTAGGGCGGCGGGGGCGATAGCGCCTCGCCATCGCCGCCCGGATCGCGCCTCTGCCATTGTGATATTAAATAAAAATAAATATCATTTATGTTTTCGATATTGATTCAGCCCCAATCCGGGGGCGGATCCGACGGAGACACGCATGGCCTATACCCTTCCTCCCCTGCCGTACGCCTACGACGCCCTGGAGCCCCACATCGACGCGATGACGATGGAGATCCATTACAGCAAGCACCACCAGACCTACGTCAACGGCCTGAATGCGGCGCTGGAAGGCGCGGGCCTGTCGGCCGACGAGCCCGTCGAGTCCCTGGTGGCGCGCGTGGAGCAGCTGCCCGAGGCCGTCCGCGGCGCGGTGCGCAACCACGGCGGCGGCCATGCCAACCACAGCCTGTTCTGGGCGGTCATGTCGCCCGCAGGCGGCGGCGAGCCGGAGGGCGCCCTGGCCGCGGCCATCGAGTCGGACCTGGGCGGCATGGCCGCCTTCCGCGAAGCCTTCACCAAGGCCGCGCTGACCCGCTTCGGCAGCGGCTGGGCGTGGCTCAGCGTCACCCCTGCCGGCAAGCTGGTCGTGGAAAGCAGCGCCAACCAGGACAGCCCGCTGATGCAGGGCAATACGCCCATCCTGGGGCTGGACGTCTGGGAGCATGCCTATTACCTGAAGTACCAGAATCGGCGGCCGGAATACATCGCCGCCTTCTACAATGTCGTGAACTGGCCTGAAGTGGCGCGCCGCTACGCCGCGGCGAAGCGCTGAGCGCCTCTCTCCCAAGGAGGGCAGCGGCATATGAATACCTTCAGCCGTCATCGCGTGCGGCCGGCGGCCACCAGCATCAGCGTCTGGACCCTGGCCGTGCTGGTGTCCTGCCTGGGGCTGCATCAGCTCTGGGCCTACCTGGACGTGCGCGCGCCGCACGTGGCGGATGCCCTGCTGGGCGGCCTGGTCGCCGCCGGCGCGACCGCGCTGGGGACCGTGCCCATTCTGTTCGCCCGCAGCATCCCGCAGAAGATGCAGGACAGCATGTTCGGCTTCGGCGCCGGGGTCATGCTGGCGGCCAGCGCCTTTTCGCTGGTCGCGCCGGGCATCGCCGCAGGCCGCGACCTGGGCTACGGCCCCTGGGGCGCGGGCCTGACGGTGGGCGCCGCCGTGCTGCTGGGGGCGGCCGTGCTGCTACTCATGGACCGCACGCTGCCGCACGAGCACTTCATCAAGGGCAGGGAAGGCATAGAGGCGCATCGGCTGCGTCGCACCTGGCTGTTCGTTTTCGCCATCACCCTGCACAACCTGCCGGAAGGCCTGGCCATCGGCGTGGGCTACGCGGGCAACGATCCCGTGCGCGGCACCGCGCTGGCGACCGGCATCGCGATCCAGGACATCCCCGAGGGCCTGGTCGTGGCGGTCGCGCTGCTGGCCGCCGGCTACCAGCGCGCGTTCGCGGTGGCGCTGGGCATGCTGTCCGGCCTGGTCGAGCCGCTGGGCGCCGTGCTGGGCGCGGCGGTGGTCGGCTGGTCGGAACCGCTGCTGCCGTGGGGCCTGGGCTTCGCCGCGGGCGCGATGCTGTTCGTGATCAGCCACGAGATCATCCCCGAATCGCACCGCAAGGGGCACGAGGTCTACGCCACCTGCGGGCTGATGCTGGGCTTCGTGCTGATGATGCTGCTGGACACCGCGCTGGGCTGACGGCAGCCCCCCGTGAAGGGCCCCGGAACCGGCCGCCAGGCATTCCCTGGCGGCGGCTTTTCGTTGTATGCTTTCGCCGCTGTCACGCATGTTGCGGGAGAGAGCGGCCTGTCTTCACGGCCGCCGCCGAAGGCGCAATTCGCCCGGAATCGCTCAGGTAACCCATACCGCCCATGCTTGCCCTGTCCCGGTTTTTCACCGAGCGGACGCGGCAAAACAGTACTCTGGAGAGACCTGGCGCCGCCCCTGGAACAAGGGACATAGCGAGCAGCCCAGGCGCCGAAGGTGCAAACCCGCCCTGCGCGGGGCAACTCTCAGGCAAAAGGACAGAGGGGCGGAAGATTCAGCCGTTGAGCAGGCGCAGCCCGCCTGGCATCAACGGCATTCCGTAACCCTGGCAACACTGCCGTCCCGGAGTTCCCGCGCATGTCCGCATCCCTCAAACGCACCCCGCTGGCCGAAGAACATATCGCCTCTGGCGCCCGAATGGTCGACTTCGGCGGCTGGGACATGCCGCTGGCCTACGGTTCGCAGCTGGAAGAGCACCATGCCGTGCGCCAGGACGCGGGCATGTTCGACGTCTCGCACATGCTGAACGTCGACGTCGCCGGCCCGGACGCGTTCGCGTTCCTGCAGCGCCTGGTCGCCAACGACGTGTCCAAGCTGACCGTGCCCGGCAAGGCGCTGTACAGCTGCATGCTGAATCCCCAGGGCGGCGTGATCGACGACCTGATCATCTATTTCTTCGCCGCTGACGAATGGCGCGTGGTGGTCAACGCCGGCACGGCCGACAAGGACATCGCCTGGATGCAGCGCGTGAAGCAGGCGGACGGTTTCGACGTCGCCATCACGCCGCGCCGCGACCTGGCCATGGTGGCCGTGCAGGGCCCCAATGCCCGCGCCAAGGTCTGGGCCGCGCGCCCGGCCTGGCAGGCCGCCACCGAGCCGCTGACGCCCTTTGTGGCGGCCGTGGTCGGCGACGACACGCTGGTGGCCCGCACCGGCTACACCGGCGAGGACGGCTTCGAGATCGTGCTGCCCGCGACCGAGGTCGTGCAGCTGTGGCGCGACCTGGTGGCCCAGGGCGTGCGTCCTTGCGGCCTGGGCGCGCGCGACACGCTGCGCCTGGAAGCCGGCATGAATCTCTACGGCCAGGACATGGACGAGCTGGTGCAGCCCGGCCAGGCCGGCCTGACCTGGACGGTGTCCCTGAAGGACGCCGAGCGTCGTTTCATCGGCCGCGAGGCGCTGGAGCAGTTCGCCACGCCGGCGGCCTTCCTCGGCCTGAAGCTGCAGGAGCGCGGCGTCATGCGCGCCCACATGGCCGTGCGCACCAAGGAAGGCATGGGCGAGCTCACCAGCGGCACCATGTCCCCCACGCTGGGCGTGTCGATCGGCTTTGCCCGCCTGCCGCAAGGCGTGCGTCCGGGCGACGCGGTCGAGGTCGATATCCGCGGCAAGTGGGTGCCCGCCCAGGTCTGCAAATTGCCGTTCGTCCGTAACGGCAAAGCCGTCGAACACTCGTAAACTCGAAGCTTCGCGCGGGCGCCGGCCCCCCAGGGGCGCCAGGGCCGCCCGCGCGAGGCGCGCAACACCATTCATCTACCCGCATTCCCTCAGGAGTTCCCATGAGTCTGCCCACCGATCGCAAGTACACCGAGTCCCATGAATGGGTCAAAGCCGAAGGCGACGTGTTCGTCGTCGGCATCACCGATACCGCCCAGGACCAGTTGGGCGACCTGGTCTTCGTCGGCGACGTGAAGGTCGGCGCCAAGCTGAACGCCGGCGAGACCGCGGGCGTGGTCGAGTCGGTCAAGGCCGCCTCCGACATCTACGCGCCGGTGGCCGGCGAGATCGTCGCTTTCAACGAAGAGCTGGAAAACAATCCCAACCTGATCAACGAATCGGCCTTCACCGCCTGGATCTTCAAGATCAAGCCGGTCAACGCGGCCGATGCCGACAAGCTGCTGGACGCCGCCGGCTACGAAGCCGTCGCCAACGGCTAAGCCGGTCGGGGCGCGCGCGGCCATTGCGGCCGCGCCCGCTCCGCCAGATGCAATACCGACCGTCCTCCGACGGCATCCGCTACCCCGAGATCTCCCCATGTCGCGCGCCCTAGACACCCATACCGACTTCATCCCCCGCCACATCGGCCCTTCCGACGCCGACCAGGCCGCCATGCTCGCCGTCATCGGCAGCGCCAGCCTGGACGCCCTGATCGAGGAAGTCGTGCCGCCCAAGATCCGCAGCCAGGCCCCGCTGGCGCTGCCGCAATCGCGCAGCGAAACCGACGTGCTGGCCGAACTGAAGCAGATCGCGGGCCGCAACCAGGTCTACCGCAGCTACATCGGCCAGGGGTACTACGGCACGCAAACGCCCAACGTGGTGTTGCGCAACATTCTTGAGAACCCCGCCTGGTACACGGCCTACACGCCGTACCAGCCGGAGATCTCGCAGGGCCGCCTCGAAGCCCTGCTGAACTACCAGACCATGGTCGCCGACCTGACCGGGCTGGACATCTCCAACGCCTCGCTGCTGGACGAAGGCACCGCCGCGGCCGAAGCCATGACGCTGGCGCGCCGCAGCGCCAAGTCCAAGAGCCCGGTGTTCTTCATCTCGCGGCACGTGCATCCCCAGACCCTCGAAGTCGTGCGCACGCGCGCCGAAGGCCTGGACATCGAGATCGCGGTGGGCGACGAGGCCGAAGGCCTGCCCGAGTGCTTCGGCGTGCTGCTCCAGTACCCGCACAGCACCGGCTCCGTGTCCGACTACCGCAAGCTGGCCGACGCCGCGCACGCGCAAGGCGCGATCGTGGCCGTCGCCACCGACCTGCTGGCGCTGGCCCTCCTGGCCGCCCCGGGCGAGTGGGGCGCGGACATCGCCATCGGCTCGGCCCAGCGCTTCGGCGTGCCGTTCGGTTTCGGCGGCCCGCACGCGGGCTTCATGGCCTGCAAGGACGCGTTCAAGCGCAACATGGCCGGCCGCCTGGTCGGCGTCTCCAAGGACGCCCAGGGCAACCCGGCGATGCGCCTGGCGCTGCAGACGCGCGAACAACACATCCGCCGCGAGAAGGCAACTTCCAACATCTGCACCGCGCAAGTGCTGCTGGCCGTGATGGCCGGCATGTACGCCGTGTGGCATGGCCCGGCGGGCATCCGCCGCATCGCCCAGCGCGTGCAGCGCGGCACCGCCATCCTGCGCGCCGAGCTGATCAAGCTGGGCGTGAAGGTCGCCAACGACACCTTCTTCGACACGCTGCTGCTGGAAACCGGCGCGGCCACCCCCGCCATCCTGGCGGCAGCCGACTGCGCCCGCATCAACCTGCGCCGCGTCGACGGCGCCCGCCTGGCGGTCTCGCTGGACGAAACCGTGACCGCGGCGGACCTGCAGGCCCTGGTCAACGTCTTCGCCGCCGGCCTGGAGCGCGATGACGTCGAACTCGACCTCGACGCGCTGGACGCGGCCGCCGCGGGCGGCATCCCCGCCGGCCTGGCGCGCGAAAGCGCGATCCTGACGCACCCCGTGTTCTCCAGCGTGCAGTCCGAAACCGACATGCTGCGCTACCTGCGCAAGCTGGCCGACAAGGACCTGGCGCTGGACCGCACGATGATCCCGCTGGGTTCGTGCACCATGAAGCTCAACGCGACCGCCGAGATGATCCCCATCACCTGGCCCGAATTCGCGCTGATCCATCCGTTCGCGCCCGCCTCGCAAAGCCAGGGCTACAACGAGCTGATCGACCGCCTGTCGGCCGCGCTGTGCGAGATCACCGGCTACGACAACATCAGCCTGCAGCCCAACTCGGGCGCGCAGGGCGAGTACGCCGGCCTGCTGGCGATCCGTGGCTACCACCAGGCCAACGGCCAGCACCAGCGCAACATCTGCCTGATCCCATCGTCGGCGCACGGCACCAACCCCGCCTCGGCGCAACTGGCCGGCATGGACGTGGTGGTGGTGGCTTCCGACG
Source organism: Achromobacter denitrificans NBRC 15125 (assembly GCF_001571365.1). Classification (GTDB taxonomy): domain Bacteria; phylum Pseudomonadota; class Gammaproteobacteria; order Burkholderiales; family Burkholderiaceae_B; genus Achromobacter; species Achromobacter denitrificans. The sequence continues at coordinate 51,483 of NZ_BCTQ01000002.1, read as the reverse complement.
CCAACGGCAACGTGGACCTGCCGGACCTGCGCGCCAAGATCGAACAGGTCGGCGACAAGCTGGCCGCCCTGATGATCACGTATCCCTCCACGCACGGCGTGTTCGAGGAAGCCGTGACCGAGATCTGCGATCTGGTTCACAAGGCCGGCGGCCAGGTCTACCTGGACGGCGCCAACATGAACGCCATGGTCGGCGTGGCGCAGCCGGGCAAGTTCGGTTCGGACGTCTCCCACCTGAACCTGCACAAGACCTTCTGCATCCCGCACGGCGGCGGCGGCCCCGGCGTGGGCCCCGTGGCGGTGCGCGCGCACCTGGCGCCCTACCTGCCGGGCGTGGTGAACGAGCAGGGCAAGCTGCCCGGCGACGCCAAGATCGGCCCGGTCTCGGCCGCGCCCTTCGGCTCCGCCGGCATCCTGCCGATCCCGTACGTGTACATCGCCCTGATGGGCGCCGACGGCCTGCGCCGCGCGACCGAAGTGGCCATCCTGAACGCCAACTACATCGCGACGCGCCTGCGCGACCACTATCCGGTGCTGTATGCCGGCCGTCACGGCCGCGTGGCGCACGAGTGCATCCTGGACGTGCGTCCGCTGAAGGAAACCAGCGGCATCAGCGCCGAGGACATCGCCAAGCGCCTGATGGACTACGGCTTCCACGCGCCCACCATGAGCTTCCCGGTCGCGGGCACGCTGATGGTCGAGCCGACCGAATCGGAAGGCGTGGCCGAACTGGACCGCTTCATCGACGCCATGATCTCGATCCGCGAGGAAATCGCCCAGGTCGAGCGCGGCGAGCGCGATCGCGAGGACAACGTCCTGAAGAACGCGCCGCATACGGCGCAGATGCTGCTGGCCGAAGAATGGCTGCACGACTACCCGCGCCAGCAGGCGGCCTATCCGGTCGCGTCCCTGCGCGACGCCAAGTACTGGCCGCCGGTGGCGCGCGTGGACAACGCCTACGGCGACCGCAACCTCGTGTGCGCCTGCCTGCCGGTCGAAGCCTACGCGTAAAGCCGGGCGTAGGGCGGCCGTCCCTCCAGGGGCGGCGGCCTCCCCAAAAAAAATCCCTCATCGCAAGATGAGGGATTTTTTTCGTCCTGGACTGCCGGGGGCTTACTTGGCCGCCTTTCCGGCGGCGGAGAAGTCTTCGGCGATGCTGAAGAACGTGTTGAGCAGGATCTGCAGGTTTTCCTTGCCGATTCCGCCTTCGGAATTCATGTCCATCTGCAGCACGGCCTGGCTTTTGTCGTCCAGGTAGGCGCGCGTCCAGCGGTATTCCTGGTTCCAGGAATTGATGGCCTTGAGCGACATCGGCTTTTTGCTGCTGTAGGTCGCGGTCACGACGAGGTCGTGGCACTTTTCCGTGAAGTCGTTGCACAGGAACTCGACGCGCAGGTCGCTGGCGCCGGTATTGTTGGGCTGCAGGACCAGCACCGGGCCTTCCTCGCCGTCTTCCTTGCGGGGCGAGTACGACATGTCGCTCAGCATGGCGTTGACGGTGTCGAGGTCGAAATCCTGCATCAGGTCGGACGGCACCGCGGCGGCCGCGGGTTCTTCCGGATCCATGTCCAGGCCCTCGGGCTCGCCTTCTTCGTCCATGCCGTCCATGCCGGCCGCGCCGAGCAGGCCGGCGAACAGTTCTTCAGCCGGGATCTTCGTGCCGTTCAGGTCGCCCATGCCGTCGGCGAAGTGGAACTTGCCGACGATGTTGTCGCCGTCGTTCTTGCCGACGTTGAGCATTTCGGCCATGCCGGAGACCGAGCGCATCTGCTCGTCGGCCTGGACTCCGGCCTTTTCGGCGTCCATCCCTTCCTTCTTCATGGCGTATTGCACGATCAGGTCGCGCACCATGGGCTTGGAGATGACGAGCGTGGCGTCGATCTGCTTGATGGCCTTGACCACGATCTCCTGGGGAGTCAGGTCCTTCACGTTGGGCGGGTTGGCCAGGTCGAGCGCGAAGGTCAGCTTGCTTTCGCCCTTGGCGGTCTTCCAGCTGATCGGATCGATGCTGAACGACGGGTTGCCGTTGAGCAGCTTGCCGGCGTTGTCCAGCAGCACGTCGAACTGTTCGTCCTTGAGGCCCTCGTCGCTGGCGCCCATCATGTACTGGCGCACGATCTGGTTGTAGGTGTCCGACAGCTGCTTGACGGCGGCGCCGTCGAGCTTGGCCACCTTGAGGACGGCCTGGCCGTTGCCCAGCGCCACGTCGTTCAGGGTGATGTCGCCGGTCCGGTAGGTCGCCTCGGCGTTGATGGTCTTGTCGTCCTCGGCCAGCTTGACGCCGTAGCCCAGGTTGTCCAGCGAGACCTTGACGTCGACGTCCGGCTTGAGGACGTCGATGCGCTTGATCTTGATGTTCGAGTCGCCGATGGACAGGCCGAACTTGCCCATGCGGCTGTCGACGTCCATCGTCAGGCCGGACATGGTCATCTTGATGGGATCGTTCGACTTCTCGCCGTTCACCGAGAGCGTTTCCATCAGGGCATGCGCCGTGACGGCCTGCAGCGAGCGGTCGAACGTGCCGTTGATCGTCATGCCGCTGAAGTCGACCGCGTTGCCCTCGTGGGCGATCTTCACCGGGGCGATCCGGGCGGTCGACGTGGCGAAGCCGCCGAAGCTGACGATGGCGTCGCCAGTCAGCGGCGAGACGTTATTGGTCAGCTCGAACAGCTCCTTGATATTGTCCGTCTTGGCGATTTCGCTGTGGACGAAGGCCAGCTTGGGGGCGATCGCGCCGCGCGCCAGGGCGCTCTTGGGGAAGGGGCCGTGCTCGATGGAGGCGTCGAATTCGACCATGCCGGCGGGCATGCCGTCGGGGGTGTTGTCGCTCTTGACGAACGACAGGCCATAACGCGCCTGCGTCGAGAACAGGCCGCGCTCGTACTTCAACTGATCGATGCGCAGGCCGAACAGCGGCGTGATCTTGGCCAGCTTCTCGTTGGCCTCGGCCAGGTGGCGCTGCGAGCTTTCCTCGATGCGCTTGCCGGTGTACCACGTGGCGCCTACCCAGCTTCCTGCTCCCACTATGACCACGCCAAGGGTGATCGCTACGCTCTTTTTCATCGTTCTGCTTATGTCGTTGATTGTCGAGTCATACCCGGTGGCCGCGGCGGCTTCGGTGCCGCGGGACGCCCTTGCGGGCGGCCGTCATCGGAATACGCGCATTCATCGGCCTGTAAGGCCCGCGGCGAGTATACCGAGGCGGCAGGTCGCTTGAGCGCGCTCCCAGTTACAGAAGTTTTCAAAATGAAAGCCGGCGCTGTCGCGCCGGCCGGGTCATGGGGAGCGGAGGGGGATTAAAGCGGATCCAGCGGGTAGATCGGGCGGCGCACCTTCTGGAAGTCGAGCTGGCCGTAATCGGAGGTGGTGACCCCCACGCCCGTGCATTCGATGACCGCCGTGGCCATGTCGGAGAAGCCCGCGCGCCAGTGCACACGGCTCTTCAGGACCACATAGCGCTTTTGCAGCGGATCGATGCCGGCCGACAGCAGGCAATTGACGTCGAAGGGCTCCTGGTGGCGCGAGACCACCACGATTTCCACGCGGCCCGTGTCGATCACCACGGTCAGGCCGGTATCGTTGCGCACGCCGCGGTACATGGGGCCGCGGTTGAGGTAGACGCCGTCGAACACCAGCTTGACGCGGCCGGTGACTTCCAGCGGCTCGCTCGCTTCCTTGATGGCGGGCATGGCCATCTTGCCGCCCAGCTTGAGCGTGATGGTCCGGCCCACGCCGGCCGCGGCCGCCTCCAGCGCGGCCTGCGGGTCGCAGATGGCGTAGAAGACGACGTTGTCCAGCTCCTGGCGCAGCACTTCGGCCAGGACGGCCGTGGTGTCCATCGTGCCGCCCGATCCCGTGTTGTCGTAGTGGTCCAGCAGCACCACCGGCCCCTGCTCGATGGCCTTGGCGCGCGCGATGGTGGGCGCCAGGGGTTCCGGATGGAACACCCAGTCGGCGCGGTCCGTCCAGGCCCGTTCCAGCAGCTCGTCGCGGTACTGCTCGGCCTCGGCCAGCTTGCCGTCCGTACAGACCACGGCGCTCAGGCCGGCCTCGTGGATGTCGGCGTGAGGAAAGCCCACGAAGACCGAGGCGGCCAGCACGCCGCCGGCCTCCAGTTCCTTGCAGCGTTCCTGCAAGGGCTTGTTGGGCGCGGCGTGGGTGCCCTGGCACATGATGTGGGGCAGCATGGGCTTGTTGGCCCAGGCCATCACGGGCTTGATCTCTCCCTTCAGCGTGCGAACGATCACGTTGGCCGCGCGCACGCCCGATTCGCGGATGTCCACGTGGGGATAGGTGTGGAAGCCGCTGATGACGGTGGCGTTCTTGACGATGTCGTCATAGATGTTGGCATGCATGTCGAGCGTGACCGCCACCGGCGTCGCGGGATCGATTTCGCGCAGGCGGCGCAGCAGGTCGCCTTCGGCGTCGTCCACGCCCTCGGCCACCATGGCGCCGTGCAGGTCCAGCAGGATGGCGTCGAAGCCGCCGCGCTTGACCTCGTCCAGGATCAGTTTGCACAGCCGTTCATGGGTTTCGGCGCTGGCCGGGCCGCTGGGCCAGGACTCCGCCGCCACGGGCACCACCATCTCGGCGCCTGCGAGGCGCGCCACCTCGATGTAGCCGCCCAGGCCGCTGTCGGTGTTCTCGTAGGCCTTGATGGCGCGCTCGCCAGCCAGGATCTCGGGATTGCCGCGGAAGAAACGTTCCAGCGGGGTCGGCACGGGCGAAAACGTGTTCGTCTCGTGCTTGATCATTGCCAAAAGCCAACGCATGGGGATTCCTGTGGGGTGCTTGTGGAAGGGTCAGGCCGCCTCGGGAGGCTGGGGCCAGGGATGTTGCGCGGGGCGCAGCCGTTCCCAGGCGCGCGCGATCCGCAGCACGCCCAGGTCGTCGAAGCGCGGGCCGGCGATCTGCAGCCCGATGGGCAGCCCGGCCTTGGTGTAGCCGCAATTGACGGAGGCGGCGGGCTGCTCGCTCATATTGAAGGGCAGGGTGAAGCCGATGTGGTGCATCGTCGTGGCGACCTCGTTGGTGGGCGAGGGCCATTCGGCGTTGTACGCCACCACCGGCGCCACCGGCGAAAGCACGTAGTCGTAGGGCGCGCAGGCCGCGACGGTCCGCGCGCGGACGTTGAGGGTCTCGTAGTAGCTGCGGAACACGTCCTCGCCGGACTGGCCCCCGCCGCTTTCGGCCCAGGCGCGGATGAAAGGCAGGATCTTGGCGCGGCGCGCTTCGGGCAGGGCGGCCAGGTCGAGCGCCGAGCGGGTGCGCCAGAAGCGGTCCACGCCGTCCAGCATGTCCGGGGTCATCCAGGGCTGCATGGGGGTCACGATGGCCCCCGCGGCCTCGAAGGCGCGCGCGGCGGCTTCCACCGCCTCGCGGATTTCGGGGTCTACCGGCAGGCCGCAGCCCGCGTCCATCAGCAGGCCGATGCGCAGGCCGCGCACGTCGCGCTCCAGGTTCAGCCAGTCGAACTCCTGGAAGGGCAGGCTCATGTGGTCGCGCGCGTCGGGCTGCGACAGCACGCCCATCATGAGCGCGGCGTCGGCGACCGTGCGGGTCATAGGGCCGGCGCAGCGGCCCATGAAGGGCGGGTCGATGGGAATGCGGCCCAGGCTGGGCTTGAGCGTGGCGATGCCGCACCAGGCCGCCGGCAGCCGCACCGAACCGCCGATGTCGGTGCCGATGTGCAGGGGCCCGTAACCCGCCGCGGCGGCGGCGCCCGCGCCGGCGCTGGAGCCGCCCGGGTTCTTGGACAGATCCCAGGGATTGCGCGTCAACTCATGGAAGCTGGACAGCCCGGAGGACAGCATGCCGTAGTCGGGCATGGTGGTCTTGCCCAGCAGCACCGCGCCGGCTTCGCGCATGCGGGCCGCGGGCGGCGCGTCGGCCGCGGCCGGCGTCAGGTCGGTGGCGGCCGTGCCCAGCGGCACCGGCACGCCGCGAGTGGCAATGTTTTCCTTGATGGTGGACGGCACGCCGTCCAGCGAGTAGCCGCCGGTGGATTGGGGTTCGCCCTTCATCCAGCGGGCCTCGGAGGCCCGCGCCATCGCCATCGCGCCTTCGGGGTCCAGCGCATAGGTGGCCTTGAGCCGCGGCTCCCAGCGCGCGATGTGCTCCAGCACGGAACGGGTGACTTCGACGGGCGACAGCGTCCTGGCGCGGTATGCCTGGAGCAGTTCCACGGCGGACAGTTCATGCGGTTGCGGCATTTCGGTTCCTGTAGGCGGATCGGTGCGTCAGGGCGCGGGGGCCGACGCCAGGCCGGCCGAGATCGGCCGGAAATTGCGGAAGTCCCAGTCCCGCCCGGGCGCGGCATCGATCAGGGCCCGGGTGTATTCATGGCGCGGCTCGGTCAGCACGGTCTCGGCGGAGCCGGTCTCGACGACCTTGCCGCGCTGCATGACCATGATGGTGTCGCAGATTTGCGCCGCCACGCGCAGGTCATGGGTGATGAACAGCACGCCCACGCCGGTGCGCTGGCGCACCTGCTCCAGCAGTTCCAGCACCTGGGCCTGCACCGAGACGTCCAGCGCCGACACGGCTTCGTCGGCGACCAGGATCTCCGGGTCCATGACCAGGGCGCGCGCGATGCAGATGCGCTGGCGCTGGCCGCCGGAGAACTGGTGCGGGTAGCGGCGCATCGCGTCCGGGCTCAGGCCCACCACCGTCAGGGTTTCGCCGGCGCGCTTCAAGGCCTGGTCGCGGGGCACGCCGAAGTTGAGCAGGCCCTCGATGATGGATTCGCCGACGGTGCGGCGCGGGTTCAGCGAGCGATAGGGATCCTGGAACACGATCTGGATCCGCCGGCGCACGGGGCGCAGCGCCGAGCCGGACAGGGTGCTGAGGTCTTCGCCGCCCATCATCATGTGGCCGGCGGTGGGCTCGATCAGGCGCACGATGCAGCGCGCCACCGTGGATTTGCCCGAGCCGGATTCGCCCACGATGCCGAGGATCTCGCCCTTGCGCAGGGTCAGGTTCACGTCGGAGGCCGCGACGATATTGTGCGCGGCCTTGCGCGACAGCACCGAACGCTTGCCGCCGTAGGTGCGGCCCAGCCCCTTGACGTGCAGCACCGGCATGCCGTCGGGCGCCTCGCGGCGCGAGGGCACCAGGCTGGGAACCGACGACACCAGGCGCCGGGTGTAGGATTGCTTGGGTTCGGCCAGGATCTCGTGGCGGGAGCCGCTTTCGACCAGGTCTCCGCGGTTCATCACGACGATGCGGTCGGAGATCTCCGCCACGACGCCGAAATCATGGGTGATGAACAGCACGGCGGTCTGGTGCTTGACCTGCAGTTCCTTGATCAGCGCCAGGATCTGCTTCTGCGTGGTGACGTCCAGCGCCGTGGTGGGCTCGTCGGCGATGAGCAGCTTGGGTTCCAGGATCAGCGCCATGGCGATGACGATGCGCTGGCGCTGGCCGCCGGAAAGCTGGTGCGGATAGGAGTCGAAGATGCGTTCGACGTCGGGCAGGTGCACCGACCGGAACATCTCCAGCACCTTCTCGCGGCGTTGCGCCGCCGACATCTTCTTGCGGTGCAGGCGCAGCACTTCGTCGACCTGCTTGCCCACCGTGTGCACGGGGTTCAGCGCGGTCATGGGCTCCTGGAACACCATCGCCATGCGGGTGGCGCGCATTTCGCGCAGGCGCCGCTGCGTGGCGGTGACCACGTCCTCGCCTTCCACGCGGATCGAGCCGGCGTTGACCGACAGCACGCCCGGCGGCAGCAGGCCCATGACGGCCAGGGACGTGACGGACTTGCCCGAGCCCGATTCGCCGACGACGCAGACCGTTTCGCCGGCGTGCACGTCCAGGCTGAGGTTGCGCACGACGCGGTTGCCCGCGCCCGCGACTTCCACCGACAGGTTGCGGATGGCCAGGATGGCGGACGAGGTGTCGCCCGCGGGGGGAGTGGGGGTGTAGGGCATCAGATCCTCCGCACCATTTTCGGGTCCAGCGCATCGCGCAGGGCATCGCCCAGGATGTTCACGCTGAGAACGGTCAGCGACAGGAACAGGCCCGGGAAGAGAATCAGCCCGGGCAGCATGCGGAAGTACATGCGGCCTTCGGACATGATGTTGCCCCAGGAGGCGATCTCGGGCGGGATGCCCGCGCCCAGGAAGCTGAGGATGGCCTCGGTCAGCATCGCGGACGCGAAGACGTAAGTGCCTTGCACCGTCAGCGGCGCGATCGTGCTGGGCACCATGTGCCGCCACAGCAACAGCGGCAGCGGCGTGCCCAGGGCCAGCGCCGCCTCGACGTAGGGCTCGCCGCGCACCGTCAGGATCTGGCCGCGGACCAGCCGCACCACCCGGGGGATTTCCGGAATGGTGATGGCCACGAGCACGGTGGTGAGGCTGGCGCCGGTCACGGACACCAGGGCGATCGCCAGCAGGATGCCGGGAATGGCCATGATGGCGTCCATGGTGCGCATGATCAGTCCGTCCAGCGAGCGGAACCAGCCCGCGATCACGCCGACGACCAACCCGATGGCGACGCTGACGACCGCCGCGCCCAGGCCCGCGATGAGCGAGACGCGGGCGCCGTAGGCCACGCGCGACCAGACGTCGCGGCCGAAGGCATCGGTGCCGAAGAGGTAGTCGGAGAAGGGCTGTTTCAGGCGGGCGCCGGGATCGATGAACGTGGGATCGACGGTGCCCAGCAGGGGCGCGAACAGCGCGATGGCGACGATCGTCGCCAGCACCACCAGCGCCAGCATGACGGGCCAGCTCTTGAGCCCCTGGCGGACTTGCCGCCAGGCCGTGACTTGGGGATTGCCGCCGCCAGGCAGATCGGCGGCGTCGGTTGGCGTTTGCATGGTGGGCCCCTAGTACCTGATCCGCGGGTCGAACACCGTGTAGGCGCAATCGACAACCAGATTGATGAACACGTAGACGAACGCGAAGAAGAGCGTCAGGCCCTGGATGACCGGGTAGTCGCGGGCCAGCACGGCTTCCACCACCAGCCGGCCCAGGCCGGGGATGTTGAATACCGATTCGGTCACGACCACGCCGCTGATCAGCAGCGCGATGCCCAGGCCCACGACGGTGGCGATGGGCACGGCGGCGTTGCGCAGGGCATGCCCCAGCAGGACGCCGGTTTCGCCCAGGCCCTTGGAGCGGGCCGTCCGGATGAAATCCTCTCCCATGACTTCGATCACGCTGGTGCGCGTGATGCGCGCGATCAGCGCGACGTAGACCGTGGACAGGGCCAGCGACGGCAGGATGAGGCGGTGCAGGTAGGGCCAGAAGCCCTTGTCCAGCGGCACGTAGCCCTGCACGTTGAACCAGCCCAGCTTGATGGCGAAGAGCCAGATGAGCAGGTAGCCGGTGACGAACACGGGCACCGAGAAGCCCAGCACCGAAAAGCCCATCACCGCGCGGTCCAGCAGCTTGCCCTGGCGCCATGCCGCGAGTATGCCCAGCGGGATGGCGACGATCAGCGTGAAGGCCAGGGTCAGCACCGCCAGGCTGAGCGACGGTTCAAGGCGCTGCCCAATGAGCTTGGTGACCGGCACGCCCGACATGAGCGAAGTGCCCAGGTCGCCTTGCAGGAGCTTGCCGCCCCAGATGAAGAACTGCTTGATGACCGGTTGGTCCAGGCCCATCGTCTGGCGTATCTGGACGATGCGCTCGGGCGTGGCGCCGTCGCCCGCCATGATGATGGCCGGATCGCCCGGGCTGAAACGCAATATCGCGAAGACCACCACCGCGACCATCACCAGAACGGGGATGGTCGCGAGGAGCCGGCGTGAGACAAATGCCAGCATGTAATTCCCCCTGTACTACGCGCCCGTCAAGGGGCTTTCTTGACGTTCCAGAATGCGAAGACCGGCGCATGCACCAGGCCCGACAGCTTGGTCGAATACACCGTGGGCACGGACATCTGGCCCAGCGGCACGTACAGGCCTTCATCGATGCCGATGCGCTGCACTTCCTCGGCGATCTTCTTCTGTTCCGCGGGGTCGGAGGTCAGCGCCATCTTCGTGCGCAATTCCTCGATCTGCGGGAAGTCGGGCCAGCCGAACCACGCGTTGTCGCCATTGGCGGCAGCCGGGGCCGAACGGACCGGATCCATCACGTCGGTGGCGTACCAGTTGGTGTTGTGGATGTTCCAGCCGCCTTCGGCCGGCGCGGCCTTGGAGGCGCGGCGGGTGGCCACGCTCTGCCAGTCCATCGCGGCCAGGTTGACGTTGAAGCCGGCCTTGCGCAGCGCCTGGGCCATCACGACCGGCTGGGCCGAGAGCGTGCCCACGTCGGTGGCGTGCATCACCAGGATGGGGGTGTTGTCGTAGCCCGCTTCCTTCAGCAGCGCCTTGGCCTTCTCGATGTTGGACGGCACGACCATGTCCTTGCCGATGTCGCTTTCCAGCGGCGTGCCGCAGCCCCACAGCGATGCGCAGGTCTTCCAGTACTTGGGATTGCCGACCAGCGCCTTCATCACGTCTTCCTGGCCGATGGCGTACATTGCGGCCTGGCGGACCTTCTTGTTGTTGAAGGGCGGGTACTTGAAGTTGAAGCGGTACATCGTGAAGTAGCCGACCGGGCTGAGCGACTCTTCCTTCAGGTCCTTGTTGCCTTCGATCATCGGCAGCAGGTCGTACGGGAACTGCTCGACGAAGTCGATCTCGCCGCCCAGCAGCGCGTTGGCGGTGGTCAGCGCGTCCGGCATCACATCCCATTCGACCTTGTCCACGTTGACGACCTTGCCGCCGGCCAGGCCGCTGGCGGGTTCCTTGCGCGGCACGTAGTCGGCATTCTTGGCGTAGACCGTCTTCACGCCGGGCTTGAACTCGATGACCTTGAACGGGCCCGAGCCGGTCATGTCGGTGATGGGCTGGCCGATGGCCTGGTCCGCGATGCGCTTGGGCATCATGAAGGGGGCGGTGCCGGTGGGCTTGGACAGGGCGCGCAGCGCCAGGTCGGTGGGCTCCTTCATGACGATGCGGAAGTTCTTGTCGTCGATGACTTCGATCTTGTCGGTGAACTTCAGCAGCGTGCGGCCCATGCCGTCGCCGGCGGCCCAGCGCTTGATCGAGGCCACGCAGTCTTCCGAGGTGACAGGCTTGCCGTCATGCCATTTCTGGCCGTCGCGCAGCGTCATGGTGTAGGTCTTGCCGTCGGGCGAGACTTCCCATTTCTCCAGCATCTGCGGCTGGATCTTGTTGTCGGCGTCGGTGGCCAGCAGGGTGTCGTAGATCATGTAGCCGTGCCACGTCGTGATGTACGCGGTGGTGGCATGCGGATCGGTCAGGCGCAGAGGCGAGTGCATCACCGTCTTGATGACGGTCTCGGCATAGGCGCCGTGAGCCATCATCAGGGTTGCGCCCGCCAACGCGGCGGCTCGGACGAACTTCAGCATGAATCTTCCCCTTGATGCGTAATGAGCGGCGTATTGCGCCGCTGCGTCGTTAACCCGCCGCGCGTGGCGGCGTGCGAGGTTCAGGCAGTAGCCGACCGGCCGGAAAAGACCGGTCCGCAAGGCGCCATTCTGATGCCCGGACGCAACCGTGTCCATGGTTGTTTTGCCGCATCCATCAGCATGGAGCCGGGGGCCGCGCATACCAGGATCGTTTGCGCGATGGCCGTGAAATCCGCGCGGAAATGCGCCGAGCTCTTGACCACCAGGATCGCCGCGCGGCGCGGCTCCACGCCCGCGAAACGGAACATCTCCTGGTCGGCCATCTGCACCTTGTTGGAGGCGACGATGATGCGCACGCCGCCGATGCGCAGGCAGGCGCTGGGGCCCAGGTCCATGTGGAATCCGCGGTAGAACGCGCCGTGCGTATCGAAACGCCCATCCGAAGTTTTCTCGACAATGAATTCGGTGTCCAGGGGTTCGTCGTCGGGAATACCCGAATGTCCACCCAGTGCAATCCTGACCTTCTTGCCGACGCCGGCGCGGTGGGCGGCCAACGCGGCCTGCGGGTCGACGATCAAGCCGATGGCGGCGTCGCGCGCATCGTGGCGGATCAGGGCGCGCAGCACCCCGGTGGTGTCCGAGCTGCCGCCCGCGCCGGGGTTGTCCTGCGCGTCGGCGATGACCACCGGCTTGCTGGCGTCCCGCGCCAGCCTCAAGGCTTCCTGCACGGCTTCGTCGGGCGTGTAGAGCCGGCCGCCGAAGTCGCGTTCCGCATCGAGCACGGCGCGGGTCATTTCGTCGGCCGCGGCGTCGGCTTCGGCCTGGGGGGCGCCGTAGGCCCACACCGTGGGCGCGCATTCGGGGAAGTCCGCCGCGGGAAAACCCGTGGCGAAAGACAGGCTGAGGACGCCCCGCGCTTCGATCTCGCCCACCAGCCGGTACAGGCTGCGCGAGGGTTCGATGTCGGTGGACTGCCAGCACAGGGAAATCAGGTAGGGCAGGGAACGCAGCGCCACGCTGGGCCGCGGCATGCCCGCCAGCCGTTTGTGCAGCAGCTCCGCGGCGCGCTGGCCGGTCTCGGCCATATCGATGTGCGGATAGGTCCGATAACAGACCAGGGCGTCGGCATGGCGGACCATGGCGCGCGTGACATTGGCGTGGAGGTCCAGGCTGGCCACCACGGGCACGTCCGGCCCCACCAGTTCGCGCACGCGCCTGAGCAATTCGCCTTCGCCGTCGTCCAGGTGTTCGGTCACCATCGCGCCATGCAGGTCCAGGTAGACGCCGTCCAGCGGCGCGGCCTGGGCCAGGCCTTGCAGGATCATGGCGCTGATGCGTTCGAAGGCGTCCCGGGTGACGGGGCCCGAGGGGCTGGCCGCCGCCCACGTGGTGGGCAGCAGCGTGTGCTGTTCCATCGCCTCGATGAACCCGGCCACCGGGATGTTGGCGCCCGCGACCGCCTGGAACATCGCGGGCCCGCTGACCAGCCTGGGCCAGCCCCCGCCCTTGTCGGCGAAGTCCTCCCAAGCGGCGCGCGACGGCGCGAACGTATTGGTTTCGTGCTGAAAACCGCCTATCCCGATGCGCATCGGATTTCCCCCTGTCGTTCCAATGTAAAAGGGCGCGGGAATCACCCCGCGCCCATCACACTACTCGCCTTCCCCAAACTGGCAACATCTCCCCCAAGCCGGGTCGCGCGGATCCGGCTCCGCCGGTCCGCAGCGACGCCCCCCTGGGGGGGAAGCGCGCCGCGCTTCGGGGGGGGACCCTCACTTAGCCACAGGCATCGTGAATTCCGCGCCCTTGGCGATGCTGTCCGGCCAGCGCTGCATCACGCTCTTGTAGCGCGAATAGAAGCGGATGCCTTCCTCGCCGTAGGCGTGGTGGTCGCCGAACAGCGAACGCTTCCAGCCGCCGAAGGAATGCCAGGCCATGGGCACGGGGATCGGCACGTTGATGCCGACCATGCCGACCTTGATCTGGCGGGCGAAAGCGCGCGCCACGCCGCCGTCGGACGTGAAGCAGGCCACGCCGTTGCCGAATTCATGCGCGTTGATCAGGTCCACCGCGGTGGCGAAGTCCGGCACGCGCACGATGCACAGCACCGGCCCGAAGATTTCTTCACGGTAGATGTTCATCGACGGCTTCACGTTGTCGAACAAGGTGCCGCCCAGGAAGAAGCCGCGCTCGTTGCCGGCAACCTTCAGGCCGCGTCCGTCCACCACCATGTCGGCGCCGGCGGCGATGCCGTCTTCGATGTAGCCCATGACCTTGGCGCGATGCTGCGAGGTCACCAGCGGACCCATTTCCGCGTCCGATTGCATGCCGTCCTTGACGATCAGGGACTGCACCCGCGGAGTCAGGCGCTTGATCAGCTCGTCGGCCACATCGCCCACCGCCACGGCCACCGAAATGGCCATGCAGCGTTCGCCGGCCGAGCCGTAGGCCGCGCCCATCAGCGCGTCGGTGACCTGGTCCAGGTCGGCGTCGGGCATCACGACCAGATGGTTCTTGGCGCCGCCCAGCGCCTGCACGCGCTTGCCGCGGCGGGTGCCTTCGGAATAGATGTATTCGGCGATGGGGGTCGATCCGACGAAGGACAGGGCCTCGACGTCAGGATGAGCGATCAACGCGTCGACCGCCTGCTTGTCGCCCTGCACGACGTTGAAAACGCCCGGGGGCAGGCCGGCTTCGGTCAGCAGTTCGGCCAGGCGCAGCGAGGCCGAGGGATCGCGTTCCGAGGGCTTGAGCACGAAGGTGTTGCCGCAGGCGATCGCCACCGGGAACATCCAGCACGGCACCATCATGGGGAAGTTGAAGGGCGTGATGCCGGCCACCACGCCGAGCGCCTGGCGCATGCTCCAGTTGTCGATGCCGCCGCCGATCTGGTCGGAATACTGACCTTTGAGCAGATGGGGAATGCCGCAGGCGAATTCGACGATCTCGATGCCGCGGGTGACTTCACCCTTGGCGTCGGAGAAGACCTTGCCGTGTTCGCGCGTGATCAGCTCGGCCAGTTCGTCCTGGTGCTCGTCGAGCAGCGCCTTGAAGTTGAACAGGATGCGGGCGCGCTTGAGCGCGGGGGTTTCCGACCAGGCCGGGAAGGCGGCCTTGGCCGAGGCCACGGCCAGCGCCACGTCCTCGTTGGAGGCCAGCGGGATGGAGGAAGTGACTTCGCCGGTGGCCGGATTGAAGCCGTCGGCGTAGCGGCTGCTGCTGCCGTCGTAACGCTGGCCGTTGATGAAATGCGGGATCGTCTTCATGCCACTTCCTTCAGGATCTTGCCGATTTGTTCGAAGATCTGCCCGATCTGGGCTTCCTCGATGATCAGCGGGGGCGAGATGGCGATGATGTCGCCGGTGTAGCGCACCATCAGGCCGCTGTCGAAGCACTTCTGGAAGACTTCGGCGGCGCGGGCGCCCGGCGCGCCCGCGCGCGGGGCCAGTTCGATGCCGCTGACCAGGCCCAGGTTGCGCACGTCGATGACGTGAGGCGCGCCCTTGAGCGAGTGGGCGGCTTCCTGGAAGGCGCCGGACAGCTTGCGGGCGCGGCCGAAGAGGTCCTCGCGGCGGTAGATGTCCAGCGTGGCCAGGATGGCGGCGGCCGCGAGCGGGTGCGCCGAATAGGTGTAGCCGTGGAAGAACTCGATGCCGCCGGCGGGGCCGTTCACGATGGCGTCATGCACCTCGCGCTTGACGGCGACCGCGCCCGCGGGCACGGCCGCGTTGCTGACGCCCTTGGCCATGGCGATGATGTCCGGCGTCACGCCGAAGAACTCGGAGGCGGTGGCGGCGCCCAGGCGGCCGTAGGCGGTGATGACTTCGTCGAAAATCAGCAGGATGCCGTGCTTGGAGGTGATCTCGCGCAGCTTCTCCAGGTAGCCCTTGGGCGGGATCAGCACGCCGGTGGAGCCGGCCATGGGCTCGACGATCACCGCGGCGATGGTGGACGCGTCGTGCAGGGCGATGATGCGCTCCAGCTCGTCGGCCAGTTGGGCGCCCCAGGCGGGCTGGCCCTTGGAGTAGGCATTCTGCTCCAGGTTGTGCGTGTGGGGCAGGTGATCGACGGCCGGCAGCAGCGCGCCGGAGAACGTCTTGCGGTTGGTCGAGATGCCGCCGACCGAGATGCCGCCGAAGCCCACGCCGTGGTAGCCGCGCTCGCGGCCGATCAGGCGGGTGCGCTGGCCTTCCCCGCGGGCGCGGTGATAGGCCAGGGCGATTTTCAGGGAGGTATCGACGGACTCGGAACCCGAATTCGTGAAGAAGACGCGGTCCAGGCCCTGCGGCATCAGGCTGGCGACGGCCGTGGCGGCTTCGAAGGCCAGCGGATGGCCCAGCTGGAAGCCCGGGGCGTAATCCATGACGCCCGCCTGCTTGGCGATGGCGGCGACGATTTCTTCGCGGCCGTGGCCGGCGTTGACGCACCACAGGCCGGCGGTGCCGTCCAGCACCTGGCGCCCGTCGGCCGAGGTGTAGTACATGCCTTTGGCCGTGGCCAGCATGCGCGGATGGGCCTTGAACTGCTTGTTGGCAGTGAAGGGCATCCAGAGATGGGACAGGTCGGGCAAGGCGGCGGGGGCGTTCATGGCGGCTCCAGGGGTAGGACAGGGGCCGGGCCGGCGCGACAATCGCGCAGCCAGCGGCATGCAGACGATTCTGGTGTGTCCGGGGGGGAATGCAAATATACGATCCGCGCAAATGCCGCTAACTGTATAGTTGTAAACGACACAACTGTACAGATATCTCCGTGATCGACTTCCAGCCCAACCGCGCCCGCGGCCAGGCCCCGACCCTGGTCGAGCAACTGGTCGCCGCCATCCTGCAGGCCATCGAGGCGCAGACGCTCCGCCCGGGCATGTCCCTGCCCTCGGTGCGCGAGTTCGCGCGCCTGCACGATGTCAGCACGTTCACCGTGGCCAGCGCCTACAGCCGGCTCGTGTCGCTGGGCTGGCTGGCGGCCCGGCCGGGCGCGGGCTACCGGGTCGCCACGCCCGACGCGCCGGCGCGCCCGCGCCAGCCGCTGTCGTGGGAGCCGCCCCGCCTGAACGCGGGGTGGCTGCTGTCGGACATCTTCGCGGACCACTCCATCCCCATCAAATCGGGCTGCGGATGGCTGCCGGGCGAATGGCTGAACGAAGAAGGTCTGCACATGGCGCTGCGCCACATGGGGCGGGTGCCGGCCATGCGCATCGCCAACTACGGCCATCCCTACGGTTACGCGCCGCTGCGCGAGACCATCGCGGCCAGCCTCGGCGCGCAGGGCATGGAGGTGGAGGCGTCGCAGGTCCTGCTGACCCAGGGCGTCACGCATGGCCTGGACATGGTGATCCGCACGCTGCTGCGGCCCGGCGATACCGTGGTGGTGGAACAGCCGGCCTACGCCAACCTGTTGCAGATGCTGCGGTTGGCGGGCTTGCGGGCGGTGGCCGTGCCGCGCACGGTGGACGGGCTGGATTGCGACGCGCTGGACGCCGCGGCGGCCCGGCACCGGCCTCGCGCCCTGTTCG
The DNA here is from genome assembly GCF_001571365.1 of Achromobacter denitrificans NBRC 15125. Lineage (GTDB taxonomy): Bacteria > Pseudomonadota > Gammaproteobacteria > Burkholderiales > Burkholderiaceae_B > Achromobacter > Achromobacter denitrificans. The sequence goes on along the minus strand of NZ_BCTQ01000002.1, from coordinate 34,614 downwards.
TCAATACCGCCTTGCAGAATCCGTCGGGCGCCAGCATCGGCATGGCCAACGCGTTCCGCATCCTGCAGGCGGCCGAGCGCCATGGGCTGTGGGTGATCGAGGACGACATCTCGCGCGAACTGGCGCCCGGGGTGACGCCGATGCTCGCCGCCCTGGACGGCACCCGGCGGGTGGTCTACCTGGGCGGCTATTCCAAGGTCATCAGTCCGTCGGTGCGGGTGGGCTACGTGGTCGCCCACCGGGACCTCACCCGCGACATCGCGCGCACCAAGATGGCGGTGGGCCTGACCTCGCCGGAGATCATGGAGCGCATCGTGCACCAGGTGATCCGCGAAGGGCGCTACCGCGCCCACATCGCCCGCACCCGCGAGCGGCTGGCCGAGGCTCATGCCGGGGTAGCCCGGCAGATGGAGCAGCACGGCTTCGAGATCTACGGACGGCCGCAGGGCGGCCTGTTCCTGTGGGCCAAGGTGGGCGGGCAATGGCGCGAACGCGGCGCCAACGGCCTGGCCGAGCTGGCGCTCAAGGACGGCATCTGGCTGGCGCCGGGTTCCTATTTCGAGGCGGACGAGGCCGACACGCCCTGGGTGCGTTTCAACGTGGCCTATTCGGAGGCGCCGGCGCTCTGGCGCTTCATGCGCAACGCGGGGGCGTAGGATGGGTGGAGCGCGAGAGTTCTTAAGCTAGAACACAACTCTCCAACGCGCGAAACCCATGCGGCTGCAATCGATTGTTTTCCGGCCGATGCCGAACACAATCTGCCCACGGCCGCATGGGTTTCGCGCGCTGGAGAACGGGGTTCTCGTGGAGAGGATCTCGCGCTCCACCCATCCTACGCGCGTTCATACGTGACGAAGTCGTAGTCATAGCCGTTTTCGGCCGGTTGCGGCGCGCGCGCCGTTTCCTTCCACTGGAAAGCGGGCAGCAGCGGAAAGAAGGCGTCGCCCTCGACCTCGGCGTGGACTTCGGTGGCCAGCACGCGCTGCGCCAGGGGTAGGGCCTGCGCGTAGATCTGCGCGCCGCCGATCACGTAGGCGTCGGCCACGTCGCCGCAGGCGCCGATGGCGGCTTCCAGCGAGGGCACCAGGATGGCGCCTTCCGCGCTGAAGGCCGGATTGCGGCTGATCACGATATTGCTGCGGCCGGGCAGGGGGCGGCCCAGGGAATCCCAGGTCTTGCGGCCCATGATGATGGGGCTGCCCAGCGTGCTGCGCTTGAAATGGGCCAGGTCGCCCGGCAGCTTCCAGGGCAGGGCGTTGTCGCGGCCGATGGCGCGGTTGGTGGAGTAGGCGACGATCAGGGTGAGGCGGGCGGACATGCGGATGGGCGGCGTTGGAGTTTCGATGGGACGCGCCTAGCGTAGCAAATTTGCGCGGCCTGGCGCCGCGCGGGCCTCAGTCCGTGGCGTGTTCCAGGAATTCGGTGGCCGGCATGGGCTTGCCCAGCAGGAATCCCTGCAGCGAATCGCAGCCCAGGCCGGTCAGGAATTTCTGCTGCGCCGTGGTTTCCACGCCTTCGGCCACGATGCGCAGATTGAGCTGCTGCGCCAGGGCGACGATGGCCGAAACGATGGCGGCGTCCTCATTGTCGTTTTCCAGCTGGTTCACGAAGCCGCGGTCGATCTTCAGTTCTGTGGCGGGCAGCCGTTTCAGGTACAGCAGGCTGGAATAGCCGGTGCCGAAGTCGTCGATGGAGATCGTCACGCCCAGCGTCGACAGGCGCTTGAGCACGGCCAGGCTGGCCTCGGCGTCGCGCATCGCCGTGGATTCGGTCACTTCCAGGGTCAGGCAGGCCGGCGGCACGTCGTGGCGCAGCAGCGCGGAGCGTACCGTTTCCACCAGGCTGGCGTGGGCGAACTGCAGCGCCGAGATGTTGACGGCGATGGTCCAGTGGCCTTGCCCGGCGTCGATCCATTCGCGCATCTGGCGGCAGGCTTCGTTGATGACCCATTCGCCGATGGACAGGATCAGGCCGGTCTTTTCCGCCGTGGGGATGAACTGGTCGGGGCCGACCAGCCCGCGCGTCGGATGGTTCCAGCGCAGCAGCGCCTCGGCGCCGACGATGGGGCCCGCGGGCGCCTCGTACTTGGGCTGGTAGTGCAGGACGAACTGGTCGCGCTCCTGGGCCAGGCGCAGGTCGTGCAGCAGTTCGATCTGCTCGTGCGCGTCCGCGTTCATGGACGGCTCGAAGAAGCTGTAGCCGGTGCCGCCCAGGCGCTTGGCGTGGTACATGGCGGCGTCGGCGTTGGTCAGCAGCGTATGGGTGTCCTCGCCGTCGTTCGGGTAGATGGCGATGCCCACGCTGGAGGTCACCAGCACTTCGTGCCCGTAGACCATCACCGGGCGGGCGATGGCGTCGATCAGGCGGTCGGCCACGTTGGCGGCGTCGGTGGGTTCGACCACCTCGCTCAGCACGATGAATTCGTCGCCGCCCAGGCGCGCCACCGTGTCCTGGGTGCGCAGCGCCTGGCGGATGCGCTGGGCCAGGTCGATCAGCAGGGCATCGCCGGTGTGGTGGCCGTAGGCGTCGTTGACCGCCTTGAACCCGTCCAGGTCAAAGAACAGGACCGCGAAATAGCCCTTGCGGCGGCTGGCGCTTTCGATGGCCTGCTCCATCCGGTCTTCGAGCAGGATGCGGTTGGGCAGCTTGGTCAGGGTGTCGTGCAGCGCCAGCTGCACCAGCTCTTCGTTGGCCTCGGCCAGCGAGGAGGCCAGGGCGGAGGTGCGCGCCTCCAGCCGGTTGTCCAGCACCGCGACCAGCAAGGCGATGGCGAGCACGCTCAAGGTCACCGCGGTCACGGCGATGGCCAGCCAACCGGCGGAGATGCCGGCGTCGGCGGCCATGCAGATGCTGCCGTTCGGGAAGCCCGCGGCTTCCATGCCGGTGTAGTGCATGCCGACGATGGCGAGGCCCATCACCACGGCGGCCAGCGGGCGCGACAAGGCCACGCGGGGGCCGTCATGGCGCAGCCGGTAGGTGATCCAGAGGGCGGCGCCCGAAGCGGCCACCGCGATGAGGATGGACAGCGCGAACCACTTCGGGTCGTAGTCGATGCCCGGCGCCATGCGCATGGCGGCCATGCCGACGTAGTGCATCGTGGCGATGCCGGCGCCCATCAGCAGGGCGCCCACCGCCAGCCGCCGGGCGGGCAGTTCGTCCTTGCTCACGGTCCACAGCGCGAAGGCGGAGCAGCCGATGGCGATCCCCAGCGACAGCACGGTCAGGGGCAGGTCGTAGCCCATGGGAATGGGCAGGCTGAACGCCAGCATGCCGACGAAATGCATGGACCAGATGCCGACGCCCATGGCGAAGGCCCCGCCGGCCAGCCAGTAGCGCGCGGCCGGCAGCCCGTTCGCCGCCCGGACGCGGTTGGCCATGCCCAACGCTGTATACGACGCCAGGATGGCGACCCCTAGGGATACGAGGACGAGCGAAGGGTTATAAGTTCCAACGAGCATTTGTGGGGTCCTGTCCTTAGCGCATACAGCCGCCGCGCGGGCTTCAACTCAAATCAATTGGTAGTTAACAGTTGCAATTCGATCGCAGGCCATATCCTGCTGCCGAGTTTGGCGATGCGCGTACTCTCTGGTCGGGAAGGGGAAGGCGGCTGGGCAATGCCGGTGGTCGGCGCAGCCAGGCGGTTTGCCCGGTTTCGCGGCGAGCGACGGGCATGGCGCGGCATGAGCCGGTCGGAAGCACCGGGGCGCGACTCATGCTGGACGCGCGTCCGAGGCTAAGGGATGGGTTATACCGAAATCGCGCTTCCAGATGCTCACCAATCTTCACTTGCCGCCGGGCGCGGGCGCGCCAGGGGGGGCTGCCCCCGGGGGGGGCAGCGCCCCGGGGCAGGGGCCGACGAATCCGATCGAAGGCCGCGCCAGCGCGGCCCGGGCAGGTGCTACACGGCCATGGCCGCGGTGAGCGGGGCGTGATGCTGGTAGCCGGACAGCGAGAAGTCTCCCGGTTCCACCTTTTCCAGCCATTCGGGTTCGTAGCGCCCGGTGGCCGCGAAGTCGGGGATGCGGTCGGACAGGACGAGGCGGGGCGCCTCGTACGGTTCGCGCTTCAGCTGTTCGCGCAGCATCGGCAGGTGGTTCTCATAGATGTGGGCGTCGCCGATGAAGTAGGAGAACCAGCGCGGCGTGTAGCCCGTCAGCCGGCCCACCAGGTGCAGCAGGGCGGCGCCTTCGGTCAGGTTGAACGGCGTGCCCAGGCCGACATCGTTGGAGCGGATGTACAGGCACAACGAGATTTCGCGGGTCGTGGCGTTCGGCAGGAACTGATAGAGCAGGTGGCAGGGAGGCAGCGCCATTTCCTCGATCTGCGCCCAGTTCCAGCCGTGGAAGAGGATGCGGCGATCGCCGGGCCGTTCGTGGATGGTGTCCAGGCATTGCCGCAACTGGTCCACCGCCTTGTACAGCAGCACCTTGGGCCGGCCGGCTTCTTCCAGGTCGGCCACCTTGGCGTACCCGCGCCCGAGGGCGTCGGCGATCTGGGCGCCGCGGTCGGCGTCCAGCAGCTTGTAGGCGGGCCACTGGCGCCATTGCACGCCGTACACCGGGCCGAGGTCGTCGGCCCCTTCCCGGTAGGGGTTGGCCAGCCACTGGCTGTTCTCGTTGGCGTTCTGGTCCCAGACCTTGCAGCCCAGTTCGCGGAATTCCGCGGCGCTGCGCGAGGCGCGCAGGAAGCCCACCATTTCGCCAATGGCGGACTTGAACGCCAGCTTCTTGGTGGTCACCGCGGGGAAGCCCTTTTGCAGGTCGAAGCGCAGCGAGGCGCCCGGCATGCTCAGGGTGCGAATTCCGGTGCGGTTCTCCTGCCACGCGCCGGTGTCCAGGATGGTTTGAACGAGGTCCAGGTATTGTTTCATGGTGGTCCTTCTGTTCGCCCGCCCCGCGGGTGACGCAGACAGGCCGCCGCGAACGGATCGCGGCGGCGCTCAGGTAATTGAATTAATGGTGGAATTACACCACGGCGGCGCGACTCAGGCGGCGGCGGGGGCTTCCTGGGTGTCCACGATCTCGACCGAGAAGGTCAGCGCGGCGGTTTTCTCCAGCATGGCCGAGGCGGAGCAATACTTTTCGTGCGACAGCTGCACCGCGCGCTCGACCGCGGCGCGCGGCAGGTTGCGGCCGGTGACGGTGAACGCGAAATGGATGCGGGTGAACACCTTGGGGTCGCTGTCGGCGCGCTCGGCCTGCAGCTTGACGCTGCAGCCGCTGACGGCGTGGCGTCCGCGCTTGAGGATCAGCACGACGTCGTACGCCGTGCAGCCGCCGGTGCCGGCCAGCAGCATTTCCATCGGGCGGGGGGCCAGATTGTGGCCGCCGCCGTCCACGGCGCCGTCCATGACGGCCACGTGGCCGCTGCCGGTGCTGGCGGTAAAGAGCATGCCGTTCGGGCCGCCCCAGTCGATCGTGCATTCCATGTTGTCGCGTCCTTCTGCTTGAGCGCAGTCAATGGTTGATGATACCTGTTGCGTACAATTCCGGGCATGAGAGCCCCGCCCCGCATCAGGGGCGTCGGCGCCTGCCTTGCCGAGGAGTCGTTTATGTCCACCGCCCTGTCTAGATCCGGCCCTGTTTCTTTCCTGCGTCGCACCAATCCCCTGGACGCCTTGCTGGCCGAAGCGGACCGCGCGTTGCGGGTGCTGAGCGGCAGCGCCACCGCCGGGCGGCCGTACCCGGCCACCGCCGAAGAGGCGCCGCAGGCCCTGTCGGCCCAGGAAAAACGCCACGCGGCCGGGCTGATGCGGGTGAATCATGTCGGGGAAGTCTGCGCCCAGGCGTTGTACCGCGGGCAGGCCTCCGTGTGCCGCGACCCCGCGCCCCGCGCGCTGCTGCTGAACGCCGCCTCCGAGGAGGTGGACCACCTGGTCTGGTGCAATCAGCGCCTGACCGAACTCGGCAGCCGCGCCAGCCTGCTGAATCCGGTCTGGTACGCCGGCTCATTCGCGCTGGGGGTGCTGGCCAGCTACGCGGGCGTGCCCCGCAACCTGGGTTTCATGGCCGAAACGGAAAAGCAGGTCGAGGCCCACCTCGAAAGCCATCTGCGCACCTTGCCGGTGCAGGACGAGCGTTCCCGCCAGATCGTCCAGAAGATGAAGGAAGACGAGGCGCAGCATCGCGCCAGCGCCGAAGCCGCCGGCGGCGTGCCCCTGTCCCTCCCCGTCAGGACGGCCATGAAGGCAATGTCTAAGGTCATGACGACCACCGCCTACTGGATCTGAGGCCACCGGCATCGAAATGTTGCGATGCGCAAAAAAGCTGCAAGACGGTGCCTGCCGCACCGCTTTGGTGCAAAAGATAGAGCGGGATTACCCGGGGCGATCTAGGGTTAATCCGAAACGGGTTTACCCATTCGGCAAAAACCCTTTTTTTGGAAAGGCCACGGATTGGCGCGGGTTTCCAGGGGGAGGGTGCCGGGGGTGAGGCAAAAATGCAACGGAAAAAAAAGCCTGGCGGGCAGATCAAAAAAAATCTTGCATCGCACAAAAAACCTCGGTACTATTCACTCATCGGATGTTGAAACGCAGTCGGCGCGGTGCAAAACCCCGAAAGCGTAGCGAGCGGAAAGCCAGCTCCCAACATGCCACGGTTGTCTCCTCCACCCTCCTCCTTTGGTGGATTTAGCCCGAGATCTCACGATCTCGGGCTTTTTTTTGTTTGGATTTGATTTGTCCCCGTTTTCTCGGGGAGGCCGGCGGCAGCGGCATGCGGGGCGGCCGTTACGCCATAGGGCGGAGTTCGCGTTTTCCCTTGGATATTTCGGTTGCGCCCGGGCGGAAAGCTCTACAATCGCTCTATGAAACCCGTATTTCCGCGCGTCAGCGGTTCTGCCTCGACGGCGCCTTCCGGCCGGAGGGCGGAGGTCGGGTCGACGGCCTGGCGCAGGGCGTTACGTTCTGTGCCGGGGAATTGCACTTCCTTATTCCTCCCATATATGGGCGTTACACCTGCCTCCGATAATGGCGGGCCTGTCTCGATAGACCAACCAGAGGTGATTCTGTGACCTGGCTGTACATCTGCGTGGTCGCATTCATGGTGGGGGGACTCATCGTGGCGTCGGAGCGCTGGCATGGCGCTTTTACTGGCGACAGCGACCTCAATAAGCCCCAAGCCAACCATTCCCGGGCCACGCCCCGGGTGGGCGGGCTGGCGGTCCTCGCCGGCACGCTTGCCGGCCTGCTGGTGCTCGGCCCCAGCAACATGACCCTGACCTGGCTGTGGCCCGCGCTGTTCGTCGCGGCGCTGCCCGTGTTCGTGGCCGGCCTGCTCGAAGACATCACCAAGGACATCGGCGCCAGCAAGCGTCTGCTGGCCGCGTTCCTGTCGGCCGCGATCGCCTGGTGGCTGTTGGGCGGCGTGAGCCGCGTGGGCATGGCGCCGGTGGACTACGTGCTGTCGTTCTGGCCAGTGTCGCTGCTGTTCACCATGTTCGCGGTGGGCGGCTGTACGCATGCGCTGAACATCGTGGACGGCATGAACGGCCTGGCCGGCATGGTGGCCACGTTGATGGCGGTGTCGATCAGCCTGGTCGCGCTGCAGGTGGGCGACGTGCCGATCTTCCTGGTCGCCGCGGCCCTGGCCTCGGCCACGCTGGGCTTCCTGGTCTGGAACTTCCCGTTCGGGCGCGTGTTCCTGGGCGATGGCGGCGCGTACTTCCTGGGCTTCATGCTGGCCGAGCTGGCGGTGCTGCTGGTGGTGCGCAATCCGTCGGTGTCGCCGTTCTACGCCCTGGCCGTGCTGTTCTACCCCGTGTTCGAAACCGGCTTCTCGATCTGGCGCCGCCGCTTCAAGCGCGGCGTGCCGGTGGATCAGCCCGACGCCCTGCATTTGCACCAGCTGGTGTTCCGCCGCCTGGTCCGCGTGACGTTCAGCCGCGGCCGCCGCCACGCCGTGCCGGCGCTGTGCAATGCCCTGGCGTCGCCCTACATGTGGGTGCTGGCCTTGATCGGCCTGGTGCCGGCCACCATCTGGTGGGACAACGCCTGGGCGCTCAGCGCCAGCCTGGTGGTGTTCGCCAGCGTCTACATCTGGCTCTACGCGCGCCTCGTGTCCTGGCGCCGCCCAGGCTGGCTGCTGCTGCCCTCCGTCCTTCGGACCACCGATTAGTGTTGAGCGCCCCGGCGATCACCGCCGGGGGCTCGGTTATCCATCATCAGACTAAATTTAAAATGCCGTAATCGTTCTACGGTAAAGGGAGAGTTATGTTGCGAATCCAGGATGTGAAACTCGCAGTCGTCGGCCTGGGCTATGTCGGCTTGCCGCTGGCCGTGGAATTCGGCAAGAAGCGTCCGGTCATCGGTTTCGATATCAATACGCGCCGCATCGAGGCCCTGAAGGCAGGCCACGACCAGACGCTGGAAGTCAGCGACGCCGAGCTGGCCGAGGCCAAGCAGCTGAGCTACACCGCCGACCGCGCCGAGCTGGGCAAGGCCAACGTGTTCATCGTGACCGTGCCGACCCCGATCGACGAGTACAAGCAGCCGGACCTGACGCCGCTGGTCAAGGCCAGCGAAACCATCGGCGCGGTGCTCAAGCGCGGCGACATCGTCATCTACGAATCCACCGTCTATCCCGGCGCCACCGAAGAAGACTGCGTGCCGGTGCTGGAGCGCGTGTCGGGCCTGAAGTTCAACGTGGACTTCTACGCCGGCTACAGCCCCGAGCGCATCAACCCGGGCGACAAGGAACACCGCGTCAGCACGATCAAGAAGGTCACCTCCGGCTCCACGCCCGAAGTCGCCGAGCTGGTCGACCAGCTGTACCAGCAGATCATCACCGCCGGCACGCACAAGGCGTCCAGCATCCGCGTGGCCGAGGCCGCCAAGGTGATCGAGAATACGCAGCGCGACGTGAACATCGCGTTGATCAACGAACTGGCCCTGATCTTCAACAAGATGGGCATCGACACCGAGGCCGTGCTGCAGGCCGCCGGCACCAAGTGGAACTTCCTGCCGTTCCGTCCGGGCCTGGTGGGCGGCCACTGCATCGGCGTGGATCCGTACTACCTGACCCACAAGGCGCAGTCCATCGGCTACCACCCCGAGATCATTCTGGCGGGCCGTCGCCTGAACGACTCGATGGGCGGCTACGTGGTGTCGCAGCTGGTCAAGGCGATGACCAAGCGCCGCATCCATGTGCAGGGCGCGCGCGTGCTGGTGATGGGCCTGACCTTCAAGGAAAACTGCCCCGACCTGCGCAATACGCGCATCGTGGACATCGTGAAGGAACTGGGCGACTACAACGTGGACGTGGACGTCTACGACCCGTGGGTCGACCCTGCGGAGGCCGTGCACGAATACGGCATCACGCCTGTGGCCGAACTCGAGGAAGGCACATACGATGCCGTGATCCTGGGCGTGGCGCATCATCAATTCACAGAAATGGGTGCGGCCGGAATACGCAAATTGGGCAAGCCGGAACACATTCTTTATGACTTGAAGTACGTGTTGTCGCCTGCTGAATCCGATCTGCGCTTGTAAGGAGGGTGCTGCATGACCACACGCTTTGACACCGTCAAGAACGAACTGTCGTCGTCGCCCCGCAAGTGGCTGGTGACCGGCTGCGCCGGCTTCATCGGCTCGAACCTGCTGGAATCCCTGCTGAAGCTGGGCCAGACCGTCGTCGGCCTGGACAACTTCGCCACGGGCTACCAGCGCAACCTGGATGAAGTCCGCGGCTCGGTCACGCCCGAGCAGTGGGCCCGCTTCACCTTCATCGAAGGCGACATCCGCGACCTGGAAGCCTGCCGCCGCGCGGTGCAGGGCGTCGACTTCGTGCTGCACCAGGCCGCCCTGGGTTCGGTCCCGCGTTCGCTGAACGACCCGATCACCACCAACGAGGTGAACATCGGCGGTTTCCTGAACATGCTGGTGGCGGCGCGCGACGCCGAAGTGAAATCCTTCGTCTACGCGGCGTCCAGCTCCACCTACGGCGACCATCCGGCGCTGCCCAAGGTCGAAGAGAACATCGGCAATCCGCTGTCGCCGTACGCGGTGACCAAGTACGTCAACGAGCTCTACGCCGACGTGTTCGCGCGCTCCTATGGCTTCGAGGCCGTGGGCCTGCGCTACTTCAACGTGTTCGGCAAGCGCCAGGACCCGGACGGCGCGTATGCCGCGGTGATCCCCAAGTGGACGGCCGCGATGATCCAGGGCAAGGACGTCACCATCAACGGCGACGGCGAGACCAGCCGCGACTTCTGCTTCGTGGACAACGCGGTGCAGGCCAACATCCTGGCCGCCATGGCGCCGGCCGAAGGCCGCAACCAGGTCTACAACGTGGCGGTCAGCGGCCGCAGCACGCTGAACCAGCTGTTCGACTTCCTGGCGCAGGCCCTGGGCAATCAAGGCGTGGCCTACGCCAAGAAGCCGGTCTACGGCGAGTTCCGCGCGGGGGACGTGCGCCATTCGCAGGCCGACGTCAGCAAGGCGGGCCGCCTGCTGGGCTACGCGCCCACGCACACCGTGCTGCAGGGCCTGGAAGTGGCCATGCCCTGGTACACGCAATTCCTGCGTTGATTTGAAAGCACTCGTCAGAAAACTCGGCAACATCCACCCGGACCACCAGCGCATTTTCAAGGGCGCGTTCCGGGTGGCGGTGTTTCTGCTGCTGGGCAAGGCCGCCGGCGCCATCAAGGAGATGGCGGTGGCGTACCGCTACGGCGTCAGCGATGCCGTGGACGCCTACCAATTCACGATGACGATGGCCACCTGGCTGCCCGTGACGATCGTGGGCGTGCTGTCGGTGGTCCTGATTCCGGTGCTGGTGCGGCTTCGCCGCGCGGACCAGGCCGAAAAACACGTATTCATCAGCGAGCTGCAGGGCTGGGTGGCCGCGGCCGGCATCGCGCTGGCCCTCTTGACCTGGTTCGCCTGGCCGCAAGTGCTGGGCATGCTCGGGCAGGGCCTGTCGGCCCGCGTCGGCGACATGACCGGGCAGCTTCTGGTGGCGTTCGCGCCCGTGTCGGCCCTGTTGCTCATCGCCGGCATCAGCGCCGCGCGGCTGCGCGCGCAGGAACGGCACGTCAATACCCTGCTCGATAGCGTGCCCGCCGTGGCGACGCTGGCGTGGGTCATGCTGGCGGCCAGCGCCGACGGCGTGGGGCCGCTGCTGTGGGGCACGCTGGTGGGCTATGCCATCCAGACCGTCTGGCTCGCCTGGCTGGCGGCGCGCGCCGACGGCGGATTCTGGGGCGCGCCGCGTCTGTCGCTGCGCTCTCCGCACTGGCCCGAACTCATGAGCGCGGCCGGCGTGATGCTGATCGGCCAGGTGGCCATGAGCTTCGTCGGGCCGCTGGACCAATACACCGCCGCCAACCTGGGCGCCAACGCCAACGCCACGCTGGGCTACGCCAGCCGGCTGCTGTCCTTGCTGCTGGGCATCGGCGCCGTGTCGGTGGGCCGGGCGGCGCTGCCCGTGCTGGCGGACGTGCAGGCCCGCGGCGATACCGGCCGCGCGCGCTCCATGGCGCTGAAATGGTCCGTGCTGATGGTGGGTGCGGGAAGCGCCGCCGTGGCGCTGGGCTGGGTGCTGGCGCCCTGGGGCGTGTCGGTGCTGTTCCAGCGCGGCGCCTTCACCGCGGAAAACACCGAGGCCGTCGCGCACGTGCTGCGCTGGGGCCTGCTGCAACTGCCGTTCTACTTCGGCGTGCTGATCCTGGTGCAGTTGCTGGCGAGCCAGAACCGCTACCGCATCATGGCCGCCATCGCCGTCGCCAACTTCGCGCTGAAGGCGGTGCTGAACACCGTGCTGGCGCCTCGCATGGGAGCGGCCGGCATCATGCTGGCGACCAGCCTCATGTATTTGCTGTCCTTCGCCTGCTACCTGGCGGTGGCATTGCGCAAGGCCGAACCCAGGGAGACCGATTGAATGACGCAGACCGACGCTGGCCGGCCCTTGCGCGTCCTGTTGTTCATCCATTCGCTGCATGGCGGGGGCGCTGAACGGGTGGCCGCCGACCTGAGCGCGCATTGGGCCGGGATGGGCCGCGACGTCATGGTCGTGACGCAGGCGGGCGTCGAGGGCGACGTCTACGCCCTGCATCCCAAGGTGCGCCGCGAGGTGCTGCACACGGCGGGAGAGGGCGGCGGCCTGCGCGGCATCTGGAGCAACGTGCAGCGCGTGCGCGCGCTGCGCCGCGTGGTCCGCGCGTTCCGGCCGGACATCGTGCTGGGCATGATGACGACGGCGTCCGTGCTGTCGGTCCTGGCCTGCGCGGGCCTGTCCTGCCGGGTGATCGCGACGGAACACACCCATCCGCCCTCGCAGACCCTGTCGGGCTTCTGGCAGCGCCTGCGGCGCATGACCTACCCGCGAGCGGCCGGCGTGGTCGCCCTGACCCGCGGCACGGCGGACTGGCTGGACCGGCACGTGCCCGGCTGCCGCCTGGCCGTCATCCCCAATCCGGTGCACTTTCCCCTGCCGCGCGCCGAACCCATCCTGACCCCGATTACGGGCGACGGCCGCAAGCGCCTGCTGGCGGTGGGCCGGCTGCATGCCGACAAGGGTTTCGATCTGCTGATCCAGGCCTTTTCGCAATTGGCGGCATCGCATCCCGACTGGGACTTGGTTATCCTGGGCGAGGGCGAGGAACGGCGCGCCCTTGAGGCGCGGTTGCGGGAAGCCGGGCTGGCGTCGCGCGTCTTCATGCCCGGACGCGCGGGCAACGTCGGCGACTGGTACGACAGCGCCGACCTGTACGTGCTGACTTCGCGCTTCGAAGGCCTGTCCAACACGCTGCTCGAATCCATGGCCAGCGGACTCGCCGCGGTTTCTTTCGATTGCGATACCGGCCCGCGCGAAATCGTGCGGGACGGGGTGGACGGCGTGCTGGTGCGGCCCAACGGCGACGTGCCCGCGCTGGCGAAGGCGCTGGACGCAGCCATGGGCGACGCCGCCGAACGCAGCCGCATGGCGCAGGCGGCCATAGACGTGCGCGACCGCTTTTCGGCCGCGCGCGTGCTGCAGAAATGGCAAGAACTTTTTGACGGCGTGCGCGGACCGGGCCGCTAGGCCTTTCCCGCGTCGCGCCGTTGCTACGGTGACCACGAGAACAACATCATGTGCGGAATAGTCGGTATCTGGGGCCCCATCGGGAACAAGGCGCAAGTGCTGGCGGAAAGCTGCCGCCGCATCCGCCACCGCGGGCCGGACAGCAATGGCTTCTGGGAAGACCCCGGCGCCGAGCTGGCGCTGGCGCACGTCCGCCTGGCGATCCTGGACCTGACCGAAGCGGGCCACCAGCCCATGACCTCCGCCTGCGGCCGCTATGTCATGGTGTTCAACGGCGAAATCTACAACCACCTGGACATCCGCAAGCAGCTCGAACAATCGGCGCTGGCGCCGTCCTGGCGCGGCCATTCCGATACCGAGACGCTGCTGGCCGGGTTCACCTCGCTGGGCATCGAGGCCACCCTGCAGGCCGCGGTGGGCATGTTCGCCATCGCGCTGTGGGACCGCGCCTCGCGCAAGCTGGTGCTGGCGCGCGACCGCATGGGCGAGAAGCCGCTGTACTACGGCTATTCGGGCGCCGAGCTCGTCTTCGCCTCGGAACTCAAGGGGTTGATGCCCATTCCCGGTTTCGGCCGCGAACTGAACCGCAACGCCCTGGCGTCGTTCATGCGGCACAACTACATTCCGGCGCCGCAATCGATCTACGCCGGCATCGCGAAACTGCCGCCGGGCACCTGGGTCGAATTCACGGCCGACGACACCCGCAGCCGCCGCATGCCGGAGCCGCGCGTGTACTGGTCGGCCCGCGAAGCCGCCGACACGGCCGCGAAGTCGCCGCTGTCCTTCGATACGGACGCGCAGGCCGCGGACGCGCTGGAGGGCGTGCTGTCCAAGGCGGTGGGGGGCCAGATGCTGGCCGACGTGAGCCTGGGCGCGTTCCTGTCCGGCGGCATCGATTCGTCCACCATCGTCGCCCTGATGCAGGCGCAGAGTTCGCAGCCCGTGCGCACCTTCGCCATCGGCTTCCATGAAAAAGGCTACGACGAGGCGCAGCACGCCAAGGCCGTGGCTACGCACCTGGGCACCGACCACACCGAGCTGTACGTGACGGCCGACGACGCGCTGGCCGTCGTGCCCTCGCTGGCCGACATGTATGACGAGCCGTTCGCGGATTCGTCGCAGATCCCCACGTCCCTGGTCACGCGCATGGCGCGCCAGCACGTCACGGTGGCGTTGTCCGGCGACGGCGGCGACGAGCTCTTCGGCGGCTATTCGCGCTATTTCCGCGTGAACAAGTGGTGGCAACAGTGCGAACGCATCCCCGCGGTGGTGCGCAAGCCGGGCGGCGCCCTGCTCAGCGCCTCGGCCCTGCTGCCCGGGCGCGGCGCCTGGCGCGGCAAGGTCGGCAAGCTGGGAGAGCTGCTGCGCGCCGATACGCGCGGCGAGTTCTACCGCCACTTCGTGTCGTACTGGGCCGACCCGTCCAGCGTGGTGAAGGGCGGCGTCGAGCCCGTTTCGGAATTCGCGCGCGCCATGCAGGGCTCCACCTTCGAATCCATGATGAAGCTGGACACGGTGACCTACCTGCCGGACGACATCCTGGTCAAGGTGGACCGCGCGGCCATGGCGGTCAGCCTGGAGACCCGCGTGCCGCTGATCGACCACCGCGTGTACGAGTTCGCCTGGAGCCTGCCGCACCGCTACAAGGTGCGCGGCGCCACGGGCAAGTGGCTGCTGCGCCAGGTGCTGTACCGGCATGTGCCGCAGTCGCTGGTGGACCGGCCCAAGCGTGGTTTCGCCGTGCCGCTGGCCGCGTGGCTGCGCGGCCCGCTGCGCGAATGGGCCGACGCGCTGCTGGACCCCTCGCGCTTGCGCCAGGAAGGCTGGTTCGAACCCGAACCGATCCTGCGCAAATGGCGCGAACACACCTCCGGGCACCGCAATTGGGACAGCCACCTCTGGGGCGTGCTGATGATGCAGGCCTGGCTGGACCGCTATCGCAACGGCAAGGATCAGGGAGGAACGGTTGGGAGTCGCTGACGAATGAAAATACTGATGCTGGTCAGTTCCATGCATGCGGGCGGCGCCGAGCGCGTCGCCGCGACGCTGGTGAACGCATGGGCCGAACGCGGAGACGCGGTCACCCTGACGCCGACCTACTCGTCCAAGGGCACCTGCTTCTATCCGCTTTCGGACAAGGTGGAGCTGGCGTGGCTGGCGGATCTGTCGGGCACGCGCGCCTCGGGCGCCATGGCCGCGTTCAAGCGCCTGCTGACGCTGCGCAGGCACATCCGCGACACCCGGCCCGACGTCATCGTGTCGTTCCTGACCAACGTTAACGTGGCCGCCATCCTGGCCACGCGGGGCCTGGGCATACCCCTCATCGTCTGCGAGCGCACCAATCCGGTGGCCGAGACCACCACGGGCACGGTGTGGCGCAAGCTGCGTCGCCTCCTGTACCCGCGCGCCGACATGGTGACGGTGCAGGCTGAGGACACCGCGGGCCCGTTCTCGCGCCAGGTGCCGGGCATCAAGCGCCTGGCCGTCATCCCCAATCCCTTGCCCGCGCCCTTGCTGGACGCGCCGCGCGTGCGGCAGCGCGAGGACGGCCCCCACGAACTGCTGGCGATGGGGCGCCTGGTGACCGACAAGCAATTCGACCTGCTGATCGACGTGTTCGCGCGGCTGGCTGCCGATTTTCCCGACTGGAACCTGCGCATCTGGGGCGAGGGGCCGGAGCGCGCCGCGCTGGAGCAGCAGGTGGCGCGCCTGGGCCTGCAGTCGCGGGTCAGCCTGCCGGGCCGCACGGAAGCGCCCTGGGACGAGCTGGCGCGCGGCCAGGCCTTCGTGCTGAGTTCGCTGGTGGAAGGGTTTCCGAACGTGCTGCTGGAGGCCATGTCCCTGGGCCTGCCTTGCGTGGCATTCGACTGCCCCAGCGGCCCGCGTGAAATGACGCGCGACGGCGAAGACGCGCTGCTGGTGCCCGCCGGCAACCGCGACGCCTTGCGCGACGCGCTGGCCCGCTTGATGGGCGACGTCGCCCTGCGCGAGCAACTGGGCTTGCGCGGCGCCGCCGCCGTCCGGCAGCGCTATGCGCTGGCCAGCGTGCTGGCCGAATGGGACGAACTGTTCGAAGCCGTGAGGGAAGGGCGATGAGCACCCGGACCCTGCGCGTGCTGCATGTCATCACCGGCCTGGGGCAGGGCGGCGCGGAATCCGTGCTGTTCCGCCTGGCCACCTATCCGGAAGCGGGCGTGGAGCACACGGTCATTTCTCTGACCGACGAAGGCATCTACGGCGAGCGCCTGCGCGCCGCCGGCGTGGCCGTGCGGGCGTTGGGCATGAAACGCGGGCGCGTCACCCTGGGCGGCTTCATGGAATTGCGCCGGCTGATCGCCGACGCGCGCCCGGACGCGGTGCAGACCTGGATGTACCACGCCGACCTGATCGGCGGCCTGGCGGCGCGCCTGGCGGGCGTGCGCGCCATCGCCTGGGGCATCCGCAATTCGGGCGAGCATCTCGAACGCAGCAGCCGTTCGGCGCGCCTGGTGCTGCGCGCCTGCGCGTTGCTGTCGGGCCGCGTGCCCAAGGCCATCGTCTGCGCCGCGCAGAAGGCGGCGCAGCGGCATGCGGACAAGGGCTATCGGCGCGACCGGCTGGTGGTGATCTCCAACGGCTACGACCTCTCGCGCTACACGCCTGACGCCGCGGCGCGCGCCCGCGCGCGCGCCGAGTGGGGCGTGGTGGGCGACGCGCCGGTGATCGGCTGCGTGGCCCGCTGGGATCCGCTCAAGGATCACGCCAATCTGCTGCGAGCGGTTGCCGCGCTGGTGCGCGACGGTCGCGACGCCGGGCTGCGCTGCGTGCTAATCGGCCGCGGCATGACGGCCGACAACCCCGAGCTGGGCGCCTTGATCGACCGGCTGGGCCTGCGCGAGCGGCTGGTGCTGGCCGGTCCCAGCGACGACGTGCCGGCCGCCATGAACGGCCTGGACTTGCACGTTCTGTCCAGCTGCGCGGAAGGCTTTCCCAACGTGGTCGCCGAGGCTATGGCCTGCGGCGTCTATTGCGTCGTGACGGATGTCGGCGACGCGGCCTACATCGTGGGCGATACCGGCGTGGTGGTTCCGGCCGAGCAGGCGGAGGCGCTGGCGCGCGGCATCGAGACCGCGCTGCGCGAAGTGGCCGCCCGCGGCCGCGAGCGCGCGGGAGAACCCGCGCGCGCCCGGGTGCTCGAACACTTCGACCTTGCCCGCATGGTGCAAAGCTATATCGCCGTTTGGCGCCGGATTTCAGGAGTCCAGGCATGAGCGCCGGCCGCCTGCTGTTCGTCGTCAACAACCCCGCATTCTTCATGTCGCACCGCGTGCCGGTGGCGCTGGCGGCGCAGCGGGCCGGCTACGAGGTCCACGTCGCCACCATGGACGGGCCCGCCGTGGCCGATATCCAGGCGTTGGGCATGACGCACCACGCCATCCCCATGACGCGCAGCGGCAAGCATCCCTTGCAGGAGCTGGGCACGCTGCTCGCCCTGATACGGCTGTTTCGCCGCGTGCGGCCCCGGATCGTGCACCTGGTCACGATCAAGCCCGTGCTCTACGGCGGCATCGCGGCCCGCCTGACCCGCGTGCCGGGCATGGTGGCGGCGATCTCCGGGCTGGGTTTCGTGTTCCTGTCCAATTCGCTCAAGATGCGGCTGGTGCGGGCGGTGGTGGCGCGCCTGTACCGGCTGGCGCTGGGCCATCCCAACAGCCGCGTGATCTTCCAGAACGCCAGCGACCGCGACCTGCTCGAATCGCTGGGCGCGCTGCGCGCGGGCCAGGCCGTGCTGATCCGCGGCGCCGGCGTGGACCTGGACGCGTACCGCGCCTCGCCCGAGCCGCCGGCCCCGCCCGTGGTCGTCACCATGGTCGCGCGCCTGCTGCGCGACAAAGGCGTGCAGGAGTTCGTGCAGGCCGCCAGGCTGCTGCGCGAGCGCGGCGTGCCGGTGACGATGCAGCTGGTGGGGGGCGTGGACGCGGGCAACCCGGCGTCGGCCACGCAGGAAGACGTGGAGGCGTGGCAGCGCGAAGGCGGCGTCCGCGCCCTGGGCGAGCGCTCGGACGTGGCGGATCTGTACGCGGGCTCGCATATCGCCGTGCTGCCGTCCTACCGGGAAGGGCTGCCCAAGTCCCTGATCGAGGCAGCGGCCTGCGCGCGGGCGGTCGTGACGACCGACGTGCCGGGCTGCCGCGATGCCATCGAACCCGGCGAGACCGGCCTGCTGGTGCCCGTGCGCGACGCGCAGGCGCTGGCGGACGCCATCGCCCGCCTGGCCGAGGACGCGTCCTTGCGCCAGGCCATGGGCGCGGCGGGCAGGGCTCTGGCGGAGAAAGAGTTCGATATCGCGCGCGTCGCCCGCATCCACGTCGAACTCTACGACAAGCTCGGCGCCTGAAGCGTTCCGGCCCGGCGGCCGCCGGGCCTGGCCGCCGCGCTCGGCGGCGAGCGGTCAGTGGCGACGCGCGATCGCGTCGATCCAGTAGCGGGTGGACGGATCCTGTTCGATCGCCTGCGACGAATCCAGATCGTGCATGATGCCCTTGGCCAGGGCCTTGCCGAACTCCACTCCCCATTGATCGAAGGGGTTGATGCCCCAGATCACTCCCTGCGTGAACACCTTGTGCTCGTAAAGGGCCAGCAGCGCGCCCAGCGTATAGGCTTCCAGGCGCGGCAGGACGATGAGCGTGGACGGGCGTCCGCCCGGGTGCACCCGGTGCCGTGCCAGCAGGCGCGCGCGCTCCGGATCGCTTTCGTTGGCCGAGGTCTCGGCCAGCGCTTCCTCGTAGGTCTTGCCTCGCAGCAGCGCCGAGCGCTGCGCCAGGCAGTTCGCGATCAGCAGTTCGTGGTGCCGCGCGTAGGCGTGGTCGGGCTGCTCGCACAGGATGAAGTCCACCGGGGCGCCCCTCGTGTCCTGGTGCAGCCATTGGAAAAACGTGTGCTGGCAGTCCGTGCCCGACATGCCCCACACGGCGGGGCCGGTGGGCACGCCGGCCGGGCTGCCGTCCTGGGTGGCGGTCTTGCCCAGCGATTCCATTTCCAGCTGCTGGGCCCAGGGCACGATGTGGTAGAGCCGCGAGTCGTAGGGGGCGATCACCAGCGAGTCGTAGCCCAGCGCGCTGCGGTTGACCACGCCGGCCAGCGCCATCTGCACCGGCGCGTTGGCATCGATGGGCGCGTGGCGGAAATGCTCGTCCATGGCGGCGGCGCCGGCCAGCAGCTGGTCGAAGGCATCGTTGCCCAGCGCCAGCGCTATCGGCAGACCGATGGCCGACCACAGCGAATAGCGCCCGCCCACCCAGTCCCAGATCTGGAAGATGTGGTCGGGAAGGATCCCGAGGTTGAGCGCGGCTTCGACGTTCGCCGTGACGGCCACGACCTGCTTGATCGGGTCGGCCACGCCGGCGTCGCGCAGCCAGTTCATCGCCACTTCGGCATTGGCCAGCGGCTCGGTGGTGGTGAACGATTTGGAGGCGACGATGACCAGGGTGTCGTGCGGGTCCAGCCGGCTCATCGCGTCGGCGACGGAATGCGAGTCCACGTTCGAGGCGAAGCGCACCTCGCGGCGCGCGCCGCCGTGGCGCAGGGCGCGCGTGACCAGCCTCGGGCCCCAGTCGCTGCCGCCGACGCCCAGGTGCAGCACGCAGCCGTAGCGGCCCGCGGCGTCGGCATTCCGGACGAATTCACGCAGGCGTTCGCGTTCCGCCAGCACGGCCTTGGCCACGCTGGCCGGCGGTTCGGATGCGCGCAGGGCGGTATGCCAGGCAGCGCGTTCTTCGGTCCAGTTTGCGGTGCCGCCATCGAACAGGCGCGCCCGCGCGGCGTCGAAGCCCTGCTGCGCCAGTAGGGCTTCCTCGGCTTCCCGCAGGGCGGGCGAATCGGCCTGCGCGCTCAAGTCCAGGCGCAGCCCCGGAGCGCTGATGAGGCGCAATTGCTCGCCCCGTTTCGGGGCGGAACGCGTCGCGGCGATGAATTGTTGCCACGCGGGGCTGTTCGATAAGGACATGGGCGGTCTAGAAAGGCAGATGGGCTTGCGGGGCGAGTTTGCTCAGTTCACGACGGAAGTCGGCCTGGATGCGCTCCAGCGCGGCGGCCGTCTGCGCTTCGAATCGCAGCACCACCACGGGAGTGGTGTTGGAGGCGCGGGCCAGGCCGAAACCGTCCGGATATTCCGCGCGCACGCCGTCGATGGTGATGACGCGATGCGCGTCGGGGAACTGGCCCTGGTCCTGCAGGGCCTGCACCAGGGTGAAGGGCTGGCCTTCTTCCATTTCGAGCTTGAGTTCGGGCGTGGAGACGTCCTGCGGCAGGGCTTCCAGCATGGCGCAGGGATCGGCCGCGCGCGAGACGATCTCCAGCAGGCGGGCGCCGGTGTAGAGCCCGTCGTCGAATCCGTACCAGCGTTCCTTGAAGAAGATGTGGCCGCTCATTTCGCCGGCCAGCGGCGCGCCGGTTTCGGCCAGCTTGGCCTTGACCAGCGAATGGCCGGTCTTCCACATGAGCGGAACGCCGCCGGCCGCCTCGACCGACAGGCCGACGTGGCGGCTGCATTTCACGTCGTAGATGATGGTGGCGCCGGCGTTGCGTTCCAGCACGTCGCGGGCGAACAGCACCAGCTGGCGGTCCGGCCAGATAATCTGCCCGGACTTCGTGACCACGCCCAGGCGGTCGCCGTCGCCGTCGAACGCCAGGCCCAGTTCGCAGTCGGTCTCGGCCACGCACTTGATCAGGTCCTGCAGGTTCTTGGGTTCGGCGGGGTCCGGGTGGTGGTTGGGGAAGGTGCCGTCCACGTCGCAGAACAGTTCCGTGACGTCGCAGCCCAGGGCGCGGAAAAGCGCCGGCGCGACGGCGCCGGCCACGCCGTTGCCGCAATCGATGGCGATCTTCATGGGACGCGCCAGCTTGATGCCGGAGGCCACGCGGGCGACGTAGGCCGCCACCAAGTCCAACTGGCGGCGCGTGCCGGCGCGCGGGGCCGCGGCCGGGGCGGCGGCGTTCATGGTCGCGGCGAGGGACTGCACGTCGTCGCCGTACAGGGCGCGTCCGCCCATCATCATCTTGAAGCCGTTGTACTTGGGCGGGTTGTGGCTGCCCGTGATGGCCACGCCCGAGCCCGTCTGCATGACGTTGGCGGCGAAATAGACCAGCGGGGTGGGCACCATGCCGATGTCCAGCGTATCCACGCCGCCTTCCAGCATGCCTTCCTGCAGCGCCACCGACAGCATTTCGCTGCTCAGGCGGCCGTCGCGGCCCACGACCAGCGTTTGTATCCCTTGTTCGAGCGCGCGAGCGGCCAGCGCCGCGCCCAGCGAGCGGGCGAAGCGGGCGTCGATCAGGTCCGGCACGGTGCCGCGGATGTCATAGGCCTTGAAGACTGCGGCGGGAAATTGCGTGTTGTTGCCCACGGATATTCCTTCGATAAGGGGTTACAGCGCGGGTCCTGGCTAGGTTTTTAATGGTAAACCCGGATATCGAGACGCGCCTGGCAAAGGGCCAAGGCGGAATTATCCCCCATTGGAGGTCGGCCTTCATCCGACGGATGGCTTAGGGCATATGCCACGGCGTCGGATTTGCCCTGGTTTGGTGCGCCCGCGGGGGCGATTGCGCCTTGTTCCGGTGCCGCCCCGGAGCCCCCGCGCCGGGGTGTCGCAGGAGGGGCGCGCATGGCATGGAACTTGCTCGACACCCGAAGGTGATACGCTTGCTATGCAAGCAGAAAGACCGGGAGGGGCCATGGGTGCCAAAGTTTCTACTGTCATGTCATCGAGGGGCGCCACCAGCCGGCGGGGGCCTCCCACGGACCATGCCGGGCCGGCACCGGGCCGCGAGCGCCGGCTCGACATCCATGTATTCGTCGCCGAATCCGGCGGATTGGCCACCGGCCGCGCCTGGGAGCGCTGCGTCTGGCGCGAGGCCCGCGTGCTGATCGCCGAATGCCCGGCGCCGCACCTGCCGTCTTCCGTCGAGAACGCCCTGCGCGCCGTCGCCGCCGACGTGGCGCGGGACCGCGGCTGGCAGGGCATGGGCACGGTCGCCTTCGCGCTGGACGACCGCAGCGGCGTATTCCGAGTGATCGACGCGCAGGCGCAGGCGCAGGCGCATTCGGGCTCGGCCACGGCCGACTTCGAACCCGTCGCCGGCCACGCGCTGGAGGTGCGCATCGACGGCTGCGTGGATCGCCGCCTGCCGTGCACCCGCTTGCTGGTTTGCGGGGCGACCCGCGGCGAGGCCTTGCGCCGCGCCTACCGGGCCCTGTCCGAAATGCCCGGGCCGGCCGGCATCGACCGCGCCTTCCTGATGAACCGCATCGCGTCGCGGGCCTTTTGCTCCGGCCTCACGGGCACGCGCCTGGACCAGGCGGTGGGCTAGGGCTCGGCCCGGCCCCTGGTTTCCCCCCGCTGCGGCCGCGCGCGGCGCTTCAGCCCCTACAATAGCCCGCACCTACCCCGATCCCGCGCCTGGGCGCGACCAGGCTTTTCCAGTGCGGCCCATATGACTTTGCTCAGCGATCTACAGTCCCTCCTGGGTTCCTCCCACGTGCTGACCGGCGCCGACGCCGAGTCCTACGTGCTGGACTGGCGCCGCCGCTATCGCGGCGCGGCGCTGGCGGTGATCCGCCCCGGTTCCACCGAGGAAGTGGCGGCGGCGGTGAAACTGTGCGCCAGGCACGGCGCGCCGGTGGTGCCGCAAGGCGGCAATACCGGGCTGTGCGGGGGCGCGACGCCAGACGCTTCCGGCACGGCGATCGTCCTGTCCACCTCCCGGCTGACCGCGGTGCGCGGCCTGGATACCGACAACGACACCATCACCGTGGAAGCGGGCTGCGTCCTGCAGGCCGTGCAGGAAGCGGCCGCGGCCGCGGATCGCCTGTTTCCCCTGAGCCTGGCCGCGGAAGGCAGCTGCACCATCGGCGGCAACCTGGCGACCAACGCCGGCGGCACGCAGGTGCTGCGCTACGGCAACACGCGCGACCTGACCCTGGGCCTGGAGGTCGTGACGGCGGACGGCGAGATCTGGAACGGCTTGCGCGGCCTGCGCAAGGACAACACCGGCTACGACCTGCGCGACCTGTACATCGGCAGCGAGGGCACGCTGGGCATCATCACGGCCGCCACGCTGAAGCTGTTCCCGCGGCCCGTGGCCTCCTGCACCGCCTTGCTGACGCTGGACAGCATCGACGACGCCGTGGAGATGCTGTCGCGCGCCCGCGCCGGGTTCGGCGCCGCCCTGACCGGCTTCGAACTCATGAGCGGCGCCTGCCTGCAAGCGGTCGTGCGCCTGTTTCCGCAGCAGCGCCTGCCGTTCGAAGGCGCGTCCGCGGCCTCGCCCTGGTTCGCGCTGCTCGAACTGTCCGACAGCGAAAGCGAGGCGCACGCGCGCGAGCGCTTCGAGGCCGTGCTGGGCGCCGCCATCGAGGGCGGCCTGGTCAACGACGCGGCCATCGCCGCCAATGTGGCGCAAAGCAAGGCCCTGTGGCACTTGCGCGAGAGCATTCCGCTGGCCGAGGCCGAGCTGGGCAAATCGGTCAAGCACGACGTGTCCATCCCCATTTCCGCCATCGCGGGCTTCGTGCACAAGACCAACGCCCTGCTGCAGGCGCGCTTCCCCGGCGTGCGCCACGTGATCTTCGGCCACCTGGGCGACGGCAACCTGCATTACAACGTGGCCCATGCGCCGGGGCAGACCGAATCGGAACTGCTGGCGCTGCAAGGCGACATCTATGGCGTGGTGCACGACAGCGTGCACGCGCATGCCGGCTCCATCAGCGCCGAGCACGGCGTGGGCCAGCTAAAGCGCGACGAACTCCCCCGCTACAAGAGCCCGGTGGAACTGGCGCTGATGCGCAAGATCAAGGACGCGCTGGACCCGCGGGGAACGATGAATCCCGGCAAGGTCCTGCAGGCCTAGGGCGCGGAACGGGGGAACCGAGACCATGGCACCGAGTCCCGCGGCAGGCGCGAATTGCAGAGTCCTCATCGTCGAGGATGACCCCATCATCGCCGGCAATCTGTATACCTTCCTGGAGACCCGCGGCTTCCTGCCCGACACGGCCTATTCCGGGCCGGCGGCGTTGCAGCGCCTGGCGGAGCAGCGCTTCGACGCCATGATCCTGGACATCGGCCTGCCCGGGATGGACGGCAATGCCGTGCTGCACACGCTGCGCAGCGAAAGGCGGCTGGACCTGCCGGTGCTGATGCTGACGGCGCGCGACAGCCTGGAGGACAAGCTGGCCGGCTTCTCCCACGGCGCCGACGACTATCTCACCAAGCCTTTCGCGCTGCTGGAAGTGGAAGCGCGCCTGCTCGCGCTGATCCAGCGCGCCAAGGGATCGACCGTGGATTCGGTGCGGGCCTTCGGCCCGCTGCAGTACGACACCCGCAGCCGCGCCGTGTCGGTCAACGGCGCTCCCGTCCACCTGACGCGCAAGGCCGGTCTCATCATCGAGGCGCTGCTGCGCGATCCCGGCAGGGTGGTGTCGCGCGAGGAACTGGAATCGGTGCTGTGGGGCAATGAGCCGCCTTCCTCGGACGCCTTGCGCAGCCAGGTGCACCTGTTGCGGCGCGCGCTCGCCGACGCCGGTTTCGATGGCATCGAAACCATCCACGGCACCGGCTGGCGCCTGTCGCTGGACGGCGAGACGGCGCAATGAAAACCACCTCGGGCGGCACCCTGACCCAGCGCGTCGTGTGGGCGCTGACGGGGACGGTCGCGCTGTTCGTCACGGCGCTCGCCCTGCTGGCCTACCTGACCTTCGACCAGATGGAAGACGATCTGGTCAACGACATCCTGAACACCGAAATGGACCGGCTCGTCCAGCATGCGCGCGTCAGCGACGGTTTCCTGCCGCGCGAAGGCGTGCGCGAACTGGGAGGCTCCATGCGCGCCTGGGTCAGCGTGGGCGGAAACCGGCCCGCCGGCATCCCGGAAGAGATCCTGTCCCTGGACAACGGTCTGCACCTGATCGAGCCGGGCGCATACACCTGGCACGTCATGGTGGCCGAAACGGGCCGCGGCAAGGTGTATCTGCTGTACGACGCGACCGACAACGAAGAGCGGGTCCATGACTTCGGCCTGATCGTGCTGGGCGTGGGCGCCATCTGCGTGGTGGGCGCCTATGCCCTGTCGCGGCGCGTCGCGGCCGTGGCGGTCGGCCCGCTGCTGGACCTGACCGACCGGCTGGCGACCTGGGCGCCCGGCTCGCCCGACATGGCCGTAACGCGCGACGACGAAGCGGGGCGGCTGATCGAGGCCTTCAACCGGGTGCAGAACCAGGTCGACCGCTCCATCGCCCGCGAGCGCGAATTCGCGGGCAACCTGAGCCATGAGGTGCGCACGCCCCTGGCCGCGATCCGTTCGGACAGCGAACTGATGCTGCTGACCCAGGCGCTCACGCCGGACCAGCGGCAGCGCCTGACCCGCGTGGTGGACAACGTGGACGACGTCATCGTCAGCCTGGAGAGCGCCCGCGCCATGGCGCGCGACGAGCTGCGTCCGCCGGAGCCGGTGGATCTGTCGGCCTGCATGGAAGATGCCTGGCGCGGCTACGAGGCCCAGGCGGAGCTGGCCGGGCTGCGTTTCGACAACCGGATCACCGCCGGGCAGGTCCGCACCCTGGACCGCTACGCCTTGCTGACGGTGCTGCGCAACCTGGTCCGCAATGCCGTGGAACACGCGGCGCCGGCGACGCTGACGGCCCGCTTGGCCGACGGCGGAATGGAACTGGGCGACGACGGCAAGGGCATCGCCGCCGACGACCTGCCGTTCCTGTTCCGCCGCTACTACAGCGGCCGCATGCGGGATTCCGGCAGGGCGACGGCCGACGAGACGGCCCGCGGCCTGGGGCTGGCGATCGCCAAGCGGGTCTGCGACATGCAGGGCTGGTCCCTGACGGTGGAGTCCTCGCGGGAGGGCGAATCGAGAGGAACCCGCTTCACCCTGCGTTTCGAAGGTGGAATCGAGCAACAGTCGACCGCGGCGGCGGGCGCGCAAACGGGAATTTGACGAATTTTCGACTGTGGGCGGCTTACGCTTTCCGTTTGCCCGACGCGCCTTCCGTCCCCCACCATGCCGCCCTTATCTCTGCCCGCGCTACGCAAGCCGACGGCCGCCTCGTACCTGTTCAGCCACGTCATCGCGGTTACGCTCGTCCTGGCCTGCCTGGCCTGGTGGGCCAACGCTTCCGGGCTGGACCTGCGCATCGCGCGGGCGCTGTTCGATGCGGCCCTGGACGATTTCCCCCTGCATTCCAACCGTTGGCTCGACCTGATCGGCCATCGCATGGTGCTGGCCCTGCCGATAGGCATCGCGCTGGCGGCGGTGGGGGTGGCGGCGGCCAGCTACCGCATCCCGGCCTGGCGGCCCTGGCGCGGGCCGGCGCTGGCCGTGGCGGCAACCTGCCTGGCCGGCCAACTGCTGGTGAACCAGCTGAAGCATCACACCACGCTGCCCCGTCCCTATGACCTGGATACGCTGGGCGGCTACACCCCCTATCCCCTGCACTGGTGGACCTGGGCGCGCGCGAAGGCCGGGGGCGCCTTGCCCAGCGGCCACGCCGGCGCGGGCTATTCGATGCTGGCCCTGTATTTCGCGGGGTGGGCGCTGGGGCGGCCCGCCTGGCGCTGGTGGGGGCTGGCCATAGGCATCCTCGCGGGCGCGGGCTTTTCCGTGGTCCGCATCCTGCAGGGCGCCCATTTCCTGAGCCAGACGCTCTGGTCGGCCGCGCTACTGTGGTTCCTGGCGGCCGTCTTCTTCTCTCCCCTGATCGCGGCTCGTCGGGGCGGCCTGTCCGCCGGCCTGCGCGGGCCGGGCAGCGTCGGCGACGCCAAGGGCGGCAAGCGGGCCTGAGGGGAGCGCGGCGGTACCCCCCACGTATAATCGACAAGCGCGAGGATTCAGCGTCTCGCTTTGTGCAACCGCTTTCGGATCCTCCCTGATGAACGCTCCCGCCGATTCTCCCGTCCTGCCGCGGCGCCGTCCCCGAAGCCTGGCCCAGGGCCTGGTCGAAAGCATCTCGGAGCGTATCCGCGGCGGCGAGATCCGGCCTGGCGACAAGCTGCCGACCGAATCCGAAATCATGCGCCAGTTCGGCGTCAGCCGGACCGTCGTGCGCGAGGCGCTGTCCCGGCTCCAGGCGTCGGGCCTGGTCGAAACCCATCACGGCGTGGGCACCTATGCCCTGGAACCCAGCGGCGGCACCGATTTCCGGGTGGATCCGGCCGACATCGCCACCGTGCGCGACGTGCTGGTGCTGCTGGAGCTGCGCATCTGCCTGGAAAGCGAAGCCGCGAGCCTGGCCGCCGGCCGGCGCACCGACGCGCAATTGCACGATATGCGGCGCGCGCTGGACGCGTTCAAGGGCGCGCTGGAAAGCGGCGGCGATACCGTCACGCCGGACTTCCAGTTCCACCTGCTGATCGCGCAATCCACCGACAACCGCTATTTCGCGGATCTCATGTCGCACCTGGGATCGGCCATCATTCCGCGCACCCGCATCAATTCGGCGAAGTTCGCGCACGAGGACCGCTCCGCCTACCTGGCGCGCGTGAACCTTGAGCACGAAGACATCTACGGCGCCATCCTGCGCCAGGATGCCGAGGCCGCGCGCGCGGCCATGCGCACGCACCTGAGCAACAGCCGCGAACGCCTGCGGCGCGCGCAATAGGACGGGCCGGCGGGTAAGCCGCGCCAAACCGCGTTAATCTTGCCCGTTTTCTTTTTTTCGACGACGAGGCGGCATGGTTCTGCTCGGCATACAAAGCAGCGTTTTTTTCACTGAGCAGGCTATCCACGGCCGGCGGGGGGCCGATTCATGCGCCGGCTGACACTACGCTTCATCATTGCCATCCTGGCGCTGCTGACCCTGTCGCGCCTGGGGCTGGCCTTCTGGATGTGGGACCGCGTGCAGGCGGCGGGCGGGCTGGCGCCGCTGCTGTGGGGCGGATTGCGCATCGACGTCTGCCTGATGTCGATGGTGATCGCGCTGCCCGCGGTCTTTTCCCCCTGGTTCGGACACCGGCCGCTGGCCGCCCGCATCACCGCGTGGTGGTTCCGCGTCTGGTGGATGCTTTACGTGCTGCTGGAAGTCTCCACGCCCCAGTTCATCGCCGAATACGATACGCGGCCGAACCGCCTGTATTTCATCTACCTGCTCAACCCGAAGGAAGTCGGGTCCATGCTGTGGCAGGGCTACAAGGGCGTGCTGCTGGCGGCCTTCGTGGTGCTGGTGATCGCCGCGTGGATGGCGGTCAGGCTGTTCCCGACCCGGGCGCGCGATCCCTTCATGGCCTGGTGGAAGCGGCCGGTGGCTTCGTTCGTGATCCTGGCGCTGGTGTTCCTGGGCGCTCGCGGCACGCTGGAGCACCGGCCGATCAATCCCGCCAAGGTTGCGTTCAGTTCCGACGCGATGGTCAACGCCCTGGCGCTCAATTCCCTGTACAGCGTGTTCGACGCGGCCTATCGCATGCGCGACGAGCGTTCCTCCGCCGCGATGTATCCCAGGATGGCGGTGGACGAGATGAACGCCATCGTGCGCGAGAAGGCCGGCATGGCGGGCGCGCCGCTGGACCCGCGCTATCCCAGCCTGCATGAGCAGAAGGCCACGGTGCGCCGGGACAAGCCGCTGAACGTGGTGATCATCCTGCAGGAAAGCCTGGGGGCGCAGTACGTGGGCAGCCTGGGCGGGCGCGACCTGACGCCCAATATCGACCGGCTGGGCAAGGAAGGCTGGATGTTCCACCGCGCCTACGCCACGGGCACGCGCTCGGTGCGGGGCATCGAGGCGGTCACGGCGGGCTTTCTGCCCAGCGTGGCCGACGCCGTGGTGAAGCTGCCGCGTTCGCAGACCGGCTTCTTCACGCTGGCGCAGCTGCTGGGCAAGCACGGCTACCATTCGCGCTTCGTGTACGGCGGCGAATCGCATTTCGACAACATGCGCGCCTTCTTCCTGGGCAACGGCTTCGACGAAATCGTGGATCGTCCCAAGTTCGTGAACCCCGTGTTCGAGGGATCCTGGGGCGCTTCGGACGAAGACATGTTCAACCAGGTGGACCGCCTGCTGCGCGCCGACGGCGACAAGCCGGTGTTCACGCTGGCGTTCTCGGTCACCAACCATTCGCCCTGGGAGTATCCGGCGGGGCGCATCACGCCCGTCGGCGATCCCGCCACCGTGGACAACACGGTGCGCTACGCGGATTGGGCGCTGGGCCAATTCTTCGAGAAGGCGAAGCAGGCGCCGTACTGGAACAATACGGTGTTCCTGGTGATCGCGGACCATGATTCGCGGGTCTACGGCTCGATTCCGGTGCCGGTGCGGCACTTCCAGATCCCGGCGCTGATCCTCGGCGCCGGCATCGCGCCCCGCCAGGACGAGCGCCTGGTCAGCCAGATCGACATGGCGCCCACGCTGCTGTCGCTGATCGGCCTGGACAACGTGAACCCCATGCTGGGCGTGGACCTGACGCAGCGCGACCCGAACCGCGCCCTGATGCAGTACGCCGACAACTTCGGCTACCTGCGGGGCGACAAGTTGTTGGTGCTGGAGCCGTCCAGGACGCCGCGGGAGTTCCGCTACGTGGCCGCGCCGGTGGGCCGGGACGAGACCTACGAGCCGGTGGAGCCCGCGGATCCGCAACTCACGGAAGAAGCGCTGGCGCATGCGCTATGGGCGAGCTGGGCCTATCGCGAGGAGAAATACCGCCTGCCTTGACGCGGGGAGGGCGGTGCGCGCCATGCGCGCGCTTGATCCTGCGCAAAGCGATGTTGGAGCGCGGAGCGGCACACTGGCGCCCATGACTTTTCCAGACCAGACCCCGGAAGCGGACCCTGCGGCCGCCGCGCGCCGCGGCGCGGACGATCCCGTCGCCACCCCGCGGCGGCGCCGCGCGTTCCCCGTGCCGCGCGGGCGGTTCGCATGGATCACGGGCGCCTTCAGCGTGCTGCTGCTGGCCGTCAGCACGCTGTTCTGGTGCCTGCTGCTGTTCCCCGTGGCCCTGCTCAAGCTGATTCTGCCCTTCGCCGCGGTCAGGCGGCGCGTCGACCCGCTGCTCAACGCCATTGCGACGGCCTGGGTGTCCAGCAACGCCGGCTGGTTCGCCCGCATCCAGCAGGCGCAATGGGACGTCCAGGGCAACGCCGGCCTGCGCTACGCGGACTGGTACCTGGTCAATTGCAATCACCAGTCGTGGGTGGACATCTTCGTCCTGCAGCACACGCTGAACCGGCGCATTCCGCTCTTGAAGTTCTTCCTGAAGCACCAGCTGATCTACGTGCCGGTGATCGGCCTGGCCTGGTGGGCGCTGGACTTCCCGTTCATGAAGCGCCATGGCAAGGCCGAGCTGCGGCGCAACCCGGCCCTGGGGCGCGAGGACCAGGAGGCCGCGCGGCGCGCCTGCGCCAAGTTCTCACTGGTGCCGACCAGCGTGATGGTGTTCGCCGAAGGCACGCGCTTCACCG
This sequence comes from Achromobacter denitrificans NBRC 15125, assembly GCF_001571365.1. Classification (GTDB taxonomy): domain Bacteria; phylum Pseudomonadota; class Gammaproteobacteria; order Burkholderiales; family Burkholderiaceae_B; genus Achromobacter; species Achromobacter denitrificans. Next base: position 4,165 of record NZ_BCTQ01000002.1, on the reverse strand, counting down.
AGGCCAAGCGCGCGGCGCAGGCGTCGCCCTACCGCCACCTGCTGAAGCCCAAGGCGGGCGGACTGGCGGTGGCGCTGAACGCGATGGGCGCGCGCTTTCGTTCGATGATAGACGCCACTATCGCGTATCCGGAAGGCATACCCAGCTTCTGGGACCTGGCTTGCGGCCGCGCCGGCCCGGTGGCCGTGCGCATGCGTCAGCTGCCGGTGCCGCCCGAATTCTGCGACGCCGACTACACGCGGGACAAGGCCTTCCGCACGGAATTCCACCATTGGCTGGGCCAGCAGTGGCAGGCCAAGGACGATGAGGTCGAGCGGCTGACGGCGCGCCGCGCCGCCTGAGCGCGGGCGCCGCCAGCCTGGCGCATCAGGCGCGCGCCGGCAGCACCGTGCCCGCGCTTTCGCCGAAGCCGATCCGCGGGTAGCCCGCCTTCACGCATTCGGCCCGCATGATGATCTGGTCGCCGTCCTGCAGGAAGGTGCGCTTTTCGCCCCACGGCAGGTCGATCGGCGACTTGCCGCCGTTGGTCAGTTCGAGGAGCGAGCCGGCTTCGGAGGCCTGCGGGCCGGACAGCGTGCCCGTGCCCAGCATGTCGCCCGGCTGCAGGTTGCAGCCGTTGACCGTGTGGTGCGTGATCAGCTGGGCCACGTTCCAGTAGGCGTCGCGGAAGTTGCTGCGCGACAGCGCGGCGGGCGCGAGCTTCTCGGCGCGCGATTTCTCGGTGGTCATCAGCACCTGCATCTGCACGTCGAAGGCGCCCTTGGCGCGGTTGGCGTCGGACGCCAGGTAGGGCATCGGCTGGGGCTCGGACGGGCCGCGGTTCCACTGCGTGCGGAACGGCTCCAGCGCTTCCATGGTGACGATCCAGGGCGAAATCGTGGAGGCGAAGTTCTTGGCCAGGAAGGGGCCGAGGGGCTGGTATTCCCAGGCCTGGATGTCGCGGGCCGACCAGTCGTTCAGGATGCACAGGCCGAACACGTGCGATTCGGCGTCCGCCAGGACGATGCGGTCGCCCTGGGTGTTGCCGGTGCCCACGAAGATGCCCAGTTCCAGTTCGTAGTCCAGACGGGCGCAGGGGCCGAATTGCGGCGCTTCGCCTTCGTTGGCGGGGCGGGTCTGGCCGACGGGGCGGGGGAATTTCTGGTCCACGCCGATGCTGGAGGCGCGGCCGTGGTAGCCGATGGGCACCCACTTGTAGTTCGGCAGCAGGGGGTTGTCGGGACGGAACTGCTTGCCCACCGCCGTGGCGTGGTGCACCGAGATGTAGAAGTCGGTGTAGTCGCCGATGCGCGCCGGCGTGGCGTATTCCGCGTCGGCCTGGGCCACCAGCAGCGGCGCGACGGTGTCTCGCAGGGCGGCGCCTTCGCGCAGCGCGCGCGACAGGGCCAGGCGCAGCGCGCTCCAGTGGGCCTGGCCCAGCGCCATCAATCCGTTCAGGCTGTCGGCCGAGCAGGCCGCCAGGGCTTCGGCGGCCTGGCCTTCGAAGGGCTGCTTGGCGGCCAGCGCGGCCAGGTCCAGGATCTGGTCGCCGATGGCGACGCCCACCCGGAACGGCTCGGACGAGCCCTTGCGGCGGAACGCGGCGTAGGGCAGGTTCTGCACCGGGAAATCCGACGCGTTCGAATTGGCGCTGGCAACCCAGCTCTTCAGGGACGGGTCGTGGGTTTCATTGATGGTGGTCATGGCTGCGTGTCTCGTTGAGTGTAGTGATGCCGATGTCGAAAAAGCCAAATGCCAAACGGCGATGCGCTTGCGCGCATCGCCGCGGGCGTGGAAAGCCGGGGCTTTCGCGTCACGCCTTGCCGGGGTCGAAATGCTTGGCCAGGCCCTGCCAGCACCGGTAATAGTCGCCCTGCAATTCTACCGAGGCAAGCGCCTGTTCCGTCGGGCGGATGACGCGCCGGGTTTCGAACATGAACGCCATCGTGTCGCGGATGTAGTGGGCCGTGCTGGTATCGGCGTGCGAAGCCTTTTCGAAGGTCTCCGCGTCGGGGCCGTGGCCGCTCATGCAATTGTGCAGGCTGGCGCCGCCGGGGGCGAAGCCGTCGGCCTTGGCGTCGTAGACGCCCTGGATCAGGCCCATGAATTCGCTGGCGATGTTGCGGTGGAACCAGGGCGGACGGAAGGTGTTCTCCATGGCCAGGATGCGCGGCGGGAAGATCGCGAAGTCCATGTTGGCCGTTCCCGGGGTGTCGGACGGCGCCGTCAGCACGGTGAAGATCGAGGGGTCCGGATGGTCGTAGCTGATCGAGCCGACGGTGTTGAAGTTGCGCAGGTCGTACTTGTACGGCGCATGCGTGCCATGCCAGGCCACCACGTTAAGCGGGGAATGGTCGATGGAGGCGCGCCAGAAGCCGCCCGTGAACTTGGCGATCAGTTCGAAATCGCCATCCAGGTCCTCGTACCAGGCCACCGGCGTCTTGAAGTCGCGCACGTTGGCCAGGCAGTTCGAGCCGATCGGGCCCAGTTCGGGCAGACGCAGCGCCGCGCCGAAGTTCTCCAGCATGTAGCCGCGGGCGGAACCGTCGAGCAGTTCCACGCGGAAACGCACGCCGCGCGGGATGACGGCGATTTCGAGGGGCTCCAGGTCGATCAGGCCGAGCTCGGTGGCCAGGCGCAGGCGGCCCTGCTGGGGAACCAGCAGCAGTTCGCCGTCGGCGTTGTAGAAGTAACGGCCCTCCATCGAACGGTTGGCCGCGTACAGGTGGATGCCCACGCCGCCCTGTTCGTCGGGGCCGCCGTTGCCGCCCCAGGTTTTCATCCCTTCCAGGAAGTCCGTGGGGACGGTCGGGATCGGCATCGGGCTCCAGCGCAGCTGGTTCGGCGTCACCGGCCCGTGGCCGAACGTGCTGAGCCAGCCGGAGATGCCCTCGAACGGTTCGAAGGGCTTGTGCTGGGCGCCCGGGCGGATGCGGTAGAGCCAGGAGCGGCGGTTTTCGCTGCGCGGCGCCGTGAAGGCGGTGCCGGACAACTGCTCGGCATACAGGCCATACGGGCATTGCTGCGGCGAATTGCGGCCCAGCGGCAGCGCGCCGGGCAGGGCTTCGGTGGCGCAATCGTTGCCGAAGCCGGTTTGGTATTGCAGTTCCATGGAATCCTCCTGGGCGGCGGCGCGGTGCTTGGCCGCGCGGCCTGGTTCAGATGGCCCGTCCGGATGGGGTCCGCAGGGCGATATGCCATTGTCGGAAAAAAACCCCGTTGCGGCTACGGGAATGCAAAAATAGAGACTATAAATTTTGTGAATAGTGGAGGGCCGCATGGCCGAGCTGCGCGACGTCGACCTGAATCTGCTGCTGCTGTTCCAGCACCTGCTGGAAGACCGAAACCTGTCCGCCGTGGCTCGCCGCATGGACCTGTCGCAGCCGGCCGTCAGCAACGGCCTGCGCCGCCTGCGCGAGGCGTTCGGCGACGACCTGTTCGTGCGCACGGGGCAGGGCATGCTGCCCACCCCCCGCGCGCAGCGCCTGGCCGGGCCCGTCAGCGAAGCGCTGACCATGCTGTCGCAGGCGCTGCGGGACCAGGACGTCTTCGATGCCGCGACCAGCACCCGGCGGTTCCGGGTTGCGATGACGGACGTGGGCGAAATCCATTTCATGCCCCGGCTGATGGAAGTCTGCGTGCAGGTCGCGCCGCAGGTGCGCATCGATTCCGTGCGCGTGCAGGGCCCGGACCTGCCCCGCGAAATGGAGGCCGGCCGGGTCGACCTCGCCATCGGGGCCTTCGATGAAATGGGGGCGGGGACCTTGCAGCGCATGCTGTTTCGCCAGGGCTACGCAACCCTGTTCCGGCAGGCGCACCCGACGGCGCACGCGGGCATGGGAATCAAGGCCTTTCGCGCCGAACGCCATCTGATCGTGTCGCGGGCCGCGCCCTACGGGCAGGTCAATCAATCCATGGAGCGGGCGGGCGTGGACCTGGCCGAGCACTTCAGCGTGCCGCATTTCTCGGCCGTGCCCTACATCGTGAGCGCCACCGACCTGCTGGCGACCGTGCCCGAGAAACTGGCCGCCAGCGCCGCGCCGCCGTTCGGCCTGCGCTACATGACCCCGCCGGTAAAAGTGCCCGCCCTGCAGACCAACATGTACTGGCAGCGCAGGATGGACCGCGATGGCGGCAACCAGTGGCTGCGCGCGCTGATCGTCAATACGTTCGCGGTGGGTGGTGC
>NZ_BCTQ01000001.1 GCF_001571365.1 Achromobacter denitrificans NBRC 15125 | reverse complement strand
TGATCCTCGGGCTGTTGCTGCCTTTCTCGCCGCTGGCCGAGTACTTCCAGCTGCAGGCGCTGCCGTGGAGCTACTTCCCGTGGCTGGCCGGCATCCTGCTGGGCTACTGCGTTCTCACGCAGTTGCTGAAGGGCGTCTGGGTACGTCGCTACGGCTGGCAATAGGCCATGGCGCCCGGCGGCGGGCCGATCGCCCGCCGCCGAATCAGGAGATACGCATGAAAATGATTTTTCTGGGCGCAGTGGCGGTGGCGGGCCTGGCCCTGTCGACGGGGGCGCAGGCCGACGACGACGGGCTGGGCGTGCGGCTGTACGGCGTGGTGGACGCCGGCCTGGCCGTCACCAAGACCTCGGGCCAGGGCAGCCGTGCCGGCTTGCTCAATGGCGGGCTCACCGATTCCCTGTGGGGCCTGGGGGGGGCGGAAGACCTGGGGGACGGCTGGCGTACGCGCTTCCAGCTGGAAAGCGGTTTCGACCCTTCTTCCGGCAAATCGGCGGACGACAACAGCCTGTTCAACTACGCCGCCTGGGTCGGCCTGGGCCACGACGACTACGGCGAACTGCGGCTGGGCCGGCAGCACACGGTGGGGCAGGTCTACGGCAATGCGCTGGAAATCGCTTCCTGGAAGGAAATGGGGATGGGCGCCACGTTCAAGGCATCCGACAACTACCAGTTCGACAACCTCGTGAACTACTACTCGCCTGTCTGGCAAGGCTTCCAGGCGGCCGTGGGGTATTCCTTCGATGCCGACGGCCAGGGCCGGTTCCGCACCGCCGACAATAACCGCGCGGTCAGCGCGGGCCTGAAATACGAGGACGGGCCGCTGCTGGCGGTCGCCACCTGGGACCAACTGCGGCTGGCCGACGCGCCGGCCGGCAACCGGGGACGGCCGCAGGCGATCCAGCTCGGGGCTTCCTACGACTTCGAGGTACTGAAGCTGTCCGTGGCCTGGTCGCGCCAGCGCAACGGCTATGCCGGGCTGGACGGTGGCGATCCAGACGATCTCGGCCTGGGCCTGGGGCCGGCCGCGTTCGTTCGAGGCGGCACGGTCGACGCCTGGCTGGTCGGCGCCAGCGTTCCGGTGGGGCCGGGCGCCGTGCTGCTGCAGTGGTCGCTGGCGCATCCGGATTGGCAATGGGACAACGGCATGACGGCGCGCAATGCGCAAGTGATGACGCTGGGCTATACCTACGGCCTGTCCCCGCGCACGACGCTCTACGCCTTCGCCGGCTATGCGTCGAACTACACGCTGGACAACCAGTTCGACCCCGCCCATTCGCACACCACCCGGGTCGGCACGGGCATTTCGCACCGTTTTTGAGCGCCGGGGCGGTCCGCGCCGGGGTCTACTACAATCGACGGGATGCGGCGCGCGGCGCCGGTCCTCGTCTTCCCCGATGTTCTCCGGACGGTTTGCATGGATAGTCTCGAATGGCTCGTACCCTGGGAGTTCTCTCCCACGCTGGTGGCTTCCTTCCTGGTCGCCATCGTGCTGTTCGTGCGCGGCCAGCGGGTCCATCGCGTTTCGGGCGCCCGCAAGGTCCTGTTCTGGATGGGCATGGTGCTGCTGTACCTGTCCATGCATACCCGGTTGGATTACTACGCGGAGCGCATGTTCTTCATCCACCGCATCCAGCATCTGGTGCTGCACCACCTGGGGCCGCTGCTGGTGATGGCGGCGTTCCCGGGCCAGGCCATGCGGGCCGGGCTGCCCATGGCGTGGCGCATCCGGCTGCGCGACTTCCTGCGCACCGGCGCCGGCCGCGCCACGGTGGCCGTGCTGACCAACAAGATCTTCGTCCCCTCGCTGTTCGTCTTCCTGGTGCTGGTCTGGCTGATCCCGTCGGTGCAGTTCTATTCCATGCTGGACTGGCGCCTGTACCGGCTGATGAACTGGTCGGTGGTGATCAGCGGCTTCATGTACTGGAACCTGATCCTGGACCGCCGGCCCGCGCCGCCCGCGGCCATGACGCCCGGCGGGCGGGTCATTTCGCCGGTGCTGACGATGCTGCCGCAGATGGTGGCGGGCGCGGTCATCGCCTTCACCGAAAGCGATATCTATCCCTTGTTCGAGCTGTGCGGCCGCGCCATCGCGATGTCGGCCCAGACGGACCAGACCATCGGCGGGCTGACCATGTGGATCCCGGCCGCGCTGGTCGAGGTGATCGGCCTGATGGTGGCCTTGGGGACCTTGATGCGGCTATCCGCCAAGGGGCGGCTGCGCAAGGCGGACCGCGATGCGCAGGCGCGCGCCAAGGCGCGCGCGGTGTCGGTCTAGGCGGGCGTCGCGCCCACGATCATTCCGGCTCCAGGCCGTGATATTTCTTGCCCAGCGCCACCGTGGCCTGGAACATGCCGGCCTTGCTGCCGCAGTCGTAGCGCACGCCTTCATAGCGGTGCGCGAACACGGCGCGCTCCCGCATCATCGAGGCGATGCCGTCGGTGAGCTGGATCTCGTTGCCGGCGCCCATCTTGGTGGAGCGCAGGTGGTCGAAGATGGCCGCTTCCAGCACATACCGGCCCACCACGGCGAGGGTCGAGGGCGCGGCTTCGGGATCGGGTTTTTCAACGATATGGGTGACGCGTTCCGTGCGGCCGTCGGAGCGGGCGTCTCCTTCGCGGGTGGCCACGATGCCGTACTTGCGGGTATCGGCGCGGGGCACGTCCTGCACGCCCAGCACGCTGGCGTTCTGGGCGACGGCGACGTCCACCAGTTGCTTCAGGGCGGGGGTGTCCGAATCGATGAGGTCGTCGGCGAGCAGTACGGCGAACGGTTCGTCGCCCACGGCGGGCGCGGCCGACAGCACCGCGTGGCCCAGGCCCAGGGGCGCCGATTGCCGGATGTACAGGCAGTTGACGTGCGCGGGTAGAATGCCCCGCACCATGGCCAGGAGCTCGTGCTTGCCTTTGCTTTCCAGGTCGGATTCCAGTTCCGGAGCCGAATCGAAGTGGTCTTCGATCGCGCGCTTGTTGCGCCCCGTCACGAAAATGAGGTCGGTGATGCCGGCGGCGACGGCTTCTTCCACGGCGTACTGGATCAGCGGCTTGTCGACCACGGGCAGCATTTCCTTGGGCATCGCCTTGGTGGCGGGCAGGAAGCGCGTGCCCATGCCGGCGACGGGGAAAACGGCTTTACGGACGGGACGCATTGACACCTCGTTGGGGGGATCGATGAAACATTTTAAGCTCATCGCTATCATAGGCTTATGAACCGCAGGAAAATGCCCTCCATTTGCTCGATTGCGAAACGAGGCGCAATCATCGGCCTCTCCGTCGCCTTGATCGCGCCCGGCATCCCGGTAGCCGCCTGGGCGCAGCCCATGGGGCTGCCCTCCATGGGCGCGGCCTCCGCGGCTGAACTGTCCCCCATGCTGGAGCGCAGCCTGGGCCAGGCCATCATGGCCCAGGGGCGGCGCGATCCGACCTACGTCGACGACCCCGAGCTCAGCCAGTACCTCACCACCATGGGGCGCAAGCTGGCGGCCTACGCTCCGGGCGCCGTGCCTGAAGTGGAAATGTTCGGCGTGCGCGATCCCGAGATCAACGCCTTCGCCATGCCCGGCGGATACATCGGCGTCAACACCGGCCTGATCGTGTCCTCCGCCAGCGAATCCGAGCTGGCGGCGGTGCTGGCGCACGAAATCGGCCACGTCGTGCAGCGCCACATCGCGCGCGGCATGACGCAGCAGAACCAGAACGGCATGGTGATGCTGGCCAGCCTGGCGGGCGCGCTGCTGGCGGCGCTGGCCGGCGGCGGGGGCAACTTGGCCGTGGGCGTGGCGGCGTTCGGCCAGGCCGCGGCCATCAACCGGCAGCTGGGCTTTTCGCGCGACGCGGAACGCGAGGCCGACCGCGCCGGTTTCCAGATGCTGACCAAGGCGGGCTACGACGCCGAAGGCATGTCGCAGATGTTCGCGCGCCTGATGAACGCGTCGCGCCTGAACGAAGGCGCGGGCGGCGGCTCCTGGGCCAGCACCCACCCGCTTTCCATCGAACGGATGTCCGACGTGCAGAACCGCGTCCGCGGCCTGCCCGCGACGCGCCACGTGGACAGCGACGATTTCTGGTACGTGCGGGCCAAGATGCGGGTGGTGCAGGGGCGCGATGCCGTCAGCCTGCGCACCGCCGGGCAGCAATTGCAGGACGAGGCCCAGGCCCTGTCCGGCGTGCGCCGCTCGGCCGCCTACTACGGCCTGGCCTTGCAGGCCTTCCAGCGCAACAACCTGGCCGAGGCCGAACGCAACCTCGGCCTGGCGACCGCGGACGGTCGCAATTCGGCCCAGCTGGCCAAGCTGAGCGTGGACATGGCGCTGGCGCGCAAGGAATATCCGCGGGCCCTGGAACTGGCCCAGGCGGCCACCAAGCGCTGGCCTGAGCAGCGGGCCCTGGGCATCGCCTACGCCCAGGCGCTGCAAAGCGTCGGCCGCCACGCCGACGCGCAGGAATATCTGCGCGCCAAGATCAAGCAATGGGGCGACGATGAACCCAGCCTCTACCAGATGCTGGCGCAAAGCGAGGAGCGCAACGGCAAGCCGGTGGCGGCGCGCCGGGATCTGGCGCGCTTCTACGTGATGACCGGGGCGTTCGCGGCCGCGGAATCGCAGCTGCAGCAGGCGCGCGGCATGTCCACCGACTTCTACGAGCAGTCGCAGATCGACGTGCAGATCAAGGAAGTGAAGGACAAGCTGGCCGAGGAACGCCAGCTGCTGGAACGCTTCAAGTCGGGCTGAGCCGAGGCGGGCGCGGTTCGCGCCTTACAGCCCGGTCTCGAAGAAGCGTCCCAGCCGCTGCGGCAGCCAGTTGAGGTGGGCGGGGAAGCTGCCCGTCGGAAAGCCCGCGTGCCCGCCGTCCGTCGGCTGGTGCAGCAGGATGGAAGGCGAGCAGTCCTGCGGGGTGGGCAGCGACGCGGCCGGAATGAAAGGATCGTTGCGGGCGTTGAGCACCAGCGTGGGCACCGCGATCTTCGGCAGCCATGGCTTGCTGGACGCGCGCGTCCAGTAATCCAGCGCATTTCGGAAGCCATGCATGGGCGCCGTGTAGGTATCGTCGAATTCGCGCAGGTCGTGCGCGTGCGCGATGCGCATGACATCGACGGCGCCCGGGAAACGGTGCGCTTTTTCCAGCACCTTGTGCTTGAGCGTCTTCAGGAAATGGGCGGTGTAGATCCGGCGATTGAACACGCCGGTCGATAGCGTCTTGCCGCAAGCCACCAGGTCCAGCGGCGCCGAGACGCCGGCGCAGGCCGTCAGCCAGCGGGTGTCTTCCGCGTGCTCTCCCAGGTACTTCAGCAGCGCGTTGCCGCCCAGCGAGACGCCCACCGCATGCCAGCGCGCGTGCGGGATGCGCTGGCGCACGGTTTCCAGCATGAAGCCCACTTCGGCCGAGTCGCCGGAGTAGTAGGCGCGGGCCAGGCGATTGGGCACGCCCGAGCAGCCGCGGAAATGCGCGATCACCACGATCCAGCCGCGTGCCCGGAAATGATGCGCGATGGATTGCGCATAGCGGCTGTTGCTGCCGCCTTCCAGGCCGTGGAACAGGATCAGCGCGGGCGTGTCGGGGTTGTGCGGCAGGGACTTCCAGTCCGCTTCCGTCATCCAGCGGGCGGCGGCGGTCTTGCCGTTGACGACGGGACGCTGCCCGCTGACCGGCGCGCCGTCGGCGGCCTTGTGCGGGAACAGCCCCGGACCGGTCCAGTCGAAGTCGACGAAATCGGTGTCGGGTGTGTCCACCCGTTCGCGCACGAACGCGATGCGGTGATACTGCGCGAACAAGGCGGCGTAAACCGTCTGGCTGTCGCCTCCGGGCAGCCAGGAGGGAACGGGGCAGGGCGTAGTATCAAGACGAGCAGCGGCCAACGAGGAATCCACCCGGTTCAGTGCAGCATATCGGGCACGTCGTGCAAATCGAGCACGCCGGCTTCCGTGGGCGCCGGCGAGGCATGGTGCATGACCATGCGCCAGCCGGTGGGACCCTTATGGTAGATGTTCGTGACGTAGCAATTGGCGAATTGCGTGCCTTCCCGCGTGCGCACCGCCACCTGCTCCACCAGCACGTGCACCGCGCACATCATGCTCAGCATGACCAGCGGCCGCAGCGGGCGGATATGCAGGGGGCCGTTGGCCAGCACCTGTTGCCAGGATTCCTGCACCGCCGAGTGGCCGACGATGCGCAGGCCGCCGGGATGGATGCAGACGACTTCCTCGTCGTCCGCCCAGACTTGCATCAGGCGGATGCTGTCCGCCTGCTCAAGGGCTTCGTAGAACGCGTGTTCTGCTTCTTCGGGCGTGGCGAACATGGCTGCGGAAAACGGGTAGGCGTTGGAGGACGGCGCTCAGTGCCCGTGGCCGTGCAGCACCGTGCCGGCCTTCAGGCGGTATTCGGCGCCGCAGTAGGCGCAGCTGGCCGAGCCGGTGCGGGCCACGTCCAGGAAGACGCGGGGATGCATGCTCCAGAGCGGCGCCTTGGGGCCGGGACAGAAAACGGGCAGGTCTTCCGCGCCGACTTCGATGACTTCGTGGGGGTGGGGGACGGCGGCCGGGGCAGCAGCGGTCATGGATATTCCTGAAAAAAAAACCGGTAAACGGCAGGTTGGGGCTAGGGCGCGGCCGGGTCGGGGACCGGGCCGCTCGGATTAGACTTTGCTCAGCCAGTGATGGTACTTCGGGTTGCGGCCATTCACCATGTCAAAAAACGCTTTCTGCAGTTGCTCGGTGATGGGGCCGCGCCGGCCGGAGCCGATCTGGCGGTTGTCCACTTCGCGGATGGGCGTCACTTCGGCGGCCGTGCCGGTGAAGAAGGCCTCGTCGGCAATGTAGACGTCGTCGCGCGTCAGGCGCTTGGTCACCACGCGCAGGCCGAGGTCGGCGGCCAGCGCATGGATGGTATTGCGGGTAATGCCGGTCAGGGCGGAGGCGATCTCCGGTTCGCAGAGCACGCCGTCCTTGACGATGAAGAGGTTCTCGCCGGAGCCCTCGGCCACGAAACCCTCGGTGTCCAGCAGCAGGGCTTCGTCGTAGCCGTCCTGCAGGGCCTCGGTATTGGCCAGGATGGAGTTGGCGTAGGTGGTGGCCACCTTGGCGCGCGGCATGGTGACGTTCACGTGCTGGCGCGCGAACGACGACACCTTGACCCGGATGCCCTGGGACAGGGCTTCCTCGCCCAGGTAGGCGCCCCAGGGCCAGGCGGCGATCGCCACGTGCACCCGGGCGCCCTTGGGCGACACGCCCATTTTTTCGGGGCCGTAGAACACCAGGGGGCGCAGGTAGCCGGATTCCAGCTGGTTTTCGCGCACGACCGTCCGCTGGGCCTCGTTGATCGTGTCGCGATCGAAGGGCATGGGGATCTGGTAGATGTGCGCCGAGTTGAACAGGCGGTTGGTGTGGTCTTCGAGGCGGAAGATGGCGGTGCCGATCTCGGAGCGGTAGGCGCGCACGCCCTCGAATACCGACAGGCCGTAATGCAGGGAGTGGGTCAGGACGTGCGTGGTCGCGTCTCGCCACGGGACGAGCTTGCCGTCATACCAGATGAAACCGTCACGGTCAGCCATCGACATGGTGTTCTCCGCCAAGAATCCTGAGGCGCATATTGTATCAAGCAGCGAGGTTACAATACGCGCCTATTCGCGCTCCGGCGCGGCGCCGCCCGGCCCGCGCATCGTGCTTCCGGCGGGCGAACGGGTTGTCGTGCGTTCCTTTTCCTTAGAGTTTCCATGTCGTCCTGTCCGAATCGCCAGGGGCCCGCCGTTGTCCTCTGAATCCGCGCTTCCTGAAATCGAAGATCCGGCCGTGGTCCGACGGGAACGCGCCACCGCCTTCCGTGCCGGCGTCCACGCCATCGTCCCCGCCCTGATCGCCACCGCGACGTGGGGCCTCGTCACCGGGGTGGCCATGGTCAAGTCGGGGCTGACCGAGTCCATGGCGCTGGCGATGACCCTGCTCCTGTACGCGGGTTCCGCGCAGCTGACCTCCCTGCCGCTCATCGCCACCGGCGCGCCGCTCTGGCTGATCTTCGCCGCGGGCTGCGTCGTGAACCTGCGCTTCCTGATCTTCGGCGCGGCGCTGCAGCCTTATTTCCGCCATCTTTCCTGGCCCAAGCGGCTGGGCCTGGGCTACTTCACCACGGACATGGGCTTCGTGCTGTTCATGCCCCGGTACGGCGACGCGGCCGAGCGCGGCACGCGCGAGCAGCTCTGGTTCTTCCTGGGCGCCATCGCGCCGGGCTGGTTCGTCTGGCAGGCGTCCTCCATCGTCGGCATCTACCTGGGCACCATGGTGCCCGCGGGCTGGTCGCTGGATTTCGCGGCCGTGCTGGCGCTGTTGGCCATCACGGTGCCGCTGGCCAATTCCAAGCCCATGCTGGTCTCCATGCTGGCGGCCGGGGTGGTGGCCTGGACCGGGCAGGTGCTGCCCTTGCGCCTGGGCCTCGCGGCGGCCGTGATCGCCGGCGTGATTGCCGGCATCTGGGCGGAACGCTTCTTCAAGGCCCGCTCATGACCCTCTGGCCTTCCGAAATCTACGTTTATTCCGCCATCCTGCTGCTGGCGCTGTGCAGCGTGCTGACCCGCGCCGGTTTCATGCTGTTCGGCGACTACATCCCGCTGCCGGAGGGCGTGCGGCGGGCCCTGCGCTACGCGCCCGCCGCCGCGCTGACCGCCATCATCGTGCCCGACCTGCTGCCCTGGAAGGCAGGGCTGGGCCCGGCGTTCGACTACAAGCTGGTCGCCGGCGTGCTGGCCATCCTGGTTTTCCTGCGCACCCGCAGCGCGGTCCTGGTCATCGTGGTGGGCATGCTGGCCCTGTGGGGCCTGCGCTGGCTGGCGGGCTGAGGGGAAAAGCGTCCGGTTCCCATCCGAAGCGTCCGCCAGGTGGACGTTCCGGGTATGCCCCGCGACCACTTCGGAGCGCGCCGCAGGGGGTTTGTAACGCCTTTCGGAGACCGGCTTGACCGTGCTGCGATGCGGCTGCGCTAAAATCAAGTTATCCACAGCAATCCGGGCCTGGTACTGCCCTCATAAGTATCGAATCCAGAATGCGCCGCCTGGCCAGCAAGGCAGGATGCAGATTGCGCGCGATACCGCCAGCGGTTCGCGTCCGTTTGCGTGCCGTCGCGATGCGATTGCGCGTGTTCGGGTTGTCCCGATGCGTATGTAGTGCAGTGCATGCAGCACTCTCGTTTTGTTCTTTTTTATTGGTCCCGGTATCTGCCTAACCCTGATGACTGAATCCACTCAACCTGTAGCACCCGCCGCTGAAGCGCCCGCGCCGACGTTCGCCGATTTCGGGCTGCATCCCCTGCTGTTGCAGTCCATCGCCGAAACCGGCTACACCACCCCCACGCCCATCCAGGCCCAGGCCATTCCCGTTGTCGTGGAAGGCCGGGACGTCATGGGCGCGGCGCAGACCGGCACCGGCAAGACGGCGGCTTTCACGCTGCCCATCCTGCACCGCCTCATGCCGCTGGCCAACACCAGCGCATCGCCCGCCCGCCATCCGGTGCGCGCGCTGATCCTCACGCCCACGCGCGAACTCGCGGACCAGGTGTACGAAAGCGTCAAGCGCTACAGCAAGCAGACGCCGCTGCGCTCCGCGGTGGTGTTCGGCGGCGTGGATATCGGTCCGCAAAAGGAAGCGCTGCGCCGCGGTTGCGAAGTGCTGGTAGCCACGCCCGGCCGCCTGCTCGACCACGTCGAGCAGAAGAACGTGAACCTCAGCCAGGTCGGCATCCTGGTGCTCGACGAAGCCGACCGCATGCTGGACATGGGCTTCCTGCCGGATCTTGAGCGCATCATCCGCCTGCTGCCCGCGCAGCGCCAGGGCCTGCTGTTCTCCGCGACCTTCAGCAACGAAATCCGCAAGCTCGGACGGTCCTACCTGAATCATCCCGTCGAGATCGAAGTCGCCGCACGCAACGCCACCGCGGCGACGATCACGCAGATCGCCTACAAGATGCCGAGCGACGCCAAGCGCGCCGCCGTCGTGCACCTGGTGAAGTCGCGCGGCCTGAACCAGGTCATCGTCTTCTCGAATACCAAGATCGGCACCGCGCGCCTGGCCCGCGAACTGGAGCGCGACGGCGTCAAGGCCGAATCGATCCATGGCGACAAGACCCAGGCCGACCGCATGAAGGCGCTGGAAGCATTCAAGGCCGGCGAGCTGGAAGTGCTGGTGGCCACCGACGTGGCCGCGCGCGGCCTGGACGTGGCCGGCGTGCCCTGCGTGATCAACTACGACCTGCCGTACAACGCCGAAGACTACGTGCACCGCATCGGCCGTACCGGCCGCGCGGGCGCCTCGGGCGAGGCCATTGCCCTGTTCACGCCCGACGAAGAGCGCTTCCTGCTCGACATCGAAAAGCTGATCAAGCGCGAAGTGCCGCGCGGCACGCTGGACGTTCCCGCCGACCTGGTGGCGCGCAGCCATCGCCGCAGCGAGGACCGCCGCGGCGCCTCGGCGCCGCGCGAAGGCCGGGGCGAACGCGGCCGCTCCACCGACCGCCGCTCCAGCTATTCCTCCAGCGCGCCGCGTCAGCCCGTGGACGATTTCTTCCTGAAGCCCTACGAGCCGTCGGCGCCGTCCGCGCCGGCCGAGACGCCCGAGCCCAAAACCAATGGAGGCTCGTCGGCGCCGAAGCGCCAGATCGCCGTCCTGCTGGGCGGCAGCCGCAAGCCCTGAGGCCCGCGCCCGGGCGACAAAAAAACCGCAAGGCCCGAAGGCCCTGCGGTTTTTTTTCGCTTGCCGGCAGCCGCCGGCCGGATCAGGCGGCGAGCAGGCGCGGCAGGTCGGGCAGGGCGGTGCTGACCGCGGCGCTATGTTCGTCCAGGCTTTCCAGCAGGCGCTCAAGGTGGCCGATATGCGGCAGCATCGGCCCGTAGAACACCACGCGCTTGCCGATCTGCACGAGCAGCGTGGGGAAGTTCTCGACGTCTTCCTCGCCCAGCAGCTCGGCGTGGTCTTCGATGTCGATCCAGGCGAAGACATGCTGGGGCATGGCTTGCGCCAGCGCCTGCAGCTTGGGCTTGTATTGTTCGCAGGTGTCGCACCAGGCCGCGCAGAAACAGGCGACCAGCCAGGTGTCGGGCGAGCCCAGGCGCGCGCGCAGCGCATCCTGGTCGGTGTTGGGTACAAGTAGAGACATGTGGGCAGATCGGGGCGTGTTTGACTATCATACTCGGGATGTCCACCCCCTCATTTCCGCCGCCATGACCGTTTTGCGCACCGATTCCGCCACCCCCGAACAGGACCGCCTTTCCAGCGCGGGCACGGGGGCGGCCAACGTGGGGCAGGCGTTCAAGCGCGCGCTGGTGTCGCAGTGCCACCCGACGATGCTGTTCGCGGTCCTGCTGCCATTTCTGATCGCGCTGCTCGGCGCCTTCCTGCTGCTGTGGCTGTTCTGGACGCCGCTGACCGACTGGCTGCGGGCCGAAGTGTCGCATTGGGATGTCGTCAACCGCGTCGACGAATGGCTGGTCGCGGTGGGCCTGTTCTCACTGAAGATCTACCTGATCCCGGTCATCGCCGCGGCCATCCTGCTGCCGGTGTCCGGTATCCTGGGGTTGGCGATCGCGGCGGTCTTCGTCATGCCGCTGGTGCTGCGCCACGTAGGCCAGCGCGAATACGCCACGGTAGGCCGCCAGGGCAAATTCTCGACCGCGGTCAGCGTCTGGAACGCCGTCTGGGTGTCGGCCGCCTTCGCCGCGGGGTGGGTGCTGACGCTGCCGCTCTGGCTCGTGCCGCCGATGGCGGTGGTGTTGTCGATCTTCTGGTGGGCATTCGCGTTCTCGCGCATGATGCGCGTGGACGCCATCGTGGAGCACGCCAGCCCGGCCGAACGCAAGCTCATCCTGGAGCGGAACAACGGCGGTTTCTGGACCATCGGCCTCATCTGCTCCTTGCTGAACCTGTTGCCCCCCGCATGGATCATCCTGCCGGTATTCTCGGCGCTGGTCTACGCGCACTACGGACTGGAAGCGCTCAAGCGCTTGCGCCAGGACCGCGTCATCGACGTCTGACCGGCGTCATCCCACTCACCTTCTGGAATCGGACATGGCCGCAGAATCCGCCGCCCGCCGCATCGGCCTCATCATCGTCGGGGATGAAATCCTCTCGGGGCGCCGTCAGGACAAGCATTTCTCCAAGGTCGTCGAGCTCTTGAGCGCGCGCGGCATGCAGCTCGGCTGGGCGGAAATCCTGCCCGACGACCGCGACACGCTGGCGGCCGCCTACCGGCGCAGTTTCGCCTCGGGCGACGTGGTGTTCTCCTGCGGCGGGATCGGCGGCACGCCGGACGACCATACGCGCCAGGCCGCCGCCGCGGCGCTGGGCCTGCCCCTGGCGCTGCATCCCGAGGCCGAACAGGCCATCGCGCTGCGCACGGCCGAGATGGCCGCAAAGGGGCAGGGCACGGCCGACATGAGCGCGCCCGAGAACCAGCAGCGCCTGCAGATGGGCGTGTTCCCGGAAGGGTGCGAGATCGTGCCGAACCCCTACAACCGGATTCCCGGTTTCTTCATCCGAGACCACACCTTCGTGCCGGGCTTTCCCGTCATGGCCTGGCCGATGCTGGAATGGACGCTCGACACCCGCTATCGTGCGCTGCAGCATGTGAAGGTCCATGCGGAGCATTCCTTCCTGGTTTTCAGCATGCCCGAATCGCGCATCACGCCGGCCATGGTCAGCGTGGAAACGCGCTGGCCCGGCGTGCGGGCCTTCAGCCTGCCCAGCGTGGGCGAGGCCGGCGGCACGCCCCATATCGAGCTGGGCGTGAAGGGCGATCCCGAGGGGGCGGCGGCAGCCCTGGAGTTCCTGCGGGCCGAGGTGCTGCGCCTCGGGGGCAAGCTGGCGGCTCCGCCAGCAGTCTGAACATAAGCTGAACAAACGGGGGCGGACCCCGTTTTATTCCTAAAAAACCGATTGCCAAACGGCCAGGTAAATTTCACAATACGGGAAAGAACTGTTTGCTGCGTCGCCGCAAGGCCGGTTTCTTTCGGCCAAGCGGCGCTAGCCCCCAATCTTCCCATGGCCCGTCTTCCGACCCCCCGCAATCCCCTGGACGCCGAAACCGAAGGCGCTTCCGCCCATCCCATTGCCATCCAGGTGATCGAGCGCGCCATGCGGCTGCTCGACGCCCTGGCCGCGCAGCCGGATCCCGTGACGCTCAAGGAATTGTCCGCCACCACGGGCCTGCATGCGTCCACGGCGCATCGCATCCTGAACGACCTGGTCGTGGGCCGCTACGTCGAGCGCGTGGACAACGGCCTGTACCAGCTGGGCATGCGCCTGCTGGAGCTGGGTTCGCTGGTCAAGGGCAGGTTGAACGTGCGCGAGGCGGCCATTTCGGCCATGCGCTCGCTGCACAAGCTGACCGGGCAGACCATCAACCTGTCGGTGCAGCAGGGCGACGAGATCGTCTACATCGACCGGGCTTGGAGCGAGCGCTCGGGCATGCAGGTGGTGCGTGCCATCGGCGGCCGGGCGCCCCTGCACCTGACCTCCACCGGCAAGCTGTTCCTGTCCACCGGCGATGCCCGTCAGGTCCGGGCCTATGCGCTGCGCACCGGCCTGGCCGGGCACACGCGCAACAGCCTGACCGACCTGGACCGCCTGGAACGGGAATTGGCCCTGGTGCGCCGCCATGGCTACGCGCGCGACAACGAAGAGCTGGAACTCGGCGTGCGCTGTATCGCGGCCGGCATTTTCGACGATACCGGCAAGCTGGTGGCGGGCCTGTCCATATCGGCCCCCGCCGAGCGCCTGCAGGACGAATGGATCAAGGCGCTGGTCGACACCGCCGCCAGCATCTCGGAAGCGCTGGGCTACGAACCTTCGGTGTCCACGGGCTTCAACGGCCTGGGCATGGCGGCCGAGGCGCTGCGCCCCTAGGGCCAAAACGGGGCCCAAAGGAAAAGCCCCTCGCGGGGCTTTTCCTTTGGCTGCGCCCCGGAGGGCGGGCGGGGCGCGCTTACTGCTGCTCGACGCCAGCCTTCTTGAACAGCTCGGCCCATTGCGGGACCTGCTGCTTGACCTTGGCTTCCAGGGCTTGCGGATTGGCTTCGGCGGTGAGCACGGTCGCGCCCAGCTGCTTCATGCGTTCCTGGAACTTGGGATCGGCCAGGCCGGCCTGCAGGCTCTTGACCAGCTTGTCCACGACCGGCTTGGGCGTGCCCTTCGGCACCCACATGCCATGCCAGATACCCACTTCGAAGCCCTTGTAGCCGGATTCGTCCATGGTCGGCAGCTTGGGCAGCGTGGGCACGCGCTTGAGGCTGGTGACGGCGTAGGCCTTCACCTTGCCGCTGTCGATCTGCTGCGTGGTGTTGGTGGTCTGGTCGCAGAGCAGGTCCACCTGCTTGCCCAGCAGGTCGTTCATGGCCGGCGCAGTGCCCTTGTAGGGGATGGTCAGCAATTGCACGCCGAGCGCTTCGACCAGCATGGTGCCACACAGGTGGCTGGCGGCGCCGATGCCGGCGTTGGCCAGGGAGACCTTGTCCTTGTTCTGCTTAACGTACTCGGCCAGTTCCTGGATGGTGTTGGGCGGGAAGTCCGAGCGCGCGATGATGGTCATCGGCACGTCGACCACGAGGCCGATGGGCTCGAAGCTCTTGTAGGGGTCGTATCCGGGGTTCTTGTACAGCGACGGCGCCGTCGAGAAGCCGGCGTGCATCAGCAGGACGGAATAACCGTCGGGCTGGGCGCGCGCGACTTGGGTCGTGCCGATCGTGCCGCCGGCGCCGCCCTTGTTTTCGACCACGACCGTCTGGCCCAGAGTCGGCCGCATGGCTTCCGCGAGCGAGCGCGCGACGTTGTCCGTCGGGCCGCCAGCGGCGAAAGGCACCACCATGTTGATGGGGCGATCCGGATAGTCCGCGTGGGCGGCGCCGGCAGCGAGCATGGCGCCGGCCGCGAGCAGGGCCGTAAGCGTGCGGGGAATGAGGGTCATGGAGTCTCCAGTTGCAGGGATTTGCTTGCTGCGATTTAGTTATTGCCGGGTGACTTATCGTTTGTCTTTATCTGTCATCAGCGTGAAAGCAGTGTAGAAAAGAATTGATACGCCGTCACGTCCGGTATTTCCCCAAGCAATGCAACATTTGTGCCGGATCAAACGCCGGGCAGGCATGCACCGTCAAAGTGCAAACATTTATTGCACCGCACAAAAACTCCTTGACAAGTTTTTTTCCCAGTCTAGAATGTCAATTGTGCAGTGCATCAAACGGGCCGGCGGTAGCTTGTAGTACCAGTTTCCGCGCACGTTTCCTTTTTTCGTCGCAGACAACCATCCTTATTCGCCGGATAGCCCCGGCTACCCATCGAGGAGCATTCTATGAGCGCCATTCCGCAACAAGTCCTGGACCGTCAAAAGGCCAGCATCAATACCCTCGTGGCCGCCCAATCGGCCGTGTTCGCCGGCTTCGAAAAGCTGGTCGAGCTGAACCTGAAGGTCGTGCGCGCCACCCTGGACGAAGTCGCCCAGAAGTCGCAGCAAGCCACCGAACTGAAGGATCCGCAGGAAGCCGCCGCTTTCGCGTCGGGCCTGCTGCAGCCGGGCGCCGAAAAGGCCATGGCCTACACCAAGCACGTGTATGACATCGTCGCCGGCGTGCAGGGCAACCTGGTCAAGCTGACCGAAGAACAGATCGCCGAAAGCCAGCAGCAGCTGAGCGACGTGGTCGACCAGTTCTCCAAGAACGCCCCGACCGGTTCCGAAAGCGCCGTCGCCCTGATCAAGTCCTCGCTGGCCACCGCGACCAGCGCCTACGATTCGATGACCAAGGCCGCCAAGCAGGCCGCCGAAGTCGCCGAGTCGAACCTGAACGCCGCCGCCAACGCGACCTTCAAGGCTGCCTCGGACGCTGCCGACGCCGCCACCAAGGTTGCCGCCCGCAGCCGCCGCAGCGCCTAAGTATTTGGCGCGCGATGGTGCGCAAACCGCAGTAATGTAGTACTGTTGAGTGACAGAGCAGAGCTGGAATTAGGGCCACCCACCGGGTGGCCCCTTTTTTTTGCCCTTCAGCGGGCCACCGCCCGCACGCATTCGCCCACCAGCGCCGGGCCGCGGTAGATCAGGCCGGTGTAGAGCTGGACCGCGTCGGCGCCGGCTTCCATCTTCTCGCGGGCCTGGCGGCCCGACAGCACGCCGCCCACGCCGATGATGGCCAGGCTGCCGCCCAATTGTTCCTTCAGCCGGCGGATCACCGCCAACGACAACTCATGCACTGGCGCGCCGGACAGGCCGCCCGCTTCCTCGGCATGCGCCTGGCCCGCCACGGCGTCGCGCGACAGCGTGGTGTTGGTGGCGATGACGCCGTCGATGCCGTGGCGCGGCAGCGTGTCGGCGATGGCGTCGATCTGTTCCCGCGTGAGGTCGGGGGCGATCTTCACCGCCATCGGCACGCGCCGCTGGTGCCGGTCTTCGAGCGCCTTGCGCTTGTCCGCCAGCTGGGCCAGCAATGCCGAGAGTTCGTCGCCGCTTTGCAGCGCGCGCAGGTTCTTGGTGTTGGGCGAAGAGATGTTCACCGTGACGTAGTCGGCGTAGGGATACACGCCTTCCAGCCCGATCAGGTAATCGTCCGCGGCCCGCTCGATCGGCGTGTCCGCGTTCTTGCCGATATTCAGCCCGAGGATCCCCCCCTGCGTGCGCCAGACGCTGCGCTGCACGTTGGCCAGGAACGCATCCAGACCCTGGTTGTTGAAGCCCAGGCGGTTGATGAGCGCGTTGGCGCGCGGCAGCCGGAACATGCGGGGCTTGGGGTTGCCGGGCTGCGCGCGCGGCGTGACCGTGCCCACCTCGATGAAACCGAATCCCAGGTTGCCCAGCGCGTCGATGTAGGCGCCGTTCTTGTCCAGCCCGGCCGCCAGCCCGATCGGATTGGCCATCCGCATCCCCATCAAGGTGCAGGGCGCCTGGGGCTGCGCGTGCAGCAGCTTGCGCGTGGCGCCGCATTCATAGGCGCGCTGCAGGCCGGACAGGGTCACTTCGTGGGCGGTTTCCGCGTCCATGGCGAATAGCGCCGGGCGGGCCAGGGGATAGGCGTGGAAGAGGATAGACATGGGGCGGAATTGTAGAGCGAATTCTGGCGGCCCAGCATCCGGCCGGGCTCGGCGGACGCCGCGACGCGGCGAATCAGGGGGCGGGCGGCGCGGGCTGGTCGCGCCAGGCGCCGTCGACCAGGAACTGGGCGGGGTGGAAGCTCGACTTATAGGACATCTTGCGGCTGTCGGCGATCCAGTAGCCCAGGTACAGCCAGGGCAGATTCAGGCTGCGGCACTGCTCGACCTGCCACAGGATGCTGTAGGTGCCCAGGCTGCCGGCGATGTCGGGATCGTAGAATGTGTAGACGGAGGACAGGCCGTCGTCCAGCACGTCGATGATGGACACCATGACCAGCACGCCCTCCGGCGTGCGGAATTCCACGAGTCGGGTGTTGACCCGGCTGGTGAGCAGGAACTGCGCGTACTGCGTGCGGCTGTCTTCGTCCATGCCGCCGCCCGGATGGCGGCCCTGCTGGTAGCGCGTATAGAGCCGGTAGTGCTCGGGCGACCAGGCCAGCTCGGCCACGAAGGACTGCAGGTCCTGGTGCTGGCGCCAGGCGCGGCGCTGGCTGCGGTTGGGCTCGAAGCCCGCTTCGGCGGAAACCCTGTTCCACCAGCTGGGAATACGTGCCCGCGTTGATCAGGTGGCCGGGCGCGGCGACCTGCGACCGAGCCTGGCGACCCGGCAGGTAGCTGCAAGGGTAGGGAGCGGTTGCGTAGAACTGTAGGGTAGAGAAGGGAAGTTCTTTGAGCTGGCTCATGGGCGATCCCGGAAGACGGCGGCAAGCCCGTGACGGGATGGCTACATATTAACGCCTAACCCGGGGCCGGACGCAGCCTCCGGATGCAGGAGCCCGGCGCTGTCCAGCCAGCCGCGCGCCCACGGGACGGGAGGCTGCGCCGTGGCCCCGCGGATGTGCTGGAGGAAGGCCGCGCGGGAGATGGGGCGGGCCCCCAGGCTCGCCAGGTGGCGCGTCTGCTGCTGGCAATCGATGCGTTCGACGCCCTGGGCGGCCAGGTAGCCCACCAGGTAGGCCAGCGCCACCTTGGAGGCGTTGGGCGCGCGGGTGAACATGGATTCGCCGAAGAACATGCGGCCCAGGCTGATGCCGTAGAGGCCGCCGGCCAGTTCGCCGTCTATCCATGTTTCGATGCTGTGCACGTATCCGGCCTCGTGCCAGGCGCGATACGCCTGCTGCATGGCGCCGGTGATCCAGGTGCCCGGCTGGCCGTCGCGGGGCGCGGCGCATTCGGCCATCACCTGCGCGAAAGCGGTGTCCACGCGCACTTGCACGCGCGGGGCGGCCTGGGATTCCTGGCCGGCGATCTGGCGCAGCAGCTTGCGCAGGGAGTGCGAGGGCGCGAAATCCCGGGTGGCCAGCACCATGCGGGGATCGGGGCTCCACCACAGGATGGGCTCGCCTTCCGAATACCAGGGGAAGATGCCGTTGGAATAGGCCTGGATCAGCCGCGGGATGGACAGGTCCGCGCCCGCCGCCAGCAGGCCGTCCGGATCCGTCAGCGCGAACTCAGCTGGCGGGAACGGCGTGTCGACGGCAAGCCAGGGCAGCTTCAACGGTGCGATTCTAGGGTGTAGTGATGCGGGCCGAACTCGCCAAGCTTGCGGTCCTCGAAATAGTGGCGCAGCGTCGTCGCCACGGTGCGGAACGCCAGGTCGTCCCAGGGGATCTCGGATTCCTCGTAATAGCGCGCTTCGAGGCTTTCGGGGCCCGGGTCCAGGTCGGGGGACAGCGCCTGGGCCAGGTAGAAGACGTGAACCTGGTCGATCTGGGGCAGGTCGATGATCGTGTAGAGCTCGCCCAGCCGGATGCGCGCGCCGGCTTCCTCCAGGGTTTCGCGGGCCGCGCCCTGCGCGGTGCTTTCGCCCAGTTCCATGAAGCCGGCGGGCAGCGTCCAGGTATTGTAGCGCGGCTCGATCGCGCGGCGGCAAAGCAGGACGCGGTTCTCCCAGACCGGCAACGTGCCGACCACCAGCCGGGGATTCTGGTAATGGATGGCGCCGCAGTGATCGCAGATGTCGCGTTCGCGGTTGTCGCCCTCGGGCACCCGGCGATTGACGGGCGAGCCGCATTGGCTGCAGAAATGCGAACGGCGCGGCGCGGGGAAGTATTCGATGGGCGATTTTGCGGTCATGGGTACGATTCTAACGGCTGCGGCGAGGACTGGCGCGCCGCCCGGGGGCCGGGACGGGCGGCGTCCCGAACCGGTCTTCCAGGTGTTCGACGAACGACCGCACCTTGGGCGACAGGAAGCGCCGGTGGGGATAGATGGCGCACATGGAGATCGGCGTGTGCGCGTAGTCGGCCAGCAGGGTGACCAGCCGCCCCGCGCGGATGTCCTCGCCCACCAGGAATTCGGGCTGCAGGATGATTCCATGGCCCGCCAGCGAGGCCGTGCGCAGCACGTCCCCGTTATTGGCGCGCAGGGCCGCGTTCACGCGGACCAGGTGGGTCACGCCGTCTTTCTCGAAATGCCATTCGTTGCCGGTGCTGGCGTAGGCGTAGTGCAGGCAGCGGTGCTGCTTCAGTTCTTCCGGCGTTTGCGGCGTGCCGTGGCGCGCCAGGTACGAGGGGGCGGCGCAGACCAGCAATTGCTGGGGCGCGAGCGGCCGCGCCACCAGCGAGGAATCCAGCAGCGGGCCGATGCGCACGGCCACGTCGAAGCCGTCTTCGACCAGGTCGACCACGCGGTCGTTGAGGTCCAGGTCGATGATCACGTCGGGGTAGCGCTGCAGATACTCGGCGATGGCGGGCCCCAGGTGCAGGATGCCGAACGATACTGGCGCGCTCACCCGCAGGCGGCCGCTGGGCCGCTGGCCTTCGGCCTGCAGCGATAGCTCCAGGTCCGCCACTTCGGCCAGGATGGGGCGCACGCGCTCGTAGAAGGCGCGCCCGGCGTCGGTCATGCTCAGTTTGCGCGTGGTGCGGTTCAGCAGGCGCACGCCGTACTTCTGCTCCAGATAGGCGATCTGGCGCGTGACCACGGAGCGGGCCTGGCCCATCTTGTCGGCGGCCGCCGCGAACGAGCCCAGCTCCACGACCTTGGCGTAGGTCTGCATGGCGGTATGGGTGTCCATGATTGTTTCCTATCGGGGAACAATAATTTGCAATTCTGCATGTTTATCTTTGTTTTTGGAATCGCAAGAATAGCGCTTCCGAAGAATCTTCCCGTCCTGGGCGATTCCCCAACCGCTCTAGGAGAGTGCAATGGTTGAAACCCGTACCGCGCCCTATGCCGCGCTGCTGCTGCGCGTCGCGCTCGGCGTCATGTTCCTGGCCCACGGCCTGACCAAGCTGCTGGTCTTCACGCTGCCGGGCACCGCTCAGTTCTTCGCCAAGATCGGCTTCGCCGGCTGGCTGGCCTATCCGGTGACTTTCTTCGAAATCGGCGCGGGCGTGATGCTGATCCTGGGCATCCTGCCGCGCTGGGTTGCCGCCGTCGCGGCCGTGCAGTTGTTCGTCGCGTCGACCGTGCACTTCGGCAATGGCTGGGGTTTCGGCAATCCGGGCGGCGGCTGGGAATATCCCATCTTCCTGACGGTGGCGGCCGCCGCGCTGGCGCTGCTGGGCGACGGCAAGTTCGCGCTGCGCAAGAGCGGCCGCGGCTGAATGCCGCGCGCACCCGAAGTCCATAGCCAGGGGAGGCCGCCATGTTCCTGACCATTTCTTGCTTCAAGCGCGCCGCGGGCGCGGCGCTGCTGGCCGCCGCCCTGTCGCCGGCCGCCCACGCATCCGCCGGGCAGGAAGCTGCCAACAAGGCGGCCGTGCTGGCCTTCTACGAGCAGGGCCTGAACCGGAAGGACGCGGACGCCGCGCTGAAGTACCTGGGCGAGCGCTACGTGCAGCACAATCCGAACGCCGCGGACGGGCCCGAGGGCTTCCGCAAGTTCGTCGCGTTCCTGCGCGAAAAGTATCCCCGGTCGCACAGCGAAATCAAGCGCGTTTTTACCGATGGCGATTACGTGATCCTGCACGTGC
Organism: Achromobacter denitrificans NBRC 15125; assembly: GCF_001571365.1. GTDB lineage: Bacteria > Pseudomonadota > Gammaproteobacteria > Burkholderiales > Burkholderiaceae_B > Achromobacter > Achromobacter denitrificans. The sequence goes on along the minus strand of NZ_BCTQ01000001.1, from coordinate 495,132 downwards.
ATGCGGTGCGCGAACCCGGCACGCGTGGGAGCGCCATCGTCGACATCTTCCGCCTGGAGCAGGGCAAGATCGTCGAGCATTGGGATGCGGTGCAGCCCATTCCCGAGCGGTCCGCCAACGCCAACGGCATGTTCTGAAGCTAGGGCCTGGGATCGGGATCGAAACCGAGTTCGCGCGCGACGTCCTGTCGCGCCACGGCCGACAAGGGCGCGGCGGCATAGGCGCCGGGGAAGGCGACCCCCAGCGTGTCGCCGGGAGCCAGGCCGGCCAGCGCATCGAGCAGCGGCGCGCCGTCTTCGGTGACCAGCTTTTCGAGCAGCATGGGAAGGTCGCGGTCCAGCACGATGCCGGCCCCCAGCGGCGTCATCGCGTACAGCTGGCCGGCGTCGTCCAGCCGCCAGGCATCGACCGCGTCGACCGTGGCGTCGGTATGGGTGAGCAGGCGGAGATTGTCGTCGCTCAGCCGCAGCGTGTAGGGCGCCGCGTCCAGCCGCAGGTACACCCGTTGCGGGCCGTTCTGGAAATACCAGCGGCCCGCTTCGTCATGATCGTAGTTGCGGTTGATGAATGCCAGGATCTGGCTGTTGGTGATCGACTCGCCCGGCCCGCCTTGCGCGGACTGGCCCTGCGGATGCAGGCGCCAGCGGCCCCTGGCGTCCAGCGACAGCCAGCCGTAGACCGCTGGCACGTCGGGCCAGCGGACCAGGGCGTCTTTCACCGATTGATCCATGGTCAGGGGCGAATGATGATGGGGGGCGGGTTGATCACGATGGCGGGCGCCGGCATTACGGGCACCACGACCGGCTGCGGCGCGTAGCCGTAGCGGTATTCGTCGCGGCACTTGCGCTTTTCCTGGTAGTCGCCGTTGCGCTTCCACTTGCGCTCGACTTTACAGGCGCCGTCCCAGTACTGCTCCTTGTATTCGCGGCCATGCCGATGGCGATGCTTGTCCGAATCGGCCTGCGCCGCCATCGGCGCCAGCGCGAACACAGCGGCGGCCGACAAGGCCAGCAGCGGGGAGGGAAGGCGGGAGCGGGAACTCGGAATGGTGCGCATGGGATCGTCGTCAAATGAAAACGGCGTCACCATAGCAATCATTCGATTGACGGGGCGTAGGGAAGGGTAACTAGATGCAGGGAAGCTGCTGGAGGCGCAAGCCGGAATCGAACCGACGTACACGGATTTGCAATCCGCTGCATAACCACTCTGCCATTGCGCCAGCACTTCAAGAAAAAAGGAAGCGCGGTGTTGGCCGTTGCTTCCTTTTTGTATTTGGAGCGGGAGACGAGTCTCGAACTCGCGACCTCAACCTTGGCAAGGTTGCGCTCTACCAACTGAGCTACTCCCGCATATGGGCATGCATTGCTGCATCGCCGCTTTGGTGCGTTTCCTGAAGTCTTCCATTGAAGCGCTTTCAGAAAGGGCCGTGTTCACCAAAGACAGCGATTATACACAGAAATTTTGACTTGTGCTGCGTAGGTGAAAAAACGCGGAAAGAAAAAGCGCCCGCGCGAATAGTCGCGCGGGCGCCGGGGTTCGTCCGCGCCCGGATCGGGGTCAGGGCGTTTCGGCAGGCTGCGTGTCGGCGGCCTGGGCGTCGGCGGGCTGGGCGTCGTCGGGCTGCGGGGCAGCTGCCCCGGCTTGCGGCGCGGCGGCCTTCTTCGCGGGACGGCCCTTGGGGCCGCCCGGCCGGCGGCTGGCCTGCCGGCGCGCGTAAGCGGCCTGCTGCGCGGTCACCTTGCCGACGGGCTGTCCTTGCAGGTCGACGCGAGGCGCGTCTTCCGTCAGGCAGGCCCAGTAGCGGCTGCCCTTGCACCAGGCGGCAATGGCCAGCTTCAGCTGCTCTTCCGTCATGGACAGCGCATCGAGATGCTGCGCGGCATCCGCCAGGATGCCTTCCTTGAGCGGCACCTTGGGCGCGGGATTCTTCGGGAAAGCCAGCGGGAACTGCTTCTGCAGGCGCCAGATCGCTTCGACCGTCGGATCGACCGGTTCCCGCTGCTTCGCGGGTTCCTGCTTTCTTGCGGACTCACGCTGCCTGGCGGGATCTCGTTGCTTCGAGGGGTCCCGCTGCTTGGAAGATTCCCGGCGCTTGGCCTGGCCCGCCGCCTTCGGCTGGGCCGGCGCCGCTTGCTGAGCTTGCGCCCGGAGCTGCTCTCGCAGGTCGGCAAGTTTTTCAAAACCCATTGTTCTTTCCAACACCTCTGATTTGTGCAACCAGAAGGTTACCCCATGTACGTGACTGGAGGCACTGTGAGCGGTTGCGGATTTGCCGGTCGATATCGCCGGCGACGGCGGGATTCCGGGTCGCATGGCCGGCGGTGCCGGCAGCGAAGGAGATCCGTCGAAATGAAAAAAGGGCCCGGGGGCCCTTTTTCCTGGACTTCCAGGAAACCGCGAAGGCGGCTGGAAATCGAAATCTGGAGCGGGAGACGAGTCTCGAACTCGCGACCTCAACCTTGGCAAGGTTGCGCTCTACCAACTGAGCTACTCCCGCATTTTCCTGCGCCGAACGCCTCTGGATCGATCCGATCCGGCAGCTGTTCTTTGCAAGAGAGGCGGAAGTATACCCAAATTCTGAAACTTTGCACGCGCAGGTGCCGGGCTTTGCGCATGGACCGGGCAATGCGGCAGGCATCGGCTTGATCTATATCAATGTTCCTGCGTTGCGTTGATGGACACCGCCGCGCCTCTGGTTCCATACTTTGCACCAGATAAAATGATACAAAAAAATAATGAATCCAATAAATTTGGTATCACGTAATCGGGTCGCGATCCCCGCGATCGAACCGTGCCACGCACAACCGAGGAGGAAATGTAGCCATGGAAAAGCAACGCTATGCGGCCACGCAGGAACTGCCGCCCCCGATAGAGCAGCCCAATGTGTACCCGCTGTCCTGGGTCTGTAAGACCAAGAAGCTGCAGGAGGTCTGGGAGGCATCGCTGCGCGAGAACTGGGATCCGGAGAAGCTGCCCTGGGATACCCTGGACCTGGAAAGCTATACCTGGGAAGAGCGCGAATCGATCGCCTACTGGTGGACGCTGCTGTCCGTGTTCGACGCGTCGGCGCCGCCCGTGTTCGCCGAGGCCCTGGTCAAGACCTACGAGGTGCACGAGGAAGACGTCGTTCGCAAATGCTTCTTCTCCGTCACGCGCGACGAGCAGAACCACGAGATCATGTGCGGCCTGGCGATCACGCGCCTGCTCGGCCATTCCGATCCCCTGACCTACGTGCCCAAGACCGAATTGGGCAAGCGGCTGCAGAAGAACGCGCAGTGGCTGTATTTCAACGGCGCCCGCTACTGGACAGGCTACAAGAAGGCCGTGCCCAAGTATGACCTCGCCGTGCTGTTCAGCTCGTTCCTGATGGGCGAAATCGCGGCCGCGACGATCTTCAAGCAGATGTACGAAAACTCGCGCGAGGCCGTGTTCAAGGAAGGCTTCAAGAACATCGGCCGCGACGAGGGGCGCCACATGGCGATCTGCATGGCCGTCATGGAGCGCGACTATCCCGGCCTCAAGGACGACATCAAGGCGGTGGTGACCAAGCAGATCCGCGCGGGCTATCTGTTCCTGTCCGCGGTGCTGTTCGAGCCGCCGATGGAATTCTGGGACCTGCCCGCCGACTTCATCGCGAACCAGCGCGAGGCGGAAGAGGTGGCTCGCGCCGCCGGCTTCGGCATCCCCAGCTATGAGGCCAAGCTGGAGAACTGGCGCAACGCGATGATCAACCTGAAGAGCGTCCTGGATCGCTACAACATCCCGTTCCCCGCCATTCCCGAAGTCGGCATCACGGGGCAGGAAGTCTCGGACGTGGACCTGGAAGACATCATTCCCGTGTTCTGAGCACATGGCGAGGCGGCCGGCGGACGCATTCGCATTCCGCCGGCCGCACAGGGAGCAGCCTAGACATGGCAATCATCACGATACAGCCGTCCGGCAGGACGGTGGAGTGCTCGCCCGGCGATACGGTGCTGACCGCGCTGGAGCGGGCGGGATATGCGTTACCGAACAACTGCCGCGCAGGGGCCTGCGGCGAATGCAAGGTCAAGGTGCTTGCGGGCGCCTTCGACCAGGGCACCGTGCTCGACATGGCCCTGACCGCCGACGAGCGCGCCCAGGGCTATGGCCTCATGTGCATGGCCAAGCCGCTGGCGGACAACCTGGAGATCGAGTGGGGCACCGCCGACGCGCGGCCCAAGCTTTTCCCGCCGCGCGAGAACATGCTGTTCGTCGTGACGGACAAGCGGCGGCTGACGCCGCGCGTCATGGAGTTGCGCCTGCGCCCCTTGGGCAAGCCCATGCGCTACTGGCCCGGCCAGTATGTGATGCTGGGCAATCCGGATGCCGGCATCCCGCCCCGGGCCTACTCGGTTTCGAACGCGCCGCGTCCCGACGGCGAGCTCGTCTTGCAGGTGGCCCTGATGGAGGGCGGCGCCACCAGCGCGTGGGTGCATGACACGCTGATGCCGGGCGAGGGCATCAAGCTCTCGGGGCCCTATGGCACGTTCATCGGCGATCCCGCGGTGGACTCCCCGATACTCTGCCTGGCCGCGGGAACCGGGCTCGCGCCGATACTCGCCCTGACCGAGGCGGCCATGCGGCGCGGATTCCGCCAGCCGGTGATGCTGCTGGTCTCGGCGCGCACGCTTGAAGACGTGTACGGGCTGGGTCTGCTGGCGTGGTGGCGGGCCAGGCATCGGAAGTTCGATTACCGCGTCACCCTGACCCGGGAAGAGCGCGACGGCTGCCTCGCGGGCCGCGTCGGCGACGTCCTGCCCGCCGTGGCCGCGGACCTGTCCAGGCATACGGTATTCGCGGCCGGCAGCCCGGGCTTTGTCACGGCGAGCGTCGAGGCGGCCCTGCGCCTGGGCGCGAAGCCGGAAGCGGTATACACGGAAGGGTTCCATGCCCAGCAGCGGCCGACGGTCGTCGATGACGAGCATCTGCTGTTGGGGGGCGAGGCGGCCTAGCGATTCCAACGGCCCGCGCTCCCCGCGCGGGCCGCGCAGCGACGCTTGCGCCGAAGGATGACCCCATGCGCGGCGGCGGCCGCGCACCGCCGCGCATGGCCAGGCGACTGTTCCTGGCGTGATCGCATTCGCGATCGGACTTGAGGCTGGGCCCGGCCAGGGCCATTCATCATATCAATGATGATATACGCATTATCAATTTGTCGGATGAGTGACCGGACGAGTTTAATCCGGTGAAACACCACGACCGATTCCACTCCTCAAGAACCGATGACAGCAGACCTCGACCAAGCCATACGTCCTTGGCAAAAGGATATACACGCCGCCTTCCAGGGATGCGGCGTGGGACACGTTGCCTACGTGCCCGATGGAGGGCATCGCGGACTCATCAACCTTTGCGCCGACGATCCGTCGATCGGCACGACGGTGCTGACCACCGAAGAGGAGGGCGTGGGCCTGTCCGCGGGGCTGTGGCTCGGCGGCGTGCGCAGCGTGCTGCTGATGCAATCGTCCGGCGTCGGCAACTGCCTCAATCTCTTTTCCCTGGCCGAGAATTGCCGCATGCCCCTGGTGCTGCTCGTCACCATGCGAGGCGAGTTCGCGGAGTACATCCCGTGGCAGATACCGATGGGAAAGCGGGCTGGCGCCGCGCTCGAACTGATGGGGTTCGACGTCTTCCGCGCCGAGTCGGCGGATGGCGTGGGAGATCTCTGCGCGGGGGCCATGGACCAAGCCTTCCATTCCAGGCGCAGCGTTGCGGTGCTGTTGTCCCAGCGGCTGATCGGCCGCAAGAACTGGTCGAAGTAAGCCAATCCGAAACCGTTACTGACATGACTACACGAATCGAACGCAGGCCCGCCGTGGCCCGACTGCTGCAAGGGCGCGCGGATATGCTGGTGGTGGCCGGGCTGGGCTCCCCGGTTTACGACGTGTTCGCCGCCGGCGACCATCCGCTGAACTTCTACGACTGGGGCGCCATGGGGTCGGCTGCCATGGTGGGACTGGGGCTGGCGCTTGCGCAACCGGAGCGCCCCGTGACCGTCTTCACCGGGGACGGCGAGATGCTGATGGGGCTGGGCGCGTTCTCGACCATCGCCCAGCATCGCCCGCCGAATCTCTCCATCGTCATCCTCGACAACGAGCAATACGCCGAGACCGGGATGCAGCAAACCGCTACCGGGTTCGGTACGAACCTGGCCGCTGTCGCCCGCGCCTGCGGACTGGAAGACGCGTCGACCTGCTACTCGGCGGACGTCCTGGACACCTTGCGCGAAAAGATCCATGGGCGTTGCGGCACCCTGGTCGCCGTGTTGAAGATCGAGCCGGGCGACCAGCCGCGCACCGTGCCCGAAAGAGATGGGGCGACGATCACGGATCGCTTCAAGCACGCGCTGCAGGCCTGAGCAGTTCGCCGTTCCTTCCCGATTCCCTAACGAAGCAGGGGTGCATCCATGCGCGCAGTGTATTTTCTGGGTGACCGGAAAGTGGAGATCAGAGACGTGCCGGACCCCACGCCGGGTCCTGGCGAGGTGATCATCGAGATCAAGGCCTCGGGCATGTGCGGCACGGACCTCAAATACTATCGGGCCAGCGACGGCGCCAGCGCGATCGGTTTCGCGTCCGCATCGGGCGCGCCGGTGATTGCGGGCCATGAACCTTGCGGCATCGTGTGCGAGGCGGGGCCGGGCGTGACCTCTCCGCTGGCGCGTATCGGCCGGCGCGTCATGAACCATCATTACTCCGGTTGCGGTTGCTGCAATCCTTGCCGCACGGGCTGGACCCAGATGTGCGACGAGGGTTCGATCACCTTCGGCGCGAACGGCGACGGGGCGCATGCCCGGTATATGAAGGTGCCGGCCGACTCCCTCGTCGCGCTGCCCGACGAGCTGTCGTTCCAGGCCGGGGCCGCCATTTCGTGCGGGACAGGCACGGCCTGGGGCGGCCTGCATCGCCTGGGCCTGCGCGGCGAAGACACCATCGCGATCTTCGGCCAGGGGCCGGTCGGGCTGAGCGGGACGCAGCTGGCCGTGGCCATGGGGGCTCGCGTTATCGCGCTGGACTTCGACGACAGCCGGTTGGAACGCGCCAGGGAGTTTGGGGCCGATTGCGTGATCAATGCCCGCGCCGAGGATCCCGCCGCCGCCATCATCGAGGCCACCGGCGGACGAGGCGCGGCGTGCGCCATGGACTGCACCGGCTCATCGGCGGCCCGATCCGCGGCCGTGCGCAGCGCCGCCAAGTGGGGGCGCGTGGTCTTCCTCGGCGAGGGGGGCAATGTGACGATCGATGTGAGCACCGAGATGAACCGCAAGCAGCTGTCGATCTACGGCAGCTGGACTTTCAGCCGGAGCGGCCAGGCGGACTGCGCGCGTTTCGTCGCCGAGCGCGGGATCGATGTCGACCGGCTCTTCACGCATTCCTGGCCGTTGGAGCAGGCGGAGCAAGCCTATGGCCTCTTCGACACCCAGACGACAGGCAAGGGTGTGCTGATCCCGGCCTAGCGGGCCGCGAATCTCATCGCATGGAGAAAGACATGTTCAAAGTCGGATTGCGCGTTCTTGCCGCCGCCTTGGCCACGGCCTTCGCGCCCTGCCAGGCGGCGGATGGCATTTCGGGCGATGTCGTCAAAATCGGCGTGCTCGGCGATATGTCGGGCATGTACTCCAGCGGGTTCAGCGGGCCGGGAGCGGTCGCCGCGGTGAAAATGGCGGTCGAGGACTTCGGCGGCTCGGTGCTGGGCAAGAAGATCGAGGTGATCTTTTCCGATCACCAGAACAAGGTCGACATCGCCTCGGCGACGGCGCGCCAGTGGTTCGACACGGCCGACGTCGACATGATTACCGACCTCACGAACTCCTCGGTGGCGCTCGCCGTGCAGAAGCTGGCGGAAGACAAAGGCAGGATCACGATTGCGACGGGCCCCGGGGCGATCGATCTCACCGGCAAGGCCTGCACGAAGTACGGCGTGCATTACGGCTACAACACCTACGCGCTGGCAACGGGAACGGCCTCGGCAATCATGAAAGAGGGCGGAGATTCCTGGTTCATCCTGGCGGCCGACTACGCCTTCGGCCATGCGCTGGAACGCGATACCTCACGGGTCGTGACGGGCATGGGAGGCACGGTGAAGAAGAGCCTGCGCGTGCCTCTCAATACGGCGGACTATTCCTCCTACCTGTTGCAGGCCCAGGCTTCGGGTGCAAAGATCATCGGCTTGGCCAATGGCGGGACGGACACCGTGAACGCGATCAAGCAAGCGCACGAGTTCGGCATCGTCGCTGCCGGCCAGCGCCTGGCGGGCATGCTCATCCTGCTATCGGACGTGAAGAGCATAGGCGTGGATATCGCCAAGGACCTGCACTACACCGACGGCTGGTATTGGGACCTGGACGACGCGTCGCGCAACTGGAAAAAGCGCTACCTGGAATTTTCCAGGAATGCCGCGCCCACCGCCCCGCATGCCGCCATCTACTCCGCCACGATGGCTTATCTGCAAGCGGTCCGGGAGGCTGGCACCGACCGGGCCGATGCCGTGCGGGCGAAGCTCGGCGCGATGAAAATCGACGATTTCTATGCGAAGGGCGGCGCCGTTCGGGCAGACGGCATGCTGATCCACGATATGTACTTGTTGAAGGTGAAGGCCGACGGCGAGAGCGAGTGGGACCTGTCGGAACGGGTGGCGACGATTCCCGGCGAGCAAGCCTACATTTCTCCGCAAGCGAGCGAATGCGCCGCGCTGAAGTAGACGTTGCGCGAGCCCGGCGCGGAAGACGCGCAGTCTTCCGCGCCGGCTCGGCTTGAGGCCGCCTGGCGGCCGCTTTCTACTTCAGTCGCATGACGAACGGATTGCCAGGCGCCTGGGAGGAGTTGTTGATCCAGACGGTCTTCGCCTGCAAGTACGACTTGATCATCTCCTGCCCGCTCTCGCGCCCCAGGCCGCTGTCTTTCATCCCTCCGAATGGCGCCATGACATTCAGCGCCCGATAGGTATTGATCCACACCGTCCCGGACTGGATCCCTTCGGACATGCGAAAGGCGCGCGCCATATCCTTGGTCCATACGCCGGCGGCCAGCCCATACCTGGAGCCATTGGCAATCCGCAGCGCCTCTTCTTCGTCCTCGAAGGGGATGACGGCAAGCACGGGTCCGAATATCTCCTGCTGGGCGAGCCGGGAGTCGTTCGAGACGTCCTTGAAGATGGTCGGTTCCACGAACAGTCCGCCGCTGGGGTGTTCGATGGCCTTGCCGCCCCAGAAGACGGTTGCGCCTTCTTTTTTTGCATCGTCGATGCAGGACAGCACTTTGTTGTAATGCGGCAGGTTCGCCAACGGTCCGATCTGCGTTTCGGCGTCGAACGGGTCGCCGATCTTCACGCCTTGCATCATGGTCCGGAGCTTCTGGAGGAACGTGTCGTAGATCGACCGTTGCAGCAGCAATCTCGACCCGGCGATGCAAGTCTGGCCCGCCGCCGCGAAAATGCCCGACGCCACGCCCGCCAGCGCGGCGTCGAAATCCGCGTCTTCGAAAACGATATTGGGCGACTTCCCGCCCAGTTCCAGCGTGACCTGCTTGAGGTCCCCGGCCGCGGCCTTGTTGATCGCCTTCCCGGCCGTGTCGGAACCGGTGAAGGCGATCTTGGCGATGTCGGGGTGGCTGACGAGGGGGGCGCCCACGTTCTGGCCCGTGCCGCACACGACGTTCACGACGCCCGGCGGGAAACCCGCCAGCTCGAAGAGCTCGGCGAATGCGACGGTGGAAGCGCTGGTGAACTCGGACGGCTTGATGACGAAGGTGTTGCCGGCGGCCAGGCCCGGCGCCAGCTTCCACGTCAAGAGCAGCAGCGGCGAGTTCCATGCGGTGATGGCGGCCACCACGCCCAGGGGTTCCCATCGCGTGAAGACGAATTGGTCCGGCTTGTCTATCGGCAGGACGGCGCCTTCGATCTTGTCCGCCAGCCCCGCGTAGTAGTAGTACCACTGGGGGATGGTCTGCAGCTGGATCCGCATTTCGCCGAGCAGCTTGCCGTTGTCCCTGACCTCGATCTCGGCAAGCCTGTCCGCATTTTCGGCGATCAGATCTCCCACTCGGCGCAGCAGCGCCCCGCGGGCGGTGGCGGACATCTTCGCCCACTCGGGCGAATGGAATGCGGCCTTGGCGGCGGCGACGGCGGCGTCGACATCGCCCTGGTCGCTGTCCGGCACTTCGCACCAGTTCTCGTTCTTGTAGGGGTCGAGGCTGGCCATCCAACGGCCGGAGGCCGCCGGCGTCATTCTTCCTCCGATGAGGTTTTCAAATCTCTGCATCTTCTCGCTCCTGACAGTGGTTCATGCGTCGGGCGAGTGGCGCGGATCCATGGCCGCGCCACTCGGGCCGGCGGCCGGTGGTTCAATCCACCGAAATGCCCAGCTCCTTGACGGCCTGCGTCCAGCGCTCGATTTCGGCGTGAACGTAGGGGCCGGTTTCGGCGTAGGGCATGGTGGGGACTTCAGCGCCTTGCAGCTTCCAGGTCTCGGCCACCGCGGGATCCTTCAAGGTGTTGCGAATCGCCTCCGCCATGCGTTTCACGACCGCCGGCGGAGTGCCTTGCCGAGTCCACCAACCGTACCAGATGGTGGCGTCCATGTCAGGGCCGCCCGCTTCCTTGAGCGTCGGGATATCGGGAAACAAGGTGCTGCGGTTTTTGGTGACGACGGCCAGGGGACGGATGCTGCCGCTGCGGATCTGCGATGCGGACGTGCCGAGGCCGTCGAACATGAGGGAGCAATGGCCGGCGATGAGATCGGTCATCGCCGCGGCGGTGCCGCGATAGGGGACGTGCGTCACGTTGATGCCGGTCAGGCGCTTGAACTGTTCGCCCACGAGGTGTTGCGATGTGCCGTTGCCTGAAGAGCAGTAGTTGATATCTCCCGGGTGGGCTTTTGCGTAGGCGACGAATTCCCGGACCGTCTTGTAGGGCGCGTTGTTGGTGACCACCAGGACGGTCGGCACATAGGCGGTAAGCGCCACGGGCACGAAATCCTTGTCCAGGTCGTAATTGCGTTTCGGGTACAGCCCTTCCGCCATCGGTTGGTGCACCCCGCCGGACAGGTAGGTGTAGCCATCCGGATTCGCCTTGGAAACGTGCTGCACGCCTATGATGCCGCCGGCGCCGGGCCGGTTTTCGACGATCATCGGCTGGCCCAGCTCCTTCGACAATCCGGCAGCCAGCGGCCGGGTGAAAACATCGACGCCGCCACCGGGTCCGTAGGGCACGATCACGGTCATCGGCTTTCCGGGCCAATCCGCGCTTGTCGCAACGCCCGGCATTGCGGCGCATATTGCGCCGGCCGCCGCGAGCCTCTTCATCCGCTTCATCTTTGTCTCCTTTATCGTTTTAAAAAATGGGCGGCAGCCGTCTCCGGACGGCTACCTCCCGGCCCTACCTTTGGCTGTGACTTACGACTTGGACGAGCGCTCCGCGGGCGGTTTCAGACGTTTCCAGGTCGACGTGGCGAACGCCACCGTGTCGCCGTCGGCGTCGGTCATGACTGCACGCAAATAGGAAATGCCCTGGCCGAGCTTGATGAATTCACTGCAACAGCGCATCGTCCCTGCGCGTGCCGCCTTCACGTACTGCGTTTTCATCTCCAGCGTCGCGCCGGGCCCTTGCCGGCGGTTCAGAAGATGGCCCATCGAGATGTCCAGCACCGTCGCAATGATTCCGCCATGCAAGGAGCCCTGGGGGTTGAACATGAAGTCCTTGGCCTCGAACGTGATCACGCATTGCCGCTCCGGGTAGTCGAACCGAAGCGCCAGCAGCCGTGCCAGAAAGAAGTGTTCGAAGGCGGGTCTGTGCGTTGCCAGCGCTTGCTCGAAGGCCTGCCTGGCGGACATTTCATCCATGAGGCGCCTCCCGGCAGCGCACCACGCCGCGGGCGGCCAGCGACTTCACCGCTTCGCCGCTCATGCCGAGCAGGTCTTCCAGGATCTGCGCGGTGTGCTCGCCCAGCAGAGGCGGTGGCGAGTGGTCGTCATCGTTGCGGTCATCGAACCGGATGGGGCTGTCGATGTTCTTGACGACGCCCGCCGTGGGATGGACCATTTCGATGAGCATGCCGCGCGAGGTCAGCTGTTCGGCTTCGCACACCTCCCGCACCGACCGGATGTCCCCGTACGGCACGCCGGCTTCCGACAGCGCCGCGATCCAGTGCCGGCGCGGCTTGGACGCCACGATCCGGGCCACGATGGGCACCAGTTCTTCGCGCAGCCTGACGCGTTCGACCGCTTTGGCGTAGCGGGGATCGCCAGCCAGATCCGGCCGTTCGATCACCCCGCAGAAGCGTTGCCAGAACTTGTCGTTGGCGACGCCGATGTTCAACCAGCCGTCTGACGCCTTGAAGGTTTCGTAAGGAGCGATCGTGGCATGCGTATTGCCGCGTCGCTTGGGGCTGTTGCCGGTAGTGAAGTAGATGCCGGCGTTGAACGTCAGCAAGGAGGCCATGCTGTCCAGCATGGAGACATCCACGTGCCTGCCCTGGCCGGTGCGCGCGCGTTCGAGCAGCGCGGCCATGATGCCTTGGGTGGCGAATTGGCCGGTCAGCAGGTCGGCGATCGAAGTGCCCACTTTTGTTGGCGGCCCGTTCGGATCGCCGGTGATGTCCATGATGCCCGATTCGCCCTGGATGATGAGGTCGTAGCCGGGGCGCTGGGCATCGGGGCCCGTGCGGCCGAATCCGGTGATGGAGCAGCTGATCAGCTTCGGGTTGGCCGCGCGCAACGCGCGATGGTCCAAGCCCAGCCTTTCCATGGTGCCGGGCCGGAAGTTGTCGAGCAGCACGTCGCTTCGCTCGGCCAGGCTTTGCACGATGCTGACGCCGTCCTTGTCGCGCAGATTGACGGCGCAACTGCGCTTGTTTCGATTGACCGACAGGAAGTAGGCGCTTTCGCCGCCGCTGAAGGGCGGCCCGAAAGCGCGACTGTCGTCTCCGTGCTCGGGTTCTTCGATCTTGATGATCTCGGCGCCCAGGTCCCCCAGCAGCATGCTGCAGAAAGGACCGGACACCACCCGGCTCAGGTCGAGGACACGAATACCGGTGAGCGGCCCCATATCACACCATCAGGTCGGCCAGCGACTGCATATCGTCGACCCACAGATCGGGCTGGTGGGGCGTGCCTCCGAACGGACGCTTGCGACGGTCGATGAAGGCGCTGTGCATGCCGGCCGACTTGGCCCCCAGGCAGTCGAAGGCATGGTTGGCCACGAACAGCACTTCATCCATGCGCACGCCCATGATCTCGGCCGCTTTGGCGTAGGTGGCGACGTGCGGCTTGAACGAGTTCGCTTCGGCGACCGAAATGACGTTGTCGAACGGAATCTTGTGATAGGCCTTCGCTGCCTCCAGCATGTCGGGATCGCCATTGGACAGCACCACGATCTTGTAGCGGGTCTGCAGCCGGGCCAGCGCCTCGGGCACGTCCGGGAAGCAGGTCAGCTTCTCGATGCAGCCGACCAGGTAGCGCACCTCGTCCGGGGTGTGTTCGATGCCGGCCCGTTCCAGCGTGTACGAAACGGCGCGGTGGCCGATCTCGCGGTACGGCGTGTGTTCCTTGTGCAGCAGGGCGTCGATCATCGAGTTCTCGAAATGCGTCCGACGCCACCAGGTGACAAAGGAGCCCGGGTTGCCCGTCCATCCCTTTTCCTTGAGGAAGGGCGCGGCGATTTCGGTCAGCCCCTTTTGCATGTCGACCACCGTGCCATATTGGTCGAACATGACGACTTTGATCTTGTTTTTGAGAACGTCCGCAGATGCCATTGAAATACTCCGATTGGTAGAGATAAGCGCCGATTCGCGTGAAGTGAAATTTACGAGCGGGGCCAAAATCAATCCAATGGATGATTTGAATGGAATTATTGATGGCATCAATAGTGGTGGCGTGAAGGCGGCCGTCCTCGCGCGGTAAGGGGGGGCGATCCAGCGTCCGTGGGAGGGGCGATGGAGACTGCGCGGATGGAGAGAGCGGAATACTATAGTGGGCCTGTTTTTATTGTTTTCATGAATAGTAGGGGCTCGATGCGAATCAACCTTCGTTCCGTGGATCTGAACCTCCTGGTCATGTTCGACGCCCTGATGGCTGAACGTCATGTGACTCGGGCGGCGGCGCGGGCCGCCATGAGCCAGCCGGCCATGAGCAATGCGCTGACGCGGTTGCGCGCGCTATTCAAGGACGAACTGTTGGTGCGCACCGCCAACGGGATGGAGCCCACTCCCCGGGCGCTGGAGCTCAGGGACGCCATTCATCAGATCCTGCTGCAGGCCGAGCGGCTGATGCACAGCGATGCGCTCTTCGAGCCGGCGACATCCAAGCGCTCCTTCACCATCCGGATGTCGGACCTGGTGGGCTCGCTGGTGCTGCCGGGCTGCATGCACCGGCTTTCCTCCGTTGCCCCGGGCATTTCCCTGGATGTGCTGCACATCGCGCCGGAGCGCTCCATTCGCGCCCTGGAGGAGGACCAGCTCGATTTTGCCGTCAGCTTCGAGCTCTCCCATGGGCGCACGATCCGTTCGGAATCATTGCTGTCGGACAGGATGGTGTGCGCGATGCGGCGCGGCCATCCGCTGAGCAAGGGCCGATTGACGCTGAAGCGCTTCCTCGAAGCCCGCCATCTTCGCGTGGCGATGAGCCCCACCGATCTGCGTTTCGTGGATAGCAAGCTCGCCGCGCAAGGCCTGAGCCGCGAGATCGCGGTCAATGTGCCCCAGTGGCTGCTGATGCCTGAGATGTTGCGGGAGACGGATTTGCTGGGAGTGGTCTCCGAGCGCTTCGGAAGCAAGCTGACGTCGCAGGGCATCGTCTGCAAGCCGCTGCCGTTCGAGTCGCCCGAATTTGAATGGCGGATCTACTTCCACCAACGGCATGCGCACAGCAAGGCGCATTCGTGGATGAAGCAGCTCGTCATCGATGTCGCGCAGGCATTGCCCCGCGGTGAGGCGTAGCAGGGGAGCGCGGCGGCTGCCCGGAAATGCAAAAAGGCCGAAAGTATGATCTTTCGGCCTTTTCAATTGCCCTTGGACATTTAGGAATGCCCAGGAGCAAGAATCCTGGAGCGGGAGACGAGTCTCGAACTCGCGACCTCAACCTTGGCAAGGTTGCGCTCTACCAACTGAGCTACTCCCGCATGAGTTCCGTGCTGCATTGCTGCGATGCTCAGAACCGTTTCTTATTCACTCCGACCAACTTGGTTATCGATCAGAAGGCGCGCATATTACATGGTTTTTTTGAGTTTGTCATTTGGCCTGATGTTTTCGGTCTTGGGTTTTGGACATTGAACCTTGGGCCTTGCTCACTCTCACTGCGCGTGCGCAGTTATCGAACAAGCCCGGATCAAAGTCAAAGCCAAAGTCAAAGCGCGTTCCGGTTAAGGATCGATCCGCTAAAGACCATTCAGCGCAAACACTCAATCAAGTAATATGAGCGAAGACAGAAACTATAGCACAGCCCGTCGTACCCATGTCAAATTCCTCCGCGTCTCCTACCTTGTCCCCCGTCATCCAGGACCTCACCCGGCTGAATACGCTGGGCCTGGTGTCGCGGGCCGACGCGTTCGTGACGCTGACCGATGCGGCGCAATTGCCGGCGCTATCGCGGCTGGCGAGCGAGGCGTCGTCCCTGCTGGTGCTGGGCGGCGGCAGCAATCTGGTGCTGCCGCAGCGGGTGCCGGGGCTGGTGGCGCGGGTGGCGTTCAAGGGCGTGCGTTTGCTGGAGGCGCGGCCGGACGCCTGGGTGGTCGAGGCCGCTGGCGGCGAGACCTGGCATGGTTTCGTGGAAACCTGCGTCGGCCAGGGATGGGACGGCCTGGAAAACCTGGCGCTGATCCCCGGCACCGTGGGTGCGGCGCCGGTGCAGAACATCGGCGCCTATGGCGTCGAACTGCAGGAACGCTTTCTGGGCTTGACCGCCTGGGACGTGCGCGCGGGCCGCCTCGTCGACATGAACGCGGCGGACTGCCGCTATTCGTACCGCGACAGCGTGTTCAAGCATGACGAGCCGGGACGCTGGGTGATCGTGAGCGTGCGTTTCGCCTTGCCGCGGCCCTGGCGGCCGGTGCTGGGCTATCCCGACCTGCAGCGCCACGCGAGGCTTGCGGAGGGCGCGCCGACGGCGCGCGACGTCTTCGACGCCGTGTGCGAGATCCGCCGCGCCAAGCTGCCCGATCCGGCCGTGACGGGCAATGCAGGCAGTTTCTTCAAGAATCCCATCGTGTCGGCCAGCGCGCGCGATGCGCTGGCGGAACGTTTCCCCAGCCTGGTCTCGTACGCGCAGGCGGACGGCCGCTACAAGCTGGCCGCGGGCTGGCTGATCGACCAGTGCGGCTGGAAGGGGCGGGCGCTGGGTGCGGCGGGCGTGCACGACCGGCAGGCCCTGGTGCTGATCAATCGCGGCGGCGCCGGCGCGGCCGACATCATGGCGCTGGCGCGCGCCATCCAGGCCGCGGTGTACGAACGCTACGGCGTGCGGCTGGAGCCGGAGCCCGTGGTGGTCTGATACGCCGGCCGGCCACGTCGAGCGGCTTCCGGCTTCCCGACGACGCAAAAAAAGGACCCCGAGGGGTCCTTTTCGTTGCCGGGGCGGGATCAGAGGCCGAGCACCGATTGCATGTCGTACAGGCCATTGTGCTTGCTTTCCAGGAAGCGGGCCGCGCGCAACGCGCCTTCCGCGTAGGTGGCGCGGCTGGACGAGCGATGCGTGATCTCGACGCGTTCACCGATGCCGCAGAACGACACGGTGTGGTCGCCGACGATGTCGCCGCCGCGCAGGACGGAGAAGCCGATAGTGCCGGGCTTGCGCACGCCGGTGTCGCCGTGGCGGCTCCAGGTAGCGACGTCCGGCAGCGCCACGTCCCAGGCCGAGGCGATGGTCTCGCCCATTTTCAAGGCGGTGCCCGAGGGCGCGTCCACCTTGTTGCGGTGATGGGCTTCGAAGACTTCGACGTCGTAGCCGGCGTTCAGGATGCGGGCGGCCATGTCGAGCAGCTTGAGCGTGGCGTTGACGCCCACGCTCATGTTGGGCGCGAACACGATGCCGATCTTCTGCGCGGCGACTTCGATCGCGGCGCGGCCGTTGTCGTCGAAGCCGGTGGTGCCGATGACGGCCTTCACGCCGTGCTTGACGCAGGCTTGCAGATGTTCGAGCGTGCCTTCCGGGCGGGTGAAGTCGACCAGGCAATCGGCCTGGGCGAGGGCGTCGAGATCGTCCGTGATGGCCACGCCGGTCTGCTTGCCGAGCGGGGCGCCGGCATCCTGGCCCAGCGAGGCCGAACCCTGGCGGTCCAGCGCGACCGTCAGCTGCAGGTCGGTGGAGTTCAGGACGGCGTCGATCAGCATCTGGCCCATACGGCCGCTGGCGCCGGCGATTGCGATACGCATGGCGGGGTCCTTGGAATTAATTGAGCGGCTCGGGCGCGTTGCCCGGTTGGCCGGGGTACTGGTTCAGCGGGCTGACGGGCGCGGCGGAGTCGCGCCGGCTTTCGGCCTCGTCTTCCTTCTGGCGGGCCTCGTCTTCGCTCAGGCGCTTTTCCGCCTTCTCGTCGGCCGCCGCGTTGGGCGTGTTGATCTGGTAGGGCTGCAGGTCGGGCTGCTTGTCGCCTTCCCAGCGCACCAGCCGGTCGTTTTCGAACCAGACGGTGAATTTGCGCTCCTGCGCGTCGCCGTAGCCCGGCTTGAAGTAGTAGGGGTAGTCCCAGCGATTGGCGTGCAGCACGCTGGTCAGCGTGGGGCTGCCGAGGGCGAAGCGCACCTGCTCGCGAGTCATGCCCGGTTGCAGCAGGGCGACCTGTTCCTGGGTGATCCAGTTTCCTTGCTGGACACCGGCCTTGTAGGGGAAGCCCCACTTGTCCCCCGTGCATCCGGCCAGGGCGACGGCCAGGGCGGCGACGGCCAAACCGGTCTTGAGCGAGCGGGAGGGAATTCGTGCAATCATGGACACTACGCGCCCCTATTATTTGGAAGCAGACAAAACCGTTATCATAAAGGTTTCATAAGGATAGTTCCGCGTGGCGGCAGGAATTCGGTGAGCCGGCTCGCGGTGCACCCATCCTTGCCCATGCCAACGCGGACGGAGAGCGATTACACCATGAGCGACCAAAGCGAACTGAAGAACATGGGTTTGAAGGCGACGTTCCCGCGCCTGAAAATTCTTGATATTTTCCGGAAATCGGACCAGCGGCACCTCAGCGCCGAAGACGTCTATCGCGCCCTGATCGGCGAAAACGTCGAAATCGGCCTGGCCACCGTGTATCGAGTCCTGACCCAGTTCGAACAGGCCGGCATCCTTGCCCGCAGCCAGTTCGACAGCGGCAAGGCCGTGTTTGAACTCAACGACGGGGACCACCACGATCACCTGATCTGCACGAATTGCGGCAAGGTGGTCGAGTTTTCCGATCCGGAGATCGAAAAGCGCCAGCAAAAGATCGCCAAGGACAACGCCTTTGCCCTGGAAAGCCATGCCATGGTGCTCTACGGCATCTGCGGCAGTTGCCTGAAAGGACGCTGATCCGAGGCAGGTCCTCCGGTCCGTGGCTGCGCTCGCAGCGGGCCAGTGAATTCCAAAGCCCCTTCGCATCGAAGGGGCTTTTTTTGTGGCCGTCGGCGGCAAGGAAGCGCCCCTAGGACAAAAAGCTCCCTTGGGGGCAGCTAGCCCCGGAGGGGCGCGGCGTGGGGGCTCCTTTTTTCCGCCGGGCCGCCCCAAGGAAAAAAAGCCCCCTTGGGGGGCAGCTAGCCCCGGAAGGGGCGCGGCGTGGGGGCTCCTTTTTTCCGCCGGGCCGCCCCAAGGAAAAAAAGCCCCCTTGGGGGGCAGCTAGCCCCGGAAGGGGCGCGGCGTGGGGGCCCTCTACACGCTTGCCTGGCCGAAGCCTTGCAGCATTTCCCTGGCGTGTTCGCGCGTGGTGGCGGTGAGCTTGATCCCGCCCAGCATGCGGGCGATTTCTTCGACGCGGGCGGGGGCGTCCAGCTCTTCGATGCTGGACCGGGTGGTTCCCCGCGATTCGGATTTGCTGACCAGGAACTGGTTGTTGGCGCAGGCCGCGACCTGGGGCAGGTGGGTCACGCACAGGACCTGGTGGCGTTCGCCGAGTTCGCGCAGCAGCTTGCCCACGACCTCGGCCACCGCGCCGCCCACGCCGCTGTCGACTTCGTCGAATATCAGGGTGGGCACGCGCGCGGCGCGGCTGGCGATGACGGACAGCGCCAGCGAGATGCGCGACAGTTCGCCGCCCGAGGCCACCTTGGCCAGGGGGCGCGGCGTGGTGCCGGCATGGCCGGCGACCAGGAATTCGACCTGCTCATTGCCGTGGGCGGCAGGCGCCGAAGGGGTGAGCACCGGTTCGAACTTGCCGCCCTGCATGGCCAGCGTCTGCATGGCCTGGGTGACCAGCTTGCCCAGGTCCTTGGCGGTTTTGCGGCGGGCGGCCGTGAGCTTCGCGGCGGCCGCGTCGTATTGCGCCTGGGCGGCTTGCGCCTGGGCGCGCAGCGCATCGATGTCGCCCGCGGCCTGCAGCGCCGCCAGTTGGGCATGCAGGGTTTCGCGCAGTTCGCACAGGGCGTCGGGCTCGGTGCGGAATTTCCGGGCGGTCTCGAAGACCAGCCCCAGCCGGTTTTCCACGGTGCCGAGCCGCTGCGGATCGAGGTCGACGCGGCTGACGTAGTTGTTCAGGTCGGACACGGCTTCGCTGATCGCGATGCGCGCGGATTCCAGTTCGTCGTACACGCCTTGCAGGCCGGGATCGTGGCGCAGCATCTGATGGATGCGCTGGTTGGCCTGCGTGACCCGGTGATGCGCCGAATCGCCTTCGCCGTCCAGGGCTTCCAGGATCTGCGTGGCGCCGTCCAGCAGGGACTGCGCATGCGACAGGCGCGTGTGCTCGGATTGCAGCGATTCCCATTCGTCCGGGCCGAGGGCCAGATGGTCCAGTTCGTCGACCTGCCATTGCAGGCGGTCGCGCTCGGAAGCCAGGCTTTCGGCGTCTTTTTCGGCGGATTCCAGCTGGCGCGCCAGCGCGCGCCATTGCTTCCAGGCCTGGCCGGCCGCGTGGCGCAGTTCGCCATGGCCGCCGTGGGCGTCGAGCAGGTCGCGCTGGGCGTCGGGGCGCATCAGGCTCTGGTGCGCGTGCTGGCCGTGGATGTCGACCAGGCTGTCGCCCAGCTCGCGCAACTGCGCGACGGTGGCGGGGGTGCCGTTGATGTAGGCGCGGCTGCGGCCCTGCGCATCGATGACACGGCGCAGCGAGAGCTCGGCGTCGGCGTCGATCTCGCGTTCCGCCAGCCAGGCATGCAGCGCCTTGGGGGTATCGAAGACGGCGGTGATGTCCGCGCGCGGCGCGCCTTCGCGCAGCATGCTCGCGTCGCCGCGTTCGCCGAGGGTGAGCGCCAGCGCGTCCACCAGGATGGATTTGCCCGCGCCGGTCTCGCCGGAGAAGACGGTGAAACCGGGGCCGAAATGGATCTCGGTCTGTTCGACGATGACGAAATCGCGGATATGCAGGGTGCGCAGCATGTCGGGGCGCTTACTACTCTACGTTGTCGGAGGCTTGGGGCATCAGGTTCCAGTGCAGCTTGCGGCGCAGGGTGGAGAAGAAGCTGTAGCCCTCGGGGTGCACGAAGCGGATGGCATAAGGCGCGCGCTGCACGACGATGCGGTCGCCCGGTTGGAGGTCGGACCAGGTCTGCATGTCGAAATGCACGCTGGCGCCCACCTCCACGCGGCCCATGGCCGTCAGCGTCATGTTGAGCACGCCCGTGTCGGGAATGACGATGGGGCGGTTGGACAGCGTCTGCGGCGCGACCGGCACGAGCACCATGGCGTTCATGCCGGGATGCAGGATGGGGCCGTTGGCCGACAGCGCGTAGGCGGTGGAGCCGGTGGGCGTGGCGATGATGAGGCCGTCGGCGCGCTGCGTGTACATGAAGGCGCCGTCGAGCTCCACCCGCACTTCGATCATGCCGCCGCGCCCCGCGCGGTTCAGGACCACGTCGTTCAGGGCGGTGGCGGAGTACATTTTCTGGTCGCCGCGCCACACGCTGCCTTCGAGCAGGGTGCGTTCCTCGATCTGGAAGCTGCCTTCGAGCACGCGCGCCAGCGCGCCGTGCGCGTCCTGCAGCGCGATGTCGGTAATGAAGCCGAGCCGCCCGTGGTTGATGCCGATCAGCGGCACGCCGAAGGGCGCCAGGTGGCGGCCGGCGCCGAGTACCGTGCCATCGCCGCCCATCACGACGGCCAGCGACGCGGTCTGGCCGATTTCTTCAAGCGTGGCGACGGGGTACTCGGTCAGCCCGGTGTTGCGCGCCGTGTCCGCGTCGATGAGCACGTGCCGGCCTGCCTGCGCCAGCGCATGGGCGAGCGCGCGCAGCGGTGTGTCCAGGCCGGTGTCCTGGTATCTGCCGATCAGGGCGACGGTAGGAAAATGCATGGCTGCGTATCCAAAAAAGGCGGGCCGGGAGGCCGAAACCCGCCCGGAATGGGCTGTTTAGCCGATTATATGGGGCCGCATATCGGCTTGCGGGACAAAAATCGCCTCAATCGGAAAAGTTTCCCTAAAATACCTGTTATGGATGACCGTGCACGCGCACTACTGAAAGCGTTGATCGAACGCTATATCGCCGATGGGCAGCCAGTCGGCTCGCGGACGCTATCGAAAGTCTTCGATTTGTCCCCTGCCACGATCCGCAACGTCATGGCGGACCTCGAAGAACTGGGCCTGATCCACAGTCCGCATACCTCCGCCGGCCGCATTCCCACGCCGCGGGGCTACCGCATGTTCGTCGATTCCCTGCTGGCGGTGCAGTCCTACCAGCTGGAGCCCCACAACATGGGCGAGATGCTGGCGGCGGCGGAGCCCACCCGGGCCGTCAACGCGGCGGCGGCGCTGCTCTCCAACCTGACCCAGTTCGCCGGCGTGGTGTTGACGCCCAAGCGCGCGCAGGTATTCCGCCAGATCGAATTCATCCGCCTGTCCGACAAGCGGGTGTTGCTCATCATCGTCACGCCCGACGGCGACGTCCAGAACCGCATTCTTTTCGTCCAGCGCGATTACGCCGAGTCGGAATTGCTGGAAGCCGGCAATTTCTTCAACATGCACTTCGCCGGCAAGTCCTTCAACGCCGTGCGCCAGACCCTGTCCACCGAACTGGCCCAGTTGCGGGAAGACATTTCGCGCCTGATGCAGGCGGCCGTCGAGGCCAGCGCGGAAGCCGCCGAGGACGGCGACGCCATGGTGATTTCCGGCGAGCGCAAGCTGCTGGACGTGACCGACATCGCGTCCGACATGGATCGCCTGCGCAAGATGTTCTCGCTGTTCGAGAAAAAGACCGATCTGCTGCAGCTCCTGGATGTCTCCAGCCGCGCCCAGGGCGTGCAGATCTATATCGGCGGCGATTCGCAGCTGGTCCCGATGGAAGAAGTCTCCGTCATCACCGCGCCCTACGGGGTGGACGGCAAGGTGGTGGGCACGCTGGGCGTGATCGGCCCGACGCGCATGGCGTACGAGCGCGTCATTCCCATCGTGGACATCACGGCGCGTCTGCTGTCCAACGCCCTCAGCCACAATCAGTAGGTCCCATTCACAGCGACGTCCTCCTTGCGGAGGAAGGGGAGTTTTTGTGTTTCTTCGCCTGTTCAAGTACTTGTGGCCTGAACGGTACCTGCCGGAACCCGAGCAGGACGACCCCTTCAATGAAGACCCGCCGCCGCGCGGACCCGGCAAGGTCGGGGTGCTGCTGGTGAATCTGGGCACGCCCGACACGCCGGGCAGGAAGGACATCCGCAAGTACCTGGGCGAATTCCTGTCCGATCCCCGGGTGATCGAAATTCCCCGCTATCTCTGGAAGCCGATCCTGCATGGGTTGGTGCTGACGATGCGGCCCAAGAAGCTGGAGCCGCGCTATACCGGCGTCTGGATGAAGGAAGGCTCGCCGCTGATGGTCTACAGCGAGCGCCAGGCCGATGGCGTGCGTGCCGCCCTGCGGGCGGCTGGCATGGACGTCGTGGTGGAGCTGGGCATGCGCTACGGCAACCCGTCCATTCCCGACGCCATCGCCCGGCTGCGCGAACAAGGCTGCGAGCGCATCCTGACCGTGCCGCTCTATCCCCAGTACGCGGCCAGCACCACGGCCACGGTGGTGGACGCGGTGACTCGCCACGCGGCGCGGCTGCGCGACCAGCCCGAACTGCGCTTCATCAAGCGCTTCCATGAAGAACCCGGCTACCTGGACGCGTTGGCGGGCCGCATCGAGCGGTTCTGGCAGGAGAACGGCAAGCCGCAGAAGCTGGTCATGAGCTTTCACGGCCTGCCGCGCTATTCGATCGAGCTGGGAGATCCGTACTACCGCGATTGCATGGATACCGCGCGCCTGCTGTCGGACCGGCTGTCCTTGCCGCGCGAGCAGATCGAGGTGACGTTCCAGAGCCGCTTCGGCACCGCCCGCTGGCTGGAACCCTATACGGAACCCACCCTGAAGGCGCTGGCGGCGTCGGGCACCACGGAGGTCGATGTGGTGTGCCCGGGTTTTGTGGCAGACTGTCTGGAAACCCTGGAAGAGATCAGCCTGGAATGCCGCGACGCCTTCATCGGGGCGGGCGGCAGGCAGTTCCGCTACATCCCCGCGATCAACGACGATCCCGCCTGGATCGCCGGGCTGTCCGGCCTGGTGGAACGGCACTTGCAGGGGTGGCCCACGCAATCACGGACTTGAAGGAGAAGGCGCATGCACCATGATCCCAAGACTGGCAAGGTAGTGAAAAAGGGGACGGTTAGCACCCCGGTGGACGAGGATCAGGTCGAGCACGAGCTCGACGAGGCGCTTGCGGAAACCTTTCCGGCCAGCGACCCCATCGCTGTCCACCCCGAGCCCGACGACGACGACGAGCGCATGGACCGCGCGCTGAAGGAGAGCTTCCCGGCCAGCGATCCGGCCGCGCCCGCGCAGCCTTCCAAGAAATAGGGACATAGCCGGGCGGGGCGGCCGGCCTTCCGGGGCCCCCGCCCAGGGAATATTTCGCTTTCCCGGGCTTGAAATAGGGGTATTGGCCCCCATTCATGTCTGCGAAAGCCATTCTTTTTGGAGGATTCCCCATGACGGCACCCCACGAGCCTGCTGACCAGGCGCCCGAAATCGGCCAGAGCGCCGACGCGGCCCCCGCCGCCCAGGACGCGCAGGCCGAGCTGAACGAGTTGCGCGCCCAGCTGGACGCCGCCCAGGCTACCGTCAATGAACAGCGCGACCAGGTCCTGCGCGCGCAGGCCGAAGTCGAGAACGTGCGCCGCCGCGCCCAGGAAGACGTGTCCAAGGCGCGCAAGTTCGGCATCGAGTCGTTCGCCGAAAGCCTGGTTCCCGTGAAAGACAGCCTGGAAGCCGCCCTGGCCCAGCCCGACCAGACGGTCGAAGCGCTGCGCGAGGGCGTGGAAGTGACGCTCAAGCAGCTGACCGCCGGCTTCGAGCGCAACCTGCTCAAGGAAATCGCGCCGGCGCAGGGCGACAAGTTCGACCCGCACCTGCATCAGGCCATTTCGTCCATCCCCAACGAGCAGCCCGCCAATACCGTGGTCCAGCTGCTGCAGAAGGGCTATTCCATCGCCGACCGGACCCTGCGCCCGGCGCTGGTGGTGGTGTCCGCCGGACAGGGCTGAGCGGCCCGCGCGCCATGACCGACCCCCGCTTCGACCCGGCCCAGGTATTCCAGGTGTTCGGCATGCGCCATGTCGACACTGCGGGCTTTGACGCCGCGGTGGTGCAGGCGCCGGGGGCGGACCTGCGCTGCGTGTTCCTGTGGGGCCAGGATTGCTATAACTGCAACCTCTTCAAACAGGCCGCGCTGCTGCATCGGGAAACGCTGCTGGGGCTGGACCTGACCTGGTTCGAGGCCGACGTCTACGCGGACGAACCGCTGGGCCGGCGCTTCTCCCTGCATGGTGTCCCCACTTTTGTGCTGTACCGGGCCGGAAAGCGCCTGGGACGTATCACCGGCTGGCCCGGGCTGCCCCAATTCACGGCGGCAATCCGGCGCCTGCAGGAAACGCCTACGGAAAATTCGAGCCAGGCGTCTTGAAAAACCCTGCGGGCAGCCCCAGTTACGTGGGGACAAGAAGTTTCTCCCTATTTACACAGATTCAATCAAGGTAACCCACCATGAGCAAGATTATTGGCATTGACCTGGGCACGACCAACAGCTGCGTGGCTGTCATGGACGGCGGGCAGGTCAAAATCATTGAAAACGCGGAAGGCGCTCGTACCACTCCCTCCATCGTTGCCTACATGGACGATGGCGAAACCCTGGTCGGCGCGCCGGCCAAGCGCCAGGCTGTGACCAACCCGCGCAACACCCTGTACGCGGTGAAGCGCCTGATCGGCCGCAAGTTCGAGGAAAAGGCGGTGCAGAAGGACATCAACCTGATGCCCTATGCCATCGTCAAGGCCGACAACGGCGACGCCTGGGTGGAAGTGCGCGGCAAGAAGATGGCGCCTCCCCAAGTGTCGGCCGACGTGCTGCGCAAGATGAAGAAGACCGCCGAGGACTACCTGGGCGAAGAAGTGACCGAGGCCGTCATCACCGTGCCCGCCTACTTCAACGACAGCCAGCGCCAGGCCACCAAGGACGCCGGCCGCATCGCCGGCCTGGAAGTCAAGCGCATCATCAACGAACCCACCGCTGCCGCGCTGGCGTTCGGCCTGGACAAGACCGAAAAGGGCGACCGCAAGATCGCCGTCTATGACCTGGGCGGCGGCACGTTCGACGTGTCCATCATCGAAATCGCCGACGTCGATGGCGAGAAGCAGTTCGAAGTGCTGTCGACCAACGGCGACACCTTCCTGGGCGGCGAAGACTTCGACCAGCGCATCATCGACTACATCATCGGCGAGTTCAAGAAGGAACAGGGCGTCGACCTGTCCAAGGACGTGCTGGCCCTGCAGCGCCTGAAGGAAGCGGCCGAAAAGGCCAAGATCGAGCTGTCCTCGGCCCAGCAGACCGAAATCAACCTGCCGTACATCACGGCCGACGCCTCGGGTCCGAAGCACTTGAACCTGAAGATCACGCGCGCCAAGCTGGAAGCGCTGGTCGAAGAACTGATCGAACGCACGATCGAACCCTGCCGCGTGGCCATCAAGGACGCCGGCGTGAAGGTTTCCGACATCGACGACGTGATCCTGGTCGGCGGCATGACCCGCATGCCCAAGGTCCAGGAGAAGGTGAAGGAATTCTTCGGCAAGGATCCGCGCAAGGACGTGAACCCCGATGAAGCCGTCGCCGCTGGCGCCGCCATCCAGGGCTCCGTGCTGTCGGGCGACCGCAAGGACGTGCTGCTGCTGGACGTGACGCCGCTGTCGCTGGGTATCGAAACCCTGGGCGGCGTGATGACGAAGATGATCCAGAAGAACACGACGATCCCGACCCGGTTCTCGCAGACCTTCTCGACCGCCGACGACAACCAGCCGGCCGTGACGATCAAGGTGTTCCAGGGCGAGCGCGAAATCGCCGCGGGCAACAAGGCCCTGGGCGAGTTCAACCTCGAAGGGATCCCGCCGTCGCCTCGCGGCATGCCGCAGATCGAAGTCACGTTCGACATCGACGCCAACGGCATCCTGCACGTGTCGGCCAAGGACAAGGGCACCGGCAAGGAAAACAAGATCACCATCAAGGCCAACTCGGGTCTGTCGGAAGACGAGATCCAGCGCATGGTCAAGGATGCCGAGGCGAATGCCGAGGAAGATCACCGCGTTGCCGAACTGGCCCAGTCGCGCAACCAGGCCGACGCGCTGGTGCACGCCACCCGCAAGTCGCTGACCGAGTATGGCGATAAGCTCGAAGCTTCCGAAAAGGAAAGCATCGAAGCCGCCATCAAGGAACTGGAAGACACGCTGAAGGAAGGCGACAAGGCCGCGATCGACGCCAAGGTGGAAGCCTTGTCCACGGCCTCGCAGAAGCTGGGCGAGAAGATGTACGCCGACATGCAGGTGCAGCAAGCCGCCGGCCAGCAGCAAGCGGCCGACAACGCGAAGCCGGTGGACGACAACGTCGTCGACGCCGACTTCAAGGAAGTCAAGCGCGACCAATAATGGCCGGGCGCTGACCTGCCTCTGCCGCCCGGTAGCCGGAGAAATCCGCCTACCGGGCGTACTCATTCTGTAGCACTGAAAAGAAGGCTCGTTTTCGAGCCCACGGATCATGGCAAAACGTGACTATTACGACGTCCTGGGTGTGGCGAAGAACGCCTCGGACGACGACCTCAAGAAGGCCTATCGCAAGCTGGCCATGAAGTATCACCCGGACCGCAATCCGGACAGCAAAGAAGCCGAAGAGAAGTTCAAGGAAGCCAAGGAAGCCTACGAGGTCCTGGGCGATGAACAGAAGCGCGCCGCGTATGACCGCTATGGCCATGCGGGCGTGGACCCCAACGCCGCCGGCATGGGCGGCGGCATGGGCGGCGGCTTCGCCGATGCCTTCGGCGATATCTTCGGAGAAATCTTCGGCGGCGGCGGCGGGCGCCGCGGCGGGGGCCCGCAGGTCTACCGCGGCGCCGACCTGAAGTACGCGCTGGAAATCACCCTGGAGCAGGCGGCGGCGGGATTCGATACCGAAATCCGCGTGCCCAGCTGGGAAAACTGCGACACCTGCCACGGTTCGGGCGCCAAGCCCGGCACCTCGCCCAAGACCTGCCGCACCTGCGGTGGATCCGGCGCCGTGCGCATGCAGCAGGGTTTCTTCAGCGTGCAGCAGACCTGCCCGACCTGCCACGGCAATGGCAAGGAGATCACGGATCCTTGCGTGGCCTGCGATGGCGTGGGCCGCATCCGCCGCAACAAGACGTTGCAGGTCAAGATTCCGGCCGGCATCGACGACGGCATGCGCATCCGCTCCAGCGGCAACGGCGAACCGGGCATCAACGGCGGTCCTCCGGGCGATCTGTATGTGGAAATCCACATCAAGCAGCACAAGATCTTCCAGCGCGACGGCGACGACCTGCATTGCGAGTTGACCATCCCGTTCACCACCGCGGCCCTGGGCGGCGAGCTCCAGGTGCCGACGCTGGGCGGCAAGGCCGAGATCTCGATTCCCGAAGGCACGCAGTCCGGCAAGACCTTCCGCCTGCGCGGCAAGGGCATCCGGGGCGTGCGCGGCAGCTATCCGGGCGACCTGTACTGCCACGTCGTGGTGGAAACGCCGGTGCGCCTGAGCGACGACCAGAAGAACATCCTGCGCCAGTTCGAGGCTTCGCTGAACGACGGCGGCGACCGCCACTCGCCGCAAAGCAAGTCCTGGACGGACCGCGTGAAGGAATTCTTCAGCTGAATCCGCCGGGGATAGGAAAAAACCGCGACGACGTCGCGGTTTTTTTTCGGGCCGATGGTCCGGGCCGACGGCCCGAGCCGACGCGGCCGGGATGGCCAGGGCAAAAAAAACCGCGGCTTGCGCCGCGGTCGTACTTCAACTGCCTGCTTCTACAGCAACTTCAACTTCAACTTCAACTTCAACTTCAACTGCTACTGCTACTGCTACTGCTACTGCAACGTCAACTTCCAACTTCTACTGCTACTGCTACTTCGACCGCTGCTGTCGCCGAAAAAACCGGCCTCAAACCATGATGCTGCCTGAGGCCGGCCGGGCCACAGCAAGCAGCTCACCGGACGATCGGCGGGTATTCCAGCTCGCCGAACGTGTATTGGCCGCTGGCCTTGGCCTGCGCCAGTTCCGCCTGGACATCGGCGCGCGACTTGGCGCCGGCCGATGCCGTCGAGACGGGCGGGTATTCCAGTTCACCGAACGTGTATTGGCCGTTGAACTTGGCCTGCTGCAGCTGGGACTGGACTTCCTGCGAGCTCAGGCTGGTGGCCTGGGGCAGGGCGGGCGGATAGTCCAGCTCGCCGAAGGTGTACTGGCCGCTGGCCTTGGCCTGTTGCAGCTCGGTCGCCACTTGGGCGCTGCTCTTGGCTTGTTCCACGCCGGCCGCCTGGGCGCCGACGCCTGCCAGGGCTAGGGAAAGCAGAAGGGTGGTGGCTAGGGTTTTCATGGTAGACCTCCAATTCATCTTGAGTGGGGACCGAATCCGGCGGCCCTCCGTCGTGGTTCGTTGTTGTTCCCGATGACTGAATTGTGATCGCTATCCAACCTGGGATAAACCCGTATTTCTTGAAAACATCTTTCCATATAACCGAGTAATTGATTCTTTTCTTCCAATTGTCACCATGGGTGGCATGGTTATCGGCGCCAGGCCTAACCCGGCGGGCAGGCGCGGTGGAGGGAAGGCGAAAAAAAGCCCCGCCGGGGGCGGGGCCTGCAGGGGGTGGCGCAGGACGTTCAGGGCGAGGTCTTCGGCTTGAAATCGCCGGCCACCGCGGTGCTGAATCCGTCCGCGCGCAGGTACTTGCGCAGGGCGGCGTTGACCGCCTCGGGCGTCAGCGCGGAGATCTTCTTATCCATCTCGGCCGACCAGGCGAACGTGCGGCCCCGCTGCAGGTAGTCCAGCCAGGTGCTGGCCAGGACGTCGTCCTGGGCGCGCGCCAGGTTGCGGTAGTTCAGCAAGGCGTTGATGCCGTCCGAGATTTCCTTGTCGGAGAAGCCTTCCTTCAGGACGCGGTCCAGTTCCTCGCCGATGGCCTTTTCGAGGCGTGCGCGGTTCTGCGGCGCGTAGATGGCGTACATGGTCCAGCTGGCCGTGGGCTCGAAAGAGGAGACCGACAGCGAGCTGCGCACGTTGTAGGACAGGCCCTCGGTTTCGCGCACGCGATTCCACAGGCGCGAGGTTTCCGACGCGCCGAACAGGTAGTTGCCCAGGTACAGCGCCGCATAGTCGGGATCCGTGTCCTGCAGCTTCAGCGGCATGCGCGAGATGTAGAAGGCGTTGGCCTTGTCGGGCGTGTCGATGTCGAACTGCTTGGCGGGGATATCGCGGTACGGATTGGGCACGCGTGTGTAGGCGGGCGCCTTCTTCCAGCCGGCCAGTCCGGTCTTGAGCGCCTTTTCCACCGCCGCGGGTTCGAAGTCGCCGACGGCCGAGTACTCGATATTGCCCGCGCCGTAGAACTTGGCGTGGAACTTGGCGAGCGCCTCGCGCGTGAGGCCGCGGGCGCTGGCGAGCGCTTCCTCGAAGGTCGGCACGTAGCGCAGGTCATCGGCGGGCCAGGGGTTGTCCTGGCGCGACAGGGCGCGTCCCGCCAGGGCCGAGGGCTCGGTCATGGCGTTCTGGATCGAGGTTTCCAGCTGGCGCTGGTATTCCTCAAGTTGCTCCTTCGGGAAGTTGGCGTTGCGCACGATGTCCAGCGCCAGGGCGGTGAGCTCGGGCAGGTTTTCGCCCTTGGTCGACATGGCGATCTTGAGCGTGGTGCCGCTGCCGCTGAAGCCGAGTTCGGCCTGCAGCGCGTCCAGGCGGTCCTGGATGTCCTGGCGCGAGAGCTTGGCCGTGCCGCGCGACAGCAGGTCGGCCGCGGCGCTGGCGTTCACGCGCTGGCCGAGCAGGTCTTTCTCGTTGCCGAACTGGATGAGCATCTGCGCCTGCACGCGGTTGCCGCGCGTGGCCTTGGGCAGCAGCGCCAGCTGCACCGGGCCATTGGGCAGCTCAAGCTTCTTGCGTTGCGTCAGCTTGTCGATATTCTCGGGCGAGGGGTCGAAGGCCGAGGCGGCCTTGAAGTCCGGATCGCCCTTGTAGTCCTTGAACACGGCCGTGAGGTCCACGCGTTGCGCGAGCGGCGCGCGCACGGGCTTCTCGGTGGGGATGTAGCGGCCCTCGATGCGGTTGCTCTGCACCAGGTAAGTGGTCGCGGCCTGCTGCACTTCGGCCAGGGTGGCCTTGCGGGCGCGGTCGCGCTGCAGGAAGAACAGGCGCCAGTCGCCGGCGGCGATGGCTTCCGACAGCGCCACGCCGACCTGCTCCGGATCGCTGTAGGTCTGTTCCCACGACGTGAGCCACTTGCTGCGGGCCCGATCCAGTTCCTGCTGCGTGAAGGGCTTCGCGCCGAGCGATTCGAGGGTGCCCGTGAGCGCCTTCATCGCGGCATCCAGGCTCTTGCCCGGGGTCAGCTGCGCGGCGAACATCGCCAGGCCGGGGTCCAGGTTCTCCATGGTGAAGCCGAAGACGCCGGAGGCCAGCTTGGTCGGGACCAGGGCGTGGTACAGGCGGCCGGAAGGCGTGTCGGCCAGGATGGTCGCGGCCAGGTCCAGGGGCACGAAATCGGGGCTGCCGGCGGCGGGGATGTGGTACATCGCGGCCACCAGGGGCGTGCCGCCGGCGCGGCGCAAGGTCACGGAGCGTTCGCCGTCCTGGGCGGGTTCGACGGTGTATTCGGGCGGAAGCTTGCGCTCGGGCTTGGGCAGCTTGCCCAATGTTTCCTCGATATCGGCCAGCGTGGCCTGCGGGTCGAACTTGCCCGCCACGATCAGGACGGCGTTATCGGGCTGGTAGTACTCGTGATAGAAGGCGCGCAGCTGCGCGATGTCGACGTTCTCCACGTCGGAGCGGGCGCCGATGGTGTTCTTGCCGTAGCTGTGCCACTGATACGCCACCGACTGCATCTTCTGCATCAGGATGCGGAAGGGGCTGTTTTCGCCGCTTTCCATTTCGTTGCGGACCACGGTCATTTCCGAATCCAGGTCTTCCTTGGCGATCAGGGAATTGACCATGGCGTCGGCCTGCCAGCCGAGGTACCACTTCAGGGTGTCGGGGTTGGCGGCGAAACTGGCGAAATAGTTGGTGCGGTCGCTGGAGGTGGAGCCGTTGGCCTGCAGCCCGCGGCGCGAGAACTCGCCCATGGCGTTGCGCGTGGTCGAGGTGCCCTTGAACAGCATGTGTTCCAACAGGTGAGCCATGCCCGTCTGGCCGTAGTTCTCGTTGCGCGAGCCCACCAGGTAGGTCATGTTGACCGTCGTGGAGGGCTTGGATTCGTCGGGAACCAGCAGCACCCTCAGGCCGTTGGCCAAGCGGTATTCGGTGATGCCTTCGATCGAGGCGGCCTCCGAGACGCCGGCCGGCAGGCTGGCGGCCCCGGCCTGGAAGGCCAGGAAGGAGGTAAACAGCAGCGCGCCCAGCGGGCGCGGCAGCTTCGATAGGGACAGGCGCATGGCAGACAATTCCTTTGGCATGGCAGAATCCGTTGGAGTGTATACGTTGGCAATGGTTCAGGGGGCCGCCGGGCGATCACGCCGCCCGGGCGCTTTCCGGAACCGCAGGCAAGGAAATCCGGCATGTCCATATCCATCGAGGTCGAAACGCCGCGCCTGGTGCTGCGCCAATGGCTCGCGGCCGACCGCCAGCCGTTCGCGACGCTGAACGCGGACCCGAGCGTCACCGAGTACCTGCTTCCGCTGACCGGGTCCGAGAGCGACGCGCTGGCCTCCCGGCTGGCCGCCGGCATCGACGAGCACGGCTGGGGATTCTGGGCGGTGGAGGCGCCGGGCGTCGCGCCCTTCATCGGGTTCGTGGGCATCAAGCCATTGCCGCCCGCGCTGCCGTTCGCGCCCGGCGTGGAGATCGGCTGGCGCCTGGCGCGGCCGCACTGGGGCAAGGGCTACGCCAGCGAGGCGGCCCGCGCCGCGCTCAAGGTGGGGTTCGAGCAGGTGGGCCTGGACGAGATCGTGGCCTTCACGGTGACGGGCAACCTGCGTTCGCGCGCGGTGATGGAGCGCCTGGGCATGAAGGCGGACCCGCAGTGCTTCGACCATCCCGCCGTGCCGCCCGGCAGTCCGCTGCGTCGGCACGTGCTCTACCGGATCGGCCGCCAGGACTGGCGGGGCCAGGAAAATGGTGACGCAGGCGCGGACGCCGCGCCCGTCGCGGCGGCGTAAGCGGGGCGGAAAGAGGGACGGCAAGGGGCGATTTGAGGTATGCCGGCTTGCGGGTGTAAGCTTTTCAGCAAGTAGTAGCAGTCCGCTGACGGGATGCGCGATAGCCAGCCTGCTGGCTTCCCGTCCAACGCCAGGCGCCGCCCTTAGCGCGCGGCGCTGGCGCTTGTCGTTCGCGCCTTCGCTGCCGGCATCCTGCCGGCGCATCTTTCGGAGGAACGACCCATGCTGACCGAGATCGTCACGCGTGCGCTGTCCCAACTGACCGGAGCCCCCCTGAGCGGCGACGGAATCAAAGGGCAGTTTCAGTACGCTTATGCCAGCGATGACGGCCAATTCGTAGCCATACTGACCCACGATATGACCACCTACGTGGTGGACTTGAGCACGCAACGATATTTTGCGGAGTGCGGCGGTTCGCCCAGGGGGTTTGCCGGGCACGTGCTGGAGATGGAGGGTGTCGCGGCCCGCAGCCATCCCTGGCCCGCCGCGAATGATCTGTTCGACCTGGACATGGATGCCGACGAGCTGTCCTGGCGCCAGTGTCCCGGGCTGCGCCAGGGCCCCGCAGCCGACCGATCTGTGGAGAGCCGCGCCGCCTGAGAGTGGCCAGAAGCGGCAACATTTCACTGAACCGGCGCCTGCGCCGGTTTTTTTTCGGCCCTGTGGCGCGCCGCAGACAGCGCCGGAAAAGGATGCGCCGAGGCGTCCGGGCGCTCGCTACAATTCCCGCCATGACTACGCACGCCGAACCCCGCGCGCCCGAAGGCGCCACCCTGGTCGATTGCACGCACGAGCGTCACGCGGACCAGATCCTCGCCATTTTCAATGAGGCGATCGCCACGTCGACCGCGCTCTACGATTACAAGCCCAGGCCGCCCGAGGCAATGGCCGGCTGGTTCCAGGCGAAGCGGCAGGGCGGTTTTCCAGTGGTGGGCTACGAGAACGCCGCCGGCGAGCTGATGGCGTTCGCCAGCTACGGTACGTTCCGCGCGTGGCCCGCCTACAAGTATTCGGTCGAGCATTCGGTGTACGTGGACGGGCGCTTCCGCGGGAAGGGGCTGGGCGAGGCGCTGATGCGCGAGCTGATCGCGCGGGCGCGGACGAACCAGGTGCACGTGGTGATCGGCGGCATCGACGCGGCCAACCAGGGCAGCATCCGCCTGCACGAGAAGCTGGGCTTCACGCATGCGGGCACGATCCGCGAGGCGGGCTTCAAGTTCGGACGCTGGCTGGACCTGGCGTTCTACCAGCTGACGCTGGAGACGCCGGAGCGGCCGGTAGATGGTTGACGGCCGATGCGATGGGTTGCGCGCGCTTGAGATGGGAGTGCTTGCTCAAGAACTCTCGCGCTGCACCCATCCTACTTTGACAGGACGCGCATGGCCTGTTCCAGGCCGGCGACGGTGACCGGGTACATGCGGCCCTGCATGATGTCGCGCAGCAGGGCGATGGACTGGCGGTACTGCCAGGACGCCGTGGGCTCCGGATTGAGCCAGACCGATTTGGGCCAGGCCTCCAGCAGGCGCCGCACCCACTCCGCGCCGGGCTCCTTGTTGTAGTGCTCGACCGAGCCGCCCGGCTGCAGGATTTCGTACGGGCTCATGGTGGCGTCGCCCACGATGATCAGGCGCCAGTCGGGGTTGTACTTGCGCAGCACGTCCCAGGTGTCGAAGCGTTCGTTCTGGCGCCGCCGGTTGCTCTGCCACAGGCTTTCGTACGGGCAGTTGTGGAAGTAATAGACTTCCAGGTTGCGGAATTCGCTGCGGGCCGCCGAGAACAGTTCCTCGACGCGGCCGATGTGGTCGTCCATGCTGCCGCCCACGTCCAGCAGCATCAGCACCTTGACCGTGTTGTGGCGTTCCGGAACCATGCGCAGGTCGAGGTGGCCGGCATTGCGCGCGGTGCTGGCGATGGTGTCGTCCAGGTCCAGTTCCATATCCGCGCCCTGCCGCGCGAAGCGCCGCAGCCGGCGCAGGGCGACCTTGAAATTGCGCGTGCCCAGTTCGACCTGATCGTCGTAGTCCTTGAACTGGCGCATGTCCCACACTTTGACCGCGCTGCGGTTGCCGGCGGATTCGCCGCCCACGCGGATGCCCTCGGGGTGGTAGCCGCCGTTGCCGAAAGGCGAAGTGCCGCCGGTGCCGATCCACTTGTTGCCGCCGGCATGGCGTTCCTTCTGCTCTTCCATGCGTTCCTTGAAGAGCTCCATCAGCTTGTCCCAGCCGTGCTTCTCGATGGCGGCCTTTTCCTCGGGCGTGAGGCTTTTCTCGAACTGCTTGATGAGCCAGTCCAGCGGGATTTCCTTGCCCGGGGGCAGGGCGGCGGCGATGCCCCGGTAGTACGCGCCGAACGCCTTGTCGTAGCGGTCGTAGAGCGCTTCGTCCTTGACGAGCGTGGCGCGCGCGAGGAAGTAGAAGTCGTCCAGCGTGGGCGCCATGAGGTCCTGGCGCAGGGCGTCCACCAGGGTCAGGTATTCCTTGACCGAGACGGGGAGCTTGTGCGCCCTGAGATGGTAGAAGAAGTCGATCAGCATTTGCGGGCCGCCCCTGGTTGCCGGATCAGCGGCGCTGGCCGCCGCGCGTCATGGCCGCCAGGCGTTCGAGCAGATGCACGTCCTGCTCGTTCTTGAGCAGCGCGCCGGCCATCAGCGGCACGGCGGTGGCGGTGTGCGCGTCGATCTCGGCGGCGGTGGCGTTCTCGGCCAGCAGCAGGCGCAGCCAGTCCAGCAGTTCGGAGGTGGAAGGCTTTTTCTTCAGGCCCGGCGCGTCGCGCAGCGCGAAGAAGGTGTCCAGCGCCGCGCGCAGCACGTCCTGCTTCAGGTCCGGATAGTGCACGGCGACGATGTCGCGCATGGTCTCGCGGTCCGGGAAGCGGATGTAGTGGAAGAAGCAGCGCCGCAGGAAGGCGTCGGGCAGGTCCTTCTCGTTGTTGGACGTGATGATGACCAGCGGACGATGCCGCGCCGAGATGGTCTCGCGCGTTTCGTACACGTGGAATTCCATGCGGTCCAGTTCGCGCAGCAGGTCGTTGGGGAATTCGATGTCGGCCTTGTCGATCTCGTCGATCAGCAGCACCGACGGCTCCGGCGACTGGAACGCCTGCCACAGCGTGCCCTGCACGATGTAGTTGCGGATGTCGCGGACCTTCTCGTCGCCCAGCTGCGAGTCGCGCAGGCGGGAGACGGCGTCGTATTCGTACAGGCCCTGGTGGGCCTTGGTGGTGGACTTGATGTGCCATTGCAGCAGCGGGCGGCCCAGCGCGCGCGCCACCTCCTCGGCCAGCATGGTTTTCCCGGTGCCCGGTTCTCCCTTGATCAGGAGCGGGCGCTGGAGGATGAGGGCGGCGTTGACGGCGAGTTTCAGGTCATCGGTGGCGACATAGCTGTCGGTCCCGTCGAAGCGGTCAGGCGAAGCGGAAGTGGCGGACTGGGCTGCGGACATGGTCTGATGGCATCTCGAATTTGACGGTGATCAATACCATCGTAAGGTATTAATCCTGAGCAATTATCGTACAATCGGGCAGTTTTGCTTTGGGTTCGACCCGCAACGTGTTTGCCGAGGGCCTTTTCATGCGAGCTGGCCCTAGTCCTTAGCCATACGAAGAAGAGCCACTCCAATGAAGTTGCGAACCTCTCTGAAGTACAAGCTATCCGTGTTGGCCGCCGTGGGATCCTGTGCGATCGCCGGCCAGGCTGTCGCTGCGGATGCAGCAGTGGTCGGTAATGTCCAGAACGCCCGCGACAAGGTTTCCATGTGCATCGGTTGCCACGGCATCGAAGGCTACAAGGCGACGTTTCCCGAGCTATACCACGTTCCGATGATTGCTGGCCAGAACGCCAAGTACATCGAAACCGCCCTCAACGAGTACAAGAAAGGCGCGCGCAGCCATCCCACGATGGACGCCATCGCCGGCAGCCTGTCCGACCAGGACATCGCCGACCTTGCCGCGTACTACTCGAATCTCAAATAAGGGGCAAAACCATGAATCGCATCATGCTTGCCCTCGCGGGCGCGACCCTGGCCATGGCGGGCGCCGCGGCCCAGGCCCAGGATCTGGCGGCCGGCAAGGCCGTGTTCGACAAGTTCAATTGCGCGTCCTGCCATGGCGCGGACGCCAAGACGGCCGTGGATCCGGCCTATCCCACGCTGGCCGGCCAGCATGCGGATTACCTGGTCCATGCCCTGAAGGCCTACAAGCGCGGCGCTTCGGGCAGCGCGGCCACCGCCAACGTGCGCAAGAATCCCATCATGGGCGCGTTCGCCACGCAGCTGTCCGACCAGGACATCTCCAACGTCGCGGCCTGGCTGTCGG
This sequence comes from Achromobacter denitrificans NBRC 15125, assembly GCF_001571365.1. Lineage (GTDB taxonomy): Bacteria > Pseudomonadota > Gammaproteobacteria > Burkholderiales > Burkholderiaceae_B > Achromobacter > Achromobacter denitrificans. Next base: position 458,047 of record NZ_BCTQ01000001.1, on the reverse strand, counting down.
CCCAGCCGAGCGACCTGGGCGTGCGCAGGTAGGCGCCTGTTCCGGTCCGGGAATGACAAACCCCTCGGCGTGCCGAGGGGTTTTCTGCTTTTGGAGCGCCGCCGCGCTTCAGCGGCCGACGCGCTGGCGGATCAGGTCGATATAGGTATCGCTGTCCAGCGGCGTGCCCAGGCGCTGGGCTTCCCAGACCACCTGGCCCAGGCATTCCATGATTTCGTGCGCCGCCTGGTGCGCATCGGTGCGCGCCACCAGTTGCTGGTAGGCGCTCCGGATGCCGGGCGGATGGTCGATCGACAATTGCTCGGCGATGGCCAGGTGCATGGACAGGTGGAGGAAGGGATTGGTGCGCCCTTTTTCCACCGCGTATTCGGCCGTCATGGCCTCCGGGCTTTCCAGATCCTTGTGGTATTCCGGATGCTCGATGATCCAGTCGAGCGCGATGGCTTCGAGCGGCGTCAGGACTTCCGCCGCGCGGTGCTTGCGCCAGGTTTCGATAAAGAATTCGCGGACTTGGTCGCGTGAGGGATTGAACATCTGCGGGGGACGGAAAGCGGGCTGTCGATGCTTTATTTTACCGTCCGGCGCGGCCCTCCGGGCCGGCCAGCCCCTTTGCGATATAGAATGGGTTGCTATCCGCCATCCGGTGTGCGGTTCGCGAGGACGGTATTCCCCGTGGAATCGGACGCTTTCCGATGCCGGCGCGTGCAGAAAAACCACCCGGAGCAAATGGAGCATTCATGTCCTACCAACATATCAAGGTTCCCGCTGGCGGCCAGAAGATCACGGTCAACGCCGACTTCTCGCTGAATGTGCCCGAGCAGCCCATCGTCCCCTTCATCGAAGGCGATGGCACCGGCGCCGACATCACCCCGGTGATGATCAAGGTCGTTGACGCGGCGGTGCAGAAGGCCTACGGTGGCAAGCGCAAGATCCACTGGATGGAAGTCTATGCCGGCGAAAAGGCCACCAAGGTCTACGGCCCGGACGTGTGGCTGCCCGACGAAACCCTGGAAGTCGTCAAAGACTACGTGGTCTCGATCAAGGGCCCGCTGACCACGCCGGTGGGCGGCGGCATCCGTTCGCTGAACGTGGCGCTGCGCCAGCAGCTGGACCTGTACGTCTGCCTGCGCCCGGTGGCCTACTTCAAGGGCGTGCCTTCGCCGGTGCGCGAACCTGAGAAGACCAACATGGTGATCTTCCGCGAAAACTCGGAAGACATCTATGCCGGCATCGAATACATGGCGGAAAGCGAGCAGGCCAAGGAGCTGATCCAGTTCCTGCAGACCAAGCTCGGCGTGAAGAAGATCCGTTTCCCGAACACCTCGTCCATCGGCATCAAGCCGGTCTCGCGCGAAGGCACCGAACGCCTGGTGCGCAAGGCCGCGCAATACGTCATCGACAACGACCGCACGTCGCTGACCCTGGTGCACAAGGGCAACATCATGAAGTTCACGGAAGGCGGCTTCCGCGACTGGGGATATGCCCTGCTGCAGAAAGAGTTCGGCGCCCAGCTGATCGATGGCGGCCCGTGGTGCAAGTTCAAGAATCCGAAGACGGGCCGCGAAGTCATCGTGAAGGACGTGATCGCCGACGCCTTCCTGCAGCAGATCCTGCTGCGTCCGGCCGAATACGACGTGATCGCCACGCTGAACCTGAACGGCGACTACATCTCCGACGCGCTGGCCGCGCAGGTGGGCGGCATCGGCATCGCCCCGGGCGCGAACCTGTCGGATTCCGTCGCCATGTTCGAGGCCACCCACGGCACCGCGCCGAAGTACGCCGGCAAGGACTACGTGAACCCGGGTTCCGAGATCCTGTCGGCCGAAATGATGCTGCGCCACATGGGCTGGACCGAAGCCGCCGACCTGATCATCTCCAGCATGGAGAAGTCCATCTTGTCCAAGAAGGTCACGTACGACTTCGCCCGACTCCTCGAAGGCGCGACCCAGGTGTCGTGCTCGGGTTTCGGCCAGGTCATGATCGAAAACATGTAATCCGCGGCTTTCCGCGAGCGCGTCCCGCAAAACCCGCCCGCCGTCATGGCGGGCGGGTTTTGTCTACCTATTCAGCATGACGCATGCTGCTCCCACATTGTCCGTTTTAGGTTGATCGTTGTGCCCCGAATGTATACTTCCTTGGCCACCTGGCTAGTGCTCCTGGTTCCGGCGCTGGCGCTGGCGAGTCCGGTAGGCGGACCGGCCATTGTTTATCTTGCAGGTTTGATCTCCTTGGCGGCGCTGGCTGCCAACGCGATACGGCATTACGAGCCCATGGATTTCCGGGCCTTGTGGCCCATGGCCGTGGCGCTGCTGCTACCGCTGGCCTGTATGTTCATCACGTCCGCTGCGCGGAACGTGTGGAGCGGCTCGGAACTGGAGAAATTGGTCCGGTTCGGACTGGGCGTGCCGGTGCTCTGGCTGCTACTGAGGGCACCGCGACCATGGCTGAAACACATCCAATGGAGCCTGCTGGCCGGCGCGCTCGCCGGTTCGGCGATGCTGATCGTCACCATGACCTGGTGGGATCGCGGCACGGTGGCGGAAATCGGCGGCCGCTACAACGCCGTCGCCTTCGCCAACCTGACCCTGCTGTTCGGCATGATGTCGCTGCTGACGCTAGGCTGGGGCGCCAGCACGCGCTGGCCGCGCGCCGAAACCGCCCTCAAGCTGCTGGCCGCGGCGCTGAGCGTCTGGGCCACCTGGCTGTCCGAAACGCGCAGCAGCTGGATGCTGCTGCCCATCCTGACCGTGGTCGTCCTGCTGGGATTGCGCGGCTGGAGCCGGCGCCACAAAGTGTATTGCGCGCTGGCGCTGGGCCTGGTGCTGGCCGTCACCGCGGCCGGCATCTGGAACTTCAGCAGCCGCATGCAGATGACCAAGACAGAGCTCCAAGGATTCACCACGTCGGCGGACCGAGACACCTCGTTCGGCATCCGGCTGCAGCTGTGGCACGCCTCGTTGCTCATGTTCGAAAAGAGTCCGATCGTGGGGATAGGGCCGAACAATTTCCGCGGCGAACTCGCGCAGCTCGAAAAGCAAGGGGTCGTGTCGCGGGAGGTCGTCGAAGGCTTTGGCGAGCCCCACAACGACCTGCTCGCGGCCCTCTCGGGATACGGCCTGCTGGGCCTGGCGAGCATCCTGGCCCTGTACCTCGTGCCGGCGGCGATCTTCCTGCGCCGGCTGGCGAGCGACGACCGCGTCATACGGGTCGGCGCGCAGATAGGCCTGTTGTTCTGCCTGGGCTACTGCGCATTCAGCCTGACGGAAATGATGTTCCGCAATATGCGCAGCGTGCCCACCTATTCGCTGATCGTCGTGGCGCTGATCGCGCTCACGACGCCGCGGCCGGACAGGGCGGCGCCGGGCTCGGCCTAGCCCCGCCGCGCCGGGCTTCCGGTGCTGCGTCATCTCTCCAACGCCAGGCGCCTGCCTGGCGTTTTTCCCATAGTCCTTGCGCTAGATCAAGCTCGCCTCGTGATCTTGGTGAAAACCCTGTTCTGACCCCTTATTCTCTCGATATTGGATATATACATCGTCACATAACGCTGCTTTTGGTTTCAAGAAGCGCATGGGCACAGAACAGAGGGGCTATGAAGAATTCCAGCTTGCGCAGGGAACTGCTGTGGTTCGTGTTTGCCATCGGGGCCGCGGTGCTGGCCTTGGGGGCCTGGGATGCGTGGGAACGCCGCGCCGACATGGTGGCCGAGCGCAAGACGGAATTGCGCCACGTCCTGGACCTGGCGTCCGGCATCATCCGGAACGGCAAGCAGAGCGTGCGCGAGGGCATGCCCCTGGAGGACGCCAAGCGCAACGTCGCGCGCCGGCTGGCGCAGCTGCGCTATGGCGAAGACGGCTATGTGGGCGCGTTCGACGGCCGTTACGACCTGCTGGTGCACCCGGACGACAAACTGGTGGGCACCAACGTGCGGGCGATCAAGGACAGCGAGGGGCTGCCGATCTTCGAGGAACTGTATGCGCGGGGCAAGGCGGGCGGCGGCTACGTGCGCTACCTGTTTCCCCGCCCGGGCGCGGAAGAGGCGCTGCCCAAGATCAGTTATGCAGCCTATGAGCCGGAATGGGGCTGGCTGGTCTTCACGGGGCTGTACGTCGATGACGTGGACCGCGCTTTCTACGCCACCTTGTGGCGGCAGGGTGGCGTGACGATAGGCCTGCTGGTGCTTGTCCTGGCCGCCACGCTGCGCTTCTTCCGCACGCACGTGCTGAACCCGCTGGACGAGGCGGTGGCGATCTGCGAACGCGTGGCCAACGGCGACCTGTCGGGCGAGGTGCCCGGCCAGCGGCGCGGCGAGATCGGGCGCCTGTTCGACGCGATGGCGCGGATGCAGCAACGCCTGGATTCCGCGGTGCGCAGCATCGTGCAGTCGGCGGGCTCCATCGCGGCCGCCTCGCGGCAGATCGCGGCGGGCAGCATGGACCTGGCCGAACGCACCGAGAAGCAGGCCGCCGCGCTGGAGCAGACCGCGGCCAGCGTGGAGGAAATCACCGCGACGGCGCGGCAAAGCGCGGAGCACGTGCGCGAGGTCAGCGCGCTGGCGGGCGAAGCGGCGCAACTGGCGCGGCAGGGCAGCGAAGAAACCCAGTTCGCCATCGACGCCATGCGCGCCATCGCGCAAAGCTCGCAGCGCATCGACGAGATCATCCGCCTGATCGACGAGATCGCGTTCCAGACCAACATCCTGGCGCTGAATGCCGCCGTGGAGGCGGCCCGGGCGGGGGAGCAGGGACGCGGCTTCGCCGTGGTGGCGGGGGAAGTGCGCGCGCTGGCGCAGCGCTCGGCCACGGCCGCCAAGGAGATCAAGACCCTGATCGAAGCCTCGGCGGACTCGGTGGCGCAAGGCAGCCAGCGCGTCGAGCAGGCCAGCGCGACCATGGGCAGCGTGCTGGAGTCGGCCGCCACCAGCGCGCCGCTCATGGGCGAGATCGCCACGGCGTCCGCGGAGCAGAGCGTGGGCATCGAGCAGATCAACCAGGCCGTGACGCACCTGGACGGGGTGACGCAGCAGAACGCCGCGCTGGTGGAAGCGTTCGCGGCCTCGGCCGCCGCGCTGCACCAGGAGGCCGACGGCCTGGCCGGCGCGGTGTCGGTGTTCAAGCTGTCCGCAGCCGGCTAGGCGAGTCCTGCACCGCGTTCATCGCGCGCTGCAGGCGCTGTCCCAGTTCGCGGCTGGCGCTGGTCATGGGCATGCGCAGTTCGTCGGCGATGAGGCCTTGCAGGGCGAGGGCGCGCTTGATCGGGGCGGGATTGGGCTCGGCGAACAGCAGGCGGATCAGGCCGCGCAAGGGCTCGAACAGCTCGCGCGCGGCCTCGGCGTGGCCGTCGCGGGCCAGCTGCATGATTTCCACGTGGCGGTCGGGGAAGAGATGCGCGGCGGCCGGAATCGCGCCGCGCCCGCCTGCCAGGAAATGATCCGGCAGCGCAAGGTCCTCGCCGCATAGCGCCGTCAGCGTGCCGCGCGCGTTCAGCGCGGCCAGCACCGAGGGATTGCATTCCTTCACGGCGGTGAAGTTGGGCTGGGCGGCCAGCGCTTCCATCGTCTCGACCGTCATCGTGACGCCGGCGCGCTTGGGGATGTTGTAGAGGATGATGGGGCGGTCCGTGGCCCATGCGATCTGCCGGTAGTGCCACAGGATGCCGGCCTGAGCGGGGCCCAGGTAGTAGGGCGGGGGAACCAGGTAGCCGGCCGGGCGGTACTTGTCCAGGCGCCGGATCGCCGCGGCCACGCCGCGCGTATCGACGCCGCCCGCGCCGAACACCAGCGGCAGCGCGTGCGGATCGCTCGCGATGGCCTCAATCATTTCGATCTTTTCCGGCAGGCTCAGCAGATTGCCTTCGCCGGTCGAGCCGAACAGCACCAGGCCCGCCAGTCCGGCATTGCGGTAGTAGCGCGCCAGCGCCTGCGCGGCGTCGAGATCCAGCCGGCCGCCGCGCATGGGCGTGACCATGGGCAGCCAGATGCCTTCGAATGCGGTCTTGCTCGGCATGTCCATGGCTTATCGCGCCGCCATTGCATGCGCCGGGAGCACCGCGCCGAACTCCGCGCGGGGCAGGCCGGACATCACCGCGTGCATCAGCGCGTCGAGCTGGCCGCGCTCGCATTGCAGCTGCAGGACGCTTTGCGCATGGGCGTGATCCACCGAGAGGATGTAGATGCCGATGCGGGAGCCCAGTTCACGGTGCAGCGCCAGCCGCACGTTCAAGGCGTCCAGCGTGTCTATCCTGATGGTCAGCGCGACCAGCCCCGTCCGGGCGGGCGCGCGGTGCGCGGGCCGGCATTCGGGCTGCGGGGAATGGCGGAGTTCCTGTCGAGGGATCATGGCTGGGGGAGGCGGATGCGCCGCTTGCGGCGATCCGCGAGTCCGGTGGGTTGATAACGGTTTCACTATAGGAACCGCGCCGTAAATCCTGCCGATAAAAGTGGAGCGGACGCGTAAAAAGCGCGTCAACGCCGGGCGGCGTCAGAACGTCTTGGTCAGCGACAGCAGGCCCGTCGCGCGCCCCATGTCGCGGCCGCGCGTGTTGGTGTAGACGGCGCGGTCGGCGTTGGTGTCCAGGTAGGCCAGCGATACCGACAGGCCCTGGCCGAAGTCCTTGGTCACGCCGAGCTTCCAGTCCGTGTAGGAGCCGTCGTCCACGTTGCGCACCGCCTGCCGGCCCACATGCGCGTTGAGGATCAGGCCCCAGACGCCGGTGTCCAGATTGCCGGACAGGTCGAAGTACTGGCTGTACTTGCTGTCCGCGAAGCCGAACAGGTTGGTCAGGGCGATGGAATACTTGAACATCAAGGGGCCGTAGCCGATGCCGGCGTACAGCTCGGTGGTGTCGGGGCTGGTGTAGCCGGACGGGTAATCGCCGGGATAGTAGTACTGCAGCACGCCCAGGTCGACCGGCACGTTCGGGGCAAGCTGGCCCTTGTAGCCGCCGTAGAAATCCATTTCCACGGGCGCGGAGACCGCGTCGTTGCCGTCGTTGAGCCAGCTGATGCTGGAGTTCCAGTTACCCAGGTAGAAGCCGCTGGCATGGGTGAAATCGAATCCGCCCTGGACGGCGGGCTTGCCATTGCTTTGCATCAGGCCGCGATAGCGGTACTGGCTGGCCAGGGTGAGGTTGGCGGTCAGCGCTTGGCCGGACGCTTCGGCCGGCGCTTCGGTTTCCGGCGTGGCGGCGGGCGCATCCGCGGCGAGCGCGCCGCCGGCCTGCGCGGCGGCCAGGGTCAGCAGCGCGAGGGCGGCCAGGGTGGGGCGGGACATGAAGAACTCCTAGTGTCGGTCGGGATCGCAACAATAGGAGGAACGGCATAAAGGCCGAGACAAGACTTGCGATGGGCGTGTAAACGCGGCGTCAAGGCGCGGCCGCGCGGGGCCTGGCTCAGCCCGCGTAGCGGTAGCCCACGCCGATCTCGGTGAGCAGATAGACCGGCTGCGCGGGATCGACCTCCAGCTTCTGGCGCAGATGGCCCATGTAGATCCGCAGGTAATGCACGCTCTCCACGTGCGACGGCCCCCACACGGCGCGCAGCAGCTCGCGGTGCGTCATGACCTTGCCGCGGTGCGCCAGCAGGGCCGCCAGCAGCCGGTATTCCATGGGCGTCAGGTGCACGTGCTGGCCGCCGCGCTCGACCACGCGCCGGGCGAAGTCCACGCGCACGTCGCCGAACGAAATCTCCGAGGCGTTTCCCGCGCCGCCCCTGGCATGGCGGCGCAGCAGCACGCGCAGCCGCGCCAGCAGTTCGCTGACCCCGAAGGGCTTGGTCAGGTAGTCGTCCGCGCCGGCATCCAGGGCGGCGACCTTGTCGGATTCTGCGGTGCGAGCGGACAACACCAGCACCGGCACTTCGGTCCAGCCGCGCAGTTCGCGGATCAGGGTCATGCCGTCCTCGTCGGGCAGGCCCAGGTCCAGTACCACCGCGTCCGGCTGCCGCGTGCCGGCCTCGATCAGGCCGCGCTTGACGGTGTCGGCCTCGTGGACCGCGCAGCCCTCGCTTTCCAGGGCGTGGCGCACGAAGCGCCGGATGTTGGCGTCGTCTTCAATGATCAGGACGGTAGGCTGGTAATCGAACATGCGGTGCGCCGTTAAGCAGGATCGGGTTGAATGGGGGGCGGCGTGCGCAGCGGAAGCGTGAAGACGAACTGCGCCCCGGATTCCTGGCCGGGCGCCTGCTCGACCCAGATCCGTCCGCGGTGGGCGCTGACGATGGCCTCGCATACGGCCAGGCCCAGGCCGACGCCGGGCGTGGCCGACTCGCGGTCGCCGCGCGTGAATTTCTCGAAGATGCGGCGCTCCGCGCCGGGCTCCACGCCCGGCCCGTCGTCGGCCACGGCGACGCGCAATTCGCCGTCCTGGACGGCCGCGCTCAGGCGCAGCGAACTGCCCGCCGGGGTGTACTTGGCCGCGTTTTCCAGCAGGTTGCACAGCACCCGTTCGATCAGCACGCCGTCGCATTCCACCAGGGGCAGGTCCGACAGGCTGTCCACGGTGACGCGGTGCGCGGCCAGCGGCTCGCGCAGGTCGGCCAGCGCGGCCCCCACCAGCTCCTCGATGGACTGCCACTCCAGGCGCAGCGGCGTATCGCGGCTTTGCAGCCGCGCCATGTCGAGCAGATTGGCCACCAGCGCATGCATGCGCTGGGCCTGGTCGCGCATGGCGCGCAGGGTGTCGTGCACGTCGGGCGGCAGCGCCGCCTGCTGGCGCATCAGCGTGTCCGTCATGCCGACCAGGCTGGTCAGCGGCGTGCGCAGGTCGTGCGAGACGGCGGCCAGCAGCGAGTTGCGCAGCTTCTCCGATTCCATGCTGACCAGGGCCTGCTGCGCGACCTCCACATAGTGCAGGCGTTCCAGCGCGATGGCGATGAGGGTGGCGTAGGCCTCGATCTGGCGGCGCGAATCGGGGTGGGAGAACAGGCTGCGGCGGGGCGCCGCCAGCGCCAGCACGCCGCGGGTCCGCATGGGCGCCTTCAGCGGCAGGTACAGCAGGTTGCTGTTGGAAAGCGTGGCCGTGCCCGCGCCCGCCGGCTGGCCGTGATCGTAGACCCATTGCGCCAGGGCGGACTCCAGCGCGGGCATGTCCGCGTCGGGCGGGGAGGCGAGCTTCAGCCTGTCGTCCATGCCCAGGATGTACAGCGCGCAACGCGAGCCGAAGGTGGCGTGGACGAACGCGCCCGCCAGCGCGACGATCTGTTCGGGCTGCAGCGCGGACGAGAGCTCGCGCGCGAATTCGTAAAGGCTGCGCGCGTCGGCTTCCCGCTTGACCGAAGCCTGCGCCTGCAGGCGCAGGCCCGCGGTGAGCTGCCCGATCAGCAGGCCCACCCCCAGCAGCACGCCGAAGGTCAGCAGGTATTGCACGTCCGATACGGCAAACGACGCCAGCGGCTGCACGAAGAAGAAATCGAAGAGCCCGACGCTGACGACCGACGCCAGCGCCGCGGGCCCGCGGCCATGGCGCAGGGCCACGGCCACCACCGCCAGCAGGAACAGCATGACGATGTTGGTCTGGTGCAGGGCGGGGAAGGCGAACGCGGAGAGCGCCGTGGCGGCCGCGCAATAGCACAGGGCCCAGGCATAGCCCGCCAGCGGCCGGGAGCCGCGCTCGTCGGCGGCCTGGCGGGCGCCGCGTCCCAGCGTGAGCGGATCGCGGCCCGGCGCGGGGTTGGCGGGTAGCGGAGGCGCGCCCAGCCGGATGACGTCGATTTCCGGGCAGCCTGCGGCGAGCATGTCGGCGAAGCTGTGGCGGCGCCACAGCCAGCCCGGCGCGATGGCGGCCGTCAGCACGGCGGACAGCGAGAGCCGCAGGCGCTGCAGGCCGCTAGCGCGGGTCCGGCCAAGGATGGCCTTGGTGATGTTGTGCCGGCGCACGTATCGCACGACCGCGTCGACCATGTCGCCGCCCGCCAGCGTTTCGCTGCGGGCGCCCAGCGAATCGGCCAGGGCCAGGCTGCGCTGCATGCGCTCCTGCTCGGACGGGGGCGGGGGCGCGGCCCGCGGGGTGTCGATGGTGACGACGTGCAGATCGCATTCCAGCTGCTGGCTGAGCCGGTGGGCGCTGCGGATGACGTATTCGGCGTCCACGTCCGCGCCGATGCAGGCGACCACGGCCTCGCGCGTGCGCCATACGGACTCGATGGCGCGATCGCGGCGATAGGCCTGCACGTCGTCGTCGACGTGGTCCGCGGTGCGGCGCAGCGCCAGTTCCCTCAGGGCGATCAGATTGCCCTTGCGGAAGAAATTGCGCGTGGCGTGGCGCGCCTGATCGGGCAGGTAGACCTTGCCTTCCTTCAGGCGTCGCAAGAGTTCGTCGGCGGAAAGATCGACCAGGATGACTTCGTCGGCCGAATCGAAGACCTCGTCCGGCACCGTCTCCCAGACCCGTACGCCGGTGATGCTGCCCACCGCCTCGTTGAGGCTGTCGAGGTGCTGCACGTTGAGCGTGGTCCAGACGTCGATGCCGGCCGCGAGTAGCTCCTGGATGTCCTGCCAGCGCTTGGCGTGGCGGGAGCCGGGCGCGTTCGAATGCGCGAGTTCATCGACCAGCACCAGGCCCGGGCGTCGGGCCAGCGCGCCGTCCAGGTCGAACTCCTTCAGAAGGTGGCCGCGGTAGGCGACCTCCTTCAGCGGCAGCGCGGGCAGGCCTTCAAGCAGCGAGGCCGTTTCGCGCCGTCCGTGCGTTTCGACGATGCCCGCGAGCACCTCGATCCCCTGGGCGGCCTGCGCGCGGGCCGCCACCAGCATGGCGTAGGTCTTGCCCACGCCGGCCGAGGACCCGAAGTAGACGCGCAGCTTGCCGCGCACCGCCTGCCGCGCGGCGTCGTCCAGGGTTTTCAAGAGCGCGTCGGGGTCGGGACGCTCGCCAGCGATATCAGCCATGAACGCGCAAGAGGTGGAAGGAAACGGCTGGCAATACTATACGCCGCGACATCAGCGCGCCGCGGGCAGTTGGTCCAGCGCCAGGTTCAGCGTCAGCACGTTGACCGTCGGGTCGCCCAGCAGGCCCAGCCAGGGCGTGTCCGTGTGGGCCCGGATCAGGGCGTCCACCTGCTCGCGCGGCAGCTGGCGGGCGCGCGCGACCCGCGCCGCCTGGTAGGCCGCCGCGGCCGGGCTGATGTGCGGATCCAGCCCGCTGCCGGACGCGGTCAGCAGCTCCGCGGGCACGGGGAGCGGATTGCCGGGATCGGCCGCCTTCAGCGCGGCGATGCGGGCCTGGATGGCCTCGGCCAGCGCCGGGTTGCGCGGACCGAGGTTCGAGCCGCCGGAGCCGGCCGCGTTGTACGGCATGGGCGCGGTGGCGGAGGGGCGGCCCCAGAAGTAGCCGGGCGAACTGAATTCCTGGCCGATCAGTTCCGAGCCCACGAGCCGCTCGCCCTGCTTGATGAGCGATCCGGCCGCCTCGTGGGGGAAGACGGCGGCCGCGATGCCGGAGGTCAGGAAGGGATAGGCCAGGCCGGTCACCAGCGACAGCGCGGCGAAGACGACGAGCGCCGGGCGCAGGATGCCGCCTTGGCGCGGCGAGGAAGCGGAGGGATTCATGACGGGTTCCTTGTGGAAGCGAAAGGGGCTAGATCCAGCCCAGCGCGGCCAGCACCATGTCGACCAGCTTGATGCCGGCGAAGGGCACCAGCAGGCCGCCCAGGCCGTAGATGAGCAGGTTGCGGCGCAGCAGCACCGAGGCGCCGAGCGGGCGGTAGCGCACGCCCTTGAGCGCAAGCGGAATCAGCACGACGATGATCAGCGCGTTGAAGATCACGGCCGACAGGATGGCCGAGGAGGGCGTGGTCAGGCCCATCACGTTCAGCACGTTCAGCTGGGGATAGACGGTGGCGAACGCGGCCGGGATGATGGCGAAGTACTTGGCCACGTCGTTGGCCACGCTGAAAGTGGTGAGCGCGCCCCGGGTCATCAGCATCTGCTTGCCGATCTCGACGATCTCGATGAGCTTGGTGGGGTTGGAGTCCAGGTCCACCATGTTGCCGGCCTCCTTGGCCGCCTGGGTGCCCGAATTCATCGCCACCGCCACGTCGGCCTGCGCGAGCGCGGGCGCATCATTGGTGCCGTCGCCCGTCATCGCCACCAGCCGGCCTTCTGCCTGGTAGGCGCGGATGAGCTTGAGCTTGGCTTCCGGGGTGGCTTGAGCCAGGAAATCGTCGACCCCCGCCTCGGCGGCGATGGAGGCGGCGGTGAGCTTGTTGTCGCCCGTGATCATCACGGTCTTGATGCCCATGCGGCGCAGTTCGGCGAAGCGCGCCTGGATGCCGGGCTTGACGATGTCCTTCAGTTCGACCACGCCGAGCGCGCGGCCGCCGTCGCTGACCATCAGCGGCGTGCTGCCGCGGCGGGCCACGTCCTCGGCCAGCTGCAGCGCTTGCGCGGGCACCGTTGAATCCTGGACGCCCAGCCAGGCCTGGACGGCGTCGACCGCGCCCTTGCGGATCATCCGGCCGTTCACGTTCACGCCGCTCATGCGCGACTGCGCGGTGAAGGGCACGAACTCCGCGCCGGACAGGGACGCGGCCGGCGCGTGCAGGGTCTTGTCGGCCAGGGCGACGATGCTGCGGCCCTCGGGCGTTTCGTCGGCCAGCGAAGCGAGGCGGGCCGCGTCGGCCAGTTCGCGCGCCGACACGCCCGGCGCCGGCAGGAAGGCCGATGCCTGGCGGTTGCCGAAGGTGATGGTGCCCGTCTTGTCCAACAGCAGCACGTCCACGTCGCCGGCGGCTTCGACGGCGCGGCCGGAGGTGGCGATGACGTTGGCGCCCATCATGCGGCTCATGCCCGCCACGCCGATGGCCGACAGCAAACCGCCGATGGTGGTGGGAATCAGGCAGACGAGCAGGGCGACCAGCACGGTCACGGTGACCGCGGCGCCGCCGCCGGCGGCGGCCACCGCGTAGATCGAGAACGGCATCAGGGTCACGACGACCAGCAGGAACACCACCGTCAGCCCCACCAGCAGGATGGTGAGGGCGAGCTCGTTCGGGGTCTTCTGGCGCTTGGCGCCTTCCACCATGGCGATCATGCGGTCCAGGAAGCTCTCGCCGGGATCGGCGGCGATGCGCACGAAGATCCAGTCGGACAGCACCCGGGTGCCGCCGGTGACGGACGAAAAGTCGCCGCCGGATTCGCGGATCACTGGCGCGGATTCGCCGGTGATGGCGCTTTCGTCCACCGAGGCGACGCCGGCCAGGACCTGGCCGTCGCCGGGGATGGTCTCGCCCGCCTCGACCAGCACCACGTCGCCCCGGCGCAGCAGGCCCGACGGCTGGCTGACGGCCCGGCCGCGCCAGTCGGCCGGCTGCGCTTGGCCGGCGTCGTCGTCGCGGAAGCCCTTGAGCAGGCGGGCGTCCACGGTGGTGCGCAGGCCGCGCAGGGCGGCGGCCTGCTGTTTGCCGCGGCCTTCGGCCAGGGCCTCGGCGAAGTTGGCGAACAGCACCGTGAACCACAGCCAGATGCTGATCGCCAGGATGAACCCGGCGGGGGCTTCCGCGGCGCCGCGCAGCGCGATGACCCACAGCGCGGTCGTCAGGATGCTGCCCACGTAGACGACGAACATCACGGGGTTCTTCAACTGGGCGGCGGGCGATAGCTTGCGCAGGCTATCCAGCAGGGCCGGGCCGACCAGGGCGCTCGACCACATGCCGAACGCGCGTTCAGGGGCGCCGCTCGACGCGGCGCGAACGGCGCCGCCTCCGACGCCGGAAGTAGAGGTTTCGATCTTGGCCATTTTCAGTCCTAGAGCGCAGCGCGCTACGGGGGTGGGCTTCATTGCAGGTGCTCCGCGACGGGGCCGAGGGCCAGCGCCGGCACGTACGTCAGGGCGCCCACCATCAGCACCGCGCCGATCAGCAGGACCACGAAGAGCGGGCCGGTGGTGGGCATGCTGCCCGGGCCGGCGGGAAGGCGGCGCTTGGCGGCCAGCGAGCCCGCCATCGCCAGGATGGCGACGATGATGGCGTAGCGGCCGAACCACATGGCGATGCCCAGCAGCACGTTGTAGAAGGGCGTGTTGGCCGACAGGCCGGCGAAGGCGCTGCCGTTGTTGTTGGCGGCGGAGGTCAGGGCATACAGGATTTCGGAGAAACCGTGGATGCCCGGGTTCAGCACGCCCGCCTGGCCCGCCGGCACCGACACGGCCAGCGCGGTGCCGGCCAGCACCAGCAGCGGCGTCGCCAGGATGACGATGGAAACCATCTTCATGTCGTAGGCTTCGATCTTCTTGCCCAGGTACTCGGGGGTGCGGCCGATCATGAGGCCGGCGATGAAAACGCCCAGGATGGCGAACGCCAGCATGCCGTACAGGCCGGAGCCCACGCCGCCGTAGACCACCTCGCCCAGCTGCATCAGCAGCATCGGCGACAGGCCGCCCATCGGATTCAGCGAGTCGTGCATGCCGTTCACCGCGCCGCAGGACGCCGCGGTGGTGACGGTCGCGAAGAGCGAGGTCGCCGCGATGCCGAAGCGGGTTTCCTTGCCTTCCATGTTGCCGCCTGGCGAGATCCCGCCTTCGGCGCCCGCCTGCGCGACCATGGGGTTGGCCTGCTGCTCGAAATAGGCGGTGGACAGCGCGAACCCCGCGAACAGCACGGTCATGGCCGCCAGGATGGCGATTCCCTGGCGCCGGCTGCCCACCATCTCGCCGAAGGTGAAGCACAGCGCGGCGGGGATCGCCAGAATCGCGAGCATCTCCAGGAAGTTCGCCAGCGGGGTCGGGTTTTCGTAGGGATGGGCCGAGTTGGCGTTGAAGAAGCCGCCGCCGTTGGTGCCCAGCAGCTTGATCGATTCCTGCGAGGCGACCGGCCCCATGGCGAGCACCTGCGCGCGGGCCACGGCGGGGTCCGTGACGGCCTGGCCCTGCGCGTCCAGCACGGGCTGGCCCCGGGCATCCAGGCGCGGCTGGCTGTAGTGCACCGGCTCGATCGTCTGGGCTTCCAGGTAGGGGCTGACGTTCTGGATCACCCCTTGGCTGACCAGGGCGAGCGCCAACGCCAGGGACAGGGGCAGCAGCACGTAGAGCGTGCTGCGGACCATGTCGGCCCAGAAGTTGCCGACCGTGGCCGAGCAATGCCGCGACAGGCCGCGGATCAGGGCGAACAGCACGGCGATGCCGGTCGCGGCCGACACGAAGTTCTGCACCGTCAGCGCCAGCATCTGCGTCAGGTAGCTCATCGTCGACTCGCCGGCGTAGCCCTGCCAATTGGTGTTGGCGACGAAGCTGATGGCGGTATTCAGGGCCGAATCGGGCGACACCGCGCCCAGGCCGGCCGGGTTCAGGGGCAGCCAGCCCTGGACGCGCTGCAAGCCGTAGACCGCGGCGATTCCCACGATGTTGAAGGCCAGCACGGCCGAGGCATACCGCTTCCAGCCCATTTCGGCTCGCGGGTCGATGCCCGCCAGCCGGTAGATGCCGCGCTCCAGCGGGCGGCCCCAGGCGGTCAGCCGCGACTGCCCGTCCTCCACGGCGATACGGATGTAGCGCCCGAGCAGGGGCGCGATGGCGAGCAGGACTGCGAGGTAGACGGCCAGCAATCCGACGAATTGGGCGGTCATCAGAATTTCTCCGGTTTGAACAGCGCGACCAGCAGGTACACGAATAGCAGCGCGGCCGTCAGGCCGCTCAGCCAGTAGAGCCAACTCATGGTTGTTCTCCCGAAGACAAGGCTTCGCAGAACCGGAGCAGGGCGAAAGTCAGCCCCGCCATGACGGCGAAGAGGGCGATATAGAGGGCATCCACGTTTTTCCTCCCGGGAGCGGCGCTCCCACGAACGACGGGCCTGCGCGGCAAAGAGGGATGCGCGCCGGCAGGCGTAGCGACCAATCAGGACACCGGCAGGTTACGGATCAGGGGGTAAAAATGGGGTATAGCTTTGGGAGGGGGGGATAAAGGAAATATAAAAAATGGCGCGCGGCGGGCCATGCCCGGATACGGGCACCGACGATGCCCGGCTGCGGCGAGCCGCCCCGTCGGGGGCGGGCGGGGGGCGGATGCGGACACGAATTCCGGCCCGGTAAGCCGGAAAATCCCAATATTTAGAACTTTCAGGCCAAAATGCACTTATATGGTGCAGGGAATATGTAAATGAATGCTCCTTCTTAGGGCATTCCCCTAGTGTGACGATCCCGCATCTGGTGCAGAATCTCATCCCATGCAGGTGAGGAGACAAAGCCCTGCATGGGCAAATACCGGCGGCACCGGTACATAAAAAAAGTAAGCAGTACCCAGAAAAAAAGCAAAACGCACAGCGGCTGGCACCTGGTAGTGCCAGCCGTTGTCGCATAAAAAGCCGGCATTGCTTCCGCAGGGGCTTTTCAAGCGCCGCGTTTCGCGATATTTAGGTAGGGCCCCGCTCATCCTAGTTATGCCGGAATCGCGCCTTTCACACCCCAGACCCGCACCCACCCCTTATTGGCGCCGCAACCTGTGGCTGATCCTGCTGCTGCTCGTCGCCTGGGCCTCGCTGACATTCATTCCCTCGTATTTCGCCCGCAGCCTGGCCTTCGACTTCATGGACTGGCCGTTCGCGTTCTGGATGGCCGCCTACGGCGCGCCGCTGGCCTATCTCATCATCATTGCCATCTACGCCCGGGTCATGAATCGCGCCGATGAGCGCGACGACGCCGGGGAGAGCCGCTGATGCCGTTTTTCAGCGGAGACACGCCCCAGGAATTCCGAGTCCGGCTGCGCCGAATCTACGTGCTGTACACGGCCGGTTTCGCGCTGATGATCCTGCTGCTGGCGCTGGCCGAGATCCTGGGCATGCCGCGCAACTGGATCGGCTACGTGTTCCTGCTGGTCACGGTCAGCCTGTACGCGGGCATCGGCATCGTCTGCCGCACCTCGGACCAGGTGGAATACTACGTGGCCGGCCGCCGCGTGCCGGCCATCTACAACGGCATGGCCACCGCCGCCGACTGGATGTCGGTGGCTTCCTTCATCGGCGTGGCCGGCACGCTGTACCTGACCGGCTATGGCGGCCTCGCCTACATCATGGGCTGGACGGGCGGCTACGTGCTGGTGGCGATGCTGCTGGCGCCCTATCTGCGCCGCTTCGGCCAATACACCATTCCCGACTTCATGGGCGCGCGCTACGGCGGCAACATGCCGCGGCTGGCGGGCGTGGCCTGCGCCATCCTCTGTTCCTTCACCTACCTGGTCGCGCAGATCTACGGCGTGGGCATCATCACCACGCGCATGACGGGTATTTCATTCGAGCTGGGCATCTTCGTGGCGCTCGGGGGGATGCTGGTCTGTTCGTTCCTGGGCGGCATGCGCGCCGTGACGTGGACCCAGGTGGGCCAGTACATCATCCTGGTCATCGCCTACCTGGTGCCGGTGATCTGGCTGTCGGTCAAGCACACCCACGTGCCCGTGCCGCAGCTCTCGGCCGGCGCCGTGCTGCAGCAGGTCACCGAGAAAGAGGTGTACCTGCAGAACGACCCTTCCGAAATCGAGGTGCGCCGCCTGTGGCAGCAGCACGCCGATGAAATGGCGCGCCGGGTGGCGGCCCTGCCCGAATCCTGGGCCTTGGAAAAGGACAAGCTGCGCAGCCGGCTGGCCCAGCTGAACGCCAACGACGCGCCCATGGTGGAGATCCGTTCGGCCGAGCGCGAGCTGGCCGGCTACCCCGCCGGGGTGGAAGAGGCGCGCATCGCGTGGTCGCAGGCCAAGGCGTCTTTCGAGGCGCGCGCCGCCCCGCCCACGCCGCATGCCGAGCCCTTCCCCGCCAAGGACCCCGAGGAACGCCGCAACATGCGGATCAATTTCCTGGCGCTGGTGCTCTGCCTGATGCTGGGCACGGCGGGCATGCCGCACATCCTCATGCGCTCATACACCACGCCGTCCGTCATCGAGGCGCGGCGCTCGGTATGCTGGTCGCTGCTGTTCATCCTGCTGCTGTATTTCATGGCGCCCGCGCTGGCCCTGCTGGTGAAGTACGAGGTCTACACGCAGGTGGTGGGGTCCAGCTTCCTGAGCCTGCCCAACTGGGTGCACGCCTGGAGCGCGGTCGACACCAACCTGCTGGACGTCACCGACGTCAATCGCGACGGCATCGTGCAGCTCAGCGAGATCAGCATGGGCGCCGACGTGGTGGTGCTGGCCATGCCGGAGATCGGCGGGCTGCCCTACGTGATTTCCGGCCTGGTCGCCGCGGGCGGGCTGGCCGCCGCGCTGTCCACCGCCGACGGCCTGCTGCTGACCCTGTCCAACTCCCTGTCGCACGACATGTGGTACCGGATGGTGTCGCCGCGCATGTCGGCCGCGCGCCGCGTGATGGTGTCCAAGATACTGCTGCTGGTGGTGGCGTTCGGCGCGGCCTGGGTGGCGGCGCGCAAGCCCGCCGACATCCTCTTCATGGTGTCGGCCGCATTCTCCTTCGCGGCGTCCTCGTTCTTCCCGGCGCTGGTCATGGGGGTGTTCTGGCGGCGCGCCAATAAATGGGGAGCGACCCTGGGGATGGCGGCGGGGCTGGCGGTGACGTTCGCCTACATGACGCACACGCATCCATGGCTGCGCGAATGGGTGCTGGGCGTCTCGCGCGCCCAGCCGGTGGATCTGTGGTGGGGCATCCAGCCGATCGCGGCAGGCGTGTTCGGCGCGCCGGTGGCTTTCCTGACCATCATCGTGGTGTCGCTGCTGACGCCGCCGCCGGACCGGGCGACGCTGGCGCTGGTGGATTACTTGCGCAGCCCGGGCGCGGCGCGGCCGCAAGGCGAAAACGCCTAGCGGCGCCTCAGTGCGCGACCGATTTCGAAAACACGTTCATCACCACCACGCCGGCGATGATGAGGCCGATGCCGATCATGGCGGGCGTGTCCAGGTGCTGCTTGAAGAGCACCGCGCCCACGATGGAGATCAGCACGATGCCGACGCCGGACCAGATGGCGTAGGCGATGCCCACGGGGATCTCGCGCAGCGTCAGCGACAGGAAATAGAACGAGATCAGATAGCCGAACACCGTAACGATGGACGGCATCAGGCGGGTGAAACCCTCGGATCCCTTGAGCGCGCTCGTCGCGAAGATCTCGGCGACGATGGCCACGCCCAGATAAAGCCATTTCATTTGCGGGTTCCTTCCGATTGCCGCAGCAGCACCAGCAGCGCTCCCGCGCCGCCTTCGCGTTCCGGGGCTTCCGAAAACGCCAGCACGTCGTTCTTCTGCACCAGCCAGGTGCGCGCCTTGTCCTTGAGCACCGGCTCCAGCCCTTGCGAGCCGTAGCCCTTGCCGTGCACCACGCGGATGCAGCGGATGCCGTGTTCCAGGCATTCGTCCAGGAAGGACAGCAGGGCGTGGCGGGCCTGCTCGACGCGCAGGCCGTGCAGGTCCAGTTCGGCGCCGGCCCGCCATTGGCCGCGGCGAAGATTGCGGGCGGTGTCGGGGGCGGCGTCGCCGCGCACGAAGGCGGTGCCGCCCTCGGACAGCAGATGGGTGATCTCGCCGCCGTCGGAGACCCCGGCGTCGGCGCGCGAGGGCGTTTCTCCCAGCGCGTTGGCGCGGCGCAACGCGGGCGCGGGCTGCGCGACCGGCTTGTGCTCCACGCGGGCGGACGATTTGAGCGGCGTGACCGATTGCGTCGAGCGCTTGAACGCGGCCAGCGCGTCCTCCGGGGTGGATTCGCTCCTGGCCGCCGCGGCCGCCGTCGCCCGCGGCGGGGCGAGGGCGGCGCGCTCGCGCTCCTCCTGGAGGTCTTTCTTCAGGCGTTTCAGGTCGGCCAGGCCGACCTTATTGCCCCGCATTCTCCAGCCACCGTTGTGCGTCCAGCGCGGCCATGCAGCCCGTGCCGGCGCTGGTGATGGCCTGGCGGTAGACGTGGTCCTGCACGTCGCCGGCGGCGAACACGCCCGGGACGGACGTCATGGTCGCCATGCCCGACAGGCCGCTCTTGGTGACGATGTAGCCATCCTTCATTTCGAGCTGGCCCTGGAAGATTTCGGTGTTGGGCTGGTGCCCGATGGCGATGAACGCGCCGGTGGCGGCCATGTCCTCGGTAGCGCCGGTGTCCACGTGGCGTACGCGCACGCCGGTGACCCCGCTGTCGTCGCCCAGCACTTCTTCCAGCGTATGGAACAGCTTCAGTTCCATATTGCCGTTCTCGACCTTGCTCATGAGCTTGTCGACCAGGATGGGTTCCGCGCGGAACTTGTCGCGGCGGTGGATCAGGGTGACCTTGCGGCAGATGTTGGAGAGGTACAGGGCTTCTTCGACGGCGGTGTTGCCGCCGCCCACCACGACCACGTCCTGGTTGCGGTAGAAGAAGCCGTCGCAGGTGGCGCAGCCCGACACGCCGCGCCCCATGAAGGACTGCTCCGAGGGCAGGCCGAGGTACTTGGCCGAGGCGCCGGTGGCGATGATCAGGGCGTCGCAGGTATAGACCTTGCCGGTGTCGCCCGTCAGCGTGAACGGCCGCTTGGACAGGTCCACCTTGGCGATGTGGTCGAAGAGCATTTCGGTGTTGAAGCGCTCCGCGTGCTTCTGGAAGCGCTGCATCAGGTCCGGGCCCTGCACGCCGTCCGCGTCCGCCGGCCAATTGTCGACATCCGTGGTGGTCATGAGCTGGCCGCCTTGGGCCAGACCTGTAACAAGAACAGGGCTCAGATTGGCGCGTGCCGCATAGACGGCCGCCGTGTAACCGGCGGGGCCGGAACCGAGTATCAAAACTTTAGCGTGCGTAGGCGTGGACATGGGCGGGTATCTTTAGGTTAACGCCCAATTATAATGAGCCGCATGCCGCGTATCTCGACTGCTTCTCCGCGCGCCTCGCGCAATACCCGAAATGGGCCTTCGCCCCTGCAGACGCGTCTGTCCGCGTTGCTGCGCGAGGCCCGCTGGATCCTCTTCGCCGCCCTGGCGGCGTGGCTCACCCTGGTGCTCGCCACCTGGAGCCCGTCCGACCCAGGCTGGTCGCACTCCGTCCCCGCCGGCGCCATTCACAACCGCGGCGGGACCCTGGGCGCCTATCTGGCGGACATCCTGCTCTATCTGTTCGGCTTTTCCGCCTGGTGGTGGGTGGTCCTGCTGCTGCACCGGGTGCGCGCGGGCTACCGGCGCCTCGCCAGCCATTTGCGCGTTACCAATAGTAAGCAACCGGAAGTGTTGCCGCGCGTCCACTGGGAAGAAGGCATCGGCTTCTTCCTGCTGCTGATCGGCTCGCTGGGCATGGAAGCCCTGCGCCTGGCCAGCCGCGGCACGCACCTGCCGGGCGCGTCCGAAACCACCAGCGGGGCGGGCGGCGTCATCGGCCAGACCCTGGCCGACCTGATCGGCCGCAGCATCGGCTTCACCGGCAGCACGCTGGCCTTCCTGGTCATGCTGGCCATCGGCCTGAGCCTGTTCTTCTCGTTCTCGTGGCTGTCCGTCGCCGAGCGCGTGGGGTCGTGGCTGGAGGGCCTGGTGCGCCGTGTCCGCAATTCCTACGCCGCGCGCGAGGACCGCAAGGTCGGCGAGGTGGCCAAGGCCGTGCGTACCGAGCAGGTCGTGGCCAAGCAGGAAAAGCTGGTCCACGAGCAGCCGGTCCGGATCGAACCGGCGATCACCGTCGTGCCCAAGTCCGAACGCGTCGAAAAGGAAAAGCAGCAGTCGCTGTTCTTCGCGCCCGCTCCCGGCGCCGAGGGAGACCTGCCGGCCATCAGCCTGCTGGATCCGCCGCTGGCCAACCAGGAAACCGTATCGGCCGAAACCATCGAATTCACCTCGCGCCTGATCGAAAAGAAGCTGGCCGACTTCGGCGTGTCCGTCACCGTGGTGGCGGCGCAGGCCGGGCCGGTCATCACGCGTTACGAAATCGAGCCGGCCACCGGCGTCAAGGGCAGCCAGATCGTCAACCTGGCCAAGGACCTGGCCCGGGCGCTCAGCCTGGTCAGCATCCGCGTGGTGGAAACCATTCCCGGCAAGAACCTGATGGGCCTGGAACTGCCGAACCCGCGCCGCCAGATGGTGCGCCTGTCGGAAATCCTGGGCTCGCAGACCTACCACGCCAGCCATTCCGTCGTGACGATGGCGCTGGGCAAGGACATCGCGGGCAATCCCGTGGTGGCCGACCTGGCCAAGATGCCCCACCTGCTGGTGGCGGGCACGACCGGCTCGGGCAAGTCGGTGGGGATCAACGCCATGATCCTGTCGCTGCTGTACAAGGCCGACGCCTCGCACACGCGCCTGATCCTGATCGACCCGAAGATGCTGGAAATGAGCGTCTACGAGGGCATTCCGCACTTGCTGGCGCCGGTCGTCACCGACATGCGCCACGCGTCCAACGCGCTGAACTGGTGCGTGGGCGAAATGGAAAAGCGCTACCGCCTGATGAGCAAGATGGGCGTGCGCAACCTGGCCGGCTACAACACCAAGATCCGCGAGGCCATCAAGCGCGAGGAGCCGATCCCGAATCCCTTCTCGCTCACCCCCGACGAGCCGGAACCCCTGGCGCCGCTGCCCACCATCGTCGTGGTCATCGACGAGCTGGCCGACTTGATGATGGTGGTGGGCAAGAAGATCGAAGAGCTGATCGCCCGCCTCGCGCAGAAGGCGCGTGCCGCCGGCATCCACCTGATCCTCGCCACCCAGCGCCCCAGCGTGGACGTGATCACCGGCCTGATCAAGGCCAACATCCCCACCCGGATCGCGTTCCAGGTGTCGTCCAAGATCGACTCGCGCACCATTCTCGACCAGATGGGCGCGGAAACCCTGCTGGGCCAGGGCGACATGCTCTACATGCCGCCCGGCACCGGCCTGCCGGTGCGGGTGCACGGCGCCTTCGTGAACGATGATGAAGTGCACCGCGTGGTGGAGAGCCTGAAGGCGCAGGGCGAGCCCAACTACATCGAAGGCCTGCTGGAAGGCGGCCTGGACGGCGATGCCGAAGGCGCCAGCAGCGTCACCGGCATCGGCGGCGACGCCGAATCCGACCCGATGTACGACCAGGCCTGCGAGGTGGTGCTCAAGCACCGCCGGGCCTCGATTTCCCTGGTGCAGCGCCATCTGCGGATTGGTTACAACCGTGCGGCGCGGTTACTGGAACAGATGGAGCAATCGGGTATCGTGTCGGCGATGCAGTCCAATGGCAACCGCGAGATCCTGGTTCCCGCAGCGGCCGCCCGAGAGGAAGCCTGATGAAGACGTTACGCCGACTGGCCGCGGTCGCGGCCTTGACCCTCGCGCCCGCCGTGGCGCTGGCCGCCAGCGCGCAGGAGCAATTGCGCGCCTTCGTCGCCACGGTCACGGCCGCCACCGGCTCGTTCTCGCAATACACGGTGAACAACCAGGGCCGCACGCAGCCCGCCCAGACCGGCGTGTTTTCGTTCCAGCGTCCGGGCAAGTTCAAGTGGGCGGTGCAAAGGCCTTATGAGCAGCTCGTCATCTCCGACGGCCGCAAGGTGTTCCAGTTCGACCCGGATCTGGCCCAGGTGACGGAGCGCAAGGTGGACGCCGCGATCGGCACGTCGCCGGCCGCCATCCTGTTCGGTTCGGGCTCGCTGGAGCAATCGTTCGATGTCTCGGCCCTGCCGTCCAAGGACGGGATCGATTGGCTGCGCGCCAAGCCGCGCACCGCCGACGCGGGTTTCTCGCGCGTGGACATCGGCATGAAGGACAACCTGCCCGTGCGCGTGGAATTGCTGGACTCGTTCGGCCAGACCACCCGCGTGGACCTGTCCGGCATCGCCGCCAACCCGCAGCTGCCGGCCTCCGAATTCCAGTTCGTCGCGCCCAAGGGCGTGGATGTGGTGAAGATGTGAACCCGTAGGATGGGTGGAGCGCGGCAGTTCCTAGGTAAGAACTCAGGTATCCAGCGCGCGAAACCCATGCGGCCGCAATCGATTGTTTTCCGGCCGGTGCGGGGCACTGTCTGCTCATGGCCGCATGGGTTACGCGCGTTCAGCGCTGGGGTTCTTGCTTAAGGACTCTCGCGCTCCACCCATCCTACGCAAGCTCAAGGGCGTTTGTACGCGATACAGTCGACCTCGACCTTCGCGTCCACGACCAGCGACGACTGCACGCAGGCGCGGGCCGGCGGATTCTCGCCGAAGTATTCCTTGAACACCTTGTTGAACGACGCGAAATCGCGCGCGTCGTCCAGCCATACGCCGCAACGGATCACGTGCTCCGGTCCGTAGCCGGCTTCCTTCAGGATGGCCAGCACTTGCTGGATGGCCTTGTGGCTCTGGGTCACGATGCCGCCTTCGACGACTTCGCCGTTTTCCATCGGCACCTGGCCGGACACGTGCAGCCAGCCGTCGGCCGCGACCGCGCGGGCAAACGGCATGTGTGAGCCGCCCTGGCCGGTGCCGCCTGCGACGCCGTAGCGGGTGATGCCGTTGTTGTCGGCGGTGGGAGCAGCGCTCATGGTTCTCTCCTTGAAATGAAGGCTTTTGTTGCGCCGGGCGGCGTCCACCCGGGGGTCAGCGGAAATTCTTGCGCAGGTCGCCGCTGCGCGGCAGCCAGCGGCCAGCACGGTCTCCGGTGGGCTGCCCGTTGCGATAGGACAGCGCGCCGTTGACCCACACCGCCTCGATGCCGGCGGCCGTCTGCACGGGCTCGGAGAAGGTGGCGCGGTCGATGACCGTGGCCGGATTGAACAGCACCAGGTCGGCGTGGTAGCCCTCGCGCACCAGGCCGCGCTCGGCCAGGCCGAAGCGGGCGGCGGACAGGCCCGTCATCTTGTGCACCGCTTCGGCCAGCGGGAACAGGCCGACGTCGCGGCTGTAGTGGCCCAGCACGCGCGGGAAGGCGCCCCACAGGCGCGGATGCGGCATCGGGTCGTTGGGCAGGCCGTCCGAGCCCACCATGGTGAGGCGGTGCGAGAGCACGCGGCGCACGTCGTCCTCGTGCATGTTGTGATAGACGGCGCCGGCCGGCTGCAGGCGCGCGGCCGCTTCCATCAGGCTCACGCCCCAGTCGGCCGCGATGGCCGCCAGCTTGCGGCGTGCCTGCTCGGGATGGGGCACCGACCAGGTGATGTCGATATCGAATTCGTCGGTGACCTGCTTCAGGTCCAGCGTGGACGAACTGGCGGAGTAGGGGTAGCAGTCGCAGCCCACGTGCTGCAGGCGCCCCGCGTGCTCCAGCGTGGACAGCACTTCGCGCGTGCGGCCCCAGTTGCCGGCGCCCGCGCACTTGAGGTGCGACACCACCACCGGCACGCGGGCGTGCCGCGCGATGTCGAAGGCTTCCTGCATGGCTTCCAGGATGGCGGCGAATTCCGAGCGCAGGTGCGTGGTGTAGAGCGCGCCGAACTCGTCCAGCGCCTCCGCCAGCAGCTGGACCTCTTCGGTGTCCGCGTCGAAGGCCGACGCATAGGCCAGGCCGGTGCTCAGGCCGATGGCGCCGTGGGCCAGGGCGTCGCGCAGCTGGGCGCGCATCGCCAGGACTTCGTCGCGCGTGGCGGGGCGATCCAGCCGGTCCATGTGATTGCTGCGCAGCGCGGTGTGGCCGACCAGCGCCGCCACGTTGACCGCCGGCCGCGCCGCCTCGATGGCGCGCGTGTAGTCCGCGAACGTGGGGTAGCTGAAGTCCTCCTGCTTGCCCAGCAGGTTCATCGGGTCCGGCGGCTCGCCGCGCAGGGCCACGGGCGAGGCGCTGATGCCGCAGTTGCCCACCACCACGGTGGTGACGCCCTGGGACAGCTTGGGCAGCATGCCCGGCGTGCGGATGACGTTGGTGTCGTCATGCGTATGCACGTCGATGAAACCGGGCGCGAGCGCCAGGTCGGTGCCGTCGAAGAGGTGGCGCGCGGCGGCGCCGGGCAGCTCGCCGATGGCGGCGATGCGGCCGTCGGCCAGGGCGACGCTGGCCCGGTAGCCGGCGCTGCCGGTGCCGTCCAGGACCAGCACGTTGCCTATGAGGGTGTCGTACATCTCGTGTTCCAGGTTCAATCGCCCAGCGGCAAGCGGTTCGGGCCGCCGCGGTGTTCGTCCAGCGCCAGCTTGATGCGGCGCAGGCGTTCGCGGTTTTCTTCTTGGTTCAGCATGGCCAGCTCGGTCGAGAGCAGGTCGATCGCAAGCATCATCGCGTAGCGCGAGGCCGAGGGCTTGTAGATGAAGTCGGTTTCGTCCGTGCGGATGGGCAGCACCACGTCGGCCAGCCTGGCCAGTTCGGAGGTGGCGTCCGTAATGGCGACGAGGCGCGCATGGTATTGCTTCACGATGCGCGCCGCGCCCACGATTTCCGGCGTCAGGCCGGAAGCCGAGAGCACCAGCACGGCGTCGCGCTCGTCGAGCGTGGCCGCGACCATGCGCAGCAGCACGGCGTCGCTGTACACGGCGATGGGATAGCCCAGCCGCACCAGGCGGGACTGGACTTCCTGCGCCAGCACGGCGGACGCGCCGCCCATGCCGAACACGTAGATCATGCGGGCGCCGTCCAGGGCGGCGGCCGCGGTCTCGAACAGCGGCTCCGTGAAGACGGGCAGGTGGGCGCGCAGCGTGCTTTCGATGTCGGCGTAGATGCGGGCGTAGAAGGTGCTTTCCTCGGCCGGGGCGCTGGGGTCCAGGAAGCGGCTGCCCACGGTGCTGGCCTGCGCCAGCTTCATCTTCAGATCGCGGGTGTCGTCGCAGCCGACGGTGCGGGCGAAGCGCGAGATGGTGGCGATGCTCACGCCCGCCTTGGCGGCGAGCTGGTCCACCGTGGCGCTCGCGCTCCACATGATGTCTTCCAGAATGGCGTCGGCGACCTTGCGTTCGGTCACGCTCAATGCGTCCCGTCGACTGCGTATCTGGAAGACGATGTCGCGGATGATGTTCATAGTGATTCCTGGATTACTGGGCCAGCTCGGGGTCGTCGAGGCGCGAGCAGGCCGCGTAGTGGCCTGGGCCGACATTGACGGGTTGCACGGCGGAGGTTCCGCAGGCTTCGATCGCATGCGGGCAGCGGGTGCGGAACACGCAACCGGATGGCGGATTGACCGGGCTGGGGATATCTCCCTTGAGCAGGATACGCGAACGCGGGGCGCGCGGATCCGGCACGGGCGCGGCCGACAGCAGCGCGCGGGTGTAGGGGTGCCTGGGATGCGCGTAGACCTCGCGGGTCGGTCCACGTTCCATGACGCGGCCCAGGTACATGACGACGACTTCGTCGCAAAGATAGTCCACCACCGCCAGGTCGTGGGCCACGAACAGCATGGTCAGGCCCAGGTCGCGCTGCAGATCCTGCAGCAGGTTCAGCACCTGCGCCTGCACCGATACGTCCAGCGCGGAAACCGGTTCGTCGGCCACGATGAAGTCGGGCTCCACCGCCAGCGCGCGGGCGATGCCGATGCGCTGGCGCTGTCCGCCGGAGAATTCGTGCGGATAGCGCCGGCTGTGGTCCGCGTTCAGGCCCACGCGCTCCAGCAGCTCGCCGATGCGGGCCGCGCGGCGGTGCTGGGCCAGCTTGTGCGTGTCCAGCGCCTCGCCCAATATCTCGGCCACCGTCATGCGGGGGTTGAGGCTGGCGTAGGGGTCCTGGAACACGATCTGCATGCGGCGGCGCCACGGCAGCATCTGCTTTTCGGACAGCGTGGTGATGTCCTGGCCGTCGAACAGAATGCGGCCGTCGGTCGGGGCGAACAGGCGCAGCAGCGCGCGGCCCGTCGTGGTCTTGCCCGAGCCGGATTCGCCGACCAGGCCGACGATGGTGTTGCGCGGCACGTCGAAGCTGACGCCGTCCACGGCCTTGACCACGGGGGCGTTGCGCGCCTGCGAGGTCGGGAAATGAACCTTCAGGTCCTGGATCCGCACCAGCGGCGCTTCGGCGCGGATGGGGGCTTGGCTACTGGTCATATCGGGTTCACCTTGATGCAGCGAGCGCGGTGCGCGGCCTGCGCCGGCAGGAGTTCGGGCACGGCCGCGAGGCAGTCGGCGGCGGCGAGCGGGCAACGCGGCGCGAAGGTGCAGCCCGGCGGCAGCGACAGCACGCTGGGCACGTTGCCGGGAATGGCGCGCAAGCGTTCGCCGGACGCGAGCAGCGCGGCCGTGGGAATGCAGGACAGCAGGCCGCGGGTATAGGGGTGCGTGGGCCTTTCGAACAGATCGTAGACGCCGGCGTCTTCCACCACGCGGCCCGCGTACATCACCGCCACGCGATGCGCGATCTCGGCCACTACGCCCAGGTTGTGCGTGATGAACAGGATGCTCATGTTCATCTCGGCCTGCAGCCGGCGCAGCAGATCCAGGATCTGCGCCTGCACGGTTACGTCCAGCGCGGTGGTGGGTTCGTCGGCGATCAGCACGGCGGGGTTGCAGGCGAGCGCCAGCGCGATCATGACGCGCTGGCGCATGCCGCCCGACATCTGGTGCGGGTACTCGTTGACGCGCCGCTCGGCGGCCGGGATCTCGACGCGTTCCAGCATCTCGCGAGCGCGCTTGAGCGCATCGGCGCGGGAACCGCCTTCGTGCTGCAGCACGGCCTCGGCGATCTGGTCGCCCACCGTGTACAGCGGGTTCAGGCTGGTCATGGGCTCCTGGAAGATCATGGCGATCTCGGCGCCGCGGATGCGGCGCAGCGTGGCCGGCGAGGCCTGGGCCAGGTCATGCTGCGCGCCCTGGCGGTCGCGGAACAGGATCCTGCCTTCCTCGATGCGGCCGGCCGGCTTGGGCAGGAGGCCCATGATGGACAGGCTGGTCACGGACTTGCCGGAGCCGGATTCCCCCACGATGGCCAGCGTTTCGCCGCGGGCCAGGTCGAAGGTCACGCCGTCCACGGATTTGGCGACGCCGTCGCGGCTGTGGAACCAGGTCTTCAGTCCTTCCACGGAAAGCACGATGTCTCGGGTGCTTGCGGTCATGATTACAGCTCCTTGCGCAGGCGCGGATCGAGGACGTCGCGCAGGCCATCGCCCACCAGCTGGAGCGACAGCACGGACAGCACGATGGCGATGCCGGGGAAGATCATGATCCAGTCGGCCGAGCCCATGTATTGCTGGCCGGCGTTGATCATGGTGCCCCAGGTGGGAATGTCGGGAGACACGCCCACGCCAAGGAACGACAGCCCGGCTTCGGCCAGGATGGCGTAGGCGAAGATGAACGTGCCCTGCACCAGGATGGGCGACACCAGGTTGCGCAGCACGTGCACGGTCACGATGCGCCAGGTGGGAACGCCCAGCGCGCGGGCCGCTTCCACGAAGGGCAGTTCGCGGATCACCAGCGTCGAAGCGCGCACGATGCGGGCCAGGCGCGGCGTGTACACGATGCCCAGCGCAATCACCACGTTGACGAGCGAGGGGCCCAGCGCCGCCACCAGCGAAATCGCCAGCAGGATGTCGGGGAAGGCCATCATGGCATCGATCAGCCGCGAGACGAACTTGTCCGCGGACCGGAAGAAGCCTGCGATCAGGCCCAGCGCGATGCCCAGCACGCTGGACACGATCACCACCGAAAAGCCCACCATCAGCGACAGTCGGCCGCCGTAGATGACGCGGCTGAATACGTCGCGCCCGAAGTCGTCGGTGCCGAACCAGTGCGTCGCGCCCGGCGCCTTCAGCCGGTTCATGATGGACAGCTTGAACGGGTCGTAGGGGCTGATCCACGGCGCCAGCAGCGCCGCGGCGACCAGCACGACGATCACGATCAGGCTGATCAGCACCGTCTTGCGCGAGACCAGCAGGCGCAGCACCTGCCAGCGGTCGACGCCGGCACTTGCAGCAGTTGCGCTTGTCATTTCAGTTGCTCCACTTCCGGTGCATCGAATCGGGGCCGCGCGGAGCCGGCTTTGCCGGGCCGCAGGCGGCGCCCCCTTGAGGGGGAAGCGCCGCAGGCGCTTCGGGGGTGGGCCTCATCATCATCGTCATCATCAGTAGCGCACCCGGGGGTCGACCAGCAGGTACAGCAGGTCGATGAACAGATTGATCAGGACATAGATGGCCGCGATGATCAGCAGCGCGCCCTGGATGACGGGATAGTCGCGGCGCAACACCGCCGACACGACCAGGCTGCCCACGCCGGGCAGGCCGAATACCGTTTCTGTCACGACGGCGCCGCTGATCAGGAGGGCGGTGGTCAGGCCCAGCACCGTCAGGATGGGGATCAGCGCATTGCGCACGGCATGCTTCAGGATCACTTTGCTTTCGGGCAGGCCCTTGGCGCGCGCGGTGCGCACGTAGTCGTCGCGCAGCACGTCCAGCATGCTGGCGCGGATGAAGCGGGTGATCAGCGCGGAGTTCACCAGGCCCAGGACCACGGCGGGCAGGATCAGGTGCGACAGCCGGGTCGCGAGCGAGGCATCGGGGCCGCCGTAGCCGGCGACGGGCAGCCAGCCCAGCTTTACCGAAAACAATTGCATCAGCAGCAGGCCCAGCCAGAAGCTCGGGACGCTGGAGGTGAACATCGAGAACGACAGCACCGACTGGTCCAGCGTGGTGCCGCGTTTTACCGCCGACAGTATCCCCACCGGCAGCGCGATGGCGCTGGCGATCAGCAGGGACATGAGCGTCAGCAGCAGGGTGGGCTCGGCCCGGTCGGCCAGCGCCGCCAGCACGGGCTTGTTCATGAAGATGGACTGGCCGAGGTCGCCCTGCGCGAGCTTGCCCAGCCAGGACACGTACTGCACCGCCAAGGGCTGATCGAGCCCCAGCTGGGCGCGCAGCGCGGCGATGTCCTGCTGGCTGGCCTGCGGCCCCAGCATCACGGCGGCGGGGTCGCCGGGCGTGACGCGGATGATCACGAACACGATGGTCGCGACGATGAACATCACGGCCACCAGTCCGACCAGCCGGTTTAAGAGATAGCGCAACACGGTGAATGTCCTAAAAAATATCCGGGCGTAGGATGGGTGGAGCGCGAGAGTTCTTAAGGAAGAACTCAAGTATCCAGCGCGCGAAACCCATGCTGCCGCAAGAGCGTGTTTTCCGGCCGCTGCAGGGCACCGTCTGCCCACGGCCGCATGGGTTTCGCGCGCTGGGGACCAGGGTTCTTGCCTAGGAACTGCCGCGCTCCACCCATCCTACGCATGCCTCCATTCGTCAGATTTACTTCGCCGACTTCCAGGCGTTCCAGAAGTACGGCCACGGCACGGCCTTGCTGCCTTGCAGCGACGGCGAGCGGGCGGCCTGCGCGTTGAAGTCGCCAACCTTGATGAACGGCACTTCGTCGTACACGGCCTGCTGCACGTCGCCCCAGCGCTTCACGCGTTCTTCCTGGGTGCGGGCCTGGTTGAAGGCGCCCAGCACTTCGTTGCGGCGCGGGGTGTCCCACCAGCCCGGCGCATCCTTGGACGGGAAGTCGATCAGGGCGGGTTCGGGCAGGAAGGGGCTGTGGGTAATGAAGATGTCCCACACGGCCGGATCCTGGCGGCGCTGGGTCAGGGTGGCCCAGTCCACGACCTGCATGTCCACGGTGAAACCGGCGGCTTTCAGGTATTCGGCGGCCACCAGCGCCATCTTGTAGTGGAACTCGTATTGCTGGCTGGTCAGGATGCGGATCTTGCGGTCCTGCAGGTTGGCGCCGTCCACCAGTTTCTTGGCGGCCGCGGCGTCGGCCTTGTTGTAGACCTTGCTGCCCAGCGACGTGGCCCAGGGGTAGCCTTCCGGATAGAGGTCGCCGTTTAGCTTGTAGAAGTCCTTGTTGCCGAAGGCCGCGTACAGCATGTCCTCTTCATTGAGCGCCAGCTGCACGGCCTGGCGGACCGCCAGGTTGGACATGATGCCCTGCTTGGTGTTGAGCACCAGGCGCGGCCAGCCGAAGGGCTTGAGCATGACCGGGTCGGAGCGGCCGTTCTTGAGCTTGGGCAGCGACTCCACCGGCAGCGAGTCGACGTAGTCGAACTGGCCGGCCACCGCGCTTTCGACGCGGGTGTTGGCGTTGCTGACCGGCACGAAACGGATCTCGTCCAGATACTGTTTGCGCGCGCCGCCGTAGCCGTCGGGCTCGCCTTCGCGTTGCTTGTAGCCGTCGAAGCGGACCAGCTGGATGTACTGGTCGGGAACGCGGCTCTTCAGCTGATAGGGGCCGGTGCCCACGAATTCGGTCAGCGTCGGGGCGATCTTGGCCTTGGGCATGATGATGGCGGCGCTGTTGTTCATCGCCAGCAGCGCGGTCAGGGGCGCGTAGGGCTCCTTGAGCGTGATGCGAATGGTGTTGGCGTCCGGCGCTTCCATGCCGGCGATGATCTTCGCGGCCATCTTGCCGCGCGTGGCGGTCTCGGTCCAGCGCTTGAGCGAGGCCAGCACGTCCGACGAGTCCATCTTGGAGCCGTCATGGAAGGTGATGCCCTGGCGCAGCGGGATCGTGTAGGTCAGGCCATCGGCCGAGACCTCGGGCAGCTTGTCGGCCAAGAGCGGCGTCAGGTTCCACTTGCCGTCGAAGGTGTACAGCGTTTCGAAGAAATGCTGGGTCAGGATGCCCACCAGATCGGCGGTGCTGGTCATCGGGTCCAGCGTCGGCGGCTCGCCGATGGTGGCGACCGAGATCGTGCCTCCCTTGACGGGCTCGGCACAGAGGGCGGGGGTCGACAAAGCGGTCAAGCCAATTGCGCCGGCCAGCAGCAGGCTATTGAGCCCACCGCCTCGCCGGGAGGTGCGGAAGTTCATGTCTCTCTCCAGAGGGTCAAAAACAGAGGGTCGAAAATGCCCCCTTGCTGCGCCTTTGGCTTGCGGCCCCCGGGGAGGGGGCTTGCCTTGGGGCGGCCCGGCGGCAAAAAGTGTCGCGGGTGTATCGGGTCGGAACGGTGCTGCGGCGCTTCAGAAAAATGTGTCGGCCACGTCGGTCACGTGGTATTGCTCGTCGACCAGCAGCACCTGGCGCCACTTGTCGAAGGTCAGGCAGGGATGGGAGATATCGAAGGCGATCATGTCGCCGACCTGGATGTCGTCGCCTTCGCCGATCTGCATGAAAGCGTGCTGGTCCATCATGGCCGTGAGCTTCCAGTGGGCGGGCGCGGCGCCGGGCGCCTGCGCGCCGGGACGGTAGAGCAGGGCGGGCGTGGGCAGGCCGGCGTCGAAGGCGGCGTCGCGCTTGCCCATCGCGACGATGGCGCGGCCCGGCTCGGGCAGCGATTGCACATAGGCCCAGACCTGCAGGGCGGGTTGCAGGCCAGGCTCCATTTTCCGGGCGACGGGGTTGTGCGCGTTGATGCGTTCGGCCGCCGAGCGGTAGATGCCCACGTCGTGCGACAGGTAGCAGCCCGGACGCAGCACGATTTCCAGCGGCGCGCCGATGTCGAGCTGAGAGAATTCCTCGGCGACCACGTCGAACCACGCGGAGCCTGCGCCGGAAATCAGCGCCGGGCCGCTCTTGCGCAGGCGGCCGGCGGCGGCCAAGCCGCGCAGTGCATCCGTGGCGCGGCGCAGGAAGGCGCGGATGGCGCCTTCTTCCTGCAGCACGCCTTCATAGACTTCGATGCCGGCCAGCGCCAGCCCCGGCCAGCGGCCGATTTCATCCGCCACGGCCTGCAGCTGCGCCTCGTTGCGCACGCCGGTGCGGCCGCCGGCGGGACCCAGCTCGATCAGCACGGGCAGCACCAGGCCCTGTTCGCCGAAGTAGGCGCCCAACTGGGCCGCGTTGGCGGCGGAGTCCACGATGCAGCAGTAGGTGAAGGCGGGGTCGCGCAAGAGTTGCGCGATGATGGCCATGTTGGCGCGGCCGACCAGCTGGTTCGCCATCAGGATCTTGCGGATGCCGTGCCGGTACGCGGCCAGGACCTGCGGCGCGGTGGCCAGCGTGATGCCCCAGGCGCCGTTGTCGATCTGGCGTTTGAACAGGGCCGGGCTCATGGTGGTCTTGCCGTGCGGCGCCAGCTTGACCTGGTAGGCCTCCATGAAGCGCTGCATCCATTGCAGGTTGTGCCGCACGCGGGCCTCGTACAGCACGGCCACGGGCAGGCTGACGTCTTCGCGGAGCAGATTCCAACGCAGCGCCGCGACGCCCGCGGTGGTACAGGACTCGGGGAAGGCGCCCAGGCCTTTGCCGTTGGGGTCCAGCGGGGCGGCGGGAGAGGAAGCGTTCATCATGGGGCGCCTGTTATGGAAAATATTTACCGTCAAATCGGATTTTTTTCATTATCCTGAAAGAAATTTACAGACGGGAGCTAGGAGTTTCCCGTAGTCGGCACGCGGCGACGGTTGGCGCGACAATAGGAAAACGAGAAAGGAAAAGGAAGAGTCATGCTGAAAGTTGCCTTGGGCCAGTTCGCCGTCAGCCGGGTCTGGGAAGAAAACGCGCAGGTCTGCATCGATCTGATGGAGCGCGCCCGCGCGGGCGGCGCCGGCCTGCTGGTCCTGCCCGAGGGCATCCTGGCGCGCGACATCACCGATCCGCAGATCGTGCTGAAGGCCGCGCAGCCGCTGGACGGCCCTTTCATGAGCCGGCTGCTGGAAGCCAGCCGGGGGTCGCAGCTGGCCACGATGATGTGCGTCCACGTCCCGACGGGGGAAGGGCGCGTGTGGAACACGCTGGTCACCCTGCGCGACGGCAAGATCCTGTCGCAATACCGCAAGCTGCACCTGTACGACGCCTTCACCATGAAGGAATCCACCAATGTCACGCCTGGCGGGGAAATCCCGCCCCTGCTGGACATCGGCGGGCTGCGCGTGGGCCTGATGACCTGCTATGACGTGCGCTTCCCCGAACTCGCCCGCCGCCTGGCGCTGGACGGCGCCGACCTGCTGGTGCTGCCGGCCGCCTGGGTGCGCGGCCCGTTGAAGGAAAAGCACTGGGAGGTGCTGGTTACCGCCCGCGCGCTGGAGAACACCTGCTACGTGGCCGCCACGGGCGAATGCGGCGAGCGCAATATCGGCTGCAGCATGGTGGTGGATCCGCTGGGCGTGGTAACGGCGCGCGCGGGCGAGGCGCCGGCGCTGGTATTCGCCGATATCGACCCCGAACGCCTGGCCCATGCGCGCAAGGTGCTGCCGGTGCTGGCCAACCGCCGCTTCGCGCCGCCCGAGCTGGCCTAGGGGGACGGGCGGCGGATACGCCTGTCATGGTGTAATGCTGTCTTGATTTACTCGCTGTTTCCCCCCATCTGCTGCTAATGAGCAACGATCTCTTCGCGGCCGATCCCGCGCATCGGCCCTACGTGCCCCTGGCCGAACGGCTGCGCCCGCGCACCCTGTCCGACGTGGTCGGGCAGTCGCACCTGCTGGGTCCGGACAAGCCGCTGCGCGTCGCGTTCGAATCGGGCCGCCCGCACTCCATGATCTTCTGGGGGCCGCCGGGCGTGGGCAAGACCACGCTGGCCCGCCTGATGGCCGACGGCTTCGATGCCCAGTTCATCGCCATTTCGGCGGTGCTGGGCGGGGTCAAGGACATCCGCGACGCGGTCACGGTGGCCCAGGTGGCGCAGGGCCAGGGGCGCCGCACCATCCTCTTCGTCGATGAGGTGCATCGCTTCAACAAGGCCCAGCAGGACGCCTTCCTGCCCTACGTGGAAAGCGGGCTGTTCACCTTCATCGGCGCGACCACGGAGAACCCTTCCTTCGAGGTCAATTCGGCGCTGTTGTCGCGGGCGCGCGTCTACGTGCTGCAATCGCTGACGCCCGAAGAACTGCAATTGCTGGTCGATCGGTCCGAACAGGCCCTGAACGAAGGGCGGGAAGAGGGCGAGATCATCCGCATCGCGGCCGACGCGCGCGAGCAGCTGGCGGCCTGGGCCGACGGCGACGCGCGCCGCCTGATCAGCGCGGTGGAAGTGGTGGCCGAATCCGCGCAGGCGGCCGGCCGCGACACGGTGGACGCGGCCTGGCTGGAAATCTCGCTGTCGCAGAACCTGCGCCGCTTCGACAAGGGCGGGGACGCCTTCTACGACCAGATCAGCGCCTTGCACAAGTCGGTGCGCGGCTCCAATCCGGATGCCGCGCTGTACTGGTTCTGCCGCATGATCGACGGCGGCGCGGATCCCAAGTACCTGTCGCGCCGCCTGGTGCGCATGGCGGTGGAGGACATCGGCCTGGCCGATCCGCGCGCCACCGACCTGGCCGTCAACGGCGCCGACATCTACGAGCGCCTGGGCTCGCCGGAAGGCGAGCTGGCGCTGGCGCAGGCGGTGGTCTACATGGCCTGCGCGGCCAAGTCGAACGCCGTCTACAACGCCTACAACCAGGCGCGCAAGTTCGCGGCCGAGCACGGCAGCGCGCCGGTGCCCATCCACCTGCGCAACGCGCCCACCAAACTGATGAAGCAGTTGGGCCATGGGAAGGCCTATCGCTACGCGCACGACGAGCCCCACGGCTACGCCGCCGCCGAGCAATATTTCCCGGACGGACTGAATCCCTCCTTCTATCGGCCGACCGATCGCGGCCTGGAGGCTAAAATCCAGCAAAAGCTGGCATTCCTGCGCGAGCTGGACGCGCAGGAACGTGCCAAGAAACGGTAACGGGCCGCGCCCGTTGCTTCTCGCAACCTCACCGACATCACCATGCTAGACCCGATACTGCTGCGCAAAGACCTGCAAACCGTCGTAGACCGCCTCAAGACCCGCGGCGTGTCCTTCGACACGGAACGGTTCAACGACCTGGAGTCCCGCCGCAAGGCCGTCCAGACCGAAACCGAGTCCCTGCAAGCCCGCCGCAACGCGTTGGCCAAGCAGATCGGTCAGCTCAAGGCCAAGGGCGAAGACGCCAGCGCCGTCATGGCCGAATCGCAGGCCGTGCCCGTGCGCCTGAAGCAGCTGGAGGAAGAGCTGGCCGCCCTGCAGCAGCCGCTCAACGACCTGCTGATGTCGGTGCCGAACCTGCCGCACGCCAGCGTGCCGCTGGGCGAGTCCGCCGACGACAACGTCGAAGTGCGCCGCTGGCTGCCCGGCCCCGCCGGCGCCGACGGCAACCCGCCGGCCCTGCCGTTCGAGGCCCGCGACCACGTCGCCGTGGGCGAGCCGCTGGGGCTGGATTTCGACATGGCCGCCAAGCTGTCCGGCGCCCGCTTCTCGTTCATGCGCGGCCCCATCGCCCGCCTGCACCGCGCGCTGTCGCAATTCATGCTGGACCTGCAGACCGGCACGCACGGCTATACCGAGTGCTACACGCCGTACATCGTCAACGCCTCGACGCTCTACGGCACGGGCCAGTTGCCGAAGTTCAAGGACGACATGTTCGCCGTCTCCAAGGGCGGCGGCGACGACGATCCCAAGCAGGACGACCAGGGCAAGCCCTACGTCCGCGAAGATCAGTACCTGATCTCCACGTCCGAGATCACCCTGACCAGCGTCGCGCGGGACACGATCCAGGCCGCCGCGGATCTTCCGATCAAGCTCACGGCCCATACGCCCTGCTTCCGTTCCGAAGCCGGCAGCGGCGGCCGCGACACGCGCGGCATGATCCGCCAGCACCAGTTCGACAAGGTCGAAATGGTGCAGATCACGCACCCGGAGCAGTCGTACGAGGCGCTGGAAGACATGGTCGGCCATGCCGAGCGCGTGTTGCAGCTGCTGGGCCTGCCGTATCGCGTCGTCCTGCTGTGCGCGGGCGACATGGGTTTCGGCGCCGCCAAGACCTACGACCTGGAAGTCTGGCTGCCCGCCCAGAATACCTGGCGCGAGATTTCGTCGGTCTCGAACTGCGAAACCTTCCAGGCCCGCCGCATGCAGGCGCGTTTCCGCAACGCCCAGGGCAAGCCGGAATTCGTGCATACGCTCAACGGTTCGGGCCTGGCGGTCGGCCGCGCGCTGGTTGCCGTGCTGGAAAACCACCAGCAGGCCGATGGCAGTGTGCTGATTCCCGAGGCGCTGCAGCCTTATATGGGCGGCCAGACGGTATTGAAACCCTGACGCCTGAGGTGTCCATCCGCCATTCGGAGGATAAAAAGACGGAGCCCTCGGGCTCCGTTTTTTTTTATCATAGCGACATATTCCTGTCGTTTTGGGGCATTAACCTGACGACATGAGTGTCTGATTATGATGTGAGCAATTGTGTAATCCAATAAAAGGGCCGGATAGTTACGGCACAATACACGTTGTGTTCTACACGCTTCATTCACTTATATAACAAGGAGTTGTCCATGACTTCAAGAATGATTGGAGATTTTCGTGTGAGATGCTCCGTGGCTCGCGAAGACGACCAGGGCTACCGCGTGCAGATATGGACCCGCCGGATCGGCGGTACCGCGCCGGAAAAATGCTGGACTGTGCCCGGACAGGCGCCGTTCACGGATCTGCAGGAAGCGGAACAAGAGAGCCTGCAGTTGTTCCAGGGCATCAATGGCGTGCGTTTCAACGGTGAACCGGAGTTTGCTCATGCGTCCGCATAATGGCTGGTGGCGGGCGTCGAGCGCACCCCGCCGATGGATCGACCTCGTCCAGGAAGCGCCCCGTTGGGCCGACGGCAAGGCCAAGCAGGCGCCGCAGCAACCGGCCGTGCTGGCCGGAAAACCCGTCCAGCCCCCGGTGGCCTGACGGAATGCCAAGCAGGGCACCGGACATGCCCTCACTGCCCCGGCATCGCCCGGCGGCGAAAAAAAGGCCACTCGCGAGAGTGGCCTTTGTATTTTCAGCCTTGCGGGCGGGCTCAGTCGCGGTCGCCGTGCCCACGGCCGCGATAGTGGCCATGCCCGTGGCCGCGGCCATGGTAATACCCGCGGTCATAATAACGACCGCCACCGCCGCGATAATAGACGGGCGCGGGATAAACCACCGGAGGCGCCACGTAGACCGGCGCGGGGCGGTAATAAACCGGCGGAGGCGGCGGCACGTAGACGGGTTGGGGCGCCACGTACACCGGCGCGGGATAGATCACGCCCGGCACGCCGATGGAAATGCCGACGTCCACTCTGGCCAAGGCGGCGCTTGAGATCAGCAGACCCGCGGCACCGACACCAGCGATAAGCCATTTTTTCATGTTGCACCTGCCTACTGCGTGACGCAGCAAAGTTGAGTATTCGTTGAGTCCATTTTCGGCCTTTTTCATCAGCCATTCGTAAGCGGGTCGGCGTCAATCGCGACAATCCGCAACTGTCCCCAAAGAAATCGGCCATCGGTTGCTGCCTTGCAGCACCGGGGCCCCGCTATGACGGTGCTAGCGTTGAAATGGATTGAAATCGGCTGGAATGCGGTGAAGCCGGGGCGGGGAGTTACAGACGGTCACTATCGGCGGCCGCCGGCGCGTAACGGTGTTGCGCGGATGCGCCACCGGCGTGGGGGCTCAGCCCTCCTGGTCTTGCTGGCGGCGGAACTCCACCACCCATACCCAGGGATTGGCCGCCCAGGCATGCGAGCCGTAGCGCTCGCACCACGTCAGGGCGAAAGCGGTCTGCAGGGGCACGCCCGGCAGCAGGGACGACGACTGGTACAGCGCCTGTATGCCTTCGGCCCGGGCATCCGCCTCGGACAGGTTTTGCAGGCGCTGGATACGCACGCCCACGATCACGGCCGTGGTGAAGGGATTGCCGGCTTCGTCCGTCAAGACGATGCTTTCTCCCGACTTCCCATAGGGACACCGGACCCAGCTGGAGGTGCGGCGCAGCTCGGAAGGATTATCCAGGGAAGGCCCCATGGCCACCCACCTTCCTGAATCCGAGGCGTCGGCATACCAGACCGTGGTCGGTTTGCTCGGCTGCGGTTTCAATATGCGCCGGCTCTGTACTTTGCCGCCGTTCAAGACAGCCTGTTTAAGCGGTTCGCTGAATTGAAGTGATTGCCTTTTCATACGCTCGCGGTTCCTCTCACGATCAAGGCATATGCGCCATTGCGGCAATTGCCCAGCCGACGCATGCCGACAGCGCGCGGTTTGGGCCTGGCACTGAGCAGTATGCCGTGTCGCGCCCCTCATGTCAGGCACTCCCCCGGATTTAATGTGTCTTTTTGAATACGGAGCGGGGAAGTTTGTATACTCGAAGCATGACTACAGACCTGCATGATCTCAAGCCGGGGTATTACTGGTACACCATGGCGAACGACCCGCTGGCCATCATCCATATCCATGAAGATGGCGGCGCCACGCTCATGGGCACGGACTACCGCATCGGCGCCGAAGGCGTGGCCGACATGGTCCGCCAGGGCGAACGTTTCTTCTGGATCGAACCGCCTCAAGTCTGAGCCCTGGGCGGTTGCGCCAGGCTCGCGCCCGGCCGGCGGCCGCGCGGAGCCTGGGAATCCACCATGACCGACTTATTGTTGAAGAATGTCCGCGTCCAGGATGCGATCGCGGACGTGCAGGTGCGCGCCGGACGCATCCGGCAGATCGGCCCGGCGCTTGCGGCCGAACCCGGAATGGCCGTGGAAGACGGCGCGGGCGCCTTGCTGCTGCCCGGCCTGGTCGAAGGCCATGCCCACCTGGACAAGACCACTTGGGGTTCGCCTTGGTACGTGAACGAAGTGGGGTCGGCCCTGACCGACCGCATCCACAACGAACGGCAATGGCGCGCCAGCACCGGCCATGACGCCGCCAGCCATGCGCGCGCGCTCGCGCTGGCCTTCCTGCGCGAAGGCACGACCCGCATCCGCACCCACGTCGACGTCGATACCGACGCCGGATTGCGCCACCTGGACGGCGTGCATGCGGTGCGCCAGGAACTGGCGGGCCGGGTCGAGATCCAGACGGTGGCCTTTCCCCAGTCCGGCCTGCTGGTGCGGCCCGGCACCGCGGAGCTGCTGGACCAGGCGCTGGCGGCGGGCGCCGACGCGCTGGGCGGGCTGGACCCGTCCGCCATCGACCGCGATCCCGCCCGCTCGCTGGACGTGCTGTTCGGCATCGCCGACAAGCACGGCAAGCCGCTGGACATCCATCTGCACGAACCTGGCGAGCTCGGCGCGTTCACGCTGGAGCTGATCCTGGACCGCACCCAGGCGCTGGGCATGTACGGGAAGGTCGTCATCAGCCACGCCTTCTGTCTGGGCGGCGTGGACGCGAAGCGCCTGGACGGGCTGCTGCGCCGGCTCGCCGCCCTGGACGTGGCGCTGCTGACGACGGCGCCGCCCTCGCGGCCGGTGCCGCCCGTGCGCGCATGCCGCGAGGCGGGCGTTACCATTTTCGGCGGCAACGACGGTATCCGCGATACCTGGACGCCTTACGGCAGCCCCGATATGCTGGCTCGCGCCACGTTGATCGGCCTGCGCAACGACCTGCGCCGCGACGACGAGGTCGAATGGGCCTTCGATTGCGTGACCGCCGCCGCGGCGCGCGCCTGTGGTTTCGCCGATTACGGCCTGGCGCCGGGCGCGCGCGCCGACCTGGTCCTGGTCGACGCGAGCTGCGTGGCGGAAGCCGTGGTGACGCGGGCGCCTCGCCGCCTGGTGGTTTCCGGCGGCGCGATCGTGGCCCGCAACGGCCGGGACGCCGTCACGCCGGCCTGATCCGTCCGCGGTTCAGCCCAGGCCGAGCTGGGTCTCGGTCAGTTCGACGAAGGCCTGCATCAGGGCCGAGCGCACGCCTGCGCGCGGCCAGATCGCGCCCACGGTGCGCACCGGGCAGGGCGGCGGCAGCGGCCAGCGCCTGACGGCGGAGGACGGCGCGCCCGTCGTGGCCCAGTCCGGCAACAGCGCAACTCCCAATCCCTCGGCCACCAGCCTGGCGATGGATTCGATTCCATCGAGCTCGAATCTCACGTGCGGCCGCAGATTGCGCGCCCGCAGATAATCCTCGGCCATCTTGCCGCCCACCACGCTGCGGTCATAGCGGATATAGGGCTCCCGCGCCAGCACGGCCAGCGGGTCGCGCACCTCCATGTCGGCCGGGGTTGCCAGCACCAGCGGCTCTTGTCGCAGGTCGCGCCAGGCGCAGGTCTTGGGAATGGCGAACAGCGGATGCACCAGCAGCGCCCCGTCCAGTTCGCCCGACAGCACCTTGCTGTAGAGCAGGGTGGTGGGGGCGGGCTCTATATAGATTTCGATGTGCGGATGGCGCGCCACCCAGGTGCGCAGCACCGGCGGCATGATGCCCGTCAGGGCGGTGGGCGTGGCCCCCAGCCTGAGGGGGCCGGCGGGCAATTCGGTGTCCGAGGCCGCGGAGCGCAGGTCCCGCACATCGCGCAGGATGGCGCGGGCGCGCTCAAGGATCCGGGTGCCGGCCGGCGTGGGTTTCACGGTGCGGCCCGAACGCGCGATCAGCGCGCTGCCCATGTCCGTCTCCAGCGCGCGCAGCCGCTGCTGCACGGTGGCTGGCGTCAGGCCCTGGTGCCGCGCGGCCTGGGCGATCGAGCCCAGCTCCACCACGTGGACGTAGGTTTGCAGAAAGCGCGAGTCCATCGCCGGGAGTCTCCTGAAAAGATGTTTTTTTCATATT
Organism: Achromobacter denitrificans NBRC 15125; assembly: GCF_001571365.1. Lineage (GTDB taxonomy): Bacteria > Pseudomonadota > Gammaproteobacteria > Burkholderiales > Burkholderiaceae_B > Achromobacter > Achromobacter denitrificans. Next base: position 415,943 of record NZ_BCTQ01000001.1, on the reverse strand, counting down.
CTAAAGATGGATGAAGATAATTGTTGTTTTCTTTGGCCGCGGCAAGAATACGTCCAGGGCGTCGAGGCAGCGCAACCGTGCTGACGGCGCCAACCTGAACATTCCCGCTACCAAGGAGCCTGTTGTGCCCATCATCGAATCCATAGACGTCTGCGCCGCCGCGGTACCCCTGGACAAAGTCACTTCGTTTTCCAACCGCACGGTTTCGACGCGGCACTACGGCCTGGTCAAGATCCGGTCCACCGACGGCGTGGAAGGCATCGGCTTCTGCTACGTGGGCAGCGCCGGCGGCGCCATCTTCGAGGCCGCGGTAGAGAGCCTGCTGGCTCCGGTGCTCTTGGGCAAGGACTCGCACGCCGTCGAAGGGCTGTGGCAGGCCATGTACCAGGAAGCCCTGCTGCAGGGCCGCCAGGGCACGGTGATGCGGGCGCTGAGCGCGCTGGACATCGCGCTGTGGGACCTGAACGCCAAGGCCGCCGGCCTGCCGCTGCATCGCTACCTGGGCGCGGTCGAACTGGAATCCGTGCCGGCCTACGCCAGCGGCGGCTACTACCTGGACGGCAAGACCCCGCAGCACCTGGGCGAGGAAATGGCCAGCTACGTGGAGAAGGGCTTCCGCGCGGTGAAGATGAAGACGGGCCGCCTGTCCCCGCGCGAGGAAGAAGCGCGCCTGAAGGCAGCGCGCGAGGCCATCGGCCCGGATGTGGAACTGATGATGGACTGCAACAACGCCTGGGAGGACGTGACCCAGGCCATGCAATACATCCGCCGCTTCGAACAGTACGATCCGTACTTCATCGAGGAGCCCTTCGGCCCCGACGATATCGAGAGCCATGCCAAGCTGGCGCGGCTGACGCGCCTGCCCATCGCGACCGCCGAGATCGGCTACGGTCGCTGGTATCACAAGGAGCTGCTGGACAAGGGCGCGGCCGGCATCCTGCAGACCGACGCGGCCGTGTGCGGCGGCATCACCGAATGGAAGCGCATCGCGGCCACCGCCGCCAGCTACGGCGTCATGGTCTGCCCGCACTGGTTCCACGACGTGCATGCGCCGCTGGTGGCGGCAACGCCGAACGCGCGCTATGTGGAGTTCTTCTGGGACGACCAGGTCCTCAACTTCCGCAAGCTGGTCGATCGCCAGCTGACCCACAAGCAGGGCCGCGTGATCCTGCACCAGGAACCCGGCCTGGGATTCGGCTTCGACGAACGCATGGTCGAGCGCTTCGGCAAGTGGACCCGCGTGGCCCGCTAACCCAGGAGAGCCCGCATGAGCACCGCTGCGTCCGATCGCCCGCAGGGCGTCTATTCCCCCGTGTTGACGCCGTTCAACGCGGACCGCTCGCCCAGCGCGCCGCGCTTTGTCGAGCATTGCCGCGCCTTGCTCGAACAGGGCGCGGGGCTGGCGATTTTCGGCACCAACTCCGAGGCCAATTCGCTGACGGTGGCCGAGAAGCGAGCGCTGCTGGACGCCCTGCTGGAGGCGGGCCTGCCGGCCGGGCGCATGATGCCCGGCACGGGCGCCTGCGCCTTGCCCGACGCGGTGGAGCTGACGCGCCATGCCGTCCGGGCGGGCTGCGGGGGCGTGCTTATGCTGCCGCCGTTCTACTACAAGGGCGTCAGCGACGAGGGCCTGTTCCGCGCCTTCGCCCACGTGATCGAGCAGGTGGCCGACGAGCGCCTGCGCATCTACCTGTATCACATCCCCCCGGTATCGGGCGTGCCGGTCAGCCTGGCGCTGATCGACCGCCTGCTGGGTGAATTTCCCGGCATTGTCGCAGGCGTCAAGGACAGCTCCGGCGATTGGGCCAATACGGAAGCGATGCTGCGCGATTTCCAGCCGCGCGGCTTCGACGTGTTCGCCGGCACGGAGACGGTGCTGCTGGAGACCCTGCGCGCCGGCGGCGCCGGATGCATCACCGCCACCGGCAACGTCAATGCCGGCCCCATCGTCGAGCTCTATCGGCGTTGGCGCGAAGATGACGCGGAGGACCGGCAGCGCGCCTTGAACGAGACCCGCGCGGTATTCCAGTCCTACCCCATGATCCCCGCCATGAAAGCCGCGATCGCCGAGCGCCGCGGCGATCCGGCGTGGGCCACGGTGAGGCCGCCGCTGGTGGAGTTGGACGAGACCCAGTCCCGGCAGCTGGCGCAGCGGCTGGCGGCCCTTTCATAATCAATCGCCGGCGGCAAGACCGGCGCGAGGAGACGAGAATGCAACGCAGGCAATTCATGACCGGCGCCGCGGCGCTGGGGGCGGCGCTGGTGCTGCCGGCGGCGGCGCGGGCCCAGGACATGCCGTCTGGGCCGGTGAAGATCGTGGTGGGATTCCCGGCGGGCGGCGGCACCGACGTGCTGGCGCGCCTGCTGGGCCAGAAGCTGGGCGTGATGTGGAGCATCCCCGTCATCGTGGAAAACCGCGCGGGCGCGGCCGGCATCATCGCGGCCGAGCAGGTGGCCCGCCAGCCCAATGACGGCAACACGCTCCTGATGGCGCACGTCAATAGCCACGGGATCGCGCCCGGCCTGCAACCCAAGCTGGCGTATTCGGTGGAACGCGATTTCTCGCCCATCGCGCTGGTGGGCAAAACGCCCACCATCCTGATCGGCGGAGCGGGCCAGCCCGCCCGGACGCTGCCGGAATTGGTCAAGCTGTGCAAGGCCCAACCGGGAAAGATCGTGTTCGGCTCGGCCGGCAGCGGTTCCGCGCAGCACCTGGCGCTGGAAATCTTCAAGGCCCGCGCCGGCATCGACGTGCTGCACGTGCCCTACAAAGGATCGGCGCCCCTGATGAACGATCTGATGGGCGGGCACGTCCAGTACTGCTTCGAAGGCATGACCACCGCCACCCCGCTGCTGCAGTCCGGCAAGGTGATCGCGCTGGCCCAGACCCTGCAGCAGCGGTCCAAGAGCCAGCCGGACGTGCCCACGGTGGCCGAGCAGGGCTATCCGGGTTTCGAGGCCAGCATCTGGTTCGGCATGGTGGGGCCGGGCAGCATGCCGGCAGCCATGGTCCAGCGCATGAACCGGGACATCGACAAAGTCCTGGCGATGGCCGACGTCCAGGAAAAGCTGGCTCAGGTCGGCGCGGAGGACGGCGGCGGCAGCGTGCAGCGCTTCGCCGACTTCATGCGGCAGGAGCAGGAAAAGTACGCCAAGACCATCAAGGACGCGAAGATCGTCGCGGAAGGTTGAGTTGCCGGTCGGCCGCTCGGAAAAATGCCCCCATGCCTCCCGGGGCCTGGCAGCCCCCACGGGGGCATTTTTTTTGGCGCCGATGCCGAAAATCCCGGAGACACTTGCCCCTCAAAAAGTGTAAAAAGATATAACTTCGCCAGGTCGGCGATCCCAGGGGGCTGGCTTCGATGCCGCGCAAGTACGTAATCGGAATCGCCATCGCTTTCGCGGCCGCCGCGGCCTTGCTGCCCATCGGATTCGCGCTGCACATGTCCTGGTCCCGCGCCGTCGCGGTAGAGCAGCGCGATCTCCAAGGCCAGGCGGAGCGGACCCTGAAATTCACCCAGGGCCTGCTGGACCAGACGGTCGCCATGCTGCGCACCCTGAACGACGTGCCGTTCGAGCCCTGTTCGCCCCAGCACATCCGCCACTTGCGGGCCCTGGCCCTGAAGGACCGCGCCGTCGACGAGCTGGCCTACGTGGCCGGCAGGGTCGTGAAGTGCACCACCTGGGGCGTCCCCAGTTACGAAGAGGCCCTGGTCCCCACCCAGTACCTGCTGTCCAACGGCGGCCAGCTGGTGCTGGACGCCGTGCCGGTGGTCAGCCCCGGCATCCGCATGGTGGCCGTGCGCTACGGCGACTACAGCGCATTGCTGGAGCCGGGCCGCTTTACCGAAAAAGGCGCCGCCGACGGCGTCCAGCTAGCCGTGGTGCTGCCCGGCGTGGGCATGCTGGGCACCCGCAACCATCCCGACCTGGTGCTGGTGTCCCAGGCGCTCAACGGCGGCAAGCTGAACATCGACGAGGCCTATCTGAGCGCCGTCGCGCGCAACGCCGACCTGGCGGTCGTCCTGCTGGAGCCGCAAAGCGAGGCCCTGGGCGCGCTGCGGCGCGAGCGGCTGTTCTGGCTGCCCATGGGGGCGCTGGCCGCCGCGCTCATGATCGGGCTGGTGGCGTGGCTGTCGCGCCGGCGCCTGTCGCTCGCGGGCGAGCTGGCCGCCGCCGTCCGACGGCGGGAGTTCGTCGTCCATTACCAGCCCATCATCGATCTGCGCAGCGGGCGCTGCGTCGGCGCGGAGGCGCTGATCCGCTGGATCCGGCCGGGCGGCAAGACCCTGAGGCCCGACCTGTTCATCTCCATCGCCGAGGAGAATGGGCTGATGACGCGCATTACCGAAGAAGTGTTCCGCCTGGTGATCCGGGACATGGAGGACCTGCTCGCCGAGGACCGGGGCATGCACATCGCCGTCAACCTGAGCGCGGGAGACTTGAAGGACGGCAAGGTGCTGCGCGTGCTGCAAGAGATGCTGGAAGGCACGGCCATCGACGCCCGGCAGATCTGGCTGGAGGCCACCGAGCGCGGATTCATGGATGTGGATAAGGCGCGTTGCATCATCGAGCAGGCCCGCGAGCAGGGGCATGCGGTGGCCATCGACGATTTCGGCACCGGCTATTCCAGCCTGTCGTACCTGCAGCGCCTGCCGCTGGACACGTTGAAGATAGACAAGTCCTTCGTCGACACCATCGGCACGGACTCGGCGACCCACAAGGTCACGGACCACATCATCGACATGGCGAAGTCGCTGAACCTGCTGACCGTGGCCGAAGGCATCGAGCGCCAGGAGCAGGCCGACCACCTGAAGAACCGCAACGTGGATTTCGGCCAGGGCTGGCTGTTCGGCAAGCCCATGCCGGCGCCCGAATTCATCCTCTACTACCGGAAGAACGCGGCCACCACGCCGCCGCCGCAACGGCTGCCGGACGCGACCGCCTGAGCCGCGCGCGCCGCGGTCAGCGGCCCTCCGTCAGCGGCCCTCCGTTAGCGGCCCTCCGGATCCACCCAGCCGGCGGTGGCGGAAATCGAGCGGGCCTTTTCGCTCAGCAGCCGCGCGGTGTCGGATTGCAGGTCGTCGTCGATGGCGCCCACCGGGCCCATCAGCGTGATCGCGGCCTTCATTTCGCCCAGCATGTCGAAGATGGGCGCCGACAGGGAAGTGAAGTGGGGCAGCAGGGCGTCGCGGCAGCGGCTGAGGTGGTGCTTGCGCACTTCGTCGCGGATGGCCTGCACGTCCTGCGGCGTATAGGCGTTGCCGGGCGCCCCGCCATGCCCTTCGGGCGGCGGCGAGGCCATTTCCTGCGCCAGCAGTTCACGGGTGCTGGCCTCGGGCAGGTGGGCCAGGAAATTCCGGCCGAGCGCGGACGACAGCAAGGGAAGCACGCTGCCCACGCGCAATTCCAGCAGCGGACGGCTGCGCGCGCCTTCCACCCGGTAGACGATGGTCGGCCCCTTGTTGCCCCACACGCCCAGGAACACCGTATGGCCGGTGATCGCGGCAACTTCGGCCATGATGGGGCGGGCCGTGGTGAAGACGTCGAACTGTTCCAGGGCCGCCAGGCCCAGGCGCAAGGCATAGGGCCCGAGCCCGTAGTGGCCGGTGTCCGTGTGCTGCAACACCACGCCCACCTTCTGGAAGCTCACCAGGTAGTAATGGACGTTGGGCACCGTGAGTTCACAGGCGTCCGCGATGTCTTTCAAAGGCATCGGGCGGCCGGCCTTGCGGATCACGTCCAGGATCCGGAACCCCACTTCGATCGATTGGATGCCCCTGCGCGCAGCGGTTGGCGTCTGTTCTGCGTTCTTTTCGACCTTGCCGGCGGGCCTTGCCATTACTGCCTCCACTGTGTTTCTGGCGGGAGTGTAGCAGCGGCGCCAGCCGGTTCCGGCTGGCGGGCCAGGCCGCCGCGCCGGGTTTTCCCTAGCTTTTTCATGCCTGGCTTTAAGTTTGATAATAGTTAATGAATACAGCAATATCAATCTAAAGCGATTGGGGAAACCAAGCATGGAAGCGAATGTTGCAATGCAGCGCATCGGCGCGGAGCAGACGCTCAGCCGGAAAGAGGAACGCCAGGTGGTGGTGGCCTCGACCCTGGGCACTTTGTTCGAGTGGTACGACTTTTTCATCTACGGGACCCTGGCCGTCTTCATGAGCCAGGTGCTGTTCCCGCAGGACAACCCCACCGTGGCGCTGCTGGCCGCGCTGGGCGCGCTGGCCGTGGGCTTCATCATCCGGCCGCTGGGCGCGGTGATGTTCGGATACCTGGGTGACAAGCTGGGCCGCAAGTACACCTTCCTGATCACCGTGGTGATGATGGGCGGCGCGACCGTGCTGATCGGCTGCCTGCCCACCTATGAATCGGCGGGCCACCTGTCGTGGATCCTGCTGCTGACCCTGCGGGTCATCCAGGGCCTGGCCGTGGGCGGCGAATACGGCGGCGCGGTGATCTACGTAGCCGAGCACTGCGAGCCGAAGCGCCGCGGGCTGCTGACGGGCTGGATCCAGATCACCTCGTCGGCGGGCCTGATCCTGTCGTTGATCGTGATCCTGTGCACCCAGGCCGCGATGAGCGCCGAGGACTTCCGCCAGTGGGGCTGGCGCCTGCCGTTCATCCTGTCTATCGTGATGCTGGCGATCTCGATCTACGTGCGCGCCAAGCTGCACGAGTCGCCCGTGTTTACGCGGATGAAGCAGCAGAATCGCCTGTCGAAGAATCCGGTCAAGGAAACCTTCGGCCAATGGTCCAGCCTCAGGCTGGTGCTGCTGGCGCTGATCGGCGTCACCGCCGGCCAGGGCGCCACCTACTTCACCGGCCAGTTCTACGTCATGATCTTCCTGCAGCAGGCCGTGCAGCTGGACCAGACCAGCGTCTACACGCTGATCTTGATCGGCTTCATCATCGGCGCGCCGACCTTCGTGCTGTTCGGCTGGCTGTCCGACCGCATCGGCCGCAAGTGGATCATGATGGCGGGCCTGTTCGTCGCTGCCCTCGGCTACCACTCGATGTTCGACGTGCTGCTCAAGGCCGGCAACCCGGCGCTGGCGCAAGCCATGCAAAGCACGCCGGTGCGCGTGCATGCCGACGTCAGCGGCGGCGCCTGCGACTTCGGGCTGCAGGCCGCGATGATCGGCAGCCACGCCGACCATAAGAAGGTGTGCGTGCAGGCCAAGAAATTCCTGGTCGGCAAGGGCATCAACTTCGAATACGCCGCGCCGCTGCCGGGCCAGGACATCGCCATGAGCGTGGGCGGCAAGACCGTCAACGGCTTCGATCGCGCCGGCTACGCGGCCGCGCTGACCGCCGCCGGCTATCCGGACCGCGCCGATCCCGCCCGCGTCGACACCACGACCATCGTGCTGATCCTGGTGCTGATGACCGCCGTCGTCGCTATGGTCTACGGCCCGGTCGCGTCCTACCTGGTCGAACTGTTCCCGGCCCGTATCCGCTATACGGCGCTATCCTTCCCGTACCACATCGGCGCCGGCATCTTCGGCGGCATCGTGCCCTTTACCGCGACTTACCTGGCCCAGGCCAGCGGCAATATCTTCGGCGGCCTGATGTACCCGGTGGCGGTGACGGCCGTGGTGGGCGTCATCGGCAGCCTGTTCCTGCCGAACACCCGCGCCCAGGCCATCGACGAAGACCCGGCACACTGATAGAGAGGAGAGACATGTCCACGCAACTAAGCTTCAAGGCAGCCGTCATCCAGGCGGCGTCCATTCCGACCGACAGCATGGCCTGCGCCCAGAAGGCGGCATCGCTGATCCGCCAGGCGGCGGAGCAGGGCGCCCGCGTGCAGGTGTTCCCCGAGGCGTTCCTGGGAGGCTATCCCAAGGGCAACTCCTTCGGCGCGCCGATAGGCATGCGCAAGCCCGAGGGCCGCGACGCCTTCGCCAGCTACCATCGCCAGGCCATCCGGCTGGATGGCGAGGAGGTCGCGCTGATCGCCCAGGCCGCGGCCGAGACCGACAGCTTCGTGGTGATGGGCTGCATCGAGGCCGACGGCGGCACGCTCTATTGCACCGTGCTGTACTTCGATGGCCAGCAGGGCCTGGCGGGCAAGCATCGCAAGCTCATGCCCACCGCCGGCGAGCGCCTGATCTGGGGCTTCGGCGACGGCTCGACCCTGCCGGTCTTCGACACGCCCTACGGCAAGATCGGCGCGGTCATCTGCTGGGAAAACTACATGCCGATGTTGCGCATGTATATGTACAGCCAGGGCGTGGCGCTGTATTGCGCGCCCACCGCCGACGACCGCGATTCGTGGATCCCCAGCATGCGCCACATCGCGCTGGAAGGGCGCTGCTACGTGCTGACCTCGTGCCAGCACCTGCGCCGCGACGCCTATCCGGACGATTTCGAATGCGCCCTGGGCGACAAGCCGGACACCGTGCTGATGCGCGGGGGCAGCGCCATCATCGACCCGCTGGGCGAGGTGCTGGCAGGCCCCGACTTCTCCGGCGAGACCATCCTCTACGCGGAGATCCAGCCGAACCAGATCCTGCGCGGCAAGTACGATTTCGACGTCTCCGGCCACTACGCGCGCCCCGACGTCTTCCAGTTGCAGGTCGACACCCGCGCCAAGCGCGCCGTTTCAGCCATCGACGCCGGCCAGCAGCAGGAGGCTTGAGCCATGCATTTCGATTTCAGCGCCTTGCCAGCGCAGACGGTCTACAACGTGCTGACGTCGACCGTTACCCCGCGCCCCATCGCGTGGGTCACGACGGTATCCGGCAAAGGCGTCGTCAACGCGGCGCCGTTCAGCTTCTTCAATGTCATGGGGCACCAGCCGCCCACGGTCGCGATCGGGCTGATGCGCCATGCCAACGGCGAGCTGAAGGATTCCGGCGCCAACATCATCGAGAACGGCGAATTCGTCGTGAACCTGGTCCCGGAGTCGCTGGTCCACCAGATGAACCAGACCTGCGCCGACTATCCGCCGGACGTGGATGAGATGGCGGCGGCCGGCCTGAAGGCGAAGCCGGCCACCCACGTGCGTCCGCCGCTCATCGAAGGCTGCCCGGTGTCGCTGGAATGCGTCAGCCAGGCAACCGTCGTGACCGGCCCGCGGCAGATCGTGGTGATCGGCCGCGTCCTGGGGGCGCACGTCGACGACGCCTACGTGCAGGACGCCGCGCGCGGCTACATGGACACGCCGGCCATGGCGCTGATCGCGCGCATGCATGGAGGCGGCTGGTATGCTCGCAGCTCGGACCTGTTCCAGCTGGCCCGGCCGACGGCGCCGGTCTGACGGCGCACGGGTCCGTCCTTCCCGGATTTTGTCGCAAGGAGGCCCGGCCCCGATGGCATGCATTGCAAGAAGCGTTCGTTTCGTCCTGTTGAGCGCGGCACTGATGGCGGCCGCGCTGCCGGCCCACGCGGAAGACGTGGCCGGTTCCAAGGACCACCCGATGGTGGGGCGTTTTTCGGGCGCTGAAATCAACACCTACCAGCAGCTGGATTACGACGAGGCGATGTTGCCCGACCGGGCCGTCCCCAAGGAGTCCGAGGCCCAGGCCTTGGCGCTCGAAGGCAAGGTGACCCGTATCGGCTATCGCATCGAAGGCGGCAAGTCCGCGCTCCAGGTCTACCGCAATTACCAGGACACTTTGCGGGCTGGCGGTTTCAAGACCGTGTTCGAGTGCAAGGGCGACGAGCAGTGCGGCGGCGATTTCCAGTCCTTCGTCTTCAATAGCGGCAAGGTCCGCCGGCTTGGAGGGGGCGATGCCGTCTTTGGCGGCAAGTACTACGTCGCGCTTGCCAAGAAAGAAGCGCCGTCGGGCGACGTCTATGCATTCCTGGACGTGATGCAGGACGAGTCCAACAAACGTACGCCCGTGTTCCTGATGGTCGTCGAGGCCAAGGCCATGCAGACGGGCCAGGTCAGCTTGCCCGACGCGACGGCCATGCAAAAGGCGCTGACCGAGTCCGGGAAGGTCGCCGTCTACGGCGTGTATTTCGACACCGACCGCGCCGACGTCAAGGCGGAATCCAAGGCCGCGCTGGACGAAATGGGCAAGCTCCTGCAAGCCGATCCCGCGCTCAAGGTCTACATCGTCGGCCATACCGACAATCAGGGCAGCCTGGCCCGCAATATGGATCTGTCGCAAAAGCGTGCGGATGCGGTGGCCAAGGCATTGGCCGAGTCCTATCGTATCCCCGCCAGCCGGCTGTCCGCCAAGGGCGTGGCATCGCTGGCGCCCGTGGCGTCCAACGATGTCGAAGAGGGGCGCGCCAAGAACCGGCGCGTCGAACTGGTCAAGCAGTAAGGCTGCCCCGGAAAGCAAAAAGGCCAATCCCGAGGGATTGGCCTTTTCTTGAATACTGGCGGAGAGGGTGGGATTCGAACCCACGGTACGGGGATACCGTACGCCTGATTTCGAGTCAGGTACATTCGACCACTCTGCCACCTCTCCTTTCCGCTACCGGATTCGAAAATCCGAGCTCGAAAACGGCGGAAGTCGATTCGTTCATCGCTTGATGAAACGAGCCATTCCACAAAAGATCCCTGGTCGGAAGGATCTTCGTTGTCGAAGCAGCGAAGCCCGCAATTCTACAGGATTTTTTTCTTTTGTGTAAAGGGGGTGTCTGAAAGACGCCCATCGCGGGTTTCAACGGGCTTTCGGCTGCGGCATTCTTTGCCCAGAATCTGCACTGTGCCGGCCTCGCGCCGGGCCCCGATCGCCCTGGCGCCGAACCTCATCCCATGGATCTCATCCTTATCCTCCTGCTTGCGGCCGTGCTTTGCGTACCCGTGACGCAGCAGCTGGGCCTGGGCGCCATTCCGGGATACCTGATCGCGGGCGTGCTGGTGGGGCCGTCCTGCCTGAAGCTGGTCACGAACGTGGACACCATGATCGGGGTGTCTCAGTGGGGCGTGGTGATGATGCTGTTCATCATCGGGCTGGAGCTGTCGCCCAAGCGGCTGTGGGCCATGCGCAACGAAGTCTTCGTGCTGGGTTCGATGCAGATGCTGGTCTGCGGATTGTTGCTGGGGGTGGTGTTCGGCGCGGCGCTGCGGCATCTGGCCGGGATGGGGTGGCAGGCGGCGGTGCTTTGCGGCCTGTCGCTGGCGCTGTCGTCCACGGCGGTCGCCCTGCGCCTATTGGAAGAGCGCGGGCTGACGCGGATGCCGCTGGGGCGTTCGGCGCTCGGGCTGCTGCTGTTCCAGGACATGGCGGCGATACCGATGCTGCTGGCGGCGGGCCTGCTGGGGTCGGACGGCACCTCGGCGCCATCGTTCAAGGAGGCGCTGATCGCCGTGGTGGTGGTGGCCGTGGCCTATCGGTTGCGGTTGCTGGGCTGGGCGGCCAAGGCGCAGCTGAACGAGCTGTTCACCGCCGCGGCGCTGCTGATGGTGGTCGGCGCCGCCCAGCTGTTCGATTACGCGGGCCTGTCGGCCGGCCTGGGCGGGTTCCTGGTGGGCGTGCTGATGGCCGAATCCCGCTACCGCGACGAGCTGGAAAAGGCCATCGACCCGTTCAAGGGCCTGTTGCTGGGCCTGTTCTTCGTGGCCATCGGCATGTCGGTGAATCTGCGGGTGGTGGAGCACCACTGGATCTTCATCATCGTCGGCGTGACCTCGCTGTTGCTGGTCAAGGGCCTGGTGTTGTACGGCTTCGCGCGCTTCCTGGGCCTGCCGCGCTACCACCGCCTGCTGTTCGCCGTCGCGCTCGCCCAGGGCGGCGAATTCAGTTTCGCCATCTTCAACGAAGCCTGGGACAACCACCTGGTGGACCTGGAACAGCGCGACGTGCTGTCCGTGGTGGTGGCGATCTCGATGGGCGTGGTGCCGGTGCTCATCAAGCTGCTGGAACGCATCCCCGAGAACCGCGGGGGCATGGCGGACCTGCCGACCGCCGATCCGCCGGAAGCCGTTCCCGAGACGCGGCCGTCCAGCCAGGGCGGCAAGCCCCCCGCGGCCTGACCCGCCGGCCTTGCGGCCGTGGCATGATTGCCGTCTTGCCGGGCAGCTACACTTGACGCCTGCTTTGCTTCCCGCCTTATGTGCCAGATCACAGGAGAACGCTCATGCTTAAAGGAAAAGTCGCCCTTGTCACCGGTTCCACCAGCGGCATCGGCCTGGGTATCGCCACGGCCTTCGCCGCGCAGGGCGCCGATATCGTCTTGAACGGCTTCGGTGACGCGGCGGAGATCGAGAAAGTCCGCGCCGGCCTGGCCGACAAGCATGGCGTGAAGGTGGTCTACGACGGCGCCGACCTGTCCAAGGGCTCGGCCGTGCGCGACCTGGTCGAAAATGCCGTTCGCCAGCTGGGCCGTATCGACATCCTGGTCAACAACGCCGGCATCCAGCACACCGCGCAGATCGAGGACTTCCCGGTAGAAAAGTGGGACGCGATCCTGGCCTTGAACCTGTCGGCCGTATTCCACGGCACCGCGGCCGCGCTGCCGCACATGAAGAAGCAGGGCTTCGGCCGCATCATCAATATCGCCTCGGCCCACGGCCTGGTGGCGTCGGCCAACAAGTCGGCCTACGTGGCCGCCAAGCACGGCGTGGTGGGGTTCACCAAGGTGACGGCGCTGGAAACGGCTGGCCAGGGCATCACCGCCAACGCCATTTGCCCGGGCTGGGTCCGCACCCCGCTGGTGGAAAAGCAGATCACCGCGCTGGCGGAAAAGAACGGCATCGACCAGGAAGCCGCCGCGCGCGAACTGCTGGGCGAGAAGCAACCCTCGCTGCAATTCGTGACGCCGGAGCAATTGGGCGGCACAGCCGTATTCCTGGCCTCGGACGCCGCCGCGCAAATCACAGGAACGTCCGTCTCGGTCGATGGCGGCTGGACGGCGCGCTGAATAAAGGAATCCCGCAATGCTGTTTTTGCTTTCCCCCGCCAAGAAACTGGACTACGACTCGCCGCTGCACATCGAGACGCATACCCAGCCGTTGTTCGTGGACCAGGCTGCCGGCCTGATCAAGGTGCTGAAGACCAAATCGGCCGAGGACATCTCCGAACTCATGAGCCTGAGTCCGGCGCTGTCCGAGCTGAACGTGCAGCGCTATGCCCACTGGAAGCGCAGCTTCACCCAGGCCAATTCGCGCCAGGCGGTGCTGGCCTTCAACGGCGACGTGTACGAAGGGCTGGAGGCTTCCACCCTGTCGGCCAAGCAGCTGGATTGGGCGCAGGAGCACGTGGCCATCCTGAGCGGCCTGTACGGCGTCCTGCGTCCGCTGGACCTGATGCAGCCCTACCGCCTGGAAATGGGCACGCGGCTGGCCACGCCCAAGGGCAAGAACCTGTACGAGTACTGGGGCACGGCTATCGCCGATTACCTGAACGAGCGGCAGGCGGGCCAGAAGGCGCCGGTGATCGTCAACCTGGCGTCCGAGGAATACTTCAAGTCGGTCGACCTGAAGGCCTTGAAGGCGCGCGTGGTGCAGTGCGTCTTCCAGGACTGGAAGAACGGCGCCTGGAAAATCATCAGCTTCCACGCCAAGCGCGCGCGCGGCCTGATGGCGCGCTACGCGATCTTGCACAAGGTGTCCAAGCCCGAAGGCCTGCAGGGCTTCGACCTGGAAGGCTATGCGTACGACGCGTCGGCCTCGTCGGAAGACAAACTGGTGTTCAGGCGCAAGGCGTAGGATGGGTGGAGCGCGAGAGTTCTTAAGCTAGAACGCTATTGCCGAACGCGCGAAACCCATCGGCCGGCGCAAGCCGGCATATTTGCGCTTGCCACGAAAAACGGCGGCTGGCGCCGCCTGATGGGTTACGCGCGTTCGATATTTGAGTTCTTTCTTAAGAACTCTCGCGCTACACCCATCCTACAACTCTCGCGCTACACCCATCCCACAAATCCCGCGCTCCACCCATCCCACAACTCCCGCGCTGCACCCATCTGCGTACGCCTGCCGGGATTTCAGGCGGCCGCCGCCACCGGCGGCGTGTGCGCGGGGTCGTCCAGGGCCTGCAGTTCCTGCCGGATCATGTGGGCGGCCTTGAGCATCTGCTTGACGGGATAGACCAGGGCGGCCTGCTCGCCTTCGGTGGCGAACTGGGTGGGCAGGTTGGCGGGCGCCTGGGCGAGCTTTTCGTCCAGGATGTCCACCATGCCGGTCAGCGCCCGCTGCACGGCCTCGGGCGTGGCGGGCAGCGCCGCCAGGATGGGGATGGCCGCCGTGATCTGCGAGGCCAGGATGTGGTTCTGGATCAGCAGGTTGTTCAGTTCCGGCACGCTCACCTGGTGCGACTTGGGCTCGCTCATCATCCGGTAGAAGGCTTCGGCGAAATTGCTGAACGAGATGTGCACGTTCTTGCGCGCCAGCCGCCATGCGAGGTCGGCGTCGGTGACTGCCGGCGTGTCCCCGGCGGCCGCGCCCACCGGGGCGCCATGGGCCTGCATGGCGTCGACGTAGCGCAGGCCCGCCATCAGGTATTCGCGGTTGGCGCGCGTGGCCGCCGCCGCCAGCGGCTTCAGATAGCGGGCTTCCCACCACGGCAGGATGTAGCTGCAGACCAGCGCCAGCGCGCAGCCCAGCAGGGTGTCGATCGCGCGTTCGCCGATCACCGACATGGACACGGTGCCCGGCGACACGAAGTGGAACACCAGCACCACGAACAGCGTGTTGAAGATGGCGCTGGCCATGTAGTTCAACTGCACCAGGCTATTGCCCATGATGCACGCGCCCAGCAGCACGGCGAACAGGATCTCGGGCCGGTCGGTCAGGTGGAACAGCAGCAGGGCGCCGAGGCAGCCGATCAGCGTGCCCATCAGCCGCCAGCCGTTGCGCTGGCGCGTCAGCGCGAAGCCCGGCTTCATGATGATCACGATGGTGAGCATGATCCAGTAGTTGTGCGCGGAAAACTCCGGCGACAGCCAGCGGCTGGCCAGCGTCATCGCGATCGCCGCGGCCGCCGTCACGCGCAACGCGTAGCGAAAGTGCGGGGAGTCCAGGCGCAGGTTGCTGGTCAGCAGCCCCACGCGGAACTCCTGGCGCGAGATGAAGCGCGTGAGCGATTTGTTGATGCGCAGCACGTCGGTGGGCTTGGCGTCGGGCGAGGCCGCGGTGTGGTCGGCGAGGCGGTCGACGATGCGCGCCGAATTGCGCAGGCGGCGCAGCACCTGGATGATCAGCGCCAGCATCTCCGGCTCGCGCTCGCCCAGGCCCTGCTGCTTGAGCTGTTCGATCTCGTACTCGATGGCGCGCAGTTCGGCGCGGGCGCTGCTGCGGTACTGCACCTTGCGCCCGCGCGACACGTCCAGCGCGATGCGGTTGAGTTCCAGCGACATCTTCACCAGCGCATCGCGCATGAACATCAGGCAGTCGTTGCCGGCCAGCGCGCGGCGCAGCGCGGCATAGTCGGTATGCGTGGCGACCAGGGTGTCCAGGAGCTGCAGCATGTCCACGAACATGTTCCAGATCATCACGCGCTGGCGGTCGCCCAGGCCCTTGCCGCGGGGCAGGGCGCGCAGCACCATGTCGCGCGCCGCCTGGTGCTTTTCCGTCATGACGGACTGGCGCTGGATCAGCGTGCGGTAGGCCTCGTCCAGGTCCGCGGTGTCATCGTAGAAAGCGGCCCGCGCGGCCACGTAATCGGCGGTGGCGAAGAGGGCCACCGACATGGCCTGCTGCTCCTCGCGCAGCCAGAACAGGCGGGAAAAGCCCAGGCTGAACGCCACGTAGAACAGCGCGCCGCCCAGCGTGGCGGCCGCATGCGCCAGCACTTCGTGGGGTTCGAGCGGCGAATGCATGGTCAGCGTCATCAGCAGCAGGCCGGCGAAGCCGATCAGGCCGCCGCGCTTGCCGAACACGGTGAACATGGAATAGACGAAGCACTGCGCGATGACCGCCAGCCAGATCAGCACCGGGTGCGAGGACGCCAGCCCGGTGACGACGACGGTCAGCGTGCCCAGCGCCGCGCCGCCCAGCATCTCGTTGGTGCGATGGCGCTGCGGGCCGCCGGGCTGGTCGATGATGGCAAGGCACTGCGCGCCGAAGGTCGCCACCAGCCCCGTCGTGTAGTTGCCGAACACGCCGCCCAGCACCAGCACGGGCAACAGCATTCCCACCCCCTGGCGCACCCCTCCGAAGAAGTAATGGCTGTAGAGGAAGCGGCGGATGCTGGCGATGCGCAAATCCATGGGGCGACGACAAGGTTCAGGATGACGGAATCAAGTATAGAGAGAGCCGTGCATTTTTTGGGGTCAGATGGTTACCGAACCTTCTCCGCAACAGTCCTGGAAAGGCCGATTTGCCACCTTTGACGCAACGCGGTAAATTGCTCCACTTGCGCCGGCCTGCCTATCCGAAGCCGGTGCGTTGAGGCGGATGGCCAGGGACACCTCCCACCCATCCCGCAGCAGTTACACCTGCCGTTGGCCGCGCCACAAGCGTGTGTTGCCAAGGCTTCCATTTCGACCTCCAGCGTCCCCCAGGGGCGTTTGCACTGCGTTCTGTCGAGCGTGTGCCGGGTCGGCAAGGTGTCCGGGTGGCGTGGCTCCGTGAGCCGCTAAGCGCCGGATCATGTTGTCGTAGCCGGTATGGGTTCAGTTGCCGCCGTATCCGGGCGAGCAGCAGGCAGGGTTTGCAGGGCCGGTACTGAAAGGAATGACAACATGGAACTGAATGGCGCCGATATCGTCGTGCGCTGCCTGGCCGAAGAAGGCGTGGAACACGTTTTCGGCTACCCCGGCGGCGCGGTGCTTTACATCTACGACGCGATTTTCAAGCAAGACAAATTCCAGCATATCCTGGTGCGCCACGAGCAGGCCGCCGTGCATGCCGCCGATGCCTATTCGCGCTCGTCGCAGAAGGTAGGCGTCTGCATCGTGACCAGCGGCCCGGGCGTGACCAATGCCGTCACCGGCATCGCCACCGCCTATATGGACTCCATCCCGATGGTGATCATCAGCGGGCAGGTGCCCACTGCGGCCATCGGCGAGGACGCCTTTCAGGAATGCGACACCGTCGGCATCACGCGTCCCTGCGTCAAGCACAACTTCCTGGTGCGCGACGTCAAGGATCTGGCCGAAACCATGCGCCGCGCGTTCTACATCGCGCGCACCGGCCGTCCCGGCCCGGTGCTGGTGGATATCCCCAAGGACATCACCGTCGCGCAGTGCAAATACACGCCGCCCAAGGGCGAGATCTCGATGCGTTCCTACGCGCCCGTCAACAAGGGCCACCAGGGGCAGATCAAGAAGGCCGTGCAGATGCTGCTGGCGGCCGAGCGTCCGATGATCTACACGGGCGGCGGGGTCATCCTGTCGAACGCCGCGCCGGAGCTCAACAAGCTCGTGACGCAGCTGGGCGCGCCTTGTACCAGCACCCTGATGGGGCTGGGCGGCTATCCCGCCAGCAGCGGCCAGTTCGTGGGCATGCCCGGCATGCACGGCACGTACGAAGCCAATATGGCGATGCAGCACTGCGACGTGCTGCTGGCCATCGGCGCCCGCTTCGACGACCGCGTGATCGGCAATCCCAAGCACTTCGCGCAGAACGCCCGCAAGATCATCCATATCGACATCGATCCCTCGTCGATCTCCAAGCGCGTGCGCGTGGACGTGCCGATCGTGGGCAACGTGAAGGACGTCCTGGCCGACCTCAGCGCGCAGTACGACATCGCCGCCGCCGAGCACAAGCCCGCCTCCATCGCCAAGTGGTGGGAGCAGGTCGAGACCTGGCGCGGCAAGGAATGCCTGAAGTTCGCCAACTCGGACGAAGTCATCAAGCCGCAGTACGTGGTGGAGAAGCTCTGGGAAGTGACGGGCGGCGACGCCTTCGTGACCTCCGACGTGGGCCAGCACCAGATGTGGGCGGCGCAGTACTACAAGTTCGACAAGCCGCGCCGCTGGATCAACTCCGGCGGCCTGGGCACCATGGGCGTCGGCCTGCCGTACGCCATGGGCGTGCAGATGGCCAATCCCGGGCACGACGTGGCCGTCATCACCGGCGAAGCGTCCATCCAGATGAACATCCAGGAACTGTCGACCTGCCACCAGTACCGCCTGACGCCGAAGATCGTCTGCCTGAACAACCGCTTCCTGGGCATGGTCCGGCAGTGGCAGCAGATCGACTACGGTTCGCGCTATTCCGAGTCGTACATGGATTCGCTGCCCGATTTCGTCAAGGTGGCCGAGGCCTATGGCCACGTGGGTCTGCGCATCGAGCGCCCGGCTGACGTCGAGCCCGCGCTGCGCGAGGCGTTCAAGAAGCACAAGGACCGCCTGGTCTTCCTGGACTTCATCACCGACCGCACCGAAAACGTGTGGCCGATGGTCAAGGCCGGACGCGGGTTGACCGAAATGCTGCTCGGCTCTGAAGACCTGTAAGGAGGCCACCCATGAAGCACGTGATTTCCGTCCTCCTCGAAAACGAACCTGGCGCGCTGTCGCGCGTGGTGGGCCTGTTTTCCGCGCGGGGCTACAACATCGAGACCCTGACCGTGGCCCCCACCGAGGACGCCACGCTGTCGCGCATGACCATCGTGACCACCGGGTCCGACGAGATCATCGAGCAGATCACCAAGCACCTGAACCGCCTGGTGGACGTCGTCAAGGTCGTCGACCTGACCGAAGGCGCGCACATCGAGCGCGAGCTGATGCTCGTGAAGGTGCGGGCCGTCGGCAAGGAGCGCGAGGAAATGAAGCGCATGGCGGACATCTTCCGCGGCCGCATCATCGACGTGACCGACAAGTCCTACACCATCGAATTGACGGGGGTGCAGGAAAAAGTACAGGCCTTCCTGGAGGCCCTGGACCGCAGTGCCATCCTTGAAACCGTGCGCACCGGCGTGTCCGGCATCGGACGCGGTGAACGGATTCTGAAGATCTGACCGGCCTGCCGGCCGAGCCTCACCCTATATCTGAACTGAACAATATCCAAAATACTGGAATCTGGAGCACAACCATGAAAGTTTTCTACGACAAAGACTGCGACCTGTCCCTCATCAAAGGCAAGACCGTTGCCATCATCGGCTACGGTTCGCAAGGTCACGCGCACGCGCAGAACCTGCACGAATCGGGCGTGAAGGTCATCGTCGGCCTGCGCAAGGGCGGCGCCTCGTGGAACAAGGCCGCCAACGCCGGCCTGGAAGTCAAGGAAGTCGCGGACGCCGTCAAGTCGGCCGACATCGTCATGATGCTGCTGCCCGACGAGAACATCGCTTCGGTCTACAACAAGGAAGTGCACGCCAACATCAAGGCCGGCGCCGCCCTGGCGTTCGCCCACGGCTTCAACGTGCACTACGGCCAGGTCGTGCCGCGTGAAGACATCGACGTCATCATGATCGCGCCGAAGGCTCCGGGCCACACCGTGCGCAACACCTACAAGCAAGGCGGCGGCGTGCCCCACCTCGTGGCCGTGTACCAGGACAAGTCGGGCGCCGCGCGTGACGTGGCCCTGTCGTACGCCAGCGCCAACGGCGGCGGCCGTGCCGGCATCATCGAAACCAACTTCCGCGAAGAAACCGAAACCGACCTGTTCGGCGAACAGGCCGTGTTGTGCGGCGGTACCGTCGAGCTGATCAAGGCCGGTTTCGACACGCTGGTGGAAGCCGGCTACGCGCCCGAAATGGCGTACTTCGAGTGCCTGCACGAACTGAAGCTGATCGTCGACCTGATCTACGAAGGCGGCATCGCCAACATGAACTACTCGATTTCGAACAACGCCGAGTTCGGCGAGTACGAAACGGGTCCGAAGATCGTTACGGACGAAACCCGCAAGGCCATGCGCCAGTGCCTGACGGACATCCAGACCGGCGAATACGCCAAGAAGTTCATCCTGGAAAACACCGCCGGCGCCCCGACGCTGACCTCGCGCCGCCGCATCAACGCGGAATCGCAGATCGAGCAGGTGGGTGGCAAGCTGCGCGCCATGATGCCCTGGATCGCCGCCAACAAGCTGGTGGACAAGTCCAAGAACTGATCCCGGACACCGCGCGGGGTTCCGTCCCCGCGCAATCAGGGTCAGAACGGCATGCCTTATACGGGCATGCCGTTTTTTTTGCCGTTCCGGTTCAATCGCAGGTATGCCTCTTGCTGCGGCCCGCAAGCGGGGCCAGATGGGTTAACCTTTCAGTGTTCGTTGTAAGTTATTGAGACCATGCCCAATTTTTCCATGCGCGATTCCGAGAACCGCCACCGAAGCATCTACCTGCTGCCCAACGCGTTCACCACCGCGGCGTTGTTCGCGGGGTTCTACGCCGTCGTGCAGGCCATGAACGACCGCTTCGAAGTCGCCGCCATCGCCATCTTCGTCGCCATGGTGTTGGACGGCATGGATGGCCGCGTGGCGCGCCTGACCAACACCCAGTCGGCCTTCGGCGAACAGTACGACTCGCTTTCCGACATGACGTCTTTCGGCGTGGCCCCCGCGCTGGTCATGTACGAATGGATCCTGAACGACCTGGGCCGCTGGGGCTGGCTGGCCGCCTTCGTGTACGTATCGGGCGCCGCGCTGCGCCTGGCGCGCTTCAACACCAATATCGCCGTAGTGGACAAACGCTACTTCCAGGGGTTGCCCAGCCCGGCCGCGGCCGCGCTGGTGGCGGGCTTCGTGTGGCTGGCGGTGGACAACAAGCTGCCCATCCACGACAGCCTGATGGCATGGGTCGCGTTCACGCTCACCATGTACGCCGGCATCACCATGGTGTCGAACGCGCCGTTCTTCAGCGGCAAGAGCTTCGCGCTGGGCCGCAGCGTGCCGTTCTGGGGCATCCTGCTGGTGGTTGCCGTGTTCGTGTTCGTGTCCAGCGATCCTCCGGTGGTGCTGTTCGGCCTCTTCGTGCTGTACGGCCTGTCGGGCTGGATCACCTGGGCGTGGCGCTGGAACCGGGCGCGCCGCCTGACGCAAGAGCGCCGCGGCCATACGTCCTGACCGGCGCCGCGCAAAGAAAACGCGAGACCTACCACCACATGAACTTATCGTCGTCGTACATCGGGTCGGGACCCGGATGGAAGTGCGTGACCTTGTTGCCGTCGCGGCCCATGTAGACGTACATGAGCGAGTTCCAGACGCTGTTTTCCTTGTAGCGGTACGACCACACGACTTCGCGCTTTTCGCCCAGGCCGGCTTCCTCGATGCGGGCGGGCGGGCCGAATTCGCAGCGCACGCGGTCGGGGCCCCAGTCGCCGACTTCCAGCACCTTGAAGTGGGCGTCCGTCAGCAGCGGCACGACGCGGTCTACGCGGCCGTCTGTGCCGACGTTGGTGCCCCAGGCGTACTGGCCCATGGGCTGTTGCGTCCAGATGACGCGGCGCCCGCCGCCGGCCTGCGGGCATTCGAAGTTGGGACGGCCGAACTGGGTCAGGACGTCGGCGTAGGGCGTGCCAGGCTGGATTTGGGCCATGTTCGCGCAGGCCGCCAGGCCGGCCAGCGCCGCGGCGGCGAGCGTGGTGCGGGCGATTCTGTAATATTTAGACATATTTATCTCCTGCGGAGGTCGGATCGCGGCCTTCCGGCCCTGGGAGGGGGCTGGCCCGGCGCGTTGGGGTAATTCTAGCGAATCAGCTATAATCATCGAGCTTTATCAAGTGTATTGATTCTGCAAGATACTTTGCGCCGGCCACAGTGGCCTGGAAGTTAGGCTTTGACCCGTGCTTTGAGGAAGACTCGACTGAGGAAACTCGATTGAGGAAAACTCAAGACTAAAGGCGTCCAGGCATAGTCCAGGCACTGTTTGAGTCATCATTGGCAGCAGTGAGAAAGCGAATTCAGCCAGGTTCGCGCAAAATTTTTCCAAACCACGTCAGGGCGCCTCGGCCCTGTCGCATGTCCGAAGAGGTCATTAATGTCTGTAGCTGACATCAAGAAATCCGATATCGTTGCGCAATTCCAACGCGCTCAAGGCGATACCGGCTCCCCCGAAGTCCAGGTGGCTCTGCTCACCGCCCGTATCAACGAGCTGACCGGTCACTTCAAAGAACACATGAAGGATCACCACTCGCGCCGCGGTCTGCTGCGCATGGTCAGCCGTCGCCGCAAGCTGCTCGACTATCTCAAGGGCCGCAATCCCGATTCGTACCGCGCACTGATCGAAAAACTCGGTCTGCGCAAGTGATCGACGGGGCTGGCTCCCCATGACGCAACCGTGGTCGGTGCGACGTATGTCGCGACGGCCACGGTTTTTCATTTGTAAGGAATAATCGTCATGTTCAATAAAGTGACAAAATCGTTCCAGTACGGCCAGCATACGGTCGTCCTGGAAACTGGCGAGATCGCTCGCCAGGCCTCCGGCGCCGTGGTGGTGTCGATCGAGGACACCGTCGTCCTGGCCACTGTCGTGGCTTCCAAGAAGGCCAAGCCCGGCCAGACGTTTTTCCCGCTGACCGTCGACTACATCGAGAAGACCTACGCCGCCGGCCGTATCCCCGGCGGGTTCTTCAAGCGTGAAGGCAAGCCCTCCGAAAAGGAAACGCTGACCTCGCGCCTGATCGACCGTCCCCTGCGTCCGCTGTTCCCCGAAGACTTCTACAACGAAGTCCAGGTGGTCATCCACACGCTGTCGGTCAATCCCGAGATCGATCCCGACATCGCCGCCATGATCGGCGCCTCGGCCGCGCTGGCCATTTCGGGCATCCCGTTCAACGGCCCGATCGGCGCCGCGCGCGTGGGCTACATCGATGGCCAGTACGCCATCAACCCGACCGCCTCGCAGCTGAAGTCCTCCAAGCTGGACCTGGTCGTCGCCGGCACCGAAAACGCCGTGCTGATGGTGGAATCGGAAGCGCAGCAGCTGTCCGAAGAAATCATGCTGGGCGGCGTGGTCTACGGCCACGAGCAAATGCAGGCCGTCATCAACGCCATCCACGAACTGGTCAAGGACGCCGGCAAGCCCGATTGGGACTGGCAGCCGCCCGCCAAGGACGAGGCCCTGATCGCCGCTGTGACCGCAGCCGCCCAGGAAGGCCTGAACGCCGCCTACCAGATCCGCGAAAAGCAGGCCCGCACCGCCAAGCTGCGTGAAGTGTCGGCCGACGTGTCGGCCAAGCTGGCCGCCGCCGCCGCCGAAAAGGGCGAAGCGCTGCCGGACGCCGTCACCGTCGACAACATCATGTTCTCGCTCGAATCCTCGATCGTGCGCGGCCAGATCCTCAACGGCGAACCGCGTATCGACGGCCGCGACACCCGCACCGTGCGCCCCATCAGCGTGCGTCTGGGCGTGCTGCCCCGCGCGCACGGCAGCGCCCTGTTCACCCGCGGTGAAACCCAGGCGCTGGTCGTTGCCACGCTCGGCACCAAGCAGGACGAGCAGATCATCGACGCGCTCATGGGCGAGTACCGCGACCGCTTCATGCTGCACTACAACATGCCTCCGTTCGCCACCGGCGAAACGGGCCGCATCGGCGTGCCGAAGCGCCGCGAAATCGGCCACGGCCGCCTGGCCAAGCGCGCGCTGATCCCGCTGCTGCCGGCCCCTGAAGACTTCCAGTACACGATCCGCATCGTGTCGGAAATCACCGAGTCCAACGGCTCGTCGTCGATGGCTTCGGTCTGCGGCGGCTCGCTGGCCATGATGGACGCCGGCGTGCCGGTCAAGGATCACGTGGCCGGCGTGGCCATGGGCCTGATCCTGGACGGCGGCAAGTTCGCCGTGCTGACGGACATCCTGGGCGACGAAGATCACCTGGGCGACATGGACTTCAAGGTCGCGGGCACCGAAAACGGCGTCACCGCACTGCAGATGGACATCAAGATCCAGGGCATCACCAAGGAAATCATGCAGGTGGCGCTGGCCCAGGCCCGCGAAGGCCGTCTGCACATCCTCGGCAAGATGAAGGAAGCGCTGGACGGTTCGCGCGGCGAGCTGTCGGCTTTCGCTCCGCGCATGCTGACCATCAAGATCAACCCCGAGAAGATCCGCGACGTGATCGGCAAGGGCGGCGCCACCATCCGCGCGCTGACCGAAGAAACCGGCACGCAGATCGACATCTCCGACGACGGCACGATCGTGATCGCCAGCGTCGACGAAGCGCAGGCCAAGGAAGCCCAGCGTCGCATCGTCGAACTGACCGCCGACGTCGAAGTGGGCCAGATCTACGAAGGCTCGGTGTTGCGCCTGCTGGACTTCGGCGCCATCGTGCAAGTGCTGCCGGGCCGCGACGGCCTGCTGCACATCTCGGAGATCGCCAACTATCGCATCGCCAACATCAACGATGTGCTGAAGGTCGGCCAGCAAGTCCGCGTCAAGGTCATCGAGGCCGACGACAAGGGCCGTCTGCGCCTGTCGATCAAGGCCATCGGCGGGATCGAGCAGCAGCAAGCCGCTGCGGCTCCCGAAGCCGCTCCGCAATCCGAACCGCAAGCCGAATAAGCCTGCGTAACCGGTAGTGCAGGAAACGGCGCCTTTTTCAGGGCGCCGTTTTTTTTGGGCGCCTGGCGGCAGCGCCCGGCGGCCGGCGTCTCCCAAATGCCCCTACTTCCTGTAAAGTCTTGCGCGAAGAGCAAGGCCGACCCATGCCGAAGGCGGCCTTCGGGGCGTTTTCGCGCGGGGGGAAATGGATGATCAAGGCATGACCGGATGGCTGAAATCCGCTGGCGCGGCGGCGCTGCTCGCGACTTTGCTGGCGGGCTGCATGAGCAGTCCCGGGCCGGGCCAGCGCGGGCCCAAGAGCGAGGACATGTCCGCCGACCAGTTCGGCCAGACCGATTTCAACCGCACCGTCACGCTGGAGGTGCGCGACAACCTCGCCAGCCTCTATGTGCTCCTGGACAAGCTCTATCGGCGCAATCCGCGCGAGTGGCGCAAGACCGGCGCGGCGGACCAGGCGAAGGCGGTGGCGCTGGTCAAGCATGCCATCGAGGTCCGGATCCCGCCCGCCGACCTGGCCGGGCTGCGCGACATCCAGATCCTGGCCGTGTCGCTCGACCCCAACTATGCCGGCGACCGCGTCGGCGCGTTCATCTACGGCCTGGCCGACACCATCATCGCCGCGCACAACGGGAAAACCCGGCTGTACGCCACGGACGCGCTGGACGGGCAGCGGGTCTACAATGCCGCACGGAACGTCGAGGCCGCCGCCTGGCTGCTGGCGTCCCGCCGGAACAGCCAGGGCGAGCCCCTGCTGCTGGCCAACGAAATGTCCCAGAACGCCACGAACCTCAGCTTTGAGCGCGAATTCGGCGCCATCATCGGCCGGTTGGACCTGATCGCCAACCTGCTGGGCGAGAACGCGCGGCGCATCGGGATCAACTACGCGCAAGGCCTGCTGCTCTTCAATTTCCTGCCGGTGCGTTAACAGGATTTCCATCGTGATCGATATCGCCTCCATTCAGACTGCCCGCGAGAACCTGCGCGGCCAGGTGCTGAAGACCCCGTTTACCCTTTCCCGCACGCTGTCCGACATCTTCGGCGCCGAAATCTGGCTGAAGTTCGAGAACCTGCAGTTCACGGCGTCGTTCAAGGAGCGGGGAGCGCTGAACCGCATGCTGACGCTGTCGGACGCCGAGCGCGCGGCGGGCGTGATCGCCGTGTCGGCGGGCAACCATGCCCAGGGAGTGGCCTACCATGCGCAGCGCATGGGCGTGCCGGCGGTGATCGTGATGCCGCGCTTCACGCCCACCGTGAAGGTCGCCAATACGCGCCGTTTCGGCGCCGAAGTGGTGCTGGCGGGCGACACCTTCGACGACGCCAAGGCGCGCGGCTACGAACTGGCGCAGGAACGCGGGCTGACCATGATCCATCCGTATGACGACGAAGCCGTCATTTCGGGGCAGGGCACGGTGGCCCTTGAAATGCTGGAAGACCAGCCGCAACTGGACACGCTGGTCATCGCGATCGGCGGGGGCGGCCTGATTTCCGGGATCGCCACCGCGGCCAAGGCGCTCAAGCCCGGCATCGAGATCGTGGGCGTGCAGACCGAACGCTTTCCGTCCATGTATGCGGCGGTCAACGGCGTGTCCATGCCGCAGGGGCAGTACACCATCGCCGAAGGCATCGCCGTAAAATCGCCCGGCGCGCTGACGCAGCCTATCGTGAGCCAGCTGGTCGACCGGATCGAACTGGTGTCCGAGAGCGATATCGAGCACGCCATCGTGGTGTTGCTGGAAATCGAAAAGACCGTCGTCGAAGGCGCCGGCGCGGCGGGCCTGGCCGCGCTGCTGCATGCGCAGGAAGCCGGCGCCAGCCCCTACCAGGGCAAGCGCATCGGCCTGGTGCTGACCGGCGGCAATATCGACCCGCTGATGCTGGGCGAACTGATCGAGCGCGGCATGGTGCGCGCCGGGCGCCTGGCCCGCATCCGCGTGGACCTGCGCGACCTGCCGGGCGCGCTGGCCCATGCCACCAAGCTCATCGCCGACGCGCAGGCCAACATCACCGAGGTGCACCACCAGCGCGCCTTTACCTCACTGCCGGTGCGCAACGTCGAAGTGGATTTCGTGCTGCAGACCCGCGGGCACGAGCACATCCAGGAAGTGATAGAAGTGCTGAACGCCGCCGGATTCGCCGCCAGCAATCACGACCACTGAGCGGCGCCGCTCGGATTCAGGCCGCCGGCGCGGCGTCTCGCGCCAGCAGGTTCTTCAGGCCGTACAGCCGCTCGCGGTGCAGCGTCGCCGACAGCGGCTCGGGCTCGCGCCCCAGCGCGACGTAGTCGGCGGGCACCTGCGCCACCGCGGCGCGGATCGGGTCGGCGCCGGCCTGCCACCATTGCACCAGCATGCGGTCGGGGTTGTAGACGTCCAGCCCCTGGCGACGCAACTCCGAGCGGTTGAAATCCTTCAGGTTCCACGTCAGGACCTGCACCACCGGCGGTTGCTGCAGGCCGCAGCGGGCGCGGCGCGCCAGGCCGGCCGCGATCACGTGAAAATCCTTGGGGTCGCTGTAGCGCAGGGACGCTTCGTAGACTTGCGTGTCCACCTCCCGGGCGGCGGGAAAGCGCGCATTCATGTCGTCCCACAACTCGTTCATGACCTCGGGCGGTATGGTCCAGATGCGCGAGGCGTTGCGGCGCCATTCCTCGCCGATGCGGTCGGTCCAGACCGGCACGAACACGCCGGCCTCGGCCAGCCGCAACAGCAGGCGGCGCAGGATGCCGGACATGAGGACGCAGGCGTCGAGGACGATGAAGGGGGCAGTGGCGGGAGCGGCGGTCAAGATGCGATTCGGGGGCGGGCCGGAGCGGGGCCGCGGCGCGGGCCCCGGCGGCATGGCCGGTAAGGAAAAGAGGCGAGGCGCAAGAATAATGGTTTTTCGGCTCGTCGGGGAACGGCGGGGCCGCCCCGCCTAGGCCAGGTCGGCGCGCAAGGCGTTGCAATGACGCACCAGATTGCGGCGCGACGACAGGAATTGCTTGAGCGGCGTGTCGATGGCGTAAAAGTGGATATTGGCCAGGAAACCGTAGAGGCCCGCGTCCACGCTGCCTGGATTGGGGCCGAAAACGAAATCCTTGTCGCCCAGCAGATCGGCGATGACTTCCAGGTCGGCGACCCCGCGCGCGTAGACGTCGTCGGGCGCGTAGCGGCCGATGCCCTGGTAGTGGTAGCGCTGGAAGTTGTATTGCCGGGCGGCCTCCATCTGTTCGGGCGACACGTCCGGATGGGTGTCCAGCAGCGCCTTCCTGAAGATCGGCCAATAGCGGTCGTCGCGCCAGCGCGAATACGACATGACCCAGTACAGATCGTCCAGCGTGCGGCGGATCAACAGGTCCAGCCCGTGCTGCTGCGGGGTGAGGGCGCTGTCTATCGTCAGTTCGTAGCGCCGCTTCAGGTAGGCGATGATGGCGTCGCTGTCGCCGATGGCCAGGTCGCCGTCCACCACGTAGGGCAACTGCCCCCGCGGCGCCGATTGCACGTCGAGGGTATGCCGGTGGTCGAACGGCAGCCGGCACAGCTTCAGGAAGGCGTAGATCTTCAGGCCGTAGGGATTGTTGTCCTCAAGCCCATAGAGTCCGGGGTACGAGAATAGGGTGATCATGGGACGCTCCCTGGTTGCCGGACTAGATTAAATCGATAGCCGGGATCGCGGGCGCCCAATTTCATGGGGACGGAGACGAACCGCAAGGGAGCGCGCGCCGGCGGGGCGCGCGAGGGGTGGTGCCCGAGACCGGAATCGAACCGGTACGGCCGCGAGGCCGAGGGATTTTCTTACCACTTCGGCTTTCGCCGCCAGCGCGGGGCGCTGTTCGTGGTCTGGAGCACGCCTTCACCATAGCCTTGCGGCCGTAGGTGCCCGCCGTCTGCTCTCTACACCTTCCCCGGCCTTTCAGCGGGGCTTGGCTCGGCGTTGGCTCGGAACGGGTCCAGGGCATTCGCCGAGTTTGACGGGCTACACCTTTGGAGTTTCCTCCAAAGGGCTCAAATTAGTTCAAGTCCCTTGTGTCTACCAATTTCACCACTCGGGCATTGCGCGGCCCCGGAAGGGCCGGCAGCGGGCGAGACTATACCATCCCGGGGCCGGACATAAGCACGCCCGGCGGGTCCGGCGGTCAGGAGATGAACTGCACCGGCGGGCGGGGGCGTTCGTCGACGGTCAGGGAGAAGACGTCCGGGCGCGAATAGTGGCCCACCACGTCGAAGTCGTAGCGGGCGCGCACCAGTTCTTCCGTGTCCACCTGGGCGGTCAGCAGGCCGGCCTTGCCGCGCAGCGGGCCGGCCAGCACGTCTCCCAGCGGGCCGACGATGACCGACCCGCCGTTGATCAGCGGCCGGTCGGCGTCCCAGCCGGGCACGTCCTGGCCCAGCTCGGCGGGCGAGGGCTGCACCTGGCAGGCGCTGACCACGAAGCAGCGGCCTTCATGGGCGATGTGGCGCATCGAGCATTGCCAGATGTCGCGCTCGTCCACCGTCGGCGCGCACCAGATTTCTACGCCCTTGGCGTACATGGCGGTGCGCAGCAGCGGCATGTGGTTTTCCCAGCAGATGGCGCCGCCGATGCGGCCGGTGGCCGCGTCGATGACGGGCAGGGTGGAGCCGTCGCCCTGGCCCCAGATCAGGCGTTCGGTGCCGGTCGGCATGAGCTTGCGGTGCTTGGCGGCCAGGCCGGCGCCGGGTTCGAAGAAGAGCGCGGTGCAGTACAGCGTGCTGCCGCCGCGTTCGATCACGCCCACGACCAGGCTGGCGCCGGTGCGCTGCGACAGGCCGGCCAGCGCGTCGGTCTCGGGGCCGGGCACGTCGATGGCGTTCTCGTAATAGCGGGCATAGGCTTCGCGGCCTTCGGGCAGGCGGTAGCCCAGGCGGGTGCCGAAGATCTCGCCCTTGGGATAGCCGCCCAGCAGCGCTTCCGGCATGACGACGAGCGAGGCGCCGGAGGCGGCGATTTCGCTTTCATAGGCCAGGATGTGCTCCAGGGTCCGGGCCTTACCTTCGGGAGAGGAGCCTATCTGCAGCGCGGCAACGGTTTTCGTGGTCATGTCGATGGTCTCGATGGGTGGGGAGGAAGGGCGATGCGACTTAGTGTCGGGCGCGTCCTAAAATCAATCAATCCTGCCCAGAGATAAATGATATGAACAAGATTGATATCGAATCGACGGATCTGAACCTGCTCAAGGTCTTCGAGGCGATCTATGACGAGGGCGGGGCGGGCCGCGCGGCCTTGCGCCTGGGCGTAACGCAGTCGGCCGTCAGCGCCGCGCTGGGCCGCTTGCGGGTCCTGTACGGAGATGCGCTGTTCACCCGCACAGGCAGGGGCCTGGCACCCAGCCTGCGGGCGCGCGAACTGCGGCCGGTCATCGGCGAGGCGCTGGACAAATGCCGGCAGAGCCTGGCCCTGGCGCGGCCGGGCGCGGCGGACTTCGCGGGCAGGTCCGTGACCCTGGGGCTGTCGGACGACTTCGAGATCGCGCTGGGGCGGGATGCGATCGGCGCGCTGGCGGAAAGCGCGCCCGGCCTGCGGCTGATCTTCCGCCAGACCCACAGCCGGCTGGCGGCGGACATGCTCATGGCGCGGGAGGCCGACCTGGTGATCGCCTCGGGCGGCCTCTCGGCCCACGCCTTGCAGCGCGTCACGGCCGGGCAGGGCGGCTACGCCTGCCTGCTGGATCCCGCCAGCCTGGCGCCGGGGCAGGCGGCCCTGTCCGTGGACGAGTTCATCGGCCGCCAGCACATCCTGGTGTCGTCGGGCGGCTTCATCGGCGTGGTGGACGAAGTGCTGCACGGCCTGGGGCTGTCGCGCCGGGTGCAGGCCTCGACCACGCATTTCTCCGCGCTGGCCTTTCTGTTGCGCGGCGGGGATGCCCTGTCGACCTTGCCCGCGCATGCGGCGCGGGGCCTGGCCCGGGCCACGGGCCTGCGCATGCTGCCCTGTCCGGTGGTCATGCCGGGTTATGCCATCGAAATGGGCTGGCGCCCGGACGCGCTGCGCGATGAGGCGGTGGCGGCGGTCCGGCGCTGCGTGCTGGGCTTGCTGGAAGGCTACGACTGGGACCGCCCAGGCGCCTGACTTCAGCGGGCGAAGGCGCTGGCGTCGTGGCGGCAGGCGTAGGGACGATCGTCCCGCGCGACATCGTCGCTGCCGCATTGCCAGCGGCGCATGGCAACTGAAGCACTGCGTATTGCGGGCCGGGTCTTGCCCGTTGCAGCGAGGGCATTGCATGGGCGGGATACGTCGGGCGCGGGCCGACGGGCGGCGGACCGTGGACGATACCCAGCCATGCGCATCGGGGAAAACCTGGCGGGCCTCAGCGGTACACCAGCACCGGCAACGTGGAGTGCGCCAACACCTTCTGGGTCTGGCTGCCCAGCAGCACGGCCGCCACCGCGCCATGGCCGCGCGAGGACATGGCGATCAGGTCGCAGCCTTGGGTCATGGCCAGGTCGACGATCGCCTGGTAGGGATTGCTGCTTTCGCGCATTTCCGTCGTGCAGGGCACGCCGGCGGCCTCTGCCCGCTTGGCCGCGTCCGACAGGTATGACTGGGCCAGGTCCCGGGCATGGCGCTCATATTCGGTGCGGACGCCTTCCAACTGCACGGTTTCCATGGAAATCGTCTGGAAGGGACTGTAGACGGTCAGCACCGTGACGCTGGCGCCCAGCGCGCGGGCCAGGCCCAGTCCTTGTTCCAGGCCGGCAGCGGCCAGGGCGGATCCATCGACGGGGATGAGTATGTGCTTGTACATGACAACCTCCTGAGGGTGGGGAGGGCACGCCGGTCCGGGAGCCCTTCAAGGAGCGTGAACAGCAGCAGCGCTATCCATACTACCCCTAGCCGCGGCTTTCCGCGACCATCCGGACGGCGGGCGCACCCATCCGGCGGACATCGACCGTACCTATGGCGCCCGCGCCCCGCTCCCTACACTTCCCTCAAGGCATTTTGCGCAGCGCGGCTGCAAAGGAGGGAGAGTTGAACGGAACGGTTTACCTCATCGGCGCCGGTCCGGGCGATCCCGAACTGCTCACGGTGCGCGCGGTGAAGCTGCTGCAACAGGCCGATGCCGTGGTCTGCGACCGGCTGGTGGGGGCCGGCATACTCCCCCTCATCAATCCGCGCGCGCAGTTCCACGACGTGGGGAAAGTTCCGGGCGGCTGCCTGCACCGGCAGGACGACATACATCGGCTGCTGTTGGATCTGGCGAGATCGCACGCCCGCGTCGTGCGCCTGAAAGGGGGCGATCCGTTTATTTTCGGCCGCGGCGGCGAGGAGCTGCTGTTCCTGGCGCGGCACGGCATTCCCGTGGAGGTGGTGCCGGGCATCACGGCGGCCAACGGCTGCGCGGCGGCCGTCGGCATCCCGCTCACGCATCGCGGGGTCGCGACCAGCGTGCGCTTCATTACCGGCCATCTGCGCGACGATGCGGGCCTGGAGCTCGACTGGAGTTCGCTGGCGGATCCCTCCTGTACGCTGGTGTTCTACATGGCGGTGGCCAATGTCGCGGCCATCGTCGACGCCCTGGTACGGCACGGACGCGACGGCAACACGCCCGCCGCGCTGATCCACGGCGGAACCACCACGAGCCAACGCTGGGAAGCGGCGCCGCTGCGCCGGATTCCAAAGATCGTCGCCAGCTTCGAGCCGCCCACGCTGCTGGTCGTGGGCGACGTGGTGCGGCTGGCCCGGCGCGCGGGGCCGGACGCGAAGCCGGCGCCTGCCGGCGAGCCTCGCCATGCTTCCGATGCGATCGAGCCATGCGCGCCTGTCGCCGCCTGATCGGGCCGATGTTGCTGTGCTGGGCGGGATGGGCGGCGGCGGGGGGCGGCGCGGCTCAGCCGGCCGGGTCCGGCGCGGAAGCCGGCGCGGGCCGCGAGGCCAGGCTCATCCATCTGGTGCGGCAGGACTGCGGTTCGTGCCACGGACTGCGGCTGAGCGGCGGCCTGGGCCCGCCGCTGACGCCGCGCGCGCTTTCCGGCAAATCGGGCGCCTATCTCGAACACGTGATTCTCCACGGCATACCCGGCACGGCGATGCCGGGATGGCAGGGGATCGTCGCGCCGGCCGAAGCCGCCTGGATAGCCGGGCAGCTGCTGGACGGCTTTCCACAGGAATAGAAGCCATCATGAACCTGCGTTTCCTTGCGATCCTGGCCGCGATCGTCGTGCTGTCCGGCTGCGCGCCGGCGTCCGCGCCGCGCGGCACAAACGATCTCGGGCTGGTGATCGAGCGCGCCGACGGCAGCGTTTCCCTCGTCGAGACCTCCGGCCCCAGCGTCCTGCAACGCATCGAAGGCTTGGGGGATCTGTCGCACGCGCATATCGCCTATTCGCGCGATGGCCGCTACGGCTATGTCTTCGGCCGCGACGGCGGCCTGACCAAGGTGGACCTGCTGCGCGCGCGCGTCGACCGCCGGGTCGTGCAGTCGGGCAATGCGATCGGCGGCTCCATCTCGCAGGACGGGCGCTTGATCGTGGTGCAGAACTACGAGCCGGGCGGCATCAAGGTTTTCGACGCCGAGACGCTGCGGCAGATCAGCGAAGTGCCGGCCGAATACGCGCCAGGGAGGCGGTCCAAGGTCGTGGGCCTGGCGGACCTGCCGGGCCAGAAGTTCGCCTATGCGCTGTTCGATGCCGGGGAAATCTGGATCACGGACCTTACCGATCCCGCCCGGCCCAGCACCCGTCGTTTCGCCGCCGGGCGCCAGCCCTACGACGCGCTGGTCACGCCCGATGGGCGCTACTACATCGCGGGCCTGTTCGGCGAAGATGCGCTGGCCATGATCGATCTTTGGCATCCGGAGGCGGGGGTGCGCAAGATCCTGCAGGGCTACGGCCGCGGCGAGCAGCCGCTGCCGGTCTACAAGATGCCTCATCTGCGCGGATGGGGCATGGCGGGCAGGCGCCTGTACCTGCCCGCCATCGGCCGGCACGAGGTGCTGGTGGTGGACACCGACAGCTGGCGCGAGGTCGGGCGGGTGGCGACGCTGGGCCAGCCGGTGTTCGTCATGGCGCAGCCGGACGGCCGCCGCGTCTGGGTCAATTTCGCGGTGCCGGACAACGGCCAGGTGCAGGTCATCGACACCGAGACGCTGGGCGTGATCCGGACGCTGGCGCCGGGCCGCGGCATCCTCCACATGGAGTTCACGCCGCGGGGCGAGTCGGTCTGGCTGTCCGCGCGCGATGACGACCGGGTCCTGGTGTACGACACCCGGACATTGGAACGCGGCAGCAGCTTCGACATCCCCAAACCGAGCGGCATCTTCTTCACGCACAGGAGCACGCGCATTGGCTTCTGATCTCCCCGAAGCCGACCTGCGCCTGCTCGACGCCTGGCAGCACGGCTTTCCCCTGACTTCGCGACCCTTCGCCTTGCTGGGCGCCTGCGTGGGCCTGGACCAGGCGACGGTGCTCGACCGCTTCCGGCAGTGGCGGCGCGAGGGCGTGGTCAGCCGGATCGGCCCGGTGTTGCACCAGGCCTGTTTCGCCAGCGCCCTGGTCGCGATGCAGGTGCCGCCGCAGCGCCTGGACGCCGTCGCGGCCTACGTGACGCGGCTGCCGGAGGTCAACCACAACTACGAGCGCGAACACGCGCTGAACCTATGGTTCGTTGCCGCCTGCCGCGACCGGGATGCGCTGGAGCGCTTGCTGGCTCGGATCGCCCAGGAGACGGGATGCCGGCCCCTGGCCTTGCCGATGGAGGCCGGGTATCACATCGACCTGGGCTTCAGCCTTTCGTCGCCGGAACGCCGCGCCGCGTCGGTCGAGACTGCGCGGCGGATCCGGCTTCCACCGGCGGGCAGCGCCGCGGAAGCCCTGCTGCACGCGGCGCAGGACGGCATCGAACTGAGCGCGCGGCCCTACCGGCGCCTGGGGCGGCTGGCCGGCCTGCGGGAAGAGGACGTGCTGCGCCGCCTGGGGCAATGGCAGCGGGACGGCGTGTTCCGCCGCTTCGGCGTCGTCCTGCGGCACCGCCGGCTCGGCTTCCGGGCCAATGCCATGTGCGTATGGAACGTGGACGATGCCGCGGTGGATGCGCTGGGCGCGCGGCTGGGCGCGGAACCCGGCGTCACGCTCTGCTACCGCCGCACGCGCAGCCTCCCGCACTGGCCCTACAACCTTTTCTGCATGATCCATGGCAAGGAGCGGGACGCGGTGCTGGCCCTGCGCGCCGAGATCGCGGCGCGGCTGGGACTGGACGCGTGGGCGCATGCAGTGCTGTTCTCGACCCGCTGCTTCAAGCAGCGCGGCGCCAGGCTCGCGATCGAGGAGCGAACGCATGGATGACCTTCGGAATCCGCCGGGCAACGGCATGGCGCTGGACGACACCGACCGCGCGCTCATCAACCATCTGCAGCACGGGTTTCCGGTATGTCCGCGCCCCTTCGCCGAGGTGGGGCGGGCGCTGGGCCTGGACGAGGACGTAGCGATCGGGCGCGTGGCGCGCCTGCGCGAGCAGGGCGCGCTCACCCGTTTCGGCCCGCTCTTCCAGATCGAGCGCGCCGGCGGCGCCTACTGCCTGGCCGCCATGGCCGTGCCGCAATGGCGATGGGAGCGCGTCGTGGAGCAAGTCAACCGCCGGATCGAAGTGGCGCACAACTACCGGC
The DNA here is from genome assembly GCF_001571365.1 of Achromobacter denitrificans NBRC 15125. GTDB lineage: Bacteria > Pseudomonadota > Gammaproteobacteria > Burkholderiales > Burkholderiaceae_B > Achromobacter > Achromobacter denitrificans. The sequence goes on along the minus strand of NZ_BCTQ01000001.1, from coordinate 381,065 downwards.
GCAACCATCTCCTGAACATGTGGTTCGTGCTGGCCGCGGCGGATGCCGCCGACATCGGCGCCTGCCTGCGGGCCATCGAGGAGGAGACGGGGCTGCCCGTGCTCGCCTTCCCGAAAGAGCGCGAGTATTTCCTGGAAATGAAGCTGGAGGTCTGACATGCCTGCTCCCGGGCTATCGCCATTCGAGTTGTCCCTGGTCCGCGCGACGCAGGCCGGCCTGCCCATCGCGCGGGAGCCATACCGCGCCGTTGCCGCGGAGCTGGGCGTCTCCGAGGACCAGGTGATGACGCAACTGCGTTCCATGCTGGAGCGCGGGGTGATCCGGCGCATCGGCGCGGTGCCCAACCATTACGCCCTGGGGTTCGTGTCCAACGGCATGACCGTGTGGGACGTGGACGATGCGCAGGTCGACGCGATCGGGGCCTGGATGGGCAGCCTGCCGGACGTGACCCACTGCTATCGGCGTCCGCGCCACGCGCCGCTGTGGCGCTACAACCTGTTCGCCATGCTGCACGGCACCGACCACGACGCGCTGCAGGCGCGCATCGCGCAACTGGCGCGGGCGTTGGGCAGCCGCTTTCCCGGCGCCCTGCGCGAGCATGAGGTGCTGTATTCCACGGCCATCCTGAAAAAGACCGGCCTACGCTTGAGGCACGCCTAGCATGTTCCGCATCTCCGCCTTCGTTTCCGATCTGCTGCAACCCACGCCTCCCGTTCCCAGGCGCGATCCGCCGGGGCCCGTGGTGATCTGGAACCTCATCCGTCGCTGCAACCTGCAGTGCCGGCATTGCTATTCGGCCTCGGTCGACAAGGACTTCCCGGGGGAGTTGCGCTACGAGGAGATCTGCGCGGTCATGGACGATCTCCATGCCTTCGGCGTGCGGGCCCTGATCCTGTCGGGCGGCGAGCCCTTGCTGCATCCCCGCATCTTCGACATCGCCCGGCGGGCGAAGGCGCTGGGGTTCTACGTCGGCCTGTCCACCAACGGCACCCTGATCAACGAGGGGAACATCGCGTCCATCGCCGATTGCGGATTCGATTACGTGGGCATTTCCCTGGACGGCGTGGGCGCGACGCACGACCGGTTCCGCGGCCAGGCCGGCGCGTTCGCGGCCTCGCTGGAAGGCATCAGGCTGTGCCGCGAACGCGCGCTGAAGGTCGGCATCCGCTACACCATGACCCAGGGAAACGCGGCTGATCTTCCGGGCCTCCTGGACCTGCTGGATACCTCGGGGGTGGATCGCTTCTATTTTTCGCATCTGAACTACGCGGGGCGTGGGCTGCGCAACCGCGGCGAAGACAGCCACCACCGCATGACGCGAGCGGCCATGGAGCGGATTTTCGAGGCCTGCCTGGCCTATGCGTCTGCGGGCCGGCCCAAGGAATTCACCTCGGGCAACAACGATGCGGACGGGGTCTTCTTCCTGCATTGGGTGCGGCGCCGCTTTCCGTCGCATGCCGCCCGCATCGAGGCCAAGCTGCGGAACTGGGGCGGCAATGCTTCCGGCGTGAACGTCGCCAACATCGACAACCGGGGCAATGTCCACGCGGATACCATGTGGTGGCACTACACTCTGGGGAACGTGCGGTTGCGGCCGTTTTCGGAGATATGGTCGAATCCGGACGAGCCCTTGCTCCAGGTGTTGCGGCGCAGGCCCCGGCCGGTCAAGGGGCGTTGCGCCGGCTGCGCCTATCTGGATATCTGCAATGGCAACACCCGCATCCGCGCGGAGAAACAGTCGGGCGATCTCTGGGCCGAAGACCCGGGGTGCTATCTGACCGACCACGAAATCGCGGCGGGCGGCGCGGCCCGCTGATTTTTCACTGGAGATGGCATGGAACATTCGACCAATCCCGCGGCGCAGGACGACACGCCATTCCAGCGCGCATTGCGCCTGTTCGACGACTACAACCGGCGCGACCCACACTCGATGGCGTGGCAGGGCGAGGCGCAGCCGCGCGAGTGGCTCCACGCGCAGTTCCTGTCCGACTGGGTCGCGAGGTTGGCGCCGGACGCCAGCCTCGCGTTGCGCCTGGCCGCCCGCTGCCAGCATATCGGCCGCTGGGAAGTCTCGCGCGCCGCGTATCCGGAGGGCCGCAGCGGCTATCTGCAATGGCGCAATGCGCTCAAGGAGCATCACGCCGGCATCGCCGAGCGGCTGCTGCTCAGCGCGGGCCATGATCCGGAGACGGTCGCGGCCGTGGCGAAGATCGTGCGCAAGGAGGGCATCAAGCGCGATCCGGATGTCCAGTGCATGGAAAACGCGCTGTGCCTGGTGTTCCTGGAGCACCAATACGAAGACTTCTGCGACAGCTATCCCGACAAAGTGATCGACGTGTTGAAGAAGACCTGGAGAAAAATGGACGATGCTGGCAGGGTGGCGGCCGCGTCCCTGTCTTTCAGCGAGCGGGGCCGCGCCTGTCTGCTCGCGGCGCTGGCGGAAGAACCGCCGCGGGAACGGGCCTCCTGATTCCGCGGGGCCCGCGCGCGGCCGTCAGAGGACGGTGCAAGGCACGCCGCGGGCCACGATGCGCCGGGCCAGCAACTGCGGGTCGTGCGCCGTGCCCAGCAACAAGGTGGCGCGCTTGCCCGATTTCACGTGCCGCACCAGCCACGCCAGCCCGTCGTCTCCCGAGGCGTCCGGTTCCGAGCGCAGTCCCTGGCCTTTGAGCGCGATTCTTGCCGCGTCCCGCCGCGCCTTGTCGAGAATGGCCGGGTTGACCGCCGGGACGTGGGCCACGAGGTCGGCCTGGTTCAAGGCGCGCAAGGCGCGCAGGGTCAGCAGGTCCACGGGGCCGTCCGCGGCGGCCAGGATGGTCGCGCTTCCGATGCGCGCCGCGGATTCGCCGTCCATGGCCGCTTCCAGCGTCAGGCAGGCCCGCCGGTCCTCACCCGCCGCAAGCAGGCCGGGCAAGGGGCCGTCCAGCATCCAGTCGTAGAAGTCGCGGCGCGCGTCCAGGTCGCGAAAGCGCCTCACGATGCGGCTGCGGTAGCGCGCCACGAATCGCGCCAGATCGCCCGTGCTTTCGTCCAGCAGCGATTCGAGCCGCTCCCGGATCCGCCGCGCCAGCATGGGCGCGCTGCCGCCGGAGGACACCGCCACCACCAGGGGAGACCGGTCGATGATGGCTGGCACCTGGATGGTGGACAGGACCGGATCGTCGACCACGTTGCACGGAATGCGACGTTCCCGCGCCGCGGCCGCGACCGCCTGGTTGACGCCGCCCTGGTCGGTCGCCGCGACGACCAGCCAGGCGCCGTCCAGGCTGGCCGGCGTGAACGGCGCGGGCACGTGTTCGAGGCTTCCCGCGTCCGCCGCGTCCCGCAGCCAGGGGGTAAGCGCCGGGGCCACCACGACAATGGCGGCGCCGGTGCCCAGCAGCAGGCCCACCTTGCGTTCGGCGACGGCGCCGCCGCCGACCACCGCGACCCGCCGGTCCGCCAGATTGAAGAAGACCGGAAAAAGGGTCGGGGGTGCGTTTGCCATGGATTCGGGTTCCTCGCGGGGGCGGCTGCCCCCGGCTTTCATTTGCGGCTGGAGAAGTACTGGGCCAGTTCCTGGATGGCCTCGGGGCTCAGGGGCTCGGCCATGGAACTCATGACCGGGTCGTTGCGCTCGCGGGATTTGAAGGCCTGCAGCTGCTTGACCAGGTATTCCACCTTTTGCCCGGCCAGGTTGGGATACAGGCCCACCGCGCTGATCCCGTCGGCGCCATGGCATGACGCGCATAGCGGCAGCATGGTGGAGACGTGGGGCGAGAGCGTGTCGGGATTGCCGCCGTCGACGACCGCGGGCTTGCCGTCGGCGGCCAGCGCCTGCGCCGCGGCCTGCGAGAGCATCAGCGCCACGAGTATGCGGAGAAACGATTTCATGTCCGTGGTCCTCCAGTCAGTATTTGCGGGTTTCGGACAGGCCGATGGTCAGCCAGCGGGTGCGCGCGCGCGAGAAGATGCCCGACGGGCTTTCCATCTTGTGCTCGGCCACCAGCTTGAGCGTCTTGCTGTCGTAGATCTTGAGTCGATCCCCCCAGTAGCCCGAGCTCACGTAGAGGTAGTTGCCGGTGCGGTTGTAGTCGGGGAAGAAGGCGTGTCCTCCGACATCCAGCGTTTCCGCGACTTCCAGCGTGTTCTTGTCGATCAGCTGTATCCAGGCGGCGCGCTTGTCCTTGTCCACGATGTCGACCGCGACGTACGGCGCGTTGGGATGGGCGGCGGGCGACTCGGTGGCGCCGGCGACCGGGATCTGTTTGACGACCGAGAAGTCCTTGGTGTCCCACACCGTGACCACCGAGCCCTTGTCGCAGGTGCCGATGTTGGTGCCGAACGCGAGGAACCGGCCGTTGACCTCCGTCACCGCGCCGGAGCCGACGTGGGGCTGGCAGCCCGCCGGAATGTCGCGCACGACCTTGTCGTCCTTGAAATCGATCGCGACGATCTTGTTGTCGTCATAGGAGGCAACCATGGAGTAGCGGCCGTCCGGCGTCAGGAAGGTGTCGTGCAGCATCCGGCCGACCTTGGTCAGCTTGGTCACGGGCATGTCGGGCTTGTCCGGGTCGATGATCCAGATCTGGCCGGCCTGGCGCAGCGTGAGCGCGAACTTGTTGTTGATGCGGCTGCCGATCACCGGGCCGCCCGCCGACTTCACGAATTTCCCGTCCGGATCCTCGCCTTCGAGGTCCATGTACTTCACGGGCTCCAGGGTGTCGGCCTTCAGGATGGCCACGCTCTTGGGCACGAACGAGCTGATGGCCAGCCACTTGCCGTCGTTGGACAGCGCGATGCCGGGGCCGGTCAGGCCGACCTTGGCCTTGCGCACGATCTGCAGGGTGTACAGGTCGATCTTGTAGACCGTGCCGTCGTCGCTCTTGAGCCACGCCCACCGCTCGGCGACCGGGCTGAAGTCCATGATGTGGGGCGCGACCGGCGTGGCGATCTCGCCGACGATCTTGTTGGTCTTGCCGTCCAGGAAGACGGTGCGCGCGTTGTTGCCCTCGTCGCCGCGGCCATAGCGCCCGCGCGCCATCACCACCATCAGGTCGTACACCGTGTCGATGGCGTAGGTCGGCTTGTTGGGGAGGGTGGATTCGTCCACCAGCACTTCCACGCTGGAGCGGATCTGCTCCAGTCCCCATTTCGGGTCGGAGGCGCCCTGCGTTTTGATGAGGTGGGCGATGGACCGGATTTCCTCGTCGGAGAGCCGGCCCACGAAGGGCGGCATCAGGGTGTCGGGTATGCCGGTCATGATGGTGCCGCGCAGCGCCGCTTCGCTCTGCACCAGCCGGTCGCTGGTCAGGCCGGGCGCGATGTAGCCGCCGCGATCGGCGCCGTGACAGACGGCGCAGTTCTGTTGGAAAAGCTGGTTTGCCTTGATGAGGTATTCCTCGCTCGGCGCACCCCAGGCGGTGCCGGCCGAGACGAGTAGCAAAGCCGCGCTCAATAGCTTGGTGTGCATGTCGCTCTCTCCCGAAAGATTCTTGCCGGAACGCCGGCCCATGCACTGTGTCACCATCGCTGCCGGTGGATAAGGTATGGGTCCCGGGCACGAGATGGTTACGGTTTCATTGTTTTTGACCTAGGACAAAGTTGGTTCGCGCGCGGGAGACTACCGTGGTAGTGCGGGGAACGGGTTGGGTCCTCGCCGCCCCGAGGGGCGATATCGTTTTCATCCTGTGGTTGCCCGTCATGTTCTCACTACCGCTTTCCCTATCCAGGCAGGACTCGAAACCTTTCAAGCAGCAGATCGCGGACCAGATCGCCTCCTTGATCCGCGCCGGACGATTGCAGGAGGGAGACCGGTTGCCGGCGATCAACCGCATGTCCTCGCTCCTGCAGGTATCGAAGAACACGGTGCTCGGGGCCTATGAGCTCCTGATCGATTCCAACCTCATCGAGAGCAGGCCCAGCCGGGGGTACTTCGTCACCTTGGAGCGGACCCTGCTGGTCAATCCGAAGAACCCGGATTTCGTGCTCGACCGCCCGGCCGTCTACGCGGGCGCCGCCAATTCCGCGCTATCGAGCGGGGTCTGCGGACAGACGCCGGCGATTCCCCCGCGCTATGACTTCAAGGTCGGCAGGCCCTCGCTCCACGCGTTTCCCCAGCGCCAGTTCATCACGCTGTCGAACCAGCTGCTGCGCCACGTCAGCTGTGCGATGGCGGAATACGCGCCGCCCGCGGGGCTGTGGGGCTTGCGGGTCCAGATCGCCGACTACCTGTCGGCCTCCAAGGCGCTGAAGGTCGAACCGGAACAGGCGCTGATCACGGCCGGCAGCCAGGAGGCGCTGAGCCTGATCGCCTCGCACTTCCTGGACCGCGACGGCGCGGCGGTGTTCGAGTCGCCCTGTTACACCGGCTTCAGGAACCTGGTGCGGCGGCACGGCGCCGTGGCCGTCCCGATCCCGGTCGACGCGGAGGGACTGCGCACGGCGCTGCTGCCCGAGGGGCCGGCCCGGCTCGCCTACGTCACGCCGTCGCACCAGTACCCGCTGGGCTACACCATGTCGATGGCCAGGCGCCGGCAATTGCTCGAATGGGCCGGCCGCAGCGGCGCGCTGGTCATCGAGGACGATTACGACGGGGATTTCTGCTACGACTCCGTCCTGCCGCTACCCCTGGCCGCGATGAGCCCGGCGCAGGTCATCTACCTGGGCACGTTTTCCAAGACCCTGGGACCCGGCCTGAGGCTGGGCTACATGGTCTGTCCGCCCGCGCTGGTGGACGATTTCGTCGAACGCAAGGCCTTGCTCAACAACGGCAGCCCGTGGCTGACCCAGGCCGTCCTGGCCCGCTACTTCGACGAGTGCTGTTTCGCGCGCCATCTGCAGTACCTGCGGCGCCGCTACCAGGAACAGCGCGACGAACTGTTGCGCGGGATCGAGGCCGTGTGGGGCGGGGAGGGCACCGTAAGCGGCCAGAACTCGGGCATGCACCTTGCCTTCGAGCTGCCCGCGGACAGCCCGGACGCCAACCTGATCTCCACCGCCGCGCTGGGGTATGGCGTGAGGCTGTATCCGCTGTCCCACGCCGCGTCCAGCGAGGTCGACGACGCCAATCCCCGCCACCTCCTGTTCGGGTACGCGGCCCTGGAGGTCGACGAAATCGCCCGGGCCATGTCCCGGGTGAACGCGGCCTGCAGGCAGATGGAACGGGCGCGTCACGAGCCGGTGGAGGCCGGCGCGCTGCCGCTGCCCTGCGGCAGCGCCTAGCACGGTTCTCCCGGATCCGGTAGGGGTGGCCGGGCGTGGCGGCGCATCGCCGCATCCCTGTACGGCGCGGTGTCGGAATTCGTAGAATTATTTGTCCTATGACAAATACCTTGTGTCGTCCGGCTTGGCGGGCTGCCCGCGGGCGGGATGTTTTCCTGGAGATCGTCCGATGCCTCTGCTCGCAGCCGGGTCCGTCCCGCCGCATTCCGACCTGTCCGCGCCCGGCGCCCTGGTCGGCGACATCCGCCCCCTCAGGCGGCTGACCCGCGCCGACGCGGGGTTCTTCATTGTTTGCGTGGCGTCCGCCGCGTATGCGCTGGTGGCCTATGGCCAGGCGCTCAACGGCTACGAGAAGGCGATGCTGGCGGGCGCCGTGCCGGCCCTGGCATGGCTGGGATGGTTGTGGCGTCCCTTGCGGCGGCTCGCGCTGGCCTGCGGCGCCAGCGCGTTGCTGGCCGTCTGGCTGTACTCGGGCGGCGGGGGGCTGGAGCAGGGCGACCTCGGCCGGGCCGAGAGCGTGTTCCTGCTCAAGTACCTGCTGTCGTCGCAATCGGCGATTCTCTGGATGGGTTGCCTGTTCGTGCTGGGCACCGCGTGCTATTGGGTCGGCCTGGCGCGGCCCGCGCTCGCCTGGCTGGGCACGGCGCTGACCTGGAGCGGCGTGTGGGCCGGCCTGACCGGCCTGCTGGTGCGCTGGCGCGAGGGGCACCTGCTGGGGCCGGACGTCGGGCACATCCCGGTCAGCAATCTGTATGAAGTCTTCGTCTTCTTCGCGCTGGTCACGGCGCTGCTCTATCTCTACTACGAGTTCCGCTACGCGACGCGGGCGCTGGGCGGATTCGCGATGCTGGTGGTCGCGTCCATGGTCGTGTTCCTGCTCTGGTATTCACTCACGCGCGACGCCCACCAGATCCAGCCGCTGGTGCCGGCGCTCCAGAGCTGGTGGATGAAGCTGCACGTGCCGGCCAATTTCATCGGCTACGGCACGTTCTCGCTGGCGGGCACGGTGGGGTTCGCCTACCTGGTCAAGCGGCACGGGCAGACCCGGTCCCGCAAACCCCTGATTCCTGTCTTCGTCCTGGGCGCGGTGCTTTGCGCCGAACCACCGGTCTTCGGCGCGCGAGGCGTCTCGCCCGTCTGGATGCTGTACTTCGGGGTGGGCGCCCTGATCGTGGGCGCGGTGCTGGCGCTGCGCGGGCCCATCGCGCGCCGGCTGCCTCCGCTGGAGGTGCTGGAAGACATCATGTACCGCGCGATCGCGCTCGGATTCGCCTTTTTCACCGTGGCCACCGTCCTGGGCGCGCTATGGGCGGCCGATGCCTGGGGCGCCTACTGGCAATGGGATCCCAAGGAAACCTGGGCCTTGATCGTATGGCTGAACTACGCCGCCTGGCTGCACATGCGCCTGATCAAGGGGCTCAGGGGAGAGGCGGCGGCCTATTGGGCGCTCGCCGGCCTGGTCGTGACGAGTTTCGCCTTCCTGGGCGTGAATATGTTCCTGTCGGGCCTGCATTCGTACGGTAGCCTGTAACGGCCCGTCGCGCGGCTTCCTATCTGTTTCTCCAAGCGCGTTGCCCGTGCCAGAGCGACGCCAGGCGCTCGTCGTTACTGGCGGAAGCGGTGAGATTCGAACTCACGAACGGTTGCCCGTTGCCGGTTTTCAAGACCGGTGCAATCGACCACTCTGCCACGCTTCCGGGTCGTGCCTTGACCGCGTATTGTCCGGCAATCCGGCCATCTGGCAAACAAAATGGCCAAAGGAGACGCGATCCGCAGCAAAGGGCGCAATAATAATCCATTTGCTGCAAAGGAGGCACGCGATGCACGCCGTAGAAATCTCTCGCCCTGGTGGCCCCGAGGTCCTGGTTCCCGTGGAGCGTCCCACGCCGGAAGCCGGCGCGGGTGAAGTCCTGATCAAAGTGAGCGCCGCCGGGGTCAACCGGCCGGACGTATTCCAGCGCAAGGGCAACTATGCCCCGCCGCGCGGCGCCTCGGACCTGCCGGGCCTGGAAGTGGCCGGCGAGATCGTCGGCGGCGACCTGGCCGGCAGCGGCTTCGCCCTGGGCGACAAGGTCTGCGCCCTGGTGGCGGGCGGCGGTTACGCCGAGTACTGCGTGGCGCCCGCCGCGCAATGCCTGCCGATTCCCAAGGGCCTGTCCGACATCGAGGCGGCCGGCCTGCCGGAAACTTATTTCACCGTCTGGAGCAATGTGTTCGACCGCGGCCGCCTGTCCGAAGGCGAGGCCCTGCTGGTGCACGGCGGCGCCAGCGGCATCGGCACCACGGCCATCCAGCTGGCCCGCGCCATGGGCCACAAGGTCTATGCCACCGTCGGCAGCGACGACCGGGCCCGCGCCGTGGAAGCGCTGGGCGCCGAGCGCGGCATCAACTACAAGACCCAGGACTTCGTGAAGGAAGTGCTGGACGCCACCGGCGGGCGCGGCGTCGACGTGATCCTGGACATGGTGGCCGGCGACTATATCGCCCGCGACATGCAGTGCCTGGCGGACGACGGCCGTATCGTCATCATCGCCCAGCTGGGCGGTTCGCACGCCAATGTGGACACGGCCCAGGTCATGCGCCGCCGCCTGACCATCACCGGCTCCACCTTGCGTCCCCGTCCGGTCGCCTTCAAGGGCGCCATCGCCCGCGCCTTGCGGGAGCAGGCCTGGCCTCTGCTGGAAAATGGGGCCATCAAGCCCATCGTTCACGCCACCTTCCCGCTGGCCGAGGCGTCCCGCGCCCATGCCATGATGGAAAGCGGTGAAAACATCGGCAAAATCATCCTGACAATGTAAGAATCGCGGGGCGCTCGGCGTAGCGTCCCGCAACAGGATACAATCACGGGTTTCGCCTGGAATTTTTTCCAGGCAGGCCCGTGGGCGCTTGCCGCCCGCCACCTTCTCTAGACACCCGCCATGACTTCAGTCGAAAACCGCGCCCGCCTCGTGCTGGGCAACTGGAAGATGCACGGCAACCTGGCCGAGAACGCCGCGTTGCTGACCGAGCTGCGCGCCGCGGACGCTGCGAGCCACTGCGAAATCGGCGTCTGCGTGCCGTTCCCGTACCTGGCGCAAGCCGCCTCGGCCCTGACCGGAAGCAGCGTGTCCTGGGGAGCGCAGGACGTCAGCGCGCACGACAAGGGCGCCTATACCGGCGAGGTCTCCGGCGCCATGCTGAAGGAATTTGGCTGCCGCTGGGCCCTGGCCGGCCATTCCGAGCGCCGCGTGCTGCACGGCGAAACGGACGAGGTGGTCGCCGCCAAGGCCCAGGCGGCCCTGGCCGCCGGCCTGACGCCCGTGGTCTGCGTCGGCGAGTCCCTGGCCGACCGCGACGCCGGCAATACCCTTGCCGTCATCGAGCGCCAGCTCAAGCCGGTGCTGGCGCTGGGCGCCGACGCCGTGTCCCGCATGGTCCTGGCCTACGAGCCCGTCTGGGCCATCGGCACGGGCCGCAGCGCCAGTCCCGAGCAGGCGCAGGAAGTCCATGGCGCCATCCGCGCCGCCCTGCGCGCGCTGGGCGCCGGGCAGGTGCAAGTGTTGTACGGCGGCAGCGTGAAAGCTGCCAATGCCGCCAGTTTGTTCGCCATGACTGATATCGACGGAGCCCTGGTCGGCGGCGCGTCGCTCGTGGCCGAAGAATTTTTGCGAATCGCCGCCATCTAAGTTTCCGTTCCGGAGTCTGCAATGCCCTTGATGCTCAAACTTCTGCTGGCCGTCCAAGTGATCTCGGCGCTGGCTATCATCGTCCTTGTCCTGCTGCAGCAGGGCAAAGGCGCCGACATGGGGTCCGCGTTCGGCAGCGGCTCGGCCGGCAGCCTGTTCGGCGCCACCGGCGCGGCGAACTTCCTGTCGCGCGCGACCAAGTGGGCCGCCGTGGTCTTCTTCGCGTCCACCGCCGGCCTGGCCTACGTCAGCCACAAGGGCACGACCGGCACCGCCGTCGATTCGGGTGTGATGCAGAGCTTCCCGGCCGACCGCTCGGTGCCGCAGGTGCCGGGTTCGGTGCCCGCCACGCCGTCGGGCGCCTCGTCTGTGCCGGGCGCGGGCTCGGTTCCGGCCGCGCCGGCCAAGCCCGACGCTTCGGTGCCGGCCGCGCCCGCCGCCCCGGCTCCCGCCGCGGGCGACAAGCCGGCCGAAACGCCGGCGAAGTAAGCCACAGCAGACGAAAAGGCCGGCGCATGCCGGCCTTTTTCATCGCCGAGCCGCCATGGCCACTTCCAAACGCTCCTCCCGCACGCCGTCCGCCGCCGCCGACCCGCAGCGGGGTTCGCCGCAGGCCATGCTGGCCCGCATCCAGAGCCTGCTGCCGTCGATGGGCGCGGCCTCGCAGCGCATCGGCGAATTCGTCATCCGCCATCCGGCGGAAGTGGTCCACATGTCGGTCAGCGAGGTAGCCGAGCGCACCCAGTCCAGTGAAGGCAGCGTGGTCGGCTTTTGCAAGCTGCTGGGCGCCACCGGTTTCCAGCAGCTGAAGATCGCGCTGGCGCAGCAGATCGTGCAGCCGGTGCAGTACATCCACGAAGACCTGGCCGCGCAGGACACGCCGGAACAGGTCGTCAGCAAGATCTTCCACAGCAACATCCAGACCTTGCAGGAAACCGAATCGGTGCTGGACGTGGCGGCGCTGTCGGCGGCCGTGGAGTTGATCCGGGGCGCGCGCCGCGTGGAAATCTACGGTATCGGCAGTTCGGCGATCATCGCGCACGACGCGCACTACCGCATGCTGCGCATCGGCCTGAACGCGACCGCGGTCACCGACTCCCATGTGCAGGCCATCAGCGCGTCGCTGACGGGGCCGGACGTCGCGGTGCTGACCATCTCCCACTCGGGCAGCACGCATGAAACCGTGCTGGCGACGCGGCTCGCCAAGGAAGCCGGCGCGCGCACGGTCTGCATCACCAATTTCGGAAAATCGCCGATCCAGGAGTACGCGGACGTGGTGCTGCACACCATGTCGCGCGAGACGCGCTTCCGCACCGAGGCCATGACCAGCCGCCTCGCGCAGCTGGCCATCATCGACACCCTGATCGCCTGCCTCGCCCTGTCCGACTACGACAAGGCCGTCTCGACCCTGCGCAGCACGTTCGACGTGCTGTCCACCAAGCGCTACTGATCCCCGTCGGCCGCGATGCCCTCCGGCAACGCATGCCGGCGCGGGCGCGCGGCCGCAAGCAGCCGCGCCATGTCCGGCGCGTCGGCGTGGGGCGCATCCCCGACCAGCAGATAAGCCATGCCCAGGCGCGCCGCGCCCAGCGCGTCGGTGCGCGCGTTGTCGCCGATGACGGTGACGTCCCCGGCCGGCAGACCCAGTCGGCGCAATCCTTCCTGGAACAGCATGGCCGCCGGCTTGCCGAGTATGAGGGGCCGGATGCCGGGCGCGCATGCCAGCACCGCGCGCAGCAACGCGCCGGTCTCGGGCACCACGGACCCCTGGGGGCCGGGATGGGTGAGGTCGCCGTTGCTGACCATCAGCAGGGCGCCGGCCGCCAGTTCGCGGGCCAGGGCTTGCAGCGTGGCGTAGCTGAAGTCGCGGTCGCGCGCCAGCAGCACGATATCCGCGTCGCGCGTCACCAGCGCCAGGTCCAGGCCGGCGGCGCAGGCGCGCAGCGTTTCGGAACCGCACAGCATCAGCCTGGCTCGCGGATGGCCGCGGGCGATGCGGCGCACGGCCTGCTCGCCGGCCAGGACCAGGGAATCGGCCTGGACCGGCAGGCCCAGGGCGCGAAGGCGCGGCGCCAGGCCCGCCGCGGTATCTGTTGAGTTGTTGGAGACGATGACATAGCGTCCGGCCCAGCGGGTCAGCAGTTCTCCGGCGCCGGGGATCACTTCGTGGCCCCGGATCAACGTGCCGTCCAGGTCCAGGATCAGGCCGTGCGACCGTTGCGTCCAGGGCGGCTCGGCGGTCGGCGACGCCGAAGGGGAAAGCAGGGAAGCGCGGGCAATGCGGGTCATGGATGGGCGGCGGGGCGGCGAGGCGCGTAGAGGGGTTGAGGGGGAGCGGGCGGCGGGATCCGGCCGCCCGGCGGTGCAGATTCTATCTGAATAAAATTCAAAAACATGTTTTTTTAAATTGAGCGTTTTTCATTTCCTTGTCATGTGCGACGCCTAATCTGCGTTCCGGAATCAGGGCGGCCCACGCGTCGCCCCGATGGCAACTTCACCAAGACAAGGAACAAAGACATGAAAACGCCGCGCTTTTCCGCTTCCGCATTGGCGCTCATTTCCCTGCTGGCGGCCGCGCCGCTCGCACAGGCCCAGTCGCTGGCCGACGGCTCGGCGCAGCGCCCGCTGCGCGTGCTGCTGATCCCCGCCGACGGCGGAACGGAGTCGGGCACCAAGGCCGACTACGCGCCCATCTTCAACGCCATCACGCGCAGCACGGGTCTGCATTTCCAGCTCACGGTGGGCCAGTCGTACGGCGCCGTGGTCGAGGGCATGTGCAACCAGCTGGCCGAAGTCGCGTTCCTGGGCCCGGTCTCCTACGTGCAGGCGCATGACCGGCAGTGCGCCCAATTGCTGGCGGTGGGCGTGCAGAAGGGCGAGTCGGCCTACTACGCCGCCATGTTCGCCAAGGCGGATTCGCCGATCAGTTCGCTGGCCGACCTGAAGGGCAAGCGCGCCGCCTTCGGCGACGTCAATTCCGCTTCGAGCTTCACCTTCCAGGTGGCATCGATGCTCAAGGACGGCATGAACCCCGCCAAGGACCTGGCGGCGCTGCAGCTGACCGGCAGCCACGCCAGCAGCCTGGCGGCGCTGGTGCAGGGGCAGGTGGACGCGGCCGCCCTGTCGTTCGATTCGTTCGACAAGGCGGTGCGCCAGGGCGCGGTGGATCCCAAGTCGGTCAAGGTCATCTTCAAGAGCGAGCCGATTCCCTATCCGCCGCTGGCGATGAACACGCGGCTGCCGGAGCCGCTGAAGGCCACGCTCAAGCAGGCGTTCGCCACCGTGCACAAGGCGCCGGGCGTGACGCCGGACATGGTGCGCGGCTACGGCGGCGCCAAGCTCGACCGCTTCGATACCGAATTCTCCGAAGAGCAGTTCGCCGGCCCGGCGTCCAAGATGTCCTTGCTGACCGACGAGATCAAGGGTGAAATCCTCGACAAGGCGGCGCAGCGGTGAGCGCGGGCGCAAGAGACGCGGACATGCTGCGCTACGAATCTGTGGGCATGCGCTACGCCGACGGCACCATGGCCCTGGACTCGGTTTCGCTGCGGGTGCCGCGCGGCCAGTTCTGCGTGATCCTGGGCGCGTCGGGCGCGGGCAAATCGACGCTGCTGCGCATGGCCAACGGCCTGACCACGCCGACCCAGGGGCAGGTCAGGGTGGACGATACCGAGGTCCGCCCGTCGACGCTGGCCGCCGTGCGGCCGCGCATCGGCATGGTGCACCAGCATTTCAACCTGGTGTCGCGGGCCACGGTGGCGACCAACGTGCTCTCGGGGGCGCTGCCCGGCCTGCCTGCCTGGCGCGCCTATCTGTTGCGCTTTCCCGCCGAGCTGCGCGAGCGCGCCTGCCGGCTGGTGCGCGAAGTCGGCCTGCAACCCGAGCACCTGCGCCGCCGCGTGAGCGAGCTGTCGGGCGGCCAGCAGCAGCGCGTCGGCATCGCGCGCGCGTTCATGCTGGCGCCCGCGCTGCTGCTGGCCGATGAGCCGGTGGCCAGCCTGGATCCGCGCATCAGCCGCGACATCCTCGGGCTGCTGCGCGACCAGGCCCGCGAGCGCGGCGCCACGGTGCTTTGCAGCCTGCACCAGGTCGACCTGGCGCGGGAGTTCGCCGACCGCATCGTCGCGCTGCGCCAGGGAGCGATGGTGTTCGACGGACCCGCCAGCGCCTTCGACGAGATCACCGCCCGGGCGCTATACCAGGCGGGCTCGTCGCCCGCGCCGCGCGAGGCCGCCGCGGCCACGCCCGAGGCGGCCAGCGAACCGCCGGGACAGCGCCTGGCCGCGCGCGTCCGGCCGGCGCTGCTTTCGGTGGGAGGCGCGCGATGAGCACGCAGGCCGAGAACGCCGCCTGGCGGCTGGATCCTCCGTATGGCGCCCGGGCGCTGCTGGTCGTCATCGCCGCGCTGATGCTGTTCCTCTACACCGGCCAGCGGGTCGAGATGGGCCGCATGGCGGCGCTGACGTTCGATGGCGCGCTGGCGGCGGTCGGCCTCAAGGAGCAGTCCCAGGTCACCGCCGGCCTGGGGGCGCTGGCCGACAGCCTGTTTCCGCTGCAGGTGTCGTACCGCACCGAGACCTCGCGCATCGAAGGCTTCGATCCCGACAGGCTGCCCTGGCTGGCGCGGGTGGAAACCGTGCAGGTCACGGAAAGCCGCCTGAATCCGCACACGCTGAAGATGGAAGACGAGGTATCCACCCACACCTACCTGGTCGAACCGCTGGGTTACCTGTGGCGGGTGGCGGTCAAGATGGTCGAGACCTTCGAGATCGCGATCTGGGCCACGCTGCTGGCGGTGCTGGGCAGCGCGCCGCTGGCCTACTGCAGCGCGCGCAACTACGCGCCCAACCGCCTGCTGTACGTGGCCGCGCGGGCGGCGGTCAGCCTGTTCCGCGCCATGCCGGAGCTGATCTGCGCGCTGTTCCTGGTGCTGGCCTACGGCTTCGGCCCCATCGCCGGCGTGCTGGCGCTGGCCATCCACTCGATGGGCTTCCTGGGCAAGTTCTACGCCGAGGACATCGAGACGGCCGACACCAAGCCGCAGGAGGCGCTGGCCGCGATCGGCGCCGGCAAGCTGCGCGTGCTGGCCTATGCGGTGCTGCCGCAGGTGTTGCCCAAGTTCACCGGCTACACGCTCTACATCCTGGACCGCAACGTGCGCATGGCCACCGTGGTGGGCCTGGTGGGCGCGGGCGGCATCGGGCAAGAGCTGAAGGGCCGCTACGACATGTACCAGTACGCCCACGTCGGGACGATTCTCGTCGTGATCTTCATCACCGTGTTTTTGCTGGACCAGGTGGCCGCCCGGCTGCGGCGGCGCCTGATCTGAACCGGCGCGGCTCGCCTCGCCGGGCGGGCCGCGCCCCGATCGCCATCCTGCCGGGCAGACCCGGCAACGTTCCCTGACCAGGAGTAGTCATGACCCCGTACTTTGCACCGGGCCGCGCCCTTGTTGCGGCCATCGCCCTGAGTTTGACCCTTGCCGCCTGCGGCGGCGACGACGATTCGGATGAAGGCACGGCGCCGCCGCCCGAGATCGAAAAGCCCGTCACGCCGCCGCCCGCGCCGCAGCTGCGCTGCGCGCCTTGAATGCCCGTCCCGTCCAACCCAACGCATGAGTAGCCCCATGACCAAGACTTCCCTTCCGCATTCCGCCGGCGCTTCCCCTGCCTTGCCGGGACGCCGGCAGTTCTTCCGCGTATCGGCCCAGGCGGCCGGCGCGCTGTCGGCGATGGCTTTGCTGCCCGCGTCCATCCAGCGCGCCCTGGCGATTCCCGCCGCGGTCGACAGCGGCACGATCCAGGACATCAAGCACGTCGTGATCCTGATGCAGGAAAATCGTTCGTTCGACCACTACTTCGGCACGATGCGCGGCGTGCGCGGCTTCGGCGACCGTTTCCCGATTCCGCTGGCCAATGGCAAGCCGGTGTTCTTCCAGCCGAACCCGGCCGGAGGCCAGGACATCCTGCCGTTCCGCCGCGACTCCAGGATCAGCAAGGCGCTGATCGGCTCCGGCACGCCCCACAATTTCCCCGACCAGCAGGCGGCGTGGAACCAGGGGAAAATGGACCGCTGGATCCAGTTCAAGAACCAGGCGACGATGGGTTTCTTCATGCGCGAGGACATTCCGTTTCAGTTCGCGCTGGCCGACGCCTTCACGGTCTGCGACGGCTACCACTGTTCCATCCTGACCGGCACCGACCCCAACCGCATCGTGTTCTGGTCGGGCGCCAACGCCAACCCCGAGCTGCGCAAGCTGGGCATCAATTGCACCGACACCGATTCCGAGCCCGTCAACTCGCGCTGCTGGCCCAGCCCGTCCAACTGGGTCGCGGGCCGGGTGCAGGAGGTGGACGGTTCGGGCCAGATCGATCCCGTCACCGGCACCTACAACTACAAGTACAAGAACAACGCCTTCAAGTGGGACACCTTGCCCGATCTGCTGGAGCGCGCCGGCGTCAGCTGGCACATCTACCAGAACATGAACAACAACTGGACGGGCGCCATGCATGGCTGCCTGGCCTTCAAGAGCTTCCGCGAGGCCCAGCCGGGTTCGCCGATCTATGAGCACGGCCTGACCGGGGGCCCCGAGAAGGCCGACGGCGCCGTCAATTTCCTCGCCCAGCTCAAGCAGGACGTGGTCAATGGCACCTTGCCGCAAGTGTCGTGGGTGCTGCCCACGCAGGCCCTGGCCGAGCATCCGGGCAGCAGCGAAGGCGTCGCCGGCGCGGCCGACTTCATCGCCGACGTGCTGGACGCGCTGACGTCCAATCCCGAAGTCTGGAGCAAGACCGCGCTGTTCGTGACTTTCGACGAGAACGACGGCTTCTTCGACCACGTAGCGATGCCGGCGGTGCCTCCTATGACGCCAATGGCGTGCTGATGGGCAAGTCGACCGTGCCGCTGGACGGCGAGTACTTCGACGCGTCTGTCGGCAGCTACCTGAAGGCCGAGGACACCACCACCGGCACCGTCCGGCCCTGGGGCATGAGCTCCCGCGTGCCGATGTACGTGGTGTCGCCGTGGAGCAAGGGCGGCTGGGTCAATTCGCAGGTGTTCGACCACACTTCGGTAGGCCGGTTCCTGGAGCAGCGTTTCGGCATCAAGGTGGACGCCATCAGCCCATGGAGCCGCGCGGTCAGCGGCGACCTGACCACCTGCTTCGATTTCGTCACCCCGAACGATCCGCGGATTCCCAAGCTGCCCGACACGAGCAACTATCCCGCGATCAACGCGGCGCAGAATCTGCTGCCCACGGCCCCGGTGACCCAGGCGCCCGCGATACCGCAGCCGCTGTTCCAGGAGACCGGCACGCGCTTCTCGCGCGCGCTGCCCTACGAGCTGCACACCAGCGCCCGGCTCGGAACGGACGGTGCCGTCGAACTGCTGTTCAGCAACACAGGGGACGCCGGCGCGGTCTTCCATGTTTACGACAAGCGCAACCTGGACTTGATTCCGCGGCGCTACACCGTCGAAGCGGGCAAGACGCTGTCCGACACCTGGACCGGCGGCGACTACGACCTGTGGGTCTACAGCACCAACGGCTTCGTGCGGACCTTCGCCGGCAACACACAGCGCGGCGCAGCGCTGGAAGTGCAGGTCTGCTACGAGCCCGCGGGCGGCGCGCTCTACGTGAAGGTGTCCAACCACGGCAAGGCCCGCCTGCAGGCCGCGCTGCAGGCCAATGCCTACCGCTCGGACGGTCCCTGGACCCTGACGGTCGAACCGGGCGCGGTGGCCGAGCACCACTGGTCGATCGCGGAGAGCGGCAACTGGTACGACTTCACCGTCACCGCCGAAGGCTTCGAGCGGCGCTTCGCCGGACGCATGGAGAACGGCCGCCACGGGGTCAGCGATCCCGCCATGGCGCTCCATCTCTGACGGCCGAGGAATGCGCGGGGCGGGCGCGCATCGGGGTGCGCGCCCGCGCCGTCCTGGACAATAAACGATCAACGCTCTCATGAAACACACATACGCAATTCTGGCCGCCAACGGCCTGTCCGTGGCCTTCCTGGTGGGCGCGCTGGCCGGGGGACCGCCCGCGCAAGCCCAGTCCGCGCCGCCCGTGCAATGGGACGGCAGCAATCTCGGCTACGGGCCAGGCGCCGGCCAGGGAACGACGGGCAAGGGCAATCACGCGATCGGCAAGAGCGCGGGCGTCAACGTGACCGGCAGCAATAACGTGGCCCTGGGCAACGGCGCGGGCAAGGACGTGTCCACCAACTGGAACCTCGCGATCGGGGAGGGCGCGGGCTCCAAGGTCGGCGGCAAGAACGCCAACCAGGCCATCGGCTACTACGCCGGCACCAACGTGCAGGGCGGCTGGAACCAGTCGTTCGGCCGCAGCGCGGGCCAGAACGTCACGGGCGACTACAACGACGCCTACGGCTTCTGGGCCGGCACGGACACGGTGGGCAACAACAATGCCGCCTACGGCGCCAACTCGGGGCGCAACGTCAAAGGCAACGGCAATTCGGCCTTCGGCCAGGAGGCCGGCCGCAATGTCATGGGGGACGGCAACCTGGCGCAGGGCCAGAACGCCGGGCAGCAGGTCGAAGGCGACGCCAATCTGGCGCAGGGCAAGAACGCCGGGCAGTACGTGACCGGCTCCAACAACCTGGCCGCCGGCGCCTACGCGGGCTATGGCGTGACGGGCGACGGCAACACCGCCAGCGGCCTGGCCGCGGGCCGCAATGTCACCGGCGACAACAACGTGGCGCAGGGCACCGCCGCGGGCTCGGGCGTGCAGGGCAGCGACAACGTCTCGATCGGCTCGAACGCGGGGCGCGGTTCGGCCGCCGACCGCAGCGTTTCCGTGGGGGCGGCGTCGGTCGCGGCCACTCAGAGCGTCGCGGTCGGCGCGGGCGCCGCCGCGGCGGCGCCCGATAGCGTGGCGGTGGGCGCGGGAGCCGCCGTGACGGCGGGCAACAGCGTGGCGCTGGGCGCGGGGTCCTCGGCGGCTCGCGGGGCGCAGGAAGGCTACGAGGCCTATGGCCTGGCGGCGCCCCAGGGCTCGGCGGGGGAGGTGAACGTGGGCGGGCGCCAGATTACCGGCGTCGCGGCCGGCAGCGAAGACACCGACGCCGCCAACGTGGGGCAACTGCGCGCCGTCAGCAGCGCGGGCGAGGCGAGGGTGGGCGCGGTGGAACGCTCGCTGCAGAACCTGCGCAGCGACCTGGACTCCCAGGAGCGCATGCTGAGCGCCGGCGTGGCGGCCGCGATGGCGACGGCATCCCTGCCGCAAGCCTATCTGCCCGGCCGCAATATGCTGTCCGTCGCCGGCGGCACCTGGAACGGCGAATCCGGCTACGCCATGGGCCTGTCGCGCGTGTCCGGCGGCGGCCGCTGGGTATACAAGGTGTCGGCCAACGGCACCTCGCGCGGGGACTTCGGCGGCGCGGCCGGCGTCGGGTACCAGTGGTGAGGCCGGGCCTGCGATAATGCGCTTGCGCGGCGGCCGGGCCCTGTTTCTCCGGCCGCCGCCCGCACAGTATTTTCGGATCGGCCCCCATGGAAAAGCGTTTGATGCCGTCGATGATGGCGCTCCAGTGTTTCGAGGCGGTGGCGCGGCACATGAGTTTCACGCGCGCCGCCGAAGAACTGCACATGACCCAGAGCGCGATCAGCAAGCAGATCGCGCAGCTGGAAGCGCTGCTGCGCAACCCGCTGTTCCTGCGGGTGCGGCGGCGCCTGCAGCTGACCCCCGCGGGGGCGCTCTACCAGTCCGAGGTTCGCACCATCCTGAACCAGGTGGACATGTCCTCGCGCTACATCCTCACCTATGGCAGCGAAACCCAGGTCCTCACCATCGGCACGCAGCCGACGTTCGGCGCGCGCTGGCTGATCCCGCGCCTGCAGCGCTTCCTGTCCGCCCATCCCGACATCCAGGTGAAGGTGCGCAGCGAGACTCGGCCGTTCGACCTGATGCAGGCCAAGATCGACATCTCCTTCTTCTTCGGCCATGGCACCTTGCCCGGCGCCCAGTGCCGCGAGCTGTTCGAGGCCGAGGTGGTGCCGGTCTGCGCGCCCGGCTTCCTGCCGGGGGACCGGGTGGACAGCCTGGAGGCGCTGAGCGGCCAGGCGCTGATCCAATGCGCGTCGCGGCCGGAAGCCTGGCACGACTACTTCTCGCGCCAGCAGTTCCAGTCCGACCGCAGCTACCACGGGCCGCGCTTCGACACCTTCTATATGTGCGTGCGCGCGGCCGAAGGCGGCTGCGGCATTGCCCTGACGCCGCGGCTGCTGGCCGAGGAAGAGCTGCAGGCCGGCAAGCTGGTGATTCCCTGGGGCTACGTGCAACCCAGCGACGGCGCGTACTTCGTGGCGTATTCGGAGCATTCGGCCGAAGTCCCGAAGATCAAGCAATTCGTCGCCTGGGTGGAGGAAGAAGCCGCGCGCAAGCGCGCCGGCGACGCCCAGCGCAAGCGGTCCATGAAAAAACGGACTGATTAGGCCGATTTTTTTCATTTGATTGCGGCAGCGCGGCATGATTTCATGCGGCCATTCTTTGTTTACCGATGTGCCGAGCCCGCCATGAGTCAGAATTTCGTCAGCCCGGACCAGATCCGCGCCTGGTTCTCCCGCGCCATGTCCGACATGTACAAGTCGGAAGTGCCCCTGTATGACACGCTGCTCGACCTGGTCGCCCAGGTCAATGCCCGGACGCTGGCCGAACAGCCCGAACTGGCCGAGCAGCTGGCGCGCACCGGCGAGATCGAGCGCCTGGACATCGAGCGTCACGGCGCCATCCGGGTGGGCACGGCCGAAGAACTGGCCAATATGCGCCGGGTGTTCGCCGTCATGGGCATGCAGCCCGTGGGCTATTACGACCTGTCGCCGGCCGGCGTGCCGGTGCATTCGACCGCCTTCCGCGCCACGCACGAAGCGGCGCTGCAGGCCAGCCCGTTCCGCGTCTTCACCTCGCTGTTGCGGCTGGAACTGATCGACGACGTCGCCTTGCGCGAGAAGGCGGCCCGCATCCTGGCGGCCCGCCAGATCTTCACCGCGCGGGCGCTGGAACTGGCCGCGCGCTTCGAGGCCGAAGGCGGCCTGGACGAAGCCTGCGGCCGGGAATTCGTGGGCGAAGCCCTGCATACCTTCCGTTGGCACGGAGAAGCCACCGTCAGCCTGGAAGACTACCGCGAGCTGCATGGCCAGCATCGCCTGATCGCCGACGTGGTGGCCTTCAAGGGCCCGCACATCAACCACCTGACGCCGCGCACCCTGGACATCGACGAAGCGCAGGCGGAGATGCCGCGCCGCGGCGTGTCGGCCAAGGCCGTGATCGAAGGCCCGCCGCCGCGCAAGTGCCCGATCCTGCTGCGCCAGACCAGCTTCAAGGCGCTGGAGGAGGCGGTGAGCTTCACTGGCGCCGACGGCCGCGCCGCGGTCGGCAGCCATACCGCCCGCTTCGGCGAGATCGAGCAGCGCGGCGTCGCGCTGACGCGCAAGGGCCGCGCGCTGTACGACCGCCTGCTGGACCTGGCGCGCACCCGCATCGACGGCGGGCCCAGCGAAGGCAACGCCGCCGCCTACATGCAGAACCTGCAAGCATGCTTCGCCGAGTTTCCGGACGACTACGCGACGCTGCACGACCAGGGGCTGGCCTACTTCCGCTACTACCTCACAGGCAAGGAAGACGCGCCCGCCGACGCCGATCCGGGGACGCTGATCGCCCAGGGCTACATCCGCTTCGAACCGCTGGTGTATGAAGACTTCCTGCCGGTCAGCGCAGCGGGCATCTTCCAGTCGAACCTGGGCGACAAGGCCCAGGCCGAGTACGCGCAGAATGCCAGCCAGACCGCCTTCGAGCAGGCGCTGGGGGCGCCGGTCCTGGACGAACTGGCGCTCTACCAGGACACGCAGGACCGTTCGCTGGCTGCCTGCCTGCAAGCGCTCGGCGCGCAAGCCGGCGCATCGGTGGCCGCATGAGCCGCCTGGGCCGCTGCCTGTCGGTGCGGGACTTCGAGCGCGAGGCGCGGCGCATCATGCCGCGTTGCGTCGAAGGCTACGTCTGCGGCGGCACCGAGGATGGCGCTTCGCTCGACGAGAGCGTCCGCGCGCTGCGGGACATCGGCTTCCGACCGCGCGGCTTGCGCGTGGTGGACCAGCGCAGCAGCCAGGTCAGCCTCTTCGGCCAGGACTACGCCATGCCGATGGGCTTCGCGCCCACCGGCTTCTCCGCCATCGTCATGCACGAGTGCGACCTGGCGCTGGCGCGCGCCGCCCAGGATGCGCGGATACCGTTCATTATCAGCGGCGCTTCCAGCGTACCGCTGGAGCGCCTGCAGCAGGCCACGGGCAAGCGCTGCTGGTACCAGGCCTACCTGCCGGGCAATACCGATCGCATCGCCAAGCTGCTGGCCCGCCTGCGGCAGGCGGAGATCCCGGTCCTGGTCGTCACCATCGACACCTGCGTCGGCGCGAACCGCGAGAACCTGCAACGGCTGGCATTCACCGTGCCCTTCAAGATGAGCCCGAGCGTGGTGCTGGACGGCATGCTGCATCCGCGCTGGACCCTCAACGTCTTCCTGCGCACGCTGTTCGGCAGCGGGGTGCCGCGCTTCTCGAATCTGTACGAAGAGATCGGTCCGCCCATCACGCAGGACCCGCCAAACGGCTTTCGCGGCGAGCGCGACAAGCTCTCCTGGGAGCACATCCGCTGGATCCGCGACAACTGGCCGGGCAAGCTGGTGCTCAAGGGCGTGATGCACGCCGACGACGCGCGCCAGGCCTGGGCGGTGGGCGCCGACGGCGTCATCGTCTCCAACCATGGCGGGCGTCAGCTCGACGGCTGCATTTCGCCGCTGCAGGCGCTGCCCGACGTGGCGGCGGCGGTGCCGCCCGGTTTCCCCGTCATGGTCGACGGGGGCTTTCGGCGCGGATCCGACGTGCTCAAGGCCGTGGCCCTGGGCGCGCGCCTGGTCTTCACCGGCCGGCCCCAGCTGTTCGGGGCGGCGGTCGGCGGCGACGCCGGCATCCGCAAGGTGGCGGAGATATTCCGCAGCGAGATCTCGACCAACATGGCGTTGCTTGGCTGCCGCACGCTGGCGGACGTGACGCCGGACCTGATCGCGCCGATACGTCCCGCCGGCTCCGCCTAGGACGGGCAGGCCGCGGCGCGGCCGATCCAGGGCGGCCCGACCGCCCAGACAACAACAAAAACAGGCGCGCCCATCCGGGCGTGCCCATCCGTTTTCGACAGGAGGAAACATGAAAAAGATCTACACCAAACTGGCCGGCGTGGCGGCGGTGCTCGCCTGCGTCGCGTCCGGGCCCGTCCAGGCCCAGGCCGGCGCCTATCCGACCAAGCCCGTCCGGCTGGTCGTGGGCTATGCCCCCGGCGGCACCACCGACATCAGCGCGCGCATGATCGCCGACGTGCTGGGCAAGGAGTTCGGCCAGACCTTCGTGGTGGAGAACAAACCCGGCGCCAACAGCAACATCGGCGCGGAGTCCGTGGCTCGCTCGCCGGCCGACGGCTACACCTTGTTCGTGGGCTCGATCTCCACCGCGATCAACCAGTCCCTGTACTCCAAGATGTCGTATGACGCGCTCAAGGACCTGGACGCCGTCGCGCTGCTCAACGTGGTGCCCAACATCCTCGCGGTCAATGCCAGCGTGCCGGTCAAGACCGTCCAGGAATACGTCGACTACGCCAAGAAGAACCCCGGCAAGCTCACCTGCGCCTCGCCCGGCAACGGCTCGTCCGCGCACCTGGGCTGCGAACTCTTCAAGATGAAGACCGGCATCGACATCCTGCACGTCCCGTACCGCGGCAGCGGCCCGGCCGTCGCCGACCTGCTGGGCGGCCAGGTGGACTCCATCTTCGACAACCTGCCGCCGCTGCTGCCTCACGTCCGCGCCGGCAAGCTGACCGGCCTGGCCGTCACCACCGGCAGCCGCGTGCCCTTCGCGCCCGAGATTCCCACCATCGCCGAATCCGGCGTAGAAGGCTTCGACGTGGCCGCCTGGTTCGGCCTGTTCGCGCCCGCCGGGACTCCGCCGGAAATCGTCCAGAAGGTCAACGCCGCCATCAACAAGGCCCTGACCTCCGACGCCGCCCTGGCCGCCAGCTATCAGACCAACGGTTTCCTGATGCCCCCGCCGCCCAACACGCCGCAAACGTTCAAGGCCTTCATGGAAAGCGAAACCCGTAAGTGGGGCGAAGTCGTCAAGGCGACCAACCTGCAGATCAACTGACCGGACGAGCGCCGGGGCGGGCCTGCGGCCGGCCCCGGCGCCAAGTGCGGCCCCAAGGGGGGCGGGAGGTATCCGAACGACAAAGCCGGGCGGATCCACCCAATTTTCAAATTGCGTGATAGAATGTTCGACTTTCCAGGAATGCATGCTTTTCTGGACGGTTTAGCCGACGTGGTGAAATTGGTAGACACGCTATCTTGAGGGGGTAGTGGCGAAAGCTGTGCGAGTTCGAGTCTCGCCGTCGGCACCAGGAATTTGTTCCAGCATTTAGTCTGGAAATTGCGAAAGCCCGTAAGAATCAACGTCTTACGGGCTTTTTCTATTTGCGGTTCAGCGGACGCGGGGCGCGATGAAGTCGTGCCCGAGTTCCGTCACGTCGCGGCAGCCCAGGAGGCCCAGGTTGCGGTCGATTTCGGCTCCCAGAATGTCGATGATGCGCGTCACGCCGGCCTGGCCGGCCACGGACGCGCCATAGAGAAACGGACGCCCCATGAACACCATGCGCGCGCCAAGCGCGATGGCCTTGAGGATGTCGGTGCCTCGGCGGAAGCCGCCGTCGATCATTACCGGGAACGTGGAGGCCACGGCCGCGACCACGTCGGACAGGGCATCCAGCGATCCCTGCGCGCCGTCGAGCTGACGCCCGCCGTGATTCGAGACGATGAGGCCATCCAGGCCTATGCGTTCGGCCATCTGCGCATCGCCGGGATGCGCCACGCCCTTGAGGACGATGCGCCCCGGCCAGGCCTCGCGCATCCATTCCAGGTGAGACCAGTCCAGCCGATCGCGGCCGCCGCGCAGGCCTCCCTTCGGTTCTTCCGTGATGCGGTAACCGCGCGCGTCGGCGACCACGTTGCAGAAGCGCGGTATTTCCCGATCCGAGAGCAGGGTGCGGGCGAACACGTTGGCGGACCAGCGGGGATGGCGGATGCCATCCCAGAGCAGGCCGCGACTGAACTTGAACGGAATGGTGAAGCCGTTGCGCTGATTGTTTTCGCGATTGGCGCCCAAGGGCGTGTCGATGGTTACGACCAGCACGTTGACGCCGTTGGCTCGCAGGCGCCGCATCAGCGGTTCTATGACTTCCTTATCGCCGGGAAGGTAGCCCTGGTACCAGAAATCGGCGTCTGCCTTGCGCACGGTTTCCATGGCCAGCGTGGACAGGCCGCTCAGCACGAATGGGATCTCCGCGTCCGAGGCGGCCTTGGCCAGATCCCATTCGCAACGGTGGCGGCACATGGCCGTCACTCCCATCGGCGCAATCCCGAACGGATGGCGGTATCGGCGTCCCCAAAGTTCGACCGCCTGCGTCCGGTCCGCCACGCCGACCAGGCCGCGAGGGCGGAATTGAACCGAGCGAAATGCGCTCCGGTTGGCCTCAAGCGTCAGGCAGTCTTCCGTGCCGCCGTTGACGTAGCCGAAAACCGCGCGCGGCAATACCGACTGTGCCGCGCGCTCGAAATCCGCCACCGACAAGAGATTCTTCGAGTTCATTGCAGTTGGATGTTCGCTTCGGTGATTTTCGCCTTCCAGAAATCCCGCTCGGCGCGCACGCGCCGCGTGAAGTCGGTGGAAGACGTGCCGGTGATCACGAAGCCCAGGGACTCCATCTTTTCCTTGAATTCCGGGGTCTTCTTGACTTCCGCTATGCCGGCTTCCAGCGTCTTCAGCACCGCGGGCGGCAGTTTCGCAGGGCCCATCACGCCAGTCCAGCCTCCGACGTCCACGCCCTTGAAGCCGCTTTCTTCCATGGTGGGAACCGTGGGCAGCATGGCGTTGCGCTCCTTCGATGTGATGCCCAGCGCGCGCACCTTGTCACTTTTCGCCAGGCCGATGGCGGCATCGGTCTGGGCGAAGACGAAGCTGACTTGCCCGGCCATCACGTCGTTGAGCGCCGGTGCATTTCCCTTGTAGGGAACGTGCAGCATGGGCGCGTTGGCGGAGCGCGAGAACAGTTCGCCCGCAAGGTGGTTGGTCCCGCCCAGGCCCGAGGATCCGTAGGTGACGGCCGTCGGATTCTGCTTGGCGAATTCCACCAGTTCCTTGAGATTCGCCGCCTTCGTTTGCGGGCCGGCAAGCAGGACCAAGGCATAGTCCACCAGGTCGGATACCGCGGTGAAGTCCTGGGTGACGTCGTATCGGAAGTTGGGCTGCGTCAGCGGCGCGATGGCGGTCACGGGAGACACCATGATCCCCAGCGTATAGCCATCCGAAGGCGCGCGCGCCAAGGCCGTCAATGCGACGATGCCGCTTGCCCCGGTGCGGTTCTCGACCACCACGGGCTGCCCCCACAGCTTGCTCAGTCCAAAGGCGAGTTGGCGCGCGATCAGGTCGGTGGGACCTCCGGCGGCATAAGGCACCAGGAAGGTCACCTGCTTGGAGGGATAGGCGGAGGCCGCCTCTTCCTTGGCATGCGAGGGGGCGCCGGTCATGCCAAACGCCGCCGCGGCCAGAGCCAGTCCCGCCTTGATGGCGAAACGCCGATTTGCTTTCATTTTTGTCTCCTTGGGTTTTTCTTGGTATTGCCGGCGCGCCGCCTTGCCCGGCGGCAGCGCAATGCGCATGGCTTCAGTCTATGGCGATGTTCGCGGCCCGAACCGTCTTGCCCCACATCTCCCTTTCCTGGAGGATGAAGCGCTGAAACGCTTCGGGCTGCATGGCGCGCGGCGTCACGCCCATGTCCGCGAAGCGCTGGACCACGGCGGGAGCGGCCAGCGCCTGCGCCATAGCCTGGTGTAGCTTGTCGATGACCTCCTTCGGCGTGCCTGCCGGCGCCACCATGCCGTTCCATGCCGAGACGTCGAAGCCGGGAAGGGTCTCGGCGATGGAGGGTACGTCGGGCGTCATGGGCGAGCGCTTGGCGGTCGTGACGGCAATGGCCTTGAGCTTGCCGGCCTGCACGTGGGGCAGCGCCGAGATCATCGTGTCGAAGCTGAGCTCGCACACGCCCGCGATGGTGTCCGTGATCGCCGGGGCGCTGCCCTTGTAGGGCACATGCGTCATCTGCACTTGCGCCAGGTTGCAGAACAGTTCGCCGGCCATGTGGGTGGAGTTCCCGGTGCCGGAGGTGGCGAAGTTCAGCTTGCCCGGGCGCGCTTTCGCGTACGCGATGAACTCCGGCAGCGAGTTGACCGGCAGGCTGGGGTGCACAACCAGCATGATGGGGCCTTCCTGCAGGAAGCCGATCGCCGAGAAGCTGCTTGCGAGGTCGTAGCCGGGTTTCTTGTACAGCCAGCTGTTGATCGGATGCGCCGTCGTGAGAATACCGATGGTGTAGCCATCGTTGTCCGATCTGGCCAGCGCCTCCAGGCCCAGGTTTCCGCCGGCGCCGGGGCGGTTTTCCACGATGAAGGTTTGCCCCAGCGCGCGCCCCATGCCCTCGGCCGCCAGCCGGGCGGCGATATCGGTCGAGCCCCCGGGGGTAAAGGGCACGATGACCTTGACCGGCCTGCGCGGCCAGTCGCTGGCGGCAAATGCCCGCGGGCCGATAGCCCCGATCAGCGCTCCGGCCGACAGTTGTTTGAGCAAGGTACGTCGAGAGTCGCGCATGTATCCAGTCTCCTTGTATTTGGACCTTGGCAGTCCAGATGGGCAGAGACGTCGTCGCCTAGCTCTGCTACTCGACCACCTAAATGTTCATCATTGAACGAAATTAATTATTCATTCATTGAAAGTTTTATTTCTTTATTGTAATTTTGGTCTGCATCATCATTCAATTCGGAGAAGAACGCAAGTGCCTATCCATCAAGGAACCCGCCCGGACACCTCCCCCGAGCTCATCGACGCATTCAAGGGACTCGCCACCAGCACCATCGGAAACGTGCTCGATGACCTGGGCATCGGCAGCATCGGCCTGAACCTCAGGCCCGTCGCCCCGAGAATGCGGTTCGTCGGCGCCGCGCTTACCGTCAAGGAAGTGACGGGGGCCAAGAACGCCTACCTGCCCTCCGAGTTCGGGCTGGGCGCGGTCATCGACATGTGCAAGCCCCTGGATGTCGTCGTGATCGACAATGGCGGCCAGCAAGTGTCCACCTGGGGCGGCGTGGCCTCGGTGGCCGCCGTGCAGAACGGCGTTGCGGGGCTGGTGGTCGATGGCGGCGTGCGCGACGCCGACGAGATCATCGAACAAGGTTTCCCCGTGTTTTCGCGCCATGTCGTCCCGCTGTCGGGCAAGACGCGGGTGAAAGTCATCGAGATCAACACCACCGTGAAAATCGACGGCATGCCCGTGCATCCCGGGGACATCATCATCGGAGACGCCAGCGGGCTGGTGGTGGTTCCGCGTGATCGCGCGGCGGAAGTGGCGCAGCGCGCCGGCGAGCTGGAGCAGCAGGACAGAAAGGCCAGCGAGGAGATCCGCGCGGGCCTTTCGTTCACGGAAGCCCTGCGCAAGTACGCTAAACTCTGATCCGCAGCTTGGCCGGAGCGCGTCAGCGGCTGGACTCGGCCCATGCGCGCCCCGCCTTGTAGACCAGACTATGCCAAGACCACGTAAAAATCCCGCGAGTTCCACCGCCGCCGAGACGGCCGCAATGACCGATGGCGTCAAGGGGAACGGGCCGCTGGCTGGGACCCTGCTGCGCGGCCTCGCCCTGCTGGATACGCTGCTTGCCGCAAGCCATCCGATGACGCTGGCGGAATTGGCCGCCGACGTGAAGCTGGATCTAAGCACCACGTTGCGCCTCTTGAGAACGCTGGAAGACGCCAAGCGCGTCATCCGGATCGGCGATGGCAAATACTATCTGGCATCGCCTTCCACCTTGCGCCCTCTGGCATTGAAGCACCCCCTGGAAGAATTGCGCCGCCAGGCCGACCCGCTGGTGCGCGGCCTTGCAAACAAAGTGAGCCAGTCCGTCGTGCTGGTCGCCTACATAGGCGGCGAACGGGTCGTCGTCGATGTGATGCAGGCGGGGACTTCCCTCAACCCGTATTACACGACCTGGCTGCATGGCCCGCTGCATGCGTCGGGCCCGGGCAAGGCGCTGCTGCTCGCGTCTGACCCGGCCAGGCGCGAGGCGCTGCTGGGCAAGCCGCCCTATGCCGCTCGGACCAACAAAACCCTGACCACCAAGACGGCGCTGGACGCGGATCTGGAACGTGCGGCGGCGAACGGCTATGTGCTGGTGCGTGATGAGTTCTACGATGGGTTGAGCGCCATCGCGGCCAATTTCTATTCGTGGGACAAGACCGCGCTGGGCTGCCTGGCGATCACTGCCTATTCCGAGAGTTTCGACGACGAGACCATCGCGCTTGTCGCCAAGGAACTGCTGGCCTGCACCCGCCTGATGCCGCTCCAGGTGCCCGCGCTGCAGCAGATCGCGCAACTGTCCGGCCGTTGACGCCGGCCGGACCGGGCTGCCTGGGGATCAATCCTGCGGCTGGATCCCCGAGGCGGCCGCCACTTGCTTCCAGCGCTGGTTCTCCGCGACGATGAAACGGCGGAACTCCTCGGGCGAGGAGGGCGACGGTTGCACGCCCGAGGCCGCGAAGTTCCGCTTGATCTCATCCGACGCCAGGATCCTCACCAGGGCGGCATTCAGTGTCTGGACGATTTCCCGCGGGGTTCCTGCCGGGGCGAGCAGGCCCTGCCACGACGAGGCCTCAAACCCCGGCATGCCTTCTTCTATCACCGTGGGCAATTCCGGCGCGGCATCGGAACGCGTCTCGGCGGTCAGCGCCAGCGCCTTCACCTTTCCGGCCTTGACCAGGGCGCCCATCGTGGAATAGGGGTCGATCATGAAGCCGATCTGCCCGCCCAGCATCGCTTCAATGGCGGGCGTCGTGCCCTTGAAGGGAACGTGAGTCATCTTTACGCCCAGCTGCGCATTGAAGGCTTCCGTGATCAGTTGGTAGGAACTGCCGGAGGTGCCGTAAAACATGTCGCCTTGCGGGCGTTTTTTCAGGTAGGCGGCGAGTTCCTGGATGCTGCCGGCGGGCACTGCCTTGCTCACGACCACGACCAGCGGCTGCTTGGCCACCAGCCCGATATGCTCGTAGCTCTGGACCGGGTCGTACCGGATCTGGCGATACATCACGGGATTCGTGCCCAGCGGGGCAATGCCCGCCATCAACAGGGTATAGCCATCGGGTTCCGCCTTGGCGGCCGCTTCGCAACCTATCATGCCGCTGGCGCCGGGACGGTTTTCGACGATGACGGGCTGGCCAAGCTCGGTGCTGAGATGGCTGGCTATCGTGCGTCCCATGACGTCGGTGATGCCGCCCGCGGCGAACGGCACGATGATGCGGATGGCGCGTTGCGGATAGCCCGCCGCATGGGCCGCGGTCGCCAATATGGCCGCCGAGCACAGAAACAGGCTGCTTATCAGTTTTTTCATCATTGTGTCTCCTCTGGTGCATGGGAACCGCCGGGCCGGATTCGCGCGATGTCGGCGTACGGCAGGGGGATCAGGCGGATGTGTACGCCGTCTTGACGACGGTGTAGAAGTCCACGGCATACTGCCCCTGTTCGCGCGGCCCGTAGGAGGAAGCCTTGCGTCCGCCGAACGGCAGGTGGTAGTCCAGTCCGCTGGTTGCCTGATTCACCTTGACGATGCCGGCCTGGGCCTGCCGTTTGAACTGGGACGCGTGGCGCAGGCTGGTGGTGCAGATGCCAGCCGCCAGGCCGAATTCCGTGTCGTTGGCGATATGGAGCGCCTCTTCGAAATCGCGGGCTTGGGTGACCGATGCGATCGGTCCGAAGATTTCTTCGCGCGCGATCCGCATGGACGGATTCGCCTCGGTGAACAGGGCGGGCTGCAGGTAGTATCCCGGGCTGTCGCGCTCCAGTACTTCGCCGCCCCAGGCCAGGCGGGCGCCTTCCTTGCGGCCGATGTCGATGTACTCCAGGTCGACGTCGAATTGCTTTTGATCGACGACCGGGCCGATGTGCGAGTCCGCCCGCAGGGCATGACCGATATTCAGCCGATCCAGCCGCTGGATGATCCCGCGGACGAAACGGTCGTGAATACCTTCGGTCACAATGAAGCGGGACGTAGCGGTGCACCGTTGTCCCGTGCTGAAGAACGCGCCTTGCACCGCGCACTCCACCGCAACCTCCAGATCGGCGTCGTCCAGGACGACCAGGGGATTCTTGCCTCCCATTTCAAGTTGCATGCGCTTCATGGACGGACCGCTCACGCAGTCGGCGGCGATGCGGCGCCCGGTGGGGACCGAGCCGGTAAAACTGATGGCGTCGACCTCCGGATGCGAGCACAGCACGCCGCCGATCTGGCTTCCAGATCCCATCACCAGATTGAGCACGCCATTCGGCAACCCCGCGCGATGCAGGATATCCACGAGTGCCCAGGCCGAACCGGGCACCAGGTCCGCAGGCTTGAACACCACCGTATTGCCGTAGGCCAGCGCGGGCGCGATCTTCCAGGCGGGAATGGCAATTGGAAAATTCCAGGGGGCAATCACGCCCACGACGCCAAGGGGTTCGCGAGTGACTTCGGTGTCGCTTCCCGGCTGCAGGCCGGGGAGACGGTCTCCCCGAATGCGCAGCGCTTCTCCGGCCATGAAGGCCAATACGCTGGCGGCGCGCGCCACTTCGCCGATGCCTTCGGGCAGTGTCTTGCCTTCTTCGCTTGAAAGCAGGCGTCCCAGTTCCTCCTTGCGGGCCAGTAGTTCGTTGGCTGCCCGGGCAAGGATGTCGTGGCGCAGCTGCGGAGAGCTTTCCGCCCAGGCCGGGAAGGCGGCGCGCGCGGCCTCCACTGCGTGCCGCGCGTCGGCCGCGCTGCCGCGCGCGTACAGGCCGACAATTTCCCTGGTGTCCGATGGGTTGATGTTCCGCGTGACCTCGGCCGGCTCGCGCCAGTGCCCGTCGATCAGGTTGCGATGTATGGCTTTCGCTGTATCCATGATGGTGTCCTTCGCGCCTGGGTCAGCCGCGGCCGGCGGCCAGCGCGGACGCGCGCAGTTGCGAAAGCGTGAACGCGGGGCTGATGGCCTCCGGATCGATCACGCAATGCAGAATGGCTGGCTGGCCGGATGCCAGCGCGCGTTCGAACGCGGGAGCGAATTCTTCCGTTTTCTCGACGCGTTCGCCGTGTCCGCCGAATGCGCGGGCGTAGGCGGCGAAGTCGGGGTTGCGCAATTCGGTGGCGCTGACGCGGCCTGGATACTCCCGCTCTTGATGCATGCGGATCGTGCCGAACATGCCGTTGTCGACCACGATGACGATGATGGGCAAGCGGTATTGCACGGCGGTGGCGAATTCCTGTCCGTTCATCAGGAAACAACCGTCTCCGGCGAACGCGATCACCGTCTTGTCCGGGAATACGCGCTTCGCGCCCACGGCGGCCGGAACCCCATAGCCCATCGAGCCCGAGGTCGGCGCCAGCTGGGTGCCGAATGCGTCGAAGCGATAGAAGCGGTGGATCCAGGTGGCATAGTTGCCAGCGCCGTTGCATACGATCGCGTCTTGCGGCAGCACGCTGTTGAGATGCTCCATTACCTGGGCCATCTGCAATGCGCCGGGGGTCGCCACCGATTCGGTGCTGCGCCACGTTTCGTATATGGCGCGCAAGTGGGTCGCATAGGTGGCGCGGGACGCCGAGGCGGGCAAGGGCTCGGCGCACAGCGCCTGGACAAAGGCCGAGGGCGTCGCGCAAATGCCCAGCGTGGGGGCATAGACCCGGCCGAGCTCGGCCGCGTCCGGGAACACATGGATGAGTGTTTGCCTGGGCACCGGGATGTCGAGCAAGGTGTAGCCCTGGCTGGGCGTTTCGGACATGCGGCTGCCGATCAGCAGTATGAGGTCGGCCTGCTTCACTTGTTCCACCAGGGCCGGGTTCGGGCCGAAGCCGAGATCTCCGACGAATGATTCGTTGCCGGTGGGAAAGAGCATCTGGCGGCGCAGCGACACCGTGACCGGCAAGCGAGAATCGCGGGCCCATTGGGCGAATCGGCTCACGGCCTCGGCGTTCCAGCGCGTGCCTCCAAGCACGACCAAGGGCCGCTTGGCCTCGGCCAGAAGCGCCAGCGCGCTGGCCACCTGGTCGGCGCCGGGGTTGGCTTGCACCTCGCGGGCCGGCTGCGCGTCGGTGCATTCGACACGGTCTACGAGCATGTCCTCGGGCAGCGCGATCAGAACCGGGCCGGGCCGGCCGGACATGGCCGTGTGCACCGCCCGCGACACGATTTCCGGTATGCGGCGGGCATCGTCGATTTCCGTTGCCCACTTCGCGAAGTGGCTGAACGCCGCGCGGTAGTCCAGCTCCTGCAGCGCGCCGCGCTCGCGCACCCCGCGCTCGATCTGGCCGACAAAGACCAGCACCGGGGTGGAATCATGCGACGCAATGTGGATGCCCGGCGTTGCGTTCGTGGCGCCCGGCCCGCGCGTGACGAAACAGGCCGCGGGCCGCCCGGTCAATTTGCCGTGCGCCTCGGCCATCATCATGGCGCCGCCCTCCTGGCGGCATACCGTCACGTTGATGTCGGCGTCGTGCAGTGCGTCCAGCACCGCAAGATAGCTTTCCCCCGGAACGCAGAAGACGTGATCGATTCCATGTATGCGGAGTTGGTCGACCAGAATCTGCCCGCCGGTGCGGGGCCGAGATTTCGGGGCGGGGGCTGTAGGTGTTGCGCTCATTGTTTCTCGGAAGATTGCGTGTAGGGGTGGAAAGAGGAGGCGCCGAAGCCTGGCGGCATGCGGGTATGCCCCTGGTTGCGCTCCGGAAAGGTCGGAAGTTGTGGTTTTAATCATAGTAATGAAAGTAAAATTTCACAAGTAGCAAATTTAATTTCGATAATTAGCCATCGAGACAGCATTTCGTGTGAACTGCGGTCTTGCGCGAGAGAGGAGGGAAGGCGATGGACTTGGGTATTTCTGGAAAGCGGGCATTGGTATGCGCCGCGAGCAAGGGCCTGGGCTATGCCTGCGCCCAGGCATTGGCGCAGGCGGGCGCGCACCTGGTGATCGTCGCGCGCAACGACGCGCCGTTGCGAGCCGCGGCCGAGCAACTGCGGTCGCTGGGGCCGATATCGGTGGAGGCCGTCGCGGCAGACATCACGACCGAACAGGGGCGTGCCAGCGCCCTGGCCGCGGCTGCCGGGCTGCCCGGCGGCGCCCCGGGCGCATTCGACATCCTGGTTACGAACGCTGGCGGGCCGCCGGCGGGAGACTTTCGCGATTGGGACGAGGCCGCCTGGCTGCAGGCGCTGGGCGCCAATATGCTTACCCCGATCGCATTGATGCGCGAGACGCTGGACGGAATGATGTCGCGCGGCTGGGGGCGGATATGCAATATCACCAGCACGGCGGTGAAGGCGCCCAGTCCCTACCTGGGCCTTTCCAACGGCGCCCGCAGCGGCCTGACGGGCTTCGTGGCGGGCCTGGCGCGCCAGGTGGCGGGTAGCGGCGTCACCATCAATAATCTATTGCCCGGGACGTTCGACACGGACCGGCTCAGGTCCAATCTCGTAGCGGGCGCCGGTCAGGCCGCGATGGCCCTGGATGCCTATACCGCCAAACGCCTGGACGGCATTCCCGCGCGGCGTTTCGGACGGGCGGAGGAATTCGGGGCGGCCTGCGCCTTCCTCTGCAGTCGGCAGGCCGCCTACATCACGGCGCAGAACCTGCTGATTGACGGCGGGGCGTATCCCGGTACCCTGTAACCGATTCACGAAGCAAGAGGAGATTCCATGACTTCAGCCATCGTCATGCATGCCACGGGGGGGCCCGATGTTCTTCAATGGGAACCCGTCGAGGTTGCCGGGATGCAGGCGCATGAGGTGCTTCTGCGGCACACTGCCGTCGGCGTGAACTATCACGATGCCTATGTGCGCTCCGGCCTGTACCAGACGCTCGCCTTGCCGGGCATTCCCGGGATAGAGGCGGCGGGCGTCGTCGAGGCGGTCGGCAAGGATGTGCAAGATTTCAAGGCGGGCGATCGCGTGGCGTACGTCACGCGCCAGTACGGGGCCTATGCGGAACGGCGGGTCATCGCCGCGGACCTGCTCGTGCCGCTGCCGGATGCCGTTACCGACATCGCGGCCGCCTCGTCGCTATTGAAGGGATTGACCGCGCAAATGCTGGTCCAGCGCGTATATGCCGTAAGCGAGGGCGACTGGGTGCTGGTGCACGCGGCGGCGGGCGGCGTCGGCACGCTCCTGTGCCAGTGGGCCCGGCATCTGGGGGCCAAGGTGATCGGCACGGTCGGCTCCGCGGAAAAGGTGCCATTGGCGTTCGCCGCAGGCTGTCATTCGGTGGTGCGCTACCGCGAGGAAGACTTCGTGGCGCGCGTGCGCGAGATCACCGGGGGAGAGGGCGTCCAGGTCGCTTACGATGCGGTAGGCAAGGACACGTTTTTTGGTTCGATGGAATGCCTGGCGCCCTTTGGGCACCTGGCGAACTACGGCCAGGCGTCGGGCGCGGTGCCGGCCTTCGAAGTGTCGATGCTCTTTCCCAAATCGAATTCGCTTTCGCGCCCCAGCGTCTTCCAGCATGTACGGACGCCCCAGCTCTTGCGCGATGCCGCCAGGCGTTACTTCGCGGCTTGCCAGGAAGGCGCCCTGGACATCCCGGAGGGCCAGTCGCTTGCGCTGCGCGATGCCGCGAAGGCGCATGCCTTGCTGGAGGATCGTTCCCGCCTCCGTCCCCTGATGCTGCGGGTCGATGCGAGTTGAACGCGATCGCGCCGGCGTCCGCCTGGCCATGTCCGCCGGACAACGCGCGATTGCGGCCAGGTCTGGTGTTTCGCGCCTTCACTTCACGCTGATCAACCAATCGGAAAACGTGCTGAAGGGCGGGCCGCTGGCGCGCGCGGGATTGCTGACCAGGTAGTAGCCCTTGCTGCCGCCCGCCGTATGGGGCAGGGGCTGGACGAGTTGGCCGGTGGCGAAGTCCTGGGTGATGTAGGCGCGCTGGGTGACGGCGATGCCCAGGCCTTCGGCCGCGGCCTGCAGGCACAGGACGGCGTTGGCCAGCGGAATGAAGCGGGTGTCGCCGCTGGCGGCCAGGCCGGCGGATTGCAGCCAGCGGTCCCAGCAGTCGGGGGCGATCATGGACTTGAGCAGGGTTTCGCCCAGCACGTCTTCGGGGCGGCGCAGGCGCTCGGCCAGCGCGGGCGAACAGGCGAGCACGAGCTCGTCGGGAAACAGCAGGTCGGCGCGCAGGCCCGGCCAATCGCCGTCGCCGCAGCGCACGACGAAGTCGGCATTGTGCAGGTCGGTGTCGTCGGCGCGCGCGACCGTGGCGATTTCGATGTCGATATCGCCGTGCCGCACATACAGCGAGCCCAGCCTGGGCATCAGCCATTTGATGGCGAAGCTGGGGATGACTTTGACGCGGATGCGCCGATTGGCGCCGGCTTCGGCCGCCTTGGCCAGGACGCCCTCCAATTGATCGAAGAGCTCGGCGGCCTGTAGCGCGAGCTCGGTGCCGACCGCCGTGAAGGCGATGTCGCGGCCGTCCTTCTGCACCAGTTGCACGCCCAATTCGCTTTCCAGCCGGCGCAGCTGGTGGCTCACGGCGCCGGGGGTGACGTGCAGGAGCTCGGCGGCCCGGCCCACGCCGCCGCTCCGGTACACCGCGTCCAGTACCCGCAAAGGCCCGAGACGATTTCTGAGTTTGTGCATTGTTGAAATGAACTCAATATTTGAAGAATAAGTTTCGACAGACGCCGAAGGGGAAGGCGCCTACAGTCTGCCTTGTACGACAAAACTAAATCAAGTATCGGAATGCGATGCCATGCTGCGTCGCGGCAAGGAGGAGACGGAATGAGCGGGTTTTTTCGGCGCAAGGCAGGCGCCTGCGCATTGCTGCCTTTTGCTTTCTTGGGGGCGGCGCTCTGGAGCGCGGGCGCCGGTGCGGCCTATCCGGAACGGTCCATCCGGCTGATCGTGCCGTTCGCGGCGGGCAGCGCGGCGGACACGCTGTCGCGCGTGGTCGCCTCGGCCCTGGCGGACGAACTGGGCCAGGCGCTGGTGGTGGACAACAAGGGCGGCGCCGGCGGCACCATCGGCACGATGGATATCGCGCGCGCCAAGCCCGATGGCTACACCTTGGGTATCGCGGCGCAGGGCACTTTCGTGAACAACCAGGTGCTCTATAGCGCGCCGGGCTACGACTCGATCAAGGACTTCAGCTTCATCAGCGAGATCGCCGATGTGCAGAATCTGCTGGTGGTGGCGGAGAAGTCGCCTTATCGGGACGCGCCGGCCCTGCTGGCCGATATCAAGGCCAAGCCGGCGGAGACGTTCCGCTATTCCTCCAGCGGCGTGGGAACCAGCCATCACATTGCCGGCGCAACCGTGTCGCAATACCTCGACAAGCCGATCATGCACGTGCCCTATACCGGCGCGCCCCAGGGCCTGAGCGCCATCATCAGCGGCGACGTGGACATGGGCCTGTACAACCTGCCCGCGGCCATCGGCCTGGTGAGGGCGGGCAAGCTCAAGGCGCTGGCGGTCACCGGGCCCAAGCGCTCCACGTTGCTGCCGGAGGTTCCCACGCTGCAGGAAAGCGGCCTGAAGGATTATTCGGTCACCCTCTGGTGGGGCCTGGTCGGCCCCGCGAGGCTGCCGGCCGACGTGTCGGCGCGTCTGTACACGGCCCTGGACAAGGTCATGAGCCAGCCCGCATTGCGCGAGAAACTGATCGGCCAGGGCTTCACGCTGCCTGACATGCCCATCCCCAAACCCGCCGATTTCGAGGCCCTGGTGCGCCAGGACCTCGCGAAATGGGTCCCCGTCCTCAAGGAACTGGGAACCGCCGCGCAGTGATGCCGGCAGAACGCAATCATCGAGGAATCTACTGTGCAATCCCCCTCCTTGGCGCGCCCCTTGGCGCGCCAGCTGGCCGACTTCGTCTTGTCCACGCGGGCCGATGCCCTGCCGGCGCTCGCCATCGAGCACGCCAAGATGAGCCTGGCCAGCACCCTGGCCAGCGCCTCCATGGGTTATGGCATCGAATCGGCCCGCATCATCCGTGAGATAGGGCTGGCCGATGGCGGCGTGCCGGCGGCAGGCCTGTGGTTCGACGGCGGCCGCCTGCCGCTGGCCAGCGCCGCGCGCATCAACGCGGCGGCCAGCGATGCGGCCGCGTCGGACGACAGCGACATGCGCAGCATCGCGCACATCGGCACCATCGTTTCCAGCGTGGCGCTGGCCGTGGGCGAGCGCGAGGGCGCGAGCGGCAGGGACGTGCTGGCCGCCATGGTGCTGGGCTATGAAGTCGCGGGGCGCCTCGACGAATCCTTGACGCCCGGCCGCATGCAGCGGGGGTTCCATGGCTCGTGGTCCACGGTGTTCGGCGCCTGCGTGGCGGCGGGCCTGCTGTTGCGCCTGGATGCGCCGCGCCTGGCCCATGCCATCGCGCTCGCGGCGACCTCGGCCAGCGGCATGGCCATCGCGGCCGATACCAGCTGCGCGCGGGAATACCACGCGGGCCAGGCGGCAAGCGCCGGCATACGCGCCGCGCTCGCGGCGCAGCGGGGCTTCGAGGGCGAGCTGGGCGTGCTGGAGCAGCCGCGAGGCCTGCTCGATGCCCTGGGCGGGCAGGCGCGCGAAGACATCGCGCGCGATTGGGGCGAGTCCTGGGACATCGTGACCGACCTGGCGATCAAACTCATGCCGGGCGCGCATCCTTTTCATGCCACCGCCGAGGCCGCGGCCGAGGCGGCGCGCGCCGGCGCCGTGCGGCCGGAAAGCGTGGCGCGCATCGTCGTCTCGGCGGCGGTGCAGTGGACCAATTTCAAGGGCGAACCCCATCCGCGCAATCTGGTCGACGCGGCGCACAGCCTGCCGTATTTCGTGGCCGCGTCGATCGCCGACGATGGCTTCGGCTGGAACCACATGGACGAGGCCCGCATGGCCGACCCGGTCATCGCGGCGCTGCAGGACAAGGTCGAGTTCGATCCCGATCCGCCGCCGCTGCCGGATCGGTTTCCGCACCGGCACGGCGGCACGGTGACGATACACATGCGCGACGGCGCGGTGCACAGCGCCACGTGCCGCGCGCCTCGCGGTTCCGGCGCGCGCGGCATCGATTGGCGCGACGTGGAGGCGAAGTTCCTGCGGCTGTTCCCGCTGGCCGGCCTGCCGGCGGGCGCGACCGGAGCCTGCCTGGAAGCCATCGCGAATCTGGACAGGGCCGGCTCCGTCGGCGCGCTGGCGAGGATGCTGAGCCGGCGCTGAACCGTTTTTTCCACCAAGGCACAAGGCCGCCAAAGGCCGCCCCATAGAGAGGAGACAACATGAAACGACGCATCGTATCCGCGCTTGCCGGTATCGCCCTTTGCCTGGGGGCGGCCCCGGCGGCCAGGGCCGACGAGAGCTTTCCGTCGAAGTCCGTCACCATCATGGTGGGGGTCGCGCCCGGCGGCAGCCTGGACGCCCTGGCTCGCCTGATCGCCAGCGAGCTGGGCAAGGCCACCAAGACGACGTTCGTGGTGGAGAACGTCACCGGCGCGGGCGGCCTGCTGGCTTTCCAGCGGCTGACCCGCTCAGCGCCGGACGGCTACACCCTGATGTTCAGCAATCAGTCCATGGTGCTGATTCCCCTGCTGTATCCCAAGGCCGGCCTGGACATCGTCAAGGACACGACGGCGGTGGGCACCATCGCCAACGTGCCCATGGTGCTCAGCGTGAGCAACCAGAGCGGCATCCAGGACCTGCCCTCGATGCTGGCGGGCATGCGCAGCGGCGAGCTCAAGCTGAACTTCGGCTCCGGCGGGCCTGGCACCACGGCACATCTGGCCGAGGCCATGTTCCTGCAGATGGCGGGCGTGCAGGCCGAACTGGTGCAGTACCGCGGCTCGGGCCCGGCCATCACGGACCTGATGGGCGGCACCATACAGTCGGTGCTGGACCAGACGGTCACCATGCTGCCCTTGCACCGGGGCAAGCAGATCAAGGCGATCGCCGTGGCGTCCAAGGAGCGCTTGCCGCAGATGCCCGACGTGCCGACCTTCGCCGAGGGCGGCGTGCCCCAGTTCGACCTGCAGATCTGGAA
The DNA here is from genome assembly GCF_001571365.1 of Achromobacter denitrificans NBRC 15125. GTDB lineage: Bacteria > Pseudomonadota > Gammaproteobacteria > Burkholderiales > Burkholderiaceae_B > Achromobacter > Achromobacter denitrificans. The sequence continues at coordinate 340,040 of NZ_BCTQ01000001.1, read as the reverse complement.
CGGCCTGGTGGCGCCCCAGGGCACGCCCAAGGCCGTGGTCGACAAACTGGCCCAGGCATTGACCGAGGCGGTCCAGTCGCCGGATTTCCGCGCGCGCGTCGACAGCCTGGCCGCGCGGATTCCCTCGGCCGAGGAGCGCAGCCCCGACAGTTTTTCCCGCGTCCTGGCGCGCGATCAGAAACAGTTCGCCGAGCTGGCCCGGCAGATCGGCCTGCAGGCCCGCTAACCCCTGCCGCCAGCGGCATATTTCGAGGATGAAAGATGAGCGAGACGATTTACGGATTCATTGGGTTGGGCAACATGGGCGGCCCCATGGCGGCGCGCCTGCTCGACGCCGGCTACCCGCTGCACGTGGCCGATAGCAACCCCGCCGCGCGCCAGCAGCTCGCGGCCCGCGGCGCCGTGGCCCACGACACCGCCCGCGCCGTGGGCGACGCGGCCGACGTGGTGTTCCTCAGCCTGCCCGACGGCAAGGTGGTGGAGCAGGTGCTGGGCGGCGAACAGGGGCTGGCGCGGGCAGGCAGGGCCAAGTGCGTGGTCGATCTATCGACCATCGGCCCGGCGGCGGCGCGGCGCGCCTTCGACTCGCTGGCCGCGCAAGGCATCGAGTACGTGGATGCGCCCATCAGCGGCGGCCCGACGGGCGCCGAGCGCGGCACCCTGGCGATCATGGTTGCCTGCCCGCCGGCGCGATACGAGGCGCTGGCGCAGGTGCTGTCCACCTTCGGCAAGCCCTTCTACCTGGGCGCCGAAGCCGGGCAGGCCCAGGTGATGAAGCTGGCCAACAATCTGTTGTCGGCCACCGCGGTGGCGATCACCTCCGAGGCCATGGCGCTGGGGGTGAAGGCGGGCCTCGATCCCAGCGTCATGATCGATGTCATCAACGCCGGGTCCGGGCGCAATTCGGCCACGATGGAGAAGTTTCCCAAGGCGGTGCTGACCGGCACCTTCAACGTGGGCTTCGCGGCGCGCCTCGCGCACAAGGACGTGCGCCTGTGCCTGGAGGAGGCCGAGCGCCATGGCGTGCCCATGGTGGTGGGATCGTCGGTGCGCGAGATGCTGGTAATGACCACGGCCATCCGGGGCCAGGATGCCGACTATGCCGACGTGGCGCGCGTGGTCGAGGATTGGGCGGGCGTGAAGGTGCGCGCCCGGCAATGAACGGCGGCGCGCGAAAGGAGGCGTCCGGGGTTACTGGCATCCGGGGCGGCCCGGGGAAAAGGAGAACGCAGATGGACAGGAAACGCGCCGGCTTCATCGGCCTGGGCAATATGGGAGGGCGGATGGCGCGGCGGCTGGTCGGCGCGGGCATCGCGCTGCGCGGATATGACAGCGATCCGGCGCGCGCGGCCGCGGCAGGCGCCGAGGCGGCCGCGACGATCCGCGAAGTCATGGAGTATGCCGACGTCGTCCTGCTGTCCCTGCCCGACAGCAAGGTGGTGGAGTCGGTGGTGGAGGGCGAGGGCGGCATCCTGGCGCACTGCCGCGAGGGCCAGATCGTCGTCGACCTGAGCACGGCGGCGGCCAGTTCCACGGTGCGCCTGCATGCGCGCTTGGCCCGCCAGGGCGTGCGGTATGTGGATGCCGGCATATCGGGCGGCGCGGCCGCGGCGGAGAAAGGCGCCCTGACGCTGATGGTGGGCGGGGACCCGGACGCCATCGAGGCCATCGATTGGGTATTCGCGCCCATCAGCGCCAAGGTCGTGACCATGGGCGCCAGCGGCGCGGGGCACGCGACCAAGCTGCTCAACAACTTTCTGAATGCGGTCAGCCTGGCCGCCACCGCCGAGATCATGGTGGCGGGAAAGAAGGCCGGCCTGGACCTGCATCGCCTGCTGGACGTGATCAACAGCAGCAGCGGGGTGAACTTCGCCACGCTTAACCGTTTTCCCCACATCGTCGATGGCGATTATCTCGAAGGCGGATTGACCAGCAAGCTGATGAGCAAGGACGTGGTGCTGTACGTGGACATGGCGCGCGAGCTGGGCGTGGCCTCGCTGAACGCGGCCGGGCCGGCGGCCTGCTTCGGCCTGGCCACGGTGCTGGGCTATGGCGACCAGATCAGCAACCGCGTGGTGGACGCCATCGGCGACGTGTCGGGCGGCGTACGCCTGAAAACCGTTTGAACCAAGGAGCTTACATGCAAGTCTTTCACGGCAGGGCCCCGGGCAAGCCGTCCGAGCAGCGCAGCGCCACCTTCACCGGCGTGGTCTGGGCCGATCCGGTCATGGCCCCGGCGGACAACGTCGGCATCAACCATGTGTTCTTTTCCCCCGGCGCGCGCACGTTCTGGCACACGCACGAGCACGGCCAGGTCCTGCACGTGACCTCGGGCCGCGGCTGGATCTGCGTGGACGGCGAGGCGCCCCGCGAAATCCGCCAGGGCGACGTGGTGTGGATACGGCCTCGCGAGCGGCACTGGCATGGCGCCGCCGCCGACACCTTCATGGCCCACCTGGCCATCTCGCTGGGCAAGGCCGATTGGCAGGAAGCGTTGGCCGACACCGAATACGCGCTTGCGGATCGCCAAGAAACGGAGACGCAATGATCATCGAAACCCGCATCTACCATTGCCTGCCCGGGCGCCTGCCGGCGCTCAACGAGCGATTCAGCACCGCGACGCTGGGCTTCTTCGAGAAGCACGGCATCCGGCCGCTGGGGTTCTGGACCACGCTGGTCGGCCCGAGCAATCACGCCCTGACCTACATGCTGCAATGGGAAAGCCTGGCGGAACGCGAGCGCAAATGGAATGCCTTCCAGGCCGATCCCGAGTGGATCGCCAAGCGCGCCGCCAGCGAGGCCGAGCGGCCCATCGTGGAGCGCGTCGAGAACCATTTTCTCAGCCCGACGGACTACTCCCCGCTGCGCTGAGGAGGCTCACCCCGCCGCGTCCGGCGCCGCCTGTTCGCGCAACCACTGCGCGACGGCCTGGACCGGCGCCGAGGGCGGGCGGTCCGCGTACATGGCCAGGTGATAGGTGTGCCCGTCGATGGCGGGCCCGAAGGGCTGCACCAGATGGCCCGCTTCGAGTTCGTCGGCGATGAGCGCCAGGCTGACCAGCGCGATGCCGTGGCCGGCGACGGCCGCCTGTATCGCGTGCCCTTCGTCGGAAAAGCGCAGCTCGCTCGCCTGGCGCGGCTGGGGGCGCCGCGCGAGCGCGAACCAGCGCTCCCAGGTCGGGTTGTCGGGCTGCGGCCGCTTCCAGTCGAAACGGATCAACGGGACGCGGGCCAGGTCGTCCGGCGTCGCAACGCCCAGGCGCGGATTCGCCACGGGGGCGAAGCGGTCGGTGAACAGGGGCGTGACGGCCAGGCCGGGATACGGCCCGCGGCCATAGCGGATCGCGATGTCGACCGCCGTCGAGCGCAGGTCGACCAGTTCGTCGCTGGCTTGCAGCTGCAGGTCGATGCCGGGATGCCGACTGCGGAAATCGGCCATGCGGGGCACCAGCCACTTCACGGTAAAGGCATTCGTGGCGGAGATGCTGACCTGGCTGCGCGTTCGTTGAAGCGTCAGCCGCGCCAGCGCGGCTTCGAACGCGTCGAAGCCGTCGCGCAGCACCGGGTAGAGCTGCGCTCCCGCGTCGGTCAGCGATACCTTGCGCACCTGGCGATCGAACAGCACGAGCCCGGTTTGCGCTTCCAGCGCGCGGATCTGGTGGCTGACGGCGGTCGGCGTGACGGCCAGTTCCCTGGCCGCAGCCTTGAAGCTGCCCAGCCGCGCCGCGGCTTCGAAGGCGCGCAGCGCCGAGAGGGGGAGGAATCGACGTTGCATGGCCGGTATTTTCTTATAGATGAATTTATCTCTTCTTATAGCTGACAAATGAACCTTTGTCACCGAGGTTGCGAATCCCTAAATTTACGGAACGGATCGGCGATTCATGGCCTGGTCCTCCGACAAACATGAATGAAGGAATTCGCACCATGCTGCAACGTGTCATCACCCAGCCCGACAACTACGCGCCCTTCCTGCTCTCGCAGGGCATCCGCCACGGCAATCTGCTGTTCATCTCCGGGCAGGCGGGCGCCGGCGACGACGGAAAAATCGTTCCGGGCGGCTTTCTGGCCCAAGGGGAGCAAGCGTTCTCGAATTTGCGGCGCGCGCTGGAAGCGGGCGGCTCCAGCCTGAAGGACGTGATCAAGGTCACCATTTTCGTGACCGACATGGGCCATTTCGAGGACGTGGTGGCCTTGCGCCGCCGCTTCTTTTCGGCTCCCTATCCGGCCGACACGATCGCGGAGATCAAGGCGCTGTACGACCCCGCCGCCATGATCGAGATCGAGGCAATCGCCGCCGTGCGCCTGCCGGAGGACCGCTGACATGAACGCGCCCGTCCATCGTCCGGCCCGCGCCGCGCACGCCGCGCATGGCCACTTGTTTACGCCGCTCCAGGTGGGGCGTGCGCTGAGCTTGCCCAACCGGCTCGCGGTTGCGCCGATGACCCGGGTCAGCGCCACGGCGGACGGTCGAGCCACGACGCAAATGGCCGACTACTACGAAGCCTTCGCCGCCGGCGGCTTCGGCCTGGTGATCACCGAAGGCATCTACACGGACCAGGCCTATGCGCAGGGCTACCTCTTCCAGCCGGGCCTGGCCGACGACGCGCAGGGCGACGCGTGGCGCGCGGTGGTGGACCGCGTGCATGCGCGGGGCGGTCGCATCGTCGCGCAACTCATGCATGCGGGCGCGCTGTCGCAGGGGAATCCCCATCGAGCCACGGCCAAAGGCCCCTCGGCGGTGCAGCCCAAAGGGCAGCAAATGGCTTTCTACCGGGGCGAGGGACCATACCGGATGCCCGAAGCCATGTCGGACGAGGATATCGCCGAGGCGATAGACGGTTTCGCCCAAGCGGCGCGCAGGGCGCAGGAAGCGGGGTTCGATGGCGTCGAGATCCATGGCGCCAACGGCTACCTGCTGGATCAGTTCCTTACCGCCCACACCAATCTGCGCGAAGACCGTTACGGTGGCAGCCTGGACAATCGCCTGCGCCTGACCTTGGACGTGATCCAGGCCGTGCGGCGGTCGACGGCGGAGGGCTTTGCCGTGGGCGTGCGCAGTTCGCAAGGCAAGGTCAACGACTTCACGCACAAGTGGGAGGGCGGCGAGGCGGATGCGGCGCAGATCTTCGGCGCGCTGGGCGCGCAACCCATCGACTACCTGCATACCACCGAGTTCGAGGCGTGGCGCCCCGCTTTCGGCGAACGGGGCCCCAGCCTTGCGGCCCTGGCGCGCCGGCACGTTTCGGTTCCGGTGCTGGCCAACGGTTCGTTGCATGATGCAACGCAGGCCGGCGGGGTGATTGCAAGGGAAGAGGCCGATTTCGTTTCGCTCGGCCGCGGCGCGCTTGCGCATGCCGACTGGCCCGCGAGGTTGCGGGCCGGGGCGGAGTTCGAGCCGTTCGATCGGGAGCTGCTGGCGCCGATCGCGGACCTCGCCAACGCGGCGCGCCATCGCGAAACGGTTCGGCGCGGCGCCGGGTCGGACCAGGCGCCGCGTTGATCCGCCGGAATGCCGCCGCAGCGCTACACTGCTAGCTCCAGGTCCCTGAATATCGATGGAGTTTTTCATGAAAAAGTCCATATATTCCTGCGCGGGGTTGTTCCTTTCGGGGTTCTGCCTGTGCGCCACGGCACAGACAGTGACGCCACTCAAGGGACAGACCCCCCAAGTTACCCAGCAAGACATCAGCCAGTGCCAGGCCATGAGCGGCAGCACGAGCAGCACCAGCGCCGACAATAATCCGCAGGCCGGAGGACGCGTGCGCGGCGCGGCCGCCGGGGCGGCGGCGGGCGCGGCGGTGGCCGGCGCGCGTGGCCGCCAGCATGAGGAGGTGTACGACCGCATGGACGACGACACCAAGCAACAATACCGGCAGAACCAGGCGAAGGACGCCGCGGCGGCGGGGGTGGTCGTGGGCGGTTCGCGCCAGCGCCAGGATCGTCGCGAGGATCGCGCGAACCAGGCGCAGGCAAGCTCCTCCGCGGCCTCGGCCTACAGCAGCTGTATGCAGCAGCGCGGCTATCAGGTCACGCCCTGAGCCGCGCGCGCCGTCGGTGTCGCGAGCCGGCGCCGCCATGCTTCCCGCCATGGCGGCCTGCCAGCAGGGGTGTCGCCGGCGGCCTCAGGACGAGGACTGCCGGTCCCGGCCCAGGCGGCGCAGTTCGTCCAGGGTGTGGCGCAACAGGCGCGATGGCTGGCTTTCGCGGCGCACGTACATGCCGACGGAACGCGAGAGCGCCTGCCGCAGCCGGGTCTTGCGCACGCCGCGCTGGGTCGCGTTGTCCAGCGAGGATTCGGGCAAGAGCGCGATGCCGCAATCGTGCTGCACGAAGCGGGCGATGGTGTTCAGGTCGCGCAGGGAATAGACCGGATTGAAGGGCTGCGACGCGGCCTGGAAGGCGCGCTCGGTCAGCACGCGCACGCTGGTGCCCGGCGGCATGCTGATCAGGGGCAGGCGGGCGAGCTCGGCGGGCGCCCAGTGCGCGATGCCGGGTTTCACCTGCACGCTGTGGAACAGCACGAAGGGCTCGGTATAGAGTTCCTGGTACACGAGGTCGGAGGCGCCTGCCTCGTTCATCGTGGTGACGGCGATATCCACGCGCCGCTCGCGCAGCAATTGCAGGGCCTCATTGGCGATGGGGTCGAAGACGTCGACGCGCACCGGCGGATGCCGGCGGGCCAGGCTCTGGATCAGCAACGGAATGATCGAGGCCGCGAGCGTGGGCAGCGCCGCGATCGCCACCCGGTTGTGGCGGTCGCGCAGGCGCTGATCCAGTTCCAGCATGCCCTTCTCATGCAGGGCGGTGATCTTGCGAGCGGTATCGAGGATGTCCTGGCCCTCGCGCGACAGGCGCACCATGCGGGTGGTCCGCTCGAAGAGCTTGACCCCCAGCGTCTCTTCCGTTTCTTTCAGCAGCTTGCTCAGCGTGGGTTGGGTCACGTGCAGCATTTCGGCCGTTCGCTGAAAGCTCAGCGTTTCGGCCAGCAGCACGAAGATGCGCAGTTGTCTCGTCGTCAGATTCATTCTTTTTGTCTATCAATGGCGTCCGAATCGGAACTTCACCCGGGGGGCGCGCTGCTTTAGCCTGTGCATCAAGGACTCACTCGGGAGCGGGAATGTTTCGTCTTGATGGAAAGGTGGCGCTGGTGACCGGCTGCGGCACGCTGGGCGAGGGCTGGGGGAACGGCAAGGCCGCCGCGGCGGTGCTGGCCAGGCAGGGCGCAACGATCTATGGTTGCGACCTGAATCTCGATGCGGCGCGCCAGTCCGCCGCTGCGGTGACCGCGGAAGGCGGGAAGATCGCGGTGCGGCAGTGCGACGTCACGGACGGCGGGCAGGTGGCGGATCTGGTGCAAGCCTGCATCGACACCTACGGCCGCATCGACATCCTGGTCAACAACGTCGGCCGGTCGGAACCCGGCGATCCGGTCTCCATGTCGGAGGACCTCTGGAACGATCAGATCCAGGTGAACCTGACGTCGGCATTCCTGTGCTGCAAGCACGTGATACCTCTCATGAAGCGCGCCGGTGGAGGATCGATTATCAACATTTCGTCCATTGCCGGGTTGCGTTATGCGGGCAAACCCCAGGTGGGCTACGCGGCGGCGAAGGCGGCCCTGATGCAGATGACGGCCACCACCGCCGTCATCCATGCGGCCGATGGCGTGCGCCTGAATTCCGTGGTGCCGGGCCTGATGTTCACGCCCCTGGTCGAACGCCTGGCGCAGAAGTACGCCCAGGGCGATTACGAAGGCTTTGTGGCGCACCGGCACGCGCAGGTGCCCTCGGGACGCATGGGCGACGCCTGGGACGTGGCGCACGCCGTGGCCTTCCTGGCCAGCGACGAGAGCCGCTACATCACGGGGCAGCAGATCGTGGTGGATGGCGGCATCACGATGGCCACGCGCTAAGGGAGGCGGACGATGCATGCGAACGAGCAAGCGGGCGCCGGGCGACTGGCCGGCAAGGTGGCCCTGATCTTCGGCGCGGGCTGCGTCGGGTCGGGCTGGGGCAACGGGCGCGCGATCGCGGTGCGCTTCGCGCAGGAAGGCGCGACGGTGGTGGCGGTGGACAAGCGGCCCGAGTCCTTGCCGGAAACCCTGGAGCTGGCCGGCGACTGCCGCTCGCGCATTGAAACGCATATCTGCGACGTGGGCGACGCGGCCGAGGTGGCCAGGCTGGTCGACGTGGTGCTGCGGCGCCACGGGCGGGTCGACATCCTGGTCAACAACGTGGGCGGCCCCGTCCCGGGCGGGCCGGCGGACTTGTCGCACGCCGATTGGCAGCGCCAGCTCGACCTGAACCTGACCTCGGTGTTCACGACCTGCCAGCAGGTCCTGCCGATCATGGAAGCGCAGGGCGCGGGCGCGGTGGTCAACGTGTCTTCGACCTCGGCCATCAGATGGACCGGCGCGCCCCAGGTGGGCTACGCGGCGGCCAAGGCCGGCGTGATGCAGTTCGGCCGCGTGGCCGGCGTGGAATACGGCAGGAAGGGCGTGCGCATCAACACGGTCCTGCCGGGGCAGTTGCACACGCCGCTGGTGGATGCCTTCCTGGCCGGCCAGCAGACCGAGGGCGACGTCGAGGCGCTGCTTGCGCGGCGGCGCCGCCGCATTCCGCTGCCGCTGTCCGGAGACGGGCGGGACACGGCCAACGCCGTGCTCTTTCTGGCCTCCGACGAGGCGCGTTTCATCACGGGCACCGAGCTGGTCGTGGATGGGGGCATGAGCGCCCGCTGCGACTGACGACAACACCAAGGGGAATAGAACGATGGCGCGAATTGAATACGCGGATGTCGCCAGGCCGGAAACGCGGGCGCTGGTGGAACGCATCGAGCGGGAACGCTCCAGCCTGCCGAATCTGTACCGCATGCTGCTCAACAGCCCGCCGGTGGCGCAGGGCTGGCTGGCCTATCTCACGGCGATACGCCAGCAAACGAGCTTGCCGGCCCGGCTGCGCGAGATGCTCATCCTGCGGGTCGCGGTCCTGAACCAGGCCGATTACGAATTCGAGCAGCACCTGCCCATCGCCTTGCGGGCAGGCTGCGGCGAGGCCAAGGTGGCGGGCCTGAAGCGCGGCGATTTCTCATCCCTGGAGGCGGGAGAGCGCGCGGCGATGGCGTACTGCGACGAGATGACGCGCGAGATCCGGGTGCGCGACGCCACGTTCGCGGCGCTGCGCGAGGCCTTCGACGACAGATCCATCGTGGAGATCACGGCCACGGTGGGCGCCTACAACATGGTGTCGCGCTTTCTGGAGGCGATCCAGGTCGATCACGAATGAACGGCTCGTTCGAAAGCCGGTGAACAACAATACAAGGAGACAAGCATGCATGGCATCAAAGGATTGAGCGGCGCGTTCGCGTCCTTCGCGCTGGGCCTGGCCTTGAGCGCGCCGGCACTGGCGGCGTACCCGGCAAAGCCGGTGCAGTTGGTCATTCCGTTCTCGCCCGGCGACACCGACCAGATGCTGCGGCCCATCACCGAAAAGATGGGGCAATACCTGGGGCAGCCCATCGTGATGAACTACAAGCCGGGCGCGGGCGGCGGCATCGGCGCGGCCTACACGGCGTCGGCGGCGCCCGACGGCTACACCATCGTGGGAAGCTCGCCCGGGGCGCTGGTGGTGGTGCCGCTGGCCAACAAGGAGATCAAGTACACGACGGATTCCTTTGCGCCGGTCGCCGCGATTTCGCTGGGCGGCATGATGATCGTCGCGTCGGGGAAATCCAAGTACAAGACGCTGGCCGACGTGGTGGCCGACGCGAAGGCGCGCCCCGACGGCATTTCGTATGGCACGTCGGGCGCCATGGGTATCAGCCATCTGCTGGGCGAGACCTTCGCCTCCGAGGCCAGGATCCAGCTGCGCCACATTCCCTTCCAGGGCAGCGCCCCGGCGGTCACCGCGCTGCTGGGCGGGCACACGGACATCGCCGTGTCCGCGGTGGGGCCGGCCCAGGCGCATATCCAGTCCGGCGGCCTGCGGCCCCTGGCCATCTTCAGCAGCAAGCGGCTGGCCGCCTATCCGGACGTCCCGACCCTGCGCGAGCTGGGCTATGACGTGGGCAGTCCCACCATCTACGGCCTCATGGCGCCCAAGGACACGCCGCCCCAGGTGATCGATACCTTGTACCAGGCCGCGCGCAAGGTCGTGGCCGAACAGGGCGACGAGGTCAACAAGACCCTGGGCACCATCGGCGCGGAGATCAGCGTGCTGAGCCCGCAAGAGTACGGCACCTATCTGCAGGAGCAGCGCGCGCTGTTTTCCAAGGCGATCGGGCTGATCCGGGAGTGAGGGGCGGCCGGGGCCGCCCCGGCGGGCGCTACAGTTCCGGCGCCAGCATGACCGGATACGGCTCGGTGGCGGGATGCGCGGCGCGCCACGCCGCGGCCAGCTGGTCCGCCCGGTAGAAGGCCACGCCCGGGCGGCGGCCGAGTTCGCGCAGGAACTCGCCCACGCGGCGCGCTCGCGGAGGGCGTCCCGAACCCGAGTCGCCGCGCGTGTGCAAGGTCAGGTTGACGTATCCGCCGGCGCAGTACTGGGCGTCGGCTTCTTCCCGCCAGGCCTTGGCGGCGCGGGCGTCGCTGTGGCGCTGCGCGAAGAACAGGCTGTCGGTGAGGTAGTCGAACACCGGCAGCTCGACCAGCGCCGCGCCGCCGGGGGCCGCCATCACATAGGGATTGTCATCGTCCTGGGCGCTGCTGTCGTAGGCATAGCCGGCCGCCGCCAACGCGGGCAGCGTGGCCGCGGTGGCGATGCCGTTGAGCGCGCGCCAACCCTGAGGGCGCACGCCCGCTATCCGTTGCAGCGCGTCGCGATCGGCCGCCAGCCTGTCCAGCGTCTCGGGGGCGCCGGCGCGTTCGCGCACCAGGCCGCGGACGGCGAGTTCATGCCCGCCGTCCAGGATGGCCGCCAGCACTCGCGGATGGCGCTCCAGGTCCTCGGGGATCACGAAGAACGTGGCGTGCGCGCCGTTGTCCGCCAGCGCGTGAAGCAGGTGCCAGATGCCTTCGCGGGCGCCGTAGCGTCCGTAGGAATAGCGGCCGAACAGGCCCGCTTCGCCGGCATTGGCCGCGTCCACGGCGTCGATGTCGACATTGATGCCCACCATGACGGGGCAGGCGGCGATGGTTTGCTTGGCGTTCATACCCGGACCTCGTCGAATTGCTGCGCGGCGTCTGCCACCCATTGCTGGATGTCGCCCAGCGATGCGAACTTCACGCCTTCGTGGCGCTGGATGTGGCGCAGGGTGTCCTCCACGGCGCGTACGCGCGAGGGCGTGCCCGAGCCCCAGCCCGCGCGAGGGTGCACGGTCAGCATGAAGAAGCCGCCCCGGGCATAGCGCTCGTCGAATTCGTCGCGCCACTGTTCCGCGACTTCCGATACCGGCGTCATGGAAAAGTGGAAGAAGGGGAAGTCGTCGAGGCTGTAGGTATTGTTCGGGATCTCGACCATGGTTCGGCCCTGGCCCAGGTCGAGCAGGTAGGGATGGTCGGCGTCCTTGTCGCTGCTGTCGTACCGGTAGCCCAGTTCGTGCAGGACGGGGAGGGTCACGCCGGTTTTCTGGCCCGAAGGCGAGCGCCAGCCGCGCGGCGCCTGGCCGATCAGGTCGGACAGGATGCGGTGGGTCAGGCGCAGGCGGCGCGTTTCCTCGGCGGGCTCGAACAGCGTGCCTTCATGCACATAGCCGTGGGCGGCGATCTCGTGGCCGGCGGCATGGATGGACCGGACCGACTCCGGCGAGCATTGGGCGTCGTAGCCGGGGACGAAAAACGTTGCCGGTATGCCGAGGCGCTCCAGCATGTCCAGATGGCGCGGCACGCCGCGGCGTGCCGAATAGCGGCCCGCCGAGTGCATGCCGAAGGGCTCCAGCCCTTTGCCGACTTCGTTTCCGGTGCCGTCGAAATCCACGGTGTAGGCGACCACGCAGCGCGCGCCCGCCGCGGCGGCCAGCGCGCCGGGCAACGGGCCGAGCCGCGTGAGTTGGGGGTAGGCGAGGGACATCATGGCTCCTTGCGGTTCAATCGTCGAAACCGTAGCGGCTGAATTCCGGATTCACGGCGGGCAGCGCCGCGACTTCCATGGTCAGGGCGGCCGGCTGCATGACCAGCGTGGCCACGGTGGCGCTCAGGTTGCTGGCCAGGTTCAGGCGCGGCGGCCGGCACACCGACCAGGGCGAAGCGAAATCGTCCAGCAGCGCGGCCTTGATATGGGACACGTCGATCTTGCCGCGGTGCGGCTCCAGCAGTTCGTGCACGCGCGTGTCGCGGTACAGCGTATCGGGAGTGGAGGCGATGCCGGTGTCGCGCAGCTTGCCCAGGGCGATCGGGCTGAGCCAATGGTTGGCATGCACCAGCAGGCCGCCGCTGGGATGCAGCAGGAAAGTCTCGTTCGGCGCGCACTCGAAGTTCAGGGCCACGCCGCCGGCGTGGCTGATCATCATGTTGTTCGAGCCGGATTTGCGCGTCACGTAGGCGGCGCGCATCGCCAGGGCCAGGTGCTCCTGTTCGAGGATCTTGCGGCGGATCAGCGGTAGCGGCACGCCGACCTTGCGGTAGTCCAGGTCGGATTCGAGGAAGTTGGCCGTGAGCGCGATGCCCGCCGCGTTCAGTCCGGAGCGGGCCAGGCCGCCGGCCTCCGTGAACGTGAGGATGTCCGGTCCGTCCTCGCGGCGCACGCGCAGGACCACCGCGGTTTCCGCGCACTCGTGCTTCCAGTCCCAGTTCTGCGCGTGCAGCAGCTTCCCGTCGGCCGTGGCCGAGGGCATGGCGATGACGCCGGTGCAGCCGTCGTCCACTTCGCCCGCCGCCTGCAGGCGTTCGCGCATCGCCGGGCTGGCGGCCAGCTTAAGGATTTCGCTGCGCGCGTTCAGCAGCACCACGTCCTCGAAGGGAATCCCGGCGCCTTCGGCGATGCCGCGCATTTCCTCGACGTGCGCGGCGTCGAAGTTCTCCATGATCGGAAGATAGTCGCGGATGATGGCGGCCAGCTTGGGCTGGTCGAGCCCGAGCTTGACGATCTGGGCGGCGTAGTGGCTGACGCCCTTGGAGATGCGCTCGGCCGCCAGGCGGCCATACTGCCGGCCGCGTTCGCGGGGCGGACCCGAAATGTCGATCAGCGGAAATGCCAGACTCATGTTGCTCCTTGCATGGCGCGCGCGGCGCCGTGATTCATTGAAATCAATTTGGCGCGGCGCAATTGCTCGCCGCTGGCCTCGTAGGTGGCTTTCGCATACGCGGCGAACGCCTGCGGATCGCGGTACCAGCGGGGCTGGTTCAGCACCCCCAGCACCTCGGCGATGGCCGGCTCGTCCATGGCGCGGCGGAATCCGTCGTGCAGCCTGGCCAGGACGTCGGGCGGCATGCCCTTGGGGCCGACCAGTCCCATGGGAGCGCTGAACACCACCTCGTAGCCTTGTTCCCGCGCCGTCGGCACGTCCGGCCAGCCCGCGAAGCGCGCCTCGCCCAGGGCGCCCAGCAGGCGCAGCTTGCCGCTGCGGATCTGGGGCACGTAGGTGCCGACCGAATCGATCACGACATCGACGTGGCCGCCCAGCGCGGCGGCCACCATGTCCGAGCCGCTCTTGAAGGGGATGTGCTGGAAGCTCACGCCATAGCGTTCCTGGATGCCGGCCATCGAAACGGGCACCAGGGTGGTGGGATCGCCGGCGGCATACTGGACCTGGCCCGGCCGCTCGCGGCCGGCGCGCATGAAGTCGGCGAAGGACTTGAGCGGCGAATCGGCGCGCACCACGGCGCAGAACTCCAGGCTGGTCATGCCGATCACGTAGGTGAAATCGGTCAGGGGCGAAAAGCCGATCTTGGGTTCCAGCCAGGGCGCGCGGAAGGTGGAGCCCGTGGTCATCGCCAGCGTGTAGCCGTCGGGGTGCGCGCGGGCAACCATGGCCGCGGACAGCGTGCCGCCCGCGCCGGGCTTGTTTTCGATGATCACGCTCTGGCCCAGGTGCGGCGCGGCGGCCACGCTGAGCGCGCGCATGTACTGGTCCACCGTGCCGCCGGCGCCAAACGGGCAAAGCAGGGTGATGGGACGGCTAGGGAACGACGCGGCGCGCGCCGGGGCGCCCGCCAGGGAGGCGGCCAGCGGCGCGGCCAGGATGGCCAGCGCCCGGCGGCGTCCCGCGGAAACTTCGCAAGACATGCTCATGCTCTCCAGAACGGCGCGGGCCGCGCCCGCGCGGTGAAACCCGTCGATCAACCCGCCACGATCTTGCCGGCCTTGACCAGCTTGCCCCATTTCTCCGATTCGCGGTCGATGAAGGCCGCCATTTCCTCGGGCGTCGTGGAGAGGGTTTCCAGCCCGCCCGCCTTCAGGGCGTCGAACGCGTTGCCGGCGATGGTTTTGCGCAGGCTCTCGTTGAACAGGCTGATCGCCGCCTGCGGCGTGCCGGCAGGCGCCATGACGCCGCCCCAGCCGATCGCCACGATGGAAGGGAAGCCGCTTTCAGAGATGGTGGGAACGTCCGGCAGCACGGGCGAGCGTTCGGCGCCCGTGGTGGCCAGGGCCAACACCTTTCCGGCCCGGATGTGGGGCAGCTGGTTGATGACGGTATCCATGAAGACGGGGAACTGCCCGCCCAGGAAATCGCTCACCGCGGCGGACGCGCTGCGGTACGGCACGCCCTTGATGTCCAGCCCGGCCTCGCTCTTGAGCAGTTCCATGGCGAGGTGGCTGGAGCTGCCGTTCGCCGTGATGCCGTAGAAATACTTGCCGGGCTGCTTGCGCAGCAGCGCGACCAGGTCTTTGAGCGTCTTGGCCTCGAAATCGGGCCGCACCACCAGCACATTGTTGTACTTGCAGACCAGCGAGACGGGCGCGAAATCCTTGATGGGGTCGTAGGGCAGGTCCGGGTAGAGGAACTGGTTGACCGTGTGCGTGCCGGTGATCGCGAAGAGCAGGGTGTGGCCGTCGGGCTTGGCCCGCGCGACCGCCTGGGCGCCGATGATGCCCGCCGCGCCCGCCATGTTCTTGACCACGACGGCCTGGCTCAGGCTTTCGCCCAGCCCGCGCGCCGCGATCCGGGCCACCACGTCGGTGCCCGCGCCCGGCCCGCCCGGCACCACCAGTTCCACCGGCCCCTGTCCGGCGAGCCCCTGCGCGAGCGCCTGGCGCAGCGTCAGCGGCAGGGTGAAGGCGGCCGCGGCCAGCCCCAGCGCCTGGCGACGTGAAACCAGCATCCCTCCGGCTGGCGGCGAAGACTTCTTACTCATGACTCACCCCTTGTGTCGCGATTCATCGCATCTATTTGGAGCGAGCACTGTGAGCGAATTCATCTAGAAAGTAAAACTAGAATATATTTTCAATATATAAAGAAATCCTTTGGAGCGGCGAGTGAGCAGCATTCGCGTATTCCGCAGTTTCGTGGCAACCGCGGCCCATGGTTCCTTCGCGGCGGCGTCGGAGCAGGTGAGCCTGACGCCCGCGGCCGTGGGCCTGCAAATCCAGACGCTGGAGAAAGACCTGGGCTACACGGTCTTCGACCGCGTGGGCAGGAGCATCGTCCTGAACCAGCGGGGCCACCGCCTGTTGCCGAAGGCGCGTCAACTGCTCGCGCTCTACGAGGACATGCACAATCTGGAGCTGGAGCAGACGGAGCTGGCCGGCACGGTGAAAATGGCGTGCATCGCCACCGCGATGGGCATGGTGGTGCGGGCCGTGCTGCGGATCCGCGAGATCCATCCGCGCCTGAACATCGAGCCGGGCATCAGCTATTCGGGCACGCTGGTCTCCCGCATCAAGGAAGGGGATATCGACGCGGCCGTGTCGGTCAGAGGCGCGCACAAGCTGCCGGCCGACGTGCTGTATACCCAGCTCTACCGCGAACCGCTGGTCTTCATCGTGAACGCGCGCACGCCGCGCGCCGACCCTCGCGAGATCCTCGCGCAACGCCTGTTCCTGCAAGTGTCGCGCAGCTCCAATACCGGCACGCTGATCGACGAATTCATGCGGCGTCTCCATCTGCGCGCCAACGATGCGCTGGAGATGAACGCCATGCGGACCATCATCGACATGGTCAAGGAAGACCTGGGCGTCACCTTGCTGCCGCTGCCGCGCGGAACGGACTGGGACCGCGATCCCGACCTGCGCATCGAGTACTTCGACGATCCGCAAGCCTTTCGCAACATCGGCCTGTTCGAAAGCGAGAACCGCGGCTTTCTCACCAGCGTGCTGCGGGAGCAATTGCTGGCGTTGCTGGCGCCGCGAGGCAGTGCCGCGAGCGGTTGAATGTGGGCGGGCGGCCGTTCCGCGGCGCAGGCAAAGACGAAAGCCGGCTTCCGCCGGCCTTCGCGCCTCACGGTCGGGCCGAGGACCTACTGAGGCTCAAGACCCGCCTGTTTCACGATGTCGCCCCAGCGCGGCAGCTCTTGGCGCAGCATGGTCTCGAAGCCTTCCGGCGTGGTCGTATGCGCCACCACGCCCAGCCCTTCCAGCTTCTCGACGATGTCCTGGTCCCGCAGCACGGCATTGAACACGCCGTTCAGCTTCTGGACCACTGCGGGCGAGGCGCCCTTGGGCAGGAGGAACCCGATCCAGACGTGGGCCGGCACGCTGCCGAAGCCGCTTTCCTTCATGGTCGGAACCTCCGGGAACAGTTTGAGCCGCTGTTCGGAGCCGATGGCCAGCCCTTTGAGTTTGCCGGCGCTGACGAAGGCCTGCACGGCCGGCACCGTGTCGAAGGCGATGTCGACCTGTCCGGCCAGCAGGTCGGTCATGGCGCGCGCGCTGCCCTGGTAAGGGATGTGCTCGATGCGCAGCCCGTTCTGGTGTTTCAGCGTTTCCATCGCCAGGTTGGACGAGGTGCCCGTGCCGGGGCTGGCGTAGTTCAGCTTGCCGGGATGTTGCTTCGCATAGGCGACCAGGCCGGCCACGTCGTTGAACGGCATGCCCGGTCGGGCCACCAGCACGAGGGGCAGATCGGCCACCAGGCCGACCGGCGTGAAGTCGTCCGGGGTCTTGTAGTTCACCGTCTTGTACAGAAAGTGATTGGTGACCGCCGCGCCGGTCGCGGCGATCGTCAGCGTATAGCCGTCCGGCGGTTGGCGCACGAACGATGACAGCAGCACGCTGCCTCCCTGGCCGGGCTTGTTTTCCACGATCACGGGTTGGCCCAGCCGGGCCGCGGCGCGCTCGGCCAGCATGCGGGCGACGGTATCGGTGGCCTGGCCCGGCGGGAAGCCGAGCTGCAAGGTGATCGGTTTTTGCGGGTAGTTGTCCTGGGCCGCGTGTGCGGCCAATGGCGCGGTGGCGATGCACGCGGCCATGATGAGGCGGATTGCCGACTGCTTCATGTTGTCTCCCTCCTTCCTGTACGCCGGCGCGGGCGTTTTTCGTTATTCGGTCGGACGCTTTCTCAGCAGGTAGGTCTGCGAGCCTTCCATCACGGTCTCGCCGCGCTGGTTCACGACGCGGCTCGCCATGCGGACCGTGCCCGTGGTCCGGCCGGGCTTGAGCTCCACGATTTCCAATGAGCTGTACAGCGTGTCGCCCACATAGACCGGGCCCACGAAGCGCGAGCTTTGCTCGATGAAGCCCTTCATCGATGCCTCGGTCATGTGCGGGAACAGGCCGGCGCCCGCGGCCGTCTGGATCGCCACCTGGAAACCATGGGCCAGCATGTGCGGCATGCCGTTGGCGCGGCAGTACTCGACGTCGTAATGGATGGGGTGGTTGTCGCCGCTGGCCAGCTGGAATGCGGCGAACAAGGCGTCGGTCATCGTGCGCGACGGCAGGACGAAGCGCTCGCCCACTTTGAAGTCGTCGAAATAGCGTTGTTCGCACATTTGGTGCGCGGTGGGGTCGAAGCCTGGGCTTGGCATGGGTCGTTGTCTCCTGTCCATGTGGTTGAAAGTCGGCTCAATGTACATTACGAAAATGATTTTCGCAATAATCTGCGCGGCATGTTTACTGGATGAAATCCCTGACTCGGCCAACCATGTTGCCAGCGTGATCGTTGTTCATATATATTGCGGAAATGATTTCTGCATTTTGATTGGTGGGGCGGTAGATCCTGCCAGGGCGCGGCGCGGCAGCGTCGTCCCGTTCCGCAACATAAGACTGGAGACACGAATGGATTTGGGATTGGAGGGGAAAGTGGCCGTCGTCACGGGCGGCGGCAGCGGCATCGGCGCCGCGATATGCACGCAGCTGGCCCGCGAAGGCGCCGTCGTCTTCGTTGCGGACATCAACGGCGAGGCCGCCCAGGCCCAGGCCGACGCGGTGGCGCGCGAAGGCGGTCGCGCGCATGCCTGCCAGGTGGACGTTACCGACGAGGCCTCCGTGCTCAAGCTTTTCGAGCGCGCGGGCGCCGACTATGGCGGCGCGGACATCCTGGTGAACAACGCCGGGTTCACGCGCGACATGCGCATCACCAAGATGGGCCTGGAGGACTGGGACAGCGTGGTCGACGTGATTCTCAAGGGCGCCTTTCTCTGCACCCGCGAAGCGGCGCGGCATTTCGCCAAGAAGAACTGGGGCCGCGTCATCAACATCTCGTCGCGCGCCCACCTGGGGAACGCGGGCCAGGCCAACTATTCGGCAGCCAAGGCCGGCCTGATCGGCTTCACGCGCGCCATGGCCCTGGAGCACGGCCGCTACAACGTGACGGTCAATGCGGTGGCGCCCGGCATTATCGATACCGAGGCGGTGCGGCGGCTCCCGCACTACGAGAAGATCCGCGAGGCGGCTCAGGCGACTACGCCGATTCCCCGCATCGGTCACGTGAAGGACGTCGCCAGCGTCGTCGCGTTCCTGGCGTCGGAGCCGGCCGGCTACCTGACGGGGGACGTCGTCCACGTCACCGGCGGCCGCTACTGATCCGACGGGGAGAGAGCACACCATGTCCATCAAGCCTCTTGCGGGCATACGCATCCTGGACTTCAGCAAAGTGCTGGCCGGCCCCATCTGCACCCAGGCGCTGCAAGACCTCGGCGCCGAGGTCATCAAGGTGGAAGCCAGCGACACGGGCGACGATACCCGCGGCTGGCCGCCCTTCAGGAACGGCGAAGGCGCGGTTTTCCACTATGCCAACCGGGCCAAGCGCAGTATCGCGCTGGACCTGAAATCCGCCGAAGCGCTTTCGGCGGTGCACAAATTGGTCGAAAGCGCCGACGTGGTCGTCGAGAGTTTCGGCCCTGGCGTGGCCGAACGGCTGAAGATCGATTTCGACACGCTTTCCGCCATCAATCCGCGGCTGGTCTATTGCAGCATTTCCGGTTACGGACGCAGCGGCCCGCTGGCGCACGGCAAGGGCTACGACATGATCCTGCAGGCCTTCGTCGGCATGTGTTCGATCATGGGAGAGCAGGGCAGCGGCCCGGTGCGGGCGCCGTTTTCGCCGGTCGACCAAGGCACCGGCATGCAGGCGACCAGCGCCATCCTGGCGGCTTTGATGCAGCGCGGCCAGACCGGCGCCGGATGCCGCATCGAAGCCTCGTTGTTCGAAACCGGCATGGCATTCCTGGGCTACATGTTCCAGAGCTTCTGGGAGCGGGGAACGGAACCGCAACGCTTTGGTTGCGCCCATGAATCCCTTTGCCCCTACGAGGCCTACCAGGCGCGCGATAAACAGATTCTGATCGGCGTGGCCAGCGAGGCCCTGTGGCGGCGTTTGTGCGACGTGCTGGGCCTGGATGACATGCGCGACGATCCTCGCTTCGAGAGCAATGCCAAGCGCGTGCAGCATCGCGGCCTGGTCGCGCAACGTCTGAACGAGGTGCTGGCGGGGCAGGATGCGGCGCATTGGCAGGACTTGCTGCTGAACCACGGCATCCCCGGCGCGCAGATCAATACCTTCGCCGATGCCTTGAACCATCCGCACACCCTGGCCAGCGGCATCCTGGTCGATGTGGACAGCGAGCGCTACGGTCCCATGCGGACGGTCGGACAGCCGGTCAAGTTCAACGGCCAGCGCAGCATGGCCACGGGCCCGGCTCCCGCGCATGGCGAACATACGCGCGCGATCCTGGGCGAACTCGGATACGCCGACGAACAGATCGAAGCCCTGCGCCGGCTGGGCGCGGTCAAGCTGGCCTGACGCGCCACCTACACGGAAAGAGAGAAATATGAGCGAGACGTACATCGTGGGCGTGGGCATGACGCCCCTTGCAAAGCACCTGAGCCTGAGCGTGAAGCAGCTGACTGCCATGGCCGTGGACAAGGCCCTGCAGGATGCCGGGCTGGAACGCGGGGCCGTCGAGGCGGCCTGGTTCTGCAATACCCGCCAGGGCGCGCTCGAAGGCCAGCATGGCGTGCGCGGGCAATGCTCGCTGCGCGCCTATGGCTTCGAGGGTATTGCCATCTTCAATACCGACAACGCGTGCGCGAGTTCGAGTTCAGGCCTGTTGCAGGCGCACGCCGCCGTCAAGGCCGGGCTGTACGACGTCGCCCTGGTCGTGGGCGCCGAAAAAATGAACTACCCGGAAAAGCGCGAGCAGATGTTCGAGGCCTTCAAGGGAAGTTGGGACCGCGACCTGGCCGAGCAGCACATGCAGGCGTTGCTGGCCATGGGGGCAGGCATGGAGCTGCCGCCCGAGGCGTTGGCCGAAACGGGCGAGCGCTCGGTCTTCATGGACATCTACGCCGCGCAGGCACGCTTCCATATGAAGACCTTCGGCACCACGCAGCGCCAGATTGCCGCGGTGGCCGCCAAGAACCACTGGCATTCGCAGTTCAACCCCCTGGCGCAGTACCGGACGCCCATGACCGTGGAGGAAGTGCTGGCCGACAAGCTCGTCGCCTGGCCCATGACGCGTTCGATGTGCGCGCCGATGAGCGATGGGGCGGCCGCCCTGGTGGTCGTGTCCGAGAAAGCGCTCAAGCGCCTCGACGCCCGCCGGGCCGTGCGGATCCGCGGCATCGCCGCGAGCAGCGGCTCGCAGCGCACCGCGGACCAGGTCGACCGCCATCTCACGCGGGTCGCCGCCGGCCGCGCCTACGAGGCGGCAGGCGTCGGGCCGCAGGATATCTCGCTGGCCGAACTGCATGACGCGTCGGCCATCGCGGAGATCCTGCACAGCGAGAACTGCGGTTTCTGCGACTACGGCGATGGCGGGGCGCTGGTTGAAAGCGGCGCGACGCGCCTGGGCGGTCGCCTGCCGCTGAACGTATCGGGCGGCCTGCTTTCCAAAGGGCATCCGATAGGCGCGACCGGGGCGATCCAGGTGCACGAGATCGTGACGCAGTTGCGCGGCGAAGCGGAGCAGCGCCAGGTTCCCGGCAATCCGCGCCTGGGCATGACCGAGAACGGCGGCGGCTTCTACGGGTTGGAAGAAGCCGCCTGCGTGGTCGGCATTTTCGAAGCGCCGTCGCGCCCATAGGGCGAGGCCACCAGGAGCATGGCGATGCCCATCGACCGAGAGCAGTTACTGAACTGGACCATCCCCGACGTCCGGCAAACCTATACCGAGCGCGACACCATGCTTTATGCGCTGGGCCTGGGCGTCGGCGACGATCCGCGATCCCCCCAGGCCTTGCGCTTCGCCTACGAACGCGATCTGCGGGCGCTGCCCACCATGGCGGTGGTGCTGGGCTACCCCGGCCTGTGGATGCGCGATCCCGCGCTCGGCCTGCAATGGCACCGGATGCTGCATGGGGAGCAGGGCATGGCGCTGTACCGGCCGCTGCCCGCCGCCGGCACGGTGATCGGCCGCACCCGGGTCACCGAGGTGTACGACCGTGGGCCGGAAAAGGGCGCGGTGGTGCATACCCGGCGCGACGTCGTCGATGCGGCAACCGACGAGCTGCTGTGCAGCCTGTTCGCCACCTCCATGCTGCGCGCCGACGGCGGCTTCGGCGGACCGCCGCCACCTGTCCGGCAGAGCGTGGCCATGCCCGCGCGCGCTCCGGACTACGTGCGGGACCAGGCCATCCTGCCGCAGGCCGCCTTCATTTATCGGCTCTCGGGCGACTACAACCCCTTGCACGTGGATCCGAGACTGGCCGAGGATGCGGGCTTCCAGGCGCCGATCCTGCATGGCCTGTGCACCTTCGGCATGGCCGGGCGCGCGTTGCTGGACGCTGTGTGCGGGAATGAGCCCCAACGGCTGCACGCCATGGACGTGCGCTTTTCGGCGCCGGTGTACCCTGGCGAAACGCTACGCACGGAAATCTGGATGAATCACGGCGCGGCGGTGTTCCGCAGCAGCGCGCTGGACCGAGGCGCCGTCGTGCTGAACAACGGCAGCGCCAAGATAGGGGCATGACATGACCGGGCACAAGGAGAAAGCAATGGGTCCCCTGGCTGGACTGAAAGTCGTGGAGTTCCCGGCCATCGGTCCGGTCCCGATGTGCGGCATGCTGCTGGCCGACCTGGGCGCCACCGTCATACGGCTGGAACGGCAGCAGCCCGCGGCCGACCTCGGCGTGGAGCGCCCGCTCAAGTACAACCTGCTGATGCGCAATCGTCCCAGCGTCAGCGTCGACCTGAAAGCGCCCGACGGCGCGCGTTTCGCCATGGAGTTGCTCGACTCCGCCGATGCGCTGCTTGAAGGCTTCCGCCCCGGCACCATGGAGCGGATGGGGTTCGGGCCGGAGCCGTGCCTGGCGCGCAATCCCCGGCTGGCCTATGGCCGAATGACCGGATGGGGGCAGACCGGCCCCTACGCCGCCATGGCTGGACACGACCTCAACTACATCGCCATGACCGGCGCGCTCAATGCCATCGGCCGCCAGGGGCAGCCGCCCACGCCGCCCCTGAACCTGGTGGGCGATTTGGGCGGGGGCGCCCTGTACCTGGCCCTGGGAGTCATGGCGGCGGTGTTCGCGGCGCGTGGCGGCGGCAAGGGGCAGGTGGTCGATGCGGCCATGGTCGATGGGGCCGCCTCGCTCATGACGCCGTTTTTCGGCATGGCCGCCGCGGGCCTGCTCAATCCCGAGCGCGGCACCAACGTGCTGGACTCCGGCGCGCCGTACTACGACGTTTACCGCTGCGCCGATGGCAAATACCTGTCCATCGCGCCCATCGAGACGCGCTTTCGCAGGGTCTTTTTCGACAAACTGGAAATGGGCGGCGATTCCATTTCCGGCGACCCGCGAGCCGGCTGGGACGCTTTGCGGGAGGAGATCGCGGCGCGTATCGCGACGCGCACCCAGGCGCAATGGTGCGCGGTCTTCGATGGCACGGATGCCTGTGTCGCGCCCGTCCTGTCGATCGCCGATGCGCCGGCTCATCCCCACAACCGGGCCCGCGGCACCTTCATCGATATCGACGGCGTGGTCCAGCCCGCGCCGGCGCCGCGCTTCGGCGGCACTCCCGCGGCCACGCCCCGTCCACCCGAGCCCGTCAATAGCCGCTACGAGCAATGTCTGCGCGACTGGGGCTGGTCTGACGCCGCCATTTCCCGGTGGCAAGGCAATCCCGCCGTCGGCCCTGGCGCCTAGGCCGAAACGCCCGACCCGTCTGCTAGACTCATACGCCTGAATTCGGACCTCCCCATGAGCAAGACTGACCCCAACCCTGCGCCCGCGAAGGGCCGGCGCCGCAAGGCGATGGATGCCGGCTCCGCCGGCCCCTCGGTTGCCCCCGACGACTTGAAAGACAGTTCCGACCGGCAATTCGTCGTCGCCCTGGCGCGCGGCCTCGATATCCTCAAGGCTTTCCGGCCCCGCGAAGGCCCGCTGGGCAACCGCGAATTGTCCGAGCGCACCGGGATGCCGGCCGCCACCGTTTCGCGCCTGGCCTATACCTTGTGCCGTCTCGGCTATCTGGAATTCAATCCTCGCCAGGAAAACTACGAGCTGGGCAGCAGCACGCTGGCGCTGGGGCAGGTCGCGCTGGCCCGCCGCAACATACGCAAAGTGGCGGCGCCCCTCATGCAGGAACTCGCCGACCGCAGCAACGGCAACGTCGGTTTGGGCATTCTGCACAAGCGCATGATGCTGTACATCGAAACCTGCGAAGGCTCGGGCCTGATCGGCCTGCGCCTGTTCAACGGCTCGCGCATCCCCGTCATCACCAGCGCCATGGGGCGCGCCTATCTGGCCCGCATGGAAGAGGGCGAGCGCGAGCGCCTGCTGGAAGTGCTGCAACCCCAATTCGGCGCGGACTGGGCGACTGCCATGGTCGGCCTGCAAAAAGCCATGCGCGACATGGACCGCTACGGCTTCTGCACCTCGCTGGGTGAATGGCAAAGCTACATCCATGGGGCCGGCACCGCCATACGCTTGTCCGACGGCAGCTTGTATGGCCTGAATCTGGGCGGGGCGGCCTATCTGCTGCCGGAACGCGAGCTGCAGGAAGTCTACGGTCCGCAACTGGTGGAAGTGGCCGAGAAAATCCGCAAGGCCATGAGCGTGCCGGATGAGGCCTGATACGGGGCGGCGCTGCGGGCAGGAGGAATGAAGGCATGGCCACGCCCGCAGCCATCATGAAGCACTACGACTCGGACCCGGACGAAGACCCCTGGGTCCGCGGCAAGCCCGCGCCTGCGCCCGTCGAGGTCGTGCCCTACGATCCCGCGTGGCCGCGGCGCTTTGGCGAGCTGGAGGCGCGGATACGCGAGGCGCTGGGGCCGGCGGCGCTGGACGTGGAGCATATGGGATCGACGGCCGTGCCGGGCCTCGCGGCCAAGCCCGTGATCGATATCGACCTGACGGTGGCCGATCCGACGCGAGAGGGCGCCTACGTGCCCGCGCTGGAGGCGATCGGCTACGTCCTGGTGCTGCGGGAACCGTCCTGGCACCAGCACCGGCTGCTGCAGCGCGACGCGCCGGGCGTGAACCTGCATGTGTTCGGCCCGGACTGCCCCGAGAACATCCGGCACCGGATGTTTCGCGACTGGCTGCGCGGGCATGACGAAGACCGTGACCGGTACGCGCGGGCCAAGCAGGCCGCGGCCGGCGGGGTGATGGAAGTGATGGCTTACAACAAACGCAAGGAAGCGACCGTGCGCGAGATCTATGCGCGCATGTTCCGCGCGGCGGGCTTTCTGTGAGGCGCGCTCAGGCGCCCGGCAGCATGTAGCGGGCGGAGACGGCGAGGATGCGCTGGGCGGATTCGCGCAGCAGGCGCGCTTCGCGGTAGGCCTGCAGCGAGACGACGGCGTCGTAGCGCCGCGAGCTGCGCGGGCCGGCGAGCAGCGCGGGGCGGCGGCTCAGGATCGGGGATATCAAGCGTTGCATGGAGGGACCTTTCTGCGGGCTCCTGGCCCGGTATATGGCTGGCATCGTAAGCCGGCCGGGAATGCGCGCCAACGATTTACCTTTCATATGGATATCCGGGCTTTCCCCAGGGCATGGCCCGGGAGCGCGCGCACTGCGCCGCCAGTATCGCCGGCGGATATGACAGTCTGATGCCAATCCGCCCGGTATTGTGAATTCTGATACTACGCGGTAGCATTAAAAAAAGAACGCTGGATCGGAGACGGAAATGGCCTTGCCTTTGGATGGTCTGTTGGTGATCGCCGTGGAACAGGCGGCCGCGGCGCCTTATGCCTCGTCGCGCCTGGCCGATGCCGGCGCGCGGGTGATCAAGATCGAACGCGCCGCCGGCGATTTCGCGCGCGGCTACGATGGCGCGGTCATGGGCGACAGCACGTATTTCGTGTGGCTCAACCGCGGCAAGGAGTCCATCGTGCTGGATTTCGCCCAGCCCGACGACCTGGCCTTGCTGCGCACGCTGATCCTGCAGGCCGACGTGCTGATCCAGAACCTCGGCCCGGGCGCGGCGGCGCGCGCGGGTTTCGGCTGGCAGGAAATGCGCGCCGCGAATCCCCGCCTGATCACCTGCGACATCACCGGCTATGGCGAGACGGGGCCGTACGCCGACATGCGCGCCTATGACCTGCTGGTACAGGCCGAGTCCGGCATCGCTTCGGTGACCGGCACGCCGGAGGCGCCCGGGCGCATCGGCATTTCCGCCTGCGACATCGGCACCGGCATGTACGCGCACGCGGCCATCCTGGAAGCGCTGTTGCAGCGTGAACGCACCGGGGAGGGCAGCGCCCTGCACGTGTCGCTGTTCGACGCGATGGCCGACTGGATGACCGTGCCCTTGCTGCACTACGACTACGCTGGCACGGTATGGCCGCGCGTGGGCCTGGGGCACCCCACCATCGCTCCCTACGGCGCATTCGCCTGCGGCGATGGGCAGCAGCTCCTGATCGGCGTGCAGAACGACGGCGAGTGGCGCCGTTTCGCCACCGAGGTCCTGGAACGGCCCGAATGGGTCGAGGACGCGCGCTACCGCAGCAACCAGGACCGTGTGCGGCATGCGGAGGAATTGAAGGCGGGGATCGAGTCCGTGCTGGGCGGGATGGATGTGGCCGAACTGCGGCGGCGCCTGACACAGGCCAAGATCGCCTACGCTTCCGTCAACGGCGTCAAGGAATTGTCGAGCCACCCGCACCTGCGTCGCGTGGAGGTGCGCACCGCGCATGGCGAGGCGTCCATCGTCGCCCCGCCGGTCCAGGTGCGCGGGGAGCCGCGGCAACTCGGCGAGGTGCCGGCCGTGGGCGCCCACACGCAGGCCATCCGCGCCGAATTCGGCGGGCGGGCCCGAGGGTAGAATTTCGCCTTTGAATCTCGCCACAAGGACACCATGGGACGGCCCAGCCTGATCGACAGCACGGAAGGCATAGAGAAGCGCCTCGCGATTCTCGACGCGGCCGCGTCCGTGTTCATGAACCTGGGATTTTCCGCGGCCTCGCTCGATGACATCAGCGAGGCCTATGGCGCGACCAAGGGCATCATCTATTACTACTACCGCAACAAGTCGGCGCTGTTCTTCGCCGTGCAGCGGCGCGCGATGGAGTTGACGCGCGAGGCGATCGAGCCCCACGCCCTGGCCGACGGCCGGCCCGCCGCGCGCCTGCGCGGGATGGCGCACGACCACACGCTGTTGATGATGGAACACCTGGCTTATCTGCGCGTCGCCGCGCAAGGCCTGGAACTGCACCTGACGGGCCGCACCACGGCCTCCGAGCGCGCCGAGCTGGAAGAGATACTCAAGTTGCGGGCCGCGAACGAAGCCTTGTACGTGCGCGTGATCGAAGAAGGAGTGGCGTCGGGAGATTTCCGTTCGATGGATCCCAAGCTGCTGGTCAAGCCGCTGCTCGGCGCATTGAACTGGACGTCGCGCTGGTATCACCCGCGCAAGAACGAAACCGCGAAAGACCGCGGGCATGTCGCCGACGAGCTGGCCGGTTTCGCCGTCAGCGCGTTGCTGCCGCATCCTCGCTGAACGCCGGACCGCGCGTGCCGTCTTGGGCCGCGCGGTTTTTTTGAATCAGTTTTGATACTAATCGGTATTATTTAAATAACAGGACGACAGCGATCTATGGCTCCGAAAATCCTGGTGGAACGCACCGGCTTTGTGACGACGGTGATCATCAACCGGCCCGAAGTGCGCAATGCGCTGGACCGCGAGGCGGCCGCCGGCCTGGCCCGGGCCCTGCGTGAATTCGACGCCGACGAGCAGGCACGCGTGGCCGTGCTGTGCGGCGCGGGCGGCGCCTTCTGTTCCGGCGCGGACCTCAAGGAACTGGCCGGCGGCACCGACTACGAGCCGTGGGCGGGCAGCCCGGAAGGGCCGCTGCACGCGCCGCTGTCCAAGCCGGTGATCGCGGCGGTGGCCGGGCATGCCTGCGCCGGCGGCCTGGGCGTGGCCTTGTGGTGCGACCTGCGGATCGCGGAGGAGAGCGCCTCCTTCGCGGTGCTGTCGCGGCGCTGGGGCGTGCCCATGAGCGACGGCACCACCGTGCGCCTGCCCCGGCTGATCGGCATGAGCCGCGCGCTGGACATGCTGTTGACGGCCCGCATCGTGTCGGCGGCCGAGGCCGAGCGCTACGGGCTGGTGAGCCGGCTCGTGCCCGATGGGCGCGCGCGCGCCGAGGCGGAGGCGCTGGCGCACCAGATGGCGCAGTTCCCCCAGATCGCCATGCGCTCCGACCGGCAATCGGCCTACGCGCAGGCCGGCATGTCCGAGGGCGAGGCGGTGGCGGCCGAAATGGCCTATGCCGCCGAGGCGCGCCGGCTCGAAGCGCGGGCGGGCGCGCAACGTTTCCAACAGGGCGCGGGCCGCCACGGCGCCTTGCCCGAGACTGAATAGGAGTGGCCATGCGAGCCGTTGTTTGCCGAGGGCTGGACGATCCCGCCCAGGTCGGGGTGGAGACTTGCGCCGCGCCCGCGATGATTCCGGACGGCGTGCGTATCGCCGTGCATTCCTGCGGCGTGAGCTTCGCCAATCTGCTGGTCCTGCAGGGCAAGCACCAGAACCGGCCGCCACTGCCCCTGACCCCGGGCACCGAGGTCGCGGGCATCGTCACCGAATGCGCGCCGGGCGTGACCCTGTTCCGCCCCGGCGACCGGGTGGTCGCCGGCGTGCGTTCGGGCGGCTATGCCAGCGAGGTGGTAGCGCCGGTGGACACCACGTTCGCCCTGCCCGAGGGCGTCGATTTCGACAGCGCGGTGCAGTTTCCGACCATTTATGCGACGGCCTATGGCGCGCTGCGCTGGCGCGCGCAGTTGCAGCCCGGCGAGACCGTGCTGGTGCATGGCGCCAGCGGGGGCAGCGGGCTGGCGGCGATCGAGATCGCCAAGAGACTGGGCGCGCGAGTGATCGCCTGCGCCAGCACGCAAGCCAAGCTCGATGCGGCGCGGGCGCATGGCGCCGACGAAGGACTGAACTACCGCGACGGCGACTTCCGCGACGCCGTGCTGGCGCTGACCGGTGGGCGCGGCGCCGACGTGATCTTCGATCCGGTGGGCGGGAAAGTCTTCGAGGAGTCGTTGCGCTGCGTGGCGCCGGAAGGGCGGCTGATCCCCATGGGCTTCGCCGGCGGCGACATCCCGCAGATTCCCGCCAACCTTCTACTGGTGAAAAATGCCACGGCCATCGGCATCTACTGGGGCTATTACATGGGGTGGGGCCGGGTGCCGCTTCCGCCCGAGCGCCGCCCCGCGGTGCGGGCCGCGTTCGCGACCTTGTTCGACTGGGTGGTCGAGGGCGCGCTGAAGCCCCGCACGCAGCGCACCTTCCCGCTGGAATCCTATGCCGAGGCGCTGGCCGTGCTGGCCTCGCGCGAAGTGATCGGCCGCGTGGCCCTGCATCCGCAAGCATCCCCCTGACAACGGGCGCTCAGACCCGTATTCCAACAACCGACGACAAAGCACTATCAAAGGAGCTGGAGACATGAAACGATTGATCAAGCTGCTCATCGGCGTCACGCTCGCCGTGGGCGCGCAGGCAAGCTACGCCTTTCCCGACAAGCCCATCCGGCTGATCGTCCCGTATCCGCCGGGCACCGGCACCGACACGCTGGCGCGCTATACCGCCCGCCAGCTGGAGGCCAGGCTGGGCCAGCCCGTGATCGCCGAGAACCGGCCGGGCGCAAGCGGCATCATCGCCACCCAGACGGTGGTGTCGGCCGCTCCCGATGGGTACACGCTGCTGCTGGCGGCCAACGCGCCGGTGGCGACCAACGTGGCGGCTTTCGCCAAGCTGCCCTACGACCCGCTGACCGATCTGGCGCCGGTAGCGGTGCTGGCGCAGGCGCCGATGGGCTTCTACGTCTACCGGGATTCGCCCTACAAGTCCGTGGCGGACCTGGTGGCGGCCGCGAAGAAAGAGCCGAAAAAGCTGAACTACGGCGCGGGCAGCGCCACCTACCAGATCGCCACCGAGTGGTTCCTCTCGCTCGCGCAGGCCAGCGCCAACGGCATTTCCTACAAGGGGGCGGGCCCGGCGCTCAACGATCTGGCGGGCAAGCAGGTGGACTTCGTGATCGCGGAGTACAGCGGCGCGCAGGCCCTGGTGCAGGCGGGCAAGCTGCGGCTGCTGGCGGTGACGACCCACGAACGGCTGGCCAGCGCGCCGGACGTGCCGACCCTGCAGGAGCTTGGGTACAAGGATTTCTTCAAGGTGGCCTGGTGGGCCATGTTCGCGCCCGCCAAGACGCCCGCCCCGGTCGTCAAGACCTTGCAGGATGCCCTGCTGGCGATCTACGCCGAGCCCAAGACCCGCGACTTCCTGGCGCAAAGCAACTTCATTTCCTTCATCGGCGACGCCGAGGCGCTGGCCCGGTTCCAAAAGAAGGAAATCGAGCTGGAGATCGCCACGGCGCAGAGCGCCAATATTCCCAAGCAGTAATCCGATACCCGCGACAGGACGCTACCCCATGGATATGCAAGCCGCGCGCACCGATACGCGGGCGACATTCAACCAGGAGGAACGGATATGACAGGTCCTTTGTCCGGCATGCGCGTCATCGACGCCAGCAACTTCGTGTTCGGGCCGATGGCGACCCAACTGCTCGCGGATATGGGCGCCGAGGTGATCAAGGTCGAGCCGCCGCAGGGCGATCCGATGCGCATGGTCGGCGGCTCGCGCAATCCGAAGATGGGTTCCTTTTTTCTCAACCTGAACCGAGGCAAGCGCAGCGTGGTGCTGGACCTCAAGGCCGCCGGCGACGTGGCGCGCCTGGACGCGCTGCTGGCCACGGCCGATGTCTTCGTGCACAACATGCGCCCCGCGGCCGCCCGGCGGCTGGGCATCGACTACGACAGCCTGGCCGCGCGCCATCCGCGGCTGGTCTATGCCGTGGCGCTGGGCTTTCACCAGGACGGCCGCTACGCGGAGCGCCCGGCCTACGACGACGTGATCCAGGGAATGAGCGGGGTGGCGGGCCTGCATGCGCGCATGTACGGAGAGCCGGGATTCGTGCCCATGCTGTTCACCGACAAGCTCTGCGGCGTCTATCTGGCCGGCGCGATCGCGTCGGCCCTGGTGGCGCGCGCGGCCAGCGGGCAGGGGCAGCAGGTGGAAGTGCCCATGTTCGAGACCATGGCGTCGTTCAATCTGGTCGAGCACCTGGCCGACGACATTTTCAGCGGGCCGGCCGCGGCCGCGCCCGCGCGCGGCTACGAGCGCGTCTTCAGCCGCTACCATCGGCCCTTGAAGACCGGCGAAGGCTACGTCTGCCTGGTTGCCAATACGGACGCGCAATGGCAGCGCCTGTTCGCCCTGCTGGGCCGGTCCGAATTGGCGGCGGACCCGCGCTTTGCCACGATGGGAGACCGCATCCGCCATGCGGAGCCGCTGTACGAAGCGATCAGCGGCAGCCTGCTGGAGCGCGGCGCGGTCGAATGGCTGGCGCTCTTCCTGGAACACGACATTCCCGCGGGGCCGGCCAACGGCCTGGATGAACTGCTGAACGATCCGCACCTGGAAGACGTGGCGTTCTTCCAGACCGTGGAGCATCCGACCGAGGGCACGCTGCGCTGCGCGCCCACGCCGCTGCGATTCTCGGCCAGCCCCCGCGCGGCCGCGGGCGGCGCGCCGGCGCTGGGCGAGCACAACGCGGACTTCCTGGGCTAGGGCGCCCGGACCCGGCCTGGCGGGGGCGCCGAGGCGGCGCGCGCGTCAGGTCAGCCGCGTGCCGTTGGGCACCGCCCCGTCGGGGACGCCCAGGACGATGCCGCCTTCGGCGTCCGCGAAGCCCAGTACCAGGACTTCGGACTTCACCGGGCCGATCTGGCGCGGCGGGAAGTTCACGACCGCCATCACCCGCTTGCCCGCGAGATCCGGCAGCGCATAGTGCTCGGTAATCTGCGCCGAGCTCTTCTTGATGCCCACGCCCGCGCCGAAATCTATCGTCAGCTTGTAGGCGGGCTTGCGCGCTTCGGGAAAGGCCTCGGCCTGCAGGATCGTGCCGATGCGGATATCGACCTTGAGGAAGTCGTCGAAGGAGATCGAGGGGGCGGGAGGGGAGTCGGGGTCCTGCGTGAAATGCATGCGTGCTCCATGGTGGAAAGGGATTTGCCGCATGCGTGGAACAGTTTGTTCCGCGCCAAATCGCGGCTTTATGGCCGGGAATCGTGTCGTGCGCGATCGCCGGCCGGTAGAATTCCTTCGTGCATTTTCCCCTATCTACCAGTCGGAAGGCTATATCGTTATGAGCAACGCTTATCTCGACGCTCTGAAGAAGCGTCGCACGCAGTACTCGCTGGGCCGCAACCTGTCGGTTTCCAAGGAAGCGCTGGCGTCCCTGATCCAGGAAGCGATCAAGCACAGCCCCTCGTCCTTCAATTCGCAGAGCTCGCGCGCGGTGATCCTGTTCGGCGCGGAAAGCGAAAAGCTCTGGGATATCGCCATCGACGAAGTGCGCAAGGTCGCCCCGGCCGAAGGCTTCGACAAGACCGAAGCCAAGCTCAAGAGCTTTGCCGCCGGCGTGGGCACGGTGCTGTTCTACGAAGACCAGGACGTGGTGCGCAGCCTGCAGGAAAAATTCGCGTTGTACGCGGACAACTTCCCGGTCTGGTCGGAGCAGGCGGGCGGCATGGCCCAGCTGGCGGTCTGGACCGCGCTGGCCAATGCCGGCGTGGGCGCCAGCCTGCAGCACTACAACCCGCTGATCGACGCCGCCGTGGCGCGCCAGTGGGACGTTCCCGCCTACTGGAAGCTGCGCGCGCAGATGCCGTTCGGCTCGAACGAAAACGGCTTCGGCGACAAGCCCTTCATGGACGACGCCGAGCGTTTCCGCGTCATCGGCTGAGGCGCCGCGCCGGCAAGGCGCCCGTTACGGAAAAGCCCGCATCTTTTTGGGATGCGGGCTTTTCTTATCTGGGCCACTCGCGGGCGGCCAGCCTGGGCGTCAGAGGATGACGCCGCCGGCCGAGTCGATCTTCTGGTCGGACTTGGGAGGCGCCGCGCGCTTGGGCGGCGTCTTCTTGGCGGGCTCGGCGGGCGGGGCGGCCATCCGCGCGATGGCGCCCTTGGTGATCGATTCCAGCTGGCCGGTCGTCACGGCGCCATAGGCGACCTTGGCCTTGATCTCGCCGATCTTGATCGTGGCGACCTTTTCCTCGGTCGCGCCCAGCTTCTCGCCGGTGTCGGGGTCCACCAGTTCTTCGCCGGTGGCGTAGATGTCGTAGACCTGGCCTTCCGCCACGCTGCCCATGCCGCGGTTGATGATCACGCGGCCATTCTGCACGGCCACGACCTTGGCGGGGTTCACGATTTCGATGATGTCGCCGACCATCTTGGCCTGGAACTGTTCCATGGCGGCGCTGATCTTGTTGCCGCC
This sequence comes from Achromobacter denitrificans NBRC 15125, assembly GCF_001571365.1. GTDB lineage: Bacteria > Pseudomonadota > Gammaproteobacteria > Burkholderiales > Burkholderiaceae_B > Achromobacter > Achromobacter denitrificans. Next base: position 307,004 of record NZ_BCTQ01000001.1, on the reverse strand, counting down.
GGAGGCGAACGAGGCCGAGTCCGACCATTTCACGGCGCGAGTGGCGGCTTCGACCAGCGTGTAGCGCACCGAGGCTCGCGTGGACTGCGACACTTCGCGGGTGGATTCCCCGGTGAGCTCGACGTTGTTTTCCTGGACGCGCGTCGCCACGCTGGCCTGGGTCAGGTCGATGATCAGCAGGAAGTCCGCGCCGGCCGCCTGCCCGAGCCGGGCGCGCTGCTGGTCGGACACGTTGTCGCTGGCCAGGAAGTCGTTTTCCTTTTCGAACGCGGCGTCGTTGCTGCGGTCCAGCACGGTGAAGCGGCCGCTCTTGACCAGCTTGTCGGTGACCGATTGCCGCATATCGGCCGAGAGGGCGGTACGGCGCAGCTTGCCCGTCGTGACGATGGCGATGCTGTCGCGGTCGAGCTTGGGGGTCTTGGCCTGGTACTCGAACTTTTCGATCGTGACCGAGAGTTCGACCATGCAGCCCTTGCTGCCGCCGCACTCCTGCTTGGTCACCGAGTAGCCTTTCACCTTGCCCTGGGCGCGCACGTCGTTCGTGCTGCCCACGCCGGCCTCGACCGTCGTCTTGCTGGACGTCTCGGCCTGCGCGGACGCGTTGGCGTTGAGGTTCTGCTCGTTGCCGGTAACGGTGTCCTTGAGCAGGCCGCTTTGCGTGTTTTGCTCCGTGCGCTTGGCGTTCAGCTCGGCGGACGCCTGGCCCTCGGCATCCTGCTTGACCTGCACATAGGCCTTGGGGCTGGCGGAACGCGTTGCCACGGCGGCGCCGTTCACCTGCTTGATGGCGTTGCCCAGGGCCGATTCGACGGCCTGTTCGAACGTATCGCCGTAGCCGACCGCCGGGACAGTGACGTCTTCGGCGTGCGCCATCTGGGCGGCGCAGAAGAGCGCCGCGCCCAACATCCATTTCTTCATCATGAATCTGCTCTCGAAAAAAAGACCGCCTGCGGCAAGCAGGCGGTCTGTTCGTCCGCGACCCTTACCAGGTCACGGTGCGGTTGTCGCCGCGCTTGATGATGGCTTCTTCGCCTTCCCAGTACGCCAGCCCGTTGTCCAGGTTGGTGAGCGTCAGCTGGAAGTAGTAGTCGACCTGCTGGGTGCGGCTGTCGACGCGGTTGTTACGCTGCATGATCTTGCCGGACAGGGAGAAGTCCGGCGCAATCACGCGGCCGTCCTTCTTCACGGTGGCCTGGTTCACCATCTTCGAACCCTTCAGCGCGCGCGACTTGGCGGTCATCGCGTCCTCGGGGCCGTTCAGGCCGACCGCGGTGGTGATGACGAAGCGGCCCGAGTTGAGCAGGCTCACGCGGATCTTCTTGGTCAGCTGGTCGGTGTCGATGCGCTGCGCCGTGTCGTTGGTGATGTTGGACATCGCGATCACGAAGCGTCCGCCCTGGGCGGCCTTCGGGTGCACCATCAACGGCGAGTTCAGCATGTCGTTGACCATCTTGTTGGCGGCGGACTCGAAATCCTTGTAGTCCAGGCCCATCACCGCGACCTTGTCGGTCTTCTGGTCGACGTACTGGGTGGTGGTGGCGCAGCCGGCCAGCGTCGCCGCCAGCAGGGCGGCGGAAAGAGAAAGCTTCACGCTCATGGGTGTTCCTTGTAGATCGTTATTTGGAAGCGAGGATGTCGACCCGCGGCGGCGTCGCGGCGTTCAGCGCGCGCACGTACACGACGACGGGGCGCTTTTCCTGGGGCAGGTCGACCACGATGCTTTCATGGCCGGGGAAGCCCAGCGTCAGCTGGTTCGACTGGGGATAAGGCACGTTCATCAGCTGGAAGTTGTGCGGCAGCGTCGACCACGAGCGCAGGTCGGCCTGCGTCGAAGCGGCCTGTGCCACCGCGGCCAGCGTGCCCAGCAGGGGGCTGGAGTCGTTCAGCTGCTTCTGCAGCACGGTCTTGGCCGTGGCGCGCACGATTTCCTTGATGAGGATCGCGTTGAAGCGCGTTTTGAATTCGCCGCGGATGATGGTGTCCATGTCGGCCAGCATCTGGGTCTGCTGGCGGCCGACGGTCAGGAACGGATAGGCGGGCACGCCGTCGCGCATCACCGGCAGCGCGATGCCGGTGTATTTCACGTTGCCGCTCACCAGGAATAGCGGCAGGTCGATGCGCAGTTGTTCCTTGTACGCCGCGGTGCCGTTCTCGAACACGACCCAGACCGAGGGCTTGATCTTGCCGGCCTTGCGCTGGGCGGCGGCCAGGTCGATCTTGACCTGCGTGTTCTTGGTCAGCGCGTAGGCGCGTTCCAGGCTGCTGCGCGCCTTGTCGGCGTCCGCCTGCCCTTCGCCGTTGAAGAGGAAGTAGAGGCCGTGGAGATAAACGGCGGCCGGGTTCACGTAGCCGGCGTAGGGCGCCCACTGCGACAGGTCGACGCCGGCCTTGAGCAAGGCCTCGTCCGTGCTGGACAGGCTGCGGTTGACCAGATCGGCGTTTTCGTCGGATTTCACTTCATCGCGCTGCTTGGCGATTTCGGACTCGAAGTGCTCGGCGGCGCGGCGCTGACGGTCGTCGCTGCGGTTCCATTCGACGCGGGCATTGGCATGGTCGCCCAGTTGCCAGAAGTTCAGTGCCTTGTAGGTATTGAGCATGACCGTGTCGTATACGGTCGGCGCATAGGGCAGGACGTTGTCGTTGGCCACGAGCGACAGGGCGTGATTGCCGGCGCTGGCGGCGAGGTTGCGCGTGTCGTCGTCCTTCATGAGGTCTTCGGCGCCGTCCAGCATCTTCGTGGACCGCTCCGACAGGCCGCTTTGGCGCAGAAGCGCGCCGGCTTCCAGGGCCCAGGGCAGGTCGGTGGGCGGCGCATCCTGGGGGCCCGCGGCGAGTACCGCGCTACTGGTGGCCGCCGGGAGATTCCCCGCCGCCAGATCCCGTGAAAAGTCCTTTCGCGCCTGGGGGTTGGCGCAACCTGCCAGCACCAAAGCCAAACCTGCAACTGCTGCCCACTTCATCGCTTCTCCGCAAATGATACTATATGTTATTAAAAGTGAACTTATTTAGTATTTTGTTCACATTTAATCACAATATCAAAACGTGAGCAATTTATTGACTCATTTGGTCTTATATTGTTGATAACTCGGACAGATTTAAAGCCGGAGCGCTGTTTTCAATTCGGACGGCCGGCTTATTCGCCGTTATCCGCGGGTCAGGCAATCGGAAAGAAGAAAAACCATTTATCCGACGGTCTGGCAGTCGACGATTTGGCGGTGCTTTCGGGGTATTGGCAGCGTTCTGCCGTGCCATGCCCGACTGCCACGTTTTCCACGCAATCGAATACGTTTTCCGCCGCGCGGGCCGATATCCGGAATATCGGAAAAAAGCCGTCCAGTACGTCGCCTGGTAAACCGCAGGGAGGCGGTCTGGCGCTGAAGCCGGAGCCGGCCGCGCAGCTCGCCACGGCCCGCCAGCCTTCCTGGGCGGCAGGCCTTCGCCTGGCCTTCGGGGCACGGGCATCAACATTAGTACTGACAACCATGTCAGTTTTCTTGAGGGAATTCCCTAGTATGTGAAGTTTTTTGCGCGCCCCTATACTGACTGTCATGTCAGTAAATTGCGGAGTGCGAGATGGTTTCTGAACATCAGCCCGGCGTAGCCGTGGTGATCGGCCCGGACGAGGGCGACAGCTATTGGCAGCCGGTGCCGGCCAACGGTTTCGTGCGCACGCTGCTCAATCGCGCCAATACCGGCGCCTCGATGGATTTCAGCGCCGGCACGCAGACGGTGGCGCCTGGCTGCCACGTGCGCGAGCACTTCCATGACGATCGCGAAGAGGTGATCTACGTCACCGAAGGCCGCGGCGTGGCGGTCGTGGACGGCACCGAATATGCGATGGCGCCCGGCACCTGCTTGTTCCTGGGCAAGCAGCGCAAACACCGCTTTCTCAATGACGGCGCACAGCCGCTGACTTTTTTCTGGATGCTGATGCCCGGCGGCCTGGACGATTTCTTCCGCCAGATCGGCCGGCCGCGCGCGCCGGGCGAATCGGCTCCCGCGCCTTTCCCGAGGCCGGACGATATCGAGCGCATCGAAGCCAATACGGTATTCGGCTGGACCGCGAAGTCCTGAGCCGCGGCCAGTTCCCCTTTTCCTGCAACGGATGTCCCCAGTGTTTATCGAAGAACGCGATTACCGCATCAAGCCCGGCAAGGCCGGCCTGTTTGTGTCGACCTATGAGCAATACGGCCTCGGGCTGCAGAAAAAATACCTGGGCGAGTTCCTGGGCTATTTCATGACGGAGATCGGCGAACTGAACCACGTGGTGGCCTGGTGGGCCTACGACAGCCTGGACGAACGCGATGCCGCGCGCACGCGCATGCTGGCCGATCCCGAATGGCAGTCTTACCTGGACCGGGTCACCGACCTGATCGACATCCAGCAGACCCGGATCCTGAAGCCGGTTTCGTTTTCTCCGATCCGCTGAGCAGCACACCATGAAGCATGCAGTCGTTGTGGGGGGAGGCATCATCGGCGCCTCCTGGGCCATCGTGTTCGCGCGCGCCGGCTTGCGCGTCACCGTCGTGGAGCGGGACCCCGCCAGCGTGGCGGATATGCCCGCGCGCCTTCTCCGGATGCTGGAGCACAGCGCGGGCCTGCTGCGCGAGAGCGATACGCCGGCCAGCGTCGCCGCGCGCATCGGCGCGACCGACGACCTGGCCCGGGCGGTTCCCCAGGCCGACTACTTGCAGGAAGCCGTATCGGAAGACCTGGAGCTCAAGCGCAGTCTGTTCGCCGACCTGGACGCGCTGGCGCCGCCGCATGCCGTGCTGGCCAGTTCCACCTCCACCTACGGCGCCAGCCAGTTCACCGCCGGCCTGCCCGGGCGGGGACGCTGCCTGGTGGCGCACCCCATGACCCCGCCGCATCTGTCGCCGGTGGTCGAGATGTCTTCCGCTCCCTGGACCGAGCCGGACGTCGCGGCCCGGGCCGAGGCTTTCATGCGGGAGCTGGGGCAGCACCCGGTGCGCATCAATAAAGAGATTCCGGGGTTCGTGCTGAACCGGCTGCAGGGCGCCTTGCTGATGGAGATGTTCCGCATGATCGCCGGCGGCGTGATCTCGCCGGCAGACGCCGACGCGCTGATCAGCCAGGGACTCGGCCTGCGCTGGGCGACGCTGGGCCCGCTCGAAGGCGTGGACCTGAACGCCCCGGGCGGCATCGCCGATTATCTGCGGCGCTACGGCCACATCTTCAACGGCATGGCCGCCGAGCAGGGCCTGCCGGCGCCCGTGGACGAGGAACTGATCACGGTCCTGGACCAGGCCTTGCGGCAGGCGCTGCCGCTGGCGGGGCTGGAGGCTAGGCGGCAATGGCGCGACCGGGCGATCGCCGGCGTGCGCGTGGCGCTAAGGGATTACACAGGGGAAAAACCATGAGACTTATCGCCGCCGTCGACGGCTTGAACCGCCTGGTGTGCTGGCTGCTTGCGGCCATGATGCTGGGCATGACTTTATGCACGATATGGCAGGTGGCCGTGCGCTTCCTGCTGACCGGCCTGGGATGGAACATGGCCGCGCCCTGGACCGAGGAGGTGGCCCGCTACCTGATGATCTGGATCATCTTCCTGGGCGCCGGCGTGGCCTGCCGCCATGCGCAGCTCATCGCGCTGGAACTGGTGGTGACGCGCCTGCCGCCGGTGCTGGGCCGCCTGCTTCGTTATGCCGCGCTGCTCGGCTGCCTGGCGTTCTTCGTGCTCATGATCGCGCTGGGCATGGAGTTCGTCGAGTTCGGCGAAATCGAGACCAGCCCGGTGCTGTCCATGCCCAAGATCTGGGTCTACCTGGCGATGCCGTTCGGCTTCGGCCTCATGTTCCTCAACACCCTGACGCTGATCGGCGAATGCCTGTTGCAGCGTGGCGATATCCGCCACGCCGGCCAGGCCCATGCCGCGGAGTAATCATGCTATCTGCCGTCGTATTGCTGTTGCTGTTGTTCGCCGCCAGTATTCCGGTGGCGCTGAGCCTGGGCATCGCGCCGCTGCCGGCATTGCTGGCGCGCGACGTGCCGCTGTTGGCGGTGCCCCAGACCATGTTCGAGGCCATGGACTCGTTCGCCCTGATGGCGGTGCCGTTCTTCGTGCTGGCCGGCCGCCTGATGCAGACGGGCGGCATCGCCAGCCGCCTGATGGATCTGGGGCTGGCGCTGATCGGTTGGGTCAAGGGCGGGTTGGGCGGCTCCGCGGTGCTGACCACGATGTTCTTTTCCACCATCTGCGGATCGTCGTCCGCCACCACCGCGGCCATCGGTTCGGTGATGATCCCGGAAATGGAGCGTCGCGGCTATCCGCGTCCGTTCGCCGCTTCGGTGGTGGCGTCCAGCGGCGAGCTGGGCGTGATCCTGCCGCCTTCGGTGCCCATGATCATCTATGCGATGCTGACCGGCGTGTCGGTCGCGGACATGTTCGTGGCCGGCATCCCGGCGGGCCTGCTCATCGGCCTGTCGCTGATCATTACCATCATGGTGATGTCGCGCCTGTATGACTACGGCGAATCCCAGAGGTTCAGCCTGGGGCAATGGGCGGGCAACGTCTGGCGCTCGCTGCGCCACGCCAGCCTGTCGCTGCTGATGCCGGTCATCATCCTGGGCGGCATCTACGGCGGCTTCTTCACCGCCACCGAGGCCGCGGTCGTGGCGGTCGCGTACACCTTCATCGTCAGCGTCTTCATCTACCGCGAAATCAAATGGAAGGACCTGCCCGCGATCTTCTGGTCGTCCGCGGTCACCTCCGGCATCGTGCTGCTGATCGTGGGGTTCGCGTCGGTGTTCGCCTACGTCCTGTCGCTGTACCAGGCGCCGCAACAAGTGGCCCAGCTCCTGCTCGGCGTGTCCGACAACCCGCTGGTGTTCCTGCTGCTGGTGAACATCGCCCTGCTGGTGATCGGCCTCTTCATGGAGACCTTCGCCGCGATCCTGATCCTGGCGCCGGTGCTGGCGCCGGTGGCGGTCAGCCTGGGCATCGACCCCGTGCATTTCGGCCTGATCGTGATCGTCAACCTGGCGGTCGGCATGGTGACGCCGCCGGTCGGCGTGAATCTTTTCCTGGTCTGCGGCATCGCCAAGGTGTCGATGGAGCGGCTGATGCGGCCCCTGTCGGTATTCCTGGCCGTGCTGTTGCTGGACCTGATGATCATCACCTATGGGCCGTCGCTCTACGCCCGTTTTTTTTGAACCCGTAAGTTCCAGAGGAAGTGCATCATGACCATCGTCAAATCCCTGCTCGCCGCGCTGGCCCTGGCCGGTGTGTCCCTGGGCGCCGCCGCGCAGCCCATCCAGATCAATATCGGCCATGCCCTGGGCGACACCAGTTCGTACCAGGCCGCCGGCCTCCACTTCGCCGAGCTCATGAAGCAGAAGGTCGGCGACAAGGTCAAGGTCACGCTTTATCCGTCGGGCGGCCTGGGCGGTGAACTCAAGCTGGTGCAGGGCACGCGCACCGGCGTGGTCGACGCGATGATCATCGCGCAGGCTTCGCTGGAGAACACGGTGAAGGAATACCGCGTGCTGTCGCTGCCTTACCTGTTCAACGACTACGAAGAGGCCAATCGCATCATGCAGGGCCCGGTGGGCGACCGCCTGCTGGGCGTGCTGCCCAAGTACAGCATGGTGGGCCTGGGCTGGGGCGCGGTGTACGCGCGCAGCCTGGCCTCCATGAAGCCGATTCCGGACCTGGACGCGATGAAGGGCCTGAAAGTCCGCGTGATCCAGTCCCCCGGCTTCGTCGAGGCCTACCGGGCGCTGGGCTCGCAGCCCACGCCGACCGCCTACGCCGAACTGTTCCTGAGCCTGCAGAACGGGGTGGTCGACGCGGCCGAGCTGAGCCCCGACCAGACCGTGGCCGACGGCTTCGCCGAGGTGATCAAGTACTACTCGGCGACCGCCGTCCACCAGCTGCCCAGCCTGTTCATCATTTCCAAGGCCAAGTACGACCGCCTGCCCGAGGACGTGCGCGCGGCGGTGGTCGAGGCGGGACGCGAGTCCATGAAGGTGGCCGTGCAGTTCCAGGACAAGAAGCTGGCCGAGGCGTTCGACGTGCTCAAGCAGCGCGGCGTGAACGTGCAGTACCCGGACCAGGCGCCGTTCCGCGCCGCGGCGCGCGGCGCCTGGCCCGAGATCGCCAAGGCGGCTCCCGGCGGCGAGCAGTTCCTGGCCGAGATCGAAGCCGCCCGGGCCGCCAAGTAAGGCGGCGGCCATGACCGACTTCACCGTGGCCCTGCCGGACGGGGCCAGGCTGGCGGCGCGCGAGACGGGCGAGGGCGACCCGGTGCTCCTGGTCAGCGGACTGGGTGGCACCGGCGGATTCTGGCGACCCGTCGTGGCCGCCATGCCGCGGCGCCGCTGCGTGGTGTTCGACCAGCGCGGGGTCGCGGCCTCGACCCGGGGCGAGGCCCCGGTCGATATCGCGCAACTGGCCCGCGACGCCTGGGCCGTGCTGGACGCGCGCGGCATCGGCCGCGCGCACCTGGTGGGCCATTCCACCGGCGGCTGCATCGTGCAGGAAATGGCGCTGCAGGCGCCTGAGCGCGCGGCGGGCCTGGTGCTGGGCGGAACCTGGGGTGGGCCCGACGCCTATATGCAGGCGCTTTTCGCGATGCGCCTGGCCTTGCTGGATGCCTCGCCCGCCTTGTACGAGCAGACCGGCGCTTTTCTCTCCTATCCCGCGCCGTGGCTGCGCGAGAACGCGGCGGCGATCCAGCCGCCGGCCGGAGACTGGCCCGCCGCCCGCGTCGCCGTCGTGCGCGAACGCATCGCGGCGCTGCTGGCCTACGACCGCCGGGCCGACCTGCCGCGCCTGGCGGCGCCGGCGCTGGTGCTGGGCGCGCGCGACGACCAGATCGTCCCGTTCGCGCTCCAGCAGGCGCTGGCCGCGGCGTTGCCCCGGGCGGCGCTGCAGGCGCTGGACGGCGGCCACTTTTTCCCTGTCGTGCGCACCGCGGACTATGCCGCGGCGCTCACGGATTGGTTTGGACAGCATTCCCTATGACGCATCGCATCGCATTCATCGGCCTTGGGGCCATCGCCTCGGACGTGGCCGCGGGCCTGTCCGAGGATCCCGGCATGGCCTGCACCCTGGCCGCGCTCACCCACAAGGCGGACACGTCGGCGCCCGACCAATGGGCCGGCCGGATCGCGCCGCTGTCCTCGCTGGACGAACTGCTGTCCTGGCGGCCCGACCTGGTGGTCGAGATGGCCGGCCAGCCCGCCGTCCAGCAGTACGCCGAGGCTTGCCTGGAGGCGGGCCTGGACATGGTGATCTGCTCGGTCGGCGCGCTGGCCGACGACGGCCTGCTGAGCCGCCTGGTTGCCGCCGCCGAGCGCGGCCGCGCCCGGATCCGCGTGCCGGCCGGCGCGGTGGCGGGCCTGGATTACCTCCAGGCGCTCGCGGGCCGCGCCGACGCGGAGGTGGTCTATGAATCGCGCAAGCCGGTGGCGGCGTGGCGCGCCGAACTGCCGGCCCTGGGCATCGATCCGGAAACGCTGGATGCCAGCCGGGTGCTGTTCAGCGGCTCGGCGCGGGAAGCCGCGCTGCGCTTTCCCAAGAACCTGAACGTGGCCGCCACGCTGGCGCTGGCCGGCATCGGCATGGAGCGCACGCGGGTGGAGGTGGTCGTCGATCCCCAGGCGCGCGGCAACCAGCACACCGTGCGCGTCAACAGCCCGCTGGGCGACATGCAAATCCAGCTGGTCAACGCGCCCGCGCCCACCAATCCCAAGACTTCCTGGCTGGTGGCCCAGAGCGTGCTGTCCACCATAAGGCGCCATCTGGCGTTTTTCACCATAGGCTGACGGAGGATCCATGTCTCAACGCTTGAAGGGCAAGATCGCGGTCGTGACGGGCGCGGGTTCCGGCATCGGCGAGGCCACGGCGCGCCTGATGGCGCGCGAAGGCGCCATCGTGGTGCTCGCAGACAGGGCGGCGCCGGCCGCCGAAGCCGTGGCCCGGGACATCGCCGCGCAGGGCGGCACGGCCGAAGCGCGCGAGGTGGACGTGGGCGACGCGGCCGCCATGCGCCAAATGATAGAGGCCGTCGCGCAGCGTCATGGGCGGCTGGACGTGCTGGTCAACAATGCCGGCTACGGCATCGCCGCCAACGTGGTCGACACCGCCGAGGACGACTGGGCCAGGCTGATGCGCGTCAACGTCGACGGCGTGTTCCACGGCTGCAAGTACGCGATTCCCATTATGCGGCGCCAGGGCGGGGGGGCGATCGTGAACACCGCCTCCGCGGGCGCGCTGGTGGGCCTGCGGGAACGCGCCGCCTATTGCGCGTCCAAGGGCGCGGTGGCGGCGCTCACGCGCGCGATGGCCCTGGACCACGCCACGGAGGGGATCCGGATCAATTGCGTGGCGCCCGGCACCATCGAATCGCCGTATTTCCGCGAGATCTATGCGCGCAGCGCGGATCCCGAGGCCTTGCGCGCCACCCTGGCGGCGCGCCAGCCGATGAACCGCCTGGGAAGCCCGGAAGAGGTCGCGCGGGCCATCGTGTTCCTGGCCAGCGACGATGCTTCCTTCGCCACCGGCAGCACCCTGGTGCTCGATGGCGGGTTGACGGCCGCGTAGCGCCGGCGGCGCGGATCGTATGCCCTAGAATGTGGCAAGTCCGCGCCGAGGAGGGCGCCGCGCACGCAGGAGGTATCCGTACGGTGAAAGAAACCCAGGCCCAGGTGCCGATGAAGGAACGCATCAAGGAAGTCGCCGCCGATATGCTGATCGAACACGGAAGCTCGGGCTTCCGTTTCCAGCAGATCGCCCAGGCGCTCGACTGCACGCGGGGCAACATCCATTACCACTACCGCCACAAGCGCGAGCTCGTGGAGGACGTGACGATCGAATACTGCCAGCGCACGATCGGGCATTTCGACCAGATCTGGCTGTCGGCGTCCTCGCTGTCCGAGAAGATTCGGCTCAGCATGCAGTTCAACGAGATGCGCTACCTGAAGCGCAATCCCCAGGGCAACACCAGCAACCCCTGGAGCCTGATCGCCCGCATGCGCCTCGAAAGCGCCTTGATCACTCCCGCGGCGCGGGAGGCGCTGGCCCGCTATTCCCATGACCTGCAGCGCAGCGTGGCCGCGGGCGTCAGGCAGGCGGTGGAATCGGGCGAGCTCAAGCCCGACACGCCGGTGGAGCTGGTGGCGCTGCCCATCATCGAAATGGCCAACAGCGCCGATCCCATCACCCGAGATGCGGGCCGCTTCGACCGCCTGCGCCTGATGTACGAAGCGATCGACCGATTGATCCACGACGCCTACGGCGTGCCGAAGGCACCGGGCTGAAATCGTCGCCGCCGAGCCGCGGCAGCATTTCCAGCGACAGGATCGCTTCCATCCGCCGCCTGGCGCGCTGCGGCGTCCAGCCGGCCGACGTCATCAGGAGCCGGGCAAGGTCCAGCACCTGGCCGGGCGCCATTGGCCGCTCCGGATCGCCCAGCGCGTCGTGGACCTGATGCCGCAGTTCCCGGCCGTTCTTGAGGACCACCGTGACCGTCGCGCCGAAATGCCGCGGATACCGCGCGGAGCAGTGCTCGCAGGGCGCCGCGCGGACCAGGGCGCGCACGCGCGCATGCGCGGTGTCGGCGATCGCGCTCTCGGAAAAATCCCCGGCCTCGGGCCAGCCTTTGTTCAGGGCGACCGCGACGGCGTGCTGCAGGCTGAAGCGCGCCTCATGAGGCGTGGCGGGCCGGGCTCGGTCGCAGAACGCGATTGCGTCGCCGTAGGTGTCCACGCGGATCGCGGCGATGTCGGCGGCGGGCAGCGCCCGCCAGCCGTCCCGTTCGCGCCAGGCGTCGCGCAGCGCCAGCGCGGCGTCGATGGCTGGATGGGCATGCCGGCAGGCGGCCCAGGGCTTGAACGTGGTCTGGTGGATTTTCCAGGGGGCGGCGGGGTCGGCGCCGATCCGCTCGGGACGCGGGTCCGGGCAGGTTGCCGTGTAAAAGCCCTTTTCCCCCTCCAGGGCGCGGGCCGGACCGCGTATGCCGGCCTGGGCCAGCAGGGCCGCCTGCACGCCCGTCTGCGAGGCGCGCGCCATGCTCCAGGGCTTGGCGTCGCAGGGATCCAGGCGGATCTGCCACAGGCCGGAAGGCTGCGTGACGGCCAGCGCCAGCGCGTCGGCGCTGCGGGCCGCGTCCAGGCCCAGCAGGCTGGCGGCGGCCACGGCCGCGCCCGCCGCGCCGCAGGACGAGGTGTTGTGCCACTGCTCGTAGTGGCGCGGGCCCACCGATTCGCCCATCCGTATCATGGCCTCGTAGCCGCGCACGATGGCCAGCAGGGTTGCCGCGCCGCTGGCGGCGGTGCGCCGGGCGACATGCAGGGCGGCGGGGATCACGACCGGGCCGGGGTGCACCAACGCTTCGCGATGGAAGTCGTCGAGCTCGTGCATGCAGCCCAGCGAGGCTTCCAGCAGCAAGCCGCTCCAGCCGTCGCCGGCGCCGGGGGCGATGCCGCCGGGCGGTCCATAGCCGCGGCGCAGCGCGGCGGCCAGCGGGGTGGCCGCGCCCAGCGCCGCCGCGCCCGTCCACGCGGCCACGTGGAGCGCGGCGCGCTCGCGGTCGTCGCGCGATGCCGGCCGCAGGCAGATCCGGGCGAGTTCGCCGACCAGGCTCATGAGAGCTTCATGACCTCGCCGGTGGCGCGGGGATCGCGCGCCGTCCAGCGTCCGGCCTCGACGGCGGCGATGAAGTCCAGCACGGCCCGGTTGAATGCCTCGGGCTCCTCCAGGTTCAGCGTATGGCCGGTCTTGGGCAGCATCAGCAGGCCGCTGGCGGGCAGGGTGCGCTTGAGGAAAAGGGCCGGCTCCAGGGCGTGGTCGTCCTCGTCGCCGGCAATGATGAGCGTGGGCGCCGACAACCCGCCTAGCGGGCCCGCCAGGGTATCCAGGGCGGGGCGCCCGGCCTGGACGCCGCGCAGGGTCAGCGCGGCGCCGGTGGCGTCATGGCGGCTCAGGGCATCCGCGAAGACCTGCCAGCCGCGCGGATCCTTGTTCTGGTATTGAACCCGCGCCGCGCCGGCCGCGTAGGTGGGGCCGTAGCCGGCGCTGCCCAGCGTTTCGAAGCGCTCGGCGGCCTGCAGCGAGGCTTCCCGGAAGGCGGCGTGGCCGGACGCGAGCGCGCCGTAGCCCACGCCGGCGATGGTCAGCGAGCGCACGAGTTCGGGATGGGCCAGGCCGAAATGCAGGGCCGCGAAGCCCCCCATGGAGAGGCCGACGACATGGGCGCGGTCGATGCCGCGGGCCGCCAGCACCGAGGCCAGATCGCGGACGGCGTTGTCCTGGGAGTAGGCCGCGGGATCGGTGGGCACGTCGGACGGCGGGTAGCCGCGGGCGGCGTATACGACGCAGCGGTGGCGTCGCGCGAAGGCCCGCAGCTGGGGTTCCCAGCTCAGGTGGTCGCCCGCGAATTCGTGGACGAACACGACGGGAGAGCCCTGTCCGGCTTCTTCCACGTGCAGGCGGTATCCGTCATGGGTGAGGGCGGTAGGCATGGGGTTAGGCGAGAGAGGGAGGGGGGCGGCGCTGCTTGAACCAGTCGGCGATCTGGCCGCCGGTCATGAAGTCGACCTTCGGATGGCGCAGCAACAGGTCCAGCATTTCCTCGAAGTAGCCGTAGCGGTGCGGCACGCCCATCAAGTGCGGGTGCAGGCCCAGCGCGAGCACTCTGGGCTGCGTTTCGCATTCGCGCTCGAACAGCGCCAGGGTGCGCGTCAGTCGCAGCAGGAATTCGGGCGAGGAGTGCTTTTCGACGGCATAGATGACCGAGTCGTTCAGCTCCAGGTTGTACGGCATCTGGATCAGCGAACCGCGCTTGACGCGCATCCAGTTGGGCAGATCGTCCAGGACCCAGTCGCACACGTATTCCACGCCGGCGTCGGCCAGCAGGTCGGGCGTGTCGGGCGTTTCGCGCAGGCCCGGGCTGAGCCATCCGCGGGGGCGGCTGCCGGTGAAGGCGCGCAGTTTCTCCAGGCAGGCCGCGATCAGCTCGGCCTCGGCGTCCGCCTGGTTCAGCGTCTTCTGGTGCATGCCGTGCCCGATGAACTCCCATCCCGCCGCGAGCATGGCCTCGGCCGCGCGCGGGTAGGCGTCGATGACGCTGGCGTTGCAGCTGGTCGAGGCGGGCAGGCCGCGGGACCGGATCGCGGCGAGCATGCGCGGCAGGCCGGCGCGCATGCCGTACTCGGCCCAACTGTAGTTGGGCACGTCCGGCACGGTCTCGCGGCCGTGCGGCGGGGTGATGATGGTGCGCGGCATGGGCTGGTCGAACGGCCAGTGCTCGACGTTGATGACCAGGTGCACCATGATCCGGCCTTGCCCCGGCTCGGCCAGGGCGGGCGGATCGGCGGAGAACGCGTAGGGGATGCGGGGAGTCGCCATGAGGGATCCAGGGGTCAGTGACGCATTTGCTTGAGGATTTCGCGCTTGAGTCCGTTGAACGCTTCGCCGGTGATCAGGTCGAGCGAGCGGGGGCGCTCGATGGGAACCGTGATGCGCGTGGCGATGCGCCCCGGGCGGGCCGACATGACGTAGATCGTGTCGGCCAGCAGGATGGCTTCGTCGATGTCGTGGGTGACGAAGACCACAGTGGTCCGCAGCTTCTGCCACACCGACAGCAGCAGCTCCTGCATGGTGAGCCGCGTTTGCGCATCGAGCGCGCCGAACGGTTCGTCCATCAGCAGGACCTTGGAGCCCAGCGTCAGCACGCGCGCGATGCCCACGCGCTGGCGCATGCCGCCCGAGAGCTGGATGGGCAGGTGGCGGGTGAACGCCGACAGGCCGGTGATGCGCAGCATCTCTTCGGCGCGCTCGGCGTATTCGGCCTTGGACAAGCCCGCGATCTTGGGGCCGAAGACCACGTTCTCCCATACGTTCAGCCAGGGAAACAGCGCGGCTTCCTGGAACACGACGCCGCGTTCCGGGCCGGGCCGCGTCACGGGTTCGCTGTCGACGGTCAGCGCGCCGGAGGTGGGGGATTCGAAGCCCGCGATCAGGTTCAGCAAGGTGGACTTGCCGCAGCCGGATGGCCCCAGCAGGGCCACGAACTCGCCGGCGGGAACGTGCAGGTCGATGCCGTCCAGCGCTTGCACCGGGGTCGCTCCCGGATAGGTCTTGCTCAGGTTCGTGACGGAAATATCAGACATGGCACCCTCAATGATTCTGCAGCATGCGCCAGACCAGGACCCGGCGTTCGATGATGACGATCAGGCGGTCGCTGAGGAAACCCATCAGCCCGATGGAGACCATGTCCGCGAGCACGATGTCCATGCGGCCGACGTAATAGGCGTCCCACAGCACATAGCCCAGGCCGGATTTCACGGCCACCATTTCCGAGACGATCACGGCCGTCCACGAGATGCCCAGGCCGATGCGCAGGCCCGTGAAGATGGCGGGCATGGCGGCCGGCAGCACGACCCGGCGCAGCAGTTGCGTGGAGGAGGCGCCCATCATGCGCGCCGCGCGCACCAGGTTGCGGTCAACGTCGCGTGCGCCCTGCGTGGTGTTGACCACGATGGCGTAGAAGCCGCCCAGGAAGATCAGGAAGATGGAGCCCATGTCGCGGATGCCGAACAGGGCGATGGAAAACGGCAGCCAGGCCGTGATCGGAATGGGGCGCAGCCCCTGTATCAGCGGGTCCAGCGTCTGGGAAGCCAGGCGGCTCCAGCCGATGGCCAGGCCCAGCGGAATCCCCAGCAGCATCGCCAGCGCGAACCCCTGGATCACGCGCATGGCCGAGTACTGCACGTTGCCCGCCCAGGTGCCCTGGTAGGGGTTGAGCCCCATCCCCGGCGGGCCGAAGATCCAGGCATACCACGCGCGCGCCACCTGCACCGGCGTTGGCACCACGCCGGCCATGTCGGGCGACTGCCCTGCCAGTTGCCAGACGATCAGGATCAGGGCGGGCACCGCCAGCCCCAGTCCCGCCTGGCCGATCGCGCGGCGGGAGCGGCGGATCGGCGTTGCGCATTTCAGTGTTGAAGCGTTCACCAGCATCTCCTTGGCTGGCGGCCGGCCCCCAGGCCGGTCCGCGAGCCGCGCAATCACATGACTTCCTTGAGCAGCTCGGCATCCCATACGGTATCGATCTGCCCGCTCACGTCTTTCGGAATGACGCCCAGCTCATTGAAGGTCTTGGCCTGGCGACGCATCTGGTCCAGGTCCAGCACGCCGCCCAGCTTGATCAGCTTGGCCGATTCCCGGGTGACGTTCAAGGGCAGCCCGGTGTACTTGGAATAGGCTTCGGCGAAGGCCTCCGGGTCCTTGGCGAGCCTTTCCTCGGCGTTCTTGTAGGCCCACAGGAAGCACTTGACCGCTGCGCGCTTGTCGCGCAGCGCGTCGCGCGTGGTGGCGAGCAGGCCCAGTTCGGCACCCACCGCCTTGCTCTGGCTGTATTCCAGGTTCTTCGCGAAGAAGGCGGTGCCGTCGGCCACCAGCTGGGATTCGAACGGCTCCCACAGCGCGACCGCGTCCACGTCGCCGCGTTGCAGCGACTGGACGAAAGCCGTGCCGCCGCCCTGGATGTTGACGGCGGTGAAGGTGTTGTAGGGCACGCCCTTTTCGGCGAGCATGGCCGCCCACTGGAACCAGACGGCCGAGCCCGGCGCGATGCCGACGCGCTTGCCGGCCAGGTCCTTCCAATCGTCCATCTTGACGCCCTTGCGCGTCACCAGGTACTTGGGCGAGGACGCGACGCCGGACAGCCCGACCAGCTTCTGGCTGCCCTGGGCCAGCGCGATCGCCAGGTCGGCCGGGCCGATGCCGGACACGTCCACCGAACCCGACAGCAGGGCGGTGCGCGCATCGGCATAGCGGACGAATTCGACGGGCTTGACCTCGACGTTGCAGGCCTTCAGGTCGTCCGCGACGAAGATGATGGGAGAGAGGTGGCCGACCTTGACGTAGCCCACCGTCAGCACCTGCTTTTGCGGCGCGGGCGCCGGCCGCGGGCCGACGGCGTGGCTGCCCGCGGCATAGGCGCAAAGCGCGCCGGCGAGGGTCATCCTGTAGAGCGTTTTCATGCATTTTCCCCTTGTTGCTTGATAAACACTGCGAGTGGCGCGGGCGGTGCCGCGCCAGGAAGAAACCGAGCCGGATTGCGCTCAGCTTCCGGTGAACACGGGCGGCCGCTTCTCGCGGAACGCCAACTGCCCTTCCTGGTAGTCCTGGCTGAGAAAGCAGGCTCGGACGGCTTCGTCGACGGCCTCGGCGGTCGGGGCGGACGGCTCGCCCGCCAGGTGCCGCAGGGCCATCTTGGCGGCGCGCAGGGTCAGCGGGGCGTTGCCCGCCACTTCCCCGATGCGCCTGGCCACGGCCTGGTCGAATTCCTCTTCGGCGTAGACCTCGTGCACCAGGCCGATGCGCGCGGCTTCGATGCCGTCCAAGGTTCTCGCGGTCATGAACAGGTCGGCGGTGCGCGCCGCGCCCAGTATGTCGCGCATGCGCTTGAGGCCTTCCATCGCATAGCCCAGCCCCAAGCGTCCCGCCGGCATCCGGAAGCGCGAACCCTGGCTGCAGTAGCGCAGGTCGCAGGCCAGCGCGAGCGCCATGCCGCCGCCCATGCAGATGCCGCGTATCGCCGCGATCACGGGCAACGGGCAGGCGCTCAAGGCGCGCATGGCGCCGGCCACCGCGGCGTCGTAGCGGGCGATCTGGGCGGGATCCTTGCGCTGGGCGCCGAATTCGGAAATGTCGGCGCCGGACACGAAGGCGCGGTCGCCGTCGCCCGCCAGCACAATGGCGCGCGCGTCGTCGCGGTTGCCGGCTTCCCGCAGGACGCGCGCCAGTTCTTCCCACATCGCCAGGGACATGGCGTTGTAGCGCGCCGGGTTGACGATGCGGACGCGCACGACGTTGCCTTCCAGGGCGACGTCCAGGCGGCCGGGGGCGGGTGAGGATGCTGGGGTCATGGGAATCTCCGCGTGGGCAGTTGCATCAGATGGCGCGGGCGTCGCGCAGCCGTTCGATATCCGCGTCAGCGTAGCCGGCTTCCAGCAGGATTTCCTCGGTATGTTCGCCCCAGCCGGGCGCGGTGCGCGCGATCTCGGCCGGCGTGCGGGCGAGCGTGACCGGCTGCGTGATCAGCGTGCGCTCGCCGCCTTGCCAGGCCGGGCAGGTCCGCGCCGTCTGCAGGTGCCGAACCTGCGGGTCCTCGAACATCTGCGGCACGGAATAGACCGGGCCGGCCGGCACGCCGGCCTCGTTCAGCAGCGTCACCCAATGGTCCACGTCCGCATTGAGGAACATGGCCTGGATCTCGCGGTTCAGGCGCTGGCGGTTGGCCACGCGCAGCTTCTCGGTGGCGAATTCCGGATCCGACTCCCAGTCGTGGCGTTCGAGTGCGGCGCAAAAGCGTTTCCAGTTGCCTTCGCCCGCGGCGCCCAGGTTGAACATCCCGTCCTTGGCCTGGAACAGGCCCATCGGGCTGCTGGTCGGGTGGTCGTTGCCTTCCTGGCGCGGGACGTCGCCGTCGTTCAGGTAGCGCGCCGCCTGGAAGTCCATCATGGCGATCTGGGAATGCAGCAGCGAGGCGTGGACCCACTGCCCCTCGCCGGATTGTTCGCGTTCCAGCAGCGCCGTCAGGATGCCGAGGGCGGCATACAGGCCCGTGCTGGAGTCGGCGACCGCCAGGCCGGCGCGCACCGGCCCCTGGCCGGGCAGGCCGGTGACCGACATCAGCCCGCCCATGCCCTGGATGATCTGGTCGAAGCCCGGCCGGCCCGCGTAGGGGCCGGTCTGGCCGAAGCCGGAGATGCTGGCGAGGATCAGCCTGGGGTTGAGCCGGCGCAGCGACTCGTAATCCAGGCCCAGTCGCCGCTTGACGTCGGGGCGCCAGTTCTCGACCACCACGTCGGCCTCGGCCGCGAGGCGCTTGAACACGTCCAGGCCTTCGGGCGTCTTGAGGTTGAGGGTCAGCGAGCGCTTATTGCGGTTCAGGTTCTGGAAGTCCCCGCTCCAGCGGTCGGCGGCGAACATGGCTTCGTTGGGATCGACGCCCGGCGGCGGCTCTATCCGGATCACGTCCGCGCCGAAGTCGGCCAGCATGCGCACGCAGGTGGGGCCCGCCCGCACGCGGGAGAGGTCTAGCACGCGGAAGCGCCGCAGGGCTGGCGAGGCGGAGAGTTGTGGCATGGTCTCGGCTTCAGAGAGGTGAGGGAAGGAAAGAAGCGGCGCGCGGACGCGCCCGCTCCACGTGGCGGGCGAACGCGAGCAGCCGGGCTTCGTGGCCGGGGCGGGCGATCGCCTGGATGCTGATGGGCCGCTTGCGGCTGTCCAGGCCGATGGGGAACACGATGGCGGGCAGGCCCAGGTAATTGACGAAGGCCATCCAGCTGAACATATCCAGCAATTGGCGCGGCTCGAACGTGTCGGTGCCGGTCAGTACCTGCCGCCAGTCGGGCACGCCGCGCGGCAGGGCCGGCGTCAGCAGCAGGTCCACCCCGCGCAGCGCCTGGGCGACGAACCGCCGGGCATGCGCGCCGCGCTGGCGCAACGCGTCCAGGTACCAGACGGCGGGCAGCGCCGCGCCCGCCAGCGCCACCGTGCGGGTCAGCGGCGTCAGGGCGGGGGCGTCTTCGCGCAGGGCGGCCGAGTGGATGGACGCCGCTTCGGCATGCAGCAGGGTATCGGCGAGCCGGGTCCAGGTCGGCAGGCCGTCCAGCGCGACCGGCTTGCGCGCCGTGCCCGCCGGCAACGCGTCCACCAGGCCCTGCAGCGCGTGGCCGACCTCCGAAGACAACGTGACGGCCGGGTTGGGATGCTCCCAGCAGGTGGCGACGCGCCAGGCGGTTGCGTCGGGCGCGTCGGCCCAGGCCTGGGCGCCCTGTGGAAAGAGGCGCCGCGCCTGCGCGGGAGCGACCAGGTTTTCGAGGATGAGGGCGGCGTCGGCCGCGTCGCGGGCGAGGATGCCGGCCGTGTCCAGGCTGGGGGCGAGCGGCGCGATGCCCTGAGTGGGCAACAGCCCGCGCGTGGGTTTGAGCCCCAGGATGCCGCAGGTGGCGGCGGGAATGCGCACGGAGCCGGCGGTGTCGGTGCCCAGCGAGCCGTAGCACAGGCCCGCGGCCACGGCGACCGCCGATCCGCTGGAGGACCCGCCCACCGTCGCCTGCGCGTCGACCGGATTGCGGGGCAGGGGGTAGTGCGGATTTTCCCCGGTCGCGCCGCAAGCGTGTTCGGCCATGGCCAGCGCGGCCAGCGGCTGGCTGCCGGCGGCGTCCAGCCGGCGGATCAGCGTTGCCGCGGCCGCGGACGGCGGGCCGGCATTCAGGGCGGGATCCGTGCCGCGGCCGGGAGCGCGGCCGCGCAGCATGAAGATGTCCTTGTGGGCCAGGCCCACGCCGGCCAGGGGCAGCGCGAGCCCGGGCAGGGACGCGGGCGGGTCGAACACCGCGGTCGCGCTGTGCAGCGGATCCGCGACGAAGGCCGCGTGCTGCCGCGCCAGGGCGTCCTGCAGGCCGATATCGCCGCGCAGCAGGGCGCCGCGCAGGGCCGCGATCCCCTCGGGCAGTCCGGCCGGCGTCATCGCGGCGCCTCCTGCCGGCGGAGCGGGGGCGCGAGCCGGGCGAGGGTCTTGGCCGCGCCGCGGACCTGGGCCTCGGTTGCCGGGATGCCTTGCCGCGCGAGCAGCTCGCGCACGCCCAGGACCCAGGGCGGCAAATCGGCCCGCGGATCCGGCGCCTGCTCGGCTTTGTCAGGAATGCCCATTCCTACCCCTTGCTTGTATTATTTGAACGTTTATAAATATATTTATAGAACAAGGGATAATTTACAGCAACACAATTTTTATACGTGGAAACCATGAAAGTCAGTGAACGCATCCGCCTGGCCGTCGAGGACGACATCCGCGCCGGCGTCTTGAAACCCGGCGACCCGATAGACGAGCAGGAGCTCGCCGCGCGCTTCGGCGTATCGCGCACCCCGGTGCGCGAAGCGCTCATCCAGCTGAAAGTGCAGGGCATGCTGGAAAGCCAGCCCCGCAACGGCATGGAGGTGGCGCGGATGGACGTGCAGGAGCTGCTGGCGATCTGGGAGCTGATGGCCGAGATGGAGGGGGTGTGCACGCGGATGGCCTGTCAGCGCATGTCCGACGAGGAGCGCCAGGAACTGGCCCGCATCCATCGCGACGCGGCGGGGCTGGTGGACGCCGACGACGCGGAAGGGTGGCGCGAGGCCAACCATGCGTTCCACGAAGTGCTCTACCACGGATGTCGCAACCCCTACCTCAGGCAGGAGCTCCTGAGCCTGCGCGCGCGCACGGGCGCCTACCTGCGGCACGCCTTCAGCGCGGTGGGGCGGGTGCGCGCCTCTTACGAGCAGCACGGCGAACTGCTGGAAGCGATCCTGGCCCACGATCCCGAGCGCGCCCACCAGATGATGATGCGCCACATCAGCCTGGCCCAGGGGGCCAAGGGCCTGGCCGACTTCCTGATCAACCTGCCGCGCTCCATGGTCAAGACCTGAGCGGGCGGCGGCGAGACGCAAATACAAATTCCGCGATACGGCCGTTCTAGCGCCGTGCCGCGAACTGCGGGAAAGTACCGACCCATGCAACTCATGGTTCGGAGCCCGCTATGTACCTGATATCCCTCGGCGCCGGCGTGCTCGTCGGCGTGATCTACGGGCTCATCAATGTCCGGTCGCCCGCGCCGCCGGCGATCGCCCTCGTCGGCCTGCTCGGCATGCTGATCGGCGAGCAGCTCGTCCCCATCGCAAAGCGCGTCATTCACCGGGAACCGGTATCCGTGTCCTGGTTCAGCAGTGAATGCGCCCCGAAAATCACCGGACTGCCTCCGCGCGCGGAGGACAAGGACGGCGGCGCCGGCAAGCCGCCCGCCGCCTGACGCGCCGCGCCCGCGAACGGCCGCAGGGCCGCAGGGCCGCCGCCGCGGGCATTCCCCCCCAAACGAGATCCACGGCGAACCCTCGCCCCAACCCGCTCGATCAAGGAGCCTTCCATGTCCAACCCGAAACTCGAACTGCTGACTCCGGGCAATTGCCAGATCATCTTCATCGACCATCAGCCGCAGATGGCTTTCGGCGTGCAGTCCATAGACCGGCAGGTCCTGAAGAACAACACCGTCGCCCTGGCCAAGGCCGCCAAGGTCTTCGGCATCCCCGCGATCATCACCACGGTCGAGACCGAGAGCTTCTCCGGCCATACGTATCCCGAACTGCTCGACGTGTTCCCCGGCCAGAAGCTGCTGGAGCGCACCTCGATGAACTCCTGGGACGACCAGAAGGTGCGCGACGCGATGAAGGCCGCCGGGCGCAAGAAGGTCGTCGTCGCCGGCCTGTGGACGGAGGTCTGCAACAACAGCTTCGCGCTCGAAGCCATGGACCAGGGCGGCTATGAAATCTACATGGTGGCCGACGCGTCGGGCGGCACCTCCAAGGAAGCGCACGACTACGCCATGCAGCGCATGGTGCAGGCCGGCGTCGTGCCGGTCACCTGGCAGCAGGTGATGCTGGAATGGCAGCGCGACTGGGCGCGCCGCGATTCCTACGACGCGGTCATGGATATCGTCAGGGAACACTCCGGCGCCTATGGCATGGGCGTGGACTATGCCTATACGATGGTGCACAAGGCGGCGGAACGCACGGCGTCGAAGCACGAAGTCCTGGCGCCGGTCGCCGCCGGCAGGTCCTGATCCCTGAACCCGGCCGCGGCATGCGCGGCGCGGCCCCGGCGCCGCGCGCGCCGCGGCATGCCAAAGCGAGCAAAACATGAACCAGGCAGCCACCGCCCGCCCGCAGGACGAGAAAGGCCCGTCCCCGTTCGCCTCCCGCAGTTTCACGGTGCTCTGGGTCGCGACCGTGCTCTCGAACATCGGCACCTGGATGCACGACGTCGGCGCGGGTTGGCTGATGACGTCGATGTCTCCGTCCCCGATGATGGTCGCGATGGTGCAGACGGCCACCTCCCTGCCGGTATTCCTGCTGTCGCTGCCCGCCGGCGCCCTGGCCGACATCGTCGACAGGCGCCGGCTGCTGCTGGGGGTGCAGGTGGGCCTGTGCGTCGTCGCGGCCGCCCTGGCCTGGCTGGTCTGGGCCGGCCTCGCGACGCCCGTCGCGCTGCTGCTGTTCACCCTGGCGATGGGGACCGGCACGGCGCTGATCGCGCCCGCCTGGCAGGCCATCGTGCCCAGCCTGGTGCCGCGTGAATCGCTGCAGCAGGCGATCGCCATCAACAGTGTCGGCGTGAACATCAGCCGGGCCATCGGGCCCGCGCTGGCCGGCTTCCTGATTACCGCGGTGGGCCTGGCCCTGCCGTTCGCCGTCAATGCCCTGAGTTTCCTCGTCGTGGCGGCGGCGCTGCTGTGGTGGAAACCGCCCGCGGACCGCAACCGCACCCTGCCGCCGGAGCAGCTCTGGGGCGCGATGGCGGCCGGCTTGCGCTATGCGCGCAACAGCAGCGCCCTCAAGGCCACGCTGGTGCGCGCCGTGGCGTTTTTCGTGTTCGCGAGCGCCTACTGGGCGCTGCTGCCGCTGGTCGTGCGCACGGTCTTGCAGGGCGGCGCGGAGCTGTACGGCATCATGCTGGGCAGCGTCGGCCTGGGGGCGGTGATGGGCGCGTTCCTGCTGCCCCGGATCAGGAAGGCCTGTGGCGCGGACCGCGTGGTCATGCTGGGAACCTGCGGTATCGCGATCACGCTGGCCGTGGTGGCGCTGCTGCGGGTGCCGGCCGCGGCCATCGCGGCCAGCCTGCTGGCCGGCGCCTCCTGGATCGCCGTGCTGTCCTCGCTGAACGTGTCCGCGCAGACGGCGCTGCCGGACTGGGTGCGGGCGCGCGGCCTGTCCATTTTCGTCACCGTGTTCTTCGGCTCGATGAGCGCGGGCAGCCTGCTGTGGGGGCAGGCCGCAAGCCTGTTCGGCATTCCCCAGGCCATGCTGGCGGCCGCGGTCGGCGCGCTGCTGGCCATCCCCCTGACCTGGCGCTGGAAACTCCAACTGGGCGCCCAGCTGGATCTCGCTCCGTCGATGCACTGGCCTGCGCCGGTCCTGAGCGCGGACGTGAGCCATGACCGCGGGCCGGTCATGATTACCGTGGAATACCACGTCGACGCCGCGTCGCGCGACGCCTTCCTAGCGGCCATGGACAAGGTCGGCGAACAGCGGCGGCGCGACGGCGCCTATGCCTGGGGAATCTTCGAGCACACCGGGGAACCCGCGCATTACATCGAGTATTTCCTGGTGGCGTCCTGGGTGGAGCATCTGCGGCAGCACGACCGCGTGACCATGTCGGACCAGGACCAGCAGGCCTCGGTGCGGCGCTACCACCAGGGCGAACAGCCCCCGATCGTCCGGCACTACCTGGCGCCGGACCGGCCGGGCAAGGGATGAATCGTGCCGTCATTCGATCGCAATCGCAGGACCACCGTTAAAACGCTGGTCGCGCTGGGCCTCGCGCCCGCCGCGGCCCTGGGAAGGAGCGCAAGCATGAAGACTGAACCCGATCTGATCCTCCACGGAGGCAAATTCACCACGCTGGATCCGTCGCGCCCGCAGGCCGATGCCGTGGCCGTCAAGGACGGCCGCTACGCCGCGGTGGGAACCGCGGCCGAGATCCTGCCGCAGGCGGGCGCGGGCACCCGGGTCATCGACCTGGGCGGGCGCCGCGTCATTCCGGGGCTGATCGACAGCCATACCCACGTGATCCGCGGCGGCCTGAACTACAACATGGAACTGCGCTGGGACGGCGTGCCCAGCCTGGCCGACGCCATGGCCATGCTGAAGCGCCAGGCGCAGAACACGCCGCCGCCGCAGTGGGTGCGGGTCGTGGGCGGCTTCACCCGGCACCAGTTCGCCGAGAAGCGCCTGCCCACCCTCGATGAGATCAACGCGGCGGCGCCCGACACGCCGGTGTTCATCCTGCACCTGTACGACCGCGCGCTGCTGAACCGCGCCGCGCTGCGCGCCGTGGGCTATACCCGCGACACGCCGAACCCGCCGGGCGGAGAGATCCAGCGCGACGCCAATGGCGATCCGACCGGCCTGCTGATCGCGCAGCCCAACGCGACCATCCTGTACGCCACCCTGGCCAAGGGGCCGAAGCTGGATCCGGACATCCAGCTCAATTCCACCCGCCATTTCATGCGGGAGCTGAACCGGCTGGGCGTGACCAGCGTGATCGATGCCGGCGGCGGCTTCCAGAACTATCCCGAGGATTACCAGATCATCGAGAAGCTGCATGCGGACGGCCAGCTCACGCTGCGGCTGGCCTACAACCTGTTCACGCAGAAGCCCAAGGACGAACTCGCGGACTTCCAGAGCTGGGGCCGCCAGGTGCGGCCCGGGCAGGGCGACGACCTGTACCGCCACAACGGCGCGGGCGAAATGCTGGTCTATTCCGCCGCCGACTTCGAGGACTTCCGCCAGCCCCGGCCCGAGATGCCGCCCAACATGGAGGCCGACCTGGAGCCGGTGATCCGCCAGCTGGTCTCGCAGCGCTGGCCCTGGCGGCTGCATGCCACCTACGACGAAACCATCTCGCGCGCGCTGGACGTATTCGAGAAGGTCAACGCCGACCAGCCTTTCGAGGGCCTGCACTGGTTCTTCGACCACGCCGAGACGGTCAGCCCGCGCAACATCGACCGCATCGCGGCGCTGGGCGGCGGCATCGCCGTGCAGCATCGCATGATGTACCAGGCGGAGGATTTCGTGGAGCGCTACGGCGCGCCGGCAGCCGAGCAGTCGCCGCCGATTTCCCGGATGCTCGCGGCCGGCGTGCCGGTGGGCGCCGGCACCGATGCCACGCGGGTGGCCTCGTACAACCCCTGGGTGTCGCTCAGCTGGCTGGTCACCGGCCGCAGTCTGGGCGGCCTGCGCATGTACCCGGCCGCGCAGCGGCAAAGCCGCGAAACCGCATTGCGCCTGTGGACCGAAGCCAATACCTGGTTCTCCAACGAAGAAGGCAAGAAGGGCCGCATCGCCGTGGGCCAGCTGGCCGACTTGGCGGCGCTGGACCGCGACTACTTCACCGTGCCCGAGGATGAAATCATCGCCATCGAAAGCGACCTGACGCTGCTCGGCGGCAAGGTGGTGTGGGGGACGGGCAGCTTCTCCAAGGACGCGCCGGCCGTGCCTCCGCCGGCGCCGGACTGGTCGCCGGTCCGGACGTTCGGCGGCTATTTCTCGCGCAAGACGGCAAGCCAGAACGGCTACCTGGCGTCGGTCGCGGCCCGCTGCGGGTGCGCCAGCGCCTGCGGCGTGCACGGGCACGAGCACCTGGCGGCGGCGCGCCGCGACATGCCGGTGTCCGACGCGGCCTCCTTCTGGGGCGCGCTGGGCTGCGCCTGCTGGGCCGTATAGGGGCGACGCCATGACGATGCCCGTTGCGGCCGCCTGGCCTTCGTCGCCGTTGCCGGGCCGGCTGGCCCGGCTGCTCCTGACCCTGCCGTTCTGGTGGAGCGGCGTGGCCAAGCTGCTGGACTTTCCGTCCGCGCTGGCCGAAGTCGACCATTTCGGCCTGCATCCTCCGCTGTTGTACGCGGTGCTGGTGATCGTCGTGCAACTGGGCGGCTCGATCCTGCTGGTGGCCGGCGCCTGGCCCTGGCTGGCCGCGGGCGCCCTGGCCGCCTTCACCCTGGCGGCATCGGTGATGGGCCACGCGTTCTGGAACCTGCCGGACCCGCAGGCCAGGTTTCATGACATGAACGCGTTTCTCGCGAACCTGGGCCTGATCGGCGGATTGGCGGCGGGCGCCATGACCGCGCGCGCCGCCGGCAGGCGCTAGGGCCTGTTCCCCCTGAATCGAGCCTTGCGCAGGCCCTAGGCCTCCAGGCTTTCCATCATGCGCGCGTAGCGGGCCTCCAGGAACTCGACGAAGGCGCAGAGGTTCGTCGATTGCTGGCGGTGCTGCGGATAGACGGCGCTGACCGGCAGCGGCCTGGGCGCATGGCCCTCCAGCACCGCGACCAGCTCCCCGCTGCGCAAGGCCTCGCCCACGATGAAGCGAGGCAGCAGCGCGATGCCCAGCCCGGCGATCGCGGCGTCGCGCACGATCTCCCCGTTATTGGATAGCAGCGGCCCGCGCACGTCGATCATGCGCGGCTCGCCGTCCACGGTAAAGGGCCAGCCGTTCCTCGCCTCGCGGCCGTAGAGCAGGCAGTCGTGGCGCGGCAGGTCGGCCGGCGTCTGGGGCAGGCCGTGCTGCCGCCGGTAGGAGGGGCTGCAACAGACCGCCATGCGCAGCTCGCCCAGCCGTTTCGCGATCAGCGTCGAATCGGGCATTTCGCCGATGCGCAGCGCCATGTCGAAGGATTCGCCAACGAGGTCCACGTGGCGGTCGTTCAGGATGACCTGGAGCTGCAGGGCGGGATGCCGGGTGAGAAATTCGGAGATCAGCGGGGACAGGTGACGCAGCCCGAAGGACATGGGCGTGCTGATCCTGAGCGTGCCATGCAGCTCCGTGCGGCGCCGCGCCATGGCCTGCTCCGCCCTGGCGATGTCTTCCAGGATGCGTTGGGCGTGCGCATAGAACTCCTTGCCCGATTCGGTCACGGTGAGCTTGCGCGTGTTGCGCACCAGCAGCTGCACGCCAAGCGACGCCTCCAGGCTCGCGATCCGGCGGCTGACGAACTGCTTGGAGAGCAGCAGCTTTTCGGCGGCAGCCGTGAAGCTGCCGGCGTCGACCGCGGCGGCGAAGATGCGAACGTCGTCGAATTGCATGGCGCCAGCTGGAGTCAAGGGCCGCTCATTTTACCCAGGGCAGCAGCGCCGCGGGCGCGCTTTCGTCAACCGGAAAGCGACAATGAATCGCGCGCCGCCTACTTGTCACACGGATTGGCTAGCGTACAGTTCCACAGCAGTGGAGCGCAAACCGATGGAGGGGAACCATGCCGCTTGCCCAACAGCCGCCCGCCGTTTCGGTCATTCATCCTCCCTACTGCATCGGGGCCCTGCGCACGCCTCTGCTGGCGGCGGCGAGGTTCCGGCACGTGGGCGACCACAAGGATGCGCGCGTCCAGCCGATCCCGCAGGCCCGCGCGTACTCGGTGATTTTCCAGATGCAGGATTTCGCATCGCACAAACTCTGGGTGGATCGCAAGCTCATCCATGCCGGCGGCCACTCCCGGGCCAGCATCGCCCTGACCGACCTGACCCATGCCTACGCCTGCCAGCACCTGTCGGACTACGACAACGTGAGGCTGCAGATCCGCAATGACGTGCTGGAGGAGCTGGGCGGCGAACTGTACGCCGGCAAGGTCCCCGGGCTGCGCCTGCAGCAAGGCGCCGAGGACGAGACCATGCGGCTGCTGGTCCAGGCGCTGCTGCCCAGCCTGATGCGCCGCGAGCCCGGCGACGAGGCGTTCATCGAACACCTGACGCTGGCCATGGTCGCGCATCTGTTGCGCCGCTACGGCCAGGCGGGCATGCGGGGCGCGGACGGCAGGGCGGCCGGCAAACTCAGCGGCCCCCAGCTGGCCAAGGCCGCGGAGTACGTGGAGGCGCACCTGGCGCAGAACATCGCGCTGGCCGACATCGCCCGGCATTGCGGCATGTCGAGGGCGACCTTCGCCCGGGCCTTCAAGGCCGCGATGGGCACCACGCCCTTCGCATGGATACGCGAGCGGCGGCTGGAGCATGCCATGAGCCTGCTCAGGCAGTCGGACTTGAGCCTGGCCGATATCTCGGCCGAATGCGGCTTTTCCGACCAGAGCCATTTCGCGCGCAGCTTCACCCGGAATGTCGGGGTCGCTCCGCGCGCCTGGCGGTCGGAACAGCGGAAATAGCGGTGCTTTCGGCCAGTATCCATTCGGCCAGGCGGGTGGCGGCTTCCGTGGGCGGGTCTTCCTCGCGTACGCACAGGTAGTAATCCAGCCCCGTGTCGAGGCGCTGCTCGAACGGCTGCGTCAGGCGGCCGGCGGCAAGTTCCCCTTCAATCAGCGCCAGGCGCAGCAGCCCCACCCCGAGGTCCGCCAGGACGGCGCCCAGCGTGAGCTGCGCATCCTCCAGCAGCGGACCGTTCAGCCGTTCCGGCCGCACGCCCGCCTGCGCGAACCAGGCCGCCCAGCGCGCGCGGTCGCCGTCGTGCACCAGCGGCGCCCGCGCCAGGTCCCGCGCATGCTTGAACGGCCCATGGCGACCGGCAAAGGCCGGCGTGCAGACCGGCACCACGGCGCCCGCCAGAAGGCGCGTGGCCTGGCAGCCGGGCCAGCGGCCGGCGCCAAAACGGATCGACAGGTCCGCCGAATCGCTCGGATACGTGCCGTGCATGGCGTAGACCACATTGATGCCGATGTCCGGATGCTCCCGCATGAAGCGCCCCAGCCGCGGCAACAGCCAGCCGGTGCCCAGCAGGCCCGTCACGCCCACGGTGACCTGGGTCAGGGTGGCGCGTTCCTGCGCCTGGCGCGTGGCGCTGCGCAACACGGTGAACGCCGTGTGGATCGAGCGGTAGTAATCGCGCCCTTCGTCCGTGAGACAAAGTGAACGGCCCTTGCGCATCGTGAGCGGCGTCTGGATATAGCTTTCCAGCAGATGCAGCTGATGGCTGACGGCAGACGGCGTGATGTTCAGCTCGGCGGCGGCGTCGGCGATGGAGCCGTGCTGGGCGAACGCTTCGAATGCGCGTATCGCCCGCAGGGGCGGCTCGGGAGTGTCGCGTTCGGAGATCATGGGTATTCACTCAAAAAATTCATGTGTTGAATTTCAATCAGTTGTTTTCGGATTCGCTGCCCTATAGTCCTCATGAAAACAAGCCGTGCTTATATTGTTTGGTTCAAAGCATATATGAATTTTTTAGATATGAATTGACCCGATGGGCATCCAACTCGATTCATGATTCAAGGGGAACACAATGAAGGCGAAGGTATTGGGCGGCATGATCCTGGCTTGCGCGGCCGCCGGCGCGCAGGCCGATGGCGGCAGCATCACCCTGGCGTCCTGGGGCGGCTCGTTCCAGAAGGCGCAGCGGGAAGCCTGGTTCACGCCCGCCGAAAAAGCGCTGGGCGTGACCATCAGGGAAGACACCACGTCCGGCCTGGCCGACGTGCGCACCCAGGTCGCGTCCGGCAAGCCCGCGTGGGACATCGTGCAGCAGGGCAACCAATCCTGCCCCTTGATGGAGAAGGAAGGCCTGCTGGAGAAGCTGGACCCGGCCATCGTCGACACGACCGGCATTCCCGACAACATGAAGTCGGACTATTGGGTCGCCGACGTGGTGTACGGCGTCGTGATCAGTTGGAACAAGGAGGCCCTAAAGGGAGCGCCGCCCCAGAATTGGAAGGACTTCTGGAACACGCGCGAATTCCCGGGCATGCGCTCCCTGAGGCGTTCCCCGCTCTACAACATCGAGGCCGCGCTGCTGGCCGACGGCGTGGCGCCTTCGGACATCTATCCGCCCGACGTCGATCGCGCCTTCCGCAAGCTGGCCGAACTCAAACCCAGCGTGGGCGCATGGTGGGGGTCCGGCGCCGAATCCGTGCAGCTGATGCAGCACGGGGAAGTCGACATGTCCGGGATCTGGAACGGACGCATCCAGGACCTGATCACCGAAGACCCGAGGATGGGCTTCTCGTGGAACCAGCAGATCGTGCTGTACGACTGCCTGGCGATTCCCAAAGGGGCGAAGAACAAGGAAGCCGCGATGAAAGTGCTGGCTTATCTCGTCAAGCCCGAAACGCAGGCGCGCCTGTCCACGCTGATCAACTATGCCCCGGCCAACGAAAAGGCCTATGAAACCGGCATCATCAGCCCGGAACTGGCGGCCAGGCTGCCCAACTCGCCGGAAAACCGCGCGGGCGCCGTGGTGCTGGATACGCAATGGTGGGCGCAGAACTACGACGCCATGTCCAAGCGCTTCGATCTGATGCTGCAACGCTGAAGGCGGGGACACGGCCATGACGGATGCGAAACAGCGAGGCCTGCCCATCGCGGCGGAGGGCCTGTGCAAAGCCTATGGCGCGCAGACAGTGCTGGACCAGGTGGACCTGGAGGTGCGCAGCGGGGAGTTCCTGACCTTGCTGGGCCCTTCCGGCTCGGGCAAGACCACGCTGCTGATGGCGCTGGCCGGCTTCGTGCAGCCCGACGCCGGCGACCTGCGGTTCGGCGGCCGCAGCATGGTGTCCGAGCCCGCGCATCGGCGCGACATCGGCATGGTGTTCCAGAGCTACGCGCTCTTTCCGCACATGACCGTGGGCGAGAACATCGGCTATCCCTTGCGGCTCAGGAAATGCGCCAAGGCCGAGATCCGCGAGCGGGTCGCCGGCGCGCTGGAACTGGTGCGCCTGCCGGACGTGGCCGACCGGCGCGTCAGCCAGCTTTCCGGCGGGCAGCGCCAGCGGGTGGCGCTGGCGCGAGCGATCGTCTTCGAGCCCGCGATCCTGCTCATGGACGAGCCGCTCTCGGCGCTGGACAAGCAATTGCGCGAGCAGATGCAGCGCGAGATCCGCCAGCTGCACGACCGCCTGGGCGTCACGACCGTGTACGTCACGCATGATCAGCGCGAAGCGCTGACCATGTCGGACCGCGTCGCGGTGATGAACCGCGGCCGCATCGAGCAGATAGCCGGCGCGCGCAGCATCTACCAGCGGCCCGCCACGCGCTTCGTGGCGGATTTCATCGGCGAATCGCATTTCCTGCCGGTCAGGCGCGAGGGCGGCCGGCACCTGGTGGCCGGTCGGCCGCTGGCGCTGCCCGCGGGGCAGGATGCGCCGGCGGGCGACGAGGCATGGCTGATGTTGCGTCCGGAAAACCTGATGTTGGCGGACGCCGCGCCGGATCCGGCCTGCAATCTGTTGAGCGGCGTGGTGGCGGATACGGTCTTCCAGGGCGAAAGCTCCCGCCTCTTCGTGCGCCTGGACGACGGCCTGGAGGTGTCGCTGCGGCTGGGACCCACGCAGATCCGCGAGTCGGGCATCGCGACCGGCCAGAAAGTGACCCTGGCCCTGCACGTCGAAGACACCGTGCTGATCCCCAAGGAGGCCCGCGATGGCCGCTGACGCCACCTTGCCGCGCGCCCAGGCTGCCCGCGCCGCGCGGGCGCGCCATGGCCAGTGGCGCCTGCTGCTGCTGGCCGCGCCGGCGCTGCTCTTGCTGGCCGTGGTGCTGCTGGGTCCCATCCTGTGGCTGTCGGCCCTGTCCGTCATCGGCCCGGACGGACTGACCTTCGCGAATTACGAGCGCCTGTGGCACGGCGCCTTCCTCTACAGCTTCCGCACGACCTTCGAACTCGCGCTGCTGGTGACGGCGGTGTGCGCGCTGCTGGCGTATCCCCTGTGCTATCTGATGGCGCGGGTATCGGCGCGCGCGGCGGCGCTGCTGATGCTCTGCGTATTGCTGCCGTTCTGGACTTCGCTTCTGGTGCGCACCTACGCGTGGCTGATTCTCCTGCAGCGGCGCGGGGTCATCAACGGCTGGCTGGCCGACCTGGGCCTGACCGACGCGCCGCTGCGCCTGGTCCACAACTTCACCGGCACCGCCATCGGGATGATCCACATCATGCTGCCCTTCATGGTGCTGCCGCTCTATGCCAGCATGCGCGCCATCGCCGCCGACTACATGCAGGCGGCGGCCAGCCTGGGCGCCACGCCGGGGCAGGCTTTCCGCCAGGTCTACCTGCCCCTGTCCCTGCCGGGGCTGGCCGCCGGTTCGGTGCTGGTCTTCGTGTTGTCCCTGGGCTTCTACGTCACGCCGGCGGTGCTGGGCGGCGGCCGGGTGGTCATGTGGTCCATGCAGATCGAACGCAACATCTCGCTCTACGGCGACTGGGGCGCCGCCAGCGCCCTGGGCGTGGTGCTGCTGGCCGTGACCCTGCTGTTCATCTGGCTGCTGGGCCGCCTGTTCGGCCTCGAAAAACTCCTGGCGAGGTAAGGCGATGCAGAACTCGTTCCATACGCGCGCGCCCTGGTGGCTGACGCCCCTCTGCGCGCTCATCGTGCTGTTCCTGGTGGCGCCCACGCTGGTGGTGATCCCCATGAGCTTCTCGGACTCGCGCTTCCTCACCTTCCCGCCCGCTTCCTGGTCGCTGCGCTGGTACCTGGAGTACTTCCAGAGCCTGGAGTGGCGCGAGGCCACCTGGGTGTCGCTGCGGGCGGCGGTGGGCACCACGGCGCTGGCCACGCCCCTCGGCCTGGCGGCCGCCTACGCCGCGGCCCGCGTGACGGCGGGCCATGCGCGCTGGCTGCGGCTGGTGTTCCTGCTGCCGCTGGCCCTGCCGGTCATCCTGTGCGGGGTAGGGGTATTCCTGCTGTATGCGCGCCTGGGGCTGAACAACACCTTGCTCGGGCTGGTCCTGGCGCATACCTGCCTAGCCCTGCCGCTGGTGTTCATTACCGTCAGCGCCGCCTTGGCCAGCTTCGACTTCAGCCAGGAGATGGCCGCGCGCAGCCTGGGGGCGCATCCGCTGCGGGCGTTCCGCGACGTGACGCTGCCGCAGATCCGCTTCTCGGTGATGGCCGCGGCCATCCTGGCCTTCATCACCTCGCTGGACGAAGTGGTGGTGGCGCTATTCATCGCCGGCGGCCCGAGCGCCACGCTCACCAAGCGCATGTTCAATTCCCTGCGCGATGAAGTGGACCCGGCCATCGCGGCGATCTCCACCCTGCTCATTCTCGTGTCGGTGGCGCTGCCGCTGGCCGCGCGGGCCCTGCAGCGGCGCCGTTGACGTCGAACCGTCTTCTTCCACAACGACTTACCTCCGGAGACCTCACAATGGCGCTACATTTTCCGCGCGAGACGTTTTTCGACCGCATACGGGAAGCGCGCAAGCGCATGCAGGCGGAAAACCTGGATGCCTTGCTGCTGTTCGCCCAGGAAAGCCATTACTACCTGACCGGGTTCGACACGGCGGGCTACGTGTTCTTCCAATGCACGATCCTGACCGCCGACGACCGGCCGCCCATCCTGCTGACCCGCCGCCCCGACCTGGTGCAGGCCCAGCGCACCTCCATCGTCGAAGACATCCGCATCTGGTACGACAACGAGGGCGCGGATCCCAGCATCGACCTGAAGGCCATCCTGGAGGAACTGGGGCTGGCCGGCAGGCGGGTCGGCATGGAAACCGACAACTTCGGCCTGGTCGGCAAGAACCATGCGCGCGTGCAGGCCCGCCTGGCCGACTGGTGCAAGCTGGTCGACGCCTCGCATCTGGTGCGCGCCTTGCGGGTGGTGAAATCGGAAGCGGAACTGCGCTACGTGCGCGAAGCCGCGAGCCTGGCCGACGATTCCCTGCTGGCCATGCTGGAGACGGCGCGGCCGGGCGCGTTCGAAGGCGATATCGCGGCGGCCGGGGCGGCGGTGCAGTTCCGGGGTGGCGGCGATCCGCCTCCGGGCGGCCCGGTGCTCGGATCCGGCGATCGCGCCTTGCTGGTGCGCACCGCCACGGGCTATCGGCACCTGGACGACGAAGACCAACTGACGCTGGAGTTCGCCGCCAGCTACCGGCACTATTGCGCCTGCCTGATGCGCACGGTTGCCATCGGAAAGCACGATCCGCGGCAGGAGCGCATGTTCGACATCACGCTGGAGGCGCTGACCGCGATGACGGCCGCCGCGCTGGCGGGCAACCCGTTGGGCGATATCGACCAGGCCCACCGCCGCGTGTTCGACCGGCACGGCTACGGCCATGCGCGCATGGCGGCTTGCGGCTATTCGCTGGGAGCGACCTTCCGACCCAGCTGGATGGACGTGCCGCCCCTGTTGTTCGCCGAGAACGGCACGCTGGCCGAGCCCGGCATGGTGCTGTTCCTGCACGCCATCCTGATCGATACGCCCAACAACCTCGCCATGTCGCTGGGCCACACCCTGGTGGTGTCGGAGAGCGGCGCGCCCGAGGTCCTGAGCAAGCTCAAGCCAACCTACCGCGTGTGCCGCTAGCGATGCGGGGAAGGGTTCAGTCCGTCTTCCAGCCTTACTTGCGGAAGACGGCCTTGCCCTCGGGCTGGCCGCCCGGGCCGGGCAGGGCGGCCAGCGCCGCGCAGGCCTGGAGGTTCAATGCCACGAATTCGCTCCAGCTGTACAGGCGGACGTAGCGCGTCGCGTACATCCGGTCGACCCGGCAAATGTCGGGTCGGTCCGCGTAGATGGCGCAGGTCCTGGTGTCGGACGCGTAGTGGCGGCAGGTGCCGTCGCCGCGGTCCAGAAACTGCGTTTCCCTGGAAAGATGCACGTTCTGGCAGCACAGGCCGCATTGGTGGCAGGGGAAGGCGGAATCGGCGGTCGGCGAGCAGGAGCTGGACATGGGGAAGGGCGGAGCCCCGGCCTGGCGAGGCGCGGGGCTATCCGGATTCTGAATCGGCCTACTGGCCGGAAGCGGCCTGGCCGATATCCTGCACGCGCGCCTTGGTCGTCTCGACCAGCTGCCCGTCCTGTTGGAGGATGGGCGTGTCGATCATGGCCTTGATCAGCTGTGCGAACTTGACCGAGCGGAACACGGTCTGACGCGCATCGGAAGAGTACGCCTGGTAGTCTTCCCCATGGGTGTCGATCGTGCTTCTCAGATCGCTCACCGAGCGGCGCAGTTGCGAGCTGACCTTGGAGAACGTGCTGTTGGCCAGGGTCGTGACTTCCTGGATCGCCTTCAGCTTCTTGGTCGTCAGGGCGGCGTCGTCGCGGATGGTCTTGGCCTTTTCCAGATTGCTGCGCGCATCATTCAGCGCGGCCTCCGCCTTGTTGCCCACGATATGTCCGAAGATCGCCAGCGCCGGCCCGGCGACCAGGCCGCCCAGCACCGCGGTGCCCAAGGCGACTCCGCCTCCGCCCGCCGAGATGGCGCCGCCGCCCAGCCAGGCCAGCGTGGCATTGGTGGCCGCGGCGCCGCTCAGCGTGGAGATGGCGGTGCCCGTGCTGGCCGTGCCCAGCAGCATGGTGCCGTTGTAGGCGCCGAAAGCCACCGCTGCGCCGCCGCCCAGGCCTGCCCCGACGCCCAGCCCGGCGTCCTTCAGCAGCTGGTAGTCCTTTTGGAGGTCTTCCAGCGACAAGGTCGAGAAGTCGCCCTGCTGCAGTTTGTCGAGTTCGGCCGTTTCGATGATATCGACGTTCTTCAGGCGCCCGAAGGTGTCGATGAAGTCGGCGATGACGCCATTGAAGGCGCGCAGCTTGCGCGAGCCGTAGTCCTCCAGCACGCCGTTGGTCGCCTCTCGCTGAGTGGCGACCAGGCTGCGCGCCTGGTCGACCATGGCTTTGGCATCGTTATTGATGCCGCTGGCATCGTTTTGGTCGATCGCGCCGTTGACGCCCTTGTATACGCCGTACAAGGCTGAACCGGCCGCGACTACACCCAGAATGATGGGAACCGCCATGATTGTCTTCCTTATTCGAGAACGATGGAGAGGGTCTTGTTGATTTCCTGCTGCGTGATCTCGGCGCGCTTCAGCAAATCCTCGAAGATGTAGTCTTCCACCTGGTAGTGGTGCTTGAAATCGTTGAGCAGACGCCATTCGACGTTGGATATCCGGCCGCCCGCGAGGGCCAGCAGCATCAGTTCGAAGAGCATGAGCTTGGGGACGGCGGGCATCTCCGACTTCTTGCCCTTGAGGATTTCCCGCAGGACGCCCGAAGCCACCGTGAGCCGGGTTTCCGGTTCTTCGATCTTGTGCAGGGGAAAGGTCCGCAGCCGCTCCACGATGCGGTCTTCGATCTGCTGGCCCGAGCCGAAGAATCGGTGGGTATCCAGACGGCACTCGGCCTTCGCTTCCTCCAGCAGCGTTTCATCGCTGCTGGATTTCTTGATGGAAATCTTGGAGATATTGGTTTGCGGCGTGATTTCGTCTTTCAGCTTGCCATCCCAGAGCAAGGGCTTGTCGG
Source organism: Achromobacter denitrificans NBRC 15125 (assembly GCF_001571365.1). GTDB lineage: Bacteria > Pseudomonadota > Gammaproteobacteria > Burkholderiales > Burkholderiaceae_B > Achromobacter > Achromobacter denitrificans. The sequence continues at coordinate 270,271 of NZ_BCTQ01000001.1, read as the reverse complement.
CGAGAATCAGCAGTTCCGCGACTTCAATGAAATCTTTTCTGTCGTGATCGGAAAGAAGTTTCAGCAGCATTTTTTGTTTCTGATGTGGGTGAGTGACGGGGGCGAGGCTTAGAGCTTCAGGGGCTGATCGGATGCCATGAAGTCGTCGAACTCCGCCATCGAACGCAATTGAAGTTGCTTGCCCAGCAGGCTCGCATATTCATCGATGGCGGCTGAAAACGCATTGATGTCCGCGGGATTCGGCGTGTCGACCACGGCAAGCAGCCGCAGGGCTTGCTGGCGCAGTTGCGGCATCTCCTGGCGCAGGAAGGCGTCCACGGATTCCTGTTGCTCGGCGATGCTGGCGCGGGCCGCGGCCTGGATTGCGCGCACGCGTTCCAGGTTTTCGCGGGAGGTTTCCGCCGCCGTCGCCGCATCCAGGGCGCTTTGGTAGAAGAGGGTGGAGAGCGAGTAGCCGATCATGCCGCCGATGGCCGCGCCAACGAAGGGAATCGGGATGGCGAGCTGGCCCAGCGCGGCCATCATGCCGCTCGATAGCATGCCGGCGCCTTTTTCGCCCACTTCCGTCAACAATTCCGCTTCGCTGATTTCGCCCGTAACGTACCGCTTCACGGACTGGCCCAGCGACAGGCAGACGTTCAGCGCCAGCGTCGGGGCGCTGGTGTTGGCGAGCGTGCGCAAGGCCTGGTTTCCGGACTGTTGCATGCCGCCCTTGATCGCCGCGCCGGCCAGCGCCGTGGCGTAGCCCATCGCGCCGGCCTTGGCGGTGTCGGTTGCCATGTCGACCAGCGCTTCCTTGGCGGTCTTCTCGTCCTGGGCCAGCGCCAGCGAGTTTTTCAGCAGCGTGATGCAGCCGCCGATGATGGCCCCGAACTTCGCGCCCTCCATGCCCGCGCGGTGGCTGGTGCGCGCGATTTCCATTGCGGTGGCGAGTTTCGGATTTTCGCGGCAGAAGACGGCATATTCGGACGTCATGCCGCTGTCCTTGACGTTGTCGGCCAACTGGTCGTAGTTGGCGGCTTCGCGCCGGAGTTTTGCCGCATCTTCCGGTCTGCCGGCTTGCTCAGCCCTCTGGGCGTCGGCGCGGCGGGCGGCCGCCTGGTCCTGGCAGAATTCCCTCGCGCCCATCGCTTGCCGATCGAGTTTCGCGGCCTCTTGCTGATGCTTCGCGGCCGCCTTCTCGTATTCCCGCGCAACGCCGGGGTCGCCCCTTTGACTTGCCGACTTGGCCAGCTCGCTGGCCTGTTGCGCCTGTTTGCGCAATGCCTGGCTTTGCTGCCGCAGCGCCTGGGGTCCTTCGAATTGCTCCGACGGCAACTCAAGCTTCACGCCGCGATATCGCTTGAATTCTCCCTCGTCGCGGGCGATGCTCTCGAACAGCTTTTCGCGGCTGCCGACGAACTTCATTTGCGCCTGCGAGCCTTCGATGATCTGTCCGTTGCGCAATTCGACGAGGTCGACGACGGTGTGGTTCCTGCCGTATTCGGGCAGGTCGTCGCTGCGAGAAACGCGGATATCGGACCGCTGGATATGGGCCTCGGCGTTGCGGCGGCTGGTCGCGCTGACTTCGGCGGAATAGCCGGCCTGCTGCTTGATATTCTTGGCGCCTTCCAGCGGATCGGGATGGACCCTGTGTTTGGCGATATCGGCAAGCCCCTTGGCGAACTCCTTGCCGGTTTCGTTATCCACGCCGCGATAGCCGATGATGAATTCGGCGTTCGCGCTGCCGAACCGGTTCACGGTCTCGTCGGCCGACAACGCGATGCCGGCACGCGCGATCTCTTGCTCGGCGCGCGTCTTGCGATCTTCGCGGGCGTCGGGCGCGGTAGCGTTCTGGTCATTGATGGTCATTGATGTTCCTTGGGGAATTCAAGATCGGGCTACGAGGGAATCGCCTGCAGGACATGGCGCTTGAGCCGCTCGAACTCGCTTCGCGTCAAAGCGCCGGATTGGTGCAGGGCAAATAGTGAATTGAGCTCGGCGATGCACGGGCGGCATACCGCTGGCGGTGTGCCGGATTGCGCGGGCGGCGCATCGTCCGCGCGCGCGCTGCGGTCCTGGCGTGGCGAAGCGAGGGTCTCGGATCCGTCGCCTCGCTTGCCGGGCCGGACGCGGGCGATCCCTCGGGCTATCGCCTGAACGCCCGCCGCAATGCCATAGAGCACGGAAAAAACGAGAAACAGGAATATCAGGAATGCAATCAATTTCATTCCTGCTCCCATGAGGCAATGGCGTCCTGCAGGCTTTCGAGCAAGGCATGGCGCAGGGCCGCCGGCTGCAAAATGCGCACGTGCGGCAGCCAGTAACGCACCAGGGGCAGCAATTGCTGGGGATGGCTGATCTGGGTCGTGACCAATAATGAGCCGTCCGGACCCGTTCGATTCAACTGCTGCGGCAATAGCGGGCGGCGGGTGAAATAATGCGCGGCTTCCGGAGAAACGCGAAGCAGGACTTCCGTGGTGTCCGGCGTAAACCAGACGTCGTCCTTGTTATTGATGTAATCGTGGTGCGCGGGGTCCGGGGTAAACCGGCTTCCTGCATCCACGTGCAGCGCGCCAATACGGCTGACGCTGAAATTCTTGAGCCGGCCATCCTCGGTGGCAGCCAGATACCAGATGCCGTTCTTATGGATAAGCCGGTAGGGCTGGACCCGCCGGGGTTTGTCCTTGTATTCAAAACGGCACTCGTGCTGCGCCTGAATGGCCTGCTGCAACTGGGAAAATGCCGTGTTCCGGCCCCGCAGGTCTTCCTGCGCGGCGGGCTGCACATGCACGGCGCGTTTCGCCGCCGGTGTTTGCAGCTGTTCAAGCAGGAAGCGCAGGCTGGGATCGGGAAACAGATATTGCGTGCCGGCCAATTGGGCGTAGTCGTTCAGGTTGCGCGCCGGCACGGTGCTGCGGGCGGCATGGGTGAGTTGCCACCGTCCGTCGCCGTTGCGTTCCGCAATATGTAACAGCCGTTCGCCCAAGTCGCGCTCGATCGTGCGCACGTCGACCTGGAAGTCGAGGGCGAGCTGATGCTTATCTATCGCGTCGCCCTGATGCAGCAGCGCGAGTATGTGAGAGAGGCGTTGCGCCAGTTTTTCCCCTTTGGCACTGGCGCGGCGCGTATTTTCAACAGGCATTTTCTTTCGGCGGTGGGTTATCGACGAGGGGAGTTTAGGGAACGCCTGCGACACGTTGTGTCGCAACACCCTGTCGCATTATTGTTTTTTTGTGTAATAAAAATATATTGAAAGCAGGAAATGTAAGCGAAATCGGGAAAAAATGTTTTTGCCATTCCCGGCTCGCCGCGATCCGAGAATGGCCGGCAGAGGGCTGCGATTTAATCCGGGCGCGGCCGGTCCATCCGATTCAATATGGCCCGGGTCCGGGAGGGCCTGTCCGAAATCGCAATATGTCCGATCAGCGGAAATGCGATCCGGCGTCTTAGAATTCGCAATCAGAGACGGGGCGGGCGCTCCGGCGGAGCCTGCGCGTGCGGGCCGGCGATGAATCGAACCGAGAGAAATGGATGGACAAGCGACTAGACCTGGAATTGCCGGCGATCCAGGAGGGGGCGGCACATGCCGCGGGGCCTGATACGCCCATTGCCATCGACATCGAGGCCGACCCGACGCTGGGCTATGCGTCGCTGGAGAACTCGGTGCCCGTCGTCCGCTCGCTGCGCCTGACCAACCGGTCGTCGCAGACGTTCGAGGCGGTGGAGCTGCGGGTGAGCTGCAATCCGGCGTTCGCGCAGGGCGTCACCCTGCGGTTCGACCGCCTGCTGCCAGGCGAGACGCGCCGCAACGCGCCGCTGGACCTGACGCCCGACCATGCCTATGTTGCGGACCTGCAGGAGGCGGTGCGCGCCAGCATCAATGTGGTGGTGCAGTCCGGCGATCGCGAGCTGGCCCGCGCGGCGCAGCCGGTGACGGTGCTGGCCTACGATCAATGGGCGGGCACGCGCGCCCTGCCCGAATTGCTGGCCGCCTTCTCGATGCCGAACAATCCGGCCGTGGACGTGCTGATCGGCAAGGCCGCCAGGCTGTTGCGCGGCGAGCACGACGATCTGCAGATGAACGGCTACCAGTCCAGGAGCCGCGACGTGGTCTGGAAACAGGTGTCCGCCGTCTACAGCACCCTGGCCGCCGAGAGCCTGCATTACGCCGAGCCGCCCGCGTCCTTCGGGGTGGACGGACAGAAGATCCGCACGCCGGACCGGATCCTGGAGGCCCGCGTGGCCACCTGCCTGGACTTGGCGATGCTGTTCTCCTCCTGCCTGGAACAGGCGGGGTTGCGTCCGGTGATCCTGATGAAGGACGGGCACGCCTGGGTGGGCGTGTGGCTGCACCAGGCCTGCTTCGCCGATCCATTGACCGACGATGTGCAGGCGGTGCGCAAGCGCGTGGACAGTGGCGAGCTGCTGGTGTTCGAAACCACGGGCATCGCGCAGCATCCGAACCATCGGCCGTCGCTGCGCCTGGCCATGGAGCAGGGCGCGGCGCATCTGCGCGAGGCGGACAGCTTCCGCTACGCCATCGACGTGCATCGCGCGCGCGAACTCCAGATCAAGCCGCTGCCGTCGCGCGCGGCGCCGGTGGCGCCGGGGGAGGCCGACGAGGCCAAGCTCCCCGCTGCGATCGAGCCTACGCCGGAACTGCCGCCCTTGGATCCGGAGTTCGTCATCAGCCTGGAGCCCGCCGACGACACGCCGGAAGGTCGCCTGGCCAAATGGAAGTCGCGGCTGCTCGACCTGACGCTGCGCAACCGCCTGCTGAATTTCAAGAACACCAAATCGACCTTGCCGCTGGCGGCGCCCGACCTCGGCCGCCTGGAGGATGCCATTGCCGATGGCAGCGAATTCCGCATCCGGCCCTTGCCGGCGCTGATGGAGGGCGGCGACCCGCGCATGGCGGAGGTGCACGAGAGCCGGGGCGGCCGCGCGCCGCTGGACGACATGGCGCTGGACGCGCTGTCCAACAAGGAACTGATCGCCCGCGTTCCGCAAGACGCGCTGGACGCCAACCTGCTGGCCATTTTCGGCGCGGCGCGCACCGGTCTCGAAGAGGGCGGGGCCAACACGCTGTACCTGGCCATGGGCATGTTGCGCTGGACGGAGAGCCCCGGCGCCGAGAGCGCCCACCTGGCCCCGCTGATCCTCGTGCCCGTGTCGCTGCAGCGGCAGTCGGTCCGCAGCGGCTTCCGGCTGGTCCGCCACGACGACGAGACCATCATCAATCCCACGTTGCTGCAGATGCTGCGCAACAACTACGAGTTGCGCATTCCCGGCCTGGATGCGGCGCTGCCCTCCGACGACAAGGGCGTGGACGTGGCGCGCGTGCTGCAGGCCTTCCGCCTGGCCGTGCGCGAGATCGCGGGCTGGGAAGTGCTGGAACAGGTCCACCTGGGCATCTTCTCCTTCACCAAGTACCTGATGTGGAAGGACTTGCAGGACCGCAGCGCGCAGCTCAAGGAGAACCGGGTCGTCCGTCATCTGATCGAGCATCCGGGCCAGGCCTTCGCGAAAGAAGGCGGCGAGGAGCGCTACGATCGCCTGGACGAGAGCCACAGGCCCGAAGACCTGCTGACCCCGCTGCTATCCGATTCGTCCCAGTTGAAGGCCATCTGCGCCGTCGATGCGGGCCGCGATCTGGTGCTGGAGGGGCCGCCGGGCACCGGCAAGAGCCAGACCATCACCAACCTGATCGCCCACTTGCTGGCGCGCGGCAAGACCGTGTTGTTCGTATCCGAGAAGATGGCCGCGCTGGAGGTGGTGCATCGTCGCCTGGCCAGCATCGGACTGGGGCCGTTCTGCCTGGAGCTGCATTCCTCCAAGGCCCGCAAGTCGGAGGTATTGCTGCAACTGGGCAAGGCCCTGGACCACGGCGGCCAGCGCGGCAGCGACGACTGGGCCCGCGAGGCCGAGCGCCTGGGCGCGCTGCGCCAGGAATTGAACGGGCTGGTAGACGCGCTGCACGCCGAGCACCCCAACGGCCTGACGGTCTTCGACGCCATCGGCACCTGCATCCAGCACGCTGGGCGGGAACCCTCGCCGATGTCCTGGCCGGACGCGCAGGCCCACGGCCGCAAGGAACTGTCGCAGCTGCGCGAAACCGCCAGGCGCATCGCCACGCTCTCCGGGGAACTGGGCGAGCTGGTCGGCCACCCCTTGGCTCACGTCGGCATGACCGATTGGAGCCCGAGCTGGCAGGATGCCCTGCTGGCGGCGGCGCAGGCGCTGGACCAGGCGGTCTCCGGATTTCAGGCGCGGGCCGTCGCGGCGGGCGAGGGGCTGGGCTTGCCGGCCGCCGGCCTGAGCCTCGATGCCTACGGCAGGCTGGACCGCTTGATCGATGCGCTGCTGGCGGCGCCGCGCGTGCCGGCGGGCCTGGCCGCGCAAGCGCATGACCCCGCCGCGCGCTTTCAGGTGCAGGCCATGGTTCGCCATGGCCTGGAGCGCAACGCGCAATGGGAGCGGGTGGGAACGCAGTGGAATGCGGAACTGGCGCAGTTGGACGCCAATGCGCTCAAGGCGGAATGGCTGGCGGCGGGCGCGGCATGGTGGCCCAAGTCCGCCTTGGCCAAGCGCGGCATGCGCAAGCGGCTGGCGGCTTATCGCGGCGATGGCCGGCGGCCGGACGACGCCGCCATCGCCGCCGTGCTGGAACCGTTGGCCCGGGTCAACGCGGAAGACCATGAACTGTCCGCCTTGAAAGCCGACGCGCAGCGGTTGCTGCAAGAGGGCTATGCGGGCCTGTCCACGGACTGGGAGGCCGCGCGGGGCCATGAGCAATGGGCGCAGCGTTATGCGGACGCCGTCGCCCTGGCCGCGGGAGACCCCGCTCGCGCCGCCGAGCTGCGCAGCCGCTTGCAGGCGTTGGTGGGCGAGAACAGGAGCTTCCTGCAACCCGAGGCGGCGCTGGGCAAGAGCCTGCTGGATTACCGGGACGCGTGGCGCGAACTGCGGGACAGGCTGGCCGAGGTCGATGCCCTGGCCAAGCCCACCCAGGCGCTGGCGGGCGCCGCGGAGGCCGGCGGCGCGCTGGAGCGTATCCGGGGCGTCCTCGCCGATTGGCGCCATCACAGGCAGTTGCTGATGCCCTGGTGCATCTGGCGCCAGGCCCGCGAGCAGGCCGTGCAATCGCAGCTGCAGGGGCTGGTGGCCACGCTGGAGCAGGGCGGCATTCCGTTGGAGCAGGTAGAGGCGCACTTCGAGTACAGCTACCGCAATTGGTGGGTGAAGAAGATCATCGACCAGTCTCCCGTGCTGCGGTCCTTCTCCAGTGCCGACCACGAGCGCAAGATCCGCGAGTTCAGGCTGGCGGACGACCGCTACCAGCAATTGACTTCGGCCTACATCGCGGCCACCCTGGCCGGCAAGGTGCCCGCGGGCAACGGCGTCCTGGTCAGCCCCGACAGCGAACTGGGCCTGCTGCGCCGCGAGCTGCAGAAAAAGGCCCGCCACGTGCCCGTGCGCCAGCTGATGCAGCGTCTGCCGACGCTGCTGCCGAAGCTCAAGCCCTGCCTGTTGATGTCGCCGCTGTCGGTGGCCCAGTACCTGGATGCCGGCCATTCGCAGTTCGACGTGGTGGTCTTCGACGAGGCATCGCAGATTCCGGTCTGGGACTCCGTGGGCGCCATCGCCCGCGGCCAGCAACTGGTGGTCGTGGGCGACACCAAGCAGCTGCCGCCCACCAGCTTCTTCAGCAAATCCACCAGCGAGGAGGATGGCGCCGACGACGACGGCCAGGTCGCGGATCTGGAGAGCATCCTCGACGAATGCCTGGGCGCCGACATGAACCGCCTGCGGCTGCAATGGCACTACCGCAGCAAGCACGAAAGCCTGATCACCTTCAGCAACGTCACCTACTACGATTCGCAGTTGATCACCTTCCCGTCGCCGGTCACCGACGACGTGGCCGTGCGGCTGGAAAGGGTTGCCGGCGTCTACGACCGCGGCGGCAGCCGCACGAACCGCGCCGAGGCGCAAGCCATCGTGCAGGGCATCGAACAGCACTACCTGGATCCCGCCCGCCGCCGCAAGACGCTGGGCGTGGTGACCTTCAACCAGCCCCAGCAGTCGCTGATCGAGACCTTGCTGGATGCCCGCCGCCGCGCCAACGCCGCGCTCGACAAGGCGATCTCGGCCCAGTCGCGCGAGCCGCTATTCATCAAGAACCTGGAGAACGTGCAGGGCGACGAGCGCGACATCATCTACTTCTCGATCACGTACGGTCCCGATGCCGGGGGCAAGATGACCATGAACTTCGGCCCCTTGAACGGGGAAGGCGGGCATCGCCGCCTGAACGTCGCGATCTCGCGAGCCAGGGAAGGCGTGGTGATCTACAGCACCTTGCTGCCGCAGCAGATCGACCTGTCGCGGGTGCGCGCCGCCGGCGTGCGGGACCTGAAGCACTATCTGGAATTCGCGCTCAAGGGGCCGCGCGCCCTGGTGCAGCAATCGCTGCCCACCGGGCGGGAGCCGGACAGCCCGTTCGAGGCGGAGGTCATCAAGGTCCTGCGCGAACGCGGTTGGACCGTGCATCCGCAAGTCGGGTGCTCGGGCTATCGCATCGACATGGGCGTGGTGGATCCGCGGGCTCCGGGCTGCTACCTGCTCGGCATCGAATGCGACGGCCGGGCCTATCACTCCGGCGCCACCGCGCGCGATCGGGACCGGTTGCGGCAAGTGGTGCTGGAAGGCCTGGGCTGGAGGCTGCACCGGGTGTGGTCCACGGATTGGTGGATCAATCCCGAGCGGGAAGTGGAAAAGCTGCTGGCGCGCTTGAATGCCGAGCTGGAGCGCGGGCCCGGCGATGAGCCCGAGGTTGTGCCCGAAGTCGCGGCCGACGCCGAGCCGGAGGCCGTCGACGAGGGGGATGCGCCGGTCGAATTCGTGATCATCACCGAAGAGGGCGCGGCGGCGGAAAGCGCCGCGACGGTTCCAGGAGCGGAAGGGCGGGAGACCTATCGACTGGCCGAACTGGAGGGCGGCGATGCCGAGGCATTCCACCTGCGCGCCAGCAACGATAGCCTGGCCGCGCAGTTGCGCCTGGCCATCGACATCGAGGGGCCGATAGCGGAGGCGGTCCTGCACCGTAAAGTGGCGCGAGCCTGGGGCCTGGAGCGCACCGGCGCCAGAATCGTGGAAAGGCTGCGGAGTTTGACGCCGGCGCAGGCCGCGCATGCGGATGAGAGCGGAGCCACGTTCTATTGGCCCGACGGCGCCGATCCCGGTGAATGGAAAGGCTTTCGGGGCGCGGGCGAGGACGAGGCCACGCGCCGCAGGATAGACGAGGTTTGCCTGGAAGAACTGGGCAACGGCGTGCTGCATGTGCTGGCCATGACCGGCAACACGCCGAAGGCCGACGTCATCAAGTCCGTCTGCCGGTTGCTGGGCATATCGCGGACCCTGGCGGACGCCGAGGCGCGGGTCGGCATGGCGGTGTCCAGCCTCGCGGCGCGGGGCGCGATTCGGGAAGAAGCGGGAATGCTGCGGGCGGGATGAAACCCGTTCGCCAAGAAATGCAGGATTTTGCGGGTATCGTGTCAGTCTGTAATCGCCGGCCGCTAGGCGGCGGGGGGCTCAGGCGCGTTCCCGCGCGTTCGGGGCCGCAGCGGGACGCGGGTCTGCGCGAGGCGCGCAGCCGCGTTTCGGCGGCCGCATGCGCTGCAAGGTTTTGAAACGGTCTGGGTGCCTGCGCGGCCGATTCGTCCATACCCCGGACGTAGAATGCCGCTTTTCATCAGTGCCATCCGGCTGAAAGGACCCAATCATGAAAAAAACCATCCTCCTTGCGTCCGTATGCGCCGCCTTGCTCCAAGCTTGCGCCCCGGCTTCCTCTCCTCGCGAAGGATCGTCCTCCATGCCTACTCCCGCCGCCACTACGCCCGCCAGCCAGCTGAGCCTGTCCGCCTACTACTGGCGCCTGGCCTCCGCCACCGATGCCTCGGGCAAGTCCATCGCCGCGCTCCAGGCCGGGATCGAGCACCCCTTGCGCCTGGCCTTCACCGAAGACGCCTTGAACATCCGCGGCGGCTGCAATGCGCAGTTCGGCGGATATACCTACAAGGACGGCGTGCTGCGCGTCGACAACCTTGCCTCCACGATGAAGGCATGCGAACAGAGCCTGATGCAGCTGGATGCCGAGATCGGCCAGCGCATCAAGGGCGAATTGCGCGCCACGCTCGCCGGCGATGCCGCCGAGCCCTCGCTGGAACTGGCGGCCAAGGACGGCAGCATCCTGACGTTCGTCGGCGAGCCGACGCCGGAAACGCTCTACGGCAGCGCCGGCCAGATCATGTTCCTGGAAGTCGCCGCGAAGAAGGCCGAGTGCAGCCATCCCATGATTCCGGGCTATCAATGCCTGATGGTGCGCGAACGCCGCTACAACGATGCCGGCATCCAGCAGCCCGCCAAGGACAAGTGGCATCCGCTGTACCAGTCCATCGAGGGCTATGAGCACCGGGACGGCGTGCGCACCGTGCTGCGCGTGAAGCAATACGACTGGAAGAATCCGCCCGCCGACGCGCCTTCGAAGGTGTACGTGCTGGACATGGTGGTGGAGCAGGACGCCTCGGGCAAGAAGAAGTAAGCGTCTCAGGCGCCGGGCGGGGCGGGCAGGCTGGCGTCCCCGGCCCGGCAGAACGTGATCCGGAAACTGCCCGGCAGTTCGAACGCCACGTGGTGGCGCACGCCCGGTTCGATCACCACTTGCTGCCCGGCCGCCAGCACCACTTCGGTGTGCGGCGGGTCGTCCAGGGTGTAGCGCAGGACGCCGGCGTGCACTTTCAATAGCCCCCAGGTTCCGTCCTTGGTCGTATGCGCGGCGCGCAATCCGGCCGGCAGATTGTCGGGCGTGAACACGGGACTCTCCCGATAGGGGCGCACGCCTTCAGGCAGCGTGTCGGGCAGGCGCGCAAGCGTCTGTCGGTGCTGCCACACATCCCATAGCTTGGCCGCGATCCGTTCGGACATGGCGTCGGCCCGCGCCTGCAGTTCGGGGTGCCCGAGCCCGGCGGTGACGCCGTGGAACAGGGCCAGCCAGCGCTGGAACAGCGGCCAGGACAGATCCGGAATGCGCGCATGCGCGGGGATGGGCGCGCCCTTGAACCGGCGCGTGCCCAGCAGCAGCGACGACCAGAAGTCGCAAAGCATCTCCAGGTGATGGTCCCAGTCCGCGACCCGGGCGTTGAAGATCGGGCCCAGCGTGTCGTCTCGGCGCACTTGCGCGTAGAAGCGGTGCACCAGCCGGCGGATGTCTTCCTCGGCGATCGGCGGGGAGGTCGGGTCGGACGGGGCGGTGGAGGGCTGGGACATGGCGGGGCGGGAAACGGCGTTGCGGGCATTGTCCTGCGCGGCGCGTGAACGCGCCGATGACAAAAGTCATTGGCGCCCCGCGAGTCAGAACGGCCGCCTGGCCGTCGTCGCCAGCCTGGCCAGGTGGGCCGGATCCTGGACCGCCCATTCGCGGCGCTTGCCGTTGATGTAGCCCTGCGTCTGCCACTCGTTGAGCAGGCGGCTCAACGTTTCGGCGCGGATGCCCAGGTGGGCGGCAAGCTGGCGCTGGTTCAGCGGCAGGGTCACCGTGTCGCCCTGGCGCGCGTGCAGGTCCATCAGGTAGTTGGCCAGCCGTTCGGGCGCCGAACTGGACGTCATCCAGTCCACTTTGTTCACCTGGTCGTACAGGCTTTTGCTGAGCGCGGCCAGCAGCCCGAGGGCCAGGTCGGGCCAGCGCCGGCACGCGTCGTGCAACTGGCGCCGGCTCAGCCGCCAGCCCAGCAGCGCGCTGCGGGCGCGCGCCTGCATCGGATAGCGGCCATGGGGCATGAACATGGCCGCCTCGGCCATCAGCTGGCCCGGCTCGAAGACGCGGAACACGCGTTCGTCGCCGTTGTAGCCATAGCGCATGACTTCGGCCTGCCCGCTTTCGATCAACAGGTAGTGGAAAGCCTCGTCGCCCTCGCCGAACAGGACTTGCCCGGCCTCGGCGCGCAGCGGGCTGGCGCCGCGCAGCAGGTCCGCGGCCACTTCCGGGGCCATGCCGGGCGGCAGGTCCCGCAGCAGCGGATGCGCGGCCAGCAGGGCGGCCGGGACCGGCCCGGGCAGATTGATATTTGTCATTCTGGGTCTTTCAGCGTGAATGGGAGAATCTTAAACGATAACAATTCTTATTTGAAATCCAATGAGAGATTCTCCCGCCCGCCGCCGCTATTGCGCCGCCGCCCTGATGGCGGCCCTGCTGCCCGGCCTGCCTGCCGCCCGCGCGGCGGCGCCGCGCCGCCATGACGTGCTGACGCTGGCCGGCCCCGGCGCCGTGGTCAGCTATCCCCTGATGCACATGGTGGCCACCGGCGCCCTGGCGGAGCACGCGGACAGCTTGCGCTTCCGCCTGTGGCAGACCCCCGACCAACTGCGCACGCTGCTGGTCAACGGGGAACTGGACTTCAGCGCCGCGCCGTGCACGCTGCCGGCCCTGCTGCACAACCGCGGCATGCCGGTGCGCCTGCTGAACATTTCGGTGTGGGGCATCCTGTGGCTGGTCAGCCGCGATCCGGCCGTGCGCACCTTCGAGGACCTGGCCGGCCGCGAACTGGTGGTGCCGTTCCAGCGCGACCTGCCGGCGGTGCTGCTGGATACCTTGCTGGAAGCGCAGGCCGCGCGAGGCCTGGGGCCGGTGAGGCTGCGCCGCACCCGCGACGGCCAGGACGCCATCGCGTTGATGCTCAATGGCCAGGCCGCGCAGGCGCTGCTGGTCGAGCCCATGGCGTCGCTGCTGCTGTGGCGCGCCGGACAGACCGCGGGCGCGCCCGCGCTTCATCGCGGCCAGAGCCTGGAGCAGGCCTGGCGCGGCGCCTTTCCCGCGCAGCCCTCGTTGCCGCAGGCCGGCGTCATGGCTGCCGCCCGCGTGGCGGACGACGCCGCGCTCTGCAGCGCCGTGAACCAGGCGTACGCCGCGTCCGCGCGCTGGTGCGTCGAGCATCCCGCCGAGTGCGCGGCGCTGGTGCGCGAGCACCTGCCGCATCTGCCCCAGCCCGCCATCGAGACCGCGATCCGCGGCACCCGGCTGGAGAGCCGCAGCGCGCAGCAAGCGCGTCCTGAACTGGAGGCCTTGTATCGCCTGTTGGCCGACCGCTATCCGCAGGCCATCGGCGGCAGCCTGCCGCCCGCCGGGTTCTACGCGTCATGAGCGGATCGGACCAGGGGCGGGGCCCCGTTCTCGCCGCGCCGACGCGCACTTCGCGCGCCTGGAGCGCCGCCGGCGTGCTGCTGATTCTGTTGGCCTGGCATGTGGCCGCGCGCCAGCTCGGCCCGCTATTGATGGCCACGCCCTGGGAGGCGCTGCGCGCCATCGGCCCGTTGGTGCGCAGCCCCGAGTTCTTCGCCAACGCGGGCGTCAGCCTGATGCGCATCGGCGTGGGCGTGCTGGCGGGCGCGTCCATCGGTTTCGCGCTGGGCGTGCTGGCCGGGCACAGCGCGCGCCTGCGCGGGCTGGTCGAGCCCTTGCGCTGGCTGCTGATGGCCATGCCGCCGGTCGTGGTCGTGGTGCTGGCCATGCTGTGGTTCGGCCTGGGCTCGCCCATGGTGATTTTCATCACCACGCTGATGATGGCGCCCGGCATGTACGTCAACACCGTCAAAGGCATGCTGCACGTGGACCGCAAGCTGATCGAGATGACCCACGTATACCGCTACGGCCCGTGGCTGCGTCTGCGCCACCTGTATCTGCCGGCGCTCAGCGCGCCGCTCCTGGCGGCCCTGCTGATCGCCGCTTGCGGCGGCGTGCGGCTGGTGGTGATGGCCGAAGTGCTGGGCGCGGAGAACGGCGTGGGCTATGCCCTGGCCAATGCCCGCAGCACGTTCGATACCGCTGAATTGTTCGCCTGGGTGCTGCTGATCCTGGGCCTGGTGGCCTTGCTGGAGTTCGCTTTCCTGCAGCCGCTGCAGCGCCGGCTGGGCCGATGGATGGAGCCCAGCCATGCTTGAAATGCAATCCCTGTCCCTGCGCTATGGCGCGAGCACGGTGCTGCAAGACGTAGACCTGCGCCTGCGGCCGGGAGAGCGCCTGGGCCTGATCGGCCCAAGCGGCGCCGGCAAGAGCAGCCTGCTGCGCCTGGCCGCAGGACTGGCGCGCCCCAGCGGCGGCACGCTGCGCAACGGCTTCCGGCTGCCGGTGCTGATGTTCCAGGAGCCCCGCCTGCTGCCCTGGCGTCATGCGCTGGACAACGTCGTCCTGCCCTTGCGGGGCGCCGGGCATCCGCCCGCCGAGGCGCGAACCCTGGCAGCCCGCTGGCTGGCCCGCGTCGGCCTGGACGGCGCCATGCAGTCCTGGCCCGGCGAACTGTCGGGCGGCATGGCGCAGCGCGTCGCCTTGGCCCGCGCGCTGGCCATGGCCCCCGACCTGCTGATGCTGGACGAGCCCTTCAGCGCGCTCGATCCGGCCTTGCGCCGCCAGCTCGCCGCGTGCTGCGGCGAGGAACTGGCCCGCAGCGGCGCGGCCTTGCTGTGCATCAGCCACGACCCCGAGGAACTGCTGGGGCTGGTCGACCGCTGCGTCATGGTCGACCGGGGGCGCGTCACGCCGATCGCGCTGGACGGCCCGCCGGACGGCCCGCCGGACGGCGGCCGGGGCGGCGCGGAACACCTGCGCGAGCTGCTCCTGGCGGCCGGCGGTCCGGCCCGAGGCGCGTCCCGATTCCTGTTTCCCGATACCGGAGCATCGTCATGAACACGTATCCGTTCTTGCTCATCCTGCATCTGTTCGCCGCTTTCGTCTTCGTCGGCACCGTCACGTTCGAGGTGCTGTTCCTGGAGCCCGTGCAGAAGCGCCTGCCCGTCGAGGTGCGCAAGGCCCTGGGCGGCCAGCTCGGGCCGCGCGTGCGCGCCGTCGTGCCGTGGGCGGTGCTGGTGCTGTACCTGGCCGGCCTGGGCATGGCCTGGCAGTACCGCGCCGCGCTTGCCAGTCCCGCAGGTTCGCCGCTGGGCCTGCTGCTGTCGATCAAGATCGCGCTGGCCGCGAGCGTGCTGGCGCACGTCGTCACCGCTATGACGCTGGCGCGCCGCCAGCGCCTGCACGCCGCGCTGCGCAGGCGGGTGCACATCAGCGTGTTCTGTCACATGGTCGGCATCGTGTTGCTGGCCAAGACCATGTTCCATCTGTCCTGGTAGACAGGCCGGCGCGCCGCCGGCTCTTCGTCCAGCCCATTTCTCGTTTTCCGTGGAAGCACTCCCATGACGTCCCCCGTCCTGCGCCAACTGGCGTCCAGCCTCGCCTTCGGCGCCCTCGGCCTGTCCTCGGCCCATGCCCAGCCCACCGTGCAGGCGCCGGCCTCGCAGGTCGTGCCTTCGCTGGCTCCCGTGGTGGTGTCCGGCGAGTCCCTGACGCGCGCCCTGGATCCCGGCCCCCGCCAGGCCCAGACAGAACTGCAGGCCGTGCCCGGCGGCACCAACCTGATCCAGCCCCAGCAGGAGGTGCGCCTGATCACGCTGCGCGACGCGCTGGACTATCAGCCCGGCATCATCGTGCAGGAGTTCTTCGGCGGCCTGGACCAGCCGCGGCTGAACATCCGGGGTTCCGGCATCCAGAGCAACCCCTTGAGCCGCGGCATCCTGCTCATGCAGGACGGCCTCCCGCTCAATGACGCGGACGGCTCCTTCATCATCAGCCTGCTCGAACCGCGCAACGCCGGCCTGGTCACGGTGCGGCGCGGCGCCAACGCGCTGTCGCCCGGCGCCAGCACGCTGGGCGGCGAGGTCGACTTCCAATCCCTCACGGGTGTCCAGAGCGACGTCATCCGCCTGGGCGGCGGCAGTTTCGGAACGCGCAACCTGACGCTCTCCAAAGGGTTCGAGGACGATCGCCTGGATGGCCGCTTCAGCTTCGGCTATGACAAGTCCGATGGCTACCGCCACCATTCTTCGTCCGAGCGTTCCAGCTTCCAGGGCAACCTGGGCTTTCGCCGCGGCACGTTCGAGAACCGCACCTATCTGTCCTACACCGATCTCAAGTTCGATATTCCCCAGCCCATCCCCAAGGCCCGCATGTACGAGGACCCGCGCAGCGTGCTGGGCGACGGGACCACGCCGCAGGACCTGGCCAACAACGTCTACAAGCGCGATCCCCACCGCGACACCAGCCAGTTCCGCATCGCGAACCGCAGCTACTGGGGCACGGATGCCTTGAACCAGACGGCCGGCATCTACTGGCAGCGCACCAACGACGACTTCACCAATCCGCAGGTCGCCAACGTCACCGACGCCGACACCTACGGCCTCGCGTGGCAGCTGGCCGGCAAGGCGGGCAGCGTGGACTACCGCGTGGCCCTGGACTGGCAGCGCAGCGACATGGACCGCGATCTCTACGCCATCCGTCCCGCCGACGGCAGCCGGCTGCAGCGCTTCGGCGTCTACGACCTCAAGGCGGAGAACCGCAGCGCCCTGGTGGGCGTGGACTGGCACGTCACCGAGCAGCTCAGCCTGGTCGGCGACCTGAAATACACCCAGGCTGTGCGCGACGCCCGCGAGCGCAATGCCGGCAAGACCCTGGACCAGGACTGGAACTACGCCACGCCGCGCGGAGGCATCATCTGGCAACCCGCGGCGACGCAGCGCTGGTACGCCAACGTCAGCCGCAGCAACGAGGCGCCCACCTTCTGGGAAATCGTCAATGGCGAAGTGCCCGCGCCCATGAACCCCGCCAGCGCCGTCACCTCCATGAGCAAGCTCGACCTGCAGCGCGCGCTCACCTACGAGATCGGCGGAGACGGCAGCTTCAACGTCGCGGGGCGCGACCTGAACTGGACCTTGTCGCTCTACCGCAGCAACGTCGAAGACGAGCTCATGTCCGTCACCAACGCCAACGGCACCCCGGCCGGCACGTACAACTACGCCGGCCGCACGCGCCACCAGGGTATCGAAGCCGGCGTCAGCGGCAGCCTGCCCGCGCCCGGCGCCGGTCTGTTCGACTACCGCGTCGCCTACACCTTCAGCGACTTCCGCTTCCGCAGCGGCGAATACCAGGGCAACCGCATCGCGGGCGTGCCGCGCCATCTGCTCAGCGCCGAAGTGATGTACCGCCTGGGCGGCTGGCGCTTCGGCCCGAACCTGCGCTGGCTGATGAGCGACACGGAGACCAACCATGCGAACGCGCCGGGCACCCAGCAGAACGCCTACGCGCTGCTGGGCTTCAAGGTGGCCTACGAGCATGATGCGCACTGGAGCGGATACCTGCAGGCCGACAACCTCACCGACAAAACCTACGCCAGCAGCTATGCCATCCGCAACACGGCCACGCCCGCCATGCCGATCTTCCTGCCCGGCAACGGGCGCTCCTTCAGCGCGGGGGTCGCCTACCGGTTCTAGGCGACGGGACGCCCGGGCCGGCTTGACGAATCTCATCCCGGAGGCGCGCGCCGGGATGAGACAATCACGGGCAATAGAGGGAGTCTTCCTGCCATGAATACCTATCCCTTGCTGCTCATCCTGCACCTGCTGGCCGCCTTCGTCTTCGTCGGCACCGTGACCTTCGAGGTGCTGTTCCTGGAGCCCGTGCACCGGCGCCTGCCTCCCGACGTGCGCAAGGCGCTGGGCACGCAGCTCGGCCCGCGCGTGCGCTCCGTGGTCCCCTGGGCCGTGCTGGTGCTCTACCTGGCCGGCCTGGGCCTGGCCTGGCAGTACCGCGGCGCGCTAGCCAGTCCGGGCAGCTCGTCCTTCGGCATCCTCCTGACCCTCAAGATCGCCCTGGCCGTGAGCGTGCTGGCGCACGTCGTCACCGCCCTGGCGATGGCGAAGCGCAAGCGCCTGACCGGCGAGTTGCAGCGGCGGCTGCACATCAGCGTGTTCTGCCACATGGTGGCCATCGTGGTGCTGGCGAAGGCGATGTTCCATCTGGCGTGGTAGGGGGGCGGCGCCGGACTCGGTCCAGCCGCTGGGCATGGAACTGGGCCTGGTCACCGACGATGTGGAGGCCGCGCATGCCCGGGCGATACAAGCCGGCGCGGTCGAGCTTGCCGGCCCGGACAGAAAGCCATGGGGGCAGGTCGTGTCCTATGTCCGGAGCCCGGATGGCGCCTTGATCGAGCTTTGCACGCCGGTCGGCGCTTGACGAGCCTTCGGAAAAAGGCCGCCCTCGTTGCGGATGAACGCGGGAGTCATTTGGCGAGGGAAACGAGCCAACGCCGAGTGCCACCGGGGACCTTGGCGTCGAACGGCAGCTTTATTTTTCGGCTTGTGACCTCGCGTTGGAGCACGGTGGCGCGCGCCTTCTCGGTTCGGGCCGCGCCGAGACGCTTGTCGAAGTTCTCCAGCGCCTCGACGTCGATATTCAGTTCGAGCCGTGCAATTTCCGCCAGGGTTTCATCCAGCCGAGCATTGAGCGTCTGGAATTGGCGCAACGTCCGCGCGTGTCGGTTCTGCTCCAGGCAGTCCCAAATTCGCCGCATCATCTTGCTGTGCGACAGCACGAAATGCATGCCCATCGTGACGACGCCTGTCACGAGCGCGCCGGCAAACGCAGCCAGCTCCTGCCCAAAAGGAAACGCCAGAACGGGCGCCAGCTGCGCATAGACCAGGCTGCCCACTACCGTCGCCACGCCAACCGACAGCACGCCCAGCACGGCTTTGGCCAGGTCCGTGCCGGAGAGCTTCTCGGGATTGAATATCCACAGTTTCAACGCCGCGACCAATTGGCTCCACATTTCGCGGATGATCTTGATCGCGTTCTTGGCGGTAGTGGCGAAGATATTCAGCACGGTAGTTGTCACGCTACCCAGGACGCCGGCCAGGGCGCCGTCCTTGAAGGTCGTGAGAAAGCCGCGAAAGCGGGACTGCACGCGCTTCCATGCGTCGCTCAGGGTGGTCCGTACTTCTTTCACGAACGTGCTCAGCGAGAAGTCTCGCCGCATCTTTCCGGCGATTTTTGGCAAAGCCTGACGCAGTTCGAACCAGACTTCGGCGAGAACCAGTCCGACCATCTGGCGCGTTCCCATGCGCAAGCCGGCGCTGCCGGAGGCTTGCAGGGTAGCGCCCAGGAATTTGCTGCCTGTGTAGTATTCGCGGTTGACGCGGCCGTTATAGTGCTTGCGGGCTTCACGGTCTTTCTTGCGCATGGCCTTCGGGTCAACCGATAGCCATTGTTCGACTTTTTCCTCGGTCTTGCGGATCTTGTCCTGCAGCCGTCGCGCGACCTCGCGTTCGCGGGGCGTCCCGCGAGGCAGGGCGTCCAGCGTCTTGCGTTCTTTCGCGAGGGCGTTTTGTTCGCGTTTGATTCGTTCCGGCAGGCTGGTGAGGAACTCTTCGATCGATGCGGCCTGCTTGGATCGATTGATGCTGCGATGGGTTGATACCAGGTTGGTGTCATCGTTGGCCAGCTTGACGCCGGGCACTCCCGCCAGAACACGGCCCGCATCGTCATGAATGGCCTTGGCGGCTTGCACGTGGTCGAGGTCGCGAACTCCCTTTTTCGAGGCCATCGTGAGATGGGTATAGCCATCCTTCAGGCGGCCGGCTGCCTGCCGGCGCGCGTCGGCTCGCCCTCTCTCGATGAAGCGCGGGTCCTTGTGATAGTCCTGCGACGAGTAGGCGCCGCGCTGTTCATAGTTGACTCGTTCGGCCTCGCTTGCGTAGACGCCCTTGCGGACGTTGCGAACGGTATCGACCTGTCCCCCCTCCTTGTCCTTGAAAAGCAGAAAGTCCAGGCCGAAGCTCGTGGCCAGGCTATGGACGACTGTTCTTTCCAATTCTTCGGCCCACGAATAGGGGGCGCCAAGTGCTTGCATGGTACGTCTGCCTGTTTGCGTATGGACTGCCGGGCAGCAGGAGGGAGGCGCGCGTCCTCCCGCGGATTCAGTGCCGGTCAGTCGAATTCGGCGCTTTGAGCCGTGGCGGTGGACAAGGCCTTATCGATTCTCTTGCCGTTGAGCAGCATCATGCCGTTCTCGTCCTGGAGCATTTCCGGGCGGCCGTCGGCATCGAGCGATATCTTTCTGTTGACTTTCTTGGGTTGGTACAGCGGCGTGGTGATAATGCTGGTCAGAATCGCGGCCAATGAATAGCCGTTGTGCACAATCACTTCTATCGAGGGGCCGAGTTTTCGGAATTCCGCTTCGACATTGGCTTTACGGCCCTTGCGGTTTTTGAGCTTTTCGATGAGTTGATCGACCTCCGCGAGGTCATCGTGATAGCGCTGGAACTGGCGATATATGCTGGAAAGACTGCGCTTGATTCGATTCGCGTACCCTTCGGTATCCTTGAGGAATTCTTGCGCGATTCCCAGCTTCTCGATAGCGTTTTTGGCTTCCCTGGATGCTTTCCGCGCATTTTTCAACGCGGCTTCGCCATGGCTGTCATAGGCCCAGCCAGCGATAGCCAGGATCGGCGCTGCCACGGCGGTTCCCAGGACGGCGGTGCCGCCGGCCATGCCCAGGCCCCCAGCCGCCAATGATCCGCCCCCCAGCGCGGCCAGGGTCGCGTTGGTGGCGGCGACGCCGGCCAGCGAAGAGATGGCGGTGCCGGTCGAGGCGGCGCCCAGGGCCATGACCCCGCCATACACGGCAAAGCCCGCGGCCGCTCCCGCGGCGCCCGCACCTGCAACGCTGCCCAGCACGCTCACGGCCGAAAAACTATAGTTTTCGATCTTTTTAAGTTCGCGTTCGGGGAAATCGATTTCCAGCTTTTTTCGGGAGCTGGCGTTGACCTGCGCGATCAAGTCATCGGCCAGGTTTTTGAATTTTTCAAAACTCTTGCCGATTTTCAGTTCCAGTTTTCCCAAGGCGACAAGTGCTTTTGCCGACTTGTTCTCCTGCTCATCGAAAATTTTCCGCTGCTCGTTATAGGCTGTCTTGGCCTGGTCGACGATATCGTCGGCTTCGGAGTGTTTCCGATAGCCGGTATAGCCTTTCTTGGCGCCGAAGCCAGCCGCGGCCAATGCCGCGGCGCCGATGATTAGTGGAAGGGGCATCGCGTGTTATCTATCGTGAAAGAGAGAGGCGGTCGATGGGCGACATGGATGAAAAATGTGGCCTTCGTCGATAAGCCTGCGCGTAATGGAAAGCAGCGTTGATGACGCCAACATTTTCAGATCCGTCGGACGCCAAACTTCGCGTGACAAAATACAACTATTTATAATAAAAAACAACTTCGATTAACCCCGTGCTTTGCGCGCATGATTTTGGCGGCGGTATCTATAGCGGCGGGACAAGGCAGGATCTGGTTTGGCAAATGCTTCTTTCAAGACGTCGAGCGCCACTGCGGGCGAATTAGGCCCTTTGCACTGGGACATTCTCGAATGCCTGCGGCGCGACGGTGATTGGGTGCCGTCGCGCATTCTTTATGGGTGGCTGCGGCCGAAGTATGGTCGGTCCGCGGCGTCGGCCAAGACCATGCAGCGCGGCATGCAGCGGCTTTTCGAGGCAGGCCACATCGATGGCCGCGGCCAGGGCAGTGCTCGCTGCTGGCGACTCAACCCGGATAGCGCGCCCGCGCGAGTCGAGGTGAAAAGCGTGGAACTCGCGGTAGCCCTGCTGCAGCTTGAGCAATTCGCCGCCAATCAGTTGCCTCCCGACTCGCTGAAAATCATGCGCGAGTATTGCAGCCGCAGCCGCGAACTGCTCAATAGCCACCCCTCTTTCCCTCGCTATGTGGAAGGCAGGGCCTGGCTCGGCAAGGCAGCCATTATCGATTCGGGTTATCCGCTGGTGCCGCCCGAGCACGATGAAACCCTGATGCAGACGCTCGCCGATGCGCTCTATCGAGGCCAGAAGCTGGCGTTGCGCTACCAGAACGGCGCTTTGTCGACCGGCGAGCCGGCCCATTATCAAGTATCTCCGTTGGCGCTGGTCGAGCGCGGCAGCGTGCTGTATCTGGTTTCCGGTCGTCTGTCGCGGCGCAGCGGGCGGTTCACGCGTTATTTGCACCGAATAGACCGGATCGTCGACGCGGCCGTCACGTCCGATCCCGCCGATATCGACCCGAGTTTTGACCTTGAGCGGTTCTTGCGCCATGAGCACACCCTGCTGTTCTTTCCCGAGGCGCCGCAACGAATCACATTGAAAGTGCGCGAACGCGAATTTCAGAGCCGCTTGCGGCATTACCGGCTTTCCACCGACCAGGTCATCAAGGAAACCGCCGGAGGTTTCGAGCTGACCGCTACCGTGCGCCCGTCGCTGACGCTCAGGCAGTTCCTGCTCGGCCTCGCGCCCGACGTCATACTCGTCAAGCCGGCGAAGCTGCGACGGGATCTGCAAAAAATCCTGGGGTCCGCCGCGTCGGCATACTCCCGCGGCGCGTTCTCTCAAGATCCTGAGGGTTGATTCGCGCCGGGCCAGGCGAACCCCACGAGCGTGTCGACACGGACGGCGCCATCGAGGGTCATGGGCGCGGCGGCCTGTAGCGTGATGTCCTGCAGGCCCGCCTGTACCAAGGTGCGGCCATAGGTCCGGGCCGGTACGCCGGCGGCGACCAGGGCCGTCGGATGCATCAGGGACGCCGCGCAAATCTCGCGCAGCATGGCGGGGAACTCCTCCGCCTCGGTGCCGGAGGCGGTGATAGCCAGAAGATCGGCGCGTGCCAGGGTTCGCACCGCGCGCCAGCCCTGCATGGCGCGGTATCCATCCTGTGCATTCCACTCCAGCGCGGCCAGTGCCCGGGCCACCGTCAGAAGTTTGCTTTCCCAGCTCTCGGCGTGGGTGGTGATCCACACCCCGTCACGCAGGGCGGGAAGTTCGCTGACACGTCCTCGGCAGAGGGCCAGGGCGGGTTCTCCGGCCCGACGCGCGCGCTCCATGGATTGGAAGGGGCCGAGGGCATTCCAGAAGGCATGGCCCTTGCCGCCCGTCAGCGCCGCGATGTCCACCAGCAGCAGCGTCAACGCGCCCGAGGCGGCGACCTCTCCGGCATGCCAATGAATGTGCGGGAGCGATTGATTGAGCCGACCCGTCAGGGCCAGTACGTCATCGGTGGACATGCCCCAGCCTTCCAGGTGAATGACGGCTTTGTCGAAGGTAGCGAGCGATTGGGCGAGGGGCACAGGGAACTCCGTTCAAGTAGGGGAGTTCCCACTGTGGAGGTGCCTCTGGACAATTCCTGTCCAGAAATCGCGGCGCGGCATGCCGAGCGATTCCTGGCGAAAGCCGCGCCGCCCGGCAGGAGCTGGGTCTATTTCGCCTGGGGTTGCGCTTTGTTGCGGTCCGGCCCGGCGGGCGGACGGTATAGTCGAAAGCTCCCCCTTCCGACAGGAGCGTCTCATGGAAACCCATGAAATCCATCGTGGCCGGCTGATCGACCACATTCAGCTGGTGGTGCGGGACCTGGCCGCCAGCCAGCGGTTCTACCAGGCGGTGTTCGATGCCTTGAAGGTGCCGATGGGCGGCACGGGCGAGGACTATTTCTGGGCCGATGAGCTGTTCGTGTCCACGGCGGACAGCAAGGCCGCGCTGGGCCAGTTGACCGGCAGGCACCATCTGGCGTTCCAGGCGCAGGACCAGGCAATGGTGGACGCGTTCTACCGGGCGGCGATGGCTCACGGCGGCAAGGACAACGGCGCGCCGGGCTTTCGCGACTATCACCCGGGCTATTACGGCGCCTTCGTGCTGGATCCGGACGGCAACAATATCGAAGCCGTGTTCCACGGCGAGGCGCGGCGCAGCGCGCCGTCGGTCAAGGTGACTTTCTGACGGGGCGCCGCGCCGGCCTGGCTACACCCCCAGGTAGGCGCGGCGCAGGCCTTCGTCGGCCAGCAGGTCCGCGCCTCGGCCCGACATCACGATTTCGCCGTGTTCCAGCACGTAGCCGCGTCCAGCCATGCTGAGCGAGCGGTGCACGTCCTGCTCGACGAGCAGGATGGTGATGCCGCGCGCGTTGATCAGCGGAAGCTTGTCGAAGATGTCCTTGACCATGATGGGAGCCAGCCCGATCGAGGGTTCGTCCAGGAGCAGCAGCTTGGGCGAAGTCATGAGGGCGCGGCCGATGGCCAGCATCTGCTGTTCGCCGCCGCTGAACGAGCGGGCGAGCTGGCGGCGCCGTTCGCGCAGGCGCGGAAACAGCTGGTAGACCCAGTCCAGGTTTTCGCGGCTGCGGCGCTTGTCGCGCAGCACGTCGGCGCCCACCAGCAGGTTGTCTTCGACGTCCATGTGGCCGAACAGCCGGCGGCCCTCCATGACCTGCGCCATGCCCAGCCGGGCCACCTGGTGGGCCGGCAGGCCGCTGATGCGTTCGCCCAGGAAACGGACTTCGCCCGACAGCGCTGGCAGCGAGCCCATGACCGTGCGGATGAGCGTGCTTTTCCCGGCGCCGTTGGCGCCGACCAGGCTGACGATCTCGCCTTCGCCGACGTGCATGTCCACGCCGCGCAGCACCTGCACGTCGCCGTAGCCCGCGTCGAGTTGCCGTATTTCCAGCATCATGCCGCGGCCTCCCCAAGATAGGCCCGCACCACCAGCGGATCGTTGGCGACCTGCTGGGGCAGGCCGTCGGCGATCTTGCGTCCTTGCTGGATGACGACGATGCGGTCGGATAACTGCATGATGGCCTTCATATTGTGTTCGATCACCAGGACGCTGATGCCGTCGCCGCGCAGCGACAGGATCAGCGCCACCATCTCTTCGGTTTCGACCGGCGTGAGCCCGGCCATCACCTCGTCGAGCAGCAGCAGGCGCGGCTGGGTCGCCAGGGCCTTGGCGACTTCCAGGCGCTTGCGGCCGGACAGGGTCAGGGTGCGCGCCACCTGGTGCTCGCGCCCTGCCAGCCCGACGCGGGACAGCACGGCCTGCGCGGCCTCGGCGGCCTCTGCCGGAGCGCGATGCCGCAGGAAGGCGCCGATCATGGCGTTCTCCAGCACGGTCATGTCGCCGAAGGGCTTCACGATCTGGAAGGTGCGCGCCAGGCCGGCGGCGCAGATGCGCGCGGGGTCCTTGCCATTGATGCGGTCGCCGTTGAAGCGGATGTCTCCGCTGCTGGGCGGCACGAAACCGGATGCCATGGAGAACAGGGTGGTCTTGCCGGCGCCGTTCGGGCCGATCAGGCCGACGATTTCATCGGCCCCCACGGTGAAGCTGACCCGGTCGGAGGCTTGCACTCCGCCGAAGTTGCGGCTGACGTCCAGGAATTCGAGCAGGCTCATCGCGTTCCCCCCGCGGCTTGTCCGAGGGGTTTGGTCGCGCCGCCGCCGTGGCGGATCGGCGCGCCGGCCCGCCGGGTGAGCAATGCCATCAGACCGCGCGGCTCCCAGCGGATGATGATCATCAGCAGCAGGCCGTACAGCATCATGTCGGCCCCGACCATGCCTCCGGTCAGCGAGCGCGCCAGCTCTTCGCCGGGCAGCAGCAGCACGGCGCCCAGCACCGGCCCCCACAGCGTGCCGCGGCCGCCGATGATGCAGACCACGGCGATGATGACCCCGAGGTTGGCGCCGAACACCTTGTCCGGGCTGATGTACAGCACGAACTGGGCATAGAAGGTGCCGCCCAGCGCCGTCATGGCGGCGCTCAGCGCGGCCGCCGACAGCTTGTAGCGTCGCACCGGCACCCCCAGCGCCATTGCCGCCTCCTGGTCGTTGCGCACCGCCGTCAGGCAGTAGCCGAAGCGGCTGCGCAGCACGTGGCGGTTGACCAGCAGGGCGGCGACGGTAAAGACCAGGGCCACGATGTAGTAGAAGGCCTTGCCCGTATGCTGGAAGTACAGCGGGGCGTCGCGCAGCAGGGTCACTTCCATGCCGCGCGGCCCGCCCAGCAGCGTATCGGCGTTCTCCACGAGGGTCTTGAGCACCATGCACGAGGCGATCGAGGCCAGCGCGAAGTAGGCGCCGCGCAGTTGCAGGCAGGAGATGCCGACGAGCAGCGCCGCGGCGATCGCCACTGCCGCGCCGGCCCACATGCCCAGCCACGGGCTGATGCCCAGGTTCACGAACAGCCAGGTCGAGGTATAGGCGCCCAGGCCGAAGTAGGCCGCATGGCCCAGCGAAAGCTGACCGGCGATGCCGCCCAGGATGTTCCAGGACAACGCCAGGTACGCGTACAACAGGGTCATCGCGCCGACCGACAGGATGTACTGGCTGCCGCTCGCCAGCGGCAGCAGCGCCAGCACGCCGAAAATGACGGCGCCGGCCGACGCAGGCAATTTGTTCATGGCCATTATTCGTTCTCCACGCCGAACAGCCCGCTGGGGCGGAAATACATGGTGGCGAGAAACAGCAGGAAGATGAGGGCCTCGGCGTAGGTGATCGGGATCAGCTGGCTGCCGACCGATTCCAGCACGCCCACCAGGATGCCGCCCCAGAAGGCGCCGGCCACCGAGCCGATGCCGCCCAGCACGACGATGACGAAGGCGCGCAGGCCGAAGATGTCGCCGACGAAGGGATTCACGGGATAGAGCGGCAGCAGCAGCGCGCCGGCCGCGCCCAGCACCAGCAGCCCGATGGCGAAGGACAGCCGGTAGACGCGGACGCTGTCGATGCCGAGCACGCTGGCGGCCTCGCGGTCCTGGCCGGTGGCGCGAATGGCCCGGCCCGTGCGGGTATGGCGCAGGAACAGCACCAGCGCGGCGGTGATCAGGCTGGCGAATACCAGGCCGGCGATCTGGGGATAGGTGAAGATCAGGTCGCCGGGCATCCACACTTCGTTGGCCCAGGGCGCATCGATCGTGCGGCTGTCCGGGCCCGCCAGGGCGAGGAAGGCGTTGTCGAGAAAGATCCACAGGCCGGTGGTGAAGATCAGCACCCCGATGGGCTCGCGGGAAGTCTCCTTGCGGTAGATGCCGTCGATCAGCCAGCGCTGGCAGGCGTATCCGACCGCGAACAACACGACGGCCGTCAGCGGCATCGCGGCCAGGGGGTGCAGGCCATAGCGGCTGGTGAGCGCGAAACAGACGTACATCGACATCATCAGGAACGCGCCGTGCGCGAAGTTGATGATCTTCATCACGCCGAATTGCAGGCTCAGCCCGAGCGCGATCAGGCCGTAGACGGCGCCGCTGGCGATGCCGCCGAGCAGCGCCTGGAGCAGGGTAGT
This sequence comes from Achromobacter denitrificans NBRC 15125, assembly GCF_001571365.1. Taxonomy (GTDB): domain Bacteria; phylum Pseudomonadota; class Gammaproteobacteria; order Burkholderiales; family Burkholderiaceae_B; genus Achromobacter; species Achromobacter denitrificans. The sequence continues at coordinate 243,287 of NZ_BCTQ01000001.1, read as the reverse complement.
GGTCAAGGGAGAGGCTCCTTGCGGGAACGGGGTCAGGGCTTGGCGGGAGTGGCCGGCCAGGTCATCTTGTAGGATTTGGACGCCAGGTTCTCCGGCCATACGGTGCGGTACTGGCCGTCGGCGGTGATCTGCTGCATGACGTAGCGCTTCTCGGGGTTCTGGCCCTTGGCGTCGATCACGATGTCGTAGCCCACCAGCTTGTTCAGGTCGGTGCCTTGCAGGCGCGTCTGGGCGAGGGCGTCGCGGATCGCTTCGGGGTCGGCGCGGCCCGCGCGTTCCAGCGCATCCTTGATGACCCATACGGCGGCGTAGGCGCTGACGGACAGCTCGTTGGGGTCCACCTTGTAGGCAGCCACGAAGTCGTCCCAGAACTTCTTGGCGAACGGCGTGGTGATGGAAGACTCGTAGCCCGCCCAGCCGTTGGTCGTGTAGACCTGGCTGGCGATGTCCTTGCCGACCAGCGGGATGAAGGTGCTGTCGATCTGGCCGGCGGCGCTGCCGATGAAGGTCGCGCCCACGCGCAGTTGCGCCAGCAGCTTGTGCAGCTGCACGGCGTCGGCGCCGTAGGACGTCACCGTGACGACGTCGGGCTTCTTGCCCTTGATCTTCAGGACCAGCGGGCGCAGGTCGGGGGAGTTGGGCGGGTAGCCCTCGTCCAGCACCAGGTCGATGCCCGCCGCCTTGAACTTGGCGCGCAGCGTGTTGGCCATGTCCTGGCCCCAGTCGGTGTTCTCGTAGACCATGGCCACGGTCTTGGCCGGCTTGCCGGTGGTCTTGCCCGCGTACTGGATGAAGTCGGCCATGCTCTCGGCGTTGCCGGACGCCGGGATCTGGGTGGGGCGGAACACGTATTTGAAGCCGCGCTCGGTGATGTCGGCCTTGGCGGCCAGGTCGACCACCCATGGCACCCGGTTCTTTTCGGCGACGGCGGTGGCGGGGAAGGTCACTCCGCTCTGGAAGGCGCCCAGCAGCACCGGCGTTTTCTCGCGCGTGATCAGGCGCTCGACCTCGGTCATGGCGACCTTGGCGTCGCCGCGGGTGTCGACCTCGACCAGCTCCAGCTGGGCGCCGCCCAGCGATTGGATCCCGCCCGCGGCGTTGATGTGCTTGACGGCCAGGTGGGTGGCGCGCGACATGTCCTTGCCGATGGAGGCGGTGGCGCTGCCCGACAGCGGGATCAGATAGCCGATCTTGACGGGCTCGGCGGCGCCGGCGGCGCCGTTCAGCAGCAGGCAGGCGCCGGCGGCGGCGAACAGGCGCCGGAGGGCGGCCGGGCGGTGGGGTGCGCTTGCATTCATGGGGGTTGTCTCCAGGTTTTCTTGTGGTGTTTCCGGTGCACGCCGGGATGGCGTCAGCATGGCGGCGGCACGCCGATGGCGGCATGCGCCGCGCGGACCAGTCGGTGCGCGCGCTCGTCGAGCAGCACGGTGCGGCCCATCCGGTTCATCGTGTAGGCGAAGGAAAGGCGTCGCCGGGGCCATGCGAAAGCCAGCGATCCGCCGGCCCCCGTGTGGCCGAAGGCTTCCTCGCCGAAGCAGGCGCTGTCCAGCCCGCGCCCGCGGTTGTCCATCTGCCGCATGAAGCCGCTGGCAAAGCGCGTGGGCACGCGCAGGCAGGCGTCGTCGTCCGACTGGGCCGACAGCGCGGTGGCCGAGGCCAGCGTGTCTTCGCGCAGCAGGCGCACGCCGTCGCGCGCGCCGCCCAGCGCCAGCGCCCCGTACAGCCGCGCCAGGCTGCGCGCATTGCCGATGCCGCCGGCCGCGCACAGCCCGGCGGCATGGCCGGCGCGGCTATTGAAGCCGGAAGGACGCCAGCCGCCCGTGTTCTTGGCATAGAGGGCGGTGGGGCTGTGCGCCTCGTTCAGCGACTGCTCGAAGGGACTCAGGGGCGGTTGCGGCGCCGGCGGCGGCACGATGGGAGCGACGCGCGCTTCCTCGCTTTCGGGCAGGCCGATCCAGAAGTCCAGGTCCAGCGGCTGGGCGACGTGGCGGCGGAAGAACTCCCCGGGCATGCAGCCGCCCTGTCTGCGAACCAGTTCGCCCACCAGCCAGCCGTAGGTCAGCCCGTGGTAGGCCACGCGAGAGCCGGGCGCCCAGAAGGGGGCGGCCCGCGCCAACCGGCCGGTCATCTCCTCCCAGTCGAAGGCGGCGCCCGGCGGCAGCGGGTCGCGCAGCGCCGGCAGCCCCGCCGTGTGGTTGAGCAGCATGCGCGGGGTGATGCCGTCCTTGCCCGCCGATCCGAACGCCGGCCAGTAGCGGGAGACCGGCGCGTCCAGGTCCAGTTCGCCGGCCTCGGCCAGCATGTGGGCGCACAGGGCGGTGGCGGGCTTGGTATTGGAGAACACAATACAGACGGTGTCGCGTTCCCAGGGACGCTGGCGTTGCGCGTCGGCCCAGCCGGCCCACAGGTCCACCACGAGGCGTCCGTCGACTTCGATGGCGACGGACGCGCCCAGTTCGTCGGCGTCCAGGAAGTTGCGCGCGAAGGCTGCGCGCACGGCGTCGAACCCGGGGGCGCAGTAGCCGTGCACGGCCACCTCCGCCGCGTCGGCGGCTTCGGGGAAAGTTGCGGTCGCCATGGCTAGCGCGTCAATGGCGCGCGGGCGCCGTAGCCCAGCAGATAGCGCGCGTCGTTGGACAGCCCGGCGGCCACGTCGGGCGCCAGCGTGCTGGTGAAGTCGGCAAAGCCGCGCAGCCAGGACACGTTGTAATTGCAGAGAATGGCGCGGCGCTCGCGGCCGGTGTGGTTGGGCCCCGAGCGGTGCCAGGTATTGGACAGCCAGATGGCGACCGAACCCGCGGGGGCGGTCAGGGTGACCTCGCCGTCCAGCGGGCCGCTGCCCCACGGTGGCGATTTGCGCAGCTTGTGGCTGCGCGGCATGACGCGAGTGGCGCCGTTGTCGGCGGTGAAGTCATCCAGCATCCAGACATTCTGCAGCGTCAGCGGAAATTCCGGCAGCGGTTCGGCGATCTGGCCCAGCGGCGCGTCCACGTGCCAGGCGCCGCCGCCGGTGCCCGGCCCGATGCTGGTGGCCTGGAAATCGTGCAGATTGCAGTCCGCGCCCATCACATGCCGCACCATCGGCAGCACCTGCGGGTGCTCGATCAGCGGGATCATGTCCGGGGCCTTGTTCAGCAGGTTCCAGATGCGCTGGGACTTATCGTCGTCGAACAGCGTGGGCAGGTGCAGGAAATTCTTCGAGACCTTGCTGATCGGCACCGGCCAACGCGTGCCCTGATTGTCGCGGCGATACTGGTGGATGCGCGCGACCATGCGCCGGGCTTCCTGGTCGCTGACCGTGTAGTGCTTCTTGTAGTAGGCCAGGATTTCGTCGTCGTCCTCGTGCCGTTCGTCGTCGAGCGGGAAAGGATCGGCGCGCTCGGCGGCCATCAAGCCCGCCACCCGCTCGCGCGCGCGGGCCAGCGCTTCGGCGTCCAGAACGTTCTCGATGACGGCGTAGCCTTCTTCGGTGAGCTGATTCTGCAACGCCTGCAGATCGATTGTCTTCATGTTCCTCCCCTTTTATTGCGGTTCACTGCGAAATCGGATCGGGCGCGGAGACGGGCTCCAGCGCGTTGCGCGCAAGCTTGCCTATGCTGGTGCGCGGCAGCGCGCCGGCCGCGCCGATGCGGCGCGGCACTTTGTAGCCTGCCAGGTGCGCCGCGCAATGCGCTTGCAGCGCGTCCAGGTCCAGCCGTTGGCCGGGTGCGGGCGTCACCCACGCGTGGACCACCTGGCCGAGACGTTCGTCGAGCACGCCGAAGGCGGCGGCCTCGCCGACCTCCGGCCGGGAAAGCAGCACCTGTTCGACCTCCAGCGGATAGACCTTGAAGCCGCCCACGTTGATGCAGTCGTGGCGGCGTCCCTGTAGATGGAGATAGCCGTCGGCATCCATGACCGCCACGTCGCCGGTATGGAACCAGCCTTCGCGCAGCGCCTGTCCCGCGTCGGGAGCGGCCCGGCGGTAGCCGGCCATCACGTGCGGCCCCCGCACCCGGATCTCGCCGGGCTGGCCCGGCGGCATGCCTTTCCCGCCGTTGTCCAGGTCCACCACTTGCAGCTCGCCGCCGGGCACGGGCAGGCCCACCGACCCCGGCCTGCGCGGCCGGTGCATGGGATTGAACGCCAGGCATGGGCCGGCCTCGCTCATGCCATAGCCTTCGTAGATCGGGCAGCCGGTGCGTTCCTCGAAGCGGGCCAGCACTTCACGGGGCAGCGGCGCCGCGCCGGAGAAGCAGGCGCGCAAGGTGCCCAGCCGCTCCGTGCCCAATGCCGGACAGCGCAGCAGGTCATGGAAGATGGCGGGGGCGCCGGGCAGCAGCGTCGCGCCGTGGGCGGCGACGGCTTCCAGGGTGCGGGCGGCGTCGAAGCGCCGCAGGATCACCAGTTCCCCGCGCGCGTGCAGGCTGAGGTAGAGCGACATCGACACCGCGGACACGTGGAACAGCGGCATCACGCAAAGCACGACTTCGGCGCCGCGCCGCGTGGGCAGCCAGGCCTCGCGTTGGGCGATGTTGTAGGCGATCTGGCGATGCAGGATATTCACGCCCTTGGGGCGGCCGGTGGTGCCGCCGGTGTATTGCAGCGTGGCCAGGTCTTCATGGCGCGGCAGGTCGTCGGGCAGCGCGCAGGCCTGCGGCAGCAACGCAAGCAGCCCCGCGCCGTCGCCGGTGCGGACGATGGCATCGGCGTCCAGCCACGGGCAGAGGGCGCGCAGGTCGGCTTTCACGCTGTCGTCATGCAGCACCATGCAGGGCGCCGCGTCTTCCAGCATGAAGGCCAGCTCGCGTTCGCGGTAGCCGGGATTGAGCGGCACGGCTTGCGCCCGCAACGCGTGCACGGCGAAGGTGGCGACGGCCAGGTCCAGCGAATTCTGCATCAGCAGCGCGATGCGCTCGCCCGGGCCGACTCGTTGCCCCAGGCGCTGCGCCAGCGCGCCGGCCAGGCCCGCGTACTGGGCGTAGTCCAGGCGCGCGCCCTCGAACGACAGGGCGGGCAACGCTGGCGTTTCCCTTGCCGCGTCGCGCAACAGATGAACCACCGAGTCCGCCACGACGGGCAGGGCGGGCGCGGGCATGTCCGCATTCATGCCTGGCCGCCTCCGGCGTTGCGGGCGGCCTTGGCGTCGGTAGCCTGCCAGACGGTGGGCCTGCCTTCGCCGCCGAGCAGGGTGATGGGGTCGGCGTTGTCGATATGGCCGTACTGGCCTTTGTAGATGCTGTAGCCGCACAGCTCCTGCAGCCGGCGCGGGAAGCGCCGCGCCACGTCGGCCGGGATGCCGAGCTGCAGGTTTTCCTGCTGGCGCATCCAGCCGGCGCAGTAGTAGCACGACAGGGCGTAGCGGCGCGCATTGCTCTCGTTGGCGCCGCCCTTGTGCCACAGCGCGCTGTCGAACAGCATGACGCTGCCTGCCTTCATGGTGGCTTGCACGGTTTCCACGTCCTGCGCGCCGTACGGCGGCGCGCTGTCGTAGCGATGGCTGCCGGGCACGAGGTGGGTGGCGCCGTTTTCGGGCGTGAAGTCGCTCAGCGCCCAGATGGCGTTGACGGCCAGCGGCGGCCGCGGCCGCGGCAAGGCCAGCTGCTGCGTGTCTTCGTGCAGCGGCTGGGCGCCCTGGCCGGGCGCCAGCGTCAGCGAACACAGCGACGACAGCAGCAGCTCGCGGTCCAGCAGGCGTTCGGCCAGCGACAGCACGTCGGGCTGCAGCGGCACATCCCAGAAGCGGGGGTCGTAGACCAGCAGATTGTTGATGCGCACCGTCCTGCGCCCTTCGAAGGAGGTCTTGGCGAAGCCGAGATCGTGCTCGGCCTCGACCCGGATCAGCGCTTCCTGGAGCTGGCTGACCTGGGCGGGCGGGATGATGCCGTCCAGCACCACGAATCCGTCGCGTTGAAAGGCAGCGATCCGCTCGTCGAGCGGTTCGGGTGTGGACATCGTTTGTCTCCTGGCTGTTCCGGCCGGCGGCGCCTGGCTCTAGCGTCCGGCGATATAGGTCTGTGCGTATAATCGGCCGGTAGTCCTTGCCTTGCCAGCGCTAAGCGTCCACGGCAATGGCGCAAAGCGTCCATCCGCGCCAGGATGGCGGCCCCATCGACACGATCCCCGGTATCCAGGATGAGCGCCCAGGCCTATCGCCACACCACCGATGTCATCGCGCCGCAGGACCAGTTCGCATACTGGCGCGACGCGATCTGCGACGCCTACGTGCCGCTCGAACCGGAACGCAGCGCGGCCCCCAGCTTCCGCGGCCAGATCGACGGACTGCTGCTGCCCGACCTGCACGGATCCACCATCACGGCGCAGTCGCATGTGGTCCGCCTATCGCCGACCGGGCTGGCGGCCCGCGCGCATTCTCCTTTTTTCGCCAACCTGCTGTGTGCAGGCGAGGCCGTGGTGTCGCAAGGCGGCAGCACCCAGCGCGCGCGGGCGGGCGATGTCTACGTCGTCGATTGCGCATCGCCCTGGGAAGTGGATTTCCGCACGGATTTCCGCATGTTCTGCATCGAGATCCCCGAAGGCCTGCTGCGCCCGCAACTGGGCCGCAGCGGACGCCTGGCCCTGCCCGTGGTGGACGGCAGCTCGGGCGCGGGGCGCGTGCTGGCGAGCTACATGCGCCTGGTCAGCGAATTGCCGGCGAACGAGCTGCAGCAGGTGCAGGCGCTGATGATCAAGCATTGCGGCGAGTTGCTGTCGCGCACCCAGCTGGAAGACGCGGGCGCGCAGATCGCCGAACGGGTGAGATACGAAGTGCTGGAGCGCATCCTGGCGCTGGTGCAGCGCCGCCTCGCCGACCGGGCCCTGACGCCGGCCTCGGCCAGCGAAGAACTCGGCATTTCGCGCAGCTATCTGTTCAAGGTCATGGCCGAACACGGCCTGAGTTTCAGCGCCCACGTGCGCCAGTGCCGGCTGGAACAATGCCGGCTGGCGATCGAAACGCAGTCCGGCCGGTCCATCGCGGACATCGCCGCCAGCTGGGGCTTCGAGGAAGTCTCGACGTTCAATCGGGCCTACCGCGCGCAGTACGGCCGATCGCCGGGCAGCGAGCGCGCGGGGACATCCTCGCGGGACGGCAGGCGGATCTGACGCGCCGCGCGGCGCGGGAACGGGCCTGCGCCCGTTCCCGCGTGCCGCGGATCGTCGCGGGGTGTCCGGCGCTGGGCCGGCTCACTGGGTCCGGACCGGCGGCGCCGAGGCGGGCTTGACCGTATCCACGTACTTCTTGTAGCTGGCGACGTACTCCGGGCTGTTGATGTCCGGCGTGTTTTCGCTGTTCCAGTTGTTTTCCAAGCCGGCCTGCTTCCATGCGGCCAGGTCGCGCATCACGTCTTCGCGGGTGACCGTTGCGCTGGTGTCGGACGAGGTGGAGGCCGTTTGCGCGCCTGCCGGGCCCGAGAGCAACGCGGCAGTCGCCAGGGCGACCGGAACGGCGGCGCGGAGAAATAGGGCGGTCTTCATGAAGTGCTCCTCGATGGCAAGAGAGAACGCAGCATTGGGACCCGGTGTCCTTGGGCTCACGGCAAGGCAGTCTTGGGCAAGGACAGCTGCGCGACCGGCATGTCCTCCCTGGCTTCATGCCTTCGGAGCCATCGTAGGTCGTGTACGGGGGGCGCCGCATACCCAAAATGGAGTATGCCGCCGCGGGCGGATGGCGCCCGCCGGGGCGAAGCCGGGGCCGGCTACAGCAAAGAGGCCAATCTGACCAGCTCGGATTGGCGGCTGCATTCCATCTTGTTGAGCAGGGAGGCGACCTGCTTGCGCACCGTCAGCACCGAGGCGTTGCGCAGCGTGGCGACTTCCTCCACGCTGTGGCCGGTGGCCAGCCCGGCCAGCACGGCCGCTTCGGCGTGCGTGATGGCGAACACGGATTCCAGCCGGTCGATGTCGGGCGGCGCGAACGCGCTCTTGCGCCGCATGCGCACGAGCAGCATCGCGCCGCCGATCAGGTTGAGCGCTTCGGGCGCCGCGCTGATGTCGATCCAGAACAATTCCCCCCAGCCGGAGGCGGCCGCCAGGGAACGCGCTTTTCCGTCGCGCGCCACGGCCTGGCAATGGGTGTCGAACAGCGCCTGTATCTTGCCGTTGGCGTGGCGCAGCCTGCCGGCGCGCACGTGCCATCCATGCCCGTCGTCCAGGTAGCGCATGGCCAGCGTGGACATCTTGTCGACCATGGCGTCCTTGCTGATCAGCAGGACGGCTTCGCCCACGTCGGTGAACGCGCTTTCGATGGAGCGCCATCCGATCGCGAGCGCTTTTTCGCGCTGCGCCAGCTGGCTGCGCAGCGTGCGGAAGTATTGGCCGAAAGCGCCCGTCTGGAGGCGGTCGCTGGCGCCGCCGTCCTCGGTCGAGCGCTGGAAGCCGATGGCCGCGTGCACCACGGCGTTCGATTCGACCACCAGGGACAGGATCTGCGCCATGCGGTGCTTGACCATGAAGTCGGTGTAGAACTCGGAGCGCTGGAGCTGGCCGCGCGGGTACATCCGGGCGGTGTCGAGCCAGGTCCCGCTGGGCGACAGCCGGGAGTCGCGTTCGAGGATGTCGCAGCGGTAGTAGTGGTTCTGGTAGTCCGCCGCGCAGGCCTCGGAGAAGCCGATGGAGGCGAGGTTCAGGAGGTTGTGCCGGGCATCGAAGACGATGAGCGTGCCGCTATCGGCGCCCACCATGTCCCGCGCGGTGCGCAGGATGTCCAGCCACGGGGGGGCGGGATCGACAAGATGGCTGACGGCTTCCACGGCCCGCCGGACCGCAATCGGGTGTTCGGCCATTTGGTGCCTCCGGCTCTGGTTCAGGCAGCTATCGCCGCCGGGCATCACAGATTGTTATGGACGGCTCCGGCCTCGTCGGGGGGAGCGGCGCGCGGCGATGGTGCGCACGCGCGGGCGGGGCAGGGCGGTCGATCGCGAATGGCTGTCGGCCGCCGGGGATCCCAACGGAAATTATCCTCGCAAATCCGCGTTCCGGAAGAAAATCATCGATCTGGTGCGCCCGTACCGGAGCGTTTCAATCAATCGGGCCGCCAGGGCCGGGGCCGCCCGCGGCGGGAGGCGCGCCCGGGCCGGCGGCCGCCGGCTGGATGGCCGCCTTCCACAGGTCGAGGAAGTGCTTTTTCTTCAGGGGATCCAGGTACACCAGCAGGCCCACCCCCAGCCCCATCGGCCGCACGCCGGCGGCGGCGATGACGGAGGCGCTCACCGGCCGCATGCCCGACTGCTGGGCCACCATTTCCTGTCCCCGGGGCGATAGCAGGTAGTCGAGGAACAGCCGGCCCAGGTCCGCGCGCGGCGCCTGCTTCGGGATGATGGCGGAACGCGACAGCATCAGCGTGTAGTCCTGGGGGTACACGATGGCCAGCGGGGCGCCCCGGTCGATGCGATGCCGCGTATAGGATTCCAGCAGGTTGTAGGCCAGCGTGATCTCGCCGCGTTCGAGGCGGTCCAGCGCGTGTTCGGTCGATTCGTGGACCGTGACGCCATTGCGGCCCAGGGCCGCCAGCAGCGCGCCCGCCATGCTGTCCAGGCGGGTGTCCTGGGTGGCGGCCAGGTAGCCGATGCCGCTGCCTTCCACGTCGTAGGTGGAGATGCCCCCGGCCAGCGGCTGGTCGGGCGCCTGCAGCAGGGACAGCAGTTCGCGCCGGGTGCGGGGCGCCCGCGCGGCGTCGAGCCTGTCGGTGTTGTAGACCATGACGATGGGGTCGGTGCCGATACTGAAGACCTCGTCGCGCCAGTTCGCCCAGCCGGGCAGGGCGCGGGTCTCGGGCGAGACGTGGGCCTGCGCGTAGCCGTCGTTGACCAGCTTGGTCTGCAGGTCCATGGCGCTGCTGATGACGATGTCCGGGCCGATCCTGGCGGCGGGCGATTGCCACGCGCGCGCCACGGTCTGCGCATACAGGTCCTGCGTCGACAGCTCGGTGTATTCCAGGCGGATGGCGGGATTCAGCCTGCTGAAGTCCTCCAGCACGCCGCGGAATACCTGCACGCTGTTGGAGGCGTGCACGACCAGCACGTTGTTGCCGTCCGCCGGCCCCAGCGTGAGTCCACCGCCGCTGGTCTCGGCGGCCTGGAGCGCGATGGGCAGCAGCAGGGCGGCCGCGGCGGCGAGGCGGCGCAGGGCCGCGAGAGTCTTACGCATCCTGCGGCATCCCCGGCAGCGTGATCGCGGCCTCCAGGCCGCCGCCCACGCGGTTGCTCAGGACCAGCCTGCCCTGATGGATATCGACGACGCGCTTGATGATGGACAGTCCGAGGCCCGCGCCGGGCGAACGCGGATTGGGGCCGCGGGCAAAGCGCTCGAACGCGGTGTTGGCCAGGGCGGGGGCAATGCCGGGGCCCTGGTCGGACACGATGACGCGCCAGTCCGCGCCATCGGCTTCCAGCCGGACGTCGATGTGGCCGTCTTCGGTGGCGCCGTGGCGCAGCGCGTTGTCGATGAGATTCTTGAAGGCCTCGCGCAGCATCAGGCTGTCGCCCATGATGCGCGGCGGATTCGCGGCGGCGGGCAGGCTGAGGCGCACGTCGGGCTGGGGATCGGCCTGCGGCACGGTGTCGTAGAGCGCCTGGCTTAGCAGTTCCGCCAGGTCGACGGGCTGGAACTGCCGGACGTTGCTGCGGTGGATGACGCTGGCGTCGCTGAGCAGCTGGTTGACCAGGCGCGAGAGTTTCTCGGCGTTGCGCAGTACCGCCAGCAGGCTGCGGCGTTGCTCGGCCGGGTCTTCCTCGTCCAGCGCCACTTCCATTTGCGCGTGCAGGGCGGCCAGCGGCGTGCGCAGTTGGTGCGCGGCCTCGGCGATGAAGAGCCGCAGCGTGTCCAGGTTCTCCGACAGGCGGGCCATGAAGCCGTCCAGCGCATGCACCAGCGTATCCAGTTCTTCCGGCACGGGCGCGGCGATGGGGTGCAGGTCCGAAGCGTTGCGGGCGGCCAGCTCGCGTTCGATGCGCTGGATGGGCGAGAGCGAGCGCTGCAGGCCCCAGTAGGCCAGCGCCAGCGCCGCGGCGGCGAAGCCGATCAGGGCGAGCGTGCCTTGCCAGAGGATGCCGGCCGCCAGCGCGTTGCGGGCCTCGCGGGTCTGGGCCACCTGGATGACGGCGGTTTCGGCGTCGCGCGGGCCGGCGATCTTGCGCTCCATCCAGGCGACGCGCACGGGTTCGTCCTGGTAGCGGGCGTCGTAGAGGCGCGGCGTATCCGCCGGGCCGGCGTCGCCGCGCGCCGGCGGCGAAGGCAGGTCCGCATAGCCCGAAACCAGCTCGCCGCCCGTGGCGACGACGCGGTAGAAGACGCGGTCGCGGGGGGCCTGTTCCAGCAGCGCGAGCGAGGCGTAGGGCATGTCCATGCGCCATTCGCCCTGCACCAGCTGCAGGCTGTCCGCGATGGACAGGACCGAGGCCCGCAGCAATTGGTCGTAGGTGGTGTCGGCGGTCTGGTGGGCATAGCCGCGCACCAGCAGGTAGAGCGCCGCCAGGGCGGCGGCGAACAGCGCCAGCAGGGTGGCCAGCAGCCGGCGGCGGACGGAAATGCGGCCGTGCTGCACGGCTAAGGCGATTCGGAGCCGTCGGCCGCGTCCTCGGCGGCCGTGAGCAGATAGCCGGTGCCGCGCTGCGTTTCGATGCGCAGGGGCGAGCCTTCCAGTTTGCGGCGCAGCCGCGCGATGTAGACCTCGATGGCGTTGGGGGCGGCGTCGTCGTCGAAGGCGAACAGCTTGTTGGCGATTTCCGTCTTGCTGACCGCGCGGTTCATGCCGGCCAGCAGAATTTCCAGCAGGCTGTATTCGCGCTTGGGAAGCTCGATGCGCTGGCCCGCCAGCGTAACCTGGCGCGCGGCGCTGTCGATGACCAGGTCGCCGAAGCGGAGCACGCCCGCGGCCTGGGCGATCGGCCGGCGCAGCAGGGCGCGGCAGCGGGCTTCCAGTTCGCGGAAGTCGAACGGCTTGGCGAGATAGTCGTCGGCGCCGGTATCCAGGGCGTGGACGCGGTCTTCGATGTCGATGCGGGCGGTCAGGGCGAGCACTGGCGTCTTGCTGCCCCGGTCGCGCAGGCGGTGCAGGATCTCGAAGCCCGACATTCGGGGCAGGCCGATGTCCAGGATGACGAGATCGAAGGACTCGTATTGCAGGACCCCGTCGGCGCTCATGCCGTCGCCCTGGCGGTCCACGGCATGGCCGAGCCGGCGCAGCCGGCGCACGATGGCGTCGGCCAGGTCCTCGTCGTCTTCGATCACCAATATGCGCATGAGGGAATTGTCGCATGGGTGTGGAGGGCCCCCACGCCGCGCTCGCTGCGCTCGCTTGCTGCCCCCCGAGGGGACGCTTCCGCCTTGGGGCGGCCCGGCGGCGGAAGGGGCCCCCACGCCGCGCTCGCTACGCTCGCTTGCTGTTGGGAAAAACGACAGGTTGTAGACAGGTTTTGTTCCTAGTCTTGCGGGCCGGCTTCCCCCGCCGGAGGCATCGCATAACAACGACGAGTCGGAGATAACCCTCATGCTATTGACCCTGCTTGGCTTCGGCATGGTGATCACGTTCATGACGCTGATCATGACCAAGCGCCTGTCGCCCCTGGTGGCGCTCATCCTTGTCCCCATTATCTTCGCCTTGCTGGGCGGGTTCGGGGCGGGGATCGACAAGATGATGCTGGACGGAATCCGCAAGATCGCACCGACGGGCGTGATGCTGATGTTCGCCATCCTGTACTTCGGCGTCATGATCGACGCCGGCCTGTTCGACCCCATCGTCGGCCGCATCCTGCGCGCGGTGAAGGGCGACCCGTTGAAGATCGTGGTGGGCACGACCGTGCTGGCGCTGGTGATTTCGCTGGATGGCGACGGCTCGACCACCTACATGATCGTGGTGGCGTCGATGCTGCCGCTGTACCGCCGCCTGAAGATGAATGCCTTGTCCATGACCTGTCTGGCGATGCTGGCCAGCGGCGTGATGAACCTCACGCCCTGGGGCGGGCCGACGGCGCGCGCCGCCAGCGCCCTGCACGTGGACGCGGGCGACATCTTCGTGCCGCTGGTGCCGGTGATGGGCGTGGCGATCGTGGCCATCCTGGTCCTGGCGTTCTTCCTGGGCCTGCGCGAGCGCCGCCGGCTGGGCGTGCTGTCCCTGCCCGGGGGCGCGTCGCTGCACGCGGGCTACGACGAGGACGGCCCCAAGACGCTGCCCGAGATCGAGGTCGACCACGATCTGCGCCGCCCCAAGCTGCTGTGGGTGAACGCGGGCCTGACGCTGGCGCTGATGGTGAGCCTGGTGCTGGGCGTGCTGCCCTTGCCGGTGCTGTTCATGATTGCCTTCGCGATCGCGCTGGTCATCAACTATCCCGACCTGGCCGAGCAGCGCCGTCGCGTCGCGCAGCACGCGGGCAATGTGCTGTCGGTGGTATCGCTGATTTTCGCGGCCGGGATCTTCACCGGCATCCTGTCGGGCACGGGCATGGTCGAGGCCATGTCGCGCAGCCTGCTGGCGGTGATTCCCGACGCGATGGGGCCGTATCTGGCCGGCATTACCGCGCTGGTCAGCCTGCCGTTCACTTTCTTCATGTCCAACGACGCCTTCTACTTCGGCGTGCTGCCCATCCTGAGCGAAGCGGCCCAGGGCTACGGGATTTCGGCGGTCGAGATGGCGCGCGCGTCGCTGGTGGGCCAGCCGGTGCACTTGCTGAGCCCGCTGGTGCCGTCCACCTATCTCCTGGTGGGTCTGGCCGGCGTGGACTTCGGCGACCACCAGCGCTACTCGCTGAAGTGGGCGACGATGGTCTGCCTGGTGATGTTGGCCGCCGCGCTGGCGTTCGGCCTGTTCCCTCTCGTCGGTCAATCTTCCTAAGGACGCATCATGGCTTTGCGCATTGCTTATGTCACCAGCGGTATGGGCCATACCGGCACCGCGATCTGCCAGGCGCTGCACCGCGCGGGGCATCGCGTCGTGGCGGGCTGCGGGCCGCGTTCCTCGCGCAAGCGTCATTGGCTGGAGGAACAGAAGTCGCTGGGCTACGACTTCATCGCGTCCGAAGGCGACGCCACCGACTGGGCCTCGACCGAGGCGGCTTTCGACAAGGTGCGGCGCGAGGTCGGCGAGATCGACGTGCTGGTCAACAATGCCGGCTCGATGCTGGACATGCGCTTTCGCCAGATGACCCACGCGGACTGGTCGGCGGTGCTGCGCAGCAATCTGGACACGCTGTTCAACAGCACCAAGCAGGTCGTCGACAGCATGGCCGACCGGGGCTGGGGCCGCATCGTGAACATCGGTTCCGTCGCGGCCGAGAAGGGCCAGATCGGCCAGATCAACTACGCCACGGCCAAGGGCGCGGTCATCGGCTTCACGCGCTCGCTGGCTCAGGAGGTGGCGGCGCGCGGCGTGACCGTCAACCTGGTGTCGCCGGGCTTCATCGCCGACGACACCGTGAAGGCGTTTCCGCCGGCGCTGCTGGACCGCATCGTCGAAAGCGTGCCCGTGGGCCGGCTGGGCACCGCCCAGGACCTGGCGGGCCTGTGCGCCTGGCTGGCCTCCGACGAGGCCGCCTTCGTCACGGGCGCGAACTACGCGATCAACGGCGGCGTGTACATGAGCTAGGGCCTGCTCAGTTCTCCAGCTTGACCGCGCCGCTGTCCAGCAGCTTCTTCCACTTGGCGTCGTCCGCCTGGATGAAGGCCTGCAGGTCCGCCCGCGAGCCGCCGCCCGCGATCATGCCTGCGTTGTCGACGGCGGCCTTGAATTCCGGCGCGCGAATGGCGGCCTGCAGCGCCGCGTTGACCTGTTCCAGCTGCGCCTCGGGGATGGCCTTGCCGGCGGCCACGGAGAACCACTGCGTGGCCGCATAGCCCTTGAATCCGGACTCCTCCACGGTGGGCACGCCGGGCAGGCTGTCCAGCCGGTAGGGCGTGGTGACCGCGTAGGCCTTGAGCGTGCCCGCCTTGATCTGCGGCATGACCGGGGCCGACCCGAGGATGGCCAGCGGAATCTGGCCGCCGGCCACGTCGGCCACCGCCTGGCCGCCGCCCTTGTAGGGCACGTGCACGATGCGGGTGCCGGCATACTGGTTGAGCAGTTCGCCGGCCAGGTTCTGCGAGGTGCCGTTGCCCGAACTGCCGTAGCTCCAGGCCTCGGGCCGGCGCCGGGCGTCTTCCAGCACGTCCTGCAGCGATGCCCGCGCGTCCTTGGCCGGGCCGACGATGACCATCGGCCCCTGGGCCATCAGGATGACAGGCGACAGCTCGCGGCCGATCTGCGGCTGGGGCGTGGGATAGATCAGCGGTCCGGGCACGGTCAGCAGGTAGCCGTCGGCGGCCTTGCTGCGCGCCACCAGCTGCAGGGCGATGGCGCCCGCCGCGCCCGGGCGGTTTTCCACGACGACGTTCAGCCCGCTCTGCCGGGCCAGCTCCTGGGCGGCGATGCGGGTCAGCACGTCCGCGGTGCCGCCCGGCACGAAGCCGACGACCCAGGTGATCTGCTTGCCGGGCCAGTCCAGCTTGACGTCCGCCGCGACGGCGGCGGAAGAGACCGCGGCGCCGAGCAGCAGCGCGCCGCAATGGATAGCGAATTTCATGTTTTTCCCCTGCTGTTTTTGTCGGTCTGCCGCCTGGGCGTCAGCTGGGATCCAGCTTGCCGGGCGGGGTGTTCGGATGCGCGATGCACGACTGGTTGAACGCCTGCACCATTTTCAGGATAGGGCCGAGCACCCAGGTGTTGAAGATCAGGATGTCGCTCTCTTCCTTGGGATCCTGCTTCAGGTTGAACAGGTACGGCGATTCCAGCTTGCCCTTGCCTTCGTTGACTTCCGGTTCCCAGTAAAAGTGCAGCTTCCAGTCGCGCCACTTGACCGCGCGCAGGTCGTTCTTGATGTAGAACAGGAAGCCCTCGCGCGGCGAGGCCGCGCTGGCGCCGGTGAAGAAGTCGGTCTGGTCCACGCCGTCGATGGGCCGGTCCTGCGGAATGGGCGCGCCGCCGATCCGCGATAGCGTGGTGTACAGGTCCGTCACGTGGACGATCTCGTTGGACACCTGCCCCGGCTTCACCTTGCCGGGCCAGCGGATGATGAAAGGCACGCGCA
Organism: Achromobacter denitrificans NBRC 15125; assembly: GCF_001571365.1. Taxonomy (GTDB): domain Bacteria; phylum Pseudomonadota; class Gammaproteobacteria; order Burkholderiales; family Burkholderiaceae_B; genus Achromobacter; species Achromobacter denitrificans. The sequence continues at coordinate 227,253 of NZ_BCTQ01000001.1, read as the reverse complement.
GGCTGCCTTCCATGGCCGTGTGGTAGGTGCCGGTCCAGGGGCCGGCGGTGCCGCGGTACGGCTTGCGGAACTCCGGGCCGTTATCGCTGCAGAAAATGAAGACGGTGTCTTCGCGCAGGCCCAGTTCGTCCACGGCGCTGGCCACCTGTCCCACGCGGTGGTCCATTTCCACCATGGAGTCGGCGAAGTCGCCGGCGCCGGTGCGGCCCGCGAAGTCGGGGTGCGGCAGGGTGGGGAAATGCAGGTGCACCAGGGGCAGATAGAGGAAGAAGGGGCGGCCCGCCTCGGCATGCTTGCGCATGAAGCCCACGGATCGGTCCACCAGTTCGGCGTCGATCCCGCGGCGGGAGTCCAGGTCGTAGACCTTGACGTTCTCCGACGGCTCGCCCGCCTGGCCCTGCATGATGTGCGGGAGGTCCGCCACGGCCGGATCGAAGCCGATCGACGAGGTGAACTGGCTTTCGTCGGTGGTGCGCGGAATGCCGTACCACTCGTCGAAGCCGCGGTCGGATGGGTAGCGCCCGGGGATATCGCCCAGGTGCCATTTGCCATAGTGCGCCGTGGCGTACCCCTGCGCCGACAGCTGCTGCGCCAGGGTGATCTCGTCGCGCGCCAGCCCTTGGGGCAGGCCCGGCGGCACCGATTGCAGGCAACCGGTGCGGATGGGATGGCGGCCGCTCATCAGCGCCGAGCGCGTCGGCACGCAATCGCTTTCCACATTGAAGTTCTGCAGCAGCAGGCCTTCGGTGGCGAGGCGGTCGATGTGGGGCGTGGGGGCGCCGCGCAAGGCGCCGCCGCCATAACAGCCCAATTCCCCCCATCCCAGGTTGTCGGCCACGATCAATACGATGTTGGGCTTCTTTTCCATGCGCTGCGCCTCTTGTGTTGCTTCAGGGTCATGCCGGAAATTCTAGGATCGCCGGCTCGGCGTAATATTCCTTAAGATGAGCTAATGCATAACTACTGATTATGAATCTGTCGCTGCGGGACATTGAGTATTTCCTGGCCGTGGTGGAACACGGCAACCTGGATCGGGCCGCTTCCGCCTGCGGCGTCAGCCAGCCGGCGGTGTCCAAGTCCCTGCAAAGGCTGGAGGCGGACACGGGCCTGGCGCTGCTGGACAGGGGCGGGCGCGGCCTGCGCCTGACGTCGGCCGGGCTGGCGTTCCGCGAGCACGCGCAGCGGTTGTGGGCCGAGTATCGGGACGCGGTGCGCAACGCCATGGAGCTGCGGGTGGGGGAGGCGGGCCTGCTGCGGATCGGCGCCACCGGCGCTACCGTGGACAGCGTGGTAATGCCTGCCCTGCGGCTGTTGCTGCCGCGCCGGCCCGCGCTGCGGGTGCAGCTCACGCAGGGGCAGTCGGACGATCTCAACGAGCAGGTCGCGGGCGGCAAGCTCGACCTGGCCGTGACGCCGATCTATGCCGACGTGCCGGGCACGCTGCACCACGAACCGATACGGGAGGACGGCCTGTGCGTGGCCGCCAGCCGCAAGCATCCGCTGGCATCGCGGCGCAAGCTGGCGCTGCGCGATCTCGACGGCCAGCGCTGGATCCTGCCCATGCCCGGGTCCGTCGCGCGCCAGGCGATGGAGGCCGGCTATGCCGAGGCCGGCCTGGCGATGCCGCCGGCGGCGCTGGAGGTCCAGCACTTTTCCGGGGGCGCGCTGGCCTTGCTGGCGGCGTCGGACCTGCTGGCCCTCATGCCGCAGAGCGCCTTGAACGGCGACATCGCGGAACTGCCGGTGTCGCTGGGCCGGCCGCTGCGGCGCTGCATGGCGCTGGTCACGCGCCATGGCGCGACCTGGTCGCCGCTGATGCAGGAATTCCGCGCGGCGGTCCTGGACCGCGCGCGGCAAGGCGCGGAGTCGTCCTGAGGCGCCGGTCCGGCTCTCTTTCGGCCTAGGGGAATTCCCTAGCGGCGGTCCGCGCAGGCCTGGCGGGGATCCAGCCGTGGCAACGCTTTCCAAGACGATTCTAAAAAAGGCAATACTTTTTTAAGAATATTGATATGGTTCGAATCCTCCCCGCTATCTAGAATCCGCCGCAAGTCGCGCTGCGCGCTGCCGCCGCGCGACGTCCGGGAACACGGCCAGGCACCGCACCGGGCCGCGGCACTACTAGACAAGGGGAATCAATGCTCTCGTACACATTGCGACGGCTGCTCATGACGTTGCCCGTCATGCTGTTCGTCGCGCTGTTCGTATTCGGCCTGCTGGACCTGGCGCCGGGCGATCCGGCGGCGCTGCTGGCCGGCGAAGACGCCACGCCGCAGGACATCGCGCGCATCCGCGCCACGCTGGGCCTGGACCAGCCGTTCCTGCACCGCTTCGGCGAATGGGGCTGGAGCGTGCTGCACGGGGACCTGGGCACGTCGCTGTTCACCGGGCTGCCGGTCAGCCACATGATCGGCCAGCGCCTGGTGCCGACTTTCTCGCTGATGGTGATGACGCTGATCGTGTCGGTGGTCGTGGCCATTCCGATCGGTGCGCTGGCGGCCTGGAAGCACAACCGCCTGCAGGACCGCGGCATCATGGTCCTGGCCGTATTCAGCTTCTCCGTGCCTTCCTTCGCGGTGGGCTATCTGCTGGCCTGGATCTTCGGCCTGCAGCTGCGCTGGTTCCCGGTGCAGGGCTACGCGCCGCTATCCGCCGGGTTCTGGGCGTCCGTGCACACCCTGGTGCTGCCGGCCCTGGCGCTGGGCAGCGTCTACGTGGCGCTGATCACTCGCATCACCCGGGCGACGCTGCTGGAAACGCTCAGCCAGGATTACGTGCGCACCGCGCGCGCCAAGGGCGTCGGCAACCGCGGCCTGCTGTTCCGCCATGCGCTGAAGAACGCGGCGGTGCCCATCATCACGGTGATCGGCAGCGGCGTGGCCCTGCTGATCAGCGGCACGGTCGTGACCGAAACCGTGTTCTCCATCCCCGGCCTGGGACGCCTCGTGGTCGACGCCATCCTGCGGCGCGACTACCCCGTCATCCAGGGCGTGATCCTGCTGTTCAGCTTCATGTACGTGCTGGTCAACCTTCTGGTCGATCTGCTTTACCGCGCCTTTGACCCGAGGATCAAGTACTGATGAATACCTATACCGGCTTTCTCAAGCGGCATCCCACCACTGCCGTGGGCGGCGCGCTGCTGCTCCTGCTGTTCCTGGTGGCGCTGTGCGCGCCCTGGCTGGGCACGGTGGATCCGACGGCGCTGTCTCCCATCCACCGCACCCGCTCGCCGAACGCGCAATTCTGGTTCGGCACGGACCTGCTGGGGCGCGACGTGTACTCGCGGGTGATCTACGGCGCGCGCGTTTCGCTGATCGTGGGCTTCACGGTGGCGGCGCTGTCCACGGTCATCGGCGTGCTGATCGGCCTGGCGGCCGGCTTCGTGCGCTGGGTGGACGCGGTGGTGATGCGGATCATGGACGGCTTCATGTCCATCCCGACCATCCTGCTGGCCATCGCGCTGATCGCGCTGACCCGCGCTTCCCTGCAGAACGTGATCATCGCCATCACCATCGCGGAGGTGCCCCGCGTGGTGCGGCTGGTGCGCGGGCTGGTGCTGTCGCTGCGCGAGCAGCCCTACGTGGAGGCGGCGGTGGCCGCGGGGGCCAGCCGCGTGCGCATCGTGCTGCGGCACATTTTCCCGAACACGCTGGCCGCCCTGATGGTGCAGGCCACCTATATCTGCGGCGTGGCGATCCTGGCCGAGGCCAGCCTGTCGTTCATCGGCGCGGGCGTGCCGCCGTCGGTGCCGTCGTGGGGCAACATCATGGCCGAAGGGCGCGCGCTGTGGCAGATCAAGCCGCACCTGATCGCCTTCCCGGCGGTGTTCCTGTCGATCACGATCCTGGCGATCAACATGCTGGGCGACGGACTGCGCGACGCGGTGGATCCGCGCATGGCCAAGAGGATCTGAACCATGGACACGACAATGAAACAGAACCGTCGAGTGCTGGAGGTCGAAGACCTGTCGATCTCCTTCGGCCGCGGCGACAACGCGTTTCGCGCGGTCAAGTCCCTCAGCCTGCACGTGGACCGCGGCGAGACGCTGGCCATCGTGGGCGAATCCGGCTCGGGCAAATCGGTGACCTCGCTGGCCGTCATGCGGCTGGTGGAGTTCGGCGGCGGCCGCATCGAGAGCGGGCGCATGACCTTCCATCGGGGCCCGGGCGAGGCCGTGGACCTGGTCGCGGCCTCCGAGGACAGCATGCGCGCCATGCGCGGCAACGACCTGGGCATGATCTTCCAGGAGCCCATGACCTCGCTCAATCCGGTGTTCACGGTGGGCAGCCAGATCGTCGAGGCGATCCGGCTGCATCAGCCCGGCGACGCGAAGTCGGCGCAGGCCGCCGCCAGGCGCATCCTGGACCAGGTCCGCATCCCGGACGCCGCCGCCATCATGGGGCGCTATCCGCACGAACTCTCGGGCGGCATGCGCCAGCGCGTGATGATCGCCATGGCGCTGTCCTGCAAGCCGGCGCTGCTCATCGCCGACGAACCCACCACGGCGCTGGACGTCACCATCCAGGCGCAGATCCTGCAGCTGATCCGCGAACTGCAGCACGAGATGGACATGGGCGTCATTTTCATCACGCACGATATGGGCGTGGTGGCGGAGGTGGCCGACCGCGTCATGGTCATGCGCAAGGGCGACGTGGTCGAGAACAACGACGTGCAGGGCCTGTTCCAGGCGCCGCAACATCCCTACACCCAGGCCTTGATGGCCGCCGTGCCCCGGCTGGGCGCCATGCGCGGCACCGCGCTGCCGGCGCGCTTTCCGCTGCTGTCGGGCGGCGGGGCGGAGCGGCCGCCCAAGCCGCCCGCCGTCGCCGCCAAGGACGAGGTGGTGCTGAGCGTGCGCGGCCTGGTGACGCGCTTCGACGTGCGCGGCGGCGTGTTTGCCCGCGTCAAGAAGCGGGTGCACGCCGTGGAGCAGGTGAGCTTCGACCTCCACGCGGGCGAGACCCTGTCGCTGGTGGGCGAGTCTGGCTGCGGCAAGACCTCGACGGGGCGTTCGCTGCTGCGGCTGGCCAAGACCACCCGGGGCACCATCGCGTTCCAGGGCAAGCCCGTGAGCCAGGACGATCCCGCCTCGCTGCTGGCCTTGCGCCGGAACATGCAGTTCGTGTTCCAGGACCCCTTCGCGTCGTTGAACCCGCGCATGCGGGTGGGCGATTGCGTGAAGGAGCCGATGCTGATCCACCGGCTGCACAGCGGCGAGCAGGCCGACCGGCGCGCGGCCGAACTGTTCGAGCGCGTGGGGCTGGATCCTTCCATGATGCGGCGCTGGCCGCACGAGTTCTCGGGCGGCCAGCGGCAACGCATCTGCATCGCGCGGGCGCTGTCGGTGGACCCCAAGGTGCTGATCGCCGACGAGTCCGTCTCCGCGCTGGACGTATCGATCCAGGCGCAGATCGTGAACCTGCTGATCGACCTGCAGCGCGACCTGGGCGTGAGCTACCTGTTCATTTCGCACGATATGGCGGTGGTGGAGCGCATCAGCCACCGGGTGGCGGTGATGTACCTGGGCCAGATCGTCGAAATCGGCCCGCGCCAGGCGATTTTCGAGAACCCGCAGCATGCCTATACCAAGAAGCTGATGCAGGCCGTGCCCATCGCGGATCCCGCGGCGCGGCGCCGCGGCCCGCTGGAACTCAGCGAACTTCCCAGCCCGGCGCGGGCGGTGGGCGACGAACCCGTCGTGCAGCCGCTGGTGCAGGTAGGCGAGGGGCATTTCGTGGCGCGGCACCGCATCGGCGGCGCGTACTGATTTTTTCCTTTTTATCCCGGAGATGAAAAATGGATCGTAGGAATTTCCTGTTGGCTTCGTCCGCTTCGGCGGCCGCCTGGGCCTTGCCCGGCCTGTCCTGGGCCGCGCCCGCGAAGACGTCGTTCCGCTGGGTTCCCCAGGCGGACCTGACCTTGCTGGACCCGATGTTCACCACGGTGGCCATGACCCAGGTGCACGCCCAGTTGGTGTTCGACACGCTCTACGGCCTGGACGAGCAGTACCAGCCCAGCCCCCAGATGGCCGCCGGCCACGTCAGCGAGAACGACGGCCTGCTGTGGAAAATCACGCTTCGCGACGGCCTGGCCTTCCACGACGGCGCGCCGGTGCGCGCGCAGGACGCGGTCGCCAGCATCCAGCGCTGGGCCAAGAAGGACCTGATGGGCCGTTCGCTGATGCAGGCGACCGAATCGCTGACCGCGACGGACGACAAGACCATCCAGTTCCAGCTCAAGAAGCCCTTTCCGCTGATCCTGCACGCGCTGGGCCGGCAGTCGGGCAACATGGCCTGCATCATGCCCGAGCGCCTGGCGAAGCTGCCGGAGACCGAGGCCGTCAAGGAAATGGTCGGCAGCGGCCCCTTCACCTTCGCCTCCGGCAAATGGGTCTCCGGCTCGCGCGTGGTGTACGAGAAGTTCGCCGGCTACGTGCCGCGCAAGGACGAGAAGAAGCCCGTGTTCACGGCCGGCCCCAAGCTGGCGCACGTGGACGAAGTGCACTGGCACATCATCCCGGACCGCGCGACCGCGATCGCGGCCCTGCAGGCCAATGAGGTCGACGGCGTGGAAATGGTGGACAGCGACTTCCTGCCCATCCTGAGCCAGGACCCCAACATCCGCCTGGTCAAGCGCAGCCTGCCCACCATCGGCGTGATGCGTTTCAACCACCTGCATGCCCCGTTCAACAACCCGGCGATCCGCCGCGCGGTGCTGAGCGCGGTCAACCAGACCGAGTACATGACGGCGATGAACGGCGCCGACTTTCCCGAATACTGGAGCGACCGTTGCGGCGTGTTCGTCCCGGGCTCGCCCATGGACAGCGACGCCGGCATGGAAACGCTCACCGGCAAGCGGGATATCGACGCGGCCCGCGCCGCGATCAAGGCGGCCGGCTACAACGGCGAGACCGTGGTGCTGCTGGATCCGGTGGATTTCCCGACCTGGCACGCCGCGGCCCTGGTCACCGCCGACCTGTTCAAGCGCCTCGGTTTCAAGGTGGACGTGCAGACCATGGACTGGGGCACCGCCGTGCAGCGCCGCAACAACCAGGAAGCGCCCACCGCGGGCGGCTGGAGCGTGGCGTTCACCGGCAACACCGGCCCCAACAACCTGGACCCGGCCGGCCACCTGGCGCTGCGGGGCAACGGCAAGCAGGCCTGGTTCGGCTGGCCCACCAGCGAACGCCTCGAACAATTGCGGCTGGACTGGTTCAACGCGGCCGACCTGGACGCCCAGAAGAAGATCTGCCGCGAGATCCAGTTGCAGGTATTCGAGGACGTGCCCTACATTCCGCTGGGCGCCAGCTACCCGGTCAGCGCGCTGCGCAGCAACTGGAAGGATTTCCAGCCGCAGATGTCGCTGTTCTACACCCTGCACAAAGCCTGACCGAGGATGTCCGTATGAGCAGCAAGGCTCCGAAAGTAGCCATTCTGGGCTTCCACCTGGAATCCAACGCGTTTTGCCCGCCCTCGGTCGAAGCCGACTTCCTGGCGCAGTGCTGGGAGGAGGGCGATGCGATCAGCGAGTTGGTGCGGGGGCCCAGCCGCCTGCCCAGCGAGGTGGCGGGGTTCTATGACCGCATGAACCAGCTCGGCGACTGGACCCCGGCGCCGCTGATCGTGATCGGCGCGCCGCCGGGCGGCCCGGCCGGCGCCAGCGTGTGGGCCACCTTCCTGGCCGAGGTGGAGCGGCGCCTGCGGGCGGCCCTGCCCGTGGACGCAGTGTACGTGGCCAACCATGGCGCCTCGTCCGCGGTGGGCGAGAACGATACCGAGGGCGTGCTGATGCGCCTGCTGCGAGAGATCGTCGGCCCCGACGTTCCCGTCGTGGCCACGCACGACCTGCACTGCAACGTCTCGGCCGAGACCGTGGCGGCGCTGGACGGCCTGATCGCCTATCGCACCAACCCGCACGTGGATCAGCGGGAGCGGGCGGCGGAAGCCGCGGACATGATCCACGAGATCCTGGGCGGAACCCGCATGGTCACCGCTTACGTGCGCCTGCCGCTGACGCCGCCGTCCGTCACGCTGTCGACGGCCAGCGGGCCCTACGCCGATCTGGTGGCGCTGGGCGCCTCGCTGACGCAGAAGCCGGAAGAAGGGCCGATCGCCAACGTGGCGGTGTGCGCGGGCTTCGTATTCTCCGACCTGCCGAAATGCGGCGTGACCATCACGGTCACCGCCCGCGGCGACCTGCAGGCGGCGCGCAGCAAGGCCTTGCAGGTGGCGCGCGCGGGCTGGGCCGATCGCGGCCGCTATGTGGCCAACACCGTCGAGGTGGCGCGCGCGGTCGAACTGGCGCGCGACGCGTCCCGGCCGCTGCTGTTCGCCGACGTGGCCGACAATCCGGGCGGCGGCGGGCGGGGCAACACCACCTGGTTGCTCAAGGCCTTCGACGAGGCGCGCATCCCGGGCGTGGTGCTGGGCGTGTTCGTCGACCCGCAGCTGGTGGAGCAGGCGACGGCGCTGGGCGCGGGCGCGGAATTCGAGGCGGTGTTCAACCGGGTCGAAACCGAGTACTCGCGGCGCTACGCGGCGCGGGCGCGGGTGCTGAAGCTGACCGACGGCGAAGGCATGGGCCGGCGCGGGATCCTGAAGGGGCGCAAGTTCTCGATGGGCGACACCTGCCTGCTGGAGCTGGTCGATTCGGGCATGAAGATCGTGGTGGGCAGCCTGCGCCGCCAACTGGCCGAACCCGCGATGCTGGAGATGCACGGCATCGACATCGCGCGGGCGGGGCACGTCATCGTCAAAAGCCGCGGCCATTACCGGGCGGGCTTCGACGAGTTCTTCCCGAACGAGTGCATCCACGACGTCGACAGCCCGGGCCTGACCACGCCGAACCTCAAGCAGATCTCGTTCAAGGGCCTGCCCCGGCCCGTCTGGCCGCTGGACGACGCGGCGGCCTGGCGCGAGCCCGACTGGGCGGCCGAACTGCGCGAGTAGCCCGACGGCACGGCTCGCCGCCGCCTGCCTAGCGGGCGGCGTCGGGCCCCACCGCCAGCCAGGCCGGGTCGGCGTAGGCGGCGTCGATGTGCGCCGTCAGCGCCTCGACGAAGCGGGTGACGCTGGGCGGCAGCTGGCGGCCGGCCATCGTCTGGATGTGCATATTGCGCTGGTGCAGATCGGCGTTGGACATGGGGATCGCGATCAGCTCGCCGCGCTCGGTCGAGGTCATGACCGTCAGGTCGCCGGAAAAGCTGATCGCGCCCCACTGCTGGCAACTGGTCTGGATCGCGCCCTGGTTATTGCAGGTCATCGCCACGTTGAGTTCGAACTTCTCGTGCATGCAGCACAGGTCGATGATGAAGCGTATGGTGCTGCCGGGGCCCATCAGCGCCACCGGATACTGGCCGATGTCCCGCATCGAGAGCGTCTTGCTGCCGGCCAGGGGATGATCCGGCGCCATCACGGCGAAGACCGGCATGCGGCGCGCATACTGCACGTGCACCCCCTGCGGCGGAGACAGGTTGTAGCTCATGCCGATATCGTCCTCGCCTTCGCGCACGCGCCGGTTGATTTCCGAGGATTGCAGGATATTGAGCTCGAATCGCAGCGCCGGTTCGAGCGCGCGCATTTCGCCGATCACGCGCGGCAGCAGCTCGCGCCCGAAGGCCTGGTTGGCCGAGATGCGGATGAGCTTCTGGCCGATCTCGCTCAGGTCGCGGATTTCGGCGCGGGCGCGTTCGGCCTCCAGCGAGGCGCGGCGCGCATAGGCCTTCAGCAGCTGGCCGGCTTCGGTCAGCACCATGCCGCGCGCGTGGCGGTCGAACAGCAGGGTCTGGTGTTCTTCTTCCAGCTTGCGCACCATTCGGCTGACCGCCGAGGGCGCCACGTGCAGCTTCTGCGCGGCGACGGTCAGCGAGCCGGAGTCCACGACTTCCAGGAAATAGCGCAGGGCAGTGTTGAGCATGGCGGCGAGTAGGTTTGCGGCGTGCCCATACTAACAGGGCCGCCCGGGCGGCAAGGCGCGTTGCGCCATGCCGGCGGCCCGAGGCGGGCTCAGCCGCCCGGCACCAGCGTTTCCATATGCTTGTTGAAGCGCTCGCCTTCCACCATCAGCCAGTCGCAGAACGTTTTCAAGAGCGGGTCGTGGCGCCGCTCTTCGCGGATGATGATGAAGTAGCCGGGCGACTGGACGGTGAGCGGCCCGAACGGCGCGACCAGCCGCCCGTCCTCGATGTCGCTGGCCACCAGCGATGAATAGCCGATGGTCATGCCCAGGCCGTCCAGCGCGGCTTGCAGCGCGAAGTACAGGTGCTCCAGTTCCAGCGATTCGGCCGGCACGACCCGGCTGTGCTGCACGCTGGCGAGCCAGTCGCTCCACGCGCTGCGCCGCGCATGGCAGTGCAGGAAAGTGTGGCGCGACAGATCGGTGATGCGCGCCAGCGGCAGCCGCTGCAGCAGGCCGGGGGCGCATACCGGAAAGAAACTCTCGTTGAGCACGCGGCGCTTGTAGAGGCCCGGCACCGGCTCGGCCTCGCGGCGTATCACCACGTCCAGGTTCGACGGGAGGCGGCGGTAGGGCTCCAGCCCGGTGGAAATCTCCACCTCCACCTCCGGGTATTGCTCGCGGAATCGCGCCAGGCGTGGGAACAGCCAGCGCATGGTGAACGTGGGCAAGGCGTTGACGCGCAGCACCTCGCGCGAGCGCAGGCTGCGCGAAGCCGAGGCGATGGCGTTGAGCGCGGGGCTGATGGTGTCCAGGTACAGCCGCCCCTGGTCCGTCAGCTCTATCTTCTTGCCCAGGCGCCGGAACAGCTTTACGCCCAGCCAGTCTTCCAGCGCCTTGATCTGGTGGCTGATCGCCCCATGCGTGACCGACAGCTCGTCGGCGGCCTGCGTAAAGCTCAACTGGCGGCCGGCGGATTCGAAGGCGCGGATGGAAGTCAGCGGCGGCAGTCTGGGTTTCATTGTGAAATTACCTCACAACAGTCGCGAGAAATGATGCCTGGCCCTTGCGCGTGCCCCATGCTGGAATACGCCCCATGGTTGCAGACCGGGGAATCGCGGCGACGGACGCCATGCCGCGAGACGCTGTGAATTTAACTCACTGGAGGGGCGCAGGCATGCTGCAGGGCAAGGTCGTACTGGATCTGACTTGGGTGCTGGGCGGGCCGTTTGCCGGCCAGCTGCTGGCCCAGCTGGGCGCCGAGGTCATCAAGGTGGAGCCGGTGGGCGGCGATTACGCGCGCTCGGTGCCGCCGGTATCCGACGCGCTGGATTCGCCGTTCTTTCTGTCGGTGAACCGAGGCAAGCGCAGCGTGGCGCTGGACCTGAAACATCCATTGGGCCGCCAGGCCTTCCAGGACCTGGTGCGCGAGGCCGATGCCGTGATCTATGGGTTCGCCTCGGATGTGCCGGCCCGCCTGGGGCTGGACCACGCTACGCTGGCGGCGATCAATCCGCGCATCGTGGTCGGCCAACTGATCGGGCTGGACGACCGGGGCGCCTATGCGGGCGCGCCGGCCTTCGACTTGATGCTGCAGGCCATGTCGGGCTTGATGAGCATCACGGGCGAGGCGGGCGGCAAGCCGGTGCGCGTGGGCTATCAGGTGGCGGACCTGGCGGGCGGGCTCTACCTGGCCCTGGGCGTGGCGGCGGGGCTGGTGCAGGCGCAGGCTTGCGGCGTGGGCGAGCGCGTCCAGGTGTCCCTGTTCGATGCGCAGGTGGCCATGCTGACGTGGCAGGCGCAAGGCTACCTGCAGGGCGGCCCCGCGCCGCGCGCGAGCGGGGCGCGCCACGCGATGATCGCTCCCAGCGATATCTACCGCAGTTCGGATGGCCGCTGGATCGCGCTGGCGCCCACCGGCGACGCATTCTGGCAGGCCTTGTGCTCGGCCATCGGGAGGCCGGAACTGGCGTCGGACGCCCGTTACGCCACACCGGCGGCGCGGGTGGCGAACGTGGACGCCCTGACCGGCGACCTGGCGGGCGCCATCAGCCGGCGCACTGCGCAGGAATGGCTGGACATCTTCGACGCGCAGCGCGTGCCCGCCGCGCTGGTGCTGGGCGTGGACGAAGCCTTGGCGCATCCCCTGGCGGCGTCTCGCGGCATGGTCGAGGCCGTGGCCCGCCCGCAAGGCGGAGAGTCGGTGCGCATGCTGGGCAACCCCTTCAAATTCGACGGCCAGCCTGTGCTGGGATATCCGCCGGCGCTGGGGCAGGATACCGAGGCGCTATTGCGCGGCATGGCCGGCTACGACGACGCCAGCCTGGCTGCGCTGCGGGAGGCGGGCGCCATACGGACCGGCGTGGAAGTTGCCGGAGCGGCGCGATGAATGCCGCCTTGGACGAGCGCGACGCGGGATTGAGCGACGAGGCGCTCGCGCTGCTGCGCGGCGTGGCGGCATTCGCGCGGGACGAGGTGGCGCCGCTCGCGGCGGCGGGCTGCGGCGCTCAGCCCTGGGCCGGCGGGTTGATCCGCCAGGCGTGCCGGCTGGGCCATGCGGGCATCGAGATCCCGGTCGAGCAAGGCGGGCTGGGCCTGCCTTACCGCATGCGAGCCAGGGTGGCCGAAGTCCTGGGGGCAACGGATTTCGCTTTCGCCTTCGCCTTCATCAACCAGCACAACGTGGCGCTGCGCATTGCGGAGCACGGCAGCGATGCGGCCCGCAAGCGCTACCTGCCGGGGCTGTTGGCCGGCGACCTGATCGGCGGCACCGCGATGTCGGAGCCGCGCGCGGGCAGCGATTTCGCCGCCATCGCCACGCGTGCGCGGCGACGCGACGGGGGCGGCTGGATCCTGGACGGCGAGAAGGCCTGGGTGGCCAACGCCGCTGGCGGCGAACTGGCGCTGGTGTTCGCGCAAACGGAGCCGGCCCGCGGGTCCGCAGGCATCGCCTGCTTCATCGTCGACCTGCGCGCGCCGCAGTGCGAGCGCGTCGCGGGCGAGCCGCTGGAAGGGCTGGGCGCGGCAGGCATCGGCGGCTTCCGCTTGACGGGATATCCGGCCGAAGACAGTGATGTCCTCTATGCGCCCGGACAGGGTTTCTCCATGGCGCTGGCCGGTGTCAACAAGGCGCGCACGCATATCGCGGCGATGGCCACGGGGCTGCTGGACAGCGCGCTGCGGGCGGCGGTGCGCCACGCCTCCTCCCGGCAGGCCTTCGGCCGTCCCATCATCGAGCAGCAGGGGCTGCGCTGGTCGCTGGCGGACGTGGCGTTGCGGCTGCAGGTCCTGCGGATGCTGACCGACCGGGCGGCCGGCCTGATCGACGCGGAGTCCGACGAGGCCGTGCCCGCCGCGGCCATGGCCAAGAAGTACGCCGGCGACGAATGCCTGGACGCGGTGTCCGCCTGCGTGCAGGTCCTGGGCGCGGGCGGGCTGTTGCCGGCCCAGGGCATGGCGCGGCGGCTGTTGGCGGCCAAGGCGCTCTGCTACGCGGATGGCACCACCGAAATGATGAACGAGCGCATCGCGGCCGGCTTGGCGTCGCGCTATGCCTCGGCGCCGTCGGCTGCAACGGCCGCCGGCGCCACCGAGAGGGAGACAGGCATGCCGTATCGGGCATTGAAGTTGGCGAAGGGCGAAGGGGGCGCGACGCTGGTCAGGTTGGAACGCATCGCCGAGGAGGAGTTGCCGGAGGGCGAGGTGCTGGTGGACGTGGCGTACTCGTCGCTCAACTACAAGGACGCGCTGGCGATCACCGGCCGGTCGCCCGTCGTGCGCAGCTTTCCCATGGTGCCGGGCATCGATTTCGCGGGCCGGGTGCGGCGCAGCGCCGACCCGCGCTTCAAGCCGGGCGACGCGGTGCTGCTCAATGGCTGGGGCCTGGGCGAAACGCGTTGGGGCGGCCTGGCGCAGGCCGCGCGAGTGCCCGCCGACTGGCTGCTGCCCCTGCCCGAGGGCATGGATGCGCGGCAGGCCATGGCCATCGGCACGGCGGGCTATACGGCGATGCTCTGCGTAATGGCGCTCGAACGCCACAACGCCACGCCCGACGGCGGCCCGGTGCTCGTCACGGGCGCCAATGGAGGGGTGGGCACCGTCGCCATCGCGTTGCTGGCGGGCAAGGGCTATACGGTAACGGCCAGCACCGGACGGCCGCAGGAAGCGGACTATCTGCGCAGCCTGGGCGCCAGCGGCATCCTGGATCGCGTCGCGCTCTCGGCGCCGGGCAAGCCTCTGCAGAAGGAGGCGTGGGCGGCGGCGGTGGATTGCGTCGGCAGCCACACGCTGGCCAATGTACTGGCCGGCATGCGCTACGGCGCCCCGGTGGCGGCTTGCGGACTGGCCCAGGGCATGGACCTGCCGGCGACAGTGGCGCCTTTCATCCTGCGCGGCGTGACGCTGGTCGGGGTGGATAGCGTCTACGCGCCAATGGCGCTGCGCGCCGAGGCGTGGAACAGACTGGCCCGGGAACTGCCGCGAGGCATGCTGGACGGCAACACCCGCGAACTGGGCTTGTCGGAGATCGAAGCGGCCGCGGCGCCGTTGCTGGAGGGCAGGATACGAGGCCGCATCGTCGTCGATGTGAACCGATAAGGGCCGCAGCATAGCGGCCCGCACACCACCAAAGGAGACTGGGCATGATGAAGCAACGATGGCGGTCCGTCATCGCGGCGGGGGCGCTTTTCGCCGCCGCCGGGGCGGCATGGGGGCAAGGGTATCCGGATAGGCCGTTGCGGTTGATCGTGCCGTTTCCGCCGGGCGGCTCGGTCGACTACGTGGCGCGCAACATCGCGCCGGTGCTGTCGCAGAAACTGGGGCAGACCGTGGTGGTGGACAACAAGGGCGGCGCGTCCGGCACCATCGGCACGGCGGAGCTGGCGCGCGCGCCGGCCGACGGCTACACCCTGATGCTGGCCTTCGACTCGCACGCGGTCAACGGCTCGCTCTACAAGAACCTGCAATACGACACCATCAAGTCGTTCGACTACATCAGCCTGATCGGCACCATGCCCGCCGTGCTGCTCACAGCCAAGAAGACCGGCATCACCACGCTGCAGCAGTTCCTCGACTATGCGCGGGCGCATCCTGGCCAGGTGAATTACGGCTCGTCCGGAGTGGGAGGCTCGAACCACCTCAACCTGGCGGCGCTGGCCGCGCGCACGGACATCAAGGTGACGCACGTGCCTTACCGCGGCGGCGGGCCGATGTTCAATGCGGTGCTGGGCGGCGAGGTGGACGTCGTGATCGCCAGCCTGCCCACGATCGTCGGCTTCGTGCAGGGCGGGCGGCTGAACGCCCTGGCCATCGGCACCGCCCAGCCCTCGCCGGCGCTGCCGGACGTGCCGCCCATCGCCGCGCTCGTGCCCGGCTTCGAGGCCTATTCCTGGGTGGGCATGCTGGCGCCCGCCGGCCTGCCGCCGGCGGTGCGAGAGCGCGTGCAGCAGGCGCTGCGCGACACCCTGGCGACGCCGCAGGTCAAGAACAGCATGGAGCAGGGCGGCTTCAACATCGTGTCCAGTTCCCCCGAGGAATTCCAGGAGCGCGTGCAGGCGGAATCGCAGCGCTGGGGGAAACTGATACGGGATACGGGAATCAAGATCGAGTAGCGGCGCCGCTCATCCCTTCAGGCCGATGCGCCGGGCGAGCTTGTGCAGGTTGCTGGGATCGACTTCCAGCGCTCGCGCCGCATTGGCCCAGTTGCCCTGGTTGGCGTCCAGGGCGCGGCGGATCGCCTGGCGCTGGCAGGCGTCGACGGCCGCGCGCAGCGACGGCGTCGCGCTCGCGGCGTCCGCGCCGGCATCCTCGTCTTCGAGCGGGGCGGACGGCATGTCGCCGTCGGACAAATCCAGCAGCTTGGCGCCCAGCGTCACGATCTCGTTGCGGCTGGCGCCATGGCTGACGGCCTTGATGGCGGCTCGGCTGATGACGTGTTCAAGTTCGCGCACGTTGCCGGGCCAGCGGTAGCGGCGCATCATTTCCTCGGCTTCCGGCGACAGCCTCAGGCTGCGCAATCCCAGGCGGGCCCGGTTCAGCTCCAGGTAGCGGCCGGCCAGCAGCAGCACGTCGTTGCCGCGGTCGCGCAGCGGCGGGATCGGGATCGGATAGACGGACAGGCGGTGATAGAGGTCGGCGCGGAAGTCGCCCGCGCGCACCAGGTCGCGCAGGCTGCGGTTGGTGGCGGCCACGATGCGCACGTCGACCCGGCGCGGGCGGTCGTCGCCCAGCCGCTGGATTTCGCCGTTCTGCAGGGTGCGCAGCAGCTTGGCCTGCACCAGGAGCGGCAGTTCGCCCACTTCGTCCAGGAACAGGGTGCCGCCGTTGGCGGCTTCGAAGCGCCCGGGGCGGTCGGTGACCGCGCCCGAGAACGCGCCCTTGGCATGGCCGAACAATTCGCTTTCGGCCAGGGATTCGGGCAACGCGGCGCAGTTCACGTGGACCAGCGGTTTGTCGCGGCGGCGCGACAGGCGGTGCACGCGATGCGCGAACAGCTCCTTGCCCACGCCGGTCTCGCCCAGCAGCAGGATGGGCAGCTCCGAATCCGCCACCACCTCGATCTCGTGCAGCAGCCGCCCGATGGATTCGCTTTGCCCCAGGATCTCGTTGCTGTCGGGCGCGGCGCTGTCCGCCGGCTCGGCCCCGCGCGCCACGCGCAGCGCGCGGATCTCGGCCTCCAGCCGCGTCGTCCGCAGCGCGGCTTCCAGCAGGACGATGTAGTCGCGCAGGTCGGATTGGGCGTCGCCGTCGAATGTGCCGACTTCCAGCGCGTCCAGCGTCAGCACGCCCCAGGGCCGCCCTTCGATGTGCAGGCTGGTGCCCATGCAGTCGTGCACCGGCAGGGGTTCGCCCGCCATGCCGTTGATCAGCCCGTCGTAGGGGTCCGGCAGGGTGCTGTCGTGATGGAAGCAGGTGACGCCGCGCCGCGCCAGGATGGCCGCCAGCCGGGGATGCTGCTGCACCGCGAAGCGGCGGCCGAGCGCATCCTGCGTCAGGCCGTCCACCGCGATGGGGCGCAGGTGGTCTTCCTCCAGCTGCAGCAGCGCCACGGCGCCGCAACGGAAATGCGTGCGCAGGCTGGAGACCAGCCGCTGCAGGCGGACGGCGGGGGGCAGGTCGACGACCAGATCGGCGAGCAGGAGGTTTTGCATGGGGTGAATTTTACCCTTGCCAGGTGAATATCACCCAGCCAGCGAAGGGTGATATTCACCCTTTAATTTGCAGGTGTTTGATAAATCACAACTTTTTCCTGGCACGGTTTTCGCTCTTATCCAGGTACCCGTCACGATCAATGGAGAAGACGATGAGCATGGTTGAGCAATCCCTGGGCCAACTGGCCCGCAGCATTCCCGGCGCCACCCAGGTGTTTCATGAGTATGAGCTGGACTTCTGCTGTGGCGGCAAGAAAAGCCTGGCCGCGGCCGCCGCCGAGCGCTCGCTGGACGTGGCGCAGATCGAAGCGCGCCTGACCGCGCTGGCGCAGAACCCCGCCCAGGAAACGGACTGGGGCCTGGCCTCGCCGGCGGAACTGATCGACCACATCCTGGAGCGCTACCACGAGGTGCACCGCCAGCAGCTGCCCGAACTGATCCGCCTGGCGCTGAAGGTGGAGCAGGTGCATGCCGACAGCCCGGATTGTCCGACCGGGCTGGCCGACCACCTGCGCGTCATGCAGCAGGAACTGGAAAGCCACATGCAGAAAGAAGAGCAGGTGCTGTTCCCGATGCTGGCCCGCGGGCACGGCGCCATGGCGACCATGCCCATCCGGGTCATGCGCATGGAGCACGACGACCACGGCGTGGCGCTGGAACGCCTGCTGGCGCTGACCAATGGCGTGACGCTGCCGCGCGCCGCCTGCAATACCTGGCGCGCGCTCTATCTGGGCATCCGGACCTTCAAGGAGGACCTGATGGCGCACATCCACCTGGAGAACAACATCCTGTTCGAGAACGCCGGCGGCTCCACCGAGCCCGCGCACGGCCTGCGGGCGGCGGGCTGAAGGCAGCGGGCGGGGCGGGGCGATCGGCCCCGCCGCCCGGGAGAGGAAATCCGGCATGAACATCGATAAATTCAAACAGCAACACGTGGACATCCTGGAGGGCATCGCCTCGCTGCGCCGCCTGGCGCACGCGGGCGTGGCCCGCAACGCCGCGCAGATCGCGCGCGGCATCGTGTCGATCAGCGCCATCATCAAGCTGCACCTGGCCGTCGAAGACCGCGCCCTGTATCCCGCGCTGGCGCGCTGCGCCGACGCGGATCTGGCGAGCACGGGCCGCGCCTTCCAGGACGAAATGGACGAGATCGCGCGCAGCTACGAGGACTTCGCCCGGCGCTGGAACAACGCGGGCAGCCTGGAACGGGACGAGGCCGGCTTCCGGGCCGACGCCAACGTGGTGCTGCGGCGGGTCCACGAGCGCATGCAGCGCGAAAACCGCGATCTCTACCCCCGCATCGAAGCGATGTAGCGCCCAGTTGCGTGGCCAAGCCACGCGGTGGCGACCACGCCTGGCCTGGCGGCCGATTGCCGGCCTGCGCGAGGCTCCTTTTGGGGGGAACAGGCCCTAGCGCGCTTCGGGCGGGATGCCTTCCAGACTGCGGAGCAAGGCCGCGTGGGCGGTCAGGTCGACGGGGCGATGCTTGCGCTCCGCGCTGGCGGGATACCGGCCCAGGAAGTTGCCGCCCTTGCGGTCGCTGGCCGGCCGCACCGGGCGCGGCGCGAAGCCGCCGCCGCAATTGGGGCAGACGTTGCCCAGCAGCCCCTCCGCGCAATCGGCGCAGAACGTGCATTCGAAACTGCATATCCTGGCCTGGGCCGATGCCGGCGGCAGCGCGGCGTCGCAGTGTTCGCAGGTGGGACGCAAGGCGAGCATGGCGGGCTCCTGGGGCGGGAATAGGCCAGAATAGGCGCTCGTGGCGCCGCCGGCCGCGCCGATCCGGACAAAAAAGGAATGAAAACGGCCATGCGCCGCGCGCATCGATGGCCGCGGCCGCCTGTACACTCGGAAAACCTTACGAGGCGACGGGGATTCTTGATGGCCGGAAGCAGCTTTTTCGCATTGTTCGACGACATCGCCACCATACTGGACGACGTATCCGTCATGACCAAGGTGGCCGCCAAGAAAACCGCCGGCGTGCTGGGCGACGACCTGGCGCTCAATGCGCAGCAGGTCACCGGCGTCCCCGTCAACCGCGAGCTGCCGGTGGTCTGGGCGGTTGCCAAGGGCTCCTTCGTCAACAAGCTGATCCTGGTGCCGGCGGCGCTGCTCATCAGCGCCTTCGCGCCCTGGGCCATCACGCCGCTATTGATGCTGGGCGGCGCCTTCCTCTGCTACGAGGGCGTCGAAAAGCTGGCCCACAAATACCTGTCGCACGGCGACTCCGCCGAAAACCACCACGCGGCGCGCGCCGACGCGCTGCAGGACCAGGCGGTCGACATGGTGGCCTTCGAGCGCGGCAAGATCAAAGGCGCGGTGCGCACCGATTTCATCCTGTCGGCGGAAATCATCGTCATCAGCCTGGGGGCGGTGGCGGACGCCGACTTCACCCGCCAGGTCATGGTGCTGTCCATCATCGCCATCGCCATGACGGTCGGCGTCTATGGGCTGGTGGCCGGCATCGTCAAGCTCGACGACCTGGGCCTGTACCTCAGCCGCAAGTCCTCGCAGGCGCTGGCCTGGCTGGGCCGGCGCATCGTGGGCGCCGCGCCCTACCTGATGAAAACGCTGTCCGTGGTGGGGACGGCCGCCATGTTCATGGTCGGCGGCGCCATTCTGACGCACGGCATCGCGCCCTTGTACGCCGCCATCGAAGGCGCCGCCGCGGCGGTGGGCGAGGGCGGCGTGGTGCCTGCACTGGTGTCCACCGTGCTCAACGCGTTGTTCGGCGTGGTGGCCGGGGCCGTGGTGCTGGGCGCGGTCGGCCTGGCCAAGCGGCTGCTGGGCAAGGGCTGAGCCCCGGCCTTCCGCCTGCCGGACCAGCCGCCCTAGGGAATCCCCTGCCTTGTTGTGTCGGATCACTGATGCCTAAAATTGGCGCCAATTTATGTGATCATTGTTTTGACCACCGGCACAGACCATGGCCCGCGACGCGGCCATGGAAACGAGGAAACCATGCAGTCCGACGCAGCACTCGCCATCCAACCCGACGCCGCCCGCGCCCGCGCCATCTACGACCTGGGGCACAGCACCGTCTTCGCCGCGCGCACCGATCCGCGCTTTTCCTATTGCATGTACGTGCCGCCGCACATCGACGCGGCCCGGCACCCGATGGAACTGGTCGTGATCATGCACGGCACGGGCCGGGCCTTCGTGGAGTACCGCGACGCGTTCGCCGAGTTCGCCCGCTGGAACGATTGCATCGTGCTCTGCCCGCTGTTCCCCGTCGGCCCGCTGGGCGACGGCAACCGCGACGGCTTCAAGCAGCTGCGCGAAGGGGAAATCCGCTATGACCATATCCTGCTGGACATGGTGGCGGAAGTGGGCGAGAAGTTCGGCCGCGATTTCGAGCAGTTCGCCCTGTTCGGCTATTCGGGCGGCGGCCAGTTCGTGAACCGCTTCGCATTGCTCCATCCGGAACGCCTGTGGGCGGTATCGATCGGCGCGCCGGGTTCGGTGACGCTGCTGGATCCCGAGCAGGACTGGTGGGTGGGCGTGCGCGACGCCGAAACCCGCTTCGGCAAGGGCATCGACGTGGACGCCCTGCGCCGCGTGGCCGTGCACATGGTGGTCGGCAAGGCCGACCTGGAAACCTGGGAAATCACCCATCGCGAAGGCGGCAAGTTCTTCATGCCGGGCGCCAACTCCGCCGGCCGGAATCGTCCGGAGCGGCTGGAATCGCTGCGCCGCTCGTTCGAGGCGGCGGGCGTGAACGTCACGCTCGACCTGGTGGACAACGTGCCGCACGACGGCCTGAAGTGCGTGGGCGAAGTCCAGGACTTCCTGGCGTCGGCGCTGGCCAGGCTGCGCAATGCGTAACACTGAATTCTTGAAGAGCCCGCGGCGCGGCAGCGTCCGCGCCGGGCGATAGGAGAGGGCCATGTTGCGTTTCGCGCTATCCCGTATCGTCATGGCCGTGCCCACGCTGCTGATCGTGGCGGTGGCCGTGTTCGTAATGATCCGGCTCATTCCCGGCGATCCGGCCCAGCTGCTGCTGGGCGATCTGGCCACGCCTGCCGCGCTGGCCGACCTGCGCGGCAGGCTGGGCCTGGACCAGACCTGGGCCACGCAGTTCGGCATCTGGTTCGGCAACATGCTGCACGGCGACCTGGGCGCCTCCATCAATACCGGCCAGCCCGTGCTGCCGCTGGTGTGGGACCGTTTCCTGATCAGCGGCCGCGTGGTGCTGGTGGCGGTGCTGTTTGCCGCGATGGTGGCGGTGCCGGCCGGCATGATCGCGGCCTGGAAGCAGAACAAGGCGCCCGACCTGTTCCTGGTGGGGACCGCCACGCTGCTGGTGTCCATCCCGACCTTCTGGCTGGGCCTGCTGCTGCTGATCTTCTTCGGCCTGAAGCTGCAATGGCTGCCGGTGGTGGGCTACGTATCCATCGGCGACGACTGGAAGGCCGGCCTGCTGTACCTGGTCATGCCGATCGCCACGCTGTTCCTGCACGAGATCGGCGTGCTGATGCGCATGGCCCGGGCCAGCACGCTGGAAGTGCTGCGGCTGGACTACATCACTCATGCGCGAGCCAAGGGCCTGTCCGAATTCGCCGTGCTGACGCGCCATGCCTTCCGCAACGCCTTCGGCCCCACCTGGACGCTGATCGGCCTGGTGCTGGGCAACCTGCTGGGCGGCATCGCCGTCGTGGAAACGGTGTTCACGATTCCCGGCCTGGGCCGTCTGCTCGTGGATTCGATCTTCGCCCGCGACTATCCCGTGATCCAGGGCTGCCTGCTGTTCGTGGGCGTGGTCTACGTGATCGTGAACCTGCTGATCGATCTCTGCTATCCCCTTTTCGACCCGAGAGTGACCGCCGAATGAAAAAGCGAATTCCGGCCAACGCGCTGCTGGGCGGCGCGATCGTGGCGCTGATGATCGTCGCGGCGATCATGGGCGCCTTCTGGACTCCCTATGACCCGCTCAAGATCAATTTTGCGGCCCGCCTGCGGCCGCCCGGCGGGGAATTCCTGCTGGGCACCGACGAGTTCGGCCGCGACGAACTGTCCCGCCTGCTGGCGGGGGCGTCGAGCAGCGTCTGGATCAGCCTGCTGACCGTCAGCTTCGCCATCGTGGCGGGCACGGCGATCGGCACCCTGACGGGCTTCGTGCGGGGCTGGACCGACCGCATCATCATGGCCTTCAACAACGCGCTGCTGGCCTTTCCCGGCCTGCTGCTGGCGCTCGGCCTGCTGGCCGTGGTGGGCGCCAACAAGTACGGCATCATCCTCGCGCTGGGGCTGGCCTACACGCCCTCGGTGACGCGCATCGTGCGGGGCACGGTGCTGTCCCTGCGCGAAAAGGAGTTCATCGAGTCTTCCCGCGTGTTGGGAAACTCCGAGCTCTACACCATGTTCCGCCACGTGCTGCCCAACTGCGTCGCGCCGTTGACGGTGCTGGCCACGTCCATGTTCGGCTGGGTGATCCTGGCGGAAAGCGCGCTGTCCTTCCTGGGCCTGGGCGTGCCGCCGCCCGCGCCCACCTGGGGCAATATGCTCGCGGCGGCGCGGCCGTTCATGGCGCAGGCATCCTATCTATCCATTCTTCCCGGCCTGGCCATCGCGCTCGCGCTGCTGGGGATCAACCTGCTGGGCGACGCGGTGCGAGACCGCTTCGATCCCCGCATGAGGGGCGTGTAATGAGCGCACTGGTATCCGTATCGAATCTGTCGCTGACGGTGGGCCCGGGCGGGCGCGAGATCGTCGGCGGGGTGTCCTTCGAGGTGGCGCCCGGCGAGATGGTCGGCATCGTGGGGGAATCCGGCAGCGGCAAGACTCAGGCGGCTCGCGCCATCATGGGCCTGACCCCGCAGCCTTTGGTGGCGGCGGGCGGCTCCATCCTGTTCGAGGGCATCGACGTCACCAAGGCGAGCCAGTCCGCCCTGCGCAAGTTGCGGGGCGCGCGCATCGGCATGGTGTTCCAGGAACCCATGACTTCGCTCAACCCTTCCATGCCCATCGGGCGCCAGCTGGACGAAGGCCTGAAGCTGCACCGCCGCGATCTGTCCGGGGCAGCGCGCCGCGAACGCATTCTGGAGATGCTGCGGCGCGTGGGCATCCGCGATCCCAAGGGCGCGACCGAGGCCTGGCCGCACGAGTTCTCGGGCGGCATGCGCCAGCGCATGATGCTGGCCTCGGTGATGCTGCTCGAACCCGCGCTCCTGATCGCCGACGAGCCCACCACCGCGCTGGACGCCGTGGTGCAGCGGGACGTGCTGGAACTGATGGTGGACCTGACCCGCGAGCACCATACGGCCGTGCTGATGATCAGCCACGACCTGCCGATGGTGGCGCGCTACACCGAGCGCATGGTGGTGATGCAGCACGGCAAGGTGCTGGAAACCGGCACCACGGCCGGCATCCTGGAACGGCCGCAGCATCCCTACACCCGCAAGCTGCTGGACGCCATGCCGCGCCGGCAGCCGGCGCGTCCGCAGACCAAGGAAGCGCCCATCGTCGAGGTCCGCAACCTGATCGTGGACTACGCGGGCCACCAGCGGCTGTTCTCCCGCACGGGCGCCAAGCGGGCGCTCAACGGCATCGACCTGCACGTCAAGCCGCGGGAAGTCGTGGCAGTGGTGGGAGGGTCCGGCTCGGGCAAGACGACGCTGGGCCGGGCCATCGCCGGGCTGCTGACGCCGACCTCGGGCCAGATCCTGTTCCGCGGCCAGCAGGTCGCGCGCCGTTCGCCCGCCTGGCGCGATTACCGGCTGAATTGCCAGATGGTGTTCCAGGATCCGTATTCCTCGCTGGACCCGCGCATGACCATCGGGCAGTTGGTGGGCGAGGGCCTGCGGATGCTGGACGACATGCCGGCGGCCGACAAGCGGCGGCGCGTGGACGAGGTGCTGGCCGAAGTGGGCCTGGGCTCCGAGTATGCCAAGCGCTTCCCGCACGAGTTGTCCGGCGGCCAGCGCCAGCGCGTGGCGATCGCGCGCGCCGTCGTCCGGCGGCCCGCCTTCGTGATCGCCGACGAGCCGGTTTCGGCGCTGGACGTGACGGTGCGGGCGCAGGTGCTGGACCTGTTCGCCGACCTGCAGGAGCGCCACGGCTTCTCCTGCCTGTTCATCAGCCACGACCTGGGCGTGGTGGAGCAGGTGGCCGACCGCGTGGTGGTCATGCGCGACGGCGGCATCGTGGAGCAGGGCTCCCGCGACGAAGTGTTCGACCGCCCGCGCGAGGACTACACCCGCAGCCTGCTGTCGGCGATCCCGGCGCTGGAATCCACCGACGCCGGCGGGGTCCGCCTGCGCTGGCGGCTGGAGGGGCAGGAGGCCTTGAGGGCCACCGCGTAAGCCCTGGGGCGAGGCGTCGCGCGCGCGCCTGCTGGCGCGGCGCGCACTTGCCCCTAAAATACGCGCTTCGGATTTGATTGACGGGAGGGGTCCATGCCGAAAGCGGCGGCGACACGGCCCGGCCTGGTTGATCGTATTGCCCATGATATTCAAGCGGGCGTATATGGTCCCGGCGCCTGGCTGAAACAGATCGACCTGCAGGAACGTTACGAGGCCAAGCGCCTGGACGTCCGGCGGGCGCTAGACCAATTGGCCGCGAAGCGGCTGATTGCGCACATTCCGAACCGGGGCTACCACGTCTACGCGATGGACCCGGACCTGCACCTGCAGATCCGGGATATCCGCATCCTGCTGGAGACCGGCGCGGCGGCGGACCTCATGCCCAACGTCACCGCCGCCAAGGTGCGGGCGTTGCGCGCCCTGGCCGAGCGCTTCGACAAATTGCTCCAGGATGGCACGCTGCTGGAGCAATATGAAGTCAACCTGGCTTTCCATGCTGGCATGTACGAGATGTGCAGCAACCGCGAGCTGGCCGCCCTGATCCAGGAAACCCGCGCTCGCGGGCCGGCCGCGCCCGCCAAGGAGTGGGTGACGCGTTCGCGCATCGAAACGTCCGCCCGCGAGCACTTCGACATGGTCGAGGCGCTGGAGGCGCGCGACGTGAAACGGCTGCAGAAAATCATCGCGGCCCACGTCGGCCAGGACATTTCCTGAAAGCCTGATACTCCGGCCATCGCGGCGGCTTCCTGAAAAGGGGCCGCCGCGATGCATTTGGGGCGCGTTTCAGGGATACCCCGTATGGCGGCGGGCGGCAGACCGTCCATAATTGCGAGATTATTTTGGCGCCAATATATGCGTGAATTTTGCGCCGCACGCCGGGGAGTTTTTTGCATGCACCACGTTTTCGTTCCCAGAGCGCTCGCGCTCAGCCTGGCGCTGGCTGCCGCCGCTCCGGTCCAGGCAGAACTGCTGACCGTCGCCCAACCCGCCGACATCCGCTCCACCAATCCTGGCGTCAACCGCGACAACACGACCGACGGCGTGGTGCTCAATATCGTCGAAGGCCTGGTCGGCTATCGCGAGAACGGCACCGTGGCGCCCTTGCTGGCCAAGTCGGTGGACTTGTCGGAAGACGGCCTGACCTACACCTTCAAGCTGCGCGACGGCGTGAAGTTCCATAACGGCGCCACGCTGACCTCGGCCGACGTGCTGTGGAACTGGGAGCGCTACATGGATCCGAAGACGGATTGGCGTTGCCGCAGCGATTTCGACGGCCGCAACGGGCTGAAAGTGACCGAGGTGTTCGCGCCCGACGCCCGGACCGTGGTGATGAAGCTGGACCGCAAGTCCGCGGTGTTCCTGGATTCGCTGGCGCGCACCGATTGCGGCATGACGGCCATCCTTTCCAAGGATTCCGTCGCGGCCGACGGTTCCTGGATCAAGCCGGTGGGCACCGGGCCCTTCACCCTCAAGGAATGGAAACGCGGCGAATACGCGCTGTTGTCCGCCTTCAAGGACTACGTCTCTCCCGCCGGCGACAAACCGGACGGCTATGTCGGCTCCAAACGGCCGCTGGTGGACGAGGTCAAGTTCCTGGTGGTGCCGGACCCCTCGACTTCGAAGGCGGGCATGGCCTCGGGCGCGATCGACGCCGGGCAGATCACCAGCACCGACGTCGCCGAACTGAAGAATTCGCGCAACCTGACCGTGTTCGGTCCGCACGACGCCACCAAGCACACGCTGTTGTTCCAGACGCAGGATCCGGTGCTGAAGAACGTGAAGCTGCGCCAGGCCATCGCGGCCTCGCTGGACATCCCGCAAGTGGTGGCCGCGGCCTCCGAAGGCCTGGGCCAGTTGAACAACTCCGCCGTGCACGCGGGGTCGGCCTACTATCAGGATTCGGAGAAGCGCACCTACAAGTACGACCCGGCGCGCGCGCAGCAATTGCTGAAGGAAGCCGGCTACAAGGGCGAGCCCATCGTCATCTACGCCAACAAGCGCGCCCACGTGCCGAGCTACCAGGTGGCGGTGATGGCCCAGGCCATGATGCAGGCGGTGGGCATCAACGCCAAGATCGAGGTGCTGGAGTGGGCCACGCAGCTGGACCGCTACAACACCGGCAAGTACCAGATCAGCTCCTTCACCTATTCCTCGCGCCTGGACCCGGCCCTGAGCTTCGAGCAGTTCGCCGGCGACAAGTCCAAGCAGCCGCGCAAGGTCTGGGATGATCCTGCGGCCCAGAAGCTGATCGACGAGAGCTTCCTGGAATCGGACCCCGCCAAGCGCCAGGCCCTGTTCGACCAACTGCACACCCTGATGCTGGAACAGACGCCGCTGCTGGTGCTGTACAACGGCGCGGATGCCTGGGCGCACAACAAACGCGTGGAAGGTTTCTCCGTGTGGGAGGGGAAGCCGCGAGTGTGGGAAACGAAGATTGTTGCCGGGAAGTAAGGATTCGGTTCTTTAGGCGCCGGCCGTGTCCGCGCAGCAAGCACTGCGTCAGTTTCCGAATGTGTGTATGCCCAAAACGACCGCGCGGGCGGTCGTTTTGGGCGGGCATATCAACCTCTCACATACATAGGTCCAGCGGCGTCACGGGCTCGACCTACGAAGAACCATCAGGGCGTTGCAACCCTCTCAACTTCCCAGGCCCGCGGCTTCTTGACTGCCCACGGCTGGTATCCCTTGATGTCCGAGCGGAAGGCGCCGATATCGAGGCCGTTGTACAGGGGGATGCTGGGAACGTCGGCGAGGAACAGCTTGTGCAGTTGGTCGAACGAGGACTGGCGCTTTGCCGACTCGGAATCAACCGAGGCTGCGTCGATGAGCTTCAGCGCTTCCGGATTGTCCCAAACCTTGCGCGGCTGCTTGGCCTTGTCGCCCGACATCATCTCGTAGCTCAGCGCCGCGTCGAGGCGGGCGGAGTAGGGGAAGGACATCATCTGGTACGTGCCGGCGTTGTAGCGGTCCAGCTGCGTGGCCCATTCCACCACCGACAGGCGCGCGTTGATGCCGGCCGATTGCAGCATGGCCTGGATGATCACGGCCGAGTTATACGACTGCGGATAGCGCTTGGTCGTCAGCAGCACCAGTTCCTGGCCCTTGTACCCGGCTTCCTGCAGCAGCTTCTGCGACTTGGCGACGTCGTAGCTCCAGCCCTGCTTCTGGGTGGCGTCGTAGTACGGCGACACCAGGGGCACGATGGAATTGTTGGGCTGAGCCAGGCCTTCGGTGACGGCGGCGGCCAGTTGCGTGTAGTCGATGGCGTGGGCCAGCGCCTGGCGCATCTTCGGGTGGGACAGCACCGGATCCTTGGTCTGCAGCAGCAGCGCCGTCATGCTCATCACGGGGGCGTAGGCCACCTTGATGTTCGGCGTCTTCTGCAGCACGGGGACGTCGTTGTTGGAGACGTCTTCGATGATGTCGATATCGCCGCGTTGCAGCGCGGCCTTGGCCGTGGAGTCGTCGGGAACGATCACGAACCGGACCTCGTCCACGAGCGGGCGCTTGGAACCGGTATAGCCGTCACGCGCGCCGCCACGGTTGGCATAGTTGGCGAACTTCTTCAGGCTTACATACTCGCCGCGCTTCCATTCGCCGAGCGAGAACGGGCCGGTGCCGATGGGCTTGTCCCAGCTGCCGTCGGCCTTGACGGAGTCTTTGTGCAGGATGCCGGCACCGCCGCAATCGGTGCGTGCCAGCGAGGCCAGGAACAGGGCGCTGGGCTTTTCCAGGTGATAGACGACGGTGTTCGCGTCCGGCGCTTCCACGCCCAGCACTTTCACGGTGCCGCGTCCGTCGAATTCGCTGGCGCAGCGCCAGCCCGACTTGGCCGCCGTGTAGTGCTGCCAGCTCCACAGCACGTCCGCCGAGGTCAGCGGCGCGCCATTGTGGAACTTCACGCCGTCGCGCAGCGTGAACGTGTAGGTCTTGCCATCCGGGCTGATGTCGACCGACTTGGCCAGCAGCGGGCGGACTTCCGCATCCTCGCCATAGGCCACCAGGCCTTCGACGATATGCAGCACGACCGCGTCGCTATTGCTGTCCCGGTTGACGCCGGGTTCGGTCGAACGGATGTCGGCCGTAAGCGAAATGCGCAGCGGCGCGGCGGCCTGCGCGGCGGCGGGCAGCGACAGGCCGCCCAGCGCCAGCGCCAGCGCGGCGCCCAGTAAATGGAGTTTCATGGCTACGTCTTCCTCGGGTTGCGCCAGCGCCCGCCGGTTCAGGCGGCGGCCAGCAGTTCGGGTTCGGCGTTCAGGCTGTACCGCGTGAAGCTGCGGTTCAGGGCGGGCAGGGGGGCGACTTCCATCAGGCCGGCGGCGGGCTCCATGATCACCATGGCGACCGTGGCCGACAGGTTGTCGTGGCTGCCGGGGCGCGGCGGACGGCACACCGAGTAAGGCGCGCCGAAGTCGTCGAACAGGGCGCGCTTGAGGTCTTCGCGCGTCAGTTGCTCGCGCTCGTTGAGCAGGCGGCGCACGCGCCAGTCGCGGTAGGCGCTCTCGGGCGTGCTGGCGCGGCCGGTGTCGCGCAGCTTGCCCAGGGCGACTTCGCTGACCCAGTGGTTGGCGTGGACGATCAGGTCGTCGCTGCCCGGATAGATGGGGAAGGCTTCGTCGGTCGTGCACTCGTAGTCCACGCCGAAGCCGGCGGCCATGCCGATCATGATGTTGTTCGAGCAGGACTTGGGCGTGGTCGCCACCGTCTTGATGGCGAGGGCGAAATGTTCCTGCTCCAGCACCTTGCGGCGGATCAGCGACAGCGGCACGCCGAGCTGGCGGAAGTCGCGGTCGGATTCCAGGTAGTTCGCGGTGATGGAGACGCCGGCGCTGTTGAGGCCGCTGCGCGCCAGGCCGCCCGCTTCGACGAAGGTCAGGATGTCGGGGCCGTTGTCGTTGCGCACGCGCAGCACGATGGCGGTCTCGGCGCACTCGGCGCGCCAATCCCAGTTCTGGCCATGGATGAGGCGGCCGTTGGCCGAGCGCGTGGGCAGGATCATGGCGCCGGTGCAGCCGTCGCCCGGCTCCAGTTCGGCCGCCTTCTTCTTTTCGGCGCGGGCCTTGGCGATGACTTCCGTGCGCGCGTTGACCATGACGATGTCTTCGAAGGACACGTCGGCGCCGGCGGCGATGCCGCGCATTTCTTCCAGGTAATGGGGCGCGAAGTTCTCGATCTCGCGGGCGAAGCCGGTGATGAGCTGGGTGCGCGCCATGGCGTCATAACCCAGGTCGACCAGGGTCTGGCCGTACATCGCGGCGCTCTTGCGCACGCGGTCGGCGGCTTGTTGGCCATAGGAGCGGCCGCGGGCTTCGGGCGAACCGGAAACCGATACGAAGGGGAATTGGGTGATCTGGGTCATGGACGGAAGGCGGCGCCGCGCGCCGCGGAATCGGGAAATAAAAATGAGTGCCAAAAAATGTTAGCTTATTTTGGCGCCAATATTGCTCAGGGTTTACCAGGGCAGGAGGGAGGGACGGACGTTGCGCGCCGGACGAGCTGGGTAGTCCCCATGGGCGCGGGCGCGCTCATTCGTTGCCGGGCTCGCGTCGCGCATGGGGAACAGGCGCCCCAGGCCTGGGCGGCCGGGGCGAGGAATTCCGACCCCGCGCCGGCTAGCGCGGCGCGGGGTCCTGCGCGCGCACGGGCGAACCCATGGCCTGGAACAGCGCCGCGGTTTCGGTCAGGCGGGCGTCGGCGTAATCGACTTCGCGCAAACGGGCGGCGACATAATGCTGCTCGGCCGCGTACTCGGTATAGGGCGGCAGCGCGCCCAGGCGGACGCGGCTGGCCGTGTTGCGGTACGACTGCTCCGCCGCCTGCCGCGACGACTCGGCGGAGGCCAGCGCCTGCCCGCCCGCGTCCAGCCGGGACAGCGTGTCGGCCACGTCGCGGAATGCCGTCAGCACGGTCTGCTTGTACTGCAGCAGGGACGCTTCGTAGCGCTCCTTGGCCGCGTTGCGCTCGGCCAGCAGCGCGCCGCCGTGGAAGATGGGCTGCGTCAGCGACGCCCCGATGGCCCAGATGGAGCCGGCGCCCGACAGCGCCGCCGGCCAGTTGAAGCCCGCCTGGCCCATGGAGGCCGACAGCGACAGGCTGGGGAACAGCTGCGCGGTTGCCGCGCCCACGTCGGCCGCGGCGGCCTGCACCACGGCATCGGCCAGCAGGATGTCCGGACGCGAGGCCAGCAGTTCGGACGGCACCACCACCGGCACCTGCTCGGGCACGGCCAGCATGTCGAAATCCAGGTCGGGCGGGGCCTGGTCGGGCGTGCGGCCCAGCAGCACGGCCAGCGCGTGGCGGGTGGCATGCCAGCGCGCGCGCAATCCGGGCAGCGAGGCTTCCAGCGAGGCCGCGTCCTGGTCCGCGTCGAGGGCGTCGTTCTGCGAGGCGGCGCCCAGCTCGTAGCGGCGCTGCGTATCGCGCGCCACCTGGCGCGCCAGCACCGCCTGTTTTTCGGTCAGGGCCACGCGCTGCGCGAGCGCGGAGGCGGCGATGGCGCCGGTGACGATGTTGCCGGCCAGCGAGCGCCGAGCGGATTCGAGCTGGAATGCCTGCTGCGCCACCTGGGCGGCCAGGGACAGGTTGGCGAAGCGCGCCGCGCCGAACAGGTCCAGGTCGTACTGGGCGTGGATCTGCCCGGTGAACACGTTGTAGCGGGCCGTCGGCTCGGGCAGGTTCGGCATCGTGAGCGCGCGCCTGCGCGAAGCGTCCGCGCCGGCGTCCACCGAGGGCAGCATGGACGAGTTCACCTGCCCGCGCAATTGTTCGCGCGCGCCTGCAAGATTGCGTTCCGCCGCCGCCAGGTCCGGGCTGTGGGCCAGACCTTCCTCCACCAGCGCGTCGAGCGCGGCGGAGCCATAGCGTTTCCACCATTCGGGCACCGGCCGGGCGCCCTGTTCGAAACGCTGCGCCACCCCCTGGGCCGAGGCGCCCGCGGCGGGCGTGGGGGCGACGCCGTATTGCGCGGGGGGCGCCACGGCGGGCGGCTTGCCGTCCGGGGCGAAGGCGCAGGCGCCCAGGGCAAGCGTCAGCGGAAGGGCGGCCAACCGAAAAGGACGGATCGGGAATCGGGTCATCGTCATCGGCTTCATGCTCCCCGCTCCGCGGTGTCGCCGGCGTTCGCGCCCGGCGGCACGCCTTCGGGTTCGTCGCGCTCGTCATGGCGGACGCGGAACCAGGCGGCGTAGAGCGCGGGCAGGAAGAACAGCGTCAGCACCGTGGCGCTGGTGATGCCGCCCATGAGGGCGGTGGCCATGGGGCCGAAGAAGTTGCTGCGCAACAGCGGGATCAGGGCCAGCACGGCGGCCGCGGCGGTCAGCGTGATGGGCCGGAAGCGCCGCACCGTGGCGCCGACGATGGCGTCCACGCGCTTGTGGCCTGCGCCGATGTCCTGCTCGATCTGGTCCACCAGGATGACCGAGTTCCGCATGATGATGCCGAACATGGCGATCACGCCCAGCATGGCGACGAAGCCGAACGGCTTGCCGAACATCAGCAGCGCGGCGACCACCCCGATGAGTCCCAGCGGGGCGGTCAACACCACCATCAGCACCCTGGCGAAGCTCTGCAGCTGCACCATCAGCAGCGTCAGCACCGCGACCGCCATCAGCGGCATCTGGGCGTTGATGGAGGATTGGCCCTTGCCGCTTTCCTCCACCGGCCCGCCCACCTCGATGCGGTAGCCGACGGGCAGCTCGGCGCGCACGGCGTCGAGCTTCGCATCGATGGCGCGGGTGACGTCGATGCCTTGGGCGCCGGCGGTCACGTCGGCCTGCACCGTGATGGTGGGCTGGCGGTCGCGTTCCCAGATGACGCCGTATTCCAGGTCGTAGCGGACATGGCCCAGGCTGCCCAGCGGCACCGGCCCATTGGGCGTGGGCATGGCGAGCGTCGCCAGGCGCGCCGGATCGATCCGTTCGTCCAGCGGCGCGCGCAGGCTCACGTTGATCAGCTTGTCGCGCTCGCGGTATTGCGTTACCGCGTAGCCGGACAGCGTCATGGCGAGGAAATCGGACACGTCGCTGGAGGCGATGCCCAGCTCGCGCGCCTTCTGCTGGTCGATCTCGAAGCGCACCGAGCGTTCGGAGGGCTCGTCCCAGTCGAATTGCACGTTCGTCGAGCGCTTGTCGGCGCGGACCTCGGCGGCCACGCGCTCGGCCACGGCGCGGACTTCGGCGATCTGGTCGCCGCTGACGCGGAACTGGACCTGGAAGCCCACGGGCGGCCCGTTTTCGAGGCGCGACAGGCGGGTGCGGATGGCCGGGAACTCCTCGCGCAGCATGGGCTGCAGCCACTGGGCCAGCTTTTCGCGGTCTTCCACGGAGTGGGCGGTGATCACCAGCTGGGCGAAGTTGGGGGTGGCGAGCTGCTGGTCCAGCGGCAGGTAGAAACGCGGCGCGCCCGTGCCCACGAAGCTGACCGAATGCTCGATCTCGGGGCGGCCTTCCAGCGTCTTTTCCAGCCGTTCCACCTGGCGCAGCGTGGCCGCGAACGAGGCGCCTTCCTGCAGGCGGACGTCCACCAGCAGTTCGCTGCGGTCGGAACTGGGGAAGAACTGCTGGGGCACCAGCCCGAAGCCTGCCATCGACACCGCGAACGTCACTATCGTGCCTCCCAGCACCAGGTAGCGGCGGTCCACGCACCACGCGACCCAGCCCCGCAGGCGCCGGTAGAAGCGGGTGTCGTAGATGTCGTGCTCGTGGCCGTCGGGCAGATGGGCCTCGCGCTTGCGCTCGGGCAGCATCCGGTAGCCCAGCAGCGGGATCAGCACCACGGCGGCGAACCAGGAGGTGATGAGCGCGATGGCGGACACCTGGAAGATCGAACGGGTGTACTCGCCCGTGCTCGACTTGGCCAGCGCGATCGGCAGGAAGCCCGCCACCGTGACCAGCGTGCCGGTCAGCATGGGGAAGGCGGTGCTGGTGTAGGCGAACGCGGCGGCGCGCGCCCGGCTCCAGCCCTGTTCCAGTTTCACGGCCATCATCTCGACGGCGATGATCGCGTCGTCCACCAGCAGGCCCAGGGCCAGCACCAGCGTGCCCAGCGACACCTTGTGCAGGCCGATGCCGAACATGTCCATGAACAGCGCCGTGACCGCCAGCACCACCGGAATGGAAATGACCACCACCATGCCGGTGCGCAGCCCCAGCGAGACCAGGCTCACGATCAGCACGATGCCGACCGCCTCCGCCACCGACCGCAGGAAGTCGTCGACCGAGTGCGATACCGCCCGCGGCATGCTGGAAACTTCCTTCAGCGTGAGGCCGGCGGGCAACTGGGCCTGCAGCTCGCCGAACTTGGCGGTCAGCGCCTTGCCCAGGTGCACCACGTCCCGGCCGGGCTGCATGGTGATGCCGATGCCCAGCGCCAGGCGGCCGCCCAGCCGCATCTGCTCCACGGGCGGATCCTCATAGCCGCGACGGATCGTGGCGATGTCGCCCAGCCGGACCGACTTGCCGTCGATCCGGATCAGGGTGTCCGCCAACGCCCGGCTGTTCGCGTACTGGCCCGTGGGGCGCACGAAGACGCGGTCGTCGGCGGTGGTCAGCGTGCCGGCGTTCGCCACGGCGTTCTGGCTGTTGATGGCCTGGGCGATCTGCTGGGGCGACACGCCCAGCCGGGTCAGCTGGGTATTGGTGATTTCGACGTAGACGTGTTCGGGCTGTTCGCCGAAGTAGTCCACCTTGCCCACGCCGGGCACGCGCAGCAGCACCGTGCGCAGTTTGTCGGCATAGTCGCGCAGCTGGGCTGGTGAAAAGCCGTCGCCCTGCAGTGTGTAGATGTTGGTGTAGACGTCGCCGAACTCGTCATTGAAGAACGGTCCTTGCACGCCCTGGGGCAGCGTTGCCGCGATGTCGCCGACCTTCTTGCGGACCTGGTACCACTGCTCGGCGACGGTATTGGCGGGCGCGGAGTCCTTCATGGTGTAGAAGATCAGGGACTCGCCCGGCCGGGAATAGCTGCGCATGAAGTCCGTGTTGGAGGCTTCCTGCAGCTTCTTGGCGATGCGGTCGGTGACCTGTTCCTGCACCTGCTGGGCGGTGGCGCCCGGCCAGAGCGTCTTGATGACCATGACGCGGAAGGTGAAGGGCGGGTCTTCCGACTGGGCCAGCTTGGAATAGGACAGCACGCCGAAGAGGGTCACCAGCGTGATGATGAAGATGACCAGCGGCTGGTGGCGCAAGGCCCATGCCGACAGGTTGAAGCGGCCTTCCTCGTGACGGTGCGCCGGGACGTCCGGATCGGCGCGGCTCATGAGGCGTGGTCCTCGGGATGCAGGGGAGGAACGGGGCGCACTTTTTCGCCGGCCGTCACCGTGTGCACGCCTTGCCACACCACGCGTTCGCCGTCCCGCAGGCCCTGGGCCAGGGTGACGGTGCGCGCGTCGTAGCGCAGCACTTCGACGCGGCGCAGTTCCAGGGTGTCGTCGCCGGCCTTCACGATCCAGACGGCGGGCCGCGGCCCGTCATGGAACAGCGCGGTGGCGGGGACCGTAAAGGTCGGCGATCCGTCGCCCGCGGGGTTCTCGAAGCTGATGTTGGCCGTCATGCCCAGCCGCACTTCGGGGGAGGGGGCCTCCAGGGTCAGCTTGGCGCGATAGGTGCGGCTGCGCGGGTCCGCGGCCGGCGAGATTTCGCGCAGCACGGCGCTGTACGCCTGGCCGGGCAGCGGCCCGAGCGTGACGCTGGCCCGCTGGCCGATAGTCAGGCCCGCCAGCACGCTTTCCGGCACGTCGCAGATGGCGTCGATGTCGCCGGACCAGGCCAGGTTGTAGACGGGCTCGCCCGCGGCCACGTTCTGTCCGGTGTCGGCCTGCTCCGCGGTGATCACGCCCGCGTGGTCCGCCTGCAGCGTCGTGTACTTGAGCTGGTCGGCCGACAGCGCGGCCTGCTGGGCAGCCTGGTCGCGCTGCGCCAGCGCCGCCGCGTAGGCATTGCGGGTCTGTTCCAGCTGGGTGGTGGCAATCAGGTTCTCGCGCGCCTGGGCGCGGTCGCGGTCCAGCTGCTGGCGCGCGTAGTCGAGCTGGTGCTGGGCCGCCGTCAGCTGCGCGCGGGCGCTGGCGGCGTTCTTGGTCGCGTCGGCCGGGTCCAGCCGGGCCACGACCTGCCCGGGCACGACGGCATCGCCCAGCCGGACGTTGCGTTCGATGATCTTGCCGCTCACGCGGAACGACAGCGGCGTGCTGTAGCGCGCCTGCACTTCGCCCGGCAGCGTCCAGGCCGGCAGGCGTTCGTCCGCCTGCGCGGGCATGGCCACGACGGGGCGCGGCCCCGGCGCGGGCGCTTCGCCGCGGCCGCAGCCGGCGATCGTCAGCACCAGCGCCGCGGCGGCCGGCAGCGACAGCATGCGGCGCCAGGGGCGGCGTCGGGAAGAGAGCGGCGCCGCGTCGGCGGCGGCGTTGCGGGCGACGGGACGCGCGCAAGGGCCAGGGCAATTCACGGAACACCTCGCGGCGCGGAAACAGGGGAAAGGGGCCGGATCGGCCCGATACGCCATGGATTCTAATACAGGTATGTATCTGGATTCAATGTTGAATCTGAAACGACACCCAGTGCTACACTCGCGCCATGTCAAAAGTCCGTCTTACGCGAGAGCAAAGCCGTGATCAGACGCGACAGCGTCTGCTCGACGCTGCGCAATCGATTTTTCTTGCCAAGGGGTTCGTGGCCGCCAGCGTCGAGGACATCGCCGAGCAGGCGGGGTACACGCGCGGGGCCTTCTATTCCAATTTCGCCAGCAAGTCCGAGTTGTTCCTGCAGTTGCTCAAGCGCGACCACGAAAGCGTGATGGCCGACATGCGCGCGATCTTCGAGGACGGCGAATCGCGGGCCCAGATGGAAGCCCGCGTGCTGGAGTATTACTCGACGCACTATCGCGAGAACGACTGTTTCCTGCTGTGGATGGAAGCCAAGCTGCAGGCCGCCCGCGACCCGGATTTCCGGGTGGGCTTCACCACCTGTCTGCGCGAATTGCGCGAGGCCACGACCGAATACATCCGCCAGTTTTCGGCGCGGGTGGGCACGCCGCTGCCCTTGCCGGCCGAGCAGCTGGCGCTGGGCCTGCTGGCCCTGTCGGACGGCATGCAATTCAGCTACGCCTTCGACCCCCAGGCCGTCACCCCGGAAATGACCGAGGCGGTGCTGGCGGGGTTTTTCCGCCGCGTGGTCTTCGGCGATTCCAGCCCGCGCTAGCGGGAAATCGCGGCCCCGCTAGGGCAGCAGTTCCGATATCTCGATCAGGTTGAGGTCCGGGTCCCGCAGGTAGACCGAGCGGATCTTGCCGGTCGCGCCGGTCCGCGGCACGGGGCCTTCGATGATGGCGGCGCCGGCTTCGCGCAGGCGGACGATCACCTCGTCCAGCGGGCGGTCGGCGATGAAACACAGGTCCAGCGCGCCCGGTACCGGCAGGTGGGCCTTGGGCTCGAATTCGCGGCCGCGCACGTGCAGGTTGATCTTCTGGTTGCCGAAGCGCAGCGCCTGCCGGCCTTCGCCGAAGGTTTCCAGGCGCATGCCCAGGATGCGGGTGTAGAAGTCCACCGTGGCGTCGGGGTCGGTGCAGGTCAGCACCAGGTGGTCGAGGTGATCGATCATGAAGCTCTCCGTATTGTCAGCCGGGCTCTGGCCGTGATAGTAATACCAGCGGCGCGCCGGCCGGGCTGAGGGGGCACGCGCTGCGATAACCCACCCCTCGGGCGAAAGGAGCGGCAGCATGTCTTCAGAAACCCGACCATCCACCATCAACCGTCCGGTGTTTTTTCCGGCGGCCATTTTTACGCTGCTGCTGGTCGGTTTCGCGATCCTGGCACCGAAATCCGCGCAAAGCCTGTTCGAGTCCGTGCAGGGCTGGATCCTGGGTAACGCCAGCTGGTTCTACATATTGGTCGTGGCCATCATCCTGCTGGCCGTGGTGTTTCTCGCTGTGAGCCGCTATGGCGACATCAAGCTCGGACCGGACCATAGCGAGCCCGACTACCGCAATTTCACCTGGTTCGCCATGCTGTTCTCCGCGGGCATGGGGATCGGGCTGATGTTCTTCGGCGTGGCCGAACCCGTCATGCACTTCATGTCGCCGCCGGTAGGGGAAGGCGGCACGGTAGCGGCGGCCCGCGAGGCCATGAAAATTACCTTCTTCCACTGGGGGCTGCACGCCTGGGCCATTTACGCGGTGGTAGCGCTGATCCTGGCTTTCTTCAGCTATCGGCATGGCTTGCCCTTGACGCTGCGTTCGGCGCTGTATCCCCTGATCGGGAACCGCATCCATGGGCCCATCGGGCATGCCGTCGACATTTTCGCCATCATCGGCACGGTGCTGGGCGTAGCGACGTCCCTGGGGCTGGGCGTGGCGCAGATCAACAGCGGCCTCAATCATCTGTTCGACACGCCCGTCGGCGTGCCCACGCAGATCGTCCTGATCATCGTGACCTGCGGCCTGGCGACCCTGTCGGTGGCCAGCGGCCTGGATAAGGGCATCCGCATCCTGTCCGAAACCAATCTGGTGCTGGCCGCGGTGCTGCTGCTGTTCGTGCTGGTGGTCGGGCCCACGGTGTTCCTGTTCCAGACTTTCGTCCAGAACACCGGCGCCTATCTGTCCGACATCGTTAACAAGACCTTCAACCTCTATGCCTATGAACCCACCGACTGGATCGGCGGCTGGACGCTGTTCTACTGGGGATGGTGGATAGCCTGGTCGCCCTTCGTCGGCTTATTCATTGCGCGCATCTCTCGCGGCCGCACGATCCGGGAGTTCGTGACCGGCGTCCTGCTCGTGCCGGCGGGCTTCACCTTGTTCTGGATGACGGTGTTCGGCGATGCGGCCATCCACATGATCCTGGTCGACAAAGTGCAGGGTTTTGCCGAAGTCGTGGAGGCCGATTCGTCGCTGGCGCTGTTCGCCTTCCTGGAGCAATTGCCTTGGAGCAGCGTGCTGTCGGTCATCGCGATCGCAATGGTGGCGGTCTTCTTCGTCACTTCGGCGGACTCGGGGGCACTGGTGGTGGACCTGCTGGCCTCGGGCGGATCGGACCGCACGCCGGTGTGGCAGCGGATTTTCTGGTCCTTGTTGATGGGCGCCGTGGCGATCGCCCTGCTGCTGGCCGACGGCCTGACGGCCCTCCAGACCGCGACCATCGCCAGCGCGCTGCCGTTCTCGGTCATCCTGCTGCTTTCCTTGTGGGGCCTGTTCAAGGCGCTCAAGCTGGACGCGACCAAGCGCGGCATACGCTACCAGTCGCTGACCCTGTCGCGCCCCACGCGCGGCGGCCAGTCCTGGGAGCGCCGCCTGCGCAACATGGTCATGATGCCGCGCCGCGCCCACGTGCTGCGCTTCATCGCGGACGTGGTGCGGCCGGCGCTGGAGGACGTGGCCGAGGAACTGCGCCGCCAGGGCTATGCCGTGGCCGTGCGCGAGGATGAAGACGAGGGGGCCGTGACCCTGGAGGTCTCGCATGGGGACTACCTGGACTTCTGGTACGCGGTGCGGCCCGAAGCCTTCGTGCGGCCGAGCCTGACGCCGGAAGAGGCGGCCGACGAAGAAGAGCGCAAGTATTTCCGCGCCGAGGTCCATCTGCGCGAGGGCGGGCAGGACTACGACATCATGGGCTGGAGCCGCGACGCCGTCATCGGCGACATCCTCGACCAATACGAGCGCCACCGCCATTACCTGCACATGGTGCGCTAGGCGCGCTGTCCGCTCCATCGGCCGCCGGGATTCCCGGCGGCTTTTTTTCGTCTCGTCGCCGGCCGATAGGCCGCCGCTATCCGGGGGATTGTGTAAGCCTTTTTGACGAAATCGCCGAGATCGTGGATTATCCAAGAATATTCTTTGATAAATAGCGAGCGAATGATGAAGTCGAATTCAGGAGCATGGACGGCAGGGGCCGTCGCGCTGGCGGTGGCGCTGGCGGGGGGCGGGCTGTACTGGAAGTACGGCGGCGCGCCGAAGAACGGCGGCTGGTCCATGGCGCCGGCCAAGGTCGCCGTCGCGGCCGCCGAGCAGGCGGACTTCCCCGTCGCCCTGGGCGGCATCGGTTCGCTGGAGGCCACGCGTCAGGTGCTGGTGGCGGCCGAGGTGGACGGCCGGGTGGCCCAGATCCTGTTCACGCCGGGCGAGCGGGTCCGCGCCGGCCAGTTGCTGGTGCAGTTGAACGACGCGCCCGAGCAGGGCGAACTGGCGCGGCTGCAGGCCCAGGCCCGCAACGCCCGCGCCTTGCTGGAACGCACGCGCCGCCTGCTGCCGCAACAGGCGGCCACGCGCGAGCAGCTGGACCAGGCCCAGGCGGACTACGACCAGGCGGCGGGAGACATCAAGCGCATGCAGGCGCTGATCGAGCAGAAGCGCATCAAGGCGCCGTTCGACGGCGTGCTCGGCGTGCGCCGGGTGAACCTGGGCCAGTTCGCCCGGGCGGGCGATCCGCTGGTGTCCCTGACCGACGGCTCCGCCATGTACGCCAACATTACGTTGCCCGAGCAGGCCCTGGGGGCACTGCGCGTGGGCCAGCCCGTGGCCGTGACGGTGGACGCCCATGCCGGACGCGTCTTCGCCGGCCAGGTCACCACGGTGGAACCGCAGGTGGACCCAGGCTCGCGCACCGTGCGCGTGCAGGCCACCCTGCCCAATGCCGACGGCGCGCTGGCGGCCGGCATGTTCGCGCACGGCGAGGTCGGACTGCCCGCCCGGCCGGACGTGATCACGGTGCCCGAAACCGCGGTCAGCTACAGCGCCTACGGCGATTCCGTCTACGTGCTGACGCCGCCCAAGCCGGGGCAGGAAGGCGCCCCGCCGACCGTCAGGCAGGCCTATGTGAAGACCGCGGAGCGCGCGCGCGGACGGGTCGTCGTGACCGAAGGCCTGCAGGCCGGAGACCGCGTGGTGACCTCGGGCCAACTGCGCCTGCACAACGGCGCGGCGGTGGAGGTAAGCGCCGAGGACACCGTCGCGCTGGACGGCTTGCGGCAAGCCGTGGCGCAGGCACGGTGAGGGCGCGGGAGCGAACATGAAATTCACCGATCTCTTCGTGCGCAGGCCGGTGCTGGCCCTGGTCGTCAGCACCCTGATCCTGCTTCTGGGCATCAAGGCCTTGAGCGGCCTGCCGGTGCGGCAGTATCCCTTGACCGAAAGCACCACCATCACGATCACCACGCAGTATCCGGGCGCCTCGCCCGACCTGATGCAGGGCTTCGTCACCCAGCCGATCGCGCAGTCCGTGGCCACCGTGGAGGGCATCGACTACCTGTCCTCGTCCTCCACCCAGGGCCGCAGCGTCATCACGGTGCGGATGAAGCTGAACGCCGATTCGAACAAGGCCATGACCGAGGTGATGGCCAAGGTGAACGAGGTCAAGTACCGCCTGCCGCAGGACGTCTACGATCCGGTGCTGGTGAAGTCCGCCGGAGAGGCCACCGCGGTGGCCTACGTGGGATTCTCCAGCTCGACCCTGTCCCTGGCCGCGCTCACCGACTACCTGTCGCGCGTGGTGCAGCCGCAGCTTTCGTCCATCGACGGCGTGGCCAGCGTGGAACTGTACGGCGGGCAGAAGCTGGCCATGCGGGTCTGGCTGGATCCCAACCGGATGGCGGCGCGCGGCATTTCCGCGGGCGAGCTGGCCGACGCGCTGCGCGAGAACAACGTGCAGGCCGCGCCGGGACAGGCCAAGGGCCTGTACGTCGTATCCAACATCCAGGTCAACACCGACCTGGTCAACGTGGCGGAGTTCCGCGACATGGTGGTCAAGCGCGAGGGCGACGCCATCGTGCGGCTGGGCGACGTGGCCACGGTGGAACTG
The DNA here is from genome assembly GCF_001571365.1 of Achromobacter denitrificans NBRC 15125. Taxonomy (GTDB): domain Bacteria; phylum Pseudomonadota; class Gammaproteobacteria; order Burkholderiales; family Burkholderiaceae_B; genus Achromobacter; species Achromobacter denitrificans. Next base: position 186,136 of record NZ_BCTQ01000001.1, on the reverse strand, counting down.
GGCGCGGCGTCGACGGACTCCAGCGGCCTCATGGACGGCGAGCCGGCGGTGTACTTCGGCCTGAACGCCACGCCGGTGGGCAACCCGCTGGTCATCGTGAAACGCCTGAACGAACTGCTGCCCAACATCAAGCAGAACCTGCCTCCGGGCACCAGCGTGCAGGTGCCGTTCGAACTGGCGCGCTTCATCAGCGCGTCCATCGACGGCGTGGTGCGCACGCTGATCGAGGCCATCGCCATCGTGGTGGCCGTCATTTTCCTGTGCCTGGGCTCCCTGCGCGCGGTGCTGATCCCGGTGGTGACCATCCCCCTGTCCATGCTGGGCGGGGCGGCGATCATGGCCCTGTTCGGCTTCAGCGTGAACCTGCTGACCCTGCTGGCCATGGTGCTGGCGATCGGCCTGGTGGTCGACGACGCCATCGTGGTGGTGGAAAACGTGCATCGCCACATCGAGGAGGGCAAGTCGCCCGTGCGGGCGGCGCTCATCGGAGCGCGCGAGGTCGCGGGGCCGGTGATCGCGATGACGATCACGCTGGCGGCGGTCTATGCGCCCATCGGCCTCATGGGCGGCCTTACCGGTTCGCTGTTCAAGGAGTTCGCGTTCACGTTGGCCGGGGCCGTGGTCGTATCTGGCGTCATCGCGCTGACCCTGTCGCCCGTGATGAGCTCCTTCCTGCTGGACAACCGCGTGTCCGAAAGCTGGATGGCGCGCCGGGCCGAGCATTTCTTCGGCCGCCTGGGCGACGCCTACGGCCGGGTGCTGGACGTGTCGCTGCATCACCGCTGGGTGACCGGCCTGGTGGCCGTGGCGGTGCTGATCAGCCTGCCGTTCCTGTACAACGCCGCCCAGCGCGAACTGGCGCCCGTCGAGGACCAGTCCACCGTGCTGACGGCGATCAAGTCTCCGCAACAGGCCAACATCGACTACGTGGAGAAGTTCGGCAAGAAGTGGGACGACGTGATGAAGACCCTGCCCGAGCAGAACGGCCGCTGGCTGATCAACGGCTCCGACGGCGTGTCCAACAGCATCGGCGGCGTGGACTTCGTCTCCTGGGAGCATCGCAAGCGCTCGGCCGACGAAATCCAGGCCGACATGCAGTCGATGGCCAACCAGGTGGAAGGCAGCAACATCTTCGCCTTCCAGCTGCCGTCCCTGCCGGGTTCCACCGGCGGGCTGCCGGTGCAGATGGTCGTCATGAGCGCCTCGGACTATCCCGTCGTCTACGAGGCCATGGAAGGGCTGAAGAAGGCCGCGCGCGAAAGCGGCCTGTTCATGGTGGTCGACAGCGACCTGGACTACAACAATCCGGTGGTGCGGCTGAAGGTGGACCGGGCCAAGGCCAACAGCCTGGGCGTCACCATGAAAGCCATCGGCGACACGCTGGCCGTGCTGGTGGGCGAGAACTACGTGAACCGCTTCGGCATGGACGGCCGGTCCTATGACGTGATCCCGCAGAGCCTGCGCGAACAGCGCATCTCGCCGGAATCGCTGGCGCGCTACTACGTCAAGAGCGCCAGCGGCGCGCAGGTGCCGCTGTCGAACATCGTGAGCGTGTCCATGGGCGTCGAACCCAACTCGCTCACGCAGTTCAACCAGCTCAACGCCGCCACGTTCCAGGCGATTCCCATGCCGGGCGTCACCATGGGCGATGCCGTCCAGTTCCTGACGCGCCAGGCGCAGACGCTGCCCGCGGGCTTCAGCTACGACTGGCAGTCGGACGCGCGCCAGTTCACCCAGGAGGGTTCGGCGCTGATGATCACCTTCATCTTCGCCATCATCGTGATCTACCTGGTGCTGGCCGCCCAGTACGAGAGCCTGCGGGATCCGTTCATCATCCTGGTGAGCGTGCCCATGTCCATCTGCGGCGCGCTGATCCCGCTGGCGCTGGGCATGGCCACGGTCAACATCTATACGCAGATCGGGCTGGTGACGCTGATCGGCCTGATCAGCAAACACGGCATCCTGATGGTGGAATTCGCCAACGAAATGCAGGTCAGCCACGGGCTGGACCGGCGCGCCGCCATGGAGCAGGCCGCCCGCATCCGCCTGCGTCCCATCCTGATGACGACCGCCGCCATGGTCATGGGCCTGATTCCGCTTCTGTTCGCGACCGGCGCGGGCGCGCACAGCCGCTACAGCCTGGGCCTGGTCATCGTGGTCGGCCTGCTGGTGGGCACGCTGTTCACGCTGTTCGTGCTGCCCACCGTCTATACCGTATTCGCCCGCGACCACCGGGCGGCGAACGATACGCCGCGCGCCCGGGAACTTGCGCTGGCCCAGGCCGAGGACGCCGCGGTGCCGGGCGCCGCCGCCTAGCCGAAGGAAACGATCATGAAGAATTCCCGATTTTCCATACGCCTGCGTCGCGGCGCGGCCGTGCTGCTGGCCGCGCTGGCCACCGCAGGCTGCGCCGTCGGCCCCGACTACCGGAAGCCCCAGGCCGCGCCGGTGGCGCTGGCCAGCCCCGAGCAGGCCCTGTTCTCCACCGACCGGCTGCAGCGCGACTGGTGGAAGCAATTGCAGGATCCCCAGCTGGACCGGCTGATCGATCTGGCGCTGTCCCGCAACCTAGACATCCGCATCGCGCAGGCGCGGTTGGCGGAGTCGCGGGCGGTGCTGGATGAAAAAGAGCTGGATCAACTGCCGGCGGTCACGTTGGGAGGCGGCTATGAACGCAGCCTGTCCCAAGCCAATGCCGGCGCCACCGGCCAGCGCAACCTGGCGCAGAGTTACCGTGCGGGCTTCGACGCCACCTGGGAACTGGACCTGTTCGGCCGGCTGCGCCGGGCGGCGGAAGGCGCGGCCGCGCGCAGCGAGGCGCAGGCCGCGGACCTGGCCCAGGCCCGCATCGTGGTGGCCGCCGAAGTGGCGCGCAACTATTTCGAGCTGCGCGGCGCGGAGCAGCGCCTGGCCGTGGCGCGCGCCAACCTGGAGAGCCAGCGGGACAGCCTGCGCGTGATCCAGGCCATGGTGTCCGCCGGCCGCGGCGACGAGGGCGACCTGGCCAGCGCCCGCGCCGAACTGGAGACGGTGCAGGCGAGCGTGCCGGTGCAGATAGCCGCCCGGCGCCTGGCGCAGTACCGGATCGCGGTGCTGGCGGGCCTGCGGCCCGTGGAGCTGGGCGAGCTGGACGCGGGCAAGGCGCTGGCGCCGCTGGATACCCGTCTGCCGATCGGCGACGTGAGCGCCTTGTTGTCGCGCCGTCCGGACGTGCTGGCGGCCGAACGCGGCATGGCCGCCGCCAATGCCGACGTGGGCGTGGCGACCGCGGAGCTGTATCCACGCATAGACCTGGGCGGGTTCCTGGGCTTCGTCGCCTTGCGCGGCGCGGATTTCGGTTCGTCGGCCAGCCGCGCGTTCAGCGTGGCGGCCACTGCCAACTGGCCGGCCTTCCATCTGCCCACGGCGCTGGCGCGCAAGCGCGGCGCGGTGGCGCGCGCCGACGGCGCCGTCGCCAGCTACGAGCAGACGGTGCTGCGCGCGGTCGAGGAACTGGAAGCGGCGCTGACGGAATACGGGCAGACGCAGCAGCGCCTGGGCAGCCTGGCGCAGGCCGCCGCGCATAGCGGCAGGGCGGCGGAACTGGCGCAACTGCGCTACCGCGAAGGCAGTACCCCTTATTTGACGGTGCTGGACGCGCAGCGTACGCTTTTGCGCGCCCAGGACGCCGTGGCGATCGCCGAGACGGAGTCCTACACCCGCCTGATCGCGCTCTACAAGGCGCTGGGGGGCGGATGGGAGGCGCCGTCGACGGCGCCGCGGGCCGCTGCTGGCTGACCGGCCGGCGCGGTTCGTGGCACCATAGGCAAACATCCGGAGAATCCCCATCCATGTCTGACAGTCCGTCCCATCCCGTCGTCTGGGAGCATCAACCCGCGGACCGCGTGCTCATGACCTTGAAGACGCGCGGCCCGCAGTCCGTTGCCGTCATCGCCCGCGCCATGGACGTGACGGCCGAGGCCGTGCGCCAGCAGATGGCCCGCTTGCATGCGGAGGGGCTGGTGGATTCCGAAAGCCATAGCGCGGGCCGGGGACGGCCCACCCAGATCTGGTTCCTGACCGACGCCGGGCACGGCCGTTTCCCGGACACGCATGCCGAAATGACGGTGCAGATGCTGGGCGCCATCCGCCAGGTGTTCGGCGAGGATGGCGTCGAAAAGCTGATCCAGGCGCGCGAGGCCGCCATGCTCGGCAGCTATCGCCAGGCCATGCAGGGCGCCCGCAGCCTGAAGGAACGGCTGGAGCGGCTGGTGGAAGTCCGTTGCGCCGAAGGCTACATGGCCGAGCTGCGCAAGGATGGCCGCGACTTCCTCTTCATCGAGAACCATTGCCCGATCTGTTCCGCGGCAAAAGCCTGTATGGGTTTCTGCCGCAGCGAACTGGAACTCTTCCACAAGGTGCTCGGAGACGAGGTCCGGGTCCGGCGAGAAGAGCACATCCTCACGGGCGCTCGCCGCTGCGCCTATCGCATCGACAAGGGCGGCTGAGCCGTCACGAGCCGGGCTGCTCCCAGCCGCCCAATGCCTTGTAGAGTTCCACCGCGTTGACCAGACGGCGTTGCTGCAGCCGGATGAATTCCTGCTCGGACTCGAACAGGCTGCGCTGCGCTTCCAGCATTTCCAGATAGCTTGCCACGCCGCGTTCGTAGCGCCTTTCGGTCAGGCGCTGGCGGTCGCGGTCGGCATCGCGCACCTTGCGCTGGGCGTCGATCTGGGCGCGTAGCGTATCGCGCGCCGACAGCGCGTCGGCGACCTCGCGGAAGGCCTGCTGGATGCTGCCTTCGTATTGCGCCACCGCGATGTCCTTGCGCGCTTCGGCCAGCGACAGGTTGGCGCTGTTGCGGCCCGCGTTGAAGATAGGCAGCGTCAGCTTGGGCGCGAAGATCCAGGTGCCGGTGCCTGAGCCGAACAGGTCGGAGAAACTGCTGGCCGTGGTGCCGACGTCGGTCGTCAATTGCACCGACGGGAAGAACGCGGCGCGCGCCGCGCCGATGTCGGCGTTGGCGGCCCGCAGCGTGTCTTCCGCCTGGCGCAGATCCGGGCGCCGGGCCAGGAGGGCCGAGGGCAGGCCCGCCGCCAGGGGCGTGAGGCTCTGGCTTTCCAGCGCGACCGCGTCGGGGTCGGGCGGCAGGGCGAGGTCTCCCGCCAGCAGGCCCAGCGTGTTCACGGCCTGGCGGTACTCCCGGCTCAGCTCGGCATGTGTCGCGCGCGAGGATTCCACCAGCATCTGCGCGGTGCGCAGCCCCACGGCCGTCTCCAGCCCCGCGTCGTAGCGGCGCTGGGTCAGCTTGAGCGAGGCTTCGCGCAGCGCCAGCGTGCTCTCGGTCAGGCGCAGTTGCTCGGCCAGCGAGCGCTGGTTGAAGTAAGCCGCGGCCGTCTCCGACACCAGCGACAGCGTGGCGGCGCGGTGTGCTTCCTCGCTGGCGAGGTAGCGCGACAGCGCGGCGTCGCTCAGGCTTTTCACGCGGCCGAAGAAATCCAGCTCGAACGCGGCGATGCCGACCGCCGCGCGGTAGCGGTCCGAGACCGGCATGCGGGACTGGCCCGGCTCCGCGCCGCGGCCGCGGCTGAATTCGCCGGTGCCGTCGATGGACGGCAGCCGGTCGGCCTGCTGCACGCCATACAGCGCGCGGGCTTCCTGGATGCGCAGCGCCGCCACCCGCAGATTGCGGTTGTTGGCCAGCGCGGCCTCGATCCAGGCCTGTAGCGCCGGATCGTTGAAGTAGGCGCGCCAATCCTGAGGCGGGGCGACCTGGCCGTCGGCTGGCGGCACGCCGTAGGCGGCCGGCACCGGCGCGGCCGGGCGTTCGTAGGTGGGGGCCAGCGAGCAGCCGGCCAGGGCCAGCGCCAGCAGGGGCATTGCCACGACCTTCATGGCGAGATCTCCAGCGTTTCGCGGTCTTCGGGACGCGCGGGGCGGGCGCGCATGCCCAGCACGCGGCCCACGATGAGGAAGAAAAGGGGCACGAGGAAGACGGCCAGCACCGTGGCGGTGATGATGCCGCCCAGCACGCCCGTGCCGATCGCGGCCTGGGCGCCGGACGCCGCCCCGGTGGCCAGCGCCAGCGGCAGCACGCCCACGCCGAAGGCCAGCGACGTCATTACGATGGGCCGCAGCCGCAGCCGCGCGGCTTCCAGCGTGGCCGACACCAGGCCCTGGCCGTCGCGCACCAGGTCCTTGGCCACCTCGACGATCAGGATGGCGTTCTTGGCCGACAGGCCGATGGTGGCGATCAAGCCCACCTTGAAGTAGATGTCGTTCGGCATGCCGCGCAGGCTCACGCCCAGCAGGGCGCCGATCACGCCCAGCGGCACCACCAGGATCACCGCCAGGGGGATGGACCAGCTTTCGTACAGCGCGGCCAGCGCCAGGAACACCACCAGCACCGAGAGGGCGAACAGCACGGGCGCCTGGCTGCCGGACAGGCGTTCCTCATAGGACTGGCCCGACCAATCGAAGCCGATGCCGCGCGGCAGGTCCGCCGCGAGCGTCTCCATCGCGCGCATGGCCTCTCCGCTGCTGTGTCCGGGAGCCGCCGACCCGTTGAGGGTGAACGAGGGGAAGCCGTTGTAGCGGTTCAGCTGCGGCGGGCCCATGGACCACTCCAGCGTGGCGAAGGCGGACAGCGGCACCATCTGGCCCTGCACGTTGCGCACGTGCAGGCGCGACACGTCGTCCACGTCGACGCGGCTCTTGCCGTCGGCCTGCACCGTCACGCGGCGGACCTGGCCGTTGAGCATGAAATCGCCGATGTAGTCCGAGCCGTACATCACCGCCAGCGCCGTGTTGATCTCGTCCATGGGCACGCCCATGGCCTGGGCCTTGTCGCGGTCCACGCGCAGCGCCAGCTGAGGCGCGTCCTCCTGGCCCGCGAACACCACGTCCGCCAGGGCCGGGTGGGCGGCCGCCGCCGCCAGCAGCTGCTGGCGGGCGCCGGCCAGGGCGTCGTGGCCCAGGCCGGCGCGGTCCTGCAGGCGGAAGTCGAAGCCCGAGGTGGAGCCCAGGTCCGGCAGCGGAGGCGAATTCAACGCGTGCACCATGACGTTCTTGCGGGCGGCGAAGGCGGCGTTGACGCGCTCGACCACGGCGTCCACATGCTGGTCGGCGCCGCGGCGCTGCTTCCAGTCCTTGAGCGTCACGAAGAACATGGCCGAGTTCGGGCCGCTGCCGTACTCGCTGAAACCGTTGACCGAATACACGTACGCCACCGGCTCGTTCTCCATCATGTAGCGTTCGACGTCCTTCACGACCGCCATGGTCTCCGCCTGCGGGGCGCCCTGGGGCAGGATGACCATGGCCATGAAGCTCCCCTGGTCCTCTTCGGGCAGGAACGACGACGGCAGCCGGGCGAACAGCAGCGCCGCCACGCCGATCACCGCCAGGTAGGCCAGGCCGAAGCGCGCCGGCCGGGCGAGCACGCCCGATACCCGCGCCGTGTAGCGCGCGGTCAGGCGCGCGAAGGCCCGGTTGAACCAGCCGAAGAAGCCGCGCTTCTCGTGATGCCCGGCGTCGATCGGCCGGAGCATGCTGGCGCACAGCGCCGGCGTCAGCGACAGCGCGAGGAACGCCGAGAAGGCGATCGATACCGCCAGCGTCACGGCGAACTGGCGGTAGATGTTGCCCACCGCGCCGTCGAAGAACGCCATCGGAACGAACACCGATACCAGCACGACGGTGATGCCGACGATGGCGCCGCTGATCTGGCGCATGGCCTTCACCGTGGCCTCGCGCGGGGCCAGGCCTTCCTCGGCCATGATGCGCTCGACGTTCTCGACCACGACGATGGCGTCGTCCACCAGGATGCCGATGGCCAGCACCATGCCGAACATCGTCAGCACGTTGATGGAATAGCCCAGTCCCAGCATCGCGCCCAGCGTGCCCAGGAGCGCCACCGGCACCACCAGGGTGGGAATCAGCGTCGCGCGGAAGTTCTGCATGAACAGGTACATCACGCAGAACACCAGGGCCACGGCTTCCAGCAGCGTCATCAGCACCTTCCGGATCGAGATCTCGACGAAGGTGGATGTCTCGTACGGGATGTCCCAGGTCACGCCCGGCGGGAAGTACTGGGCCAGCTCCTGCATGGTCGCGCGGATGCGCCGGGTGGTCTCCACCGCGTTGGAACCCGGCGCCAGCTTGATGCCCAGCCCGGTGGCGGTCATGCCGTTCACGCGCGACAGGTACATATAGTCGGTGCCGCCGAGCTCGACCCGGGCCACGTCCTTCAGGCGCAGCGTGGCGCCGCCGGGCTGGGCGCGCAGCGGAATGTTGGCGAACTGCTCGGGCGTCTGCAGGGTTTCGCCCGCGACGATGCTGGCGTTCAGCGGCGCGTCCTTGGGCACGGCCTGGTTGCCGAGTTCGCCGATGGTCACGCGCGCGTTGTGGCTGCGCAGGGCCGCGACGATATCGCCCGGCGTCAGCGACAGGGCGGTCAGCTTGGCCGGATCGGGCCAGATGCGCATGGCCGCCTCGGCGCCGAAGGACTGCACCTTGCCCACGCCTTCCACCCGGCGCAGGGCCTGCAGCACGTTCGAGGCGGCCAGCTCGCCCAGCTGGATATCGTCCAGGGCGCCGTCCGACTTGAGCGACACCACCAGCTGGATGTTGTCGGCCGCCTTTTCCACGCGCACGCCGTCGCGCCGCACCGCTTCCGGCAGGCGGGGCTCCACGGCCTTCAGCCGGTTCTGCACTTCCACGGCCGCGAGGTCGGGGTTGGTGCCCTGCTTGAAGGTGAGGTTGATGCTTGCCCAGCCGGTCGAGTCGCTGGACGACGAGGTGTACATCAGCCCGGGAGCGCCGTTCATCTCGCGTTCGATGATGGCGGTCACCGCCTCTTCGACCACCTTGGCCGAGGCGCCCGGGTAGCTGGCGCCCACGTTGACCACGGGCGGCGCGATGTCGGGATACTGGGCCACCGGCAGGGCGCGGATGGACAGGATGCCGACCAGCACGATCAGCAGGGAGATCACCCACGCGAAAACAGGGCGATCGATAAAGAAACGCGCCATGGCGACTTATCCTTGTTGGCCGGAGGCGGGCAGCGGCTGCCCGGCAGGAGCGGCCGTCTCCGGGGGCGCGGCGCGCGGCGCGGGCCGTTCCACCGCCTTGATCTTCTGGCCGGCCGCCAGTTGGGCGGCGTTCTCGACCACGATGCGCTCGCCGCCTTCCAGGCCCTGCGTGACGATCCAGTTGGGCCCTTGCAGGCGGTGGGCGACGACGGCGACCTTGCGCAGTTCGCCGTCGTCGCCGGCGGCCAGCACGTGGGCGCCCTCGGCGTTGCGCAGCAAGGCGTTGCGCGGCACCAGGTAGCTGTCGCGGTTGATGGCCTGCTCCAGCTGCACCCGCACGTACATGCCGGGCAGCAGGTCGCGGTCGGGGTTGTCGAACAGCGCCCGCATCGTCACGTTGTCCGTGCCGGGATCGACGGCCAGGTCCGCGAAGGACAGCGTGCCCGCGCGCCCGTACTCGGACCCGTCGGGCAGCAGGAGCCGCACGCGCACCTGGTCCGGCGACATGCCTTGCAGGGCGCCCGCGCGGATCTGCTTCTGCAACTGCACGACCTCCGCCGCCGGCTGCGCGAAGTTCACGTAGATGGGATCGATCTGCTGAACTACCGTCAAGGGCGTGGCCTGGCCCTCGCCCACGAGCGCGCCCTCGGTCACCAGCGCGCGGCGCGCGCGGCCCTCGATGGGCGAGGTGACGCGGGCGTAGTCCAGCTTCAATTTGGCGCTTTGCAGGTTGGCGCGGGCCAGCGCCACTTCCGCGCGGGCCTGGCGTTCCTGCGCCACGCTCTCTGCATGGTCGCGTTCGCTGATGGCCCGGTCGGACACCAGGTCCGCGTAGCGGCGCAGCTTGTCGGCCGCGGCCGAGAGGTTGGCCTGCGCGCGCGCCAGATTCGCGGCCTCGGAATCGTAGGAGGCCTGCAACGGCGCCGGATCGATCTGGAACAGGGCGGCGCCGCGCGCCACGTCCTGTCCTTCTTCGTAGAGGCGCGCGGTGACGATGCCGGCCACGCGGGCGCGCACTTCGGCTTCGCGGTACGGCTCCAGGCGGCCGGGCAGTTCTGTCCTGACGCTGGTGGGCGTGGCCGCGGCGACGATGACGCCGATTTCGGCGGGCGCCTGCGCGGTGTCTTCGGGCGAGGGCTTGGAACAACCCGTAATAAGAATTGATACGGAAATAAGGGCGAGTGTAGGCAGGGAGACTCGGTGCTTCATTTTTAAAATTGTTGCGATGCGCCCGCGGAGGGCAAGAGTGCGGAAAGGCGCCAACTTTCCAGGTGGGAGGCGAGTCTAGCATTTAATCCGTCACGATTGATTAATTACTTTGTTGGAAAGTATGCTGGCGGCTTCACACTTATTCACAATGGAAATGGAGGCCGCCTGAAACAGCGGCCGCCTTTTTTTAGGGGAGGTTTCCGCATGGCCCGCAAGACGAAAGAAGAGTCCCAACGCACCCGCAGCCGCATCCTGGATGCCGCCGAGCGCGTGTTCCTGTCCAAGGGCGTCGCCGGCACCACCATGAGCGACATTGCCGATTACGCAGGGGTTTCCCGGGGCGCCGTCTACGGCCATTACAAGAACAAGATCGACGTCTGTATCGCCATGTGCGACCGCGCGCTGGGCGAAGCAGCGCCGCTGACCCACGTATCCACCGAAGGCGAGGCGCTGGAGTCGCTCTACGATTCGATGCGCCAATACATCCAGATCTACGCGGAAGAAGGCTCGGTGCAGCGCGTGCTGGAAATCCTCTACCTGAAGTGCGAGCGCAGCGACGAAAACGCGCCGCTCCTGCGCCGGCGCGACCTCTGGGAGCGGCATGCCCTGCGCACGTCCGAGAAACTGCTGCGCGCCGCCGTCAAGCGCGAAGACCTGCCGCGCGCGCTGGACATCCGGCTCTCCAACATCTACCTGCATTCGCTGGTCGACGGCGTGTTCGACAGCCTGTGCTGGTCCGACCGCCTCAAGGGCGACCTCTGGCCGCGCGTCGACCGCATGCTGCGCGCCGCCATCGACACCCTCCGGCTTTCCTCGCACCTGCTGACGCCGCAGGCCGCCTGATTCCCGCGAACCGCCGATCCTCATGCGGGCCGCCCCTCGGCCGGGCGCCCCTATGCCGGGCGCCCCTCAGCCGGGCGCCCCTACAATCTCGGCATGACCCTCAAGCAACTCGAAGCCTTCTACTGGGCCGCCACCTGCGTCAGTTTCGCCGTGGCGGCCGAGCGCCTGCACCTGTCAGTCTCGTCGCTGTCCAAGCGCATCACCGAGCTTGAGGACGCCCTGGGCCAGCCGCTGTTCGACCGCAGCGGACACAAGGCCGTCCTGACCGACGCGGGCCAGCGCCTGCTGCCCCAGGCCCGCGAACTGCTGGCCGCCGCCGAGCGGGTGCGGGCCTCGCTGGCCGAAAGCCCGGGGCTGCGCGGGCGCTGCCGCTTCGGCGTGGGCGAACTGACCGCGCTGACCTGGCTGCCCCGCCTGATCCGGGGCGTGCGCGCCGCCTACCCGGACCTGGTGCTGGAACCTTATGTGGACATCGGCCAGGTGCTGGAGCAGCGCGTGGCCGACGGCGAACTGGATTTCGCGGTTATCGCGGGCCGCTCGTCGCGGCCTGGCATCGCGTCCGTGCCCATCGGGCAGGCCGGCTTTTCGTGGGCCGCTTCGCCCGCCGTGCTGGACGGCGCCACCCGCATGGCCCCCGCGCTGCTGGAACGGCTGCCGCTGGTGACGCTGCCGGCGGGGGCGGGCACCACGCGCATCATCGACGACTGGATCGCGGGCCGCGATGCCGGCGGCGAGCGCCTGTGCTGCAACAACTGGGGCGCGGTGGTCGGCCTCCTGATCGAGGGCACCGGCGTCGGGCTGCTGCCCAGCCATTGGGCTCGGACGCTGCAGGCCGAGGGCAGCCTGCGCGTGCTGGATTGCGATCCCGCGCTGGCGGCCTTGCCGTACTCCTTCCAGTACCGTCGCGACGACAACCGGCCGCTGGTCGGCAAGCTGCGCGACGAGGTCCAGGCCGCCGTGGACTTCTCGGCGCCCTGCCGGATTCCCTGAGCGGCCGTCCGCAAGGCGGCCGCCGCCCGGAGATATTTAGCCGTCCGACAGCTGCCGCTCTATACAATCGCCGCGCGCCTGGCGCAGAATCCAACAAGAACGTGCGCGACGGGGATGGGCCCGGCGCTGCGGCACGACTCGGGTCTGTTCCTCCATGCCGGGCGGCGTGCCGGCGGCGCGCGGGGAAGCAGGCCGACCTGAATCGACGGAGATATTCATGCGTAAACTTTGCCTCGCCATGGCCATGGCGGGAATGCTGGCCAGCGGATTGGCGCAAGCCCAGTCCACCCTGCGTATCGGCCTCCAGGACGACCCCGACGTGCTGGACCCGGTCCGGGCCCGCACTTTCGTCGGCCGCATCGTCTTTGCCTCGCTGTGCGACAAACTGGTGGACATCACGCCGGACCTCAAGATCGTGCCGCAACTGGCGCAATCCTGGACCATCAGCCCCGACAACAAGGTCCTGACGTTCAAGTTGCGCACGGACGCCGTGTTCCATGACGGCACGCCGGTGAACGCCGCCGCCGTCAAGGCCAACCTGGACCGCGCCCGCACCCAGGCCGACAGCAACCGCAAGAGCGAACTGGCCACGGTCGCCAGCGTGGAGGCGCCGGACGCCGAAACCGTCGTGCTGAACCTGTCCGAACCCGATGCCTCGCTGCTGTCGCAGCTGTCGGACCGCGCCGGGATGATGATGTCGCCCGCCACCTTCGACAAGGATCCGGGCGGCAAGCCCGTGTGCTCGGGCCCCTACCAATTCAAGGAGCGCGTGCAGAACGATCGCATCGTGCTTGAGAAGTTTCCCAAATACTGGGATGCGGCCAATTACCACTTCGACCGCCTCGTCTTCACCCCCATTCCCGACACCACCGTGCGCCTGAACAACCTGCGCGCGGGCGACCTGGACATCATCGAGCGCGTGGCGCCGAGCGACGCCAAGGCCGTCAAGGACGACAAGAACCTGCGCCTGGCGCCGGTGACGGGCCTGGGCTTCCAGTCGATTTCGGTCAACCTCGCCAACGGCGCGCGCGCCGACAATCCGCTGGCCAAGGACAAGCGCGTGCGCCAGGCGCTGGATCTGGCCATCGACCGCGACGTGCTGAACCAGGTGGTGGGCGAAGGCATGTTCCAGCCGGCCTACCAGCCGTTCCCGCCGGCCAGCTTCGCCTACAACACCGCCTTCGAGCACAAGGGCCGCGATCCCAAGAAGGCGCAGGCCCTGCTGAAGGAAGCCGGCTTCGACCGCGTCAAGTTCGAGATCACCTTCGGCAACAACACGACCATGCAGCAGGTGTTCGAGCTGGTGCAGGCCATGGGCGCCGAGGCGGGCTTCGACATCACCCTGCGTCCGGTGGAATTCGCCTCGCTGCAATCGTCGCTCGCGCGCGGCGATTTCCAGGTGGGCCAGAGCGGCTGGTCCGGCCGGGTCGACCCCAGCGGCAACATCCACCAGTACGTCAGCTGCAAGGGCAACCTGAACGACGGCAAGTTCTGCGACCCCGCCGTGGACAAGCTGCTCAACGACGCCCGGGGCGAATCCGACGAGGCCAAGCGCCGGGCGATGTATGACCAGGTGCTGACGGCCATGCAGGACCAGCGCCCCATCGTCTACCTGTTCTACCTGCCGTGGACCTTCGGCGTGCAGAAGAAGCTGGAAGGCTTCGTGCCTTATCCCGACGGCCTCATCCGGCTCAAGGGCGTAACCGTCGCGAAAAAATAAATCAGGCACGGTGTCAGGCACTCGGGGAACGCCGTCGCGGATTGACGTCCGCCTCGGCGGGGTGCCAGGCACTTCGTCTCTCTATCGCGGTCCTTCCTGGTGTCGGACATCTTTTGTGAGGTAGAACGTGGATATGCCATCCAGCGCGCTGCATGCGCAAGTGAACAACAACAGCCCCTGCGTAGGGCGTCCCATTGGGGACGCCACGGGTCCGGCTTCGCCGGTCCGCAGGCGTCGCCCCCTTCAGGGGGCCCGCGCAGCGGGCAGGGGGTGAGCCATGTTCACGACTCGCCCTGAAATTCTCGGCACCTTCGGTGTCGTGACCTCCACCCATTGGCTGGCCAGCGCGGCCGGCATGTCGCTCCTGGAGCGCGGCGGCAATGCGTTTGACGCCTGCGTTGCTTCGGCTTTCGTGCTGCAGGTGGTTGAGCCCCATCTTGTGGGCCCGGCCGGTGAAGTGCCCGCGGTGTTCTACTCCGCCCGCACTGGCCGCGTCGAGGTCCTGTGCGGCCAGGGCACGACGCCCGCCGCCGCCACGCTGGAGCGATACCGCGCCGAGGGGTTGAAGCTCATCCCCGGCAACGGCCTGCTGGCCACGGTCATCCCGGGCGCCTTCGACGCCTGGATGCTGCTGCTGCGCGACCACGGCACGATGCGCGTGCGCGACGTGCTCGAACCCGCTATCTATTACGCGGAGCACGGCCACGCGCTGATGCCGCGCATCTCCAACACCATCGCCGGCCTGAAGGACTTTTTCGAGACCCATTGGCCCACGACCGCCCAGGTGTACGTGCCGGGAGGCAAGGTCCCGGAAGCCCGCAAGCTGTTCCGCAACCCGGCGCTGGCCCGCACCTGGACCCGCGTGCTGAAGCAGGCGGAAGACGCGGGCGCCGACCGCGACCGCCAGATCGAGGCGGCCCGCGACGCGTTCTACCGCGGCTTCGTGGCCGAGGAAATCGACCGCTACGCGCGCAACACCGAGGTCATGGACGAGAGCGGCTCGGCGCACCGCGGCATCATTACCGCGGACGACCTGGCGGGCTGGTCGGCCAGCTACGACAAGCCGGTCACCTACGACTATCACGGCTACACCGTGGCCAAGGCCGGCCCGTGGAGCCAGGGGCCGGTCTTCCTGCAGACCCTGGCGCTGCTCAAGAAAATGGACCTGGCGGGCGTCGGCCCGACCAGCGCGGAATTCGTGCACCGGGTCACGGAAGCCATGAAGCTGGCCTTCGCCGACCGCGAAGCCTATTACGGCGACCCGGCCTTCGTCGACGTGCCGCTGGCGCACCTGCTGTCCGACGCCTACAACGATGAGCGTCGCGCGCTGATCGGCGCCGCCGCCTCGCAGGACCTGCTGCCCGGGCAGGTGCCCGGCTTCGAGGCGCAGGTCGCGCGCGTCATGGACACGCTGCAACGCCTGTCGCCGGTCTCCGCGCCCGGCAGCGCCACCAACGAGCCCACGATGGCCGACATGCGCGCGTCCGCCAAGCGGGGCGACACCACCCACGTTGACGTCGTCGACCGCTGGGGCAACATGATTTCGGCCACGCCCTCGGGCGGCTGGTTCCAGTCCTCGCCCGTCATCCCCGAACTGGGCTTCGGGCTGAACACGCGCGCGCAGATGTTCTGGCTGGAAGAAGGGCTGCCCGGCACGCTGGCGCCGGGCAAGCGTCCGCGCACCACGCTCACGCCGTCCCTGGCGCTGCGGGACGGCAAGCCCTATCTGGCCTTCGGCACGCCCGGCGGCGACCAGCAGGAGCAGTGGCAACTGCTGTTCTTCCTGCGCCATGTGCATCACGGGCTGAACCTGCAGGAGGCGATCGACCTGCCCATGTCCCACACCATGCATTTCCCCACGTCCTTCTATCCGCGGGACCGCAAGCCGGGGCATCTGGCGGTGGAGGCCAGCTTCGGGCTGGAGGTCATCGAGGCGCTGCGCCAGCGCGGCCACCATATCGAAGAAGTGCCGGAATGGTCGGTGGGCCGCCTGACCGCCGCATCGCGCGACGCCGACGGGCTGCTGCATGCGGCCGCCACGCCGCGCCTGATGCAGGCCTACGCGATCGGCCGCTGATCCGTCGCAAGCCGGCCCGGGGGGCGTGTTGCGGGGCTTTGCCGGCATGGGGTATGTTTGACCCATGACGCCATCCCAGCAGCCCCCCTCGGCAGGGGCCCGGTCCCTGACGGGGCAAGAACCGCTTTTCATCGTCCTCAATACCGGATCGGGGCGCGGCGACGCGCAAACACTGCAGGACACCGTCCGCCGCATTCTCGACGAAGCCGGAAGGCGCTACGAACTGATCCCCGTGGAAGATCCGTCGCGGCTGGTCGAATCGGCCCGGGCCGCGGTCCGGCGCGCGCAGGAGGAGCAGGGCGTCGTCATCGCGGCGGGCGGCGATGGCACGCTCAACGCGGTGGCCGGCACGGTACTGGGCCAGGGCGTGCCTTTCGGCATCCTGCCCCAGGGCACCTTCAATTACTTCGGCCGCAGCTACGGCATTTCCCAGGACACGGAAACGGCCTTGCGCGGCTTTCTGCAAGGCCAGCCCAGGCCGGTGCAGGTCGGCCAGCTCAATGGCCGGCTGTTCCTGGTGAATGCCAGCCTGGGCCTCTATCCCCAGCTGCTCGAAGACCGCGAGGCCTACAAACAGAAGTACGGCCGCAGCCGCCTGGTCGCGCTGTGGTCGGGCCTGGTCACGCTGCTGCGCGCGCCGCGCCAGCTTAGCCTGATGCTCGATTACGAGGGCAAGGCCCGCACCCTGCGGTCGCCCACCCTGGTGGTTGGCAACAACAAGCTCCAGCTGGAACACGTCGGCATCCCCTCCGAAGAGCTCGGCCATGGCCGGCTGATCGCCATGGCCGCAAGGCCGGTCGGCACCCTGGCGCTGTACGGCCTGCTGCTGCGCGGCCTGGCCAGCCGGCTGGGCGACGCCGAGCATGTCGTCAGCTTCGCCTTCGACCGCCTGACCGTGGGCGTGCGCGGACGCCGACGGGTCAAGGTGGCGATGGACGGCGAGATATCCTGGATGGACACCCCGCTGGAATTCAAGGTGGCCGCCGAACGGCTGCCGCTGGTGGTGCCGGCGGACCCGCAATATCTGGACCGTTCATGACGCGCATTCTGCATATCTCCGACACGCACTTCGGCACGGAACGCAAACCCGTGGTCGAAGCCGCGCTGGACCTGGCCCGCACGCTCGCGCCGGACCTGGTCGTGCTCAGCGGCGACATCACCCAGCGCGCGCGGCGCGGCCAGTTCGCCGCCGCCCGCAAGTTCATCGAGCGCCTGTCGCTGCCGGTGCTGGCCGTGCCGGGCAACCACGATATCCCGCTGTTCAACGTATTCGCGCGCGCGCTCAATCCCTACGGCAACTACAAACGCGCGCTGGGCGCCGTGCTGGAGCCGGTGTTCGAGAACGACGGCCTGCTGGCCATCGGCGTGAACACCACGCGGCCGCGCCGCCGCAAGGACGGCGAAATCTCGGGCGGGCAGGTCGCCCGCGTCGCCCAGCGCCTGCGCCAGGCCCGGCCGGGGCAATTGCGCATCGTGGTCGCGCACCACCCGGTGCGGGCCAAGGTGGAGTCCGACCTGTCCAATCTGCTGATCGGGCGCGAACAGGCGCTGCAGGCCTGGACCCAGGCCGGGGTCGACCTGGTCCTGGGCGGCCACATCCATCTGCCCTACGTGTTGCCGCTGGATCCGGCGGCGCCGGCCAAGGGCTGGGTCGTCCAGGCCGGCACGGCCTGCTCGCGCCGGGTGCGCGGCAACGTTCCCAACTCGGTCAACGTCATTGCCTGCGGAGAGGACGGCTGCCATGTCGAGCGTTGGGACTACGCCGTCGGGACGCATGCGTTCGCCCCGGTCGACAAGACGCTGGTCGCGCTGTAGCGTGGGCGGGGGCGTGAAATTCCTCATGGGCGCCTGCAAATGACCGACGTCTACGCGGCGTGGGCCGCGGACCACGCCTTGCTGCTGTTCATCGCGCTGCCGTTCCTGAGCGGCGCGGGAGCCTTGCTGTTCGCGCGCGGCTGCCTGCGCTGGTCCCCCCGTCGCCGCGCCGCGTGTTTCGCGCTGGGCACCTGCGCTTCGTTCGCGCTCTTCTTCGTCCTGGCCTACGCGGTCGGGCGCCCGGGCGCGGTGGTGGCGTTCGACCGGGCCCTGGCCGCGGCGCTGAGCATGTCCATGTCGATGCCGCTCCTGTGGCTGCTGTCCTGGTTCACCTACCTGGGCGACCGGACCTTCCTCACGATCATCGCCGTGCTGATGACGCTGTTCCTGCTCTGGGGCCGGCAATGGCGGCTGGCGGTATTCTGCGCCGTCGCCACCGGGTTGGGGGGAGCGCTCAACTGGTTGCTCAAGCACAGTTTCGAGCGGGTGCGCCCCGATCACGACCACGGCTATGCCACCGCGGTGGGCTGGAGTTTCCCCAGCGGCCACTCGTCGGCCGCCATGGCCGTCTACGGCACGGCCTGCTATCTATTATGGAAGCTGGCGCCGCCGGCGTGGCGGCTGCCGGCCGTCGCGACGCTGGCTGCGCTCGTCATGGCGATCGGACTCAGCCGCATCCTGCTGCAGGTCCATTTCGCCAGCGACGTGGCCGCGGGTTTCGCCGTCAGCCTGGGCTGGCTGGCGGTGTGCGTCGCGGTGGCTCGGCGCTGGCGCGTCTCAGGCGACGAGCCCCAGCGCCCGCAATAGGCGCGCTTCCGCGCCGCCGGCCGCCGCGGCTGCCGGAAGGGGCGCGCAGGTGTAGCGCCCGCCCGCCGCCACGATAGCCTGGTCCAGCCGGCGCGCGCGCTCGGCGGCCGGAGGCTCCAGGTCCACGATCAGCTTGCCCGCGACCGGCGCCGTCACGTTGCCGTCGCTGAAGCGCTCCAGGGTGCGGTCGATCTCGCGCTCGCGCGGCAGCGCCAGCACGATGGTGTCCGATTCTTCCAGCGCCTCGCGCGCGGACGTGGCGAGCGTGGCGCTGCCGCGGAAGTCCTCGCAACGGTCGGGTTCGATGTCGAAGAGGGTCAGCGCGATGTCCGGCTCGGCCTCCAGCAGGCGCCGGGCGGCCTGCGTGCCGGTCCTTCCCATGCCGACGATACTGACTCGCAGGTTCATGGCTTGGGCACCGACCAGGTGCTCACGATATGGGCCAGGGGCTCGTCCGAGCCTTCGCCGGTCAGGATGACTTCCCCGGCGGACAGCCGCCCCACCTTGAGCAGCCGGGCATCGGCGTAGATCGCGCCGGCCGGGCTCTTGCGCAGGAAATTGATCGTCAGGCTGGCCGTCACGGCGTGCGCCTGGCCGGTGGCGCCGACGACCGCCGCATACATGGTCAGGTCGGCCAGGCCCATCAGCATCGGCCCGGCGACGATGCCGCCCAGGCGCTGGTGGGCGTCGCGCGCGGGCAGCACGGCGCGCGCGGTGCCGTGGCCGATGCGCAGCACGTCGATGCCGAGCAGCAGCGAAAACGGATGCTGGTCCGCCAGCAGGATATGAAAATCAGCCAGGCTGATCAGCGGGGCGTCGGTCCGGGTGTCCAGGTCGGTTGCGGTCATCGTTCTTCCAGGGCGAGGCAATAGGCGTCCAGCAGCGCGTCCGCGCGCTGGCCCAGGGATTTCAGGCGATGGGTGTGCTGCAGCAGCAACAGGCCCATCAGGTAGGTGAAGAGATTCATCTGTTCCACCTCGACCAGGGCGGCTTCCCAGGACTTGGTCCGCGCCAGCGCCAGGCCCAGCAGGTCGACGCACTCGCGCAGGCGGGCATTGAGCCGCTCGTCCATCTCGCGGCCCAGTCCGCGCGGGCCCAGGCCCTGGAACAGGTACATGCCCAGCGAGAAATCGGTGCGGCGCTCCGCGTAATAGCCGAAGAAGGCGTGGATGGCGTTGCGCGCGGCGGCCCGGGGATCGCCGGTGTGGGCGGCATTGCTCAGGTGGGCGTGCAGCCGCTGCAGGGAAGCTTCGAGCAGCGCGCCATAAATGGTTTCCTTGCCCGCGAACCAGGGGTAGATGGCGCCGGTGGTGCAGCCGGCTTCCTTGGCGATCGCGCGGATCGTCGTCTTTTCCAGGCCGTCGCGCTCGAACACGCGCTGGGCGGCATCGAGGATGAGCTGGCGGCGCAGCGCGTTCAGGCGTTCATTGCGGCCGGTGCGGGGGGAAGGTGAGGGCATGGCGCCAGGACAGGGATGCGATGCACTCGATCATATCGGTGATTTTTATTAATAACAATGTTATCAGTCTGGCGCGCGGCGCCCGCTGGACTTGCGCGGAATCGAAACGCGGGGAGGGCCGGAAGGTGGCGCGGGCAGCGCCCGAAATCAGGGCATGCGGACCGGAAATCCGCCGAAGCGGCAGGCGCCCCAAAGGCTCAAAAAATTAGGGGCAGGGCTGAAAGTCGCATGAATAGGACCTTGCCTAGTTTTGTAAGGGTAAGCCCTAGCGGGATCGCCAGCCCCTCCGTGTGATGTTGCAATATCCCAACAGGCCTGTCGCAAACCTGCACTTTTCTGATGCCGACCGTAGCCATCCCCCCTGATTTTTGATGCAATAGCGTCAACTTCCCTTCGCGGAGTTAGGGGGGCGGCAGGCTGGTTTGCTGGATTGCTGCTCTTGTCACTCAAATCAACGGAGATTTCTTAAATGAAAAAGACTCTGCTCGCTGCCGCCCTGCTCGCCGGTTTTGCCGGTGTCGCCCAGGCAGAAACGTCTGTCACCCTGTACGGCATCATCGACACGGGTATCGGTTACAACAAGGTCAAGGGCAACGGCTTCGACGGCAGCCGCATCGGCATGATCAACGGCGTGCAGAACGGTTCGCGCTGGGGTCTGCGTGGTTCGGAAGATCTGGGTGACGGCCTGCGCGCTGTTTTCCAACTGGAATCGGGCTTTGATTCGGGCAACGGCAAGTCGGGCCAAAACAGCCGCCTGTTCGGCCGTCAAGCCACGATCGGTCTGGCCTCCGACAGCTGGGGTCAACTGGACTTCGGTCGCCAAACCAACATCTCGTCGAAGTACTTCGGCTCGATCGACCCGTTCGGCGCTGGCTTCGGTCAAGCTAACATCGGCGTTTCGCTGAGCGCAGCGAACACCGTCCGCTACGACAACATGGTCCTGTACCAAACCCCGTCGTTCAGCGGCTTCCAGTTCGGCCTGGGCTACTCGTTCAACGCCGACGACCAAAACGCCCGTCAAACCGGCTGGCGCACCGCCGACAACACCCGCGCGATCACCACCGGTCTGCGCTACGTCAACGGCCCGCTGAACATCGCTTTCTCGTATGATCAGCTGAACGCTTCGAACAACCTGACGCAAACGGAAGTCGACGCCACCCCGCGTATGTACGCTCTGGGCGCTTCGTACGACTTCGAAGTGGTCAAGCTGTCGTTGGCCTACGCTCGCACGACCGACGGCTGGTTCGGCGGCCAAGGCGTTTCCGGTCCGGCCGGCAACATCAACTTCGGCAACAACATCTTCGCTGACGGCTTCAAGGCCAACTCGTACATGGTCGGCCTGTCGGCCCCCATCGGCGGCGCCAGCAAGCTGTTCGGTTCGTGGCAGATGGTTGACCCGAGCAACGATCGCCTGAACACGGCTCCGGGTGCTGACGAGACGATGAACGTCTTCTCGCTGGGCTACACCTACGACCTGTCCAAGCGCACCAACCTGTACGCCTACGGTTCGTACGCCAAGAACTACGCCTTCATCGACGACGTCAAGTCGACCGCCGTCGGCGTCGGTATCCGCCACCGCTTCTAATCCAAAGCAGGGTGCAAGCCCTGCCTGGATTCAAGCGTGCGAACGGGCTTCGGCCCGTTCGTATGAAGCCACCCTTCGGGGTGGTTTTTTTCGTTCCGCGAGCGGTTTTTTCGCGTTTTTCACGCAGGGTTGCGCGGAGTGTTGTAAGCTTGCCGCGTTGTCCGGGAAGACCCGACTGTTCCATTTGAGGAATGCAGTCTTTCACCTGCTGTTCGGGCTACAGAGTTCAGCCAGAAGTAACCGCGCGAATGCTACAATCCTAAGGTTTGCGCATTTGACGGACGCCTGAATGAACCTGCAACAGTATTTCCCCGTCCTGCTGTTTATCGTAGTGGCCACCCTTATCGGGTTCGCGCTTCTAACGGCCGGCTCCCTCCTTGGTCCGCGGCGTCCGTACGCCGAGAAGCTCTCGCCGTACGAATGCGGCTTCGAAGCTTTCGAAGACGCTCGCATGAAGTTTGACGTGCGCTACTACCTGGTGGCGATTCTGTTCATTCTTTTCGACCTCGAAATCGCGTTCCTGTTCCCGTGGGCCATTGCCCAGGGCACGGTCGGGCTCGTCGGCTTCTGGACGGTCATGGTTTTCCTGGCCGTGCTGACCGTCGGCTTCATCTACGAATGGAAAAAGGGCGCGCTGGACTGGGAATAAGCCGCAGGCTTCCTACACAGCACGCTATCAGAGACGAATATGGCTATAGACGGCATTCTCAAGCAAGGGTTCATCACAACCAGCGCGGACAAGTTCCTCAACTGGGCGAAGACCGGCTCCATGTGGCCCATGACCTTCGGTCTGGCCTGTTGCGCGGTCGAGATGATGCACGCGGGCGCGGCCCGCTATGACCTGGACCAGTTCGGGATCATCTTCCGGCCCAGCCCGCGCCAGTCCGATCTGATGATCGTCGCCGGCACGCTGTGCAACAAGATGGCGCCGGCGCTGCGCAAGGTCTACGACCAGATGCCCGAGCCGCGCTGGGTGGTGTCCATGGGCTCCTGTGCCAACGGTGGCGGCTACTACCACTACTCGTATTCGGTGGTCCGTGGCTGCGATCGCATCGTACCGGTAGACGTCTACGTGCCAGGCTGCCCGCCCACGGCCGAGGCGCTGGTCTACGGCTTGCTGCAAATGCAGAACAAGATCCGCCTGACCAACACGATTGCGCGCTGATCCTTCGCCCGCCCCGCGGCAGACCCTGCCGCCGGCCCCGCGAAGCCAGCGTATCGGTTCACCTAAGCGTACAAGATGATGACCAGGCTCGAAACCCTGAAAAACAATTTGCAGACCACCCTCGGCGCGGATATCGCGCTGACCGAGGCGCTGGGCGAGCTGACGCTCGAAGTGCCCGCGCAGCAGTGGTTCTCGGTCTGCAACAAGCTGCGCACCGAAGCCGGCCTGCGCTTTGAAACCTGTATCGACCTCTGCGGCGTCGACTACCTGACGTGGGGCAACGGCACCCGCCAGATGCCCGAGGAAACGAACGTCAAGATCCATCGCGCGCGTTTCGCCGTGGTTGCGCACCTGTTGTCCATCGAGAACAACTGGCGCCTGCGCGTGCGCACCTGGGCCGAGGACGACGAGTTCCCCGTGATCGCCTCGCTGATGGAGTGCTGGCCGTCCGTGGGCTGGTTCGAACGCGAAGCCTTCGACCTGTACGGCATCGTCTTCGAAGGCCACCCGGACCTGCGCCGCATCCTGACCGATTACGGCTTCATCGGCCACCCGTTCCGCAAGGACTTCCCGTTGTCCGGCACCGTCGAAATGCGCTACGACCCCGAACAACGCCGCGTCATCTACCAGCCGGTCACGATCGATCCGCGCGAGATCACCCCGCGCGTGGTCCGCGAAGACTCCTACGGCTTGGGGCGTTAAATCATGGCAGAAATCAAGAACTACACGCTCAACTTCGGTCCCCAGCACCCGGCCGCGCACGGTGTGCTGCGCCTGGTGCTTGAGCTCGACGGCGAAGTGATCCAACGCGCCGACCCACACATCGGCCTGCTGCACCGCGCCACCGAAAAACTGGCCGAGCACAAGACCTACATCCAGGCGCTGCCCTACATGGACCGCCTGGACTACGTGTCCATGATGTGCAACGAGCACGCCTACGTCATGGCCATCGAAAAGCTGCTGGGCGTCGAAGCCCCGCTGCGCGCCCAGTACATCCGGGTGATGTTCGACGAAATCACCCGTCTGCTGAACCACCTGATGTCGCTGGGTTCGCACGCGCTGGACGTGGGCGCCATGGCGGTGTTCCTGTATGCCTTCCGCGAACGCGAAGACCTGATGGACTGCTACGAAGCCGTCTCGGGCGCGCGCATGCACGCGGCCTACTACCGTCCGGGCGGCGTCTACCGCGACCTGCCGGATTCGATGCCCCAGTACGGCGAAACCAGCAAGTACCGCGGCGACAAGGAAGTGCGCGTCATGAACGACGCGCGCTCGGGTTCGCTGCTGGACTTCATCGAAGACTTCACCAACCGCTTCCCCGGCTGCGTGGACGAATACGAAACGCTGCTGACCGACAACCGCATCTGGAAGCAGCGCCTAGTGGGTATCGGCGTGGTCGATCCCGATCGCGCCAAGGCGCTGGGCTTCACCGGCCCGATGCTGCGCGGTTCGGGCGTGGCCTGGGACCTGCGCAAGACGCAGCCCTACGAAGTCTACGACCTGCTCGATTTCGACATCCCCGTGGGTGTCAACGGCGATTGCTACGACCGCTACCTGGTCCGTGTCGCCGAAATGCGTGAAAGCAACCGCATCATCCGCCAGTGCGTGGAATGGCTGCGCAACAACCCGGGCCCGGTCATGATCGAGAACCACAAGATCGCACCGCCCAAGCGCACCGCCATGAAGACCAACATGGAAGAGCTGATCCATCACTTCAAGCTCTTCACCGAAGGTTTCCACGTTCCTCCCGGTGAAGCGTACGCCTCGGTGGAACACCCCAAGGGCGAATTCGGCATCTACGCGGTGTCCGACGGCGCCAACAAGCCTTACCGCCTGAAGATTCGGGCCCCCGGCTTTGTCCACCTGCAAGCGCTGGATGAAATGTCGCGCGGTCACATGATTGCCGACGCCGTCACCATCATTGGCACGCAGGACATCGTTTTCGGCGAGATCGACCGCTGATCCGCCCAGACAGTCACGAGCACGCCCGCATAACCCGGATTCAAACTATGCTGCTTTCCGAACAGGCCTACCAGAAAATCGACCGAGAACTCGCGAAGTTCCCGGCCGACCAGCGGCAGTCCGCCATCATGGCCTCGCTTGCCATCGCGCAAGAAGAGAAGGGCTGGTTGGCTACCGAAATCATCGAAGATGTGGCCAACTACATTGGCGTTCCGCCCATCGCGGTCCAGGAAGTCGCCACGTTCTACAACATGTTCGACGTCAAGCCCGTCGGCAAGAACAAGATCGCCGTCTGCACGAACTTGCCCTGTGCCTTGCGCGATGGCGAGCGCGCCGGCGACTACCTCAAGCGCAAGCTGGGTGTCGATTACCGCGAAACCACCGCCGACGGCCAGTTCACGCTGGTGGAAGGCGAGTGCATGGGCGCTTGCGGCGATTCGCCCGTGCTGATCGTGAACAACAAGCATATGTGCGTGCGCATGACCGAAGAAAAGCTGGACGCGCTGGTCGCGGCCCTCAAGGCGCAAGGAGAGTCGGCATGAACGCGCCGGACCTGTACAAGCAGTTCGCGCAGGGGCTGGACCCCAACCCGCTGAACGACCTGTCCAATTCGATGTGCCTGCACGGCCGGCACATCCAGCCGCAGATCATGGCCGACGTCGACGGCGCCAACTGGCGCCTGGCCGACTACGTCAAGCGCGGCGGCTACGAGGCCCTGAAGAAGATCCTGACCACCGGCATGAAGCCGGAAGACGTGATCGCCGAAGTCAAGGCCTCGGGCCTGCGCGGCCGCGGCGGCGCGGGCTTCCCCACCGGCCTGAAGTGGAGCTTCATGCCGCGCGCCTTCCCGGGCCAGAAGTACCTGGTCTGCAACTCCGACGAAGGCGAGCCGGGCACGTTCAAGGACCGCGACATCCTGCGCTTCAATCCGCACATCGTGATTGAAGGCATGGCGATCGCCGCCTACGCCATGGGCATCAGCGCCGGCTACAACTACATCCACGGCGAAATCTTCGAAGTCTACGAGCGCTTCGAGGAAGCGCTGGAAGAGGCGCGCGCCGCCGGCTTCCTGGGCGACAAGATCCTGGGTTCGGATTTCAGCTTCCAGCTGCACGCGTTCCATGGCTATGGCGCGTACATCTGCGGCGAGGAAACCGCGCTGCTGGAGTCGCTGGAAGGCAAGAAGGGCCAGCCGCGCTTCAAGCCGCCGTTCCCGGCCAGCTTCGGCCTGTACGGCAAGCCCACCACGATCAACAACACCGAAACGTTCGCGGCCGTGCCGTGGATCATCCGCAACAGCGGCCAGGCCTACCTGGAAGTCGGCAAGCCCAACAACGGCGGCACCAAGCTGTTCTCGATCACCGGCGACGTCGAGCGTCCCGGCAACTACGAGATCCCGCTCGGCACCCCGTTCTCGACCCTGCTGGAACTGGCGGGCGGCATGCGCGGCGGCAAGAAGCTGAAGGCCGTGATCCCCGGCGGGTCCAGCGCCCCGGTGCTGCCGGCCGACATCATGATGGAAACCACGATGGACTATGACTCCATCGCCAAGGCGGGTTCCATGCTGGGTTCCGGCGCCGTGATCGTCATGGACGAGACGCGCTGCATGGTGAAATCGCTCTTGCGCCTGTCGTACTTCTATTTCGAAGAAAGCTGCGGCCAGTGCACGCCGTGCCGCGAAGGCACCGGCTGGCTCTACCGCATGGTGCACCGCATCGAGAACGGCCAGGGCCGTCCGGAAGATCTGGACCTCCTGGACAACGTGGCAAGCAACATCATGGGCCGCACCATCTGCGCCCTGGGTGACGCCGCCGCCATGCCCGTCCGTGGCTTCCTCAAGCATTTTCGCGACGAATTCGCGCACCACATCGAGCACAAGTCTTGTGTGGTCCCGCAATATCTGTAGGTCTCAGGAACAGCAATGGTTGAACTAACCGTCGACGGCAACAAGGTCGAAGTGCCCGAAGGCAGCATGGTCATGCATGCCGCTCAGAAAGTCGGGCTTTACGTGCCGCATTTCTGCTACCACAAGAAACTGTCCATCGCGGCCAACTGCCGCATGTGCCTGGTTGAAGTGGAAAAGGCGCCCAAGGCGCTGCCCGCCTGCGCCACGCCCGTGACCAATGGCATGGTCGTCCACACCTGCTCCGAGAAGGCGCGCGCCGCTCAGAAGTCGGTGATGGAATTCTTGCTCATCAATCACCCCCTCGACTGCCCGATCTGCGATCAGGGCGGCGAGTGCCAGCTGCAGGACCTGGCCGTGGGCTACGGCGGCTCTTCTTCGCGTTACCAGGAAGAAAAGCGCGTGGTCTTCCACAAGGACCTGGGCCCGCTGGTTTCCGCCGAGGAAATGAGCCGCTGCATCCACTGCACCCGCTGCGTGCGCTTCGGCCAGGAAATCGCCGGCGTCATGGAACTGGGCATGCTGGGCCGTGGCGAGCACTCCGAGATCACGACATTCGTCGGCCGCTCGATCGAGTCCGAGCTGTCGGGCAACATGATCGACATCTGTCCGGTGGGCGCGCTGACCTCCAAGCCCTTCCGCTACAGCGCGCGCACCTGGGAACTGGCTCGCCGCCGTTCGGTCAGCCCGCACGACAGCCTGGGCGCCAACCTGGTGATCCAGGTCAAGGGCGACCGCGTCATGCGCGTGGTTCCATTCGAAGACGAAGCCGTCAACGAATGCTGGATCAGCGACCGCGACCGCTTCTCGTATGAGGGCCTGAACAGCGAGGACCGCCTGTCGGCCCCGATGATCAAGGGCACCGACGGCAAGTGGCAGGAAGCTTCCTGGGCCGACGCGCTGCAAGCCGTGGCCCAGGGCCTGTCCCGCGTGCGCGACAGCTTCGGCGCCGGCCAGATCGGCGCGCTGGCGTCCGAGTACGCCACCACCGAGGAATACGCGCTGCTGGGCCGCCTGGTCCGCTCGCTGGGTTCCGAGAACATCGACTTCCGCCTGCGCCAGACCGACGCCGCCTTCGACGCTTCCCTGACGGGCGCGCCGTGGCTCGGCATGCCGATCGCCGAACTCGACAACCTGGATCGCGTCCTGGTCGTGGGTTCGTTCCTGCGCAAGGATCACCCCCTGATGGCGCAGCGCCTGCGCCAGGCCGCCAAGCGCGGCACGCAGATCCTGATGGTCGACAGCGCCGCCGACGATCCGCTGATGCCCGTGACCGCCCGCATCACCGTGGCGCCCTCCGAGCTGGCGCGCGCGCTGGCCGAAGTGGCCGTCGCGCTGGCCCAGGCCAAGGAACAGGCCGTCCCGGCCGAGTTCGCCTCGGTCGTCCCGGGCGATAACGCCAAGGCGATCGCCGCCAGCCTGGCTTCCGGCGCCAACACCGCCGTGCTGATGGGCAACCTGGCCGTGGCCAGCGCCCAGGCCTCGACCCTGGCCGCCAACGGTCGCGCCGTGGCCGGCCTGGCCGGCGGCAAGTTCGGCTTCCTGACTTCCGGCGGCAACACCGTCGGCGGCTATCTGGCCGGCGCCGTTCCGGGCAAGGGCGGCAAGAATGCCGCCGCCATGCTCGCCGAGCCGCTCAAGGCTTACGTGGTCCTGCACGCTGAGCCGCTGCTGGATGCCGACAACGGCCAGCAGGCCATCGCCGCGCTGCGCGGCGCGCAATTCGCCGTCGCCCTGACGCCTTACCGCTCGGCCGCCGCCGAGTGGGCCGACGTCATGCTGCCGGTGTCGCCGTTCACCGAAACCTCGGGCACCTACGTCAACGCCCAGGGCCTGGCCCAGAGCTTCAAGGGCACAGTCGCGCCGTTCGGCCAGACCCGCCCGGCCTGGAAGGTCCTGCGCGTGCTGGGCAACGTCCTGCACCTGGCCGGCTTCGACGACGAGACCTCCGAGTCCGTGCGCGACGCCGTGCTGGCCGGCGGCATCGAAGGCCGCCTGTCCAACGACATCAAGGCTCCGCTGGGCCTGGGCCAGGCCGGCACCGGCCTGGAACGCGTCGCCGACGTGCCGATCTACCGCACCGATGCAATGGTCCGCCGTTCGGAGCCGCTGCAGGCCGCCCCGGCCTCGAAGAAGCCGGCTGCCGCCATGAACGGCCGCACGCTCACCAGCCTCGGCCTGACGGCCGGCGTCAAGGTGCGCGTGTCGGGCGGGCAGGGCGCCGTCGAACTCGTAACCGTGCAGGACGATGCCGTGGCCGACCGCGCCGTGCGCATTTCGGCTGCCTTTGAAAACACCGCGGCCCTGGGTGGCGCATTCGGTCAAATCAGCGTGGAGCGTGCCTGATGGAATGGCTTAATGTTCTTGAGAGCCAGGGTACGGCATTGCTGGGCCCGACGGTCTGGATGGTCCTCTGGACCCTCATCAAGATTGTGATCATCGCCGTGCCCATCATCCTGTGCGTGGCTTACCTCACGTACTGGGAACGCAAGATGATCGGCGCCATGCACGTGCGCATGGGCCCGAACCGCGTCGGCTTCAAGGGGCTGCTGCAGCCGTTCGCCGACGTGTTCAAGCTGCTGACCAAGGAAGTGGTGGTTCCGTCGCAGGCCAACAAGGTGCTGTTCATCGTGGCCCCGGTGGTCACGCTGATGCCCGCGCTGGCCGCCTGGGCGGTGGTGCCCTTCGGTCCCGACGTGGTGCTGGCCAACGTCAACGCCGGCCTGTTGTACATCATGGCCATCACGTCCATCGGCGTGTACGGCGTGATCGTCGCCGGCTGGGCGTCCAACTCCAAGTACGCCTTCCTGGGCGCGCTGCGCGCCTCGGCGCAGATGCTGTCGTACGAACTGGCCATCGGCTTCGTGCTGGTGACGGTCCTGCTGGTATCCGGCAGCCTGAACATGTCCGAGATCGTGCATGTGCAGAACCGCGGCTGGTTCGCCGAGAAGGGCCTGACGTTCCTGTCCTGGAACTGGCTGCCGCTGTTGCCGCTGTTCGTGATCTACGTGATCTCGGCCGTGGCCGAAACCAACCGCCACCCGTTCGACGTGGTCGAAGGCGAATCGGAAATCGTGGCCGGCCACATGGTCGAGTACTCGGGCATGGCGTTCGCGCTGTTCTTCCTGGGCGAATACGCCAACATGATCCTGCTGTCCTGCATGGCCTCGATCATGTTCCTGGGCGGCTGGGCGTCCCCGATCGACATCGCGCCGCTGACCTGGATTCCGGGTTGGATCTGGCTGGGTCTCAAGACGTTCTTCGTGGTCTCGTTGTTCGTGTGGTTCCGCGCGTCGTTCCCGCGTTACCGCTACGACCAGATCATGCGTTTGGGTTGGAAAATCTTCATCCCGCTGACCGGCGTGTGGCTGGTCGTGGTGGCGATCTGGATGCAGACGCCCTGGAACATTTGGCGCTAAACCGCCAGGCAGAGGCAGGATATGGAAGCGATCAAGGATTTCTTCGGCAGCCTGATGCTGACCGAATTGCTCAAGGGCATGCGCCTGACGGGCAAGTATTTCTTCAAGCGCAAGGTCACCTTGCGCTACCCCCAGGAAAAGACGCCTGCGTCGGCGCGTTTCCGTGGCCTGCACGCGCTGCGCCGCTACCCCAACGGGGAAGAGCGTTGCATCGCGTGCAAGCTGTGCGAAGCGGTGTGCCCGGCACTGGCGATCACCATCGAGTCGGATCAGCGCGATGACGGCACCCGCCGCACCACGCGTTACGACATCGACCTCACCAAGTGCATTTTCTGCGGCTTCTGTGAGGAAAGCTGCCCGGTGGACTCCATCGTGGAAACGCATATCCACGAATACCACGGCGAAAAGCGCGGCGACCTGTATTTCACCAAAGACATGCTGCTCGCCGTGGGCGACCGCTACGAAGCCGAAATCGCCCAACGCCGGGCCGAAGACGCTCCCTACCGTTGAAGCCCAGGGTCTGATCCATGACTTTTACCACTGTCCTGTTTTACATACTGGCCGCCGTGCTGGTGATCGCGGCTTTCCGCGTGATCACCGCGCGCAGTCCGGTCACTGCCGTCCTGCACCTGATCCTGGCGTTCGCCAACGCGGCCATGCTGTGGATGCTGCTGGGCGCCGAATTCCTCGCGCTGCTGCTCGTGCTGGTGTACGTGGGCGCCGTGATGGTGCTTTTCCTGTTCGTCGTCATGATGCTGGATATCCGCATGGATACCCTGCGCCAGGGCATGAAGACCTACCTGCCGCTGGGCCTGGTGATCGGCCTGGTGATGGTGCTGGAAATGGCCTTCGTGCTGGGTTCGACCTGGTACGGTTCGGGTCCGCAGGCGCCGGTCGCCGGCGACTACAACAACGCCCGCGCGCTGGGCGAAGCCATGTACACGCAGTACGTCTACGCCGTTGAAGTGGGCGCCGCGCTGCTGCTGGTGGGCATGGTCGCCGCCATCGCGCTGACCCTGCGTCGCCGCCGCGACGTCAAGTACAACGACCCGGTCGCCGCCGTCCGCGTGCGCGCGAAGGACCGCTTCCGCCTGGTGAGCATGCCCGCCCAGAGCGAGCGCGCCCAGTCGCAAATCGGTGCCAAGTCCGCCGCGCCCCAAGGAGAACAAAAATGACGCTGACGCTGGCCCATTACCTGATTCTGGGGGCGATCCTGTTCGCCATCGGGATCTTCGGCATCTTCCTGAACCGCCGCAACCTGATCATTCTCCTGATGTCCATCGAGCTCGTGCTCCTGGCCGTCAACATGAACTTCGTGGCGTTCTCCAGCTGGTTCGGCGACACCGCCGGCCAGGTGTTCGTGTTCTTCATCCTGACCGTGGCCGCCGCCGAAGCGGCGATCGGCCTGGCCATCCTGGTGCTGCTGTTCCGCAACCTGAACACGATCAACGTCGATGATCTCGATCGCCTGAAGGGCTGACGGGGTATTGGAAGAAAATGTCTAGCTCACCCAATCTCTACTTGCTCATCGCGCTGGCACCGCTGGCCGGAGCGATTCTCGCGGGCCTCTTCGGCACCGGCTTCCTGGGCCGTCCGATCGGCCGCCGCGCTTCGCACATGATCACCATCCTGGGCGTGCTCATCTCCACCATCGGTTCGGTGGTGGTGCTGAACGACGTGCTCAACGGCCTGCGCTTCGACGGCGCGGTCTACACCTGGAGCCTGATCGGCCAGACCAAGCTGGAAATCGGCTTCCTGATCGATCCGCTGTCGGCCATGATGATGGTCGTGGTGACCTCGGTGTCGCTGATGGTGCACATCTACACCATCGGCTACATGGCCGACGATCCCGGCTACCAGCGCTTCTTCTCCTACATCTCGCTGTTCACGTTCTCCATGCTGATGCTGGTGATGTCGAACAACATGGTGCAGCTGTTCTTCGGCTGGGAAGCGGTGGGCCTGGTGTCGTACCTGCTGATCGGCTTCTGGTACACGCGCCCCACGGCGATCTTCGCCAACATGAAGGCGTTCCTGATCAACCGCGTCGGCGACTTCGGCTTCGTGCTGGGCATCGGCCTGCTGTTCGCGTACGCCGGCACCATGCACTACGGCGAAGTGTTCGCCCAGGCCGACAAGCTGGCCACGCTGACGCTGCCCGGCTCCGACTGGATGCTGCTGACGGTCGCCTGCATCTGCCTGTTCATCGGCGCCATGGGCAAATCGGCCCAGGTTCCGCTGCACGCCTGGCTGCCGGACTCGATGGAAGGCCCGACCCCGATCTCCGCGCTGATCCACGCCGCCACCATGGTGACGGCCGGTATCTTCATGGTCGCGCGTTTCTCGCCGCTGTTCGAACTGTCCGACGTGGCGCTGTCCTTCATCATCGTGATCGGCGCCATCGGCGCGCTGTTCCTGGGCATCCTGGGCATCATCCAGCATGACATCAAGCGCGTCGTCGCGTACTCCACGCTGTCGCAGCTGGGCTACATGACCGTGGCGCTGGGTGCCTCGGCCTACTCGGTCGCGATCTTCCACCTGATGACCCACGCCTTCTTCAAAGCGCTGCTGTTCCTGGGCGCGGGCTCGGTCATCATCGGCATGCACCACGACCAGGACATCCGCAACATGGGCGGCCTGCGCAAGTACATGCCCATCACCTGGATCACCTTCCTGCTGGGCACGCTGGCGCTGGTCGGCACGCCGTTCTTCTCGGGTTTCTACTCGAAGGAACACATCATCGAGGCCGCTGGCGCCGCGAACGTCTGGGGCGCGAATTTCGCGTATTACTCGACCCTGATCGGCGTGTTCGTCACCTCGCTGTACTCGTTCCGCGTGTACTTCCTGGTCTTCCACGGCAAGGAACGCTTCGACACCACCGGCCATGGCCACGACGACCATCACCACGCGGCCGACGTCGACCATGAGCCCGACGGCCACGGCCATCACGGCACTCCGCACGAGTCGCCCTGGGTGGTCACGCTGCCGCTGGTGCTGCTGGCGATCCCCTCGGTCATCATTGGCGCCCTGGTGGTCGACCCGATGCTGTTCGGCAAGTTCTTCGACGGCGTGATCAAGGTCCTGCCGCAGCATCCCGCGATGCACGAGCTGCACGAAGAATGGCACGGCTGGGTGGCCTTCGGCCTGCACGCCTTCCAGACGGTTCCGTTCTGGCTGGTCGTGGCTGGCGCCGTCACCGCCTGGTACTGCTACCTGATCAATCCCAAGGTTCCGGCCGCCATCAAGTCCAGCCTGTCCGGCATCAACAAGGTGCTTGAGAACAAGTACTACGTGGACTGGGTCAACGAGCAGATCATCGCCCGCGGCCTGCGCTGCCTGGGCCGTGGCCTGTGGCAGACCGGCGATCGCGGCATCATCGACGGCCTGCTGATCAACGGCAGCGCCCGTGTGGTGGGCTGGGTGGCAGCGGTCAGCCGTCACCTGCAGTCCGGCTTCATCTATCACTACGCGTTCGCGATGATCATCGGCATCATGGCGCTGGTGACTTTCTTTGTGCTGATTCCCCAATGATGGCAAGCGAGATGGCATCCAACACTTTCCCCTGGCTCACGCTTGCGATCTTTGTTCCGATCGTATTCGGCCTGCTGGTGCTGGCGGTGGGCCGTGACGACCGTCCCGGTCTGACGCGCGGCTTGTCGCTCATCGGCTCGATCGCCGGTTTCCTGGTCACGATCCCGCTTTACACTGGTTTCGACTCCTCCACGGCCGCCATGCAGTTCGTGGAGAAGACCTCCTGGATCGAGGCGTTCAACGTCAACTACCACCTGGGCATCGACGGCATCTCGATGTGGTTCGTGCTCCTGACCGCCTTCATCACGATCATCGTGGTGCTGGCCGGCTGGGAAGTCATCACCAGCCGCGTCGCCCAGTACATGGCCGCCTTCCTGATCCTGTCGGGTCTGATGGTGGGCGTGTTCGCGGCCGTGGACGGCATGCTGTTCTACGTGTTCTTCGAAGCCACGCTGATCCCGATGTACATCATCATCGGCGTCTGGGGCGGCCCGAACCGCGTGTACGCAGCCTTCAAGTTCTTCCTGTACACGCTGATGGGCTCGCTGCTGACCCTGGTCGCGTTCGTCTACCTGTGGAACGTGTCGGGCGGGTCGTTCGACATCCTGACCTGGCAGCAGACCAAGCTGGGCTATACCCCGCAGATCCTGATCTTCGTGGCCCTGCTGGCGGCCTTCGCCGTGAAGGTGCCGATGTGGCCGGTCCACACGTGGTTGCCGGACGCCCACGTCGAGGCGCCCACGGGCGGCTCCATCGTGCTGGCCGCGATCATGCTGAAGCTGGGCGCCTACGGTTTCCTGCGCTTCTCGCTGCCGATCGCCCCTGACGCCTCGCACAGCCTGGCCGGCCTGATGATCACGCTGTCGCTGATCGCCGTGATCTACATCGGCCTGGTCGCGATCGTCCAGGACGACATGAAGAAGCTGGTGGCCTATTCGTCCGTCGCCCACATGGGCTTCGTGACCCTGGGCTTCTTCATCTTCAATACGGCCGGCGTCGAAGGCGCCATCGTGCAGATGATCTCCCACGGCTTCGTGTCGGGCGCCATGTTCATGTGTATCGGCGTGCTCTACGACCGCATGCACTCGCGCCGCATCGCCGATTACGGCGGCGTGGTCAACGTGATGCCGCGCTTCGCGACGTTCTTCATCCTGTTCTCGATGGCCAACAGCGGCCTGCCGGCCACCAGCGGCTTCGTCGGCGAATTCATGGTGATCATGGGCGCGGTCGAGCACAACTTCTGGATCGGCCTGCTGGCGGCGACCGCCCTGATCCTGGGCGCCTCGTATTCGCTGTGGATGGTCAAGCGCGTGGTCCTGGGCGACGTCGCCAATGATCACGTGCGCGAGCTGACCGATATCAACCGCCGCGAGTTCGTGATTCTTGGCGTGATGGCGATCGCCGTGTTGTACATGGGGATCTATCCCAAGCCCTTCACCGACGTGATGCACGTTTCGGTGGAGGCCCTGCTGCAACACGTTGCCGTCTCGAAACTGTAAGACAAGACAATGATGCAATCCCAAATCGATTTCGCCCTGGCGACACCGGAAATCCTCTTGCTGGTTTTCGGCCTGGCTATCCTGCTCATCGACGCGGTCAGCAATCACCCCGAGCGCAAGCCGACGTTCCTGTTGACCATGCTTGCATTGGGCGTGCTGACCGTCGTGTCGGCGGTGCAATGGAAGAACGGCGTGGCCGGATCGACCTTCAACGGCCTGTACGTGGCCGACGAACTGTCGCACCTGCTGAAGATCGCGTCCTACATCGCGGTCGCCGTCACCCTGGTGTACGGCCGCGTCTACGCCCAGGTGCGCGACATGCTCCGCGGCGGCGAGCTCTATGTGCTGACGCTGTTCGCCCTGCTGGGCCAGATGGTCATGATCTCCTCCGGGAACCTGATCTCCATCTACCTGGGCCTGGAGCTGATGTCGCTGGCGCTGTACGCGCTGATCGCGCTGCGCCGCGACAACGTCGTGGCCACCGAAGCCGCCATGAAGTACTTCGTGCTGGGCGCGCTGGCCTCGGGCTTCCTGCTCTACGGCATGTCCATGGTCTACGGGGCCACCGGCCACCTGGACCTGGCCGAAATCGCCAAGGTCATCGCGTCGGGCAAGGCCGAGAAGCTGGCCCTGGTGTTCGGCATCGTGTTCCTGGTTTCGGGCCTGGCGTTCAAGCTCGGCGCCGTGCCGTTCCACATGTGGGTGCCCGACGTCTACCAGGGTTCGCCCACGGCCGTGACGCTGATCCTGGGCGCCGCGCCCAAGCTGGCCGCTTTCGCGATCACGCTGCGCCTGCTGGTGGACGGCCTGCACGGCCTGGCCGCCGACTGGCAGCCGATGCTGATGATCCTCGCGGTGCTGTCGCTGGCCATCGGTAACCTGACCGCCATCGCCCAGACCAACTTCAAGCGCATGCTGGCCTACTCGACCATCTCGCACATGGGCTTCGTGCTGCTGGGCCTGATGTCGGGCTCGGTCGCCGGCAAGCCGGACCTGTCGTCCGCCGCCTACGGCGCGTCGCTGTTCTACATGCTGACCTACGTGCTGACGACGCTGGCCAGCTTCGGCATCGTGCTGCTGCTGTCGCGCCAGGGTTTCGAGTGCGAGCAGATCGATGACCTGAAGGGCCTGAACCGCCGCAGCCCGTGGCACGCCGCCATCATTCTGCTGCTGATGTTCTCGCTGGCCGGCATCCCGCCGCTGGTGGGCTTCTACGCCAAGCTGGCCGTGCTGCAGGCGCTGATCAGCGCCGGCCACGTGACGCTGGCCGTGATCGCGGTGCTGTTCTCGCTGATCGGCGCGTTCTACTACCTGCGCGTGGTCAAGGTCGTGTACTTCGACGAGCCGGCGGCCGACGCCGCGCCCATGGTGGCCACGGCCGGCCAGCGCGGCGTGCTGTCGATCAACGGCGCGCTCATCCTGGTGCTGGGCCTGTTGCCGGGCGGCTTGATGGCGCTGTGCGTGCAGGCCATCCGCAGCTCGCTGAGCATGTAAACGGAAAACGGGGCCATGAACCAGACTTTGGCGGTATGGCTGCTGATCGCGCTGGCCCTGGTCAGCGCGAATCTCCCGTTCCTCACCGAGCGGGTGTTCGCCGTCATGCCCTGGAAGCGGGGCGGGGCGGCGGCGGTCAAGCCGTTCTGGGTCCGCCTGGTCGAAGTGCTGGTGTTCTACGCCATCGTGGGTGCCCTGGGCTTTGCCTTCGAGTCCACGCTGGGCAACCGCTTCTCCCAGACCTGGGAGTTCTACGCGATCACGCTGAGCCTGTACCTGGTGCTGGCCTATCCGGGGTTCGTGTACCGGTATCTGTTCAAGCGCCATCCGCGCCTGCGGACCTGAGCAATATCCGTCCCCGAAGAAAACGCCCCTGTAGGGCGTTTTTTTTTGCGGGTAGGCATATGGGCACCGGCCGTCGCGTCGGCGACGCCTGAAGCCGTTCCTGCGCGGCGGGCGCGGATTTTCAGGGGGAAGGGGACCTGGCGGGAAGGGCGGTGAAGCTCGCATGCCGGGCGGCAGGCACAGGGCTGCAACGATTTGCGCGGACGAGCCAATAATTCAGATTCTTGTCAGAATTTAAAAGCCCTTAAAGGGTCCGACCCCGACAGGTCGCAAGCGGCATGCAGACGCCTAAAACCCGGGGCCAGGTGTTGTTTTTTCATCTTTTGGATGGGTTTGGATACTTCGTTCAGGTTTCATTCAGCCAGCGGGTTCAGAATCGCAAACGTTAAAAAAACAAGAATCGTTGCTATTCACAATTGGAGAAGCTGGTTTGAAGCCCCAAGATTCGTATTCGCTGAATACGCTCACTACCTCGCTGGCCGCCGCCATCGCAGTTCCCGCCCTGTTCATCAGCCCTTATGCCTCCGCCCAGTCCGGCGACGGCGTGACGCAGCTCGCGCCGGTGCGCGTGGAAGGCGAGGGGTCTTCGTACCAGACCACCACGGTGCCGTCGCCCAAGATGACCGCGCCCTTGCTGGATACGCCGCGCACCATCCAGGTGGTGCCCAAGCAGGTGATCCAGGACCAGTCGGCCTCGACGCTGCAGGACGTGCTGCGCAACTCGCCGGGCATTACGTTCGGCGCCGGTGAAGGCGGCCGCCCGGGCGGCGACCTGCCCATCATCCGCGGCCAGAACTCCGCGGGCAGCCTCTTCCTGGACGGCATCCGCGATTCCAGCACGCAGGTGCGCGACACCTTCAACCTGGAAGAGGTGGAAGTGATCAAGGGCCCGGACTCCGTGTATTCGGGCCGGGGCGGCGCGGGCGGCAGCATCAACATGATCAGCAAGACGCCCAAGCCCACGGACTTCACCGAAGGCACGGTGCAGATCGGCACGGACAACAACTACCGCGCCACGATCGACAGCAACTGGCGCCTGGACGACAAGGCGGCCTTCCGCCTGAACGTGATGGGCAACAAGGGCGACGTGCCGGGCCGCGACAATGCGGTGGATTTCGAGCGCTGGGGCGTCGCGCCGTCGCTGACGCTGGGCGTGGGCACGCCGACCCGCATCACGCTGAGCTACTACCACTACCAAGACGACAGCATGCCCGACTACTCCATTCCGTATGACCCGAAGACGGGTCAGCCGGTGACGGAGACGATGGGCGTGAGCCGCAAGAGCTTCTACGGCCTGACCGGCCGCGACTTCATGAAGACGCGCGACGACGTCGCCACCGTCGACTTCCAGCACGACTTCTCGGACAAGCTGCAACTGCGCAACGTGGTGCGTTACGGCCGCGGCACTACCGACTTCGCCGCCACCAATCCTGACGACAGCAAGGGCAACGTGCCCAAGGGCCTGGTGTACCGCGCGCTCAAGTCGGGCTATTACGTCACCAAGAGCTTCGCCAACCAGACCGACCTGACCGGCGAATTCGAGACCGGCAGCCTGAAGCACTCCTTCGACCTGGGCTTCGAGTACAGCAACATCAAGCAGGACAAGGACGGCTATACCGAGTCCGGCGTTCCGACCAGCACCAATTGCACCCGTGTCTCGGCGATGTGCGCGTCGCTGTGGGATCCGGATCCGCACGTTTCGTACCCGGGCCGCCTGCAGCGCAACGACAATCCCGCGCGCTACAACACCGATACGGTGGCGCTCTACGGCTTCGACACCATCAAGTTCAACGAACAGTGGCAAGCCAGCCTGGGCATGCGCTGGGACAACTACCGCACCAGCGGCAGCAACATCGCGCGCGGCCGCAACGATCCGGCCGGCACGCCCGCGTTCTACAGCACCAGCCGCGAGGACAACCTCTTCAACTACCAGGTCGGCCTGGCCTACAAGCCGCTGCCGAACGGCACGATCTACGCCACCTACGGCACTTCGTCGACGCCTTCGGCGATCGCCGCCGGCGCGATCAGCGACGCCGCCACGATGACCAGCCAGTCGCTCGAACCGGAAAAGAGCCGGACCGTCGAGCTGGGCACGAAGTGGCAGGTGTTCGACGACCGCCTGACCCTGTCGGCCGCGGCCTTCCAGGACATTCGCAAGAACACCAGCGTGGCCGTGTCGGCGACCGAAACCGAGCAGATCGGCGAAGCCAAGGTGCGCGGCATCGAACTGGGCTTCTCGGGCAGCATCACGCCCCGTTGGAACGTGTTCGGCGGCTACACCTTCATGAACAGCGAAATGACCAAGGGCGCCTTCAACAGCGGCGCAGTCGGCCAGGACCTGCCCAACACCCCGCGCAACGCGTTCAGCCTGTGGACCACCTACAAGGTGCTGCCCAAGCTGACCGTGGGCGGCGGCGCGTACTACGTGGACAAGGTGTACGGCAATTCGGATTCGACGAAGAACGCCGACGGCACGCCCAAGGCGCGCTGGGTGCCCTCGTACTGGCGCTTCGATGCCATGGCGTCCTACGACTTCAACGAACGCGTGTCGGCCCAGCTGAATGTGCTGAACATCTTCGACGAGACGTACTACACCAAGGCCTATGCCGCGCACTATGCCGCGCTGGGCACCGGTCGCGCCGCGCTGCTGTCGCTGCGCATGCGCTACTGATCCCGCCAGCGGGAATGGAAAAGCCAGCCGGGAGCTTCCTGGCTGGCTTTTTTTTATTGCGATGCGATGGGTTGCGCGCGTTGATGGTTGTTGTTCTTGCGGAGGGTGTCGCGCGCTGCACCCATCCTACGGAAGGGCAAGGCGGGCGAATAACGTAGGATGGGTGCAGCGCGCCCTGACTGCCGCAAATACGCCGACGCTCAACGCGCGCAACCCATCGCCCGCGCAACGCCTCTCCCGGGACGGGCTGCGCCGGTCCCTCCCGCTCGGCTTTCGGACCAAGTCAGTCCGCGGTTCCCAACCGCTCGGCTTTCGGGCCAGGTCTGTCCGCGGTTCGCAGGCGCTCAGTCTTCGAACCAGTTGAGCACGCCGTCCAGTCCGGACACGTTGAGCGCGTAGCGGGTC
Source organism: Achromobacter denitrificans NBRC 15125 (assembly GCF_001571365.1). Lineage (GTDB taxonomy): Bacteria > Pseudomonadota > Gammaproteobacteria > Burkholderiales > Burkholderiaceae_B > Achromobacter > Achromobacter denitrificans. The sequence continues at coordinate 146,232 of NZ_BCTQ01000001.1, read as the reverse complement.
TGCTGGCGCACCAGCGGCTTGGCGTGATAGGCCACGGGGAATCCCGCCGCGGCCAGCATCTTCAGGTCGTTGGCGCCGTCGCCCATGGCGATGATCTGTTCCGTGGCCGCGCCGTGCTGGCGGGCGAATGCCTGCAGGTGCGCGGCCTTGGCGTCGGCGTCCAGGATGTCGCCGACCACCTTGCCGGTCAGCACGCCGTTGGCGATCTCCAGGGTGTTGGCATGGGCGCTGTCCAGCTTCAGGCGCTCGCGCAGGCGCTCCGTGAAGAAGGTGAAGCCGCCGGACACCAGCAGCACCTTGATGCCCGCGGCCTGGGCCGTGGAGACCAGGCGCTCGGCGCCCGGGTTCAGGCGCAGTTTTTCCTCGTACACCTGTTCCAGCGCGCTGGCTGGCACGCCTTCGAGCAGGGCGACCCGGCGGCGCAGGCTTTCGGAGAAGTCCTTGATTTCACCGCGCATCGCGGCCTCGGTGATTTCGGACACCTTGTCCTTCAGCCCCGCCACGCCCGCGATCTCGTCGATGCACTCGATGTTGATCAGCGTGGAGTCCATGTCCATGGCCAGTACCTTGCAGGCCGAGAGCTTCAGGCCCGCCGGCAGGAAGGCGGTGTCGACGCCATGCCGTTCGGCCCAGCCCACGACGTCGGCGCGGGTCTGGTCGTCGTGCTGCACGTCGAGCAGCCGGGCGGCGGTGGCGCTGATGCGCGCGACGCCCTGCGCCTGGGCCAGGGCCGCCAGTTGCTCCGCGTGTTCGACGCTCAGGGCGGGGGATTGGACGACAAGGTGATGGGTAGTCATAGGAAGCCGAATGATGGGTAGGGTTACTTCAAGGCGCGCAGCACTGCGCGCACGGCGTCGGCGCGGGCCGGCACCTGCGGGGCCTTGATCTCGACCCGCAATTTATCCTGTCCCGCCAGTTTGATGTGGCGCTGGCGCTGGACGAGTTCGATGATCCTGGCCGGGTCCACGGTGGTCTTGGGACCGAATTGCAGCAAGGCCTGGGTTTCGCTGGCGTCGATCTTGACGATGCCCAGCGGCTGCGCGGCCAGGCGCAGGCGATGGGTGGCGAGCAGCGTCTGCGCGGCTTCGGGCAGCTTGCCGAAACGGTCGATCAGCTCTTCCTGGATGTGGATGAGGTCGTCCTCGTCGGCGGCATGCGCCAGGCGCTTGTAGATGCCCAGGCGCGCGTGCACGTCGGCGCAGTAATCCGACGGCAGCAGCGCCGGCGCGTGCAGGTTGACTTCGCAGGCCAGGTTGAAGGGCGCGTCGAGATCGGGTTCCTCGCCGGCGCGCAGCGCCCGCACGGCCTCGTTGAGCATCTCGTTGTACATCGAGAAGCCCACTTCCTGGATATTGCCCGACTGCGAGTCCCCCAGCACCTCGCCGGTGCCCCGGATTTCGAGGTCGTGCATGGCGAGGTAGAAACCGGAACCCAGTTCCTCCATCGCCTGGATGGCTTCGAGGCGCTTCTTGGCGTTGTTGGTGATCGCGTCTTCGCCCGGGGTCAGCAGGTAGGCGTAGGCCTGGTGGTGCGAGCGTCCGACGCGGCCGCGCAGCTGGTGGAGCTGGGCCAGCCCGAAGCGGTCGGCGCGGTGGATCACGATGGTGTTGGCGCTGGGCACGTCGATGCCGGTTTCGATGATGGTGGTGCACAGCAGCACGTTGTAGCGCTGCTGGTAGAAGCCCTTCATCACCTGTTCCAGCTCGCGTTCCGGCATCTGGCCGTGGGCCACGGCGATGCGGGCCTCGGGCACCAGCTCTTCGAGCCGGGCGCGGCGATTGTGGATGGTCTCGACCTCGTTGTGCAGGAAATAGCACTGGCCGCCGCGCTTGAGCTCGCGCAGCAGCGCCTCGCGCAGCGTGCTGCCGTCCTCGCGCCGCACGAAGGTCTTGATCGCCAGCCGCTTCTGCGGCGCGGTGGCGATGACGGAGAAGTCGCGGATGCCTTCCAGCGACATGCCGAGCGTGCGGGGAATCGGCGTGGCGGTCAGCGTCAGCACGTCGACCTCGGCGCGCAGCGCCTTCAGCGCCTCTTTCTGGCGCACGCCGAAGCGGTGCTCTTCGTCGATGATGACCAGGCCCAGCCGCTTGAACTTGACGTCCTTGGACAGGATCTTGTGGGTGCCGATGACGATGTCGACCCGGCCGTCGTTGATGCCCTCGATGGCGGCGGATACTTCCTTGGCCGAACGGAAGCGCGACAGTTCCACGACGCGCACCGGCCAGTCGGCGAAGCGGTCGGAGAAGGTCTGCGCATGCTGCTCGGCCAGCAGGGTGGTGGGGCAGAGCAGGGCCACCTGCTTGCCGTTGGCCACGGCCAGGAAGGCGGCGCGCAGGGCGACTTCCGTCTTGCCGAAACCCACGTCGCCGCAGACCAGTCGATCCATGGGGCGGCCGGAGGTCATGTCGGCGATGACGGCTTCGATGGCGGCGGCCTGGTCGACGGTTTCCTCGAAGCCGAAGCCTTCGGCGAAGGCCTGGTAGTCGTTCAGCGGCAGGTTGAAGGCATACCCCTCGCGCGCGGCGCGCTGGGCGTACAGCGCCAGCAGCTCGGCCGCGGTGTCGCGCACCTGCTTGGCCGCCTTGCGGCGCGCCTTGTCCCATTGGCCCGAACCCAGCTGGTGCAGCGGAGCGGCCTCCGGATCGGCGCCGCTGTAGCGGGCGATCACGTGCAGCTGCGAAACCGGCACGTACAGGGTGCTGCCGTTGGCGTATTCGAGGTGGAGGAATTCCATCCTGCCTTCGCCCATGTCCATATTGACCAGGCCGTGATAGCGGCCGATGCCGTGCTGCGCATGGACGACTGGGTCGCCCTCGCGCAGCTCGGACAGGTCGCGCACCATGGCCTCGACGTTGCTGGCGCGCTCCTGGTCGCGTTTACCGCGCCGGCCGGTGGCTGCGAGACCCGGGTACAGGTCGTTCTCGGTCAGGAAGACCAGGTTGGCCTGGGGCAGCTGGAAGCCGGTGGACAGCGGGGCGGCGACGATGCCGAAATGGGCGTCAGAGGCCAGGAAGGCCTCGATGGCGTCGGGCTGCGCGTCCGGCGTCACGCCGAATTCGTTCAGCATCTGCACCAGCGTTTCGCGCCGGCCCGCGGAATCCGCGCACAGCAGCACCCGCGTCTGGCTCGTCTGGACCAGGGCGCGCAGCTTGGCGATGGGATCCTCGGAGCGCCGCGCCACGCTGACGTCGGGGGCGGCGCGGAAATCGGGATGCGGGTCGCCCGCGCCCAGGGACAGGCGGCGGAAGCCCTTCAGGCGGGAATAGAGCGCCTCGCTGTCGAGGAACAAAGCCGAGGGCGGCAGGACCGGGCGTTCGCGATCGCTCTTGAGAAAGCCGTAGCGGCTGGCGGTGTCCTGGTTGAAGCGCTGGATGGCGTCGTCGATGTCGCCGACGGTGACGGTGACCGTGCCGTCCGTCAGGTAGTCGAACAGGGTCGCCGTTTCTTCGAAGAAGAGCGGCAGGTAGTACTCGACGCCCGCGAACGGGATGCCGTTGCCGATGTCCTTGTAGGGCAGCGCGCGCGACGGGTCGCCTTCGAACACTTCGCGGAAGCGGGCGCGGAAGCGGGTGCGCGAATCCTCGTCCATCGGGAATTCGCGGCCGGGCAGCAACTGCACCTCGCGCACCGGATACAGGCTGCGCTGCGTGTCCACGTCGAAGCTGCGGATGGTTTCGATTTCGTCGTCGAACAGGTCCAGGCGGTAGGGCACGACCGATCCCATGGGGAACAGGTCTATCAGCCCGCCGCGCAGGCAGAATTCGCCGGGCGCCGTCACCTGGGTGACGTGGTTGTAGTTGGCCAGCGTGAGCTGGGCGCGCAGCGCCGCTTCGTTCAGCTTGTCCTTCTGCTTGAAGGAAAAGGTGTAGGCCGCCAGGAACGAGGGCGGGGCCAGCCGGTACAGCGCGGTCGTGATGGGCACCGTCAGCACGTCCACCGATTTCGTCATCAGCGAATGCAGCGTGTGCAGGCGCTCCGAAATCAGGTCCTGGTGCGGCGAGAACGCGTCGTAGGGCAGGGTTTCCCAATCCGGGAGCTGGCGCACGCGCAGGCCGGGGGCGAACAGCTGGATCTCTTCCGCCAGGCGCTGGGCCTCGACCGGCTCGGCCGTAAGAATGACCACGGGCGCCGACGCCTGGCGCGCCAGGTCGGCCAGCAGCCAGGCGTCGCCCGAGCCGGGAGGCCGGGGTTGCGCGTAGCGCGAGCCGGGCTTGAGCGCGGACAGGGTCGGGGCCGTGGCGGGGACGGGGGGCGCGGCGGTGGCGGGGAGAGAGGGGGCGGGCATCAGGCTGGCAGCAGGCATCAAGCGGAAGATTATAAAATCACCGCACCATGTCTGCTTCCATCATTGCAATCGTGCCCGCCGCGGGCGTCGGCGCCCGCGCCAGCCGGCCCGGGCACGAGACCGTCCCCAAGCAATACCGCCCCTTGTCCGGGCAACCCATGCTGCGCCTCGCGGTCGGCGCGCTGCTGGCCGACGAACGGATTTCCCAAGTCCGCGTGGCCGTGACGCCGGGCGACGGCTGGGTGGATGCGGCGCTGGCCGGCCTGCCGCGCACGGTGTGGCGCGCCTGCGGCGGCGCGACCCGGGCCGATACGGTGGCCGGCGCGCTGGCCGACAGCGGCGCGGCCGACGATACCTGGGTGCTGGTGCATGACGCGGCCCGTCCCGGCCTGCCGGCCGAGGCGCTGGGCCGCCTCATCGACGCCTGCCTGGCGGATCCCGTGGGCGGCCTGCTCGCCGTGCCGGTGGCCGATACGGTGAAGGGCGGGCATGAACGCGTGGAGCGCACGCTGGACCGCAACGGCCTGTGGTTGGCGCAGACCCCGCAGATGTTCCGGGCCGGCGTGCTGCGCGATGCCCTGACGGCGGCCTCGGTGAGCGGCGCGGCCGTCACCGACGAAGCGTCCGCCATCGAGGCCGCCGGCTATGCGCCGCTGCTGGTGCCCGGCGCCATGCGCAACTTCAAGGTGACCTGGCCGGATGATTTCGAACTGATGGAAAAATGGCTATGAGCATTCCCTTTCGCGTCGGGCAGGGCTTCGACGTGCACGCCCTGGTCGAGGGCCGTCCGCTGATCATCGGCGGCGTCACGATCCCCCACACGCACGGCCTGCTGGGCCATTCCGACGCCGACGTGCTGTTGCACGCGATCACCGACGCGTTGCTGGGCGCGGCCGGCCTGGGCGACATCGGCCGCCATTTCCCGGATACCGATCCGGCGTTCAAGGGCGCCGACAGCCGCGTGCTGCTGCGCGAAGCGATGGCCCGGGTGCGCAAGGCAGGCTGGGCGCCGGTCAATATCGACGCCACCCTGCACGCGCAGGCCCCCAAGATCGGCCCGCACGCGCCGGCCATGGTGAAAAACATCGCCCAGGACACCGGGCTTGCCGAGACCGAGGTCAACATCAAGGCCAAGACAAATGAAGGCCTGGGCTACCTCGGCAGGAAGGAAGGCATAGCGGCGACGGTCGTGGCGCTGCTCGCCCGGGTCTGAGTTCGGGTCTGAGCCCGGCTTTGATCCCGGATTCGATTGCCGCAAAGGCGGCAAGAAAAGCAAAAGGGCCCGGTGGGGCCCTTTTTTGCATCGAGCAGGCGGTGCTTACTTGCCTTGGGCGGCCAGCGCCAGGGCGGCGGCGTTGACGACCGCGGCGATGCGGCCGGCGTCGCGCAACTGCTCGGTCGAGAGTCCGTCGTTCTTCAGGTTCTCGTAGTGCGAAGCCACGCAGAAATGGCATTTGCCGATGATGGACGCCACCAGCGCGAACAGTTCGAAGCGCTTCTTTTCCACGCCGCCATGGGTGGCGTAGGCGTTCATGCGCAGTTGCGCGGGCAGGCTTTTCAGCTGGGCGTCACCGGTCATTTCCACGTAGGGGTACCAGGTGTTGTTCATGCCCATGAGGGCCGAGGCGGTCAGCGCGGCGTTGGCGTCGCCTTCCGACAAGCCGCTCTTGAAGGCTTCCACCAGCACCGGGCTGCGCGCCGCGTAGGCGGCCGACAGGGCGGCGCCGACGGCGTCTTCGGGGGCCAGCGTCGAGCGGGCGATCACGGCGTCCAGATTCAGGCGGATGTCCTTGGCCCAATCCGGTAGCTGTTCCTTAATGGTCGTAAGAAATTCCATAGTTTTTACCTATAATCTAGAGCAGTTAAAGCCCAGCGCGGGACCTGCTGGGCAGGTCCCTGGCCGGGCTGGAAATTACAGCGTGGCGCCGCCAACCGTACGGTTGCACGGGCACAGCTCGTCGGTTTGCAGGCCGTCGAGCAGACGCAGAACTTCTTCCGGATTACGGCCGACGTTCAGGTTGTTCACCGAAACGTGCTGGATCGTGTTGTCCGGGTCGACGATGAACGTGGCGCGCAGGGCAACGCCAGCACCCTTTTCACGCACGCCCAGCTGATCGATCAGGGCGCCGGTGGTGTCGCCGAATTGGTAGTGACCCAGCTTGTTCAGGTCCGGGTGCTCACGGCGCCAGGCCAGCTTGACGAATTCGTTGTCGCTGGAACCGCCCAGCAGGACCGCGTCGCGGTCTTCGAAATCCTTGGCCAGCTTGTTGAAGCCGACGATTTCGGTCGGGCAAACAAACGTGAAGTCTTTCGGGTAGAAGTAGATCACCTTCCACTTGCCGGGGAACGAGCTTTCGGTGATGTCTTCAAACGCCGACACGCCATTTTCTTCGTGCTGGTTGAAGCCGGGCTTGACGCCGGTGACCTTGAAGGGTTCGAGTTTGTCGCCAACAGTTTTCATGTTTACTCCCAGTTGTTGGTGGAATTAAGGCTGTGCCTCAAACCTTAATTCTACGCTATGGATTGTCGTTGTCTAATTGATAATTCCTAAACTTCGCTTTGGGCAACTCTATCCTTGCGGTCAGGCCGCCACCCTCTCGGGGAAGCATGCGCAAGGAGCCGCCCACGTGCTTGAGCAGGCGTTCGACGATGGCCAGGCCCAGCCCCGCGCCGCTGACGCCGGTGCGCGCGGCTTCGCCTCGGGAGAAGGGGCGAAGCAGGCGGTCGACGTCTTCGGGGGCGATGCCGGGGCCGCGGTCGGAGACCTCGATGGCAATCATGGCGCCGTCAGCTTGCAGTGTCATGACCAGATGGGCCATGCCGTCGCTGGACCGGCCGTAGCGGCGGGCGTTCTCGATCAGGTTGCTGACGATGCGCTTGAGATCGAGCGCCGTGATGCGGGCGCGCAGGCCCGGCTCCAGCGACGCCTCCAGTTCCCCGCCCAGCGAGGCGGTATGGCTGCGCTCGCGCTCGTAGAGTTCGGCCAGCACGGCGGAAATGTCGGTGGCCAGCTGCGGCAGCGTGCCGGCCGGACGCGCGTACTCCATCAATTGGCCGATGCTGTGGTCGATCTGGCCCAGGTCTTCGTCGATGGCCTGGCGGGCGTCTTCGGAGACGCCGCTCAGTTCGATTTCCAGCCGCATGCGCGCCAGCGGCGTGCGCAGGTCGTGCGAAATCCCCGCCAGCATCAGTTCCCGGTCGGCCTCGGCCTGCCTGAGATCCTTGGCCATGCGGTTGAAGGACGCGTTCAGGTCGCGGATCTCCAGCGGCCCCTGCTCGGGCAGGGCGGCCGGCGTTTCGCCGCGCGACAGGACCTGGGCGGCCCGCGCCAGCCGCGAGAGCGGCCGGTTGACGAAGCCCACGCTGACCGCGGCCCCCACCAAGGAGAGCAATAGCGCGGTAGCGCCCCAGCCTAGCCACTCGATCCCGCCAGTCAGCCCGATCTGTTCCCGTTCGAACACCAGCCAGTAGAGGTCTTTTTCTATCTGGAAGCTGACCCAGAAGCCGGGCACCTGGTTCACCCCCCAGGCTATCTGCGTTTCCGGGCCGAAGCGCGTGCGGATGTGCTGGGCGACGCGCTGCCAGTAGTCGTCGTCGGGGAGGGCTTCGGCGAAGTCGGTGACTTCGCGCGGATAGACCTGGATGCCTTCGTTGGTGGCCAGGTCCAGCAGGAGCTTGCTGCGCTCGTCGTTATGGGAGTAGATCAGCGCGGTGCGCGTGATATTGACGGCCGTGATCACCCGCTGCGCCATTTGATTGGCGCGCGGGCCCAGTTCCATGCTGAAGAAGACTTGTAGCCACGCGCCCAGGCTGACGAGCATCAGCGCGGCGAGCAACAGGAACGTGCGGCCGAACAAGCCGAGCCGCAATCGTGATGTCAGGTTCCTGAAGGTTCTGCGCAAGCGGGGCACGAAGCTGCGCTCCTGCCCGGGGCGGGCAAGCCGATCAACTACCACCGTCCGGCACGAACACGTATCCCAGGCCCCAGACGGTCTGGATGAATACGGGCTTGGACGGATTCGGTTCGATCAGCTTGCGCAGGCGCGAGATCTGCACGTCGAGGCTGCGATCGAAGGCCTCGTACTCGCGGCCGCGGGCCAGCTCCATGAGCTTGTCGCGCGACAGCGGGATCTTCGGGTGGCGTGCGAACACCTTGAGCACCGAGAATTCGCCCGTGGTGATGGGCACCTGTTCGCCGTTGCGCGTGAGCGTGCGGGTGGACAGGTTCAGCACGTACGGGCCGAAGGCGATGGATTCGTTCTCCTGGCTGGGGGCGCCGGGGTGTTCCTCGGTGCCGCGGCGGCGCAGGATCGCGTTGATCCGCGCCAGCAGTTCGCGGGGGTTGAACGGCTTGGACAGGTAGTCGTCCGCGCCCATCTCCAGGCCGACGATGCGGTCGATCTCTTCCGCCTTGGCCGTCAGCATGATGATGGGGGTATTGTCGTGGCCACCGCGCAGCCGGCGACAGATGGACAGGCCATCCTCGCCGGGCAGCATCAGATCCAGCACGAGCAGGTCGAAATGCTCGCGTTGCCAGAGTTTGCCCATCTCTTTGGCGTCTTCGGCGACGAAAACGTTGAATCCCTGCTCGGACAGATACCGGCGCAGCAGATCGCGCAAGCGCGGATCATCGTCGACGACGAGGATTTTTCGGGTGGGGGTGGTGTTTTGCGTATTCATGGCCGGAAATGTAACAGTGACAAGAACCAGCGGCTAGTGGGCGTTCACAAGATATTACACATTGCGATCCATCGTTGAAATCCCCCTTACAACCGGGGGCGGAGCCGCGGTATTTCGTACAATCTGCATCTATGGAACTAAACCTGCTGGCCTTGGAAACTTCTTCGTCCCGTTGCGGCGTGGCTCTCTTGCGCGCGGCCGGCGGCCGCCTGGAGGTCAGCGTCAGGGAACATGAGGGCTCCCAGGAGCATGCGGAACGCCTCCTGCCGATGGCCAATGAGCTGCTGGCGGCCTCGGGGCTGACGCCGGCCGCCCTGCATGCGGTGGCTTTCGGCCAGGGGCCCGGCGGTTTCACGGGGCTGCGCGTGGCTTGCGGCGTAGCCCAGGGGATGGGCCTGGGGCTGGGTATTCCGGTATTGCCTATTGTCTCTCATCAGGCGGTCGCCGCCCAGGTGGAAGCGACATCCGCGGACGCGATCGTGGTGGCGCTGGACGCCCGCATGAACGAAGTCTATCTGGCGGTCTACCGACAGGCGGGTGTTTCGGATGGTGAGATCGTCTGGGAGGCGCTGCAGGCGCCGCTGCTGATCGCGGCGGCCGAGGTCGTGCCCTGGACCGCCCATCATCTGCCCGGCTGGTCCGCCCGAGCGGGCCGGCCGCTGGACGCGGTGCTGGCCGGCGACGCCTGGGACGCCTACGCGGCCGACATGACCCCGCCCGCGGGGTGGCGCCGCGCCGAGGGCGCGCAGCGGCCCGAAGCCGCCAGCGTGGCTCGCCTGGCGCGGCAGGGCTGGCTGCGCGGCGAAGCCCTGGCGCCCGAACTGGCCGCGCCGCTCTACGTGCGAGACAAGGTCGCTTTCACGACCGCCGAGCGCATGCGCGGCGAGGGCGGCAATCCCAAGGCCCAGCCGTCGCTGGCCCCCTGGGTTCCGCAGCCGATGACGGACGCGGACCTGGACGAGGTGGTGGCGCTGGAAGCGCACGTGCAGTCCTTTCCCTGGACCCACGGCAATTTCGCCGACGCCCTGGCGGCGGGCTATGGCGCCTGGGTGCTGCGGCGCGAGGGCAAGCTGGCGGGATTCTGCATCGTGATGTACGCGCCGGACGTGGCCCACCTGCTCGTGATCGCCGTGGCCCGGAAGCTGCACCGCCAGGGCCTGGGCGGCATTCTGCTCGACTGGTGCGAGCAGCAGGCGCGCGAGCGCGGCCTGGAGGGCGTGCTGCTGGAAGTGCGCCCGTCCAACGCGTCGGCCATCAGTTTCTATCAGCGTCACGGCTATCTGCAGATCGGCGTGCGCCGAGGCTACTATCCGGCCGAGAAGGGCGGTCGGGAAGACGCCCTCGTCATGCAGAAGCGCTTCGATACGGCAAACGGAGCGGCGGCATGACGGCCCCGGTTTCCATTCCCCAGGGTGCCCCACGGGTCAATCCGCTTCAGCGCATCTGGCTGCGCGAGATCGGCATGGAGCGGCTGTGGCTGCGCCCGGCGCCGGCCGCGAGCCGTCCGGCCGCGGAGCCCCAAGCCCTTGTTTCCAAACCGGTTTTGCCGGTTCAGGCGCCGGTTGTCCAGGCCCCCGCCGCCGTGCCGGAAACGGCCGCGCCCGCAGTCGCGGTCGCGGTTGCGCCCGCGGCACCCGCCGCCGCGGCCGAACCCGCGGCCGCGCGCCAGGGCATTCCCGCCTCCATCCTGAACCGCAATGGCCCGCCGCCGCGTCCCGCTCCCAAGGTGGAAGCGGAGGCGCCGGAGGCCGCGCCGATCCCGGTGGCCGAGGCCATCAGGAATTCCAGCCTGGATGAAATGCGCGAGCAGGTCGTGGCCTGCGCGGCCTGCGGCCTGTGCAAGGGGCGCCGCAACGCGGTATTCGGCCACGGCGGCCAGCCGACGCGCTGGCTGGTGGTGGGCGAGGCGCCCGGCGAACAAGAGGACAGGCAGGGGCAGCCTTTCGTGGGCCGCTCCGGCCAGCTGCTGGACGCCATGCTGTCGGCGGTGTCGATGAGCCGCGAGCGCGACGTCTTCATCACCAATGTCATCAAGTGCCGCCCGCCCGGCAACCGCAACCCCAAACCGGAAGAGATCGCGGCCTGCAGTCCTTACCTGATGCGGCAGATCGCGCTGCTCAAGCCGGAGCGGATCCTGGTGCTGGGCCGCTTCGCCGCGCAGACGCTGCTGGGCACGGACGCCACGATCGGCAGCCTGCGGGGGCGCATCCACCACTTGAAGACCGACGAAGGCCGGCAGATTCCGGTCGTGGTCAGCTATCACCCGGCCTATCTGCTGCGCAGCCCCGGCGAGAAGGCGCGCGCCTGGCAGGACCTGAAGCTCGCGGCCCGCATGGACTGAGCGCCGCCAGCCGCCGAAAAAAAACCGGGCCTCAGCCCGGTTTTTTCTTGGAACATCAAGCGCTTAGTGCGACGAGTCCAGCGCGCGGCCGTGGCCCTCCTGGCCGATCTGGTCGTGGAGTTCCGGGTTGGCCTGCAGGTTGCGCTTGCTCCAGCGCATGAAGACCACCATCAGCACGGCGACCACGGTGCCGAAGATCACGATGATGATATTGATCGGCAGCTGCAGCCACAGCAGCAGCGTGTACATCGCCACCATCAGCAGGATGTTGAGCTGCTCGTTGAAGTTCTGCACGGCGATGGAGTGGCCGGCCGACAGCAGGACGTGGCCGCGATGCTGCAGCAGCGCGTTCATCGGGACCACGAAAAAGCCGGCCAGGCCGCCCGTGATGAGCAGCAGCAGGTAGACGCTCCAGGGCGAGTAGACCAGCGGCATCAGCAGCACGACCAGGCCCATGGCGGCGCCGACGGGCAGGACGGCGAGCGCGCGGCGCAGCGGGATGCGGCCTGCCAGGATGGAGCCGACCACCGTGCCCAGCGCGGCCACGCCCATCAGCATCGAGGCCTTGTCCAGCTGGTATCCGAGGTGGCTGCGGCCCCATTCGATGACGATCAGCTGCAGCGTGGCGCCCGCGCCCCAGAACAGGGTCGTGACGGCCAGCGAGATCTGGCCCAGCTTGTCTTTCCAGAGCACGCAGACATAGCCCCAGAACGTCCGGACCAGGCGGATCGGGTTCTTCTGCTGCGGCGGGTAGCGCACGTGGGTGTGCGGGATCATCAGGTTGCACAGCGCCGCCAGCAGGTAGACGAACGCGATGACCAGGATCGCGGCCTCGGCCGGCGTATGGACCAGGCTGCCGATGAAGGAGTGGCTGAGCAGGGCGGCGGACACGGAGGAAGAGATGAGCAGGCCGCCCAGCACCGTGCCCAGGATGATGGAGAAGACCGTCAGGCCCTCGATCCAGCTATTGCCCTTGACCAGCATGGAAGGGGGCAGCATTTCGGTCACGATGCCGTATTTGGCGGGCGAGTAGGCCGCCGCGCCGATGCCCACGATGCCGTAGGCCATACAGACCAGGTAGGTCTGATATTGGGGAGGGACGCCGATATTCGCATAAGAGAACATCAGCATGCAGCCGCCCACCTTCAGCGCGTTGGTCGAGAACATGACGCGCCCCTTGGGGAAGGAGTCCGCCAGCGCCCCGACGAAGGCGGCCAGGACGACGTATGCCAGCGCGAAGGACCACTTCATCATCGGGGCCAACCAGTCGGGGCCGTGCAGCTCCTGTATCAAGGCGATGGCTGCGATGAACAGCGCATTGTCCGCCAATGACGAGAAGGCCTGCGCGGCCATGACCAGATAGAAACCACGTTTCAAGAATGTCCCCGTTCTTCGGCCTGAGTCCGGCCAGTCCGCGTGAAAATTTATGTGTCGTGCCAAAAAGTGTCAGGGAGTATAGCCGGAGCCTAAACCGCGGCCAGTGAGCGTTTGCCCGCGGGTTGACCATTGCTGACTTCGGCGACGGAGCGCCTGCGGTATCATACGAGGCATATGAGAGCCGGCCCTCCAGGGGCCGGTTTGCAATCTGCGCGGCAGGTCCGTTAACGCCTTTCGTTCAACCCACCCCGTCGTCATCGTACTGTGCGTCTTACTCAGCTCAAACTCGCCGGCTTCAAGTCCTTCGTCGATCCCACCGTGATTCCCGTGCCCAGCCAGCTGGTGGGCGTGGTGGGTCCGAACGGCTGCGGCAAGTCGAACATCATCGACGCCGTGCGCTGGGTGCTGGGCGAGGCCAAGGCCTCGGAACTGCGCGGCGAGTCCATGCAGGACGTCATTTTCAACGGCTCCGGCAACCGCAAGCCCGCCGCCCGGGCCTCCGTGGAAATGGTGTTCGACAACAGCGAGGGGCGCGCCGCGGGCCAGTGGAGCACCTACGCGGAAATCGCGGTGCGCCGCGTGCTGACCCGCGACGGCACCAGCAGCTACTTCGTCAACAACCAGCAGGTCCGCCGCCGCGACATCCACGACATCTTCCTGGGCACGGGCCTGGGCGCCCGGGGCTACGCCATCATCGGGCAGGGGATGATCAACCGCCTGATCGAGGCGCGCCCGGAAGAACTGCGGGTGTTCCTGGAGGAAGCGGCGGGGGTGTCGCGCTACAAGGAACGGCGTCGCGAGACCGAAAACCGCCTGTCCGACACGCGCGAGAACCTGACCCGCGTCGAAGACATCCTGCGCGAACTGACCAGCCAGCTGGAAAAGCTGGAGGCGCAGGCCGAAGTGGCCACGCGCTACCGCGAGCTGCAGGCCGATGGCGAAAAGAAGCAGCATGCGCTGTGGTTCCTGAAGGAAACCGGGGCGCGCGAGGAGCGCGCCAAGAAGGCACAGGAAATGGCGCAGGCCCAGAACGAGCTGGAAGCCGCCATCGCCGGCTTGCGGGCGGGCGAGGCGGCGCTGGAATCCCGGCGCCAGGCCCACTACGCCGCCAGCGACGCCGTCCACTCGGCCCAGGGCGCCCTGTACGAAGCCAACGCCCAGGTCAGCCGGCTGGAAGCCGAGATCCGGCACGTGGTGGATTCGCGCAACCGCCTGCAGGCCCGTCGCGAGCAGCTGCAACAGCAGATCGCCGAATGGACCGCCCAGCGCGAACATTGCACCGAACAGATCGCCCAGGCCGAGGATGACCTGGCCACCGGCGCCGCCCGCACCGAAGAGGCGCGCGCCAAGGCCGAAGACGCCCAGGCCGTCTTGCCGGCCGTGGAGCAGCGCGTGCGCGAGGCCGCCTCCGGGCGCGACGAGATGCGCGCCGCGCTGGCCCGCGTCGAACAGAACCTGGCCCTGGTCGCCCAGTCGCAGCGCGACGCCGATCGCCAGATGCAGGTCCTGGAGCAGCGCCGCGAGCGCCTGCAGCAGGAATTGCGCGAATTGCACAGCCCCGATCCGGTTCGCCTGGAGCAACTGGCCGGAGACCGGGTCGCCGGCGAAGACCAGCTTGAGGAAGCCCAGGAAGAACTGGCCGCGCTGGAAGGCCGCGTCCCCGAGGCGGATGCCGAGCGCAGCCGCGCCCAGGCCGCCGCCCAGACTGACGCGCAGAACCTGGCGCGCCTGGAAGCGCGCCTGTCCGCGCTGGTGAAGCTGCAGGAAGACGTGCAGAAGCAGGGGGCGCTGGAGCCTTGGCTCGCCAAGCACGAACTGGCCGGCCTTGCCCGCCTGTGGCAGAAGCTGCACGTCGAACCCGGCTGGGAAACCGCCCTGGAAGCCGCCTTGCGCGAACGCATGGCGTCCCTGGAAGTGCGCAGCCTGGATTGGGCCCGGGCCTTCGCCGACGATGCCCCGCCGGCCCGCCTCGCGTTCTATCAATTGCCGGTCGCCGCGCCGGCGCCGGCCGCGCCGGCCGGGCTGACGCCGCTGGCCAGCCTGCTGCGCATCACCGATCCCGACCTGCGCACGCTGCTCAACGAATGGCTGGGCGGCGTCTACACGGCCGCCGACCTGACCCAGGCCCTGTCCATGCGCGCCAGCCTGCCTGCCGGCAGCGCCTGCGTGGTCAAGGCCGGGCACCTGGTGGACGCGCACAGCGTGCGCTTCTACGCCCCGGATTCCGAGCAGGCCGGCCTCCTGGCCCGCCAGCAGGAAATCGAGAACCTGCAGCGCGAGATCAAGGCGCAGCAGCTGATCGCCGACCAGGCGCGCGCCGCCGTGGCCCGCGCCGAGGCTGCCTGGCAGCAGGTGTCCCAGGCCATCGCGCCGGCGCGCCAGCGCGTCGCCGAGGTCACCCGCCGGGTCCACGACATCCAGCTGGAACACTCCCGCCTGCAGCAGCAGGCCGAGCAGTCGGGCGAGCGCGCGTCGCGCCTGCGCCAGGACCTGGAAGAAATCAAGGTCCAGGAAGAAGACCTGCGCGCCACCCGCGAAGAGGCCGAGGCGCGCTTCGAAACCCTGGACGAAGAGCTGGCCGAGCACCAATCCCGCTTCGCCGACGCCGAGATCGACGGCGAAACCCTGGCCGCCCAGGCCGAGGCGGCCCGCGCCGGGCTGCGCGAGCTGGAGCGCGCCGCCCAGGAAGCCGAATTCGCCGAGCGCAGCATCCAGGTCCGGATCACCGACCTGCAGCGCAACCAGCAATTGGCCGCCGACCAGAGCCAACGCGCCGGCGTCGAGCTGGAGCAGTTGCAGGGAGACCTGGCCGAACTCGACGCATCGGCCTCCCAGGCCGGCCTGCAGGACGCCCTGGAAGTGCGCGCCGAGCGCGAAGAGGCGCTGTCGCGCGCGCGCCAGGAACTCGAAAACCTCGCGGCCCTGCTGCGCGGCGCCGACGAAGACCGCCTGCAGCAGGAACAGACGCTGGAGCCGCGCCGCGCCCGCATCATGGAACTGCAACTGCAGGAGCAGGCCGCCCGCCTGGCCGAAGAACAATTCACCGAGCAGCTGAACGCGCGCGAGGTCGACCGCGAGGCCTTGGCCCAGGAGCTGGCCAACCAGTCCGACGAATGGCGCCGCGCCAGCTGGCTGCAGTCGGAAGTGGGCCGCATTTCGCGCCAGATCGAATCCCTGGGCTCGGTCAACCTGGCCGCGCTGGACGAACTGAACACCTCGCGCGAGCGCAAGGGCTTCCTGGATTCGCAGCACCAGGACCTGATGACCGCCATCGAGACGCTCGAAGACGCCATCCGCAAGATCGACCGCGAAACGCGCGAGCTGCTCCAGGAAACCTTCAACGTCGTGAACGGCCACTTCGGCGAGCTGTTCCCCAAGCTGTTCGGCGGCGGCGAGGCCCGGCTGAGCATGACCGGCGAGGAAATCCTCGATGCCGGCGTGCAGGTCATGGCCCAGCCCCCGGGCAAGCGCAACAGCACCATCCACCTGCTGTCGGGCGGTGAAAAGGCGCTGACCGCCACCGCGCTGGTGTTCGCGCTGTTCAAGCTCAACCCGGCCCCGTTCTGCCTGCTGGACGAGGTGGACGCGCCGCTGGACGACGCCAACACCGAACGCTACGCCAATCTGGTTGCCAACATGAGCGAGCAGACCCAGTTCCTGTTCATCTCGCACAACAAGATCGCGATGCAGATGGCCAAGCAACTGATCGGTGTAACCATGCAAGAGCAAGGGGTTTCGCGTATCGTTGCGGTAGATATAGATTCGGCCGTGCAGATGATGGCCTCCGAAGCGGCATAAACCAATATTCAGAAGGGCGCCGGGCGTTTCGGCGCGGGATTGATACATGAGTGATTTGCAGATCGGGCTGATTGCCCTTGGCGTCCTGCTGATACTGCTGGTACTGGGATTCAACTGGTGGCAGGACCGGCGCGTCCGGCGCAAGATGCAGAGCCATTTCCCCACCTCCGAACAGGATCCGCTGTTGGGCGCGGGAGCGGCCGGCGCCGCGGGCGCCAGCGCCGGGGGCGCTCCGGGCCCCCGCCGCGAACCCGGCATGGGCGGCGAGGCGCCGCGCGCGCAATCCGGCCAGCCGGCCCCGGTCGATCCGGGCACCGACGCCGACGACGCGGCCGAACCGGATCCCGCCTGCGAAGTGGTCATCGAGATCAACTTCGCCGACCCGGTGCGCGGCGCCGAGCTGCTGCCCTACATGCAAAGCCTGCGGCAGGTGGGCCGCAAGCCCATGCGCGTGTTCGCCGAAACCGACCAGCGCCGCCACCGCGCGCACATCCATGCGGGCGAGTCCTACGCGTCGATGCAGCTGGCCGTGCTGCTGGCGAACCGCAGCGGCCCGCTGACCGCCATCGAGTGGTCGCAGGCCTGGGCCCGCGCCCAGGACATGGCCGAGCGCTTCGACGCCACCATCGAGGGTCCGGACCAGCAAGCCGTCCTGGAGCAGGGCGCCCGCCTGGACGACACCTGCGCCGCCCTGGATACCCAGGTGGGCCTGACCTTGTTGCTGGGCGCCGCCCAGCCCGCCGCCGAGGTGCTTGCCGTGGCGCGCGATACCGGCTTCGTCCCCGACGGCAACCGCCTGGCCTGGCCGGCGGAAAACGGCGTGGCGCGCTTCACCCTGGCGCGCGCGGACGGCGCGGCGTTCGACGCCGGCATGGGCGGAATCGAACGCCTGTACCTGCTGCTCGACGTGCCGTGCAGCCCCGCCGATACCCGGGCGTTCGGCCGCATGGTCGACGTCGGCCGCGACCTGGCCGCCCGCCTGCGCGCGGAACTGGTCGACGACCAGGGCAAGCCGCTGGCCGATGGCTCCGAAACGGTCATCGATGAACGGCTGCAGGTGCTGTTCGGACAACTTGAGCAGGCGGGCCTGCCTGCCGGCAGCGAACGCGCCCAACGGGTATTTGCTTGATGGGGTTCCCCCTGGAGCGCTGCGCGCCTGCTTGCCAGGGGCGCAGCGGCTCGGTTCCGCCCCGGCCCCGCGCTCACTCCAAGCGTCCTGCTTGAGTCGCGAGCTGCGGGCGGTCCGCGGTGTTATGGATAACTGATATGAAAGGCTCTTCCGACGGTGAAAACGCGGCGCAGGCCGCGGCGCGCCTGCGCGCTGAAATCGAACAGCACAATGTCCGCTATTACGTCTACGACGAGCCCTCCATCTCGGATGCCGAGTACGACGGACTGATGCGGGAGCTGCAGGCCCTGGAGGCCGAGCACCCCGAGCTGGTCACGCCCGAATCGCCCACGCAGCGCGTGGGCGCGGCGCCGGTGTCCGCGTTCGGCGCCGTGCGCCACGCGGTGCCCATGCTGTCGCTGGGCAACGCCTTCGACGAGGAAGACGTGGTGGCGTTCGACCGCCGCGTGACCGACACGCTGCGCGGAGCGGGGCTGTTGGGCCCGGCGCAGCAGGCGGACTACTTCTGCGAACTCAAGCTGGACGGGCTGGCCATCAGCCTGCGCTACGAGGACGGCCGCCTGGTGCAGGCCGCCACCCGCGGCGACGGCCAGACGGGCGAAGACGTCACCTCCAATATCCGCACCATCAAGGCGATCCCGCTTCAGCTCAAGGGCGCTTTCCCCAAGGTGCTGGAAGTGCGCGGCGAGGTGCTGATGAATCGCGCCGACTTCGAGAAACTGAACCAGGCCCAGGCCAAGCGCGACGAAAAAGTGTTCGTCAATCCGCGCAACGCGGCCGCGGGCAGCCTGCGCCAGCTGGACCCGCGCATCACCGCCAAGCGGCCGTTGCGCTTTTTCGCCTACGGCTGGGGCGAGGTGCAGGGCCTGCCGGGCTCGCAGGGCGGCCTGTTCGCCGAGGCCTCCGCGGGCGCGGCCGAAGCGTCGCAACTGCCCGAGAAGTCCCACGGCGCCATGCTGGAGTGGCTTGCCTCCCTGGGCCTGCCCGTCAACGTCAAGCACAATCACCGCGCCAGCGGGGCCGAAGGCCTGATGGCCTTCTACGCCAAGGTCGGCGCGATGCGCGCCGAATTGCCCTACGACATCGACGGCGTGGTCTACAAAGTGGATTCGCTGCCGGCCCAGAAAGTGCTGGGCTTCGTGGCGCGCGCGCCGCGCTTCGCGCTGGCGCACAAGTTCGCCGCCGAGGAAGCCACCACCACGCTGCTGGACATCGAGGTGCAGGTCGGCCGCACCGGCGCCATCACCCCCGTCGCCCGGCTCAAGCCGGTATTCGTGGGGGGGGTCACCGTCACCAACGCCACGCTGCACAATGAAGACGAAATCCGTCGCAAGGACGTGCGCATCGGCGACACGGTCATCGTGCGCCGAGCGGGCGACGTGATTCCCGAAGTGCTGGCGCCCGTGCTGGAAAAGCGGCCGGACGACGCCCGCGAATTCGTCATGCCCACCGCCTGTCCGGTTTGCGGCTCCGCCATCGAACGCCTCGAAGACGAAACCATCGCGCGCTGCACCGGCGGCCTGTTCTGCGGCGCCCAGCGCAAGCAGACGCTCTGGCACGCCGCCAGCCGCAAGGCGCTGGACATCGAAGGGC
Source organism: Achromobacter denitrificans NBRC 15125 (assembly GCF_001571365.1). Classification (GTDB taxonomy): domain Bacteria; phylum Pseudomonadota; class Gammaproteobacteria; order Burkholderiales; family Burkholderiaceae_B; genus Achromobacter; species Achromobacter denitrificans. The sequence goes on along the minus strand of NZ_BCTQ01000001.1, from coordinate 127,029 downwards.
TGGGCGAGAAACTGGTGGACCAGCTGGTCGACAGCGGCCGCGTCAAGACGTTGGCCGACCTGTACAGCCTGCGTCCGCTCGAACTGGTGGGGCTGGACCGCATGGGCCAGAAGTCCGCCGACAACCTGGTAGCCGCCATCGAGAAGGCGCGCACGCCCGGGCTGGCCCGCCTGCTGTTCGCCCTGGGCATCCGCCACGTGGGCGAAACCACGGCGCGCGACGTGGCGCGGCACTTCGGCAGCATCGACGCGATCATGGACGCCGACGAGGAGGCCCTGTCCGCCGTGCCCGACGTGGGCCCGGTGGTGGCGGCTTCGATCCGCCATTTCTTCGCCGAACAGCACAACCGCGACGTGATCGGCCAACTGAAGGCGCAGGGCGTGGATCCGGTGCCCGAAGCCGCGCCGCAAGGCACTACCCTGGCCGGCAAAACCTTCGTGCTGACGGGCACGCTGCCCAATTGGACGCGCGAAGAAGCATCGATGCACATCCAGGCCGCCGGCGGCAAGGTCAGCGGCTCGGTGTCCAAGAAGACGGCCTACCTGGTGGCCGGCGAGGATTCCGGCAGCAAGCTCACCAAGGCCCAGGAACTGGGCGTGGCGGTGCTGGATGAAGACGGGCTGAAGGACTTGCTCGGCATGGGCGGCTGAGCCCGCCCGCAAAAAAAAACTGCCCGCATCGCGGGCAGTTTTCGTTTGGGCGGCCAGGTTTACTGGATCTTGGCCTTTTCGCGCAGTTCCTTCTGGTAGTCGGCCAGGGTTTGCTGGCGCAGCATTTCTTCCAGCTGGGTGCGGACTTGGTCGAGCGGCGGGAATTCCACCGGACGGGTGTCGTCGACCATGATGATGTGCCAGCCGAACTGGGTCTGGACCGGCTTGTCGACCAGTTCGCCCTTCTTCAGCTGGGTCACGGCTTGCGCGAACGGCTGGACGTAGTTGGTCGGGGGAGCCCAACCCAGGTCGCCACCCTTTTCGGCGCTGCCGGGGTCCTTCGAGTTCTTCTTGGCCAGGTCGTTGAACTTGCTCTTGTTGCTCTTGATCTGGGCCAGCAGGTCGTTGGCCGTCTTCTCGTCTTCGACGAGGATGTGACGGACCTTGTATTCCATCTTGCCGGCCTGTTCCTTCTTGATCTTCTCGTATTCAGCCGTGACCTTGGCGTCCGACACCGGGTGCTTGGCCAGGTAGTCGGCCATCAGGGCGCGGACCAGGATGCCCTGGCGAGCCAGTTCGATCTCGGTCTGGACGTCGGCCTGCTTGGCGATGCCGCTGGATTCGGCGGCTTGCACGAAGATCTGGCGGTTGATCATTTCCTGCTTGACCTGTTCGCGCAATTGCGGCGAATCGGTCGCGCCCTGGCTGACCAACAGCTTGACGAATTGATCCAGGCTCTTCTGCGAAATGGCCTTGCCGTTGACGGTGGCCACGTTCTGGGCGAAGGCCGGCACGGCGATGACGCAGGCCGCAGCCAGCATGACGATGCGTTTCATGAATATCCTTTTACTTTCTATTTGGGAGCCTGGGCATCAAGCGCAAGCGCATGAATCGGATAAGGGATCAAATCTTGCAAATGATGATACACCAGCCGATGTCGCGCGACGGGGGAGAGCCCCGCGAAGCAAGACGCAACGATGATCACGCGATAGTGGCCGGCGCCGTTTTTACTGCCTTCGTGGCCAGCGTGCAAATGGGAGTCGTCCTGGATATCCAGGCTGATGGGTTCCAGGGCGGCGAGCCGTTCCCGGATCAGGGAGATGCGGTCGGGGGTATCTGACATGGCGGAAGAAGGGGGAAAGGTCCGGCGCGCGGGCGCCGGAGGGGAGCAGGGCGGGGCGGATCAGGGCTTGCCGGCCGGCGTGTCGGGGCCGGAAGGCGTCTGTTCCTCGGCCTGGATGTGCTTGCCCAGCCAGATGGACTGCCCGATCACGAAGACCACCATCAGGCCCATCAGGCCGAAGGCCTTGAAGCTGACCCATTGCGATTCGGTGAAATGGCCGGAGAACGCCACGTAGAGATTGAGCGCGCCGGCGACCAGGAAGAACGCGGCCCACACCAGGTTCAGCCGTTCCCAGGCCGAGTCGGGCAGCTGGATCTGCTTTTCCATCAGGCGGCGGATCAGGTTGCGGCCGAACAGCAGGCGGGCGAAGACCAGGGCGCCGCCGAACAGCCAGTACAGCACCGTGGGCTTCCATTTGATGAAGACGTCGCTGTGCAGCCAGATCGTGGCGCCGCCGAAGACCAGGATGACCGTGAGGTTGATCCAGTGCATGGCCTCGGTGGCGCGGCCGGTGGCCTTGAGCCAGACGATCTGCGCGACGGCCGCGGCCATGGCGACGCCCGTCGCGATGAAAATGTCCGTGTACCGATAGGCGATGAAGAAAAGGAACAGCGGAAACAGGTCGAACAGGAACTTCTTCATTCAGTCTTCTATGGGTTCAAACGTCATCGACAGGGAATTGATGCAATAGCGCAGGCCGGTGGGCTCGGGGCCGTCGGGGAAGACGTGGCCCAGGTGCGAGTCGCAGACGTTGCACAGCACCTCGGTGCGGACCATGCCGTGGGTGGTATCCCGTTCCTCGCGGACCTTTTCCGGGTCCAGCGGCTGGAAATAGCTGGGCCAGCCACAGCCGGCGTCGAACTTGGTGTCCGACGCGAACAGCGCCGTGCCACAGCCCACGCAGCGGTAGATGCCGTGTGAAAACGTATTCCAGTAACGCCCGGTGAATGCGCGTTCGGTACCCTTTTCGCGGGTGACGACGTATTCTTCGGGGGAAAGCTGGGCCCGCCATTCGGCGTCGGATTTGCGTACTTTGTCCATATGAGCTCTTGGAGTCCCGATGCCCGAAATGGTTCGGGCATAATCCCGCCCCATGTTAATCGAGTTTGACCAGGCGGTTGTATCCACGCCCCAGGCGGAAGTGCTGCGCGGGGTGAGCCTTGCCCTGGCCGAACGCCGGGTGGGCGTGGTCGGCCCCAACGGCGCCGGCAAGAGCACGCTGGCGCGCCTGGTCAACGGCCTGGTGCTGCCCTCGTCGGGCAGCGTGCGGGTGGGCGGCCTGGACACCCGGCAAGACCTGAAGGCGGTGCGCCGCCAGGTGGGATTCGTCTTCCAGAACCCCGAAAACCAGATCGTCTTTCCCATCGTGCGGGAAGACCTCGCCTTCGGCCTGAAACACCTGGCGCCGGACCGTCGGCAGCGCGAGGCCCGCATCGAGGCTCAGCTCGACAGCCTGGGGGTAGGGCATCTGGCCGACCGCAGCAGCCACACCTTGTCAGGCGGCGAACGCCAACTGGTGGCGCTGGCCGCAGTGTTGGTGATGGAGCCGGCCCTGATCGTATTCGACGAACCCACCACCCAGCTGGATCTGCGCAACCGCAATCGCGTGCGCGACGCCATCGGCGCGCTGCCCCACGACGCCATCGTCGTCAGCCACGACCTGGAACTGCTGGAGGATTTCGACCGCGTGCTGGTCGTGCGCGACGGCAATATCGCGGCGGACGACACCCCGGCCGCCGCCCTGCGCTGGTACCGGGAGCACTGCGCATGATGGAGCCGCTCTATGTGCCGGGCGGCACGCCGCTGCATCGCCTGCCGGCCTGGCTGAAACTGTCGGCGCTGGTGGCGGCGGGCGCCGGGCTCTTCCTGCTGCGCGACCCGCGCTGGCTGGCGCCGGCCTTCCTGGTTGCCATCGTCCTGGTCTGGTCCACGGGCGTGTCCGGGGCCGCGGTCTGGCGGCAGCTCAAGGGGCTGGCCTGGGTGCTGCTGGCCGTGGGCGGTTTCACCGCATGGTTCCAGGGCGCGATGGAGGCGTTGGCCGTGCTGTTGCGCGTGGGGGCGCTGGTGGGCCTGGCGCTGGCCGTCACCCTGGCTACCCGCACGTCCGACCTGATCGCCGTCTGCGAAAAAGCGCTGATGCCGCTTCAGCGCATCGGGTTGGTCGACGCCGGCAAGGTGGCGCTGGCCCTGGCGCTGGCCTTGCGCTTTGTGCCCGAGATATGGCGCAATTTCCAGGAAATCCGCGAGGCGCAGGCCGCGCGAGGGCTGGGCGCCCACCCGGTCGCGCTGATCGTGCCCTTGATCGTCCTTACCCTGAAAAGGGCCCAGGAAGTCGCCGAAGCCATCGACGCGCGCAGCACCTTCTGATCGTCATCCACCTGCAAGGGGAAAACCCATGAAATCCAGCAACACCGTGCTGATCGCGCTGTTCGCGGCGCTCATCGTCGTCCTCAGCCTGATCCCGCCCATCCCGTTGCCTGCCATCCCGGTGCCCGTCACGCTGCAGACGCTGGGCGCGATGCTGGCCGGGGCGATGCTCGGTCCTGGCCGGGGCGCGCTGGCCTGCCTGCTGTACCTGCTCCTGGCGGCCATCGGGCTGCCCGTGCTGCCGGGCGGACGAGGCGGGCTGGGCGCGTTCCTCGGCCCGACGGGCGGCTTCCTCGCAGGCCTGGTCGCCGGCGCCTTCGTGACGGGCTGGCTGGCGCGGCGCCTCGCCGCCCGCAAAACGGGCGCGGCCCAGATCGCCGGCTACGCGGCGGCATGCGTGATCGGCGGCATCGCCGTCGTGTATGCCTTCGGCGTGCCGTGGCTGGCCGCCGTGACGAAAATGGAATTGGGCAAGGCGGCGCTGGCGGTGGCGGTGTTCCTGCCGGGCGACCTGATCAAGGCCGTGGTGGCCGCCTGGGTGGCGTCGCGCGTGGAGCGCGCGTGGCCGATGCCGGGACGCTGAAGCGGGCGGGCCAAGGGAATCCCCCAACTGACGCGCCACAGTCTTTTCTAGTACAAGTTCGCCATTAACGAATGCGTTTGCTGAAATGCGTTTATGTAGCACATCAGGGATTTACCGGAGTTGCGCATCGTCATCTGATACTGTTTTAACCCTATAATATTTTTTTCTGTATAACTTTAACTAGGCTCGCCCTTGCCTCTGTCGAGGCGCCTCTGAGCCACCACAGGAGACAAAAATATGCGCAAGCACTTCGGCTTGTCCGCGGCGGCTGCCGCTGTTGCCCTGACCCTGCCGCTTCTGGCAAGCGCGCAGGTCAAGGTCGGCGTGACGGTGTCCAGCACCGGCCCCGCCGCGTCGCTGGGGATCCCCGAGCGCAACACCGTGGCGCTGTTGCCCAAGGAAGTGGCCGGCCAGAAGATCGAATGGATCGTCCTGGACGACGCTACCGATACGACGCAAGCCGTCAAGAACTCGCGCAAGCTGGCTTCCGACGACAAGGTCGACGTGCTGATCGGCACCTCGGTCACGCCGGGTTCGCTGGCCATGGTCGACGTGGCCGCCGAAGCCAAGGTGCCCATGATCAGCGTGGCGGCCAGCGCCAAGATCGTCGAGCCCGTGGACGACAAGCGCCGCTGGGTCTTCAAGACCCCGCAGAACGACGCGCTGATGGCCGGCGCCCTGGCTGACGCCATGGCCAAGTCCAAGGTCAAGACGCTGGGCTTCATCGGCTTCGCCGACGCCTACGGCGACGGCTGGCTGGACGTGATGCAGAAGGCCGCCAAGGCCAAGGGCATCGAGATCGTCGCCATCGAAAAATACAGCCGCACCGACACCAGCGTGACGGGCCAGGTGCTGAAGCTGGTCGGCGCGAAGCCCGACGCCATCCTGATCGCCGGCGCCGGCACCCCGTCCGCGCTGCCGCAGAAGGAACTGAAGGCCCGCAACTACGGCGGCACCATCTATCAAACGCACGGCGCCGCCAACAACGACGTGCTGCGCGTGTGCGGCAAGGACTGCGACGGCATGCTGTTGCCGGCCGGCCCCCTGCTGGTCGCGGCCCAACTGCCGGACAGCAACCCGGTCAAGAAGTCGGCGCTGGCCTACGTGGACGCCTACGAAAAGGCCAACGGCGCGGGTTCGACCAACACGTTCGGCGGCCACATGTGGGACGCCGGCCAACTGGTCGTGGCCGCCCTGCCGGTGGCGCTGAAGTCGGGCGCCAAGCCGGGCACGCCGGAATTCCGCGCCGCCATGCGCGACGCCCTGGAAGGCGTGAAGGACCTGGCCGCCTCGCAAGGCGTGTTCAACATGTCGCCCACGGACCACGCCGGCTTTGACGAGCGCTCGCGCGTCATCGTCAAGGTGGAAGGCGGCAAGTGGGTCTACCAGCCCAACCTGTAAATCCACCGGATCGCCCGATCCACGGGTGCACAATGCGGCGGCGCCGGCCAGGCGCACGTCCGCGGCACCCGGGCAATGCTTCGCACCGGCCTTTCCGGCCGGTGTGTCGTATCAGTGTCCCGGACGGGGCCGGGGCACCAAGAAACCACAAGGTAGTTGTTAGATGGATTCCTCAATTGCGCTGATCCTGCTGCAAGACGGTATCGTCAACGGCGCCATCTATGCCCTGCTGGGCATGGCTCTGGTGCTGGTGTTCGCCGTTACGCGCGTCATTTTCATTCCCCAGGGCGAGTTCGTGGCGTTCGGCGCCCTGACGCTGGCCATGCTGGTGGATGGCAAGGTGCCCGGCACCGCCTATCTCCTGCCGCTGTTGGGCGTCGTGTGCCTGGCGCTGGAGCTGCTGCGCGCGATGCGCACCCGCAGCTTCGCCGGCCTGCCCAAGGCCGTGGCGACCTGCGTGGTCCTGCCGCTGGCGCTGCTCTGGCTCACCGTGACCTATACCGCGGCCGGCAATTCGCTGTGGCTGAACATGCTGCTGACGCTGCTGCTGGTGATCCCGATGGGCCCGATGGTCTATCGCATCGTCTATCAGCCGCTGGCCGAAGCCACCGTGCTGGTGCTGCTGATCGTTTCGGTGGCGGTGCACTTCGCGCTGACCGGCCTGGCCCTGGTGTTCTTCGGCGCCGAAGGCTGGCGCACGCCGGCGTTCGTCAGCGGACAAGTCGACCTGGGCTTCACCACCTGGTCCGCGCAAAGCCTGTTCGTGGTCGCGACCTGCGCGATCCTGATCGTGGGCCTGTGGCTGTTCTTCGGCAAGACGCTTTATGGCCGCGCCTTGCGCGCCACCGCCGTCAACCGCCGCGGCGCCCGCCTGGTGGGCATCAGCACCACGATGTCGGGCAGCCTGACCTTCACGCTGGCGGTCGCCATCGGCGCCATGTCCGGCATGCTGATCGCGCCCATCACCACCGTCTACTACGACACCGGCTTCCTGATCGGCCTGAAAGGCTTCGTGGGCGCCATCATCGGCGGCCTCGCCAGCTATCCGGTGGCGGCCGCGGGCTCGCTGCTCGTGGGCGTGCTGGAATCCTTTTCTTCCTTCTGGGCCAGCGCCTACAAGGAAGTCATCGTCTTTACCCTGATTATCCCGGTTCTGGTCTGGCGTTCGTTCAGCACCCATCACGTGGACGAAGAGGAATAAACGTCATGAACCGCATTCTGCTTGCCGTCTTCATCGTCGTCCTGGCGGGCCTGCCGCTGGTGCCGGCCACGCCCGAATTCTGGGTGACGCAACTCAACTACATCGGGTTGGCCAGCCTGGTCGTCCTCGGCCTGGTGCTGCTGACCGGCGTGGGCGGCCTGACCTCGTTCGGCCAGGCGGCGTTCGTGGGCCTGGGCGCCTACACCACTGCCTTCCTGACCACCCAGTACGACGTGTCGCCGTGGCTGGCGCTACCCGCCGGGCTGGTCCTGACCGCCGTGGTGGCCTACCTGCTGGGCGCCATCACGCTGCGCCTGTCGGGCCACTACCTCCCGCTGGGTACCATCGCCTGGGGCTTGTCCCTGTACTTCCTGTTCGGCAACATCGACTGGCTGGGCAAGCATGACGGCATCGCCGGCATCGAGCCCATCAGCATCTTCGGCATGTCGCTGGCCAGCGGCCGCCACATCTATTTCCTGATCTGGGTGTTCGTGCTGCTGGCGCTGTGGGCGACCCGCAACCTGCTGAACTCGCGTCCGGGACGCGCCATCCGCGCGCTCAAGAGCGGCGCGGGCATGGCCGAATCCATGGGCGTGAACACCGCCGCCTACAAGGTCGTGATCTTCGTCTGGGCGGCGCTGCTGGCCTGCGTGTCCGGCTGGCTCTATGCGCACATGCAGCGCGCCGTCAGCCCCAGCCCGTTCGGCATCAACTACGGCATCGAATACCTGTTCATGGCCGTGGTGGGTGGCGCGGGCTACGTCTGGGGCGCCCTGCTGGGCTCCAGCGTCATCCTGGTGCTGAAGGACCAGCTGCAGAACCTCCTGCCCAAGCTGCTGGACACCAACGCCAACTTCGAGATGATCGTCTTCGGCGTGCTGCTGATCCTGATGCTGCAATACGCCCGCAATGGCCTGTGGCCGATCCTGGCCGGCTGGTGGAGCAGCATCACTGGTGCCGACGGCTCGCGCCGCAACCTGGCGCCGCCGGCCCCGGCCCCGGCCCTGCCGACGCGCGCGCGCCCGCAGCCCGGCCAGGTGGTGCTGGAAGTGGACGCCATCCGCAAGGAGTTCGGCGGCCTGGTCGCTGTCAACGACATCTCCTTCAAGGTCGCATCCGGCGAAATCATGGGCCTGATCGGCCCGAACGGCGCCGGCAAGAGCACGACCTTCAACCTGATCAGCGGCGTGCTGCCGGTGACGCGGGGCAAGGTCACGTTCATGGGCCAGCGCATCGACAGCCGTTCGGCGCGCGAAATCGCCAAGCTGGGTGTCGGCCGCACCTTCCAGCACGTGCAGTTGCTGCCCGGCATGACGGTGCTGGAGAACGTGGCCCTGGGCGCGCACTTGCGCTCGGACGTCGGCGTGCTCGCGGGCGCGCTGCACTCGGACCGGGCCCGCGAAGCCCAACTGCTGCACGAAGCCGCGGAACAGATCAAGCGCGTGGGCCTGGGCGAATACCTGTACGAACAGGCGGGCAACCTGGCGCTGGGCCAGCAACGCATTCTGGAAATCGCGCGCGCCCTGGCCGCCGACCCGGTGCTGCTGCTGCTGGACGAACCCGCGGCCGGCCTGCGCTACAAGGAAAAGCAAGACCTGGCCCGCGTGCTGGAACAGCTGCGCGCCGAGGGAATGAGCATTCTGCTCGTCGAACACGATATGGATTTTGTGATGCGCCTGACCAACCACCTCGTGGTGATGGATTTCGGCACCAAGCTGGCCGAAGGCGTGCCGGCCGACGTGCAAAAGAACCCGGCGGTGCTGGAAGCCTACCTGGGCGGCATCGACGACGACCTGCCCGAAGCGGATCAGGCCAAGCCCGTGTCGGCAGGAGGCGTGTGATGAGCGCAACCCAATCCCCCGTTCTCGAAGTCAGCAAGCTGTCGGCCCGCTACGGCAAGGTCGGCGCGCTGGTGGGCGCCACGCTCACGGTGCCGGCGGGCAGCATCGTCACGGTGATCGGCGCCAACGGCGCCGGCAAGTCCACCATGCTGAACGCGATCATGGGCTCCTTGCCCCAGACCGGCCACGCGGCCGGCGCCGTGCAGTACGCGGGCGCCGACGTGTCGGGCTGGCAGGTGGAGCGCCGCGTCGCGGCCGGCATGTCGCTGGTGCCCGAGCGCCGCGAACTGTTCGGCACCATGTCGGTGGAAGACAACCTGCTGCTGGGCGGCTTCCGGCGCTACCGCGCGCGCGAAAGCGGCTGGCGCGACACGCTGAACGAAGTCTTCGATCTGTTCCCGCGCCTGCGGGAGCGGCGCGGCCAGCAGGCCGGCACCCTGTCGGGCGGCGAGCGTCAGATGCTGGCCGTGGGCCGCGCGCTGATGGCCAAGCCCAACCTGCTGATGCTGGACGAGCCCAGCCTGGGCCTGGCGCCGCGCATCGTGCGCGAGATTTTCCACATCATCGCGCGCCTGCGCGAAACGGGCGTGGCCATCCTGCTGGTCGAGCAGAACGCGCGCGCGGCGCTGCAGGTGGCCGACTACGGCTACGTGCTGGAAACCGGCGAAGTCATCCTGCATGGGCCGGCGCGCGAGCTGGCCGGCGACCCGAAGGTGATCGAAAGCTACCTGGGCCTGGGCAAGGGCGGCGAGCAGGGCTGAGCGGCCCCGCGCCTCTGATCCTTCCTCGTCCCAAGGAAAAAAAGCGCCGGCTTATGGCAAGCCCGGCGCTTTTTCATTCCGGACGAAAACGTCGACCACGCGGAAGCGCTCGCACACCAGCATCATGTCCGGCGCATAGCCGCCGTTGCGGTCGAAGTACGCGATATGTCCGTCGCGCCAGGCCTCGTACGGGCCTTCGCCCTCGGCCAGCGCGAAGGCCTCGTCCACCTGGTCGAAACGCTGGATCAGCACGCTGGTGGTTTCGATGGCGCAGGCCGGCCGGCCTTGCCCGTCCAGCACCACGTCGCGCCGACCGGCCTGGGGCACCGGCTCCCGGTCGTTGAAGTCGCGCAGCGCGCCGCAGGTGGCGGTTTTCGCGCCGGCCAGCACCAGGGCCAGCAATTCATCGGCCAACGCGGGCGAATCGCCGAACTGGAACGTCACGGCGTCTTCGTAGGGCGGGGGCGGTTTCATGCCGCGGGCGTCCATTGCAGGATCAGCTCCTGTCCCATCGCGGGATCGGAAATGGAGGGCGCGCCGGTCTCGACGCGTCCGGCCAGCCGGCGGGTATAGCCGGGCTCGGCGTCGTCGCGCACGGTGACGTCGTACCAGCCCCCGCTGCGGGTCATGTCCCACGACAGGCTGACCGTCTCGCCGGGAGCCAGCGTGGCGGGGGGCTGCCGCGGATAGTCATAGGCATTGGCCTCCACCTGGATCGAGCGGGGCCGCGAGGCAGGGTTGTGCAGCGTCAGGCGCAGCGGCACGCCGGGCCCCTGATGATCGGCCGCGACTTCCAGCGGCGGCATGCCCGCCGTGCCCGCGCGTCCCGTGCAATGCCGGTGGAATCCGTTGGGGCCCAGTACCCAGAGGTCATAGCGGCCATCGTCGGCCGAGGCCGGCCACGCATCCGCCAGCTGCTTGCCGGCCTCCACCGTGTAGCGGCGCGGCCCGCGCTCCAGGCGCAGCCTGTCGTACACATGGAACACCGCGCCTGCCGTGCCGGTATTCTCGAACCGCAGCGATACCCGTTCCCCTTCCACGGCGGCATGGACCTGCAGCGCATAAGGCAGCGGACGCGAAGGCCGCGTGCCGGATTGCTGCCGCGCCCGTTCTGGCTGGAGCGGCGCGGGCGGGGTGACCGTGCCCGGCAGCGCCGAGGCGAGCCCGGCGCGTTCGGCCGTGGCCGGCAGGCCGCCGGGCAGGCCCGCGCCTTCCGGCGCGGAGAAATCGAAAATCGAGGTCAGGTCGCCGCAGACGGCGCGGCGCCAGGCCGAGATATTGGGTTCGGCCACGCCGAATCGTTGCTCGATGAAGCGCAGCACCGACGTGTGGTCGAACACTTGAGAATTGACCCAGCCGCCCTTGGTCCAGGGAGACAGCACGTACATGGGCACGCGCGGCCCCAGCCCGTACACGCCGTGCAGATGCGCCGGCGTATCGTCCTTTTCGGCGCCTGTGACGATCTCGTGGTATTCGCCGGCGGTATCCACGGTGGACGCGCCCGCCAGCGCGCCGGAGGTGTCGCGCGAGGGCGGCGCGGGCGGCGGCATGTGGTCGAAGAAGCCGTCGTTCTCGTCGAACATCAGCAGCAGGACGGTCTTGCTCCAGACCTCCGGATCGGCCGTCAAGGCATCCAGCACCCGGGCCGTGTAGTCCGCGCCCTGGGCCGGGCTGGACGGGCTGGGATGCTCGGATCCGGCCTTGGTGGCGCAGATCCAGGACACCTGCGGCAGCTTGCCGTCCAGCACGTCCTGGCGCAGCGCATCCAGGCTGCGGGTGCTCAGGGCCTTGTCCTTCAGCGCCGCGCGCGAGCCGGGCAGGCCGTGGTAGGCATCGCGGTAGGCCTTGAAGCCCGCGGTGGGATTGAGCGAATAGTTGTCCGCCATGTCCTGGTAGATGCACCAGCTGACCCCCGCGGCTTCCAGCCGCTCCGGATAGGTCGTCCAGGTGTAGCCGCCCGCCGGATCGCCGCCCTTCAACTTGTTGTAGAGGTTGCCCAGCGCCGGACCCTTGCCCCGGCCCAGGCCGTCATTGGTGCCCGTCCACAGGAACAGCCGGTTGGTGTTGGTGCCGCCGGTGAAAGAGCAGTGATAGGCGTCGCACACGGTAAAAGCGCGCGCCATGGCGTACTGGAAAGGCATATCGCCTTCCGTGTAGTACGCCATGGAGTGGTTCTTCTTGGCGGCAGGCCAATTGCCCATGCGGCCGGCGTCCCAGGCGTCCTGGGCATTGGACCAGGTGTGCGGCGTGCTGGCCACGCGCATGGTTTCAAAGGCCTCGCGCGTATCCAGGCGGAAGGGCAGCACCGTGCGAGGGGCGCCGTCCTCGGGCTTGTCGTTGTACTGCGCCCAGACGCTGCGGCGGCGCGCGTCGGGGCTGTCCGGCACGGGGATGGGAAAGCGGTCGCCAAACCCGCGCACGCCCGCCAGTCCGCCGAAATAATGGTCGAACGAGCGGTTCTCCTGCATGAAGACCACGATGTGCTCCACGTCGCGGATCGTGCCCGTGCGACGGGCGGCGGGAATCGCGAAGGCGCGGCGCAGCGGCGCCGGCAACATGGCCAGGGCGCTGCCCGCCGCGGCGAGCGTGGCGCTGTTGCGGAGGAAAGTGCGGCGGGTGTGCATGGGCAGTCCTCAGAACGGCACTGCCCGCGCGTGGCGGGCAGTTTTTCTAAAAATGGCGGCGCAAGGCGATCCTACTTCTTGCCGGTGCTTTCCGCGTAATCCATATACAGCTTGTGCGCGCGGCGCGCCATCGGGCCATATTCCAGGGCGCGGTCTTCGACGCGGTTCACGTGCACCACCTTGCCGTAGTTGCCGGAGGAGAAGACTTCGTCGGCGGCTTCGACGTCGGCCCGCGTGAGGCTGCGTTCGCGCACGTCGACGCCGTCGGCCTTCAGCAAGGCGAGGACGCGGCGGCGGGTGATGCCGTTCAGGAAGGTGCCGTTGTCCGCGGGCGTGGACACCACGCCGTCCTTGGCGATCCAGAGGTTGCTGGTGGCGAATTCGGCGATGTTGCCGTCGCCGTCCAGCATGATGGCGTTGTCGAAGCCCTTTTCGGCGGCTTCGCGGATCGCGCGCTGGCCGTTGGGGTAGAGGCAGGAGGCCTTGGCGTCGGTGGGCGCCATGTTGGGCCAGGAGCGCGCGAAGCTGGAGAAGCAGGCGGAAAAGCCCTGGTCGCCGGGCATCGGCACCTTGAACACGTGCAGCACGAACTGGGTCTTGTCGGCGTCGGGCAGCAGGAAGCCGTCGGCGCAATAGAACATCGGCTTGATGTAGAGCTCGGTGCCCGGGGGGAACTTGGCGACGGCCTGCAGGCACAGCGATTGGATCTCTTCCCAGCCGATCTGGGGCTTCATCAGCATCTTTTCGGCCGAGCGCACCACGCGCTGGCAGTGCAGGTCCAGGTCGGGCGTCAGGCCGCGGAAGGCGCGGGCGCCGTCGAAGACCATGCTGGCCATCCAGAAGGCGTGGTCGGCGGGACCGAGCAGTTTGGGGTTTTCAGTGGTCCAGCGACCGTCGTGCCAGTACAGGGCGTCCATGGTTGTCTTCCTTCGCTTGTATGGGGTGGCGCGTCAGCCGCGCCGAAACGTCAGGATACATGAGCCGGGGGCGGCGGGCGGGCCCGTCCGCCTCATTCCTTTGCCAGCGCCGCCTGCACGCGCGCGGCGGTATCGGCGGGTATCCATTGCCGCCAGACCTCGCCGTATTGCTTGAGGAAATAGCGGGCGGCGTCCTCGGGCTCCTTGCCTTCGTTTTCCAGCCAGCCCAGGGTGGCGTCGATGGCGTCCTCGGGCACGGTCAGCTTGGCGAAGAAGGCGGCCAGCTGGGGAGCCTGCTTGGCGAAGCCGGCGTTCAGCCCGGTCACCACGGGGTTGGGCTTGAACTCCGTCGCCACCGGATGCGCGCATTTGGGGTCGGTCATGCAGGTGTAGGCCTGCTGGTCGAAGGGCGGCAGTTCCAGTTTGACCAGGTCCAGCGCGCCGACCAGGGAGGTGGGCGTCCAGTAGTAGAAGACGATGTCGCGCTTGCGCTTGTAGGCCGAGACGATGGCGGCCTTCTGCGCGGCGCCCGAGCCGGGCGCGAACAGCGCATAGTCGCGGTCCAGGCCCAGAGCGCGCAGCAGGTTGTCGTTCAGCGTCCCGCAGGCCCAGCCGGCGGGGCAGCCGTAGATGCGCCCGCGCCCCGGGTCCTCGGGGTCGGCGAAGACGTCCTTGAAGCGGGCCAGGTCGGATGCGGCCTTCAGGTCGGGATGGCGCTCGACGGTGTAGCGGGGCACGTACCAGCCTTCGCCGGCGTCGTAGACATGGCCCACGCCCAGCACGCGGCCGCTGGCCAGGGCTTTTTTCCAGGCGCCCTCGATCTGGCCGGGCCAGACCTCGGGGGTGACGTCCACGTCCCCGCGTTGCAGGGCGGCCAGCATGGGCAGCGTTTCGCCGATCTCGACCGTGGTCTTGCAGCCGTAGCCGTGTTCCAGCACGTAGCGTTCGATGCCGGCCAGCACCAGGTTGGATTCCCAGTTCAGGCCGCTGAAACGAATGGGGCGGTCGACTTCGCAGGCAGGGGGAGCGGCGGGGGCGGATTGCGCCGCCGCGGCGGACGGCAAGGCCGAGGCCAACGCCAGGGCGCAGAAGGCGGAGGCGATGTGCAAGTTGCGCATGGTCAGGCACCTGTCGGGTTGGGTCCCGCCATTGTACGGGGCGGGGGAATCGGCGCCGGCGGGGCGCAAAAGCAAACGGGGCCGCAAGTTGCGGCCCCGTCCGGTTGGCGCAAGGGTTTTGCCCTAGGCGCGGGCGGCGCGCCGGCGGTCGATGAAGGCGCCGATCTCGCCCACGATGCCGCGGCGGAACGCCAGCACGCAGATCACGAAGATCAGCCCGATCACGATGGTGACGGATTCGCCCAGGCGCAGGAACCAGTCCACGCCGGTCAGGCTGGCGAGCATCTGTCCGAAGTCGCCCACCTTGTTTTCGAGCAACACCACGATGAAGGCGCCCAGGATGGGGCCGGTCAAGGTGCCCAGGCCGCCGATCAGCGTCATGAGGATGACCAGGCCCGACATCTGCCAGGTGGCGTCCGAGAGGGTGGCGGACACGAACACCAGCGTCTTGGTGGCGCCGGCCAGCCCGGCGATGGCGGCCGACAGCACGAAGGCGAGCAGCTTGAAGCGGTCGACGTCGTAGCCCAGCGAGATGGCGCGCGGCTCGTTCTCGCGCAGAGCTTGCAGCACCTGCCCGAAGGGCGAGTGCACCGTGCGCCAGATGATGAAGAAGCCCAGCGCGAACACGCCCATCACCAGGTAGTACAGGTTCAAGTCCTTGGAGAGGTCGACCAGGCCCAGCAGGGTGCCGCGCGGCACGCTTTGCAGCCCGTCTTCGCCGCCGGTGAACTTGGCCTGCAGGAAGAAGAAGAACACCATCTGCGCCAGCGCCAGCGTGATCATGGCGAAGTAGATGCCGCTGCGGCGGATGGCAAGCGCGCCCATCGCCAGGCCCAGGAGCGCCGCGACGGCGACGCCGAACAGCAGGCCGATCTCGGTGGGGAAGCCCCAGACCTTCATGGCGTGCCCCGCTGCGTAGGCCGCGCTGCCCAGGAAGGCGGCATGGCCGAACGACAGCAGCCCGGTGAAGCCCAGCAGCAGGTTGAACGCGCAGGCGAAGAGGGCATAGCACATGACCTTCATGGCGAAGATCGGATACACCCCAACGAAGGGAAGAATGGCCACCACGATGGCCAACGCCGCATAGCCCAGGAATTGACGATTCATTTCTCTTTTCCGAACAGCCCGGCCGGGCGGATCAACAGAACAATGGCCATGATGATGAAGACGACCGTGCTGGAAGCTTCGGGCCAGAACACTTTGGTGAGGCCTTCGATGACGCCCAGGCCCAGCCCGGTGACGATGGCGCCCATGATGGACCCCATGCCTCCGATCACGACGACCGCGAACACGACGATGATGAGGTTGGACCCCATCAGCGGGGAAATCTGCAGGACCGGCGCGGCCAGCACGCCGGCGAAGCCCGCCAGCGCCACGCCGAAACCGTAGGTCAGCGTGATCATGCGGGGAACGTTCACGCCGAAGGCTTCGACCAGCCTCGGGTTTTCGGTGCCGGCGCGCAGCAGGGCGCCCAGGCGGGTGCGTTCGATGACGAACCAGGTGGCCAGGCACACCACCACCGACGCCGCCACGACCCAGCCGCGGTAGTTCGGCAGGATCATGAAGCCCAGGTTGGTCGCGCCGCGCAGGGCGTCGGGCGTGGGGTAGGGTTGGCCCGACACGCCGTAGAAGCTGCGGAACAGCCCCTCGATGAGCAGCGTCAGCCCGAAGGTCAGCAGCAGCCCGTACAGATGGTCGAGCTTGTACAGGTGCTTGAGCAGGAGTTTCTCGATGATGATCCCGAACAGCCCCACGATCAGCGGCGCCACGATCAGCATGACCCAGTAATTCAGCCCGAAGTACGACAGGCCCATCCAGGCGATGAACGCGCCCAGCATGTAGAGCGCGCCGTGCGCGAAGTTGATGACGTTAAGCAGCCCGAAGATGACGGCCAGCCCGAGCGACAGCATGGCGTAGAAGGAGCCGTTGACCAAGCCTAGCAATAGCTGGCCGAACAAGGCCTGTATGGGGATGCCGAAAAAGTCAGTCATCTTGTGAAAGTCCTGCGCGTACGGATGGGAGCGAGCGATTCGGGATGCTGCCCGGCGGGTGGCCGGGCAGCATCAGGGACAGATAAGCTGGATTACTTCTTGACCAGCTTGCAGGTGGACTCGGACAACTTGGTGTAGACCTCGTCGCCGGGCAGCGTGGCCACGACCTTGTAGTAGTCCCACGGGCCCTTCGACTCGGCGGGCGTCTTCACCTGCATCAGGTACATGTCATGGATCATGCGGCCGTCTTCGCGGACGTAGCCGCCCTGGGCGAAGAAGTCGTTGACCTTGTTCGACTTCATCCACTTCATCACGGCGTCGCCGTCATCCGTGCCGGTGGCCTTGATGGCGTTCAGGTAGAAGGCGGTGGCGGAGTAGTCGCCGGCCTGCAGCATGGAGGGCTTGCGGCCCACCTTGGCTTCGAACTTCTTGGACCAGGCGCGCGAGGCGTCGGATTGGTCCCAGTACCAGCCGTCGGTCAGGTACATGCCCTGCGTGGCTTGCAGGCCCAGCGCGTGCACGTCGTTGATGAAGACCAGCAGGCCGGCCATCTTCATGGTCTTGGTCACGCCGAATTCATTGGCGGCCTTGATCGAGTTGATGGTGTCGCCGCCCGCGTTGGCCAGGCCCAGGATCTGTGCCTTGGAGGCTTGCGCCTGCAGCAGGAAGGACGAGAAGTCCGACGCGCCCAGCGGCGCCCGCACCTGGCCCTTGACCTCGCCGCCCGCGGCCTTGACCACGGCCACGGTGTCGCGCTCCAGCGCGTGGCCGAAGGCGTAGTCCGCGGTCAGGAAGAACCAGCTCTTGCCGCCGTCCTTCACCACGGCGGAACCGGTGCCGCGAGCCAGGGCCACGGTGTCGTAGGCGTAGTGCACGGTATAGGGCGAGCACTGGGCGTTGGTCAGGTCCGATGCGCCCGCGCCGATGGCCATGAAGGGCTTTTTCTTCGCCGCGGCCACGCCGGCCATGGCCAGGCTGGTCGACGAGTTCGTGCCGGCGATGATGACGTCCACCTTCTGCTCGTCGAACCATTCGCGCACGCGTGCCGAAGCCACGTCGGCCTTGTTCTGGTGGTCGGCCGAGACAACTTCGATCTTCTTGCCGTTGATCGAACCGCCGGCGTCCTCGATCGCCATGCGAACGGCTTCCAGACCGGCCTTGCCGTCGATGTCGGAATAGACGCCGGACATGTCAGTGATGAAGCCGATGCGGATGACATCGTCGGAGATACCTTGCGCGTGGGCGGTTGCCCCCGCAAATCCCAGGCCCGCCAGGGCCAATGCAGCAGTGATGGTGTGCAGCTTCATGGGATGACTCCTCTTCCCTACGGTGTAGTGTTGCCGGGATCCCGGCGGATGACAGGTTTCTTACACGCCCAGCAGTTCGTTGAGCGTGTCCTGTTTTTCTGAAAGTTCTGCGGCTTCGAAGTGCTCGACGATCTGGCCGTGCTCCATGACGTAGAAGCGGTCGGCCAGCGGCGCGGCGAAGCGGAAGTTCTGTTCCACCATGACGATGGTGTAGCCACGCTGCTTGAGCGCCGTGATCATGCGCGCGAGCGCCTGCACGATGACGGGGGCGAGGCCTTCGGAGATCTCGTCGAGCAGCAGCAGGTTGGCGCCGGTGCGCAGGATGCGCGCGACGGCCAGCATCTGTTGTTCGCCTCCCGACAGGCGGGTGCCGGGAGAATTCCGGCGTTCCTGGAGGTTGGGGAACATGTCGTAGATCTCGGCCAGCGACATGCCGCCGCCCAGCGAACCGACGACGGGAGGCAGCAGCAGGTTCTCTTCGCAGGACAGACTGGCGAAGATGCCGCGTTCCTCGGGGCAATACCCCACGCCCAGGTGGGCGATCTTGTAGGTGGGCAGGTCGATGGCTTCGGTGCCATGGATGCGCACCGAGCCCTTGCGCGATCCCGTCAGGCCGAGAATGGCCCGCAGGGTCGTGGTGCGGCCGGCGCCGTTGCGGCCGAGCAGCGTGACCACTTCGCCCTGCCCGACGCGCATGTCCACGCCGTGCAGGATATGCGATTCCCCGTACCAGGCCTGCAGGCCCGAAATTTCCAGTGCCGGGGTGCTCATGCGTGCGCTCCTTGAAGTTCGCCGTCGGTGGTGCCCATGTAGGCCTGCATCACTGCCGGATGGCGGGAGACTTCGGCGTAGGATCCTTCGGCCAGCACCGAACCGCGCGCCAGCACGGTGATGGTGTTGGCGATGGAGGACACGACATTCATATTGTGTTCCACCATGAGAATGGTGCGTCCCGCGCTGACCCGCTTGATCAGTTGCGTTACGCGATCCACGTCTTCGTGGCCCATGCCCTGGGTGGGTTCGTCCAGCAGCATCAGCTCGGGTTCCATCGCCAGGGTGGTGGCGATTTCGAGCGCGCGCTTGCGGCCGTACGGCAGGTTGACGGTGGTTTCGTTGGCGAAGGAGCCGAGGTCCACCTGGTCAAGCAGGGCCCGGGCCGGTTCGTTCAACGAGGCGAGTTGCTTGTCGCTTCTCCAGAAGTGGTACGACAGGCCGGTCTTGCGTTGCAGGCCGATGCGCACGTTCTCCAGCACGGTCAGGTGGGGAAACACCGCCGAGATCTGGAACGAGCGTATGACGCCGCGCCGCGCGATCTGCGCGGGCCGCTCGCCGGTAATGTCGATACCGTTGAACTTGATGGTCCCCGAAGTGGGAGATAGAAACTTCGTAAGCAGGTTGAAGCATGTGGTCTTGCCGGCGCCGTTAGGCCCGATCAAGGCATGAATCTCGCCTCGCTTGATACGCAAATCGACCCCATTGACCGCGACGAAACCGCGGAATTCCTTCGTGAGGCCTTTTGTCTCCAGGATCGTGTCGTCCATATTCGCTGCACCAGCGTTGTATTTATTGATCTGCACCTGCCGTTATCGCGCCAGGTCCCCGCGGGGTTCGGAAAATCAGCGAAGTGTCGCAATTTTTCGATGAGTTGCCGGCGAGTATGCGCACCTATTTATCAAAATTCCATGAGGGTTTGTCATAGGTTTTGCAGTGCGGAAAGGGCAATTGTCGGCAGGCCGACAATGCTTTCGCGTCAGGGGGAGAAAGCATTTCCATAATGGAAATGCATCGCAGCAAATATGCGTTGATCGTCATCAACGCGTCATGATTTCGCGGGCGAGGGAAAACCCGGTTTTCCCCGCGCGAATGCGGCCGGCGCGGCGGAGCGCGCGGAGATCAGGCGGGTGTTTTCTGCTTGAATTCGCAGAGATCGGAAATACCGCACTGGGGGCATTTGGGCTTGCGGGCGACGCAGACGTAGCGGCCCAGCAGGATCAGCCAATGATGGGCGTCCTGCATGTATTCGCGCGGCACGAACTTTTCGAGTTTCCGCTCGACTTCCAGCACGTTCTTGCCCGGCGCGATGCCGGTGCGGTTCGAGACGCGGAAGATGTGCGTGTCCACGGCCATCGTGGGTTGGCCGAACGCGGTGTTGAGCACCACGTTCGCGGTCTTGCGGCCCACGCCGGGCAGGGCTTCCAGCGCTTCGCGCGTCCGCGGCACTTCGCCGCCGTGCTGCTCAAGCAGGATCTTGCAGGTGGCGATGGTGTTCTTCGCCTTGGTGCGGTAGAGCCCGATGGTCTTGATGTAGTCCGCCAGGCCTTCTTCGCCCAGCGCCAGCAGGCCTTGCGGCGTGCCGTGTTCGGGGAAGAACTTGCGCGTGGCGATGTTGACCGATTTGTCGGTGGCCTGCGCCGACAGCAGCACCGCGATCAGCAGCTGGAAGGGCGTGTCGTATTCGAGCTCGGTGGTCGGGTGCGGATTGGCCGCTTGCAGGCGGGCGAAGATCTCTTGGCGTTTGGCGGCGTTCATGGCTGCGAGGAATTGCGGCGGGCCCGGGCGCGGGCCAGCGCGGATTCGATGGCGGAGCGCTTGCGCTCCTCGTTGCCGGTAGCGTCGGCGAGGGAAGGCGCGGCGGGCGCTTGCGGGGCTTCAGGGGCCATCAGGCGCGCGTTGTCGGCCGCCAGGCGTTCCACGCGCGCGAGGTGGCTGCGATGGCGCTCGCGGCTGATCGCGGCATCCTGCGCGCTCCAGGCGCGCCCCGCGGGCACCATCTCGATGCAATCGACCGGACAGGGCGGCACGCACAGGTCGCAGCCGGTGCACCAGTCGTTCAGAACGGTGTGCATGTGCTTGTTGGCGCCGACGATGGCGTCCACCGGACAGGCCTGGATGCACAGCGTACAGCCGATGCAGTGCGATTCGTCGATGCGGGCGACCAGCAGGGGGCCGGGTTCGCCGCGGGCCGTGTCTAGGGGCAGGACGGGCGTGTCGAGCAGGGCCGACAGCGCGGCGATGCCTTCATCGCCGCCGGGCGGGCAGCGATTGATCGGGGCGGCGCCGTCGGCGATGGCGTCGGCGTAGGGCCGGCAGCCGTCGTATCCGCACTTGGTGCATTGCGTCTGGGGCAGCAAGGCGTCGATGCGGTCGGCTAGGGTGCGACAGGACATGATAAAGAAACAGAAAGCCGTAGGATGGGTGGAGCGCGAGAGTCCTTAAGCAAAAACCCGAACGCCCAACGCGCGTAACCCATGCGGCCGCGGGCAGACCGTGCCCGGCTCCGGCCGGAAAACAGTCTTTTACGGCAGCATGGGTTACGCGCGTTGGATACCTGAGTCCTTGCTTAAGAACTCTCGCGCTTCACCCATCCTACGCAGATTGCCGGATGAATTCGGCAATTTTAGGACAGATCATTTCGCGCCAGCGGCGGCCCGAGAAAATCCCGTAGTGGCCGCAGTTGGGGGCCGTGTAATGCGTCTTGCGATCGGCGGGGATGTTCTTGCACAGTTTGATCGCGGCGCGGGTCTGGCCCTGGCCGGAGATATCGTCCAGCTCGCCCTCGATGGTCAGGAGCGCGACCTTCTTGATGTCCGCGGGGCGAACCAGCTTGCCGTCGACTTCCCAGGTGCCGTTGGGCAGCTGGAATTCCTGGAACACCATGCGGATCGTGTCCAGGTAGAACTCGGCCGGCATGTCCAGCACGGCGTTGTATTCGTCGTAGAAGCGGCGATGCGCCTCGGCGTCGCTGTCGTCCCCGCGCAGCAGGTCCAGATAGAAGTCGTAATGCGACTTCATGTGGCGGTCGGGGTTCATGGCCATGAAGCCCGCGTGCTGCAGAAAGCCCGGATAGACCTTGCGGCCCGAGCCCGGATAGCGCGGCGGCACCGGATGGATGACCTGGTTCTCGAACCAGGAATAGGGCTTGGTCGTGGCCAGGCGGTTCACCTGCGTGGGCGACTGTCGAGGGTCGATGGGGCCGCCCATCATCACCATGCTGCGCGGCTGGCAGGGATCGTTGGCGGAGGCCATCAAGGAAACGGCGGCCAGCACCGGGACCGTGGGCTGGCAGACGGACATGACGTGCACGTCGGGGCCCAGGTGGCGGATGAAGTCCTGCACGTAGCGCACGTAGTCGTTCAGATGGAACGGCCCGGCGGACAGGGGCACCATGCGGGCGTCGACCCAATCCGTGACATACACGTCGTGGGCGGGCAGCAGGGCGCGCACGGTGTCGCGCAGCAAGGTGGCGTGATGGCCCGACAGCGGCGCGACCAGCAGGATCTTGGGATCGTCCTGGCGGGCATGGCGGACGTCGCGGTGGAAGTGCACCAGGCGGCAGAACGGCTTGTCCATCGCCACGCCTTCGGTGACGTTGACGGACTTGCCATCGATCTTGGTGGTGGGGAGATTCCAGGCCGGCTTCTGGTATTCCTTGCCGATGCGCGTCATCAACTCGTACCCCGCCGCCATCTGGCGCGAGATCGGGGTGTAGGCGAGAGGGCTGTAGGGGCTGGAAAACAGCTGAGAGCCGGCGTCCGTAAATGCAGCGAACGGAGTCAGGAAGGCGCGCTGCATTTCGTGCAATTGATACAGCATTTGGGAAAAGTCCTTCTGGGTCGTGCGTGTGTCCCGATTATTGCTCCCGGGACTAACGATATTTCCAAACAGCCTGAAGAAACGCCGTCAAAAAAAGCAAATCTGTTGCTAAAAAGCGACCCAATATCCGTTAGGCACCAGTTTAGGGCGCTTTTTGCGCCCCGCAGCGATACCAAATGGAGGATTTATGCACTACGCCGGACTGGCGGCTTTACCAGTAGTTTTCTACCGCCAGGTTGCCGGGGATGCCGCGGCGGCCGGGCTTGAAGCCGCGCTCGCCCAGCAGCTTGCGGGCGTCCGCGAGCATGGCGGGGTTGCCGCAAAGCATGACCTTGGCCTGCTCGGGATCCAGCGGCTGGCCGGCCAATTGCTCCAGGCGGCCGTCGGCGATCAGCGTGGTGAGGCGTTCCTGCGGCATGCCGGGCAGGGGTTCGCGCGTGGCGATGGGCAGGTAGATCAGCTTTTGCGGATCAGCGGCGAACAGCTCGGCCAGGCCGGGCTGATTGCGCAAGGATTCGATCTCTTCGCGGTAGGCCAGCTCCGCGGCGGTGCGCACGCCGTGCACCAGGACGATGCGGCGGTAGGCGCGCCAGACGGCGGGATCGCGCAGGATCGAGAGGTAGGCCGACAGGCCGGTGCCCGAGGCCAGCAGCCACAGGTCGCCGCCCGGGGCGAAGCGCTCCAGCGTCAGGAAGCCGTAGGGGGCCTTTTCCACGTACAGCGCGTCGCCGGGTTGCAGCCGGGCCATGCGCGGGCTGAACAGCCCCTCCGGCACCACGATGGAATAGAACTCCAGCCACGGTTCATGCGGGGCCGATACCATCGAATAGGCGCGCCACAGCGTGGGGGCGCCGTCGGGGGAATCCGCTTCCGGCAGGCCCACTCGCGCGAACTGGCCGGGCAGGAACGTGTACGCGTCGTCGCGCGTCACTCGGACGGAGAACAGCTTATCGGGTACCCAGGTATGGACGTGGGTGACAGTCTGGCGCGTGTATTTGGAGTCGTCGGTCATCGGGGCATCGCGCGATGCCGGCCGCCAGGCGGAGGCCGGCGCTCGCGGATTTATCTTTCCAGGTATTGCAGCTTGTCCTGCTTGCCGTTCCAGTCGTCGGCGTCGGGCAGGGGCTTCTTGGCGCGGCTGATGCTGGCGAACTCGGGCGAGAGTTCGGCATTCAGGGCGATGAAGTTCATCTGGTCCTGCGGCACGTCTTCTTCGGCGTAGATCGCGTTGGCCGGGCATTCCGGGATGCAGACCGCGCAATCGATGCATTCGTCGGGATCGATCACGAGGAAGTTCGGACCCTCACGAAAACAGTCCACCGGGCACACGTCTACGCAGTCGGTGTACTTGCACTTAATACAGTTTTCGGTGACAACGTGGGTCATTCAGGAACTCCGGGATCGGCGGCTTTGTGTCTTGTTGCGCCGATTTTACCCAATGCCGCGCTGATGTGCCGGTAATACCCGTATTGACATCGTGGCCCGAGGCCGTTCGGGGCGTCCGCTCTATGCTATGGTGTCGCGAAACGAAACGCGCAATCATGATAATTACTTCGCTGCTCGACACCGACCTGTATAAATTCAGCATGATGCAGGTGGTGCTGCACCAGTTTCCCGCTGCCCAGGTCGAGTACCGTTACAAATGCCGTACTCCGGGGGTGGATCTGCGCCCCTATCTCGATGAAATCCGCGAGGAAGTGCACCAGCTGTGCCAGCTCCGCTTCACCGAGGACGAACTTAAATATCTCGGCGGCTTGCGCTTTATCAAAAGCGACTTCGTTGATTTCCTCGAACTGTTCCACATGCCCGAGCGCTGCATCCACATCGGCGAGGGCGAGGCGCCCGGCGAAATCAGCATCGAGGTCAAGGGGCCGTGGCTGCACACGATTCTTTTCGAGATTCCGGTGCTGGCCATCGTCAACGAGGTCTATTTCCGCAATACGCGCAAGAACCCGGACTGGGAAGAAGGCCGCAAGCGCCTGCAATCCAAGATGCACCTGGTGCTGGACGATCCCGCGCTGGCCGATTTCCGCGTGGCCGAATACGGCACGCGGCGCCGTTTCTCCAAGGTCTGGCACGAGGAAATCGTGTCCACCATGAAGGCGCAGATGGGGCCGCATTTCGCCGGCACCAGCAACGTGCTGCTGGCCAAGGAGCACGAAGTCCTGCCGCTGGGCACGATGGGCCACGAATACCTGCAGGCCTGCCAGGCCCTGGGTCCGCGCCTGCGCGACTCGCAGGTGTTCGCGCTGGAGGTCTGGGCCAAGGAATACCGCGGCGACCTGGGCATCGCGCTGTCCGACGTCTACGGCATGGATGCCTTCCTGCGCGACTTCGACATGTATTTCTGCAAGCTGTTCGACGGCGCGCGGCACGACTCCGGCGATCCGTTCGTCTGGGGCGAGCGCCTGCTCGAACACTACCGCAAGAACCGGGTCGACCCGCGCGCCAAGACGCTGGTGTTCTCGGATTCGCTGACCTTCCCGCGCGCCATCGAGTTGGCCCGCCAATTCTCCGGGCGCTGCAAGGTGTCCTTCGGCATCGGCACCAACCTGACCAACGACCTGGGCCACGAACCCCTGCAGATCGTCATGAAGATGGTCCGCTGCAACGGCCAGCCCGTGGCCAAGGTGTCGGACGCGCCGGAAAAGACCATGTGCGACGATCCGGCCTACCTGGCCTACCTGCGCCAGGTCTTCCAATTGCCCCCCGCTTGAGCGCGGCTCGGGGTAAATTGCGGGTTCCTTGCATTGTTTCACCCAACCCACTCGATCCTAGGGGAATATTCATGAGCAGCATCAAGCGCTTCCACGTCGACAAGCGCCTGTCGGACATGGCCGTGTACAACGGCGTCGCGTACCTGGCGGGCCAGGTGCCGGACGATGCCACGCTGGACATCACCGGCCAGACCGAGCAAGTGCTCGCGACGATCGACCGCCTGCTGGCCGAAGCCGGCACCGACAAGACCAAGATCCTGATGGCCCAGATCTACGTGGCCAACATGAAGGAATTCGACGGCATGAACAAGGCGTGGGACGCCTGGGTCGCCGCCGGCAACTCGCCTCCGCGCGCCACCGTCGAAGCCCGCCTGGCCAATCCCGACTACAAGGTCGAGATCGTCGTCACGGCCGCTGTGTAAGAGGCCCCGCGCGCCGGGCGCCTAGCGTGCCTGGCGCCTCCCCGGGCGGCCGGCGCCTTGCCGCCGCCCCGGGCTCCCGGCTGCCGCGTCCGCCTCACTGCCCCAGCAGCAGCGTCCCGGCCAGCAAGCCCCCCAGTTCCTCGCATTTCTCCAGTTCCGCCTGCGCCACCGTCTTGGGCGCGAGGATCTGCTGCGGCGTCTGCGCGCCCATATTGACGATGAGCGCGGGGGCCACGGCATTGAGCCGCCAGCCGGTGCAGATGCGTTCGGCCTGGCGCGCGGCGCCCGAGCCGTCGCTGCCCGCGCTGATCGCGCAGGCGTAGGGCAGCCCTTGTATCCGGTCCAGCACCGCGTAGTAGTTGCGGTCGAAGAACTCCTTCATTTCGCCGCTCAGCCCCGCCAGGTTCTCGGGGGCGCAGAAAAGATAGCCCTGGCTGGCAAGCAGGTCGCCGGCCTGCGCGTCCGAGGCGCGCAGCAGCACGACCCGCAGATCGGCGTCCTGCTCAAGCTGGGCGGCGGCGTCGCGCGCGCCGCGGGCGGCCGCCTCGGCCATCTGGCGCGCGGCGCCGGTGCGGGAATGCCAGACGATCAGCAGCTGTTTCATGCGTAGCGTTCCACCGGGTCCTGCCGGTAATAGGCCTTGAGCAAGTCGTACCACTGCGGCAGCGCCTCGCGCATGGGTTGGGGGTCCACGAAGAAGTGCTCGGAGCTGACGGCGAAGAACTCGGCTTCGTCAGTGGCCGCGTACGGGTCCATCGGCAGCTGCCCGTACCAGGCATCCGCCTCTTCGCTCTCGGGATCGACGTCCGGAGGAATGGCGGCTTCCACCGCGTCCAGGGCGGCGATGAAGCGGTCCAGGCTGTCGTCCAGGACGCGGCGCCAGGTCCGAGGCTGCAATTCGGGATGCGCCGCCAGCGACGGCATGCCGTCCGCGAAGCCCGAGCGCAGGTCCAGCTTGTGGGCGAATTCGTGGATGACCACATTGAAGCCGCCGTCCGACAGCTGCGTGTCTTCCCAGGACAGGACCAGCGGGCCGCCCTCCCAGGCTTCGCCTGCAGCGTCCTCGATGTACTCGTGCACCACGCCGTCCTCGTCCTGGCGCGATCGGGGGATGCGGAAGCTTGCCGGGTACACGATGATCTCGTCCCAGCCTTCGTAGAGTTCGGGCGTCAGGTTCAGGATGGGCAGGCTGGCCTGCGCCGCAATGGACAGGCGCATGAAGTCGGACACCTCCAGCCCCTGGGCGCCGTTGATGTTCTTGCTGGCGAGCAGCCAGGCCGAACGCGCCAGCAGCTGGTCGGCCTCACCGGGGGTCAATGCCGCCAGGAACGGGTGGGCGTCCAGCACCTGCCGCCATAGGTCGGGAGAGATGCGGGACTGCATTTCGGCCACCGCGGACGGGCGGGCGCCGCGTCCTTTCAGCCAGCGCAACATAAGCTCGGGTTCCTTCCATATGCCGCGGAGCGCGGCGTCTTTTGGGGTTGATACACGCTAGTGTAGAGTGTCGGAATATCAACCTATACCCGCTTCCGCCCGTCATGTCCGCCCCGCCTGTTCTCGACGCGCCTACGCCTTTCGACGCCGCCTGGCGCCAGGAGGTAGGGGCTGGCCTGGATGCCGACGGCCTGGCGTTGATCGACCGGGCCGTCGCCTGGGCCGAACCCCGTTTCGAAGGGCAGCGTGCGCCCACGGGCGAGTCGCTGGCCGAGCACGGCGCCGGCGTGGTCAGGGTACTGGCGGCGCTGCACACCGACGCCCCGACGCGGGCGGCCGCGCTGCTGGCCGCCTTGCCCACCGACTTGATGGCGCCCGCGCCGTCCCTGCGCAACGATCCGGTCGCGACCGCCTTCGGCGCCGAGGTCGCGCGGCTGGTGCAGGGCACGCGGGCCCTGCTGCGGCTGGGCGTGGTGGCCCGGCAGGCCAGCGACGCCGAGGCCGAAAGCGGCTCCCAGAAGGAAATGCAGCGCAAGATGCTGCTGGCCATGGCGGCCGACCTGCGCATCGTGCTGATGCGGCTGGCGTCCCGGCTGCGTTCCCTGCGCTGGCACGCGGAAAGCAAAACGCCGTGCTCGGTCGCCTTCGCCCGCGAAACCCTGGACCTGTACGCGCCCCTGGCCAACCGCCTGGGGATCTGGCAGATCAAGTGGGAAATGGAAGACCTGGCCTTCCGCTTCCTCGAACCCGAGAAGTACAAGCAGATCGCCCGCCTGCTGGAAGAAAAGCGGGTGGAGCGCGAGGCCTTCATCGCCGGCGCCATCGAGCGCCTGCAGGCCGCGCTGGCCAAGGCCGGGGTCGAGGCCGAGGTGAGCGGCCGGCCCAAGCACATCTACAGCATCTGGAACAAGATGCGCGTGAAGGGCCTGGACTTTTCCCAGATGTACGACCTGCGCGCGCTGCGGGTCATCGTCGAGGACGTGCGCGGCTGCTACACCGCCCTGGGCATGGTGCACGAGATGTGGACGCCGATCTCCGAGGAGTTCGACGACTATATCTCCCGGCCCAAGCCCAACGGCTACCGCTCCCTGCACACGGTCGTGACCGACGACGACGGCCGCCCCTTCGAAGTGCAGATCCGCACCCGCGAGATGCACCAGTTCGCCGAGTACGGCATGGCCGCCCATTGGCGCTACAAGGAAGCGGGAGCCAAGGGCGGCCAGGTGGCCGCCTCCAGCGAATACGACCGCCAACTGGCATGGATGCGCCAGCTGCTGGCCTGGAATTCCGATGTCGAGGGCGGCGGCGAGCCGGCCAAGCCGGCCGCCGGCAAGTCCGCGACCGGCAAGGGCCGCAACGCGGCCGTGGCGCCCGCGCACACCGACGAGCGCATTTACGTGCTGACGCCGCAGGCGCGCGTGATCGAACTGCCCGCCGGCGCCACGCCGGTCGACTTCGCCTATCACTTGCACACCGACCTGGGCCACCGCTGCCGCGGCGCCCGCGTCGACGGGCAGATGGTGCCGCTACAGACGCGGCTGTCCACCGGCCAGACCGTGGAGATTATTTCCGCCAAGTCGGGCGGCCCCTCGCGGGACTGGCTCAATCCCCAGCTGGGATTCCTGGCCAGCCCGCGGGCCCGCGCCAAGGTGCGCATGTGGTTCAACGCGATCGAGCTCCAGCAGCGCATCACCCAGGGCCAGGCGCTGGTGGAAAAGGAATTGCAGCGCCTGGGCAAGACGGCGATCAACCTGGAGCAGTTGGCGCAGAACCTCGGGTTCGCGCGCGCCGACGACCTGTACGTCGCCGCGGCCAAGGAAGAATTCAGCCTGCGCCAGATCGACACGCTGTTTCAGCAGCCGGCGCCCGTTGCCGAACCCCAGCCGGCGGCGCTGCGCAACGCCAGCGCCGGCAGCGCCGAAAAGAGCGGCAAGAGCGGCGTGCTGGTGGTGGGCGTGGGTTCGCTCCTGACCCAGCTGGCGCGCTGCTGCCGCCCGGCGCCGCCGGACGCCATCGCGGGCTTCGTGACGCGGGGGCGCGGCGTGTCCATCCATCGCAGCGATTGCCACAGCTATCTGGCCCTGGCCGCGCGCGAGCCGGAACGCGTCATCGAAGTGGCGTGGGGCGAAACGTCCGATACCTTCTATCCGGTGGACATCAGCGTGCGCGCGCACGACCGGTCCGGCCTGTTGCGGGACCTCTCCGAAGTCTTCGCCCGGCTGCGTCTGAACGTAGTGGGCGTGAACACGCAGAGCCGGCAGTCGCTTGCCCATATGGTGTTCACGGTGGAAGTGCGGGGAGGGGAGTCCCTCTCGCGGGCCCTGGACGCGCTGGCCGAGGTGCCGGGCGTGTCGTCGGCGACACGCCGCTGACCCCCGCGGCGCGCGAGGCGCCGGGGGGGGGTGCGGACTCAGTGGTCCAGCTTGTCGTGCGCGCGGTCGCGCATGTAGAACGCGGCGACCAGGCCCAGGGCCACGCCGAACATGACGTAATAGGCGGGCGCCATGGGCGAGCCGGTGGTCTTGATCAGCCAGGTCACGATGAACTGGGCGAAACCGCCGAAGATCATCACGGCCACGTTATAGGCCAGGGACAGGCCCACGGAGCGCACGCGCGCCGGGAACAGCTCCGCCATCACGGTGCTGAACACGCCGAAGAAGGCCGAGACGAACAGGCAGACCACGACCTGCACGGTCAGGAGGCGGCCGATCGACGGCGCATCCGACAGCCAGTGGTACAGCGGGTACAACACGATCAGGTAGCCGATGAGCGAGCCGATCACGATGGGGCGGCGGCCGACGCGATCCGACCAGGCGCCCATGAAGGGCGTCAGCAGCACCATCAGCGCGGCGCCCGCCATCTGCACCAGGAACGTCTGGTTCAGCGGCAGCTTGAGGATTTGCGTGGAGTACGTCACCAGATAGGTGAAGGTGATGTAGATGGAGACCGTCGCGGTGACGACCAGGCCCACGCCGATCAGCGTTTCGCGCGTGTGCGTCTTCAGCATCTGGCCCAGGCTCAGGCGCTGCACCTCGCCGCGCACGGCCGCCAGGCGCTCTTCTTCCTTGATCTGCTTGAAGGCGTCGGTTTCGTCGACGTTGCGGCGAATATAGATGGCGATCGGCACGATCACCAGGCCGAAGGCGAAGGGCAGGCGCCACGCCCAGTCGGCGATCTGCTGCGGCGTGAAGAACTCGGTGATGAGGGTGCCGCAGGCGGCGCCGATCAGCAGGGCCAGCATTTGCCCGGCCATCTGCCAGGAACCATAGAAGCCGCGCTTGCCGTCGGGCGCCATTTCGATCAGCAGCGCCGTGGAGGTGCCGAACTCGCCGCCCGCCGAAAAGCCCTGCAGCAGGCGCGCGATCAGGATGAAGATCGGGGCCAGGATGCCGGCGGCGTGGTAGGTGGGGGCGACGGTGATCAGGGCGATGGACACGGCCATGAGCGAGGTGACCATCACCATCGCGGCCTTGCGGCCCTTCTTGTCGCCGTACAGGCCGAGGATGATGCCTCCGACCGGACGCATGAAGAAGCCGACGCCGAAGATCGCCGTGGTCATCAGGATGGCATTCAATTCGCTGCCGGGGACGCTGGGATCGGTGGGGAAGAACAGCTTCGAGATGATCGGCGTCATGAACGCGAACACCAGGAAGTCATACCATTCGAGGGCGTTGCCGATTACTGCCGCCACGATGTTGCGCGTGGGAACTGCCTTGTGCTGCACGGTTTCTCCTTGGGGGTGTGTACTGAATCCGGCCGACATTCTAGGCGCTTCGCCGCCCCGGGGCCGGCGGCGGCGCCGAGACGCGGGCGCCGCCTGGCCTTACACTCCTCCTTTTCCCCCACGAGAGTAGTGACATGAACGCGCGCACCTGGCTGGAAACGCTGGTCGGTTTCGACACCACCAGCCGTAATTCCAATCTTGCCCTGATCGAAACCGTCCGCGATTGGCTCAAGGGCCAGGGCGTCGACGCGTGGCTGGCGCACAACCCGGAGCGCACCAAGGCCAACCTGTTCGCCACCCTGCCGGCGCAAGACGGCAACCTGCAGGGCGGGATCGTCCTGTCGGGCCACACCGACGTGGTGCCCGTGGACGGCCAGGACTGGAGCACGGATCCGTTCAAGCTCATCGAAAAAGACGGCCTGCTCTATGGCCGCGGCAGCTGCGACATGAAGGGTTTCATCGCCGGGTCCCTGGCGATGGTGCCGGAATTCCTGGCCATGCCCCGCAAGAAGCCGATCCACCTGGCGTTCTCCTATGACGAGGAAGTCGGCTGCGCCGGCGCGCCCTACATGCTGGCCGACCTGATCGAGCGCGGCATCCGGCCCGAAGGCTGCGTGGTGGGCGAACCCACGGGCATGCAGGTGGTGGTGGCGCACAAGGGCATCAATCTGTTCCGCTGCAAGGTGCACGGCAAGGCGGCGCACTCGTCCTTGACCCCGCGCGGCTGCAATGCCATCGAATACGCCGCCCGCCTGATCTGCCGCATCCGCGATCTGGCCGACAGCTTCAAGGCCAAGGGCCCGTACGACCAGTTCTACGACGTCCCGTTCTCCACCATGACCACCAACCAGATCCACGGCGGCATCGCGGTCAATACCATTCCGGAGTCCTGCGAATTCAGCTACGAATTCCGCAACCTGCCCGGCATGCAGCCCGACGAGATCCAGGCGGAAGTCGAAAAATACGTGCGCGATGAGCTCCTGCCGCGCATGAAGGCCGAATTCGAGGGCGCCAGCATCGAGATCGAGACCGGAGCCGCGGCGCCGGCGCTGGAAGCCTCCGAGGAAGCCGCCATCACCCAGCTGGTGCGCGCCCTGACCGAAGACCGCGCCACCCGCAAGGTCGCCTACGGCACCGAGGCCGGCCTGTTCCAGGGCATCGGCATTCCCACGGTCGTCTGCGGCCCCGGCCACATCGAACAGGCCCACAAGCCGGACGAATACGTCGCGCTGGAGCAGCTGGCTTCCTGCGAGATCTTCCTGCGTCGCCTCGGGCAGTCGCTCTGAGGCCTGTCGGGCCGATTCCGGGCCGGGCGGCATGCCCGCGCCCGGCCGCAGCCGGCGTCAGGTAA
Organism: Achromobacter denitrificans NBRC 15125; assembly: GCF_001571365.1. GTDB lineage: Bacteria > Pseudomonadota > Gammaproteobacteria > Burkholderiales > Burkholderiaceae_B > Achromobacter > Achromobacter denitrificans. The sequence goes on along the minus strand of NZ_BCTQ01000001.1, from coordinate 94,904 downwards.
AATGCCGGGTTGCAAACCGGATTTGCGGACGGCACTGGCCTGCCGCGATGCCGGGGGAGATGCTTGGTGAAACCTTACGACTTTCCGGATGCCAAGGGCCATTTCGGCCCTTATGGTGGCGTTTTCGTGGCGGAAACGCTGATGCACGCGCTCGACGAGCTGCGCGCGGCCTACGACCATTACCGTGTCGACCCCGCCTTCCAGGAAGAGTTCAACTACGAACTCAAGCATTTCGTCGGCCGGCCCAGCCCGGTCTACCATGCCCGCCGCTGGTCGGAAATGCTGGGCGGCGCCCAGATCTGGTTCAAGCGCGAAGACCTGAACCATACCGGCGCCCACAAGGTGAACAACTGCATCGGCCAGGCCTTGCTGGCCAAGCGCATGGGCAAGCCCCGCGTCATCGCCGAAACGGGCGCCGGCCAGCACGGCGTGGCGACCGCCACGGTGGCGGCCCGCTACGGCATGGAATGCGTGGTCTACATGGGCAGCGAAGACGTCCGCCGCCAGGCCTCGAACGTCTACCGCATGAAGCTGCTGGGCGCCACGGTGGTGCCGGTTACCTCCGGCTCGCGCACGCTCAAGGACGCGCTGAACGAAGCCATGCGCGACTGGGTCACCAATATCGAGAACACGTTCTACATCATCGGCACGGTGGCGGGTCCCGACCCCTATCCCCGCATGGTGCGCGACTTCCAGACCGTGATCGGCAATGAATGCCTGACGCAGATGCCCGAAGCCATCGGCCGCCAGCCCGACTACGTCGTGGCGGCGGTGGGCGGCGGCTCCAACGCCATGGGCATTTTCCATCCCTACATTCCGTACGAAAACGTCCGCCTGATCGGCGTCGAGGCGGCGGGCGAGGGCATGGATACCGGGCGCCATGCCGCGTCCCTGGCCGCGGGCCAGGTGGGCGTGCTGCACGGCAACCGCACCTACGTCATGCAGGACGCCGACGGCCAGGTGCAGGAAACGCATTCCGTGTCGGCCGGCCTGGACTACCCCGGCGTGGGCCCGGAACATGCCTGGCTGAAGGATTCCGGCCGCGCCGAGTACGTCGGCATCACCGACGACGAAGCCCTGAAGGCCTTCCACGACTGCTGCCGCATCGAAGGCATCATGCCGGCGCTGGAGTCGTCGCACGCCATCGCCCAGGCGGTGAAAATGGCGGCCACGCTGCCGCGCGATGCCGTCATCCTGGTCAATTTGTCGGGCCGTGGCGACAAAGACATGCATACCGTCGCCGAGAAGGCCGGTATCGAGCTTTAAGGGTTTAAGGGCCGACCATGGCAACTCGCACCGACCGCATCGCCGCCGCTTTCGCGCGCACCGCCGAATCGGGCCGCGCCGCGGCGCTGATTCCCTACATCGCCGCGGGCGATCCCACGCCCGCGACCACCGTGCCCCTGATGCACGCGCTGGTCGAGGCCGGCGCCGACGTGATCGAACTCGGCGTGCCGTTCTCCGATCCCATGGCCGACGGCCCCGTCATCCAGCGGGCCGCCGACCGCGCCATCGCGCAAGGCGTGGGCCTGTCCCGCGTGCTCGCGATGGTGGCCGAATTCCGTCAGCGCGACGCCGACACCCCGGTGGTGCTGATGGGCTATGCCAACCCGATCGAACGCATGGGCCAGGACCGCTTCGCGCTCGACGCCGCGCAGGCCGGCGTGGACGGTGTGCTGGTGGTGGACTATCCGCCCGAGGAAGTCGTCGAATTCGCCGCGAAGCTGGGCGAGCAGGGCATTGCCCCCATTTTCCTGCTGGCGCCCACCTCCACCGAGGCCCGCATCAAGGCGGTCGCCGCCGTGGCCCGCGGCTACGTGTATTACGTGTCGCTCAAGGGCGTGACGGGCTCCGGCTCGCTGAACACTGACGATGTGGCCGAGCGCGTGGCCGTGATCCGCCGCCACGTGCGCGATATTCCGGTCGGCGTGGGCTTCGGCATCCGCGACGCCGAGAGCGCCCAGCGCGTGGCGCGCGCCGCCGATGCGGTCGTCATCGGCAGCAAACTGATTGAAACCATGGAGCAGGCGGTGGCGGATGTGCCGGCTGCCCAAAAAACCGATGCCGCAGTCGCCGCCGCCAGCGGCTGGCTGCGCACCATCCGGCAGGCGCTGGATCTAGTGAAACGAGAAAACGCGTCGGCCTGAACGGCGGGCGCGACCTCATACGGGATGAAAAAACAATGAGCTGGATCGAAAAACTCCTGCCTCCTCGCATCAACAAAACCAGCGACAGCGGCGCTCGCCGCGTTCCCGAAGGCCTATGGGTGAAATGCCCGTCGTGCGAGTCGGTGCTGTACAGCGAAGACCTGGCCGCCAACCTGCATGTCTGCCCGAAGTGCGACCATCACATGCGTATCGGCGCCCGCGCCCGCATCGATTCGCTGCTCGACATGGAAGGCCGCGTCGAAATCGGCCAGACCACGCGTTCGGTCGACACGCTGAAGTTCAAGGACACGCGCAAGTATCCCGAGCGCCTCCAGGAAGCGGTCAAGCAGACGGGCGAAACCGACGCCCTGGTCGTCATGAGCGGCTCGATCCGCGGCGTGCCGGCAACGCTGGCCTGCTTTGAATTCGAGTTCATGGGCGGTTCCATGGGCTCGGTGGTCGGCGAGCGCTTCGCGCGCGGCGCCCAGGCCGCCCTGGACAACAAGACGCCCTTCATCTGCGTGGCCGCTTCGGGCGGCGCGCGCATGCAGGAAAGCCTGCTGTCGCTGATGCAGATGGCCAAGACGAACGCCATGCTGACCCGCCTGTCGGCGGCCGGCCTGCCGTTCATCAGCGTGCTGACCGATCCCACGATGGGCGGCGTGTCGGCCAGCTTCGCCTTCATGGGCGACGTGGTCATCGCCGAGCCCAAGGCCCTGATCGGCTTCGCCGGCCCGCGCGTGATCGAACAGACCGTGCGTGAAAAGCTGCCGGAAGGCTTCCAGCGCGCAGAATTCCTGCTGCAGAAGGGCGCGATCGACATGGTCGTGGACCGCCGCCAGCTGCGCGAGGAAATCGCGCGCCTGCTGGCGCTGCTGACCAATCAGCCCGCGGACGTGGTTACCGCCTGACGAGGCCGCGAAGGCCCGTCGGTCGCGCGCGGCCGATGGGCCGCCTGGCGATGGCGATATGCCGTCGGTGGCCTGGTTCCGCCGGCGGCATTTTCATGCGGCGCGGCCAGGCATCTTTCTTGCTGAAGACACGCCCGCGGCTGGGGCGCCTGTTTTACGGAACAGTGTTTTCCATCCGCGATGTTGTCTGCGTGCGACACAAATCAAGTCGTGTGGCCCGTATTTTGCTATGTTGCGATCTAGTGCTGAAATCAACGGAGTAATTCCAATGCAGTCGACCAAGAAGAAAATGCTGACACGCCTTGTCGGGCTGGCCCTGGCGGCAACCGCGACGTTCGCGAGCGCGCAATCGTCCGAAGGCACCCAAGGCGGCGTAAGCATGCATTACGGCATTGGAGACCACTATCAGCGCCTGACGCTGAACTACGAAACCCCCTCCGTCTGGACGTACCAGTTCGGTGGAAACTGGGGCCGCCTGGACCTGACGCCCGAACTCGGCGCCTCGTACTGGTGGGCCGACGGTTCGCGCTCGCCCGGCCACGTCTGGCAATTCAGCGCGATCCCGATGTTCCGCTGGTGGACGGGCGAACGCTTCTACATCGAAGCGGGTATCGGCGCCACGGTGTTCTCCAGCACGCGCTTCGCCAACGAGAACATCAGTACCGCTTTCCAGTTCGGCGACCACGTCGGCCTGGGCTTCCTGGTGACGCCGAACAACCGCATCGGCCTGCGTTATTCGCATTTCTCGAACGCCAGCATCAAGCGCCCGAACCCGGGCCTGGACGTGCTCCAGCTGACCTACACCTACCAGTTCTGATTCCGCTGCCCGCCGCGGGGCCCTCGTGTCCGAGGGGCCGCTTCGCGGGAATGCGTCCGAAATCCACCCGCGGGTGGATTTTTTTTCGCCGTCGTCCGGCTGGGCCTGGCGACGGGTAGGCGCTATCCAAAACCATAAAAAAATTATGTTCTGACGGCGCGTTCGCGTACTTGTTGCTGTGGAGTGCAATAGCCAGAATGCCCTGGCACTACACAAAACACACAATGAGCCGTCGCAGGGCTCCGCGCGCCTGGCCGCGGAGGACCCGGCACGGCGGCAAACGGAGACCGTCAATGAACACCCCCTGTACGCCCGCGCGTCCGATGACGCGCATGCTTGGAGCGATCGGCCTGGCCCTCGCGCTTTCCGGCGGCCCGGCCGCCGTCATGGCCCAGGATTTTCCCAGCAAGCCGCTGAGAATGGTCGTGGGTTTCGCGCCGGGCGGCGGCGCGGACATCGTGGCGCGCCTGGTCGGCGCCAAGATGGCCGAAAACCTGGGGCAGCAGGTGGTGGTGGAGAACCGCGCGGGCGCCACGGGCACGATCGCGGCCGACAACGTCGCGCGCTCGCCCGCCGACGGCTATTCGCTGTTCCTGGGATCGCAGTCCACCATGGTGGTGGCGCCCTCCCTCTTTCCCTCGCTGCCGTTCAAGCCCGAGAAGGATTTCGCGCCGGTATCGCAGGTGGTGACCATGCCATTGATCCTGGTGGTCAATCCCGCCCTGGTCGACGCCAAGACGGTGCAGGAACTCACCGACCACATCCGCAAGGCCGGCGACGGCGCGGTCAGCTACGCCTCGTCGGGCCAGGGCGGCCCGCAGCACATCGCCGGCGAACTGTACGCGCACATGGTGGGCACGAAGGTGACGCACGTGCCCTACAAGGGCGAATCGGCGGCCATGGCCGACGTGCTGGGCGGGCACGTGCCGTACATGTTCGCCAATCTGCCCGTGGCGCTGCCCCACATCAGTTCGGGCAAGGTCCGGCCGCTGGCCATTACCAGCCTGAAGCGAGATCCCAAGGCGCCGCAGATCCCGACCCTGGCCGAATCCGGGTTCAAGGACTTCGAGGTCTCGACCTGGTATGGCGTCTTCGCGCCGGCCAATACGCCCAAGCCCGTCGTGGACAAGCTCTCCAAATCCATCCAGACCGTGCTGGAGCAGAGCGAGATGCAGGCCAAGCTCAGCGAACAGGGCTTTACGGTGGTGGGCAGCGACGCCGCCGCCTTTTCCGGCTACGTGGCTTCCGAGTTGCCCCGCTGGTCCGTGGTGATTCGCGACATAGGCATCAAGCCCGAGTAAGGGCCGTCTTCCAGGGGCGCCCGCTGCCGGGCGCTCCGCCAACCATCCGAGATGACGACATGATCGATTTGAATGAAAAGCGCGCGGCCGGGCCCGTCATACGGCTGCATTCCGGGGACAACATCGTGGTGGCGCGCGTGCCCATCGGCATCGGCACGGCCGTGCCCTCCGAAGGCATCGTCAGCCGCAGCCAGATTCCGGCGGGCCACAAGATCGCGGCGCGCGACCTGCGCGCCGGCGAACCCATCCTGAAGTACAACGTCTGTATCGGCTTCGCCGCGGCCGACATCCCGGCCGGCACCTACGTCCATTCGCACAACCTGGCGTTCCAGGAGTTCGACCGCGACTATGCGCATGCCCGCGACTACGTGCCCACGGCCGTCCTGCCGGACGCCGAGCAGGCGCGCTTCCAGGGCATCGTGCGCGCCAACGGGCAGGTGGGCACCCGCAACTACATCGGCATCATGGCGACGGTGAATTGCTCGGCGACGGTGGTGCATCGCATCGCCGCCGCCTTCACGCCCGAGGTGATGGCGGCCTATCCCAACGTGGATGGCGTGGTGGCGCTCAGCCATGGCATGGGCTGCGGCATGGAAATGTCCGGCGAGCCGATGGACCTCCTGCGCCGCACGATGGGCGGATACGCCTGCCATGCGAACTTCGCGGCCGTGCTGATCGTCGGCCTGGGCTGTGAACGCAACCAGCTCGACGCGCTGCTGAAGGACCAGGGCCTGGAAGCGGGCGCGCGCCTGAAGACGTTCATCATGCAGGAGACCGGCGGCACGCGCAAAACGATCGAGGCGGGCGTCGCCGCCGTGCGGGACCTGCTGCCGCAAGCCAATGCCGTCACGCGCGAGCCCGTGCCGGCTCGGCACCTGAAGATCGGCCTGCAGTGCGGCGGCTCGGACGGCTTTTCGTCCATCACCGCGAACCCGGCGCTGGGCGCGGCCATGGATATCCTGGTGCGCCACGGCGGCACCGCCATCCTGTCGGAAACGCCCGAGATCTACGGCGTCGAACACACACTGACTTCGCGCGCTCGCAACCGCGAGGTCGGCGAGAAGCTGGTGCAGCGCATCCGGTGGTGGAAAGAAGAATACTCGCCGGGCCGCGACGTGCAGATCAACGGGAAGGTCAGCCCCGGCAACCAGATGGGCGGCCTGGCGAACATCTTCGAGAAATCGCTGGGCTCCTCGATGAAGGGCGGCACCACAGGCTTGATGGAGGTGTACCGCTACGCGGAACCGGTGCGCCAGCCGGGCATGGTGTTCATGGATACCCCCGGGTTCGATCCCGTGTCCGCGACGGGGCAGATCGCGGGCGGCGCCAACGTGATCTGCTTCACGACGGGGCGCGGCTCGATGTTCGGGGCCAAGCCCGTGCCCTCCATCAAGCTCGCCACCAATACGCCGATGTACCAGCGGCTGACGGAAGACATGGACGTCAATTGCGGAGACATCCTGGACGGCACCGCCACGTTGCAAGAGGTGGCGCAACGCATCTTCGAGGAGATCCTGGCCGTGGCGTCGGGCACCCGCAGCAAGAGCGAGCTGCTGGGGTTGGGAGACCATGAGTTCGTCCCCTGGAACATCGGCGTCGTGAGCTGACCGGCGGCGCAATGGAAACGGCCCCGGACGCTCGCGCATGAGCGTCCGGGGCCGCGTGCTTCAGCGGTTCAGGCGTCGGCCAGCGCGCTCGCGCCCGGCATGTCGAAGCCGTTGTCGTCCAGCGCGGTTCTCAGGGCGGCGGCTTGCGCCGCGTTCAGTTCCACCAGGGGCGGGCGCACCGTCGCCCAGGCGGGATCGCCGGACTTCCAGGCGATGGCGGCCTTCATGGCGGGAATCATCGGGAATTGCTGGAACACATTGCGGGTGGCGTTCAGCCCGGCCTGGCGCGCGTCGGCGTCCGCTTCCTGCCAGCGCTGCTGCAACGCGACGATGGGGCCGGGATTGACGTTGCCTGTGGCGGTGATGCAGCCCACGCCGCCGGCGCGCAGGGTCTGGAGCAGGAAGGCTTCGCTGCCCGCGTAGACCTGGAAGCCGCGCGGCGCGAAGCGTTCGATCATGGCTGCCGTGTTGTTCCAGTCCCCGCCGCTGTCCTTGACGCCGGCCACGATGCCGGGATAGCGGCCGAGCAGGCGTTCGATCAGGTCCAGGCTCAGCGGCACCTGGCTCACGGGCGGGATGTGATAGAGGTACATGCGCAGCGCGTCATCGCCCACGCCCTCGATCAGCTCGGCGTAGTAACGGAACAGGCCCTCGTCGCTCACGCCCTTGTAGTAGAAAGGCGGCAGGACCAGCACGCCCATGCTGCCGCTGCGCACCGCATGCCGGGTCAGGTCGATGGCGTCGGGCAGCGCGCAGGCGCCCGTGCCGGGCATCAGGGCCGCCGGTTCCACGCCGGCTTCCAGCAGCGCGTCCAGCAGGCTGTGCTTTTCGGACACCGAAAGCGAGTTCGCTTCCGAGTTGGTGCCGAAGATGGCCAGGCCGACCGCTTGTTCGCGCAGCCAGCGGCAGTGCTTCACATAGCGTCCCAGGGCCGGCCGGTAGGTCTCGTCGAACGGCGTCAGGACGGGAGAAAAAACGCCGGGGATGCGGGCATGGGTCGTCATGATCTCTACTCGTGGTCTGGTGAAAGGAAAAGGCGCGCCGCGGCGCGGCAGCGTCAACACTTGATTCTGGCACCGATCCTGACTAGGAACATCTGCTGTTTAATTGCTTCAATCCATAAAATTGTTGTGGTTTGCCCTGACGCAAACCGCGAGTCCGTAGAGGGGGAAACCATGGACACTCGATATGTGCAGAGCTTCGTGTCGGTGGTCGAAAGCGGATCGCTGGCGGAAGCGGCGCGGCGCCTGGACCTGACGCCCGCCGCCATCGCCGCCCGAGTGCGCACGCTGGAGGAGGAACTCGGCGCCACCCTGGTCAAGCGGGTGGGGCGCAGCGTCAAGGCGACGGAAGCCGGCCTGAAAGTCCTGGAGCGCGCCCGCTCCGTGCTGCGCGAAGTGCGCGATCTGCGCGCCAGCGCCGGCGACGACGCGCCGCTGGGCGAACTGCGCCTGGGGGTATCGGCCTCGGCGCTGACGGGCATGATGCCGATGGTGCTGGCACGCCTGTACCGGCGCATGCCGAAACTCGCCGTGTTCATGGAGCCCGGCACCTCCAATCACCTGTATCACCGGGTCATCAATGGGGATCTGGACGCGGCCTTCATCGTCCAGCCCCAGTTCAACCTGTCCAAGGGCTTTGGCTGGAAACTGGTGGCCGAGGAGCCGCTGGTGGTGCTTGCGCCGCCGGACACCCCGGGCGACGACGCCCACGAGCTGATGCGGACCCAGCCCTTCATCCGATACGACCGCAACGTCTGGGGCGGCCGCCTGGCGGATCAATACCTGCGCCAGCATGGCATTGCCCCGCGCGAGCGCCTGGAAGTCGACGGCCTGATGGGGATCGCGTGCATGGTGTCGGAAGGGCTGGGGGTGTCCCTGGTGCCGGACTGGGCGCCGGACTGGCTCGACAGCCGGCGCGTCAAGCGCGTGCTGCTGCCGGGGCGCGCGCCGCTGCGCCGCATGGGGATCATCTGGGCGCGGCACATGCCGCATTCGGCCCTGGCCGAAGCGTTCGTCGAAGAGGCCGGGCTGGCCTTGAACCTGCCGGCGCGTCCGGAGGAGGAGCGCCCGGCGGTCGAGCAGGTTCCGGACGGGCCCGCGCAATGAAAAACACCCCGGAAGCCGGATGGGAATCCAGCTTCCGGGGTGCGAATTCCGGGCTGCGAATCCGGAACGGGCCGAGGCTCGTTCCGGCTTGCGGCTTAGTGGCGCGTTTCGACCTGAACCAGCGGTTCGTTCGAGACGGCCGCGACCGGCTTGCGCTCGCGGCCCAGGCGGACCGGCGTGTGCGCCGCGGCGATGCGCAGCTGGGTCTGGGCGTGGCGGTCCGGATCGGTTTCGACCCACTGCAGGCCGGCGGCGTTGACCACGTCATGCAGGGCCTGGGCCTTGGCCGAGGGGGCCATGGCGGGCACCACGATGGGCTGCTGCGCGCTGACCGGAGCCGGTGCGGCGGGAGCCGGCGCGGGCGCGACGGCCGGAGCGGGAGCTTCCTGCGGAGCCGGGGCGGCAGGCGCCGTGACCACGGGTTCGACGGCGGGGGCTTCCACCGGGGCGGCGGGCGCCACGGGAGCGGAAACCTCGCTGGCGGGCTGCACGGCGACGGGCTGCGTCGTTTCGGCGGCCGGCGCTTCCTGCGCGGCGGGCTCGGCGGCCTGGACCGGCGCGGGTTCAGCCTGGGCCGGGGTGGCTTCGACCTGGACCGGCGCGGTTTCGGCGGCGGGAGCCTGGACCGGTTCAGCGGCCTGCGCCGGCGTTTCGGCGGCCTGGACAGGCGCTTCGGCGACCTGGACGGGCGCTTCGGCGGCTTGGGCGGCGCCTTCCGGTTGTTCGCCGGCTTCTTCGTCGGCGCCGTCTTCGAGCTGCTCGTCGCCAGCGTTCAGGCCGGCTTCTTCCTGGCTGCGGCGGCCACGGCGGCTGCGGCGGCGGCGGCGCTTGCGTTCCGGATCGACCATGCCTTCCGCGCCTTCGGCGCCTTCAGCGGCCGGAATGGCATCGGCAGCCTGCTCGACGGCGTCGTCGGCCTCGGGGGCGGTTTCCGCGACGGGCGGCTTGGCGTCGGGCAGGGCGGTGGCAACCGTCTGGGCCAGCGCGGCGACCATGCTTTCCTGTTCGCTCATCGGCGCGTCGGATTGGCCCTCCTCGCGGCGGTTGCGGCCACGGCCGCGGCGGCGGTTGCGGCCGGCGCCGGCGTCGTCACCGGCGGCCTGTTCGGCCTGCTCGGGGCGGTTCGATGCCAGGGCCGACTGAGCGACCTGGGTATCGCGCTCGGCGCGCGGTTCGTTGCGGTTGTGGCGCTCGCTGCGTTCCTGGCGTTCGCCTTCGGCGCGACGGCCGCCGCGCACGTGGTGACGGCCGCCTTCGCCGCCTTCCGCGCCTTCGCCGCGCGCTTCGCCGCGGCGGTTGCGGTTGCGGTCCGAACCGTGGCGTTCGCCACGGCGTTCCTGGCCGTCATGGCCGGCGCGGCCCTTGCCACGGCCGGAAGCGGCGCGCTTGGCGCTGTCTTCCTGGGCGGCGGGAGCGGGCTTGGCGGCTTCGGAGCCGCCGGTCAGCCAACCGACCAGGCGCTTGAACAGGCCGCCCAGGCCGCCGGATGCGGCCGGAGCGGGCGCCGCGGCAGGCGCGGGAGCCGGCGTCGAAACGGGGGCGGGTTGCGAGGGCGTAATGCCCTTGACCAGCGCCTCGGGACGGGACTTGACCTCGTGCTCGCGGGGCTGCCAGGGGGCGTCCGTGGCCGGGGCCTCGACCAGTTCGAAGCTGGTCTTCAGCTCTTCCAGGCGCGGATCGTCGTGGCGCAGGCGCTCGATGTGGTGATGCGGGGTCTCCAGGTGCTTGTTGGGGATCAGCAGCAGGTTGACCTTCAGGCGGGCTTCCATCTTGGTGATGTCGGCGCGCTTTTCGTTCAGCAGGTAGGTCGCAACGTCGACCGGCACTTGGGCGTGCACGGCGGCGGTGTTTTCCTTCATCGCCTCTTCCTGGAGCAGGCGCAGCACGTGCAGCGCGCTGGACTCCGCGTCGCGGATCACGCCGGTGCCGTTGCAACGCGGGCAGGTGATGTGCGAGCCTTCGTTCAGGGCGGGACGCAGGCGCTGGCGCGACAGTTCCATCAGGCCGAAGCGCGAGATCTTGCCCATCTGGACGCGGGCGCGGTCGAAATGGAGGGCATCGCGCAGGCGCTGTTCGACGGCGCGCTGGTTCTTGCTGTCCTCCATGTCGATGAAGTCGATGACGATCAGGCCGCCCAGGTCGCGCAGGCGCAACTGGCGGGCCACTTCGTCGGCCGCTTCCGAGTTGGTGCGCAGCGCGGTTTCCTCGATGTCGGCGCCGCGCGTGGAGCGGGCCGAGTTGACGTCCACGGACACCAGCGCTTCGGTGTGATCGATGACGATGGCGCCGCCGGAGGGCAGGGTGACCGTCCGGGAGTACGCCGTTTCGATCTGGTGCTCGATCTGGAAGCGGGAGAAGAGGGGGATGTCGTCGCGGTAGCGTTTGACGCGCTGGACGTTGTCAGGCATCACCACGCTCATGAAGGCGGTGGCCTGATCGGCGATCTCGTCGGTATCGATGAGGATTTCGCCGATTTCCGGGGAGAAGTAGTCGCGGATGGCCCGGATGACCAGGCTGGACTCCAGGTAGATCAGGATGGGCGCGGAGTTGTCGCGCGCGGCGCCGTCGATGGCCGTCCAGAGCTGCAACAGGTAGGACAAGTCCCACTGGAGTTCTTCGACGTTGCGGCCGATGCCGGCGGTGCGGGCGATGATGCTCATGCCCTGGGGCAGATCGAGCTGCTCCATCGTGTCGCGCAGTTCCTGGCGGTCCTCGCCCTCGACGCGGCGCGATACGCCACCGCCACGGGGGTTGTTGGGCATCAGGACCAGGTAGCGGCCGGCCAGCGAGATGAATGTGGTCAGGGCGGCGCCCTTGTTGCCGCGCTCTTCCTTTTCGACCTGGACGATCAGTTCCTGGCCTTCGCGCAGGGCGTCCTGGATGCGGGCGCTGCGGACATCCACGCCTTCCTTGAAGTAGCTGCGGGCCACTTCCTTGAAGGGCAGGAAGCCGTGACGGTCTTCACCGTAGTTGACGAAGCAAGCTTCGAGGCCGGGTTCGATCCGGGTGATGACACCTTTGTAGATGTTGCCTTTGCGTTGTTCGCGGCCGGCAGTCTCGATGTCGAGGTCGATGAGTTTCTGCCCATCGACGATAGCGACGCGTAATTCTTCCTGATGCGTCGCATTGAACAGCATGCGCTTCATGAGAGGGGTTCTCCGTTGTCATGACGCGCCGATATCGGCGCGTGACCTCGGGTCACTCGGGCTGCGGGCTGAAGCGGGCAAGAAAGAATGCGGACCGTACCTGGGCGGCGCCCAGGCGTATCCGCCGCGGGTCAGGCGGGCACGTCGTGCCGTGGGGCACGGGGTTCTGTCAGCAGGAGGGTCAGCTTCACTGAATGTGGTTTGACGGAAAGATTGCTGTGAACGGCAGTTGCGGTCGGAATGGTTGCCCACGCGCAGCTGGTGCTTTAAATATGCGACGATTCTTGCAGTGCTTCAGAGCCGCTTGCGGCATGCAACGGACCTGCTGGGACAGCGGGCAAAATGTATGCCACACCACTATCCGGCAGGGCGCGGTTGCGCCGGCGACCAAGAGACCCAGGGACTGAACGAGCAGGCAGTACAATGGCGGCCCACGCGCTCGACGGAGTTGCGTACAGGTGCATCTCTACGTCAGGCGGCTGGTTCAGCCCCTTTAGGCTGTCCCGATTATATGTCGCTTTCCGCAATGCGCAAAGAAACTTCCTCCCCTTCCTCCCCCTCTAAAGCCGCCCCCGCCGTCCGCATGGTCGAGGTGGGCGCCGAGCACGCCGGCCAGCGCCTGGACAACTATCTCGTCCGGCTGTGCAAGGGCGTCCCCAAAACGCACATCTATAAAGCCATCCGGGGCGGCGAGGTGCGGGTAAACAAGGGACGCATCTCGGCCGATTACCGCGTCGCCGAGGGCGACATCGTCCGAATCCCGCCGCTGCGGCTGCCCGACCCGGGCACGCCCAGGCCGGTGCCGGGCGCGGAGTTCCCGATCGTCTTCGAGGACGACGCCCTGCTGGTGGTGGACAAGCCCGCCGGCGTGGCGGTCCACGGCGGCAGCGGCGTGTCCTTCGGGGTGATCGAGCAGTTGCGGGCCGCGCGGCCCGACGCCAAGTTCCTCGAACTGGTGCACCGGCTGGACCGCGAAACCTCGGGCCTGCTGATGGTGGCCAAGAAGCGCAGCGCACTGCTGGCGCTGCACGCCATGCTGCGGGAAGGAAAAGGGGACAAGCACTATCTGGCGCTGGTCGAGGGCGATTGGGTCAACGACCGCCAGCACATCAAGCTGGGGTTGTCCAAATGGACCACCCAGTCGGGCGAGCGCCGGGTCAAGGTGGATCCGGACGGGCAGTCGGCCCACACCATCGTCACGCTGAAGCGCCGCTTCGGCAGTTACAGTCTGGTCGACGCCGAGCTGCGCACCGGGCGTACCCACCAGATCCGGGTGCACCTGGCCGCCAGCGGCTTTCCCATCGTGGGAGACGACAAGTACGGGCATGATGAGGTGCGGGCGCACTTCGCGCGCCTGGGTTTCGGCCGGATGTTCCTGCATGCCCATATCCTGACCCTGGCCCATCCCGTTACGGGCGAGCCCTTGACGCTGACGGCCGAGCTGCCGCCGGCCTGTCTGAAAATACTGAAACAACTGGAGTCGGTCTGATATGTCGTCGTATTCGCTGGTCGTGTTTGACTGGGATGGCACCTTGATGGATTCCACGCACAGCATCGTGGCCGCCATCCAGGGCGCCTGCCGCGACCTGGAACTGGCGGTGCCGTCGGCGTCCGACGCCAGTTGGGTGATCGGTCTGTCCCTGGAAAGCGCCTTGCGCCGCGCCGTCCCGGAACTGACGCAGGCCATGCTGCCGCGTTTCCTGGAGCGCTACCGCACGCACTACCTGCTGCGGGATCCCGAGTTGCGCCTGTTCGAGGGCGTGAGGGAACTGCTGACCGAGCTGGCGAACCAGAATGTGCGCCTGGCTGTCGCCACCGGCAAGAGCCGCGTCGGCCTGACCCGCGCCCTGGCCGCCACCGGCCTGGGGCCGCTTTTCGATGCCACCCGCACCGCTGACGAAACCTTCAGCAAGCCGCACCCGGCGATGCTGCATGAATTGATGCAGGAACTGGACATGGCGCCGGGCCGCGTCGTGATGATCGGCGATACCTCGCACGATCTGCAGATGGCGACCAACGCCGGCGTGCACGGGCTGGGCGTGACCTACGGCGCTCACACCTTGAAGGAACTTCAAGGTTGCAGCCCGCAAGCCGTGCTCGACAGCGTGCCGGGCGTGCGCGAATGGCTGTTGCCGCGGACGCTGACCGGCGTCTCGCCGTAGCGGCCGCGGCAGTCGGGCACGGAACGCCCGGCTCGCTTGCGGGTCTATAGAAAATACCCGCGAGTGCCGCGCCAGCGGCGGAATATCATGGGCTCCCGCGTCGTCCATGGATTGCGCGGGGCGCTATGTCGCAGGCGCCACACCGGAGACCATGATGCTGATACGCAAGCCCGACGATATTCTTTCCTCCGAGATCACCTCCGAGGCGGTCTGGCGGTCGCGCCGCGAGCTGATGCTGCGGGCCGGGGTGGTCGCGGCCGCGGCCGGGCTGCCGGGCTGGGCCGCGCGCAGCGCCTTCGCGCAGGATGCCGGCGCCTTGCCCGGCACCGCCAACGCCGCCCTGAGCGTCATGGACAAGCAGACCTCGTTCGCCGACGTCACGTCCTACAACAACTACTACGAGTTCGGGGTCGATAAAGGCGACCCGGCCGCCAATGCCGGCAAGCTGCAGACCCGTCCCTGGACCGTAAGCGTGGAGGGCGAGGTCGGCAAGCCGCGCACGTACGCCATCGACGAACTGCTCAAGCTGGCGCCGATGGAAGAGCGCGTCTACCGGCTGCGCTGCGTGGAGGGGTGGTCGATGGTCATCCCCTGGATGGGCTATTCGCTGTCGGCGCTGCTCAAGCAGGTCGAACCCACGGGCAACGCCAAGTACGTGGAGTTCGTGACGGCGGTGCAGCGCGAGAACATGCCGGGCGTGCGCGCCGCGATCCTGGAATGGCCGTATGTCGAGGCCCTGCGCATCGACGAGGCCATGAACCCGCTGGCCATGCTGGTCTTCGGCGTGTACGGCAAGGTCCTGCCCAACCAGAACGGCGCGCCGCTGCGCCTGGCCGTGCCCTGGAAGTACGGTTTCAAGTCGGGCAAGTCCCTGGTGAAGATCCGGCTGGTCGAGAAAGCGCCCGTGTCGTCCTGGATGCGGGCCGCGCCCCAGGAGTACGGCTTTTACGCCAATGTGAATCCCGACGTGCCCCATCCGCGCTGGAGCCAGGCCACCGAGCGCCGCATCGGCGAGGACGGCCTGTTCTCGCCCAAGCGCAAGACCCTGATGTTCAACGGGTACGGCGAGCAGGTCGCGTCGCTCTATCAGGGCATGGACCTGAAGGCGAATTACTGAGGCGCCCATGCCCGACGGCATTTCACAGGCGCCGCCGCGAAAGACGCAGCTTTCCGCGAAGGCGATCGGGCGTTTCAAGCCTGTCCTGTTCCTGCTGGGGCTGGCGCCGTTCGCGCGCTGGTTCTGGCTCGGCGCGAACGACGGCCTGACTGCGAATCCGGTCGAATTCCTGACGCGGTCTTCAGGCACCTGGACGCTGGTCTGCCTGCTGGTCACGCTGGCCATCACGCCGCTGCGCCGATTGACCGGCCAGCCCGCCCTGGTGCGCCTGCGGCGCATGTGCGGGCTGTTCGCCTTTTTCTATGGCGCCATGCACTTCATGGCCTGGGTCTGGTGGGACCGGGGCCTGGATCCGGCGGCGATGGTGCGCGACATCGGCGAGCGTCCGTTCATTACGGTCGGATTCGCCGCCTTCGTGCTGATGACCGCGCTGGCGGCCACGTCCACGCAGTGGGCCATGCGCAAGCTGGGCAAGCGCTGGCAAAGCCTGCATCGCGCCATCTATGCCATCGGCCTGCTGGCGGTGCTGCATTTCTGGTGGCACAAGGCCGGCAAGAACGACTACGCCCAGCCGCTGGCCTACGCCGCCGTCCTGGCCCTGCTGCTGGGGTGGCGGGTGGTGGCGTGGCTGAGGCGGCGCTCCTAGCGGGGCCGTCCTTACAGCATCGCCAGCATGATGGCGGCGGTTTCCGCGTCCGGCTGGCCGTCGTGCAGGGCGGGGCGGTAGTGCATCTGGAACGCCGCCAGGGTGTTGATCGTGGTCTTGTCCAGCACGCCGTCCTGCGGGCAGGTGTAACCCAGCCGTTGCAACTGCCGCTGGAACCACGCGACGTCGGGGGTGCCCTGGGCCTGCAGGCGCGCCAGGTGCTCGGCGGCGCCGGTTTCGTCGTACCAGCGCCCGATCCCGGCATCGGCCAGGGCCTTCCAGGGGAAGAGGGGGCCCGGATCCACCTTGCGCTGCGGCGCGATGTCGCTATGGCCCACCACGTTCTCGGGGGCGATGCCGTGGCGCTGGATGATGTCGCGCAGCAGGATGGTCAGCGCGCGCAGCTGGCGGTCGTTGTACGGGTGCCATAGCGGCTTGCCGTCGGGGCCCTCCGTCCAGCCGGGGTTCACGACTTCGATGCCGATGGACGTGCTGTTCATGGCGATGTTGCCATACCAGGCGCTGGCGCCGGCATGCCAGGCGGCGCGGTTCTCGTCGACCAGGCGGTAGGCCCGGCCCGATTCGTTCACCAGGTAGTGGGCGCTGACCTTGCCTTTGGAGAGCAGCTGCATCGAGCGGGCGTCGTCGACGGAGGTGTAGTGCAGCACGACGGAGCGGACGCGACTGGCCTGGCTGACGGCCGTGACGGAAGTGTCCAGGTCGAGGCCGGCGGGGCCGCGCGCGGCGCATCCCGCCAGGGCTGCCGCGGCAAGCAGCACGGTGATCGGGCGGAGCATGGTTCAGCGGGCCAGGAAGAGGAACATCGTGGGCAGCTTGTCGAGCTGGGGCGCAGGTTGCTGCTTCCAGTCGGCCACGCTGCGGGTCGAGATCCATTCGTCGTCGGTCGTGACCGAACGGGCCACGCACAGCCGGGTGTCGCCCTTCAGGGTGGCCAGCAACGTGGCGAACATGGCGGCGTTGCGATAGGGCGTTTCGATCAGCAACTGGGTCTGGTTGTGTTTGGCGGAATACTGTTCCCAGGCGCGCAGCTGCTTGGCGCGTTCGGTCGGGTCCACGGGCGCGTAGCCGTGGAAGGCGAAACGCTGGCCGTCCAGCCCGCTGGCCATCAGGGACAGCAGGATGGAGGAGGGGCCCACCCAGGGCTTGACGGCGAAGCCCGACCGGTGCGCGGCATCGGCGACCTTGGCGCCCGGGTCGGCGACCGCGGGGCAGCCGGCCTCGGAAACCAGCCCGATTTCCGCGCCGTTCCGGATGGGTTCGAGCCAGACCTTGATCTGGGCGGCATCGACCCTGTCGTTCAGGGTGTGGATGGTGATTTCCTGGAGCGGACGGACCGTGCCGATCAGCTTGAGGAAGGCGCGGGCGGTCTTGGCGTTCTCGGCGATGTAGGTGTCCAGCCGGCCGGCCAGGGCGCGCACCTCGGCGGGCAGCCAGCGCTCCGGCGGGGCTTCGCCCAGGCCGACGGGGATCAGGTGCAGGGCGCCGCTCATGCTGCGGGCGTCCCGGGGGCGTCCAGGGGATCCAGGCCGAACCGCGCCAGCATGCCGGTCAGCGCGATCAGCGGCAGGCCGATGATGGCGGTCGGATCGTCGCTCTGGATGCTTTCCATGAGGGCGATGCCCAGGCTTTCCGCCTTGGCGCTGCCTGCGGTATCGTAGGGCTCCTCGGCGCGCAGATAGGCTTCGATCGCCTGGTCCGTCAGCCGGCGGAAGCGGCAGCGGGTGACGATGTCGGCTTTTTCCACGCGCTGGCCGTCCGTGACCGCCAGCGCGCTGTGAAATTCCACGACCTGCCCCGACAGCGCCCGCAATTGCGCCAGCGCGCGCGGAAAGTCTCCGGGCTTGCCGATGGGCTCGCCGTCCACGGTGGCCACCTGGTCCGAGCCGATGACGATGCTGCCGGGGTGGTTCGCGGCCACCGCCATGGCCTTGGCCACCGACAGGCGCAGGGCCAGGGCCTCGGGCGTTTCACCGGGGTGTGGCGTTTCGTCTACATCGGGGGAGACCGCCGTGAAGGGCAGGCGCAGGCGGGACAGCAGTTCTTTGCGGTAACGCGAGCTGGACGCGAGGATCAGGCTGGGTTTTGAAGGCATGCGATATTTGACGTTAATGCGTAAGTCACAGTATTATCTAACGTTTTGCGGGATTTTTGCATGAATGGCCTGGGCCGGAATGGCACAGGCATGTCAACACAGAATGTTGGCGCAGCCATGCACGACGATCTTCGCGAATGCAAAGGACTGAACATCAAGCGCATCGATGCATACGCATTTGCCCACATGGGCAAGGAAGCGCAAGGAACCATACCTCTTGTGCGGTTTACGCGCGCGGTTGACGGGCTTCCCGAACAACCGCTAGGCGAAGCCGGGCTCGTGACGTGGTCCGTGCGCGGCGAAATGGGCAAATCCGGCCTTTTGCTGGATCGGCCGCTTCTGCATGTCCATGTGCAGGCGAACCCGGTTCTGGTGTGCCAGCGGTGCAACGAGCCGTTTGTGTACCCGATCGATAGTGAAGTTCTTTTGCAGCTGGTCAAGTCCGAAGCCGATCTCGACGACGATACTTCCTACGGGGAGCAGTCCGACGAGGACGACGAGGGCGAAGAAGGAAAAGGTTTTGTGTCCAACCTGCCTGAAAAGGTGGTGGGTTCACATCATTTCGATCTGCTGGCCCAGATCGAAGATGAGCTCATTCTGAGCGTTCCGTATGTGCCCAAGCATGATGTATGCCCGGGCGCGCAGGCCAATGCCGGCGAAGCTCCTCCCGAGGAGCCCGCTGTCAAGCGTCCGTCGCCGTTTGCGGTGCTGGAACAACTGAAGCACAAAGATTGAGATCAACATCGGGCCGCATCGCGTACAATGCGCCCCGTTTCTAGGAGTCATCATGGCCGTTCAACAAAACAAGAAGTCCCCGTCCAAGCGCGGTATGCACCGCTCGCACGATTTTCTGGTGAATCCGCCGACCGCGATCGAGCCCACCACGGGCGAAGCGCATCTGCGTCACCACATCAGCCCCAACGGCTTCTACCGCGGCCGCAAGGTCCTGAAGACCAAGGCCGACGAATAAGGCCCCCGGGCCGAACTCGTACTCGGACCATTTCGGCTGAGCGCTGATACCTGGCACCCGTGATACGCATCGCCATAGACTGTATGGGCGGAGACTTCGGTCTGCCCGTCACGATTCCGGCTGCGATCGAGTTCGCCCGGCAATTTCCGGACACCCGGCTATTGCTGGTCGGGCTACCCGACGCCATCGAAGCGGCGCTCTCCGAGCACCGCGGCGTGGAGCGCGATCGCCTTGAGATCGTGGCGGCTACCGAGGTCGTCACCATGGACGACCCGGTCGAGGTCGCCTTGCGCCGCAAAAAAGACTCCTCCATGCGCCTGGCCGCCCAGTCCGTCAAGGACGGGCGCGCCGACGCCTGCGTTTCCGCGGGCAATACCGGCGCCTGGATGGCCATTTCACGCTACGTGCTCAAGACGCTGGACGGCATCGACCGCCCCGCGATCGCCACGTCCATTCCGAACCAGACGGGCCGCGCCACCACGGTGCTGGACCTGGGCGCGAACGTGGACTGCACGGCCGAGCACCTTCTGCAATTCGCCATCATGGGCGCCGCGCTGTCGCAGGCGGTGGACCATCGCGAGCGCCCCTCCGTGGGCCTGCTCAACATCGGCGAAGAAGTCATCAAGGGCAACGAAGTCGTCAAGGAAGCCGCCGAGCTCCTTCGCAACAGCCCGCTCAACTTCTACGGCAACGTGGAAGGCAATGACATTTTCAAGGGCACGGTCGACGTCGTCGTTTGCGACGGTTTCGTCGGCAACGTCGTGCTCAAGTCCGTCGAAGGGCTGGCGAAGATGCTTTCCAGCGTCATTCGCGAAGAATTCAAACGCAACCTGATCACGCTGCTCGCCGGCGCGGTGGCCAAGCCGGTGCTCAACCGCCTGCGCACCCGCGTCGACAATCGGCGCTACAACGGCGCCGCGTTGCTGGGCCTGCGCGGCGTGGTCATCAAGAGCCACGGTTCCGCGGACGTCTACGCCTACGGATTTGCCTTGCAGCGTGCCCGCGAAGCCGTAGTGAGTAAACTGCTGGAGCGAACCGCTCAGACGGTCGCTCAGATTACCAAGCGCGTTCAATCCGGCGACGTCTCTTCGGCGCCGCCGCAAAACGTGGCTGGGGACACCGCTTGATGGATACCGCAATGAAATACTCCGTGATCGCGGGCACCGGCAGCTTCCTGCCGGAACGCGTGGTTTCGAATGACGATCTGGCTGCGGAACTGGCGACGCGCGACATCGCCACCTCCGACGAGTGGATCGTCGAGCGCACTGGCATCCGGCAGCGCCATCTGGCCGAACGCGGCGTCACGACCAGCCAACTGGCGACCGAGGCTTCGCGCCGCGCGCTGGCCGATGCGGGTGTGGACGCGTCCGAGGTCGACCTGATCGTCCTGGCCACGTCGACGCCGGATTTCGTGTTCCCGAGCACCGCCTGCATCGTGCAGGCCAATCTCGGCGCCAAGGGCTCCGCCGCCTTCGACGTGCAGGCCGTGTGCAGCGGCTTCGTGTACGCGCTGACCACCGCCGACAGCTTCATCCGAGCCGGCCGCGCGCGTTGCGCGCTGGTCATCGGCGCCGAAGTCTTTTCGCGCATCCTGGACTGGAACGACCGCAGCACCTGCGTGCTGTTCGGCGACGGCGCGGGCGCCGTGGTGCTCAAGGCTTCCGACAAGCCGGGCATCCTGGCCGCGCAGCTGCATGCCGACGGCAGCCAGGGCAAGATCCTGAACGCCGCGGGCAACGTGGCCTATGGCGACGTCACCGGCGATCCGTTCCTGCGCATGGACGGCCAGGCCGTGTTCAAGCAGGCCGTCACCGTGCTGGACCGCTCGGCGCGCGACACCTGCGCCGAGGCCGGCGTGGAGCTCGGCCAGGTCGACTGGCTGATCCCGCACCAGGCCAACGTGCGCATTCTGAATTTCCTGGCGCGCAAGCTGTCCGTGCCGGTCGACAAGGTCGTCATCACCGTCGACAGCCATGCCAACACCTCCGCCGCGAGCGTGCCGCTGGCGCTTGACGCCGCGCGCCGCGACGGCCGCGTCAAGCCGGGCCAGCTGGTCCTGATGCAGGGCGTGGGCGGCGGATTCACCTGGGGCTCGGTCCTGGCCCGCATGTAAGGGCGAAACCCGGCAGGAGGCGGCGCGAGCGTCGCCACCGCCGGGTCGGCGCGCCCGACATCCACACAGACACTGAATCAATCCATACGGTCAACCATGAAAATCGCTTTTGTCTTTCCTGGCCAAGGTTCTCAAGCTGTCGGCATGCTGGACGCCTGGTCGGGCGTCGCCGCCGTCGCGGACACCGTGTCGCGGGCCTCGCAGGCCCTGGGGCAGGACCTGGGCGCGCTGATCGCGCAAGGTCCCGCCGAGCAACTCAACCTGACCACCAACACCCAGCCCGCCATGCTGACGGCCGGCGTCGCGATGTACGCGGCCTGGTGCGCCGCCGGCGGCCGCAAGCCGGACGTCGTGGCCGGCCATAGCCTGGGCGAGTACGCGGCCCTGACCGCGGCCGGTTCGCTGGCGCTCGAAGATGCCGTGCGCCTGGTGCGCGTGCGCGCCGACGCCATGCAGGCGGCCGTGCCGGTCGGCACGGGCGCCATGGCCGCCATCCTGGGTCTGGACGACGACGCCGTGCGCGCGGCCTGCGCCGCCGCGGCCCAGGGCGAAGTGGTCGAAGCCGTGAACTTCAACGCGCCCGCCCAGGTCGTGATCGCCGGCCACAAGGCCGCCGTCGAGCGCGCCTGCGAACAGGCCAAGGCGGCCGGCGCCAAGCGCGCTTTGCTGCTGCCGGTGTCCGCGCCGTTCCACTCCAGCCTGCTCAAGCCCGCCGCCGAAGTGCTGGCCGGCGCGCTGGCCGGCGTGACGGTGGCCGCGCCGCAACTGCAGGTCATCAACAACGTCGACGTGGCCTCGCCCACCGAACCTGGGGCAATCCGCGATGCGCTGGTGCGCCAGGCATGGCATCCTGTGCGCTGGGTCGAAACCCTGCGCGCGATGAAGGCGCAAGGCGTCACGCACGTCATCGAATGCGGTCCCGGCAAGGTGCTTGCCGGCCTGACCAAGCGCATCGATCCTGAACTCACGGGCATGGCCATCACCGACCCGGCTACGCTCGAAGCCGCGCTGGCCGCCGTCAACGGAAACCAATGAACATGGACAACCCCTCGATCGAACTGCAAGGCAAGATCGCGCTGGTGACCGGCGCCACGCGTGGCATCGGCCGCGCCATTGCCCAGGAACTGGCGGCGCGCGGCGCCACCGTCGTCGGCACCGCCACGTCCGAATCGGGCGCGGCGGCCATCACCGAAGCACTGGCCCCGATGGGCGGCCGCGGCGTGGTGCTGGACGTGACCGACGCGGCGGCCTGCGACGCCCTGATCGACGCCCTGGGCAAGGAAGGCGGCGGTCCGCACATCCTCGTCAATAACGCCGGCATCACGCGTGATACGCTGGCGATGCGCATGAAGGACGAAGATTGGTCGGCCGTCATCGATACCAACCTGGCGTCGGTGTTCCGCCTGTCGCGCGCGGTGTTGCGCAGCATGATGAAGGCCCGTTGGGGACGCATCATCAACGTGACCTCGGTGGTCGGTTCCAGCGGCAATCCGGGCCAGGCCAACTACGCGGCCGCCAAGGCCGGCGTGGCCGGCATGTCGCGCGCCCTGGCGCGCGAGCTCGGCAGCCGCAACATCACCGTGAACTGCGTGGCCCCCGGCTTCATCGATACCGACATGACGCGCGCCCTGGGCGAGAACCAGACCGCCGCCCTGTTGCAGCAGATTCCGCTGGGCCGCCTCGGCTCGCCCGCGGACATCGCGCACGCGGTGGCCTTTTTGTCCGGGCCGCAGGCGGGTTACATTACCGGCACCACCCTGCACGTCAACGGCGGGATGTACATGCAATAAATCACGAATCGCGCGAAGGCGGCCCCGGCCGCCGCGCCACGGCCGGGCAACCGGCGGGGCAACGCGCGGTTCAACCGGAAACGCCGCACACCGGTTTCCTGCGCCATTCTCGGCGACAGATCAAGTGCGCGGTGTTATTTTTGTCACGGCCAGGCGTCGCAATACTCCGCGCTTGGCTATAATTCGCGGGATTTTTCCCATTTGGAGATCTGCATGGAAAGCATCGAACAGCGCGTCAAGAAGATCGTCGCTGAACAACTTGGCGTCAACGAAGCCGAGATCAAGAACGAATCCTCCTTCCTTGACGACCTCGGTGCCGATTCGCTCGACATGGTCGAACTGGTCATGGCGCTCGAAGACGAATTCGAGACCGAGATCCCCGACGAAGAGGCCGAAAAGATCACGACCGTGCAACAAGCGATTGACTACATCAATTCGCACGGCAAGCAGTAAGCTAGGCTCATACCCTTCTGGTGGCCCGAGGACGGACTTCGGAGCCCGCCGGAAAATCGGGGCGGTTTCTGGAATTTGCCGTGTGGTCCGCATGCGGGAAGGGCGTGGTAGAGCCCGACCCGCTTTTGCGTGGGCCGCATGTGCAGCGCATCCCGAAAACCGCCTTTCTTTTGTCTGTTTGAGGAGTCATCCGTGAAGCGACGTGTCGTCATCACCGGCCTGGGTATCGTTTCTCCCGTGGGGAACGACCTGACCACCGCTTGGGACAATATCGTCAACGGACGTTCTGGCATCAGCCGCATCACCCGTTTCGATCCCTCGGCCATCACCACGCACATTGCCGGCGAAGTCAAAGACTTCGACATCAGCACCTATATCTCGTCCAAAGAAGCCCGCCAGATGGATACGTTCATCCATTACGGCCTGGCTGCCGGGATGCAGGCATGGCGCGACTGCGGCCTGGAAGTCACCGAAGCCAATGCCGAGCGCATCGGCGTGATCGTGGGTTCCGGTATCGGCGGCCTGCCGCGCATCGAAGAAACCCAGGTCGAATACCTGTCCAAGGGTCCGCGGCGCATTTCGCCGTTCTTCGTGCCGGGTTCGCTGATCAACCTGATCTCCGGCCACCTGTCCATCGCCTACGGCATGAAGGGTCCGAGCTATGCGGTCGTTTCGGCCTGCACCACCGGCCTGCACTGCATCGGCGACGCCGCTCGCCTGATCGAGTACGGCGATGCCGACGTCATGGTGGCCGGCGGCGCCGAGTCGACCGTGTCGCCTTTGGGCATCGGCGGTTTCGCCGCCATGCGCGCGCTGTCGACCCGCAACGATGATCCTCAGACGGCCTCGCGTCCCTGGGATCGCGACCGCGACGGCTTCGTCCTGGGCGAAGGCGCCGGCGTGCTGGTGCTGGAAGAGTACGAACATGCCAAGAAGCGCGGCGCGCGCATCTATGGCGAGTTCGTGGGCTACGGCATGAGCTCCGACGCGCACCACATCACCGCCCCGGACAAGGATGGTCCGCGCCGCGGCATCGTGAACGCGCTGCGCAACGGCGGCCTGAACCTGGAAGACATCCAGTACGTCAACGCCCACGGCACATCCACGCCCCTGGGCGACAAGAACGAAACCGACGCGCTGAAGCTGGCTTTCGGCGACCACGCCAAGAAGCTGGTGGTCAACTCGACCAAGTCCATGACCGGGCACCTGCTCGGCGCGGCCGGCGGTATCGAGGCCGTGTTCACCACGCTGGCCGTGTACAACCAGGTCTCGCCTCCGACGATCAACATCTTCAATCAAGATCCGGAATGCGATCTGGATTACTGCGCCAACGAGGCGCGGCAGATGAAGATCGACGTGGGCCTGTCCAACTCGTTCGGCTTCGGCGGCACCAACGGCTCCATGGCCGTTCGCCGGGTCTGATTTGGAAGGCCCGGCAGGGGAGCGTTGGTCGTTCCGCGTGCCAGTCTCGCGTCCAAGCGGCGCCAGGGCGATTCACGGCCTGGCGCTGGCCTTGGCCGCGGGCAGCGCGCTGACGGCCGCGTCCTGGCACGGCCTGGCCGCGCCGGCAGGCGCGGCGCTCGCGTTCCTGCTCGGTCTGGCAGGGCTGTTACACTTGGCGCGGAGCGGCCCGTCCCCGGTATCCGAGCTGCATACGGCGGCAGGGGCGGGGCGGTGGCGGCTGAGGCTGCCGCAAGGCTGGCAGGAGGCTACCCTCCTGGACCGGCATCGCGGCCCTCGCTGGCTCACGCTCACCCTGCAGCCCTTGCCCACCGGGAGTACGGCCTTTACTCATAGCAAAATCACCCTCACCGTCTGGCAGCGGACGTTGCGACCCGAGTCCTGGCGGCGCCTGTGCCTGCTGACGGGCACGGCGCGGCGCGACGACCGGCCGGCGGCCCGCCCGCGGGAGGCGTCATGAGCGAGCGCGAAGTCGACGCCGAGCTTGTCGCGCGCGTGCAGCGGGGCGACAAGAAAGCATTCGATCTGCTGGTGCTCAAGTACCAGCGCAAGATTCTCCGTCTGCTGGCCCGGATGATCCGCGACCCCGCCGAAATCGAGGACGTGGCCCAGGAAGCCTTCATCAAGGCCTACCGGGCCTTGCCCCAGTTCCGGGGGGAAAGCGCGTTCTACACCTGGCTGTACCGCATCGCCATCAATACGGCGCGTAACTGGCTGGCCTCGCAAGGCCGGCGCCCGAGCGCGCCCAATGCGATAGAAACGGAAGACGGTGAAACTTTTAACGAAACCGACAACCTAACCGATATAAGCACGCCGGAATCAATGGTCGCCAGCCGCGAAATCGCCGAGACGGTGAACGCGGCTATCGAGGAATTGCCCGAGGAATTGCGCACTGCAATCGTCCTGCGTGAAATCGAAGGTATGAGTTACGAAGACATCGCCCAGAGCATGGATTGCCCGATCGGTACGGTGCGCTCCCGCATTTTTCGTGCGCGTGAAGCCATCGCAGCCAAATTGCGCCCATTGCTAGGCACCGATGACGAGCGTCGCTGGTAAGGAGTGGCAGTCATGCAAACAGCAGCCAAACCCGTCGTGATCCCCGAGTCCTCCTGGGAGGAGTCGGTCTCCGCCTGGATGGACGGAGAGGAATCCGACGACATCATTCCCGGCTTGTTGTCCCGCGAGGGACGCCAGACCTGGGACACCTATCACTTGATCGGTGATTCCCTGCGCAATGCCGACCTGGCGCTGACCCCCAGCGCGGCCTTCCAGACCCGGTTGGCACGGGCCCTGGACGCGGAATTGCCCATCGTTGCGGCGCCTCGGCGCCGTTCGCCTTTGCGCGTGGGCCTGTCCGGCCTGGCCGTGGCCGCCGCCGTGGCGACCGTCGCCTGGGTGGCGCAGCCCTACCTGACCGGCGAGCCGGGCGGTGAAGTGCGCGTGCTGGCCGACGCCAGCTCGCCGGCTTCGGCCTCCGCGGCGGACGATTCCGGCTTGCGCGATTACCTGGAGGCCCATCGCCAGATGGCCGGCCCCAGCGCCGTCCGGCAGGTGTCGTTCGACGTGGGAGCGGGGCGTTGATGGCGCTGGTGCTTCCATCACGCTGGCCGGTGCTGAATCTGGGACGCGCTGCTTCGTTGCAGGCTCATCGCGCCGGCTGGCTTGCCGCAACGCTTCTGACCGCTTTCCTGGCCGCGCACGAACCCGCGCGCGCCGCCGACGCCGCGCCGGCCGCCACCGATGACGTGGTCCAGTTGCTGACCCGCATCCAGCAGGCGGCCCGCAAGCAGGACTACGCGGGCGTCTTCATGTACCAGCAGGGCGAGACCATCCAGTCCTCGCGCCTCGTGCACGTCCTGGACGGCACCGGCGAGCGCGAGCGCCTCGAAATCCTCGACGGCCAGCCCCGCGAATACCTGCGTCACAACGACGACGTGCAGTGCCTGATCCCCGAGCGCAAAACGGTGCTGATCGAGCGCCGCCGCGGCGACCGCTTCCCCGGCCTGCTCCTCGGCGACGCGGCCAACCTGTCTGAAAACTACCGGATCCGCACCGAATCCGCGCTGCATCGCGTGGCCGGCCGGGAATGCCGCCTGATCACGATCGAGCCGCTGGACAAACTGCGCTACGGCTATCGGCTGTGCGCCGACGTCGAAACCAACCTGTTGCTGAAGGCCCAGACCCTCAATGCCGCCCGCGGCGTGGTGGAGCAGGTGTCGTTCACCTCGCTGCGCCTTGGGGCCGACGTCGATCCCCAATTGCTGACCTCCCGCTGGAGCACGCGCGACTGGAAGGTGCTGGAAGCCGCCATGAAGCCGGTGGATCTCGCCGCCCAGGGATGGCGGATTCCGGCCCCCAAGGGTTTCAAGCCGGTCATGCAGGTGGCGCGCTCCATGGGGCGCGGGGCCACGGTCAGCCAGATGGTGCTGTCCGACGGGCTGGCGGCCATCTCGGTGTTCATCGAGCCGTACGACAGCCAGCGCGGCCATCGCCCGCCCCATGGCGCCGCACAGCGGGGTTCGATTACCGTATATGGCACGCGCATCGCGGATTTCTGGCTGACCGCCGTGGGCGAAGTGCCCGTGGCGACGCTGGAGCAGCTTGCCGAGTCCACAGAATACGTGCCCGCCGCCGGATCCCAGTGATCGGCCGGGCGCGGCAAGCCGAAATTTCGGAGTAAGTCTATGAAAGCAATGTCAGTGTCGAATGCGTTTTTCCGGCGCTTTCTGGCGGCGGCGACGCTGGGCGTGATGGTGTCGGTCGCCCAGGCTCCCGTGGCGCTTGCCCAGTCCCCTGGCGTGGTGCTGCCCGATTTCACCAGCATCGTCGAGAAAGCCGACCCCGCGGTCGTCAACATCCGCACCACGGCGACCGTGCCCGTGCGGGGCATGGGACCGGGCGGCGGCAACGACCCCTACGAACTGTTCCGCTGGTTCTTCGGCCCCGAATTCCAGCCGCCCGGCGGCGGCACGCCGAATCCGCGCCAGCGCCCGCAGCCCCAGCCCGAGGAGCGCACCGTGCCCCGCGGCGTGGGATCGGGCTTCTTCATTTCCGACGACGGCTACATCCTGACCAATAACCACGTGGTCGTGGACGCGACGGACATCTACGTGACGCTTACCGACGGCCGCGAGTTCAAGGCCAAGGTCATCGGCACGGACGAGCGCACCGACGTGGCGCTGATCAAGATCGAAGCCAAGGACATGACCCCGCTGGTCATCGGCGATCCCAAGAAGTTGAAGAAAGGCCAATGGGTGCTGGCCATCGGTTCGCCTTTCGGCCTGGATTCCACGGTCACGTCGGGCATCGTCAGCGCCATCGGCCGCGATACCGGCGAATACCTGCCTTTCATCCAGACGGACGTGGCGGTCAACCCCGGCAACTCGGGCGGTCCGCTGATCAACCTGGACGGCGAGGTGGTGGGCATCAACTCCCAGATCATCTCGCGCAGCGGCGGCTTCATGGGCATTTCGCTGGCCATCCCGATCGACGAGGCCATGCGGGTCGTGGACCAGCTGCGCGCCACCGGCAAGGTCACGCGCGGCCGCGTGGGCGTGCAGATCGGCGAAGTGGGCAAGGACGTGGCCGAAGCCATCGGCCTGCCCAAGGCCGAGGGCGCGCTGGTCAGCAGCGTGGAAGCCGACGGCCCCGCGGAGCAGGCGGGCGTGCAGCCGGGCGACGTGATCCTGAAGTTCAACAACGAGCCGATCAAGCGCTGGTCCGATCTGCCGCGCATCGTGGGCGAAACCAAGCCGGGCACCCGCGCCGACATGCAGGTCTGGCGCAAGGGCAAGACCCTGACGCTGACGGTCAAGGTCGGCGAGATACCGACCGAGAAGGCGCCCGCCGCGGGCAAGCCGGGCGCGGCGCCCGTGCCCGAGGCCACCAATGCGCTGGGCCTGGGCGTGACCGACGTGCCCGCCGATATGCAGAAGAAGCTGCGCATCAAGGGCGGCGTCCAGGTGAAGGTCGCGGAAGGCGCGGCCGCCAAGGCGGGCCTGCAGGAAGGCGATATCGTGTTGGCCCTGAACGACACCGACGTCACCGGCGCCAAGCAATTCGGCGAACTCGTGTCCAAGCTGGACAAGGGACGCGCGGCGGGCCTGCTGGTGCGCCGCGGCGACCAGACGCAATGGGTGGCGGTGCCGGCGTCGAAGTAGGCGCCCCAGGCCGCGGGCACGTCGTGCGCTTGCCGTTCCCCGAGGATGCATCATGGTTTGCCTCGGGGCGGCCGCAGGGTGAAATCGGTTCCGGCGCCGCGCCCCTTTCGGGGATTGCGGCCGCCGCGGCAAGGGCGATTTCCGCTCCGCGACGGTCCGCCGGCAAAAATGGGCCAAGACCGGCTAAAATGCCTGGTTGCCGCAAGAGGGGGCGCATGGCGCCCCCTCGTTTTGCCCGGGCTATGCCCACAGGCACCCCTCTCGTCAGCCGTGCGTACTCCGGCGGCGGTGTCTTCCGGCCCTGTGCCGAGTGTTCCGTCCCCTTATAATTTCAAGCATGCAGCATATCCGCAACTTCTCCATCATTGCCCACATCGATCACGGCAAATCGACCCTGGCCGATCGCCTGATCCAGCGCTGCGGCGGATTGGCGGACCGCGAAATGTCGGCGCAGGTCCTCGACTCGATGGAAATCGAACGCGAGCGCGGCATCACCATCAAGGCGCAGACGGCTGCCCTGCACTACAAGGCGCAGGACGGCAAGATCTACAACCTGAACCTGATCGACACGCCGGGGCACGTGGACTTCTCGTACGAAGTCAGCCGTTCCCTGTCGGCCTGCGAAGGCGCGCTGCTGGTCGTGGACGCTTCGCAGGGTGTCGAGGCGCAGACCGTGGCCAACTGCTACACCGCCATCGAACTGGGCGTGGAAGTGCTGCCCGTGCTGAACAAGATGGACCTGCCGCAGGCCGATCCCGATGGCGCCCGCCAGGAAGTCGAGGACGTGATCGGCATCGACGCGTCCCAGGCGGTGCTGGCCAGCGCCAAGACCGGCATGGGCATCGACGATATCCTGGAAATGGTCGTGGCCCGCGTGCCGCCTCCCAAGGGCGATCCGGACGCGCCGCTGCAGGCGCTGATCATCGACTCGTGGTTCGACAACTACGTGGGCGTGGTGATGCTGGTGCGCATCATCAACGGCGTGCTCAAGCCCAAGGACAAGATCCTGCTGATGGCGTCGGGCGCCACCCACCTGTGCGAGCAGACCGGCGTGTTCACGCCGAAGTCGCAGCAGCGTCCGAACCTGTCGGCGGGCGAGGTCGGTTTCATCATCGCCGGCATCAAACAGCTGGAAGATGCCAAGGTGGGCGATACCGTCACCTTGGCCAACAAGCCCGCCGCCGAGCCGCTGCCCGGTTTCAAGGAAGTGAAGCCGCAGGTGTTCGCGGGCCTGTACCCGGTGGAAAGCTCCGAGTACGACCAGCTGCGCGATTCGCTGGACAAGCTCAAGCTGAACGATGCCGCCCTGATGTTCGAGCCGGAAGTGTCGCAGGCCCTGGGCTTCGGCTTTCGTTGCGGCTTCCTGGGCCTTCTGCACATGGAAATCGTGCAGGAGCGCCTGGAGCGCGAATTCGACATGGACATCATCACCACCGCGCCTTCGGTGGTGTACGAGGTCGAGCAACGCGACGGTTCCGTGATTACCGTGGAAAGTCCGTCGCGCATGCCTGAAGTGGGCAAGATCGCGGACATCCGCGAACCCATCGTCAAAGTCACGCTGTTCATGCCGCAGGACTACGTGGGCCCGGTCATGACCTTGTGCAACAACAAGCGCGGCGTCCAGATCAACATGAGCTACCACGGCCGCCAGGTGCACCTGGTGTACGAGATCCCGCTGGCGGAGATCGTGCTCGACTTCTTCGACAAGCTGAAGTCGGTGTCGCGCGGCTATGCGTCCATGGACTACGAGTTCCTGGAATACCGCTCGGCCGACGTAGTGCGCGTGGACCTGCTGATCAACAACGACCGCGTCGACGCGCTGGCCGTCATCGTCCACCGCAGCAACGCGCGCCATCGCGCCCGCGACGTGGTCACGCGCATGCGCGGGCTGATCCCGCGGCAGATGTTCGACGTGGTCATCCAGGCGGCCATCGGCGCGGAAATCATCGCGCGCGAGAACGTCAAGGCGCTGCGCAAGAACGTGTTGGCGAAGTGCTATGGCGGCGACATCTCGCGCAAGAAGAAACTGCTGGAAAAGCAGAAGGCCGGCAAGAAGCGCATGAAGCAGGTGGGTAGCGTGGAAATCCCGCAGGAGGCGTTCCTGGCCATCCTGCAAGTGGAAGACAAATAGAACCAAATGAAGGCGGTTAGCTGATGAGTTGGAACTTTGCCCTGATCCTGTTTGTGTTGCTGGTGTTGACCGGCACTATCTGGGTGCTTGATCTGGCAGTGCTGCGGCGGGGCCGCGAACGTCGCGCCGAGGCCGCGATGGCGCAGTACGACGCCGCCCTGGTCGGAGACGCCCAGGAGGCCGAGCGGCTGCGCCGCGAGGCGGGCGACGCGGCGCGCCGCGTGCCGTGGTGGATCGAATATGCGGTGAGCTTCTTCCCCGTCATTCTTTTCGTGTTCATGCTGCGCTCGTTCGTGGTCGAGCCGTTCCGCATTCCGTCGGGCTCCATGTTGCCGACGCTGCAATCGGGCGACCTGATCCTCGTGAACAAGTTCAGCTACGGCTTGCGCCTGCCGGTCATCGACAAGAAGGTGATCGAAGTCGGCAAGCCCCAGCGCGGCGACGTGTTCGTCTTCCGCTATCCCGTGGATCCGGACGTCGACTACATCAAGCGCGTGGTCGGCCTGCCGGGCGATGAGATCGCCTACCTCGACAAAAAGCTCTATGTCAATGGGGAATTGGTGCCGCATGTGCGCGACGGCGACTACTTTGAACCCGATCGCGTCTCCTATATAGCGCAATATAAGGAGAATTTGGGCGAAGTTGAGCACAAAATACTGCTGGATGAAGGCAAGCCGCAGGAATATGCCCCGATGTGGCAATTTCCCAACCGTCAAAACTGCCAATACAGCCGCAATGGGGTACGCTGCAAAGTACCCGAGGGCCAATTTTTCGCAATGGGCGATAATCGGGACAACAGCGCGGACAGCCGGTACTGGGGCTTCGTTCCTGAATCCAATATCGTCGGGCGCGCGTTCTTCATCTGGATGAACTTCAGCGATCTCAGCCGCATCGGCCGGTTCAACTGATTATGTCGCTAGCCACGCTAGAAAACCGCCTGGAGCACCACTTCGGTGATCCGGCCTTGCTCGAACAGGCGCTGACGCATCGCAGTCACGGTTCGCGCCACAACGAGCGTCTGGAATTCCTCGGGGATTCCGTGCTGAACTTCGTCGTCGCGGCGATGCTGTTCGAGCGCTATTCCAAGATCGACGAAGGCGACCTCTCGCGCCTGCGGGCCAATCTGGTCAAGCAGGCCTCGCTGGCGGAAATCGCCCAGCGCCTGGAACTGTCGCAGTACCTGCGCCTGGGCGAAGGCGAGCTGAAGAGCGGCGGCTTCCGCCGCCCCTCGATCCTGGCCGACACGGTGGAAGCGCTGTTCGGCGCCGTTTTCCTGGACGCCGGTTTCGACGCCGCCCGCCGCGTGATCGTGCGCCAGTACCAGCCGGTGCTGGCGTCGGTCGACCCCAAGACCCTGGGCAAGGACGCCAAGACGCTGCTGCAGGAATTCCTGCAAGGCCGCAAGCTGGCGTTGCCGCAGTACACGGTCGTGGCCACGCATGGCGCGGCCCACAGCCAGCAGTTCGAAGTCGAGTGCGCCATCCCGGCGCTCGAAATCAAAGTCATGGCCGCGGGCGCCAGCCGCCGCGCGGCCGAGCAATCGGCGGCCAAGCTGGCGCTTGAGGCCGCATTGGCCGTCAGCCCGGCCTCCAAGGCGGCCCGCAAGTCGGGCAAGGCGCGCAAGACCGCGCAATTGTCGCTGCCCGTGGCAGTGGCTCAAGAGACTAAATGAGCGATACCCCTTTCCGTACCGGCTTCGTTGCCATCGTGGGCCGTCCCAACGTGGGCAAGTCCACGCTGACCAACGCCCTGATCGGTTCCAAGATTTCCATCGTGTCGCGCAAGGCGCAGACCACGCGTCACCGCATCCATGGGGTGCTGACGCGCGAGCACGAGCAATTCGTTTTCGTCGATACTCCCGGCTTCCAGACGCGGCATGGCGGCGCCATGAACCGCATGATGAACCGCGTGGTCACGCAGGCCCTGGCCGACGTGGACGTGGTGGTGCACGTGGTGGAGGCGGGCAAGTGGTCCGAAGGCGACGCCAAGCTGCTGCCGCTGCTGCCCTCGCCGGAACGCACCATCCTGGTCGTCTCCAAGATCGACGCCCTCAAGAACCGCGACGATCTGTTCGCGTTCGTGTCCAAGATCATGGCGCTGCATCCCTTCGGGGCCGTGGTGCCCGTGAGCGCCACCAAGAACCAGCAGCTGGACCAGCTGCTGCAGGAAATCGCGGCGCGGCTGCCGGAAGGCGAGCCCATGTTCGAGGAAGACACGCTGACCGACCGGCCCATGCGCTTCATCGCCGCGGAACTCGTGCGCGAGAAGATCTTCCGCCTGGTGGGCGACGAACTGCCCTACGGCTGTACCGTCGTCATCGAGCAGTGGGAAGAAACCAGCAAGGGCGCCAGCATCAATGCCTGCGTGGTGGTCGAGCGCGACAGCCACAAGCCCATCCTGCTGGGCACGGGCGGCATGCACATGAAGCGCATCGCTTCGGAGGCGCGGCAGGACATTGCCAAGCTGCTGGACAAGCCGGTGCACCTGGAGGTCTACATCAAGGTGCGCAAGGGCTGGTCCGACCGCGAGGGTGCGCTGCGCGACCTGGGCTATGAGTAGACGGGCGCCTCGCGTCCAGGATCGCCCGGGGTATATGCTGCACGCCACCGCGTGGCGTGAGACCTCCCTCATCGTTCAGACTTTTTCGCGCGACCACGGCTGCGTGGCCATGGTCGCCAAGGGCGCCAAGCGCCCGTATTCCGTGCTGCGTCCGGTGCTGTCCGCGTTCCAGCCCTTGCTGCTGTCATGGACCGGCAACGGCGAAGTGAAGACGCTGACGCGGGCCGAGATCGCCGGCATCCGGCCGCTGACCGGCACCGCGCTGATGTCGGCCTGGTACATGAACGAATTGCTGCTGCGGCTGCTTCCGCGCGAGGACGCCCATCCGTTGCTGTTCGATGCCTACGACACCGCCTTGCAGCAGTTGTCGGGCGGCACCCGCGCGGCCGGCGCGCTGCGCCGCTTCGAATGGACGCTGCTGCGCGAGACGGGCTACGGCGTGGACGAAGCGCCGCCCGATTTCGACGACCCGGCGATCGAGCCGGCCCTGCGCCGCGATCTGCGCGAGCGCCTGGCCGAAATCCTGGCCGGCCGGCCGCTGTCGACCCGGCGCGTGCTGCTGGACCTGCAGCGCATCTGAACGCATCGCGTCCCGGCCATGACCTTCACGCTCAAGCAGGTCGAGACCTTCCGCACCGTCTACGAGACGGAAAGCGTCACCGCCGCCGCCAGGCGCCTGGACGTTTCCCCGGCTACCGTCAGCGCGACGCTGGCGGCGCTGGAGGCCAGCATCGAGCTGCGCCTGTTCGAGCGCGTGCGCCAGCGCATGCAGCGCACGCCCGAGGCGACCCTGCTGTATGAGGAGATCCGCCGCCTGAACGTCGGGCTGGAAAGCCTGGGCCGCAAGATCCGCGCGATCCGCGGCGCCGCCCAGCCGCGGCTGCGCATCGGCTGCATCCATGCCTATAGCGGCGCGGTGGTGAGCGACGCCATTTCCCGCTTCCGCGCGCGCTACCCCGATACGGCGCTGTACCTGCAGATCCGAGACTCCAACACCTTGCGCGACATGGTGGTGTCGGGCGAGCTGGACCTGGCCGCGGTGGCGGACGAGTCGGAACTGGAGGGGCTGCGGGGCCATCGCCTGGCCAGCCTGCGCGCCGTGGCGGTCTTCCCCAAGGGCCATCCCCTGGCGCGGCTGGAGCGCGTGGAGTTTTCGCACCTGTCCGAGGTGGACGTGATCGCGCTGAATGCCGAGGACGGGTCGCGCAAGCGCCTGGACGCGCTGCTGGCCCAGGCGGGACGTCATTTGAAGGTGGCGATCGAGACGCCGTATTCCAGCACCGTGTGCCAACTGGCGCTGGCGGGCCACGGGGTGGGCATCGCCAATCCCGCCACCGCGGTCGGCATGGAGGCGGCCGGGCTGAGCTACCGGCCGCTGGCCGCGCCGGTGCATTTCGAATGCCACATGATCCTGCATGGCAGCCGCCCCTTGTCCGAGGCGGGAAAATTCTGGGCCACCTGCCTGCGCGGCGCGCTGGCGCCGCTGGTGGACAGCTTCGGCGTCTAGCCGCCGCGGCGGCCGCCAGTGGCCGGGATGTCCGCCGGCCGCCCCGAACTCGGCCGGCCGCGGCCGAGTCCGTTAGCCGCGACGCCCGTCCGAGGTCAGCAGCAGCACGACGGACGACTCGGCATCCACCAGCCCCGCGCGCCGCAGCCGGGAGACGGCGGCCAGCGCGGCGGCGGAAGAAAGCTCCGTGGCCAGCCCGACGCGCTCCAGGCGCTGCTGCGCCTGCGCCGCGGCCGCGTCGGAGATCTCGACGGGCGAGCCGCCCGAGCGCGACAGGACTTCCAGCGATTGCAAGGTGCTCGTGCTGCCCGCGATCGAATACTGATCGGTCACGCCTTCCCAGTTCTTGCGCGCGTCGCCGGCTGCCCGGGCCCGCGACAGGCGGGCATACGGCTCCACGGCGTGCATCCGGGGCAGGCGATCGATCAGCCCGGCCCGTTGCAGGTGCTGCCAGCCCAGGAAGATGCCCCAGAACAGGTCGCCGCGCGCCACGGGCACGACGATGTCCGTCGGCACGCCGCAGGCATCGAAGATTTCGCGGGCGATGGGCTTGTAGCCCTCTACGCCGTAGGCGTGCGTGCCGACGGGGGGATTCAGGTAATTGGTGCCGGCGAACGCGCCGTGATTGCGGCACAGGTCGGCGATATAGGGCCAGCGGCTGAGGCTGTCGTCGAAGGCGCGCAGCCTCGCGCCGAAGCGCTGCATGGCGTCGCGTTGCAGCGGCGGGCAGTCGCGGGTGATGGCGATATCGGCCTCCAGGCGCGCCGCCGCGCAATAGGCGGCCAGCGATACGCCCGCGTTGCCGCTGGAGGCCGCCGCCACGCGCGTGGCGCCGGCCAGCCGGGCCCGCGATACCAGCTGGGCAGCCATGCGGTCCTTGTGGCTGCCCGTGGGGTTGGCGTTTTCGCACTTGAGCCACAGCCGGCCCACGCCTTCCGCCTGCGCCAGCGCCGGCGCGTCCAGGCAGGGCGTGGCGCCTTCGCCCAGCGTGACGGGGGCGAGCACCGGCAGCGGCATGGCTGGGTCCGCCGAGGGCTCGTAGCGGCATTCCAGCGAGGCGGGGTGGCCGGCTTCCAGGCAGCTGGGGCAGCCTTCGGGGTAGTCGGCCGGGGGCCACAGGCTGTCGCAGCGGATGCAACGCAGGCCGGACAATCTCGGGTTCATCTGCATGGTTCTTCAGTACCTCGATGGGAGGGAATCCAGGGGGAGGGCGGGCGCGATCTGGAACAGGCAGTCGCCGTCGCCGCTGCGGGCGATGGCGCGCAGGCAGACGACCGTGCCGGCCTGCGGGCTGGCCAGGACGCGCGCGGGAGTATCGGGGCGGGCGGGCTCGATCAGCCGGCCGATCTGCTGGCGGGCGGCGACCGATTGCCCCAGCTCGACGTCCGGGATGAACACGCCCGGCTCCCGGGCGCGCAGGGTCGCGGCGGGCGCGTCCAGGTCGTACAACCGGACTTCGGCGTCGCGCGCCAAGGGGCGGGCGGGCAGCAGGCCCAGTTCGCCAAGGCAGCCCAGCAGACCCTCGCGGCAGCGTTCGACCAGGCTGCCGCTGGTTTCCCGGCCGCCGCCGATCTCGGCACTCAGGCGCACGATGCCATGGCGGCTGGCGGCGGCGGGCATGGAGCCGGCTTCGTTGCCGCGGAAGAACACGCATTGCGGCAGGCCGAAGGCGCGCGCCAGCGCGGGCAGGCGGGCGTCGTAGGCGTCGTCGCCATAACGGGTGATCACGGAAGAGGGCAGGTAGCGCAGCGACGCGCCGCCGCTGTGCACGTCCACCATCGCCTGGATGCGCGGCAGCAGGCGGGCCTCCAGCGCGGCCGCCACGCTCTCGGTATAGCCCCGGGCCGGTGCGCCGAGGAAGGCGCGGTTCAGGTTGCCGCCGTCGGCGGGCGACAGGCGGGTGCCGGCCAGGGATGCCTCGGCGTTGACCGCTGGCAGCAGGTAGACGGTGCCGCGCTGCAGGATGCCCGGCAACTGGTGCCACAGGTCCAGGATGGCGGCCTGTCCCTCCCATTCATCGCCGTGCACGCCCGCGATCAGGGCGACGGCCGGCCCCGGCCCCGCCTCGATCTTCAGCACCGGTACGGTCACGCGCCGATAGGCCGACTCGTTGGTGGCGGCGGCGCAGGAAAAGTCCTCGCGGCTTACCGTCGCCATGCGGCGGCTCCCTGGCGCGCCGGGGCGCCGCTCAATCCAGCGTGGTGCCGGCGGCCTTGATGATGCCTTCCCATTTGGGCAGCTCCTTGCGAATCTGGGTCTGTACGTCTTGCGGCGCGCCGCCCAGGGGTTCCTGGGAGCGGCTGCGCAATTCCTTGCTGACGCTGTCCGAACGCAGCGCCTGGTTCATCGCCGTGTTCAGGCGGGCGATGACGGCCGCGGGCGTGCCGGCGGGCGCGACCAGCGCGCTCCAGGCCGATTGCTCGTAGTCGGGATAGCCTTGCTCGGCCACGGTCGGCACGTCGGGGTTGGACGCGGCACGGGTCTTGGTGGTGACCGCCAGGGCGCGCAGCCGGCCGTCCTTCAGGTTGCCGATCAGGGGCGGCAGGTTTTCCATCATGGAATCGACATGGCCCCCGAGCAGGTCGGACAGCTGCGCGGCGGTGGCCTTGTAGGGAATCTGGCGCACGGCGGCGCCGGTCTGTGCGATGAAGAGCTTCACCCCGACTTCGCTGGTCGTGCCCGGGTCCGCCGAGGTCATCGTCAGGCGCTCGGGCTGCGCGCGGCTGGCCTCGATGAAACCCTTCAGGTCGCGATAGGGCGAGGCCGCGTTCACCACGATGACGTTGGGCGTTTCGGCCACCAGGCCGATGGGCGCGATGTCGCGGTCCAGGTCGTAGAGCTGCTGCTTGAACAGGAAGCGATGCAGGACGAGCGTGCCGACGTGCGCGTAGCCGATGGTGTAGCCGTCGGCCGCGGCGCGCGCCACGGCCTGGGTGCCGATGCGGCCGCCGGCGCCGACCCGGTTCTCGACCACCACGGGCTGGCCCAGTTGGCGGCTCATCTCCTGGCCGATCAGGCGGGCGGTGATGTCGGCGTTGCCGCCGGCCGCGGCGGGCACGATCAGCGTGATCGCGCGTTCCGGGTAGTCGGCCAGCGCGAGGGGCGCGGCCAGGCAAAGCGACAGGGCGGCAAGGCAGGCGGTGGCGGTGCGGTTCATGACGATTCCCGAGGCGTTGAGAGCGGTGCCATTGTGCGGCGGCCGCCTGGGGAATCCGTTTGCTCCAGTGATATGAGTATTCAGAAAAATCTAAAACTCGTCCGGCTTGCGCGCATCGGCGTGCCGCCCCAGCCCGTAGCCCACCGCGGCGGCGCCCAGCGCGCAGACCGCGCCCAGCAAGGCGATCAGCGCCGCGCCGTAGCCCAGCATGTCCACGCCCGCCTTGACCCAGCCGCTGGCCGCGTCGCCGGCCCGGTAGACCACCGTGTCGATGACGTTCTTGGTCTTGTACTTGTCTTCCGGCGGCACCGCGGTGAACAGCATTTCGCGCCCGGGCTTGATCAGCGCGTACTCGCCCACCCGACGCACCACCATGGCCGCGGCCAGGACGCCGAAGACGGGGTAGGCGGCCAGGGCCAGGAAGCCGGCCGCCACCGCCAGCGGCACGGCCGTCAGCAGGAAGCGCAGGCCCAGTTTGGCGGCGACGCGGCCGGTGAGGAAAACCTGCGACAGCAGGGACAGCGCCTGCACCGCGAAGTCCAGCGTGCTGAAGACGCGGATGCGCTGGGCGGTGTCGGGAAAGGCGTGGGCCACGAGCCGCGCCTGCTCCATGTACAGAAAGGTGCTGAGCGTGGCCAGCAGGACCACCAGCAGCGAAATGCCCATCAGGTAGGGAGACTGGAAGATGCGCGAGATGCCGGCCAGCATGGCGCCTTCGATCGGACGCTGCATGTCGTCCGGGGCGGCGTCCTCCCGGTGCGCCGCGCGCCAGCGCAAGAGCCAGCGCTTGAGCGGAAGCGTGGCCGCCAGCAGCAGCGCCGACAGGAGCAGCAGGCCGGCCGGGCCCAGGGCGCCCGCCAGGAGGCCGCCCAGCAGCGGGCCGGACAGCCCGCCCGCGCTCGCGCCCGCCGCGATCAGCGCGAACAGGCGCTTGGCGGATTCCATCCGGAATACGTCGGCCATCAGGCTCCAGGCGATGGACACGACGAACAGATTGAAGACCGACAGCCAGACGTAGAAGGTGCGCGCGACCCAGACGCTGCCGGGCCGCAGGTACAGCAGCGCGGCGAAGCCCGCCATGGTGAGGGCGAACAGGGCGTAGACCCAGGTGACCAGGGTGGCGCGCGGCACGCGGGCCGACAGCCAGCCGAACAGCGGCACGACCGCCAGCATGGCCACGAACGTGGCCGTGAACAGCCATTGCAGCTGATCGACGCCGGCCTGTATGCCCATCGTCTCGCGGATGGGGCGCAGCATGAAATAGCCGCAGAAGAGGAAGAAAAAGAACGCGAAGCCGCAGGCCGCCGGGGCCAGCTCCTCGACGCGTATGCCCAGCGCTTGCGCCGCCCGGCCCCGCAGGGTGCTCGCGGCCGTCATGGCGTCAACCCAGCAGGGCGGCGATGCGCTCCCGCTGAGCAGCATCGGGTTGCCGCCCGAACCCCGCCCGGGCGTTGTCCGCCATGTTGGCGGGCTTGGAGGTGGCGGGGATGACGGCCGTGACGGCGGGATGGCCGATGATGAATTTCAGGAACAGCTGCGCCCAGGAGGTGCAATCGATCTCCGCCGCCAGCGCCGGCAGCGCCATGCCCCTGACCTGGCGGAACAGCGCGCCGTCCTGGAACGGCCGGTTGATCAGCACCGCGACGCCGTGGGCCTGGCAGGCCGGCAGCAGGCGCTTTTCCGCGTTGCGGGCGCCCACCGACAGGTTCACCTGCAGAAAATCGGGTCGCTCGCGCTCGACCAGCGAGGTCAGTTCGTCGTGGGCGTGGTCCGCGTAATGGGTGATGCCCACGTAGCGGATGACGCCCTGGCGCTTCAGGTCGCGCAGCAGGGCCAGCTGGTTGGCGGTGTCGATCAGGTTGTGCACCTGGACCAGGTCGAGCTTGTCGCTGCCGAGCGCCTTCCGGGACTGGCGCAGCTGGCGCATGGCGGATTCGTGGCCCTGGGTGCTGATCTTGGTGGCGAGGAAGGTCCGCTGTCGCAGGCCGCCGCCGCGGGCCAGCAGGGCGCCGGTGACGGCTTCGGCCTGGCCATAGCTGGGCGCCGTGTCGATGAGCGTGCCGCCCGCCTGCAGCAGGCTGTCGAGCACCTGGGCCAGCGGCGCCATGGCCGCGGCATCGGCGGGGGAGACATTGAAGGTGTCGGCGGTGCCCAGGCCGATGACGGGCAGCGCCTCGCGGGACGCCGGGATGGTCCGGGCCAGCATCGGCGGCGGCTGGCTGAGCGCGCGGGCGGCCTGGGTGGGACCGATGAGGGCGGCGCCTGCGGCGGCCTGGAGGAAGCGGCGGCGGTCGGGCATGGGCCTCTCCTTGCCTGGGACGAAAAAAAAGGGCCTACACGCGAATGCAGGCCCCGGGAGCGGTTGGCAGGCTGCGATTACTCGCGGTTGCCGCCGAAGATGCCCAGCAGCATCAGCAGGTTCGAGAAGACGTTGTAGACGTCCAGGTAGATCGCCAGCGTGGCCGAGACGTAGTTGGTCTCGCCGCCGTTGACCACGCGCTGCAGGTCGACCAGCATGAAGGCCGAGAAGATGACGATGGCCATGACCGAGATCGTCAGCATCAGCGCGGGCAGCTGCAGGAAGATGTTCGCCAGCGCCGCGACCAGGATCACGACCGCGCCGATGAACAGGAATTTCTGCATGCCGGAGAGGTCGCGCTTGATGGTCGTGGCCAGCGTGGCCATCGTGCCGAACACGATCGCCGTGCCGCCGAAGGCCGTCATGACCAGCTGCGAGCCGTTGCTCATGCCCATGACGAAGCCGAGCAGGCGCGACAGCATGATGCCCATGAAGAAGGTGAAGGCGAGGAGCAGGACGACGCCCAGCGAATTGTTCTTGTTCTTTTCGATGGCGAACATCATGCCGAACGCGCCCACCAGGAACACGATCGCGGACAGGCCGGGGCTGGCGCCCATGACGCGGTTGACGCCCGTGTACAGGCCCACGGCGGCGCCCAGCACGGTGGGGATCAGCGAGAGCGCCAGGAGCCAATAGGTGTTGCGCAGGACTTTGTTGCGCGCGACCTCGCCCGGCGCGCCGGCCATCGCGCCGGAACGGTTAAAAGGGGACGGACGATATTCGTTCATGAAGAACTCCTGTGTGCGGCAGAATAAGGGTTGCCTGATAGGCTTAGAGTTGAAGGATACCTTACAGTTCCCTGAAGAATCCAGTTCTGTCAAGAATTAGACCAGACGCGGGGCGGAGGTTCCAGAGGGGTCAACCCGGCCTTACGTCCCGCAGCACCCGGGCCACGATCCCGGGCAGTTCGGCGTCCATGCGGGCCTGGATCTGCTCGATGGCGTCGGCCAGGGCCTCCCGCATGAGCTGTTCGACCTCGGCTTGGAGGCGGGCGCCGAGAACGGCCGCGTCCGGTGAGGGGACCGTTGGCTCGGGGGGCTGGACGGACGCGCTGCCGGGCAGGGCCGCGGAATCCGCCAGGTCGGTCAGCACCGGGAACCCGTCATCGTCGTATTCCGACGCGGCGTCGTCGGCCAGCTCCGTCAGCAGCGGCGCCTCCGCCTCGTCGGCGGGGGCGGGAACGTGGAACACGGGCTCGGCCCGCTGGGTCAAGGTAGGGATGCCGGGGTCGTTGAGGCGAGAGGGCATGGTGGCTCCCGAAAGTCGAGATGGCGCAGCGCGCGAAACTGCCGGCGCGGCGTTCAACCGTCCGGCTGCTGGCGGCTGAGGTCGTGGCTGTGCGGCGTGTGGCCGGCGCCCTGGTACGTCCGCCAGCGCTGGCGGGCGGCCTGCTTGTCCTCGGGGTCGTCCGAGACGATTTCGAGCAGCCGCTCGAAGGCCTCGAACCCGGGAGGACAATCGTTGTCCAGGTTCAGCAGCCAGGAGGGCGGCGGGTGCCCGCCCTGGCCCGCGGCCGCCGCGGCCTGCTGCGGATCGCCCGCGGTCAGCACCACGGGGGTGTCGGCCGCCAGCGGATCGTTGGCCAGCACGTGCGGCACGAAGGCCGTGTCGTCGAACGCCCACAGCATGCGGTCGAAGGCGGCCAGGCGGCTGCCGTCCTTACAGTACACCACCAGCCGCTGGCCTGCCAGATAGCGCTTGCGCACGACCTGGCAGGCCATGCGCAAGCGGTCGGGCGCGCCGAAGGCGAAATCGATGCGCGTCATGCCGGATACCG
The DNA here is from genome assembly GCF_001571365.1 of Achromobacter denitrificans NBRC 15125. Taxonomy (GTDB): domain Bacteria; phylum Pseudomonadota; class Gammaproteobacteria; order Burkholderiales; family Burkholderiaceae_B; genus Achromobacter; species Achromobacter denitrificans. The sequence goes on along the minus strand of NZ_BCTQ01000001.1, from coordinate 52,392 downwards.
TCGCAGGCGCTTCAAGCCTGGTCCAGCAGGTACTGCATCAGCAGGGGCACGGGGCGGCCGGTGGCGCCCTTGTCCTTGCCGCCGCGCCAGGCGGTGCCGGCGATGTCCAGGTGGGCCCAGGGGTAGGCCGTGGCGAAGCGCGACAGGAAGCAGGCCGCGGTGACCGCGCCCGCCGGAGGACCGCCGATATTGGCGAGGTCGGCGAAGTTGGACTTCAGCTGTTCCTGGTAGGCGTCGTCCATGGGCATGCGCCAGGCGGTGTCCAGCGAGGCGCGTCCAGCGGCGGCGAGCGCGTCGGCCAGGGCGTCGTCCTTGGAGAACAGGCCGCTGTTGACGTTGCCCAGCGCGACCACGCAAGCGCCCGTCAGGGTGGCGATGTCGATCACGGCGGACGGCTTGAAGCGTTCGGCGTAGGTCAGGGCGTCGCAGAGGACCAGGCGGCCTTCGGCGTCGGTGTTCAGGATTTCGATGGTCAGGCCGGCCATGCTGGTGACCACGTCGCCCGGCTTGTTGGCCTTGCCGCTGGGCAGGTTCTCGCAAGCGGGGATCAGGCCGACCACGTCCAGCGGGAGTTCCAGTTCGGCCAGGGCGCGGAACGAGCCCAGCACGCTGGCGGCGCCGCACATGTCGTACTTCATTTCATCCATGGTGGCGGCGGGCTTGAGCGAGATGCCGCCGGCATCGAAGGTGATGCCCTTGCCGACCAGCACGATGGGGCCCGGGGCCGCCTTCGCGCCCTTCTTGGCGACCTTGCCGCCCGCGTGGCGCAGCACGATGAAGCGCAGCGCTTCGTCGGAGCCGCGCGCGACGGACAGGAACGAGCCCATGCCCAGCGCCTCGACCTGCTTGCGGTCCAGCACTTCGACCTTCAGGGACTTGAATTCGCGCGCCAGGCGCTTGGCCGTGTCGCCCAGGTAGGAGGGCGTGCAGATGTTGCCGGGCAGATTGCCCAGCGTGCGGGTCAGTTCCATGCCGTTGGCGATGGCGTTGCCTTCGCGCAGGCCCTTCTGGGCCTGGGCTGCGTCGGCGCGCTCGACGACCTGGACGATCTTCTTGAGTTTGGGGCGGGCGTCGCGGTCGGGCTTGCCGAAGCTGGCGTCGTAGTGATAGGTGGCGCTGCCGGCGGCGATGGCCGCGCTGCGGGCGCGCGCCGCCATGGTCACGTCGGCGATGGGGTTGGCGGCCAGCGTGGACACGCCTTCGGCGAGCTGCGCGGCCACGCAGGCCGAGGCAAAGGCCTGTTCGGCGGAGGCATGGGTGCGGGCCGAATATTCTTCCTGCTTGCCCAGGCCCACCAGCACCACGCGCTGCGCGGTCACGCCGGGCAGGTTGCGCAGCGTCAGGGTGGAGCCGGCGCGGCCGCGGAACTCGGCCTTGACCACCGAACGGACGGCGCCGTTGGAGGCGCGGTCGATGATGTCGGCGGCGGGGCTCAACACGCCTTCCGCATACACCCCGACGGCCAGGGCGGCGGTTTTGACTTGGTGCAGGGAAGCGGTGGTCTGTGTGCTAAATTCCATGAGGGTTTCCCGTGTGCGTCTGTGTATGATGCGGTCGATTATCCCGCATATTCTCCCATGTCTCTATTTAAACGCTCCGTCGTCAGCGAGATCATCAGTCACGCTGGCGTTGTCTTTTCCACGTTGCTCGTCGTGTGGCTCAGCGTGCTGCTCGTGCGCTTGCTCGGCGAAGCCGCCGGAGGCAACATCGGAGCAGACGTCGTGCTCGTGCTGGCCGCGCTGTCGACCATCACCGCCTTGCCGACGGTTCTGGCGGTCTCCATATTCATCGCGGTCCTGACCACCGTCACGCGCAACTATCGCGAATCCGAGATGGTGGTGTGGTTCGCCAGCGGCCTGTCGCTGGCCGACTGGCTCAAGCCGGTGCTGCGCGTGGCCATCCCGGTGGCGCTGGCCGTGGCCGGCCTGACGCTGGTGGCGGCGCCGTGGGCGTACCGCCAGATCGGCGAATACCACGAGCGCTTCGAACAGCGCTCGGATCTCTCCAAGGTCACGGCCGGGCAGTTCGCCGAATCGTCGGGCGGCAGCCGCGTGTTCTTCGCCGAGGATCCCCTCGAACCCAGCGACGAGCTGGGCAACGTGTTCGCGCGTGAAATCGGGCCCGAATGGCTGAGCGTGCTGACCGCCAGCAGGGCCCACAGCGAAACCCTGCCCAACGGCGACCGCTTCCTGGTGCTGGGTGAAGGGCACCGCTACGACCTGAAGCCGGGCACGCCCGAGATCCGCCTGGTGCACTTCGACAAGTACGGCCTGCGCCTGGAAAGCAAGTCGGGCGGCGATCCGGTGGCCGAGGCCCGCGCCGCCGCCGAGCGCTCGTCCAAGGCGCGCACCACCACGCAGCTGATGGCGGACAACACCGACAGCAGCTGGTCGCAGGTGATGTGGCGCGTCTCGCTGCCGCTGGCCGCGCTGAACCTGGCGCTGCTGGCGATCCCGCTGGGAGCGGTGAATCCGCGCCTGGGACGCTCGGGCGACCTGCTCATCGCCGGCCTGGTGGGCCTGCTCTACATGAACCTGATCAACCTGTCGCGCGCCTGGATCTCCAGCGGCAAGCTCAGCTTCGGCGTGGGCGTGTGGGCCATCCACGGCGTGGTGGCGATGTTGACGGTCTTCCTGCTGATGCGGCGCTTGCGCGTGAAGGCGCCCAAGAACAGCAGCTAGCGGCCGCCGCGGGGGCCCACCCTCCCGCCGCTCCCGCCCTTACGGCAGGTACTTCATCGTGCCGCGCCGGCCGGCCAGCAGGTCGGCGTTCTTCAGCACCGACTTGCGGATGAATTCCCACAGGACCGTCACGCGCTTGAGCTTGCGCAGGTCTTCGTGGCAGTACATCCAGAACGAGCGGGTGATCTCCACTTCGTTTTCCAGCACCGGCACGAGCCGCGGATCCTGCGCCGCGATGAAGCAGGGCAGGATCGCCAGCGACTGGCCCTGCAGCGCTGCGTGGTACTGCGCGACCACGCTGGTGCTGCGCAGGACCACCTTGCTGGCGGGCAGCAGGTCTTCCAGGTAGCGCAGGCGTTCGCTGAACAGCAGTTCGTCCACGTAGCCGATGAAGGTATGGTCGGCCAGGTCCGCGCGTGACGTGATCGGCGAGTGGCGGGCGAGGTAGCCCGGCGTTCCGTACAGACGCAGCGTGTAATCGCACAGCTTGCTGCACACATACGGCCCGCGTTGGGGGCGCTCGATGGTGATGGCCAGGTCCGCCTCGCGCTTGGACAGGCTGACGAAGCGCGGCACCGGCAGGATGTCCAGCGTGATGTGCGGATAGCGGCGCTGGAAATCGGCGGCCAGCGGCGTCAGCACGTAGCTGCCGAAGCCTTCGGTGGCGCCGATGCGAAGGTGGCCCGAGAGGGCCTGGCCGATGCCGGAGAGGGTCTCGCGGGCCGAGTGCACCGTGCTTTCCATCTGCTCGGCATGGACGAACAGGCGCTGGCCGTCTTCCGTCAGCATGAACCCGGCGCTGCGCGACTTCTCGAACAGCAGGGTTTCCAGCTCCGCCTCCAGGGCGCGGATGCGCCGCGACACCGTGGTGTGCTCCACCCCGAGCTTGCGCGCGGCCGCGCTCACCCGCTGCGTACGGGCCACTTCCAGGAAATACCGCAGGCTGTCCCAATCAAGCACGATCCGCCGCTCCAGGCATCCGCCGCGCCTGGCGCGGCGGGCCAGAAATTCACTTGGTTATTTATGCACAAGGAATGTGCATTTCTGGTGTTGCTTGTTGATTTTCACACATCTACACTGGGTTGGCAGGCCCTGGGGCATTGCCCTGGGTACCGCAGGCCGCAAAGACGGCGCCATAACGCATAAAACTCAGGAGACAAATCCATGAAATTGCACGCACGCGGGCTCGCCGCAGGTTTGTGTCTGGGCGCTGCCCTGGTTGCCCAGGCGCACGCGGCGGACAAGCCGCCGGTGAAGATCGGAATTCTGACGGACATGTCGGGCACCTATGCCGGCATGGGGGGCGCGGGTTCGGTGGCCGCGGCGCAACTGGCGATCGACGATTGCCTGGCCGCGGAGTGCAAGGGCATGAAGATCGAGCTGGTGTCCGCGGACAACCAGAACAAGGCCGACGTGGGCGCGGCCAAGGCGCGCGAGTGGTTCGACCGCGACGGCGTCACCGCCATCGCCGACCTGACCAACTCCGCCGTGGCGCTGGCGGTGCAGGGCATCGCGCGCGAAAAGAACAAGGTCGTGATGTTCTCCGGGCCGGCCACCACGGCGCTGACCAACAAGGAATGCTCGCCCGTCGGCTTCCACTGGATGTTCGACACCTATTCGCAGTCCGCCGGCGGCGCCAAGGCCACGGTGCGGGCGGGCGGCAAGTCCTGGTTCTTCATTACCGTGGACTACGCGTTCGGCCACTCGCTGGAGGCCGACACGGCCAAGGCCGTGCAGGCCCTGGGCGGCACGGTGGCCGGCAGCGTGCGGCATCCGCTGAACGCGCCCGATTTCGCGTCCTACCTGCTGCAGGCGCAGAGTTCGAAGGCGCAGGTGGTGGCGCTGGCCAACGGCGGCCAGGACACCGTCAACGCCGTGAAGCAGGCGCGCGAGTTCGGCATCGTCGCGGGCGGCCAACGCCTGGTGTCGCTGCTGATTTTCCTGTCCGACTTGCGGGCGCTGGGCCTGGAGAACGCCCAGGGCCTGTCGTACGTGGACGGCTTCTACTGGGATTACGACGACACCACCCGCGAATGGTCCGGGCGCTTCGAGAAGGCGTTCCGCGGACTGAAGCCCACCATGACCCAGGCCGGCGTGTATTCCAGCGTGCTGCACTACCTGCGCGGCGTGGCGGCGTCGGGCAGCACGGACGGCAAGGTGGTGGCCGACAAGATGCGCGAGCTGCCCATCAAGGATCCGATCATGCGCAACGCCTCGATCCGCCCCGACGGCCGGGTGATCCACGACATGTACCTGTACGAAGTGAAGAAGCCCGCGGAGTCCAAGGGCGGCTGGGACTATTCCAAGCTGGTGGCCACCATCCCGGCCGCCGAGGCGTTCCAGCCCCTGGCCGATTCCTCGTGCCCCCTGGTGAAGAAATAGACCATGCGGGCGCTGCCCGGCGGCGCGCCGCAAGATCCATGAACGCGGAGTCCACTCCGCATCGACTATGCAGTGTGAGGAGCATCAAATGAGTGAAGTCCCGCGCGTTCCGCTATTGATCGGCGGCAAGCTAGTGCAGTCCAAAACCACCGAATGGCGAGACGTGATCAATCCCGCCACCCAGGAGGTCGTCGCCAAGGTTCCCTTCGCCACCCGCGAGGAACTGGACCTGGCCGTCTCCAACGCCAAGGAGGCTTTCAAGACCTGGCGCAACAGCGGGCAGGGCATGCGCATGCGTGTCATGCTGAAATTCCAGGAGCTGCTGCGCGCCAATACCGGCAAGCTGGCCGAGATGATCACCCGCGAGCACGGCAAGACGCTGCCGGACGCCGAGGGCGAAGTCGGCCGCGGCCTGGAAGTGGTCGAGCATGCCTGCTCGATCGCCAACCTGCAGCTGGGCGAGTACGCTGAAAACGCCGCCACCGGCATCGACGTCTACACGCTGATCCAGCCGCTGGGCGTGTGCGCGGGCATTACCGCGTTCAACTTCCCCGTGATGCTGCCCTGCTTCATGTTCCCGATCGCCGTGGCTTGCGGCAACACGTTCGTGCTCAAGCCCTCGGAGCAGGATCCGACGTCTTCGCTGTTCCTGGCCCAGCTGGCGCTGGAAGCCGGCCTGCCCCCGGGCGTGCTGAACGTCGTGCACGGCGGCCCGGAAACCGCCAACGGCCTGTGCGAGCACCCCGACATCAAGGCGGTTTCGTTCATCGGCTCGACCCGCGTGGGCACCGAGATCTACAACCGCGCCTCGGCCGCGGGCAAGCGCTGCCAGTCCATGATGGGCGCCAAGAACCACTGCGTGGTCCTGCCGGACGCCGACCCCGAAGTCGCCCTGAACCAATTGCTGGGCGCCGCCTTCGGCGCGGCCGGCCAGCGTTGCATGGCCTCGTCGGTGGCCGTGCTGGTCGGCGAGGCGCGCAACTGGCTGCCTGATTTCGTCGAACGGGCCAAGAAGCTCAAGGTCAATTCCGGCACCGACCGCGCCGCCGACCTGGGCCCGCTGGTCTCGCCCAACGCCAAGAAGCGTGTCGAGGGCCTGATCCAGAAGGGCGTGGACGAAGGCGCCAAGCTGCTGCTGGACGGCCGCGACCTGAAGGTGGCGGGCTTCGAGCAGGGCAACTTCGTGGGCCCGACGATCTTCGACGGCGTCACCGAGAACATGACCATCTACACCGAAGAAATCTTCGGCCCGGTCCTGTGCGTGGTGGGCACCGAGACGCTGGAAGAAGCGGTGGAGTTCATCAACCGCAACCCCAACGGCAACGGCGTCGCCCTGTTCACCCAGGATGGCGGCGCGGCCCGCTACTTCCAGAACAATATCGACGTCGGCCAGGTCGGCATCAACGTGCCGATCCCGGTGCCCGTGGCCTGGTTCAGCTTCACCGGCTCGCGCGGCTCCAAGCTGGGCGACCTGGGCCCCAACGGCAAGCAGGCGGTGCAGTTCTGGACGCAGACCAAGACGATCACCGCGCGCTGGTCCGCCCACGCCAAGAGTGTGAACACCACGATCTCGATGCGCTGAAAGGGGGACGTCTTGCTCCTAAGCTTATACAAATAAGTGATATAGCAAGGCGTCCTTATTACTTATAATTGGTCCGTCTATCAGGGGCCAATTCAATGAACCTGCAGCAATTTCGTTTCGTGCGGGAAACCATCCGGCGCGACTTCAATCTGACCGAAGCCGCCCGGATGCTCTACACGTCCCAGCCGGGCGTCTCCAAGGCGATCATCGAGTTCGAAGACGAGCTGGGTATCAAGATCTTCGAACGGCATGGAAAACGCATCAAAGGGCTGACCAAGCCCGGCCTGGCGGTCTCGCAGGTCATCGACCGCATCATGCGCGAAGTGGACAACCTCAAGAAGGTGAGCGACGAGTTCGCGCGCCGGGACGAGGGCGGCCTGGTCATCGCGTGCACCCATACCCAGGCGCGCTACCTGTTGCCGCGGGTCATCCCGGCGTTCCGCAAGCAGTTCCCCAAAGTGCATTTGTCGCTGGCCGAAGGCAGCCCCGCGCAATTGGCGGAAATGGTGCTGCACGAGCAGGCCGACCTGGCGCTGGCGACGGAATCGCTGGCCTTGACGCCGGGCCTGGCCACGCTGCCGGTCTACGCCTGGGAGCACACCGTGGTGGTGCGTCCCGACCATCCGCTGGCCGAGCTGACCTCCAGCGCCGCCAAGCGCCTGTCGCTGGCGCAGCTGGCCGAATTCCCCATCGTGACCTACGACCGCGCCTTTACCGGCCGCAGCACCATCGACGAGATCTTCGCCAACCAGGGCATCCATCCGGATATCGTGCTGGAGGCCATCGACGCCGACGTGATCAAGACCTACGTCGACGTGGGCCTGGGCATCGGGATCATCGCCGGCGTGGCCTACGACCCGCGCCGCGACTCGAACCTGGTGGGGCTGCCCGTGGGCCATCTGTTCGGCACCCATACGACCCGGGTGGGCGTGAAGGCGGGGGTGTTCCTGCGGGATTACGTCTACACCTTCCTGGAGATGCTGGCGCCGTCGCTCACCCGTGCCGTGGTGACCGAAGCGGTGCAGGGTACGCCCAAATAGGCGGGGCAGGGTTTCGCCCAGGAAAGGCGCGGCGCCGCGGGGCGCGGCGCCTTTTTTTTGGCCTCGTCCCCCGGGCGTCGCTATCCCTCCGGGCAGGCTCATAAAAATAATTAAATAAGAACTGATCTCATTTAAGTTGACTAAACAATAGGAATCATTATCATTACACCTAGTCTCAACGACCCAGTGAGGTTCATCATGACGGCAGGACTCAGTGCAGTGGTAGTGGGCGCCGACAGGCTCGGCAACATTCCCGATCTTCTCAAAGGACACAATATCTCGATCACGCATCACATCAGCGGCCGTGATCCCTCGCATCAAAAGAAGACGCTGCAACTGCCTTCGGGCACCCAGCTGGTGATCCTGCTGACCGACTTCCTCGGCCATAACGTCATGAAGACGTTCCGCAACGCGGCACAGCGCGGCGGCATCCGTGTCGTGGCTTGTCGCCGTTCGGTATGCAGCATGCAGCAGGCGTTGCAGCAATGCGGCCTGTGCTCCCGCGCGGGCACGGTGCACTAGGCGTCGGGCGGCCGCTGCCTGCCGCGGCCGCACAAGAAAACTGGGGAGGCCGAACCGGCCTGCGGCCATCGAGCCGCGAAGAGAAATGAAAACGCCGCCGGACTGGAAAGTCCGGCGGCGTTTTGCTTGTCTGGCGGGGCGAACCCGGGGGATCAGTTGGCCGCGCGCGCGGAAGCCATCAGGCTATTGTCGAGGCGGCGGGCGCCGTTGTAGCGCTTGGCCCAATAGGCCATGGTCATGTTTTCGACGCGGACCACCCCGCCGGCGCTGGGCGAGTGGACGAAGCGGTCGTCGCCCAGGTAGATGCCGACGTGCGAGTAGCGGCGTCCCAGGGTATTGAAGAAGACCAGGTCGCCGGCCTTCAGTTCGTTCTTGTTGACGGCGATGCCCTGCTGCGCCATGTCGGCGGCGTTGCGAGGCAGTTTCAGGCCCAGCGAGCGCTCGACCGTGTAGGTGACCAGGCCGCTGCAATCGAACCCGGTATCGGGGGAGTTGCCGCCGAAGCGGTAGCGGATGCCCAGGTAGTTCAGGGCTTCGCTGACCATGGCGTTGTCGCTGTTCACGCCGGTGTGGGCTTGCTGGCGTTCGCGCTTGAACTTGTGCACCACCAGCATGCCGATGGGGTCATCCGCGGTGGCGACCCACTCGGTTTCGTAGGGGTCGATCTCCGACGTATAGGCGGTTGACTTTTGGTTCGTACCGGCACAACCTGCCAGACCCGCCACGCACGCAACCAGCGCCAGCAAGCGCAGACCGCGGGTTGCTTGGCCAGTGGATGAAATCTGTAGCGCGCGTGTGGAGTGTCGATGCATTCGCCAGGGGATGATTTGCGGATAACGGCAGAAAGCACGGTATTCGCCGTGAATCTGGCCGAGATGTCAGCAAAATCAACATTTTTGTACAACTTCGCGGGGATTCTACCAAACTTTTAAGACCGGTTCGTTACGTTACCGGCTTAAATGTCCATGCAGCGTGGACGCCTGGGAGAACTTTTTGACTTGCGGCAAGCCTCGTGCAAGGTTCGCCTACCAAAATGACCGAATGTTCCAGGAAGAAAACAATCAGCCTTAAGGCGTACGAACGATAACAGGAGACATAAATGCAAAAAACCCGGGATTTCCATTACCGGTCGGTGCATGACCGCGATGCGTTCTGGCGCGAAGAGGCCAGCCGCATCCACTGGGAAACGCCATTCGGGGCCGTGCTGGACTTCTCCCGGCCGCCCTTCGCCAAATGGTTCACGGGCGGGCGCAGCAACCTCTGCTACAACGCCGTCGACCGCTGGCTGCCGACCCAGGCCGACGCGCCGGCCCTGATCTGGGTGTCCACCGAGGTGGACCGCGAGCGCGTCTATACCCGCCAGGACGTGTTCGAAGAGGTCAATGCCGCCGCCGCCATGCTCAAGGAGCTGGGCGTGGGGCGGGGCGACCGGGTGCTGCTCTACATGCCGATGGTGCCGGAGGCGGTGTTCACCATGCTGGCCTGCGCCCGGATCGGCGCGGTGCACTCCGTGGTGTTCGGCGGATTCGCCTCGGTCAACCTGGCCCAGCGCATCGACGACGCGGCGCCCAAGGTCGTGGTCTGCACCGACGGCGGCTCCCGCGCGGGCAAGGTGGTGCCGTACAAGCCCCTGCTGGACCGGGCGCTGGCGCTGGCCAAGTCGCCGCCGGCCTCGGTGGTGGTGTTCGACCGCGGCCTGGCCCCGTTTGAACCCGTGGCCGGCCGCGACCTGGACTACGCGGCCCTGCGCGAGCGCCACCGTGGCGCGCGCGTGCCGGTGGAGTGGCTGGAATCGTCCGAGCCGAGCTACATCCTCTATACCTCCGGCACCACCGGGCGGCCCAAGGGCGTGCAGCGCGATACGGGTGGCTATGCCGTGGCGCTGGCGTCTTCCATGGAGTACCTCTTCAACGGGAAGCCGGGCGACACCTTTTTCTGCACCAGCGACATCGGCTGGGTGGTGGGACACTCCTATATCGTCTACGGCCCGCTGATAGGCGGCCAGGCGACCGTGCTGTACGAAGGCACGCCGGTGCGGCCCGACGGCGCGATCCTGTGGAAGCTGGTGGAACGGTTCGAGGTCAACACGCTGTTTTCGGCGCCGACCGCGGTGCGCGTGCTCAAGCGCCAGGACCCGGCGCTGCTCAAGCAGCACGACCTGTCGTCGCTGCGCGCCGTGTACCTGGCGGGCGAGCCGCTGGACGAGCCGACCGCGCAATGGATCTCCAGCGGGCTGGGCAAGCCCATCATCGACAACTACTGGCAGACGGAATCGGGTTGGCCGATACTCTCGGCCCAGCCGGGCGTGGAGAAGGTGCCCACCCGTTTCGGCAGCCCGTCGTTCCCCGTGTACGGATTCGACGCGCGCATCGTCAGCGAATCCACCGGCGAGGACCTGGGCCCGGGCCAGAAGGGCGTGGTGGCCATCGTGCCGCCGTTGCCGCCGGGGGCCATGTCCACCATCTGGGGCGACGACGAGCGCTTCGTGCAGACCTACTTCACCTCCATCCCCGGGCGCCAGGTGTACTCCACGTTCGACTGGGGCCTGGTGGACGAGGATGGCTACTGGTTCATCCTGGGCCGCACCGACGATGTGATCAACGTGGCCGGCCACCGGCTGGGCACGCGCGAGATCGAGGAATCGGTCAACAGCCACAGCCTGATCGCCGAATGCGCGGTGGTGGGCGTGGCCGATGCGCTCAAGGGGCAGGTGGCCATGGCGTTCGCCGTGCTGAAGAATCCGGCTGGCGCCGAAACGCCCGAAGGGGCAAAGCAGCTGGAAGGCGATATCATGCGGCTGGTGGAAGATCAGCTGGGAGCGGTGGCCAGGCCCGCCCGGATCCGGTTCGTGGGCGCGCTGCCCAAGACCCGTTCCGGCAAGGTGCTGCGCCGCGCGATCGTCGCCGTGTGCGAAGGACGCGATCCCGGAGACCTGACGACCATCGAAGACCCATCCGCCCTGGAACAGATCAAGGAGTCGCTGCAATGAATACCAAACCCGTGCTGAGCGCCGAAGACGTCAAGAAAGTGTTGGCCGCGGCCGAAGCACACGCCCTGCAGAACAAGTGGGCCGTCACGATCGCCGTGGTCGACGATGGCGGCCACTTGCTGGGCATGCTGCGCCTGGACGATGCCGCGCCGATCTCGGCGCACATCGCTCCCGCGAAGGCGAAGACCGCCGCGCTGGGCCGTCGCGAATCGCGCGTCTACGAGGAAATGATCAACAACGGCCGCTATTCGTTCCTGTCGGCCCCCTTGATCGACGGCCTGCTGGAAGGCGGCGTGCCGGTCGTGGCCGACGGCCACGTGGTCGGCGCGGTCGGCGTCTCGGGCGTGAAATCGACCGAAGACGTGCAGATCGCTCAAGCTGGTATCGCCGCGCTGGGCCTATGAGCTCGCAGGGCCGCCCCGAGGGCGAATACCGGCGTGCGGAGCACGAAGGCAGTCCGGTAAGCCGGGGCGTGCCGCCGGAAGCGTCGGCCGACGCTTCCGGGCAGACCGCCGGATCGGGGGGCGACAGCCCCCTGAATCCGGGCGTGGCCAAGCGCGAAGTCTGGGCCTGGGCCATGTACGACTTCGCCAATTCCGGCTACACCACCGTGATCCTCACGGCGGTGTTCAGCACCTATTTCGTCGGCGTGGTGGGCGGGCGCGCCCCGTGGGCCACGCTGGCCTGGACCGCGGCGCTGTCGCTGTCCTATCTGCTCATCATGCTCACCATGCCCACCCTGGGCGCGCGCGCCGACGCGCGCGCGGGCAAGCGGCGCCTGCTCTATACGAGCACGGTGGGCTGCGTCGCCGCCACCCTGGTGCTGACGCAGGCGGGCCCGGGCGACGTCTGGCTCGCGCTGGCGGCCATCGTCGTCTCCAACTATTGCTATTGCGTGGGCGAATCCGTGGTCGCGGCGTTCCTGCCCGAGCTCGCCAAGCCCACGGCGCTGGGCCGCGTGTCCGGCTGGGGGTGGAGCTTCGGCTATTGCGGCGGCATGCTCACCCTGGGCCTGTCGCTGGTCGTCGTGACCCTGGCCGAGGCGCGCGGCGAGACCGCCGAGCACTTCGTGCCCTGGGTCATCGTCGTCACCTGCTCGGTATTTGCCCTGGCGGCGCTACCGTCCTTTTTCCTGCTGCGCGAGCGCGCGAAGCCGCAGGGACGGCCCGAGGCGCTGCACATGTTCAAGCGCCTGGCCTACGCGTGGCGCGAAACCGGAATGCACTTTCCCGAATTCCGCCGGCTGCTCATGTGCATAGCCTGCTACCAGGCCGGGATCTCGGTGGTGATCACGCTGGCGGCCGTGTATGCCTCCGAGGTCATGGGCTTCACCACGCCGCAGATCATGCTGCTGGTGTTCACGGTGAACATCGGCGCCGCGGCGGGCGCATTCTCGTTCGGCTACGTGCAGGACCGCATCGGCCACAAGCCGGCGCTGGCCATGACCCTGGTGGGCTGGATCGCGATGGTCCTGGTGGCCTATGCCGCCGTGACGGCGCCGGTGTTCTGGGTGGCCGCCACGCTGGCGGGCCTGTGCATGGGCACGACCCAGAGCGCGGGCCGGGCCATGACGGGGGCGCTCGCGCCCGCGGGCCGGCTGGCGGAGTTCTTTTCGCTATGGACCTTCGCGGTGCAACTGGCCGCCGTGATCGGCCCGCTGACCTACGGGCTGGTGACCTGGGCCACGCACGGCAACCACCGGCTGGCCATCCTGGTGACCGGCCTGTTCTTCGTGGGCGGCCTCGTCCTGCTGTCGCGCGTGGACATGAAGCGGGGCCTGGCCCGGCGCGCCGCCTGAGGGTCGCGAAAACGGGGCCGTGGCTGCTATCCTTATGGTCTGCCCAGCGGCGGCGCCTTCGCAAGGCGGCGCCGGTGCGTTGTTGGCTTGTGCATGCCGCTTGATCCGTGCCTGGTTCGGATGTTCCGAGCCGAGGCCGGCATTGTCGGAGCTCCGGGCTCCTGCGCGCTTGCGGGCTCCGGCCCGCATTTTGCGTAAGGTGCCCGTAAGAGCGCGGCGATACGGTTGCAGGTGGGTAATGAAAAAAGCGGCATAAACAACAGAATCACCGATTGGAGACAAAAATCATGTCGAACGCTATTGAGTCCGTCCTGGTGGAAACCCGTGTTTTCCCGCCGCCCGAGCGCGCGGCGCAGGGCGCCGCCATTCCCAGCATGGAAGCCTATAACGCGCTGTGCGCGCAGGTCGAGAACGACTTCGATGGCTTCTGGGCCGGGCAGGCCCGCGACAACCTGCAGTGGACCAAGCCGTTCACGCAAGTCCTCGACGAATCCGACGCCCCGTTCTACCGCTGGTTCGGCGACGGCGAACTCAACGTCTCGGCCAACTGCCTGGACGTGCACCTGACCAACGGCAATGCCGACAAGACCGCCATCATCTTCGAGGCCGACGACGGCCGTGTCGACAAGGTGACCTACCGCGAACTGCTGGCCCGCGTGTGCCGCTTCGCCAACGGCATCGCGGCGCTGGGCTACAAGAAGGGCGACCGCGCCATCATCTACATGCCGATGTCGATCGAGGCCGTGGTGGCCATGCAGGCTTGCGCGCGCCTGGGCGTGACGCACTCGGTGGTGTTCGGCGGCTTCTCGGCCAAGAGCCTGCAGGAGCGCATCATGGACGTGGGCGCGTCGCTGGTCATCACCGCCGACGAGCAGGTCCGCGGCGGCAAGACCATCCCGCTCAAGCCCGCGGTCGAGGAAGCCTTCGCCATGGGCGGCTGCGAGGCCGTCTCCAAGGTCATCGTGTACCGCCGCACCGGCGGCAAGGTGCAATGGAACGAAGGCCGCGATCTCTGGATGCACGAGGTCGAGGCCGGCCAGCCCGACACCTGCGCGCCCGTGTCCGTCAACGCCGAGCATCCGCTGTTCATCCTCTACACCTCCGGCTCCACCGGCAAGCCCAAGGGCGTGCAGCATTCCTCGGCGGGCTATCTGCTGTGGGCGCTGTTGACGGTGAAGTGGACCTTCGACGCCCGCAAGGACGACGTGTACTGGTGCACGGCCGACGTGGGCTGGGTCACGGGCCACACCTATATCACCTACGGTCCCCTGGCCGCCGGCCTCACGCAGGTGGTCTTCGAAGGCGTGCCGACCTACCCGAACGCCGGCCGCTTCTGGGACATGATCGCTCGCCACAAAGTCACCACGTTCTACACCGCGCCCACGGCGATCCGTTCGCTGATCAAGGCGGCCGAGGCCTCGCCCGAAGCGCATCCGAAGAACTACGACCTGGACAGCCTGCGCATCATCGGCACGGTGGGCGAGCCCATCAATCCCGAAGCCTGGATGTGGTATCACAAGAACGTGGGCCGCGAGCGCTGCCCCATCGTGGATACGTGGTGGCAGACCGAGACTGGCGGCCACATGATCACGCCGCTGCCGGGCGCTACCCCGACCAAGCCGGGTTCCTGCACCTTGCCCCTGCCGGGCATCGCGGCGGCCATCGTCGACGAGACCGGGGCCGACGTCGAACAGGGCAATGGCGGCTTCCTGGTCATCAAGCGGCCGTGGCCCGCGATGATCCGCAACATCTGGGGCGATCCGGAGCGTTTCAAGAAGAGCTATTTCCCGCCTGAACTGCGCGGCTACTACCTGGCGGGCGACGGCGCGCAACGCGACGCCGACGGCTACTTCTGGATCATGGGCCGCATCGACGACGTGCTGAACGTGTCCGGCCACCGCCTGGGCACGATGGAAGTCGAATCGGCGCTGGTGGCGCACGAGATGGTAGCCGAAGCCGCGGTCGTGGGCCGCCCGGACGACACCACCGGCGAAGCCGTGGTGGCCTTCGTGGTGCTCAAGCGCGCGCGTCCGGAAGGCGACGAGGCGCAGGCCATCGCCAAGACGCTGCGCGACTGGGTGGCCAAGGAAATCGGCCCCATCGCCAAGCCCAAGGACATCCGCTTCGGCGACAACCTGCCCAAGACGCGCTCGGGCAAGATCATGCGCCGCCTGCTGCGCGTGGTCGCCAAGGGCGAGGAAGTCACGCAGGACGTCTCCACGCTGGAGAACCCCGCCATTCTCGACCAGCTGTCCAAGCCCCTGTGAGCGCGATCGGCCGGCACTTGCCGGCCGCCCGCTGCGCGACAGGCGCATAATGTGAGGCGCCCGTGCCGGCAACCCGCCGGCGCCGGGCGCCTTTTCTTTTTTTCTTCCGCATCTCCACGGAGCCAGACACGTGAGCAGCAGTTTCGATCGGGCGGGGCTAGCCCTGATGTTCAGCACCATCCTGGTCTGGGCGGGCAGCTGGATCGCGATGAAACTGATCGTGCCCTATATCGGCCCGTTCGATTTCGTGGCGCTGCGCTACGTAGTGGGCAGCCTGGTGCTGTTCGCGCTGGCGATCGCGACCCGCCGGCCGCTGGCCATGCCGCCCTGGAAACTGACCCTGCTGATCGGCCTGACCCAGACGGCGGGCTTCCAGGGGTTCGTGCAGACGGCGCTGGTGACGGGCGGGGTGGGCAAGGTGTCGCTCATGGCCTACACCATGCCGTTCTGGGTGATCCTGTTCGCCTGGTGGCTGCTGCGCGAGCGGCCCACCGCCAGGCACGGCCTGGGCATGGGCCTGGCCGCGGTCGGGCTCGTCTGCTTCGTGGAACCCTGGAACGGCCTGGGCGATATCCGTCCGGTGCTGCTGGGCCTGGGCAGCGGCCTGAGCTGGGGCGTGGGCACGGTGCTGTCCAAGCGCATGTTCGAGCGCCACGCGCCGGACGTGATGACCTTCACCGCCTGGCAGATGCTGTTCGGCGGCCTGGCGATGGTGCCGCTGGCCCTGCTGGTGCCGCAGATGCCGGCGCAATGGGGCTGGCAGCTCTGGGCCGGCATGACCTACATCGTGCTGATCGCGACGGCGGCCGGCTGGCTGTTGTGGTTGCAGGTCGTGCGCCGCGTGCCCGCGTCCATCGCCGGCCTGTCCAGCCTGGGCGTGCCCGTCGTGGCCATGCTGCTGGCCTGGGCGCTGTTGTCCGAGCGGCCGACCGCCGTCGAGCTGGGCGGCATGGCGCTGATCCTGGCCGGCATCTGGGTCGTGAGCCGCGCCGCGCCCGCGCCGCGCGCCGAATGAGCGCTTTCCGAATTCATCTTCCATCCAAGGACTTTCCATGATCGATCTGCGCAGCGACACCGTTACCCGGCCCTCGGCGGCCATGCTGCAGGCGATGGTCGCCGCGCCCCTGGGCGATGACGTGATGGGCGACGACCCCACCGTGATCCGGCTGCAGGAAGCGGTTGCCGAGCGCGCCGGGAAGGCGGCGGGCCTGTTCTTTCCCTCGGGCACGCAAAGCAACCTGGGCGCGTTGATGGCGCACTGCGAGCGGGGCGATGAATACCTGGTGGGCCAGCTGGCGCACACCTACAAGTACGAAGGGGGCGGGGCGGCCGTGCTCGGCAGCATTCAGCCCCAGCCGGTGGAACACGCGGCGGACGGTTCGCTGCCGCTGGAGAAGCTGGCCGCCGCGCTCAAGCCCGCGGGCGACGCGCATTTCGCCCGCACCCGCCTGCTGGCGCTGGAAAACACCTTCCACGGCAAACTGATCCCGGCTTCCTACGTGCAGGCTGCCACGGATTGGGCGCGCCAGCACGGCCTGGCCACGCATCTGGACGGCGCGCGCGTGTTCAACGCGGCGGTGGCCAGCGGCAAGCCGCTGGCGGACATGTGCCAGCCCTTCGACTCGGTGTCGATCTGCTTTTCCAAGGGCCTGGGCGCTCCGGTGGGCTCGGTCCTGGTGGGCAGCGCCGAATTGATCGCCCGCGCGCACCGGTGGCGCAAGATGTTGGGCGGCGGCCTGCGCCAGGCCGGCGTGCTGGCGGCCGCCTGCCTGTACGCGCTGGAGCACAACGTCGACCGGCTGGCCGAGGATCACGCCAACGCCCGCCTGCTGGCCGAGGGGCTGGGAGGCATTGCCGGCGTGACGGTGCTGAGCCAGGACACCAACATGGTGTTCGTTCAGGTCGAGCCGGCGCTGTGCGATGGCCTGACCGCCGCGCTGGACGCGCAGAACATAAAAATGCGCGCGGTGTACGGCGGGCCGACGCGCCTGGTGACCCACCTGGACATCAGCGCGGACGACGTGCGCCGCGCGGTGCGCGCCGTGGCCGACTACTGCTCCACCGCTCCGCGTTGAACGCCGCGGTAGCGCGCGGCGCTGGCTTCCAGGCCGCGCCGCGCGCCGGCAGGCGTCAGGGCAGGGACCGCAACGCGTCGTGCAGCGTCGAGAAGAGTCGGTCCATCTGATGGCGTTCGATCGTGAGCGGCGGTGACAGCAGCATGGTGTCGCCGGCCGAGCGGATCAGGCAGTCGCGCTCCAGGCAGGCCTGGTGCACGGCATAGCCGCGCTGGCCGGGCTTGCCTTCCTCGGGGGCCAGCTCGATCGCGGCCAGCAGGCCGATGTTGCGCACGTCGACCACATGCGGCGCGCCCTTGAGCGAATGCGCGGCGTCTTCCCATTCCTTCCCTAGTTCGCCGGCCCGCTCGAACAGGTTTTCGCGCCGCGCGATATCGAGCGTGGCGAGGCCCGCCGCGCACGCCACCGGATGGCCCGAGTATGTATATCCGTGCGACAGCTCGATGGCGCTTTCCGGTCCCTGCATGAAGGCTTCGTACACGTGCTCCCGCACCAGCGTGGCGCCCATGGGGACCGCGCCGTTGGTCAGCCCCTTGGCGCTCGTGATGATGTCCGGCATCACGTCGAAGTGCGAAGCGGAGTACGCGCCGCCGATGCGTCCGAATCCGCAGATGACTTCGTCGAAGATCAGCAGGATGCCGTACTTGTCGCAGATTTCGCGCAGGCGCTGCAGGTAGCCGCGGGGCGGCACGAGCACGCCCGTCGAACCGGCAACGGGCTCGACGATGACCGCGGCGATGGTCGAGGCGTCGTGCAAGGCCACGATGCGTTCCAGCGCGTCGGCCAGGTGCGCGCCCCACTCGGGCTGGCCGCGGGTGTAGGCCATTTTCTCGCGGTCGTAGGTG
Source organism: Achromobacter denitrificans NBRC 15125 (assembly GCF_001571365.1). GTDB lineage: Bacteria > Pseudomonadota > Gammaproteobacteria > Burkholderiales > Burkholderiaceae_B > Achromobacter > Achromobacter denitrificans. The sequence goes on along the minus strand of NZ_BCTQ01000001.1, from coordinate 34,211 downwards.
TGGGGCAGGTGGTCGACGAAGGGCAGCAAATTGCCGAAAGGCTTGCGGTGGCCCGCGATGCCCGAGACCGACAGGCCGCCGAAACCGACGCCGTGGTACGAGCGCTCGCGACCGATCAGGCGCACGCGCTGGCCGTCGCCGCGCGCCCGGTGGTAGCCCAGCGCGATCTTCAGCGCGGTGTCCACGGCCTCCGAACCCGAGTTCGAGAAGAACACCTGGCTAAAGCCGGCAGGCGCTGCCTGAATCAACTCATCGGCGAAGCGCAGGGCGAGCGGATGGCTCATCTGGAACGAGGAGGCGTAATCGAGGTCCGCCGCCGCCCGCGAAATGGCCCGCACGATCTCGGGCCGGCCATGGCCGGCGTTCACGCACCACAGTCCCGCGATGCCGTCGAGCACCTCGCTGCCGTCGGGGCGGAAGTAGTACATGTCCTGCGCGCCGCTGAATATGACGGGGTTGCGCTTGAAGCGGCGATTGGAGGTAAAGGGCAGCCAATAAGCCTCGGAACTTGGAATCTGGGGCGACATAAGACAATCCTGCTGGGCCAGTGAGTGATATTCCATTATGTACTAACAATAAGAAAAGTACAATTTGGATTGAGCGAAAACAATCCAGGCCCAGGCATGGGCCGGCGGGAAAGGCTCAGGGGATCAGGAGCGTTGCAGCGCGGATTTCAGATGCTGCCGCATCAGCTGGGCGGCCCATTCCTGGTCGCCGTCCTCGATCGCAGCCAGTATCTGCAAATGCTCGCGGCTGGAGTTCGAGTACTGCGCCAGGTGATAGAACGCGCGATGCTCCTCCAGCCGGCGCAGCTGGTTCTGCTGTTGCACGGCCTGCAGGATGTAGCGATTGCCCGAGAAGCGCGCCAGCATTTCGTGGAACGAGGCGTTCAAATTGAAGAATTCCGCGGCCGAGATGTCGCTGCTGTCGTCGCTGCGCGCGGCAAGCGCCTCGTGCGCGGCGCGCATGCGCTCCAGGGCCTCTTTGTCCGGGTGGAACGTGGGCTCCAGCAGCCCCGCGCATTCGACCGTCATGCGGAAGCGGTAGCTTTCGTTGAGCGCGTCTCGGTTTTCCAGCGACGGCGCGAACTGCCAGCCGTGGCCTTTGCGCTTTTCGATCAGGCCGTCCGCGGACAGCTGCAGCAGCGCCTTGGCCAGCACGCTGCGCGGCGCGGGGTAGCGCTGGAGCAGGTCGCTTTCAGTAAACGTGTCCGGCAGCGCGCGCGAGGCGCGATCGCCGATCAGTCGCCGGTACAGCTCGTCCTGGGTGGGGCCGGCTCCCTCGATCGCGGGAAGCGCGACGGCGGCGCGCGCCGCCACCGTATAGCCGCTGTTGGGGCGATGCATGATCAGACCCTGCGCGGCCAACAGCTTGAGCGCGCCGCGCACCGGGGTGCGCGAGACCTCGTGGTTCGCGGCCAGCGCCTCCTCGGAAAGGTGGTCGCCCGGGGCGTAGCGTCCGGCCACGATATCTTCCGCGATGTGGCGAGCCAGGTCGACTTGCAGCGGAGTGGGGCGGGCAGGAACGGCGGTGGACATGGACGGGGCAGCGGCGCGCGTGGCGAGGGAAGGGGAATGGTACCGGAGAGCGATGCGGCGCGGGCGCCGCGCCTGCGATAGCAGGGGGGGGTGCTTATATTGATTATTTTCTTATATTAGTACAAATTAGAAGCCCCCTCTGGACCTGGGTGCCAGGAATCGCCGGTCTCAGCCGTGCCGCTCGCGGCTGTCCATGGGGGCCTCCCGACGTTCATCCATGCCGTAGTCGCGCAGCACCTGGGCAACTCGCAGGCGGTAGCCCGCGAATACGCCGCCGCGTCCGGCCTCCTGTGCGCGGCGGTGCGACTCCAAAGAACGCCAGCGGCGTACGGCGTCTTCATCCCGCCAGAACGACAGCGACAGCAGCTTGCCCGGATTGCTCAGGCTCTGGAAGCGCTCGACCGAGATGAAGCCGTCCACGGCCCTCAACTCCTCGATGAGGCCGGCGGCTATTGCGAGATAGGGCTCGGGGTTGCCGTTGGCGGGTTCGACTTCGAATATCACGGCGATCATTGGGATGGCTCCTTGGGGAAATCAAATTGCGGAACGCGCGCGTTGGGCAGCGGCCGGTAGCGGAAGCGAGCCGCGAGCGCTACGGTGTCGGCGCCCGCGCTCACCAAATGCGCAAGCGCCGCGGCCGCGTGCCGGCGGGCCAGTCCGGCGCCGGGACAGGCGTGCCCCAGCGCCCCGAAAGGCCAGTGCGCCTCGGGCTCGATCATGGCTGCGGCGGCCAGGACCAGCAACACTGTCTCTCCGGCTTCGATGCGCTGGCCGCAGATCTCGGCGCTGGCGGCGAGAAAACGCCGGGTATTGTGCACTGGCGGGTCCGTGCGCAGCACTTCGTCCACCAAGGTCTCGGCCTGTCCGTCGAGGACCGCGCCGCGTATGCCGCGGCGTCCGGCCAGGACGAGCGCGTTGCCCAGCAGGCCCGCGCCCGCTTCGCAGGATTGGAACAACAGGCCCGCCAGGTTCGCGGCCAGCAGGGCCGGCGTCAGATCGGCGCGTATGCCCCCATCGCGCAGCCCGCGCAAGGCGCTCGAAGCCTGCGGGGCTTGCAGGTGCGATTCGAGACGGCCCTGAAGGCGTTCGGCGGCGGCGTGCGCGGCGGTGGTCTTGGGGCCGGCGGAAACCTCGGGCAAGCCCGACAGGAAGGCGCTGATATCCGCCGCGCAGTCGGCGTAGACGCCGGGCGGCAGACCGAGGAAGGCGGCTTGCGCGTGCACCGGGGCCGCGGCGAGGTAGCGGTCGACGGCGTTCGCCGTGAGCGCTCCGGTGTCGGGCCAGGCCACCGTCTCCGGAAGGGGTTCCTGCTCGCGCGTGAAGTCCATGAGCAAGCCTTTGAGCCGCGTATGCGGCGCACTGTCGTTCATGCGCACGAAGCGGCCGAACAGCGTTGCCGCCGGACCCGGGCACAGGGCGGGGGGAACCGGCGCATCGGGCGGCCGCACGCGCGCGGCCGGATGCCGCATGACGGCGCGGATGGCGTCGGGATGGCAGGCGACCCAGAGCCCGAGCGCGGGCTCCCGATACAGCGGGGCGCCGCGGGCCAGCGCGGCGTAGTAGGGATAGGGGTCGGGATGCGTGACCGCGTCCAGGGGATGGGCGGGATACATGGCGGCGGGCGTCAGTGGAGGTGGCGCCAGTATCCGGCAGGTTCGCAGCCGACGATTCGGCGCGTGGCGAACTATGCCTGCGGCGGCCCGTCCCGGGCGTCGCGCTCGGCGAGCAGCGCGGCGTAGCCCTGGCGAGAATCCGGCCATTGCAGCGTGAATCCGCTGGCGCGCAGCCGGGCATTGCTGAGCTTCTTGCTGCCGACGTTCGCGGGCGCGGGCGCCACGCGCGGCGCGGGCGCGCCGGCCAGCCGGGCCAGTTCGGCATACAGCGCGTGCAGGGGCAGCGGCGTATCGTCGCAGCCGATGTACACCGGCGCCACCTCGGGCAGCAATGCCAGATGGACCACGGCGGCGGCTGCGTCGTCGATGTGCATGCGGTTGGCCCAATGCTCGGGCTGGACCGGCGCGCCGGCCGCGCCGCTGCGCAGCCGCTCGATCAGCTGCAACCGGCCGGGGCCGTACAGGCCCGCCAGCCGCAAGGCGGTGGACGGCAGGCGGCGGGCCGCCAGCGCGGCCTCGGCCTCCAGCAGCAGCCGGCCGTTGGCGCCCAGCGGAGAGGGCGGCGTGTCTTCGGTGACCCAGTCGCCATCGTGTTCGCCGTAGACGGCGCTGGACGAGACGAACACGACGCGTTCGAGCCGCGACGTGTCCAGCGCGTCGAGCACGTTGGCCAGGCCGTCGATGAAGACGGCGCGGTAGGCGGCGGGGTCGCGCGCGCCGGGCGCGGGCAGGTGGATCAGCCGGGTAACGCCCGCAGGCAGCGCGGGCAGCCCGTCGGGGCGCGAGATGTCGCCGCGCAGCCAGCGGATGCCCTGCGGGCCGTCGGCCGGCGGATGGCGGCGCAGGGCCAGGACTTCGTCGCCGCGCGCCAGGAAGCGCCGGGCCACTCGCTGGCCCAGGTCGCCGCAGCCGATGAGGAGTACGCGTTCGGTCATGGAATAGTCCTGCTCGTCGAAAAAAAGGCGCCCCGCGGGGCGCCTTCGGTGACCGGGCGCGCAAGGCGTCCGGCCGTTTTACATGCCGCTGTAGACGGGGCCTTCGCCGCCTTGCGGGGCCACCCAGACGATGTTCTGGGTCGGGTCCTTGATGTCGCAGGTCTTGCAGTGCACGCAGTTCTGCGCATTGATCTGCAGGCGGTCCTCGCCGTGGTCGTCCTTGACGAACTCGTACACGCCGGCCGGGCAATAGCGCGACTCCGGCCCGCCGTACTTGGCCAGGTTGACCTGCACGGGGATGTTCGGGTCCTTGAGCGTCAGGTGGACGGGCTCGTTTTCGTCATGGTTGGTGTTCGAGATGAACACCGAACTGAGCTTGTCGAAGGTGAGCTTGCCGTCCGGCTTGGGATAGTCGATGCGGGCGCATTGCGACGCCGGCTGCAGGCAGGCATGGTCGGGCTTGTTGTGGCGCAGGGTCCAGGGCATCTTGCCCTTGAGCAGCAGTTGCTCCACGCCGGTCATCACGGTGGCGATGGTGCGGCCCTTCTTGAACCATTGCTTGAAGTTGCGGGCCTTGTTCAGCTCGGCATGCAGCCAGGAGTTCTCGAACGCGCGCGGGTAGGCCGAGAGCTCGTCCTGGCGGCGGTCGGCGACCAGGGCGTCGAAGGCGGCTTCGGCGGCCAGCTTGCCGGACTTGATGGCGGCATGGCTGCCCTTGATGCGCGAGGCGTTCAGGAAGCCGGCCTCACAGCCGACCAGCACGCCGCCGGGGAACGTCAGCTTGGGCAGCGCCAGCAGGCCGCCGGCCGTGATGGCGCGCGCGCCGTAGGCGATGCGCTTGCCGCCCTCGAACGTGCCGCGGATGGCGGGGTGCGTCTTGTAGCGCTGGAATTCGTCGAACGGCGAGAGCCAGGGGTTGGCGTAGTCCAGGCCCACGATCATGCCGACCGCCACCAGGTTGTTGTCCAGGTGGTAGAGGAAGGAGCCGCCGTAGGTGTCGGAATCCAGGGGCCAGCCGGCCGTGTGGATGACCAGGCCGGGCTTGGACTGGGCCGGATCGACTTCCCACATTTCCTTGATGCCGATGCCGTAGGACTGCGGATTGCGGCCGTCGTCGAGCTTGTAGCGTTCGATCAGCTGGCGGCCCAGCTGGCCGCGCGCGCCTTCGGCGAACACCGTGTAGCGGGCGTGCAGTTCCATGCCGGGCTGGTAGTGGTCGGTGTGGCTGCCGTCGCGGGCCACGCCCATGTCGCCGGTGGCCACGCCGCGCACGGCGCCGTTCTCGTCGTACAGGACTTCAACCGCGGCGAAGCCCGGGAAGATGTCCACGCCCAGCGCCTCGGCCTGCTCGCCCATCCATTTGACGACGTCGCCCAGGCGGACGATGTAGTTGCCTTCATTGTGGAAACAGGGTGGCAGCAGCCAGTTGGGCGTGCCGCGCGCGCCCGTTTCGGACAGGAACAGGAATTTGTCCTGCGTGACGGGCACGTTCAGCGGCGCGCCTTTTTCCTTCCAGTCGGGGATGAGCTCGGTCAGCGCCAGCGGGTCCATGACGGCGCCGGACAGGATGTGCGCACCCAGTTCCGCGCCCTTTTCAAGTACGCAGACGCCGACTTCCTGATTCTTCTCAGCGGCCAGCTGCTTAAGACGGATTGCGGTGGCCAGGCCGGCGGGGCCACCGCCAACCACGACCACGTCATATTCCATCGACTCGCGTTCAGACATTGCAAAGCTCCCCGTATGTATTCCATATATGGCTGGAAGTATTATCGGCGATTGTATTGCAGGCGGCGCCATGCCCGCCTTCGTATTTCATTCAGCCATCAGGAGCTATTGGTGAACCCGGACAATTTGTCTGCACGGATTCTTGAGGTGGGCGATATCCACCAAACGGAATTGCCTTTGCGTTGGGGCGACTCGGACGCTTTGAACCATCTCAATAACACGCTGTATTTCCGCCTCATGGAAGAGGCCCGGATGCAGATCCTCTACGGGGCCGGCTTCGAGCTGCCCTCGGACATGGGTCCGATCCTGGCCCATGCCTCCTGCGATTTCCTGCGTCCCCTGACCTATCCCGCCAATGTGCGCGTCACGCACAAGGTCCTGCGTATCGGCCGCTCCAGCGCCGAATTCGAACTGCTGCTGGAAAAGTCGGACGATCCCTCGGGCCCCTATGCCCGCGGACGCAACGTGCTAGTCTGGATGGATTATGTGGCCAATGCGTCCGCTGCGTGGCCGCCGGCGGTGCTGGCGCAGCTGGGCGCGATGTTCCGGCCCGCGGCCTGAGGCGCGCTTGCCCGGGGGCTCCGCTCCCGGGAAAATAGGGCGTGCGTTGGCCGGGCATGCCGGTAAAATCTAGCGCGAGATCACAAAAGCAATAGAAAACAGGGCCCATCCCGATCTTCTCGATCCCCGCGCGGGACGCTTGCGCGCAAGCGGCGGGAGGGACCCTCTTCAGTTCGACCTTAACTAGGAGTTGGAGCGATGGACAAGGTTTATGCAAGCGCCCAGGAGGCGCTGGCAGGCATCGTCAAGGACGGTCAGATGATCGCCGTGGGCGGTTTCGGCCTTTGCGGTATTCCCGAAGCCCTGATCGCCGCGCTGCGCGATTCGGGCGTCAAGGACCTCACCTGCATCAGCAACAATGCGGGCGTCGACGGCTTCGGCCTGGGCCAGCTGCTCAATACGCGCCAGGTCCGCAAGATGATCGCGTCCTACGTGGGCGAGAACAAGGAATTCGAGCGCCAGTACCTGTCGGGCGAACTCGAACTCGAATTCACGCCGCAGGGCACGCTGGCCGAGAAGCTGCGCGCCGGCGGCGCCGGCATCCCGGCGTTCTTCACCCGCACGGGCGTGGGCACGATCGTGGCCGACGGCAAGGAAATCCGCGAGTTCGACGGCCAGCAGTACGTGATGGAACGCTCGCTGGTGCCCGACGTGTCGCTGGTCAAGGCGCACATCGCCGACCGCAGCGGCAACCTGGTATTCCGCAAGACGGCCCGCAACTTCAACCCGAACGTCGCCATGGCGGGCAAGCTGACCGTGGTCGAAGTCGAGGAAATCGTTGAGACCGGCACCCTGGATCCCGACCAGATCCACCTGCCCGGCATCTATGTGCAACGGATCGTGCTGAACGCCACGCCCGAAAAGCGCATCGAACAACGCACCACTCGCCCGGCCTAAGGAGAACAGACATGGCATGGTCCCGCGATGAAATGGCGGCTCGCGCCGCGCGCGAACTGCAAGACGGTTTTTACGTGAACCTGGGCATCGGCTTGCCCACCCTGGTGGCCAACCACGTGCCCAAGGGCGTGGAAGTGTGGCTGCAATCCGAGAACGGCCTGCTGGGCATCGGCCCGTTCCCCACCGACGACGAGGTCGACGCCGACCTGATCAACGCCGGCAAGCAGACGGTCACGACCCTGCCGGGGTCCTCGATCTTCTCCTCGGCCGATTCGTTCGCGATGATCCGCGGCGGCAAGATCAACCTGGCCATCCTGGGCGCGATGCAGGTCTCCGAAAAGGGCGACCTGGCCAACTGGATGATCCCGGGCAAGATGGTCAAGGGCATGGGCGGCGCCATGGACCTGGTGGCGGGCGTGGGCCGCGTCGTGGTCCTGATGGAGCACGTGGCCAAGAAGAAGGACGGCACCGAGGACATCAAGCTCCTGCCCGAATGCACGCTGCCGCTCACGGGCGTGGGCGTGGTCAACCTGATCATCACCGACCTGGGCGTGATGGAAGTCACCGAAAACGGCCTGAAACTGCTGGAAACGGCGCCCGGCGTGACGGTGGACGAAATCCAGTCCAAGACGCTGGCCAAGTTGGACGTGTCCGGCCTGTAGCCGGGCCGCCGACCGTCTCGCGGCCGGCAACCAGACGCTTTGCCCGACGCCCCGCAAGGGGCGTTTTTCATGGGGCCGGCGGGGCGGCCCTCAGGCCGATTCGGACAGCAGCATGCCCACGTGGGGGATGCCGTCTTCCATGTATTCGTCGGTCACCGGCACGAAGCCGTGCCCGCCGTAGTAGCCCTTCAAGCGCGCCTGCGCGCCCAGGTACACCGGCTGACCCGGCCAGACGCGCTGAACCTCGGCCTTGGCGCGGCGCATCAGTTCATGCCCCAGACCCGTGCCGCGCGCGGCCGGCGCCGTGATCACCCGGCCGATGACGACCCGGCCCTCGTTCCGGGCCGGTTCGAGCAGCCGGCAATAGGCCAGCAGCGCGCCGCCGTCCCAGGCCATCAGGTGCTCGGTCTGCCCTTGCAGGTCCTTGCCGTCCATGTCGAGGAAAACGCAGTTCTGTTCCACCACGAAGACTTCGGAGCGCAGCCGCAGGATGGCGTAGAGCTCGGTCGGCGTCAGTTCGGCGTGCGGTTTGCAGATCCAGGCGGGCATGGCAAGACGATAGAAAAAAGAAAGGGCGACCAGGGTACCTCAGGCCGGTTCGCGGGCAGCGGCTCCACTGTTACATTTTTGCACGGGTATACCCTTAGTATGAAAATCTATTTTCTTATCTAAAATTTGCATGTAAACAGATTTACATAAACCTCCGCTACCGCCTCCCCCTTTCCTTCGATGAACAAGGCCGCACTTACGATCGCTGATCGGATCGCCCGGGCCCAGCCCGCGCTGAGCCGGACCCAGCACAAGATGGCCGACTACGTCCTGGCGCACCAGTTCCGGGTAGCGACCATGACCATCGACGAATTCGCGGCGGCGGTCGGAGTATCGGTCGCCACGGCGAACCGTTTCGCGCGCGCCCTGGACCTGCCGGGCTATCCGCAATTCCGCGCCGAGCTGGCGCGCGGCTTCGAAGCCGCGCTGGAGCCCGTGGAAAAGCTGCGCACCGAACTCGCCCATTCCGCCAGCGCCGTGCAGATCTTCGCCGCGACGCTGGAAGAGGACATCCGCAACGCGCAGCGCAACCTCCAGTCGCTGGACGCCGCCGCCTGTGAGCAGGCGGTGGACGCCATCCTGGCCGCGGAGCGCGTGTTCATCATCGGCTTCGGCGCCAGCGGTTTCCTGGCCGGCCTGCTGCAGCGCGGCCTGTGCATGCATCTGCACTCGGTCGAATCGCTGGCGGGGCCCGGCGGCGTTTCGCACGCCGCGCGCCAGATGTCGCGGATGACGGCCAAGGACCTCGTGATCGCCATCGGCTTTCCGCGCTACCTGGCCGACACGGTCACGCTGGCCGGCGCGGCCAAGCAGGCCGGCGTGCCCGTCCTGGTGCTGACCGACAAGCCCACCTCGCCGCTGGCGCCCACGGCCTCCGTGGTGCTGTACGCATTTTCCGCGCGCCAGTTGAGCCCCAATTCCGAAACCGCCGCGCTGGGGCTGATCGAAGCCCTGTCGGCGGCGGTGGCCTATCGGGCCAAGAATTCCGTCGCGGCCGCCGCTGGGGTGACCCAGTCCGTCATGCCGTGGCTCATCCATGGAGTAGGTAAACGATGATTCAACCCGTGATCGCCATTCACGGTGGCGCCGGCGCGATGTCCCGCGCGGCCATGTCGCCCGAGAAAGAACAGGAATACCTGAGCGCGCTGGAGTCCATCCTGACCGCCGGCCAGGCCGTGCTGGCCCGGGGCGGCAGCGCCCTGGACGCCGTGACCGAAGCCGTCCGCCTGCTGGAGGATTGCCCCCTGTTCAACGCCGGCCACGGCGCGGTGTTCACCAGCGCCGCTACCCACGAGCTGGACGCCGCCATCATGGACGGCGCGACGCTGCGTTCCGGCGCGATCGCCAACGTGCACCGCGTGCGCAATCCGGTGTTCGCCGCGCGCAAGGTCATGGAGAACAGCAAGCACGTCTTCTTCGTGGGCGAGGGCGCCGAGGCGTTCGCCCAGGAAGAGGGCCTGGAGCTGGTCGATCCTTCGTACTTCTCCACCGAGGCCCGCCGCGAACAGCTGCTGCGCGTGCAGCGCGAGACGCCGGAAGCCGCCGTGCTGGACCACGACGGCCAGGCCATGGTCGCGCGCGGCCAGCCCGCGCCGGCCGACCCGCTGGACGCCGACAAGAAGTTCGGCACGGTGGGCGCGGTCGCCGTGGACGCCCAGGGCAACCTGGCCGCGGCGACCTCGACCGGCGGCATCACCAACAAGCAGGTCGGTCGCGTGGGCGACGCGCCGCTGATCGGCGCCGGCACCTATGCCAGCAACAAGACGTGCGCGGTGTCCACGACGGGCACCGGCGAGATGTTCATCCGCATGGTCGCCGCCTACGACGTGGCGGCGCAGATGGAGTACTGCGGCGCGTCGCTGGAAGCGGCCGCGGACCGCGTCGTGAACGAAAAACTGCCCACCATCGGCGGCAAGGGCGGCCTGGTGGCCGTCGACGCCCAGGGCAATGTGGCCTTGCCGTTCAATACGGAAGGCATGTACCGGGGTTATGCCCGCGTCGGCGAAAAGCCGGTCACCGCGATCTATCGATAAGCGGCGAGAGGTTCGTGCCGGCGCGGGGGTAAGTATTTCCCCGCCGGGCCGTCCCGGGGGCAGAGGCCGCTCGGAGGCGGCAAGCCCGGGGGCGCGGCGCGGGAATGTAATTTTTTGGGGATTGAATAAAGATGGTTGATCGCGCAAACAGCCTGGCGATGCCGGATAACCGCGTGGTCCAGGTCGACGACCTGACGGTGCGCTTCGTGGGATCCGAGCGCACGGTCGAAGCCGTGCGCAATCTGTCGTTCCATGTGGACCGGGGCGAGACCCTGGCCATCGTGGGCGAATCGGGTTCGGGCAAATCGGTGACGTCGCTGGCGCTCATGCGGCTGGTGGAGCATGGCGGCGGGCGCATCGCCCAGGGCAGCATGGCCCTGCGGCGGCGCAACGGCTCGGTGATCGACCTGGCCGGCTCCAGCCAGCGCGTCATGCGCAACGTGCGCGGCGCGGACATGGCCATGATTTTCCAGGAGCCGATGACCTCCCTGAATCCGGTGTTCACGGCCGGCGACCAGATCGCCGAATCGATCCGCCAGCACCAGGGCAAGGACGCCGCGGCCGCGCGGGCCGAGGCATTGCGCATGCTGGAGCAGGTCCGCATTCCGGAAGCGAAGTCGGTGCTGGACCGCTATCCGCACCAGTTGTCGGGCGGCATGCGCCAGCGCGTGATGATCGCGATGGCGCTGGCCTGCAAGCCGGCGCTGCTGATCGCGGACGAACCCACCACCGCCCTGGACGTCACCATCCAGGCGCAGATCCTGCAGCTGATCCGCCAGCTCCAGGAAGAAATGCACATGGGTGTGGTGTTCATCACCCATGACATGGGCGTGGTGGCCGAAGTGGCCGACCGCGTGCTGGTCATGTACCGCGGCGACAAGGTCGAGGAAGGCCCGTCGGAGCGCGTGTTCGCCTCGCCGCAGCACCGCTACACCCAGGCGCTGCTGTCGGCCGTGCCGAAGCTGGGCGCGATGCAGGGCACCGATCTGCCCGCGCGCTTCCCGCTGCTGCAGGTGGACGGCCAGGCCGTGCCGGAAGAGGCGCCGGTCGCGCCGCAGGCATCGGGCGAGAAGCGCGAGCCCATCCTGAGCGTCCGAGATCTCGTCACCCGTTTCGACCTGCGCGGCGGCATCATGAGCCGCGTGCAGCGCCGCGTGCACGCCGTGGAGCGGGTCAGCTTCGACCTGTACCCCGGCGAAACGCTGTCGCTGGTGGGCGAATCGGGCTGCGGCAAGTCCACGACCGGCCGTTCGCTGCTGCGCCTGGTGGACAGCCAGGGCGGCGAGATCCGCTTCGGCGGCCGCGACATCGTGCGCTTGAAGAACAACGAACTGCAATCCCTGCGCCGCGACATCCAGTTCGTGTTCCAGGATCCCTTCGCCTCGCTCGATCCGCGCGTGACCGTGGGCTTCTCTATCATGGAGCCGCTGCTGGTGCACGGCGTGGCCAAGGGCCGCGACGCCGAGCGCCGCGTGGCCGAGCTGCTGGAGCGCGTGGGCCTGCCGGCGGAGATGGCGCAGCGCTATCCCCATGAATTCTCCGGCGGCCAGCGCCAGCGCATCTGCATCGCGCGCGCCCTGGCCCTCAATCCCAAGGTCGTGATCGCGGACGAATCCGTGTCGGCGCTGGACGTGTCGATCCAGGCGCAGATCGTGAACCTGCTGATCGACCTGCAGCGCGACATGGGCATTTCGTTCCTGTTCATTTCGCACGACATGGCCGTCGTGGAGCGCGTCAGCCACCGCGTGGCCGTGATGTACCTGGGCCAGATCGTCGAGATCGGCCCGCGCCGCGCCATTTTCGAGAATCCCCAGCATCCGTACACGAAGAAGCTGATGTCCGCCGTGCCGATCGCCGATCCGGCCCGTCGCCACCTGAAGCGCACTTTGCTGTCCGATGAAATCCCCAGCCCGATCCGCAAACTGGGCGACGAACCGGTGGTGCAGCCGCTGGTGCAGGTCGGAACGGATCACTTCGTCGCCCGCCATCCGGTCGGCGGAGCGTATTGAGTCAGTTGTCGTACTTGTTTTTCTTCCACCAAACCCCCTAATTCCTTTATGGAACCAGGAGTTGCAATGATGAAAGTTCTGCGCCCCACCAAGCTGATGGCCGCCGCCGCGGTAGCCTTCGGCATGCTCAGCTCGCCGCTGGCGCACGCTGCCAAGGACGTGACGTTCGCCGTCTCCATCGCGCTGGAAACGCTCGATCCGTACAACACCAACAGCACCCTGAACCAGGCGGCCGGCAAGGCCTACTACGAAGGCCTGTTCGAGTTCGACAAGGACCTGAAGGTCCAGAAGGTGCTGGCCACCGATTACACCGTCAGCGAAGACGGCCTGGTCTATACCTTCAAGCTGCGCGAAGGCGTCAAGTTCCATGACGGCACCGACTTCAACGCCGAAGCCGTCAAGATCAACTTCGACCGCCCGGCAAACCCGGAAAACCGCCTGTCGCGCTACATCCAGTTCAGCGTCATCGAGAAGACCGAAGTGGTCGACCCGCTGACCATCAAGATCACCCTGAAGAAGCCGTTCTCGGCCTTCATCAACGCGCTGGCCCACCCGGCCGCCATGATGATCTCGCCGGCCGCCCTGGCCAAGTACGGCAAGGAAATCGGCTTCCACCCCGTGGGCACCGGCCCCTTCGAATTCGTCGAATGGAAGCCGGCCGAATACCTGAAGGTCAAGAAGTTCGACGGCTACTGGAAGAAGGGCTACCCCAAGGTCGACACCCTGACCTTCCGCACCGTGACCGACAACAACACGCGCGCCGCCGTGGTGCAAACGGGCGAGGCGCAGTTCGCCTTCCCGGTGCCGTTCGAGCAGGCCGCCGTGCTGCAGAAGAACGACAAGCTGGACGTGGTCGATCACAAGAACTCGATCATGGCCCGCTACCTGTCGATGAACACGCAGCAGAAGCCCTTCGACAACGTCAAGGTGCGTGAAGCCATCAACTACGCCATCAACAAGGAAGCCCTGGCCAAGGTCGCTTTCTCGGGCTACGCCACCATCGTCGACGGCGTCGTGCCCACCGGCGTGGACTTCGCCCACAAGACGGGTCCGTGGCCGTACGACATCAAGAAGGCCAAGGCTCTGCTGGCCGAAGCCGGCTACCCCAACGGTTTCGAAAGCCAGCTGTGGTCCGCCTATAACGACGGCACCTCGGTGAAGGTCGTCCAGTTCCTGCAACAGCAGCTGGCGCAGGTCGGCATCAAGGTGTCGGTCGAAGTGCTGGAATCCGGCCAGCGCGTTCAGCGCGTGCAGCAGGTGCAGAAGCCCGAGGACGCCAAGGTCCGCATGTACTACGCCGGCTGGTCGTCCTCGACCGGTGAAGCCGACTGGGGCCTGCGTCCGCTGCTGACCACCGCCGCCTTCCCGCCGGTGCTGAACAACGTGTCGTACTACTCGAACAAGTCGGTCGACGACGGCATCCAGCAGGCCCTGGCCACCACGGACCGCGCCAAGAAGACGGAAATCTACAAGAACGTCCAGGAAACGATCTGGAAGGATGCGCCGTGGGCCTTCCTGGTGACCCAGAACAACCTGTACGTGAAGTCGAAGAACCTGTCGGGCGTGTACGTGGAGCCGGATACGTCGTTCTGGTTCGGCGACATCGACCTGAAGCAGTAAACACCCCCGGGGCCGCGAGGCCCCACAGTAAGGCCGCATGCGGCGGGGACACGGTGTCCCCGCCGATGTCGCAGGAATTTCAATGCTGACCTACATCGTCAAACGTCTTTTGGGCATGATCCCCACGCTGCTGCTGGTAGCCGTGGTCGTGTTCCTGTTCGTGCACATGCTTCCGGGCGACCCGGCGCGACTGGCCGCGGGCCAGGAGGCCGACCAGCAGACCGTCGAGCTCGTGCGCAAGGAACTCGGGCTGGATCTGCCGCTGCCGCAGCAGTTCGTGCGCTACTTCAGCCACATGCTGCAAGGCGACCTGGGTACCTCCTTGCGTACCAAGCGCCCCGTCTCGACCGAAATCGCCGACCGCTTCATGCCCACCCTGTGGCTCACGATCGCCAGCATGGTGTGGTCCGTGACCTTCGGCATGATCATCGGCATCGTCTCGGCGGTGTGGCGCAATCGCTGGCCCGACCGTCTCGGCATGACGCTGGCGGTGTCCGGCATCTCGTTCCCCGCGTTCGCGCTGGGCATGATGCTGATGCAGGTGTTTTCCGTGAACCTGGGCTGGCTGCCTACCGTGGGCGCCTCGACCTGGCAACACTACATTCTTCCGTCCATCACGCTGGGCGCCGCGGTGGCCGCGGTGATGGCGCGCTTCACCCGGGCCTCCTTCGTGGAAGTCGTCCAGGAAGACTTCGTGCGCACCGCCCGCGCCAAGGGGCTGACCGAGCGACGCGTCGTGATCAAGCACGCGCTGCGCAACGCGCTGATTCCCGTGGTCACGATGATGGGCCTGCAGTTCGGCTTCCTGCTGGGCGGCTCCATCGTGGTCGAAACGGTTTTCAACTGGCCCGGCCTCGGCCGCCTGCTGGTGGACGCCGTGACCCAGCGCGACTATCCGGTGATCCAGGGCCTGGTGCTGCTGTTCTCGCTGGAATTCATCCTGATCAACCTGATTGTCGACGTGCTCTACGGCGTCATCAATCCCAGCATCCGTTACAAGTGAGGCGGCCATGAGCAATACGACACCCGCCGCGACCATCGCCGCCGCTCCCAAGAACGACGTGCGCACGCCCGCCACCGAGTTCTGGCGCAAATTCAAGAAGCAGAAGCTCGCGGTCGGCGCGGGCGTCTTCGTCCTGCTGCTGGTCGTCGTCGCGATCTTCGCGCCGTGGATCGTGCCGTTCGACCCGGAGAACTTCTTCGACTACGACGCCCTGAACGCCGGGCCTTCGGCCACCCACTGGCTGGGCGTGGATTCGCTGGGCCGCGACATCTTCAGCCGCATCATCATGGGCGCCCGCATCTCGCTGGCCGCGGGCTTCCTGTCGGTGGCCATGGGCGCCATCGTCGGCACCTTCATGGGCCTGATGGCGGGCTATTACGAAGGCTGGTGGGAACGCATCACGATGCGCATCTCCGACGTGCTGCTGGCATTCCCCGGCATGCTGCTGGCCATCGGCGTGGTTGCCATCCTGGGTTCCAGCATGGTCAACGTGATCGTGGCCGTGGCCGTGTTCAGCGTGCCGGCATTTGCCCGCCTGGTGCGCGGCAACACGCTGTCGATCAAGCAGATGACCTACGTCGAGGCGGTCAAGAGCGTGGGCGCGTCCGACTGGACCATCATCATGCGCCACATCCTGCCCGGCACGATCTCGCCCATCGTGGTGTACGGCACGATGCGCATCGGCACCTCGATCATCACCGCGGCCAGCCTGTCGTTCCTGGGCATGGGCGCCTCGCCTCCCACGCCGGAGTGGGGCGCGATGCTGAACGAAGCGCGCGCCGACATGGTGATCGCGCCGCACGTGGCGATCTTCCCGGCGCTGGCGATCTTCCTGACGGTGCTGGCGTTCAACCTGCTGGGCGACGGCCTGCGCGACGCGCTCGATCCGAAGATCGACCGCAAGTAAGGCCTGCCGCCGGTCCTCCGCCGAGGGCCGGCGGGAAGGGCGATTTTTGCGCCGCCGCCTCCGTCCGCCACGCGCCGCAACGCGTGTGTCCCGGACCCAGGGTGGCGGCGTTTTGCATTCTGGAACGTGGCGACACGAGTGAACATGGACAAACTAGCGCTGGACATCCCCCGCATCGGCGTGCTGCCCTCGGGGCCGCTGGATTCGATCTGCGACGTGGGCGAGATCACCGTCGGGCATTGCACGCTGGACGACGGCCCGTGGCAGACGGGCGTGACCGTCGTGCGTCCGCATGGCGGCGATCCCTACCTCGACAAGGTGCCGGCAGCCGCCACCGTCTTGAACGGCTTCGGCAAGAGCACCGGCCTCGTCCAGGTACAGGAGCTGGGCGTGCTGGAGACCCCCATCGCGTTGACCAACACCTTCGGCGTGGGCACGGTGGCCAACGCCCAGATCCGCGCCGCGGTCGCGGCCAATCCCGGCATCGGCCGAGGCCTGGCCACCGTCAATCCGCTGGTGTTCGAGTGCAACGACGGCTACCTGAACGACATCCAGGCGCTGGCGGTCCAGGAGTCGCACTACGCCGATGCGCTGGCCGCCGCGGACAAGCCGTTCGCGCAGGGCGCCGTCGGCGCCGGCCGGGGCATGTCCTGCTTTTCGTTCAAGGGCGGCATCGGCTCGGCCTCGCGCGTGGCGTCGATCCAGCCGGGGCTGCGGTATACGGTCGGGGCGCTGGTGCTGGCGAACTTCGGCCGCCTGCCCAACCTGACCGTGGCGGGCAGGCCCTTCGGCCGCCGGCTGGCCGAGCAGCTGGACCGAGACCTGGCGCAGGCGGGCGAGAATGCCGCCATCGTTCCCGAAAAGGGTTCCATCATCCTGTTGCTGGCCACCGACGCGCCGCTGGACTCGCGCCAGTTGCGCCGCCTGTCCTTGCGGGGGGGAGCGGGGCTGGCGCGCACCGGTTCGGTGTTCGGCCACGGCAGCGGCGACATCGCGCTGGCGTTTTCCACCGCCTACACGGTTCCGCAACTGGCGGAGCGGCCCATGCCGGCCATCGCGATGCTGCACGAGACCCGCATCGATCCCCTGTTCGAAGCGGCCGCCGAGTCCTGCGAACAGGCCATTGTTTCCGCGCTGTGGCATGCCGATGGCGTGACCGGGCGCGACGGCCACCACCGCGCCGCGATCCGCGACGCGGCGCCCCAGTGGCGCCAGTGGCTGT
This sequence comes from Achromobacter denitrificans NBRC 15125, assembly GCF_001571365.1. Taxonomy (GTDB): domain Bacteria; phylum Pseudomonadota; class Gammaproteobacteria; order Burkholderiales; family Burkholderiaceae_B; genus Achromobacter; species Achromobacter denitrificans. Next base: position 16,937 of record NZ_BCTQ01000001.1, on the reverse strand, counting down.
CCGATACCGCATTCTGAATTCCTCGAAGGCTGATTCCATGAAGATCCTGATTTCCACCGATATCGAAGGCGTCGCCGGCGTCTTCCATTCCGAGCAAGTCCGCGCCGGCAACGGCGAATACGAGCGCGCGCGCGCCTGGATGACCGCCGAGGCCAACGCGGCCGTGCAAGGCGCGATCGCGGGCGGCGCCGAAGAAATCCTGGTCAACGATTCGCACGGGGGCTTTCGCAACCTGCTGCCCGACGGCCTGGATGAGCGCGCCCGCCTGGTGCTGGGCAAGCCGCGCTACCTCGGCATGATGGGCGGCCTGGAAGAGGGCTGCGACGCAGTCTTCATGATCGGCTACCACTCGCGTTCGCAGGGCCGCGGCATCCTGGCCCACACCATCAACAGCTTCGCCTTCGCCCGCGTGTTCATCAACGGCATGGAACTGGGCGAGGCCGGGTTGTACGGCGCGCTGGCCGGCGAGATGGGCGTGCCCGTCATCCTGGGCACTGGCGACGACGCCTTCATCGCCGAAACGCGCGATACCTTCCCCGGCGCGGAATGGGTACAGACCAAGGTGGCCCACGGGCAGGGCAGCGGCGTGACGCTGTCGCCGGCCGCCTCGCGCCGCGCGATCGCCGCCGCCGCCGAAACCGCCGTCAGGAATCTCAAGAAGGGAGGGGCGGTTCCTTTCCGCATTCCCGCCCCTATAGAATGCCGGTTGCAGACGCAGAGCTCGGCCCTGGCCGACCTGTTCTGCATGTGGCCCACGCTCGAACGCGTGGACGGCGTCACCCTGCGGTTCACCACGGACAGCATGCAGTCGGCCGTCCGCAGCTTGAACAGCCTGGCCGCCATGTCTTTCATGTTGCGCTAAGGATCCCATCCCCCATGTCTAGCACCGACGCCCGTATCGCCCAATTGCGGCAGGCCATGAGCCGCCGCGGCCTGTCCGCCTATGTCGTTCCTTCCTCGGACCCGCACCTGTCCGAGTACCTGCCCGCGCGCTGGCAGGGGCGGCGCTGGCTGTCCGGCTTCACGGGGTCGGTCGGCACGCTGGTGGTCACGGCCGATTTCGCCGGCCTGTGGGTGGACAGCCGCTACTGGGTGCAGGCCGAGGCGCAACTGGCCGGCACCTGCGTGCAACTGATGAAGATCGCGCTGGCCACCACGCCCGGCCACGTGGACTGGCTGGCCGCCAATACCAAGGCGGGCGAGGTCATCGGGGTGGACGGGCAGGTGCTGGGCCTGGGCGCCTTCCGCGCGCTGTCGGCGGCGGCGGCCTCGGCCGGCGCCGTCCTGGAAATCCGCGAGGACCTGCTGGACGACGTCTGGAAGGACCGGGCCGGCCTGCCTGACGCTCCCATCTACGAACACGTCGCGCCCGAGGCCTGCGTGAGCCGCGCCGACAAGCTGGCGCAGGTGCGCGAGGGCATGCGCGCGCACGGCGCGGACGTGCATTTCATCAGCACGCTGGACGACATCGCCTGGCTGTTCAACCTGCGCGGCGCCGACGTGGACTACAACCCGGTGTTCGTCGGCCACGCGCTGGTGGGTCTGGACCACGCCACGCTGTTCGTGGCCGACGGCAAGATCGACGACGCCCTGCGCGCGGTGCTGGCGCGGGATGGCGTGGAGGTGGCCGGCTATGCCCAGGCCGCCGACGCGCTGGCGTCGCTGGAGCTGGACCAGAAGCTGCTGATCGACCCGGCCCGCGTGACCTGCGGCGTGTTCCACGCCATGGATCCGGCGGTGCCGCGCGTCGAGGCCATCAACCCGTCCACGCTGCTGAAATCGCGCAAGACCGACGCCGAGCTGGCCAACGTGCGCCAGGCCATGGCGCAGGACGGCGCGGCGCTGTGCGAGTTCTTCTCCTGGTTCGAGGGCGCGCTGGGTAATGAAACCATCACTGAACTGACCATCGACGAGCAGATCACCGCCGCCCGCGCGCGGCGGCCCGCCTACGTCTGCCCCAGCTTCGCCACCATCGCCGGCTTCAACGCCAACGGCGCGATGCCGCACTACCGCGCCACCCAGGAATCCCACGCCGCCATCGAAGGCGATGGCCTGCTGCTGATCGATTCCGGCGGCCAGTACCTGGGCGGCACCACCGACATCACCCGCGTGGTCGCGGTGGGCACGCCCAGCGCCGACCAGAAAGTGGACTTCACGCTGGTGCTCAAGGGCATGATCGCGCTGTCGCGCGCCTCGTTCCCGCGCGGCACCCCGTCGCCGATGCTGGACGCCATCGCGCGCGCTCCGATCTGGGAAGGCGGCGCGGAATACGGCCACGGCACCGGACATGGCGTGGGCTACTTCCTGAACGTGCACGAAGGCCCGCAGGTCATTTCCTACCGCGCGGCCCCCGGTCCGCACACCGCCATGGAACCGGGCATGATCACCTCCAACGAGCCGGGCATCTACCGTCCGGGCCGCTGGGGCGTGCGCATCGAGAACCTGGTCGCCAACCGGGCCTGGCTGACCTCGGAGCTGGGCGAGTTCCTGTGCTTCGAGACGCTGACGCTGTGCCCGATAGATACGCGCTGCATCGAGCCCTCGCTGATGCGGGCCGACGAGATCGCGTGGCTCAACGACTATCACAAGACGGTGTTCGAACGCCTGTCGCCGCTGGTCGAGGGCGAGGCCCTGGCCTGGCTGGAGCGCCGCACCGCGGCGATCTGACGGCCGCGTCCGGCAATGAAAAAAGGCCCCTCGGGGCCTTTTTTCATTGCGCTTGCGACGCTGCGCCGTGGCGATCGGCGGCGCTTCAGGCCGGCGCGATTTCTGGCGGCGCCTCGCGACGCGGGTAGAGCAGCCGGGCGCCCGTGTAGCTTCCCAGCGCCACCAGGGCGAAGTAGAACAGCAGCACCACCGCCATCGTCGAGTACGACTCGGCGGCGCGCGCGATCTGGCCCACGCTCATGTTCCAGAGGACCAGGAGGGCCAGGCCGACGCCGAGCAGTTGCGTCAGCCAGAAGGCGAACGTGCCGTGGGCGATGGCGCGGCCGAACCCGGCCGTGCCCAGCGTCCGCGGCAGGTTCCTGAGGCCGACCCACGCCGCCAGGGCCAGGATCAAGGCGGGCAGCGCCCAGTAGCCGATGACGTAGTTCAGCAGCTCCGGCGAACGCGCATAGGTCGTGAAGTAGCCGCCCAGCGCCAGCCCGACGTGCAACTGCCACAGCAGCAGCGTCAGCGCGGCGATCCACGCGGCGTGGCGGGGTCGATAGGGGGGCGCGCCGGTCCCGGCGACGGGGCTGACGCTCCAGGCGGCGATGCGCACCGCCAGCCAGCCCCCCAGGATCGAGATCAGGATGCCGCACAGCTTGAGCGGCAGCGCCGTCAAGAGCGCCCGGGCCAGGCCGTAATGGCCGAAGGCGCTGTCCACCCATTCCCTGTTGTTGACGACGAACCGGTAGAACGCGTGCTGCAGCAGCGCCAGGCCGGTCGAGATCAGCACGAACAGCACCAGCGAGACCGCCAGCAGCACGGCAATCATCCGGCCGGGGCGGTCGACGCCGCTCGCATCATGCCGGCGCAACCAGCCCTGTGCGGAGCACCAGGTGGTCAGGCCGAGCAGCATGCCGGCCATGCACGTCTGGAGCACCGTGGTCACCACCATGTCGGGGCGCGTGTAGAGCTCGCGCATCGGATCGGCCATCGGCGAGGCCAGCAGCAGGTAGGCCTGGATCAGGACGGCGCCGAGCAACTGCGGGACGATGGCGGCGATGGTCAGGCGCCAGACCAGGGCATTCGGGTTAGCGGGCGGGGTGTTCATCGGCGACGGGTTCCTCGGAGGGACGTTCCAAAATCGGGGACGACCATAGCACGAAGCCCTGTGGCGAGACATTTCGGCATGCCGGCCGAGTGCAGCCAAATGTTACTCGCGGTCGCTAGGGGAAAACCCAAATAAGTTTCGCCTCCCGGCTATAATCCAAATTTCCCGCACGCGCCCGCTCGTCCCGGGTGCTCATTACGATGACCAAATACGTATTTGTCACCGGCGGTGTGGTGTCTTCCCTGGGCAAGGGCATCGCCGCTGCGTCGCTCGCCGCCATCCTTGAGTCGCGTGGTCTGCAAGTCACCATGCTGAAACTCGACCCCTACATCAACGTCGATCCGGGCACGATGAGCCCGTTCCAGCATGGCGAAGTCTTCGTCACCGAAGACGGCGCCGAAACCGATCTGGACCTGGGCCATTACGAGCGTTTCATTTCCGCTCGCATGCACAAGGTGAACAACTTCACCACCGGCCAGATCTATGAATCCGTGCTGCGCAAGGAGCGCCGCGGCGATTACCTGGGCAAGACTGTCCAGGTCATTCCGCACATCACGAACGAAATCCAGGACTTCATCGCCCGTGGCGCCGACGCCGCCTGGAACGGCAACACCGACGTCGCCATCGTGGAGATCGGCGGCACGGTCGGCGACATCGAATCGCTCCCGTTCCTGGAAGCCGCGCGCCAGATGAGCCTGCGCATGGGCCGCAACAACGCGGCCTTCGTGCACCTGACGCTGGTTCCGTTCATCGCCTCCGCCGGCGAACTGAAGACCAAGCCCACGCAGCACTCGGTGCAGAAGCTGCGTGAGATCGGCATCTACCCGAACGCGCTGCTGTGCCGCGCCGACCGCCGCATCCCGGACGACGAGCGCGCCAAGATCTCGATGTTCTCCAACGTCCCCCTGGACGCGGTCGTGTCCGTCTGGGACGCCGACTCGATCTACAAGATCCCGGCCATGCTGCACAAGCAGGGCGTGGACAACATCGTCTGCGAAGCGCTGGGCCTGACCCCGCCGCCGGCCGACCTGTCCATGTGGGACAACCTGGTCGAGGCGCTGGAGCATCCCCAGCACGAAGTCACCATCGGCATGGTCGGCAAGTACGTCGACCTGACCGAGTCGTACAAGTCGCTGACGGAAGCCCTGGTCCACGCCGGCATCCACACGCGCTCGAAGATCAACATCGAATACATCGACTCCGAGGACATCGAAACCCGCGGCACCGACCAGCTCAAGCACCTGGACGCCATCCTGGTTCCGGGCGGCTTCGGCAAGCGCGGCACCGAGGGCAAGATCGCCGCCATCCGTTACGCCCGTGAAAACGGCGTGCCGTACCTGGGCATCTGCCTGGGCATGCAACTGGCCGTCATCGAGTTCGCCCGCCACGTCGCGGGCCTGGGCGGCGCCAACAGCACGGAATTCGATCCGTCGGCGCCGCACCCCGTGGTGGCCCTGATTACCGAGTGGATGGACCGCGAGGGCAAGGTGGAAAAGCGTGACAATTCCTCCGACCTCGGCGGCACCATGCGCAAGGGCGCCCAGCGCGTGCCGATCAAGCCCGGCACCCGCGCGCAGGCGATCTACGGCGACGAAGTGAACGAGCGCCACCGCCACCGTTACGAAGTCAACAACGTCTACGTGCCGCGCCTCGAAGAGTCCGGCATGGTGATCAGCGCACGCACCCCGACCGAGAACCTGCCGGAAATGATGGAATTGCCCAACCACCCGTGGTTCGTGGGCGTGCAGTTCCACCCGGAGTTCACGTCCACGCCGCGCGACGGCCACCCGTTGTTCTCCAGCTATATCCGCGCCGCCATCGAGCAGAAGGCTCGCCGCGGCCAGGAGGCCTGATGCGCGCCTGCGGTCTCGGGTTCCGTATGCGGATCCTCGGGATCGCGGGCCGTCGCCCCGGCGCCGCCCTGTACGGCGGCGCTTCTTTCGGATACAACCGATTAGCATCGGATATGCGTCGCCGGGCCGCCTTGCGCGACACTGGCGGCTTCGCCGTATCCGGCGTTACACCGAAACCAACGCAACTGTCCTGAAGGAACCCCATGAGTGCTTACCTCATCGCCGACGTCACAGTGACCAAGCCCGCGCAGTACGAGGATTACAAGCGTCTGTCCACGCTCGCCATGCGCGCGTACGATGCGAAGATCCTGGTGCGCGGCGGCGACTCCAAGCACCTTGAGGGCCGTAAGCCTGGCCGCACCGTCGTCATGGAGTTTCCCTCCATGGCCTCGGCCCAGGCCTTCTACGACTCCTGGCAGTACCGCCGCGCCCGCAATGCCCGCGAGGGCGCGGCCGTCATGAATATGTTTATCGTTCAGGGAATGTAAAGTCATGAGTGCTATCGTCGATATCATCGGCCGCGAGATTCTGGATTCGCGCGGCAACCCCACCGTCGAATGCGACGTGCTGCTGGAGTCCGGCGCCATGGGCCGCGCGGCCGTGCCGTCGGGCGCGTCCACCGGCGCCCGCGAAGCCATCGAGCTGCGCGACGGCGACAAGAGCCGCTATCTGGGCAAGGGCGTGCTGCGCGCCGTCGAGAACCTGAATACGGAAATCTCGGAAGCCCTGATGGGCCTGGACGCCCAGGAACAGACCTTCGTCGATCGCACCCTGATCGAGCTGGACGGCACCGAATCCAAGGAACGCCTGGGCGCCAACGCGATCCTGGCCGCCTCGATGGCCGTGGCCCGCGCCGCCGCCGACGAATCCGGCCTGTCGCTCTACCGCTATTTCGGCGGCAGCGGCCCCATGAGCATGCCCGTGCCGATGATGAACGTCATCAACGGCGGCGCGCACGCCAACAACACGCTGGACCTGCAGGAACTGATGATCCTGCCGGTGGGCGCGGGCAGCTTCCGCGAAGCCCTGCGCTGGGGCGCCGAAGTCTTCCACATGCTGAAGAAGCTGATTCACGGCCAGGGCATGTCCACGGCGGTGGGCGACGAGGGCGGTTTCGCGCCCAACGTGCCCAGCCACGAAGCCGCCATCCAGCTCATCCTGAAGGCCATCACCGAAGCTGGCTACGAGCCGGGCACGCAGATCGCCCTGGGCCTGGACTGCGCCAGCTCCGAGTTCTACCGCGACGGCAAGTACACCCTGGCCGGCGAAGGCGGCATTTCGCTGTCCTCGCAGGAGTTCACCAACCTGCTGGCCACCTGGTGCGACAAGTACCCCATTATTTCCATCGAAGACGGCATGGCCGAAAACGACTGGGAAGGCTGGAAGCTCTTGACCGACCAACTGGGCAAGAAGGTGCAGCTGGTGGGCGACGATCTGTTCGTCACCAACACCAAGATCCTGCGCGAAGGCATCCAGAAGGGCGTCGCCAACTCGATCCTCATCAAGATCAACCAGATCGGCACCCTGACCGAGACCTTCGCCGCCATCGAAATGGCCAAGCGCGCCGGCTACACCGCCGTCGTGTCGCACCGTTCGGGCGAAACCGAAGACTCGACCATCGCCGACATCGCGGTGGCGACCAACGCCATGCAGATCAAGACGGGTTCGCTGTCCCGCTCGGACCGCATGGCCAAGTACAACCAGCTCCTGCGCATCGAGGAAGAGCTGGCTGAAGTGGCGTCGTATCCCGGCCTGGAAGCTTTCTACAACCTGCGTTGATGAGAAGCGCGGCCCGGGGCGCAAGCCCGGGGCTGCATCCACGCCACGACTGCTGAGGGTTCTCGCGTATGCGCCTGTTGTTCCTGGTGCTGTTCGTGCTGCTAGGCTTGATCCAATACCCGCTCTGGCTGGGTAAGGGCGGCTGGTTCAAGGTCTGGGACCTGCAACGCCAGGTGGCGGAGCAGCGCGAGACCAACGAAGGCCTGCGCGCGCGCAATGCCGCGCTCGAAGCCGAAGTGCGCGACCTGGAAGGCGGCTCCGGCGCCATTGAGGAGCGGGCCCGCGGCGAGCTGGGCATGATGCGCGAGGGCGAAGTGTTCGTCCACATCCTGCCGCAGAACACGCCGGCGCCCGCCGGCGGCGCGACCCTGGCGGCCGAACCCGTCGCCAAGCCCGCCGCGCGCCCCGGCGCGCCCGCGACCCGGGCCTCCGCCCCGGCAGCCAAGCCGCCTGCCAATCCCGCGAACGCCCGGCACTGACGCCGGCCGCGTTCCCGCTTCCACATTCGCTTCCGATCAGCCGCAGCGCAGGCTGCGGCATTCGCCGTACACGATGCCGTCCGGCGGCGGTTTGCGGCCCGCCCAGTCGGCGGGATGCGTGTGCATTTCCGTTTCCAGTTCGACCCGGATGGGCAGCAGGCCCCGGGCCTGCGCATGGCCGGCGTAGCCGGCGTCGTCACGCGCCAGCAGCGCCAGCAAGGCCCGCAGGGGCGGCAGCAGGGGCTGGTGCAGGTAGGTCAGCCGCAGCCTCAGCGTATTGGCCTGGAAGATGCTGCGGCCGCCCGGCAGCGGCGGGCGGCGCGCATGCTGCAGATCCTGGTAGTCGTTGTCGATCACGCGAAGCTCCGGCGCCGCGGCGATGCGCAGGCCGGGCCGGGCGTGGTCGCGGAATGCGGCGTCGTCCGGCAGCAGCACCTCGATGCGCCAGGCGGGCGCGCCCGCAATGGCCGCGAGCCCGGCCAGGCGGGCGGCCTGGCGGCGCCGCGCGTCAGCCCGGCCGAGCGCCGAGGCATGGCCCGGCAGCAGGGCCTGAAGAAAGGCGGCGCGCATGCGCGCCGGATCGCCGTGCGCGGTGGCGCCGGCGCGCCCCGCTTCCATCAGCGCCAGGTGGGCCAGCTGGCGGGCGGCCTGCCAGTGGGCTGCCTCGACGGCCAGCAGGCCCAGCAGCAGCACGACGGCCGCCGCCACCGCGAATTCGATCGCGGCGGCGCCGCGTTGCGGCGGGCGGGGCGGGGCAATGAAAAAGGCGGTCATGGCCGCGCAGTGTGGCGCGGGCATGACCGCCTGTCGATGAGGACAATCCGGTGTGATGGAAATGGCGCGGCCAGGCGGCCGCCGCCGACGTCAGTGGACGGTGGGCGGCGCGTCTCCGGCGGAAGGCTGGTTCGCCGAGAACAGGGCGGCGCAGTCGACGGCGTCGAACTTGTAAGGCTTGCCGCAGAAGTCGCAGGACACGTCCACTTCGCCGCGCTCGGCGAGGATGTCCTCGACTTCTTCCTGGCCCAGCGAGCGCAGCATGTTGGCAACGCGCTCGCGGGTGCACGGGCAGTGCCAGCGCACGTCGAGCGGATCGAAGGCCATCAGGGTTTCTTCCCAGAACAGGCGATGGATCAGCGTGTCGATCTCGGTGGCCAGCAGCTCGTCGCGCTGCAGGGTGCCGGCCAGCGCGCAGGTGCGGTCCCAGGTTTCGGCGGCGTCCTGCTGGGTCAGCACGGGGGCCTCCGACCCGCCGTGGTACGGCAGGCGCTGGATCAGCATGCCGGCGGCGTGGTCGCCGTCGGCAGCGAGCCACAGCCGGGTGTCCAGCTGCTCGGAAGCCTTCATGTAGTGTTGCAGGGCCTCGGCCACGGTGTCGCCTTCCAGGGGCACGATGCCCTGGTAGGCCTGCTGGCCGGGCAGCTTGCGCTGCGGATCCAGAACCACGATGAAACGGCCGTTGCCGCCCGGATTCAGCAGGCTTTGCATGTTGCCGTCGGTGGGCACTTCGTGCCCCTCGCGCATCTTGACGGTGGCGCGCAGGCTGAGGTCGTGGCGGCATTCCACCACCAGCAGGGCGATGGGGCCGTCGCCCTGGATCTGCAGCACCAGCGAGCCGTCGAACTTGATGTTGGCGGCCAGCAGGGTGGACGCCGCCACCAGTTCGCCCAACAGGTTGGTGATGGCGGGCGGATAGTCGTGGTTGGCCTGGACGGCCTTCCAGGTGGCGCCCAGGTGGACGGCCTGGATGCGGACGCTGCGGTCTTCGGTAAGGTATTTCTTGAGCTGATCGGTCATGGAGGAATCTTAGCCGATCAGGCAGGCCAAATCCCCCTGCTGGCAGCAGGGGGTTGAAGCGCCGCGCGGGGAGGATCAGCCGATGCGCTTCAGGCCGGTCTTGTAGTGTTGGCCCCGCGCCACGTAGTGGGCGGTGTTCTTGTGCAGGTTGGCGATTTCCTCGTCCGAGAGCTCGCGGACGATCTTGCCAATGCCGATGACCAGGGAGTTGTCCGGGATGATGCGGTCTTCGGGGATGATGGCGCCGGCGCCGATCAGGCAGTTGCGGCCGATGACCGCGTTGTTCAGCACGATGGCCTGCATGCCCACCAGCGAACCTTCGTGGATGGTACAGCCGTGCAGCATGGCCTGGTGGCCCACCGTCACGTTGGGGCCGACGTTCATGGGGCAGCCTTCGTCCACGTGCAGCACGCTGCCTTCCTGGATATTGGTGCCATGGCCGATCACGATGGCGTCGTTGTCGCCGCGGATCGAAACGTTCGACCAGATGCTGACATTGGCCTGCAGCGTGACGTTGCCGATGAGGTCGGCGCTGTCGGCCACGTAGGCCGAGGGGTCGATGCGGGGAATCAGGTCGTCGAGCTGGTAGATGGGCATGCCTTGGTCTCCGGTTGCGGCGTCAGGCCTGAGGGGCCGGCGGCGCGTCTGTTGTGTCTGCGGCGATCCGGGCGAGGTCTTCCTCGCGCTGGCGCAGGATGCGGCGTTGGATTTTACCGGTGGTGGTCATGGGCAACTCGTCGACGAACTCGATCTCCTTGGGATACTCGTAGGGGGCCAGGCGCTCGCGCACGTGTTCCTGCAGGTTTTCGATGAGGTCGCCGCGGTCGCGCTGCGCGAATTCCGGGGTCAGGACCACGTAGGCCTTCACCAGGGCGCCGCGTTCGGCGTCCGGCTTGGGCACGACGGCCGCATTGGCCACGGCCGGATGCCCGACCAGGCAGCTTTCGATTTCCCCCGGGCCGATCCGGTAGCCGGCGGACTTGAAGACGTCGTCCGCCCGGCCCGCGTACCAGAGGTAGCCGTCGGCATCCACCGTCGCCAGGTCGCCCGTCATGCACCAGTCGCCCTTGAACTTGGCCTGCGTGGCGGCCTCGTTGCGCCAGTAGCCCAGGAACATGACCGGGTCGGGGTAGCCGTGGATGTCCAGGCGGTTGACGGCGATCTCGCCGGTGCCGCCGGCGGCCACCGGCTTGCCGTCTTCGTCCAGCACCGCGACGTTGTGGCCCGGATAGGGGCGGCCCATGCTGCCGGGCTTGGCCGGCCAGCGCTTCTGGCTGTTGCCGACCACGTAGTTCATTTCGGTTTGGCCGAACATTTCGTTCGGCGTCACGCCCAGCGCCGACCGGCACCAGTCGAACACGCTTTCCCCCACGCTTTCGCCCGCGCTCATGACGGCGCGCAGCGCCAGCTGGTAGCGGCTGCGCGGGTCCGGCACCGCTTTCATCATCATCTTCAGCGCGGTGGGGAACAGGAAGGTATTGGTGACCTGGTAGCGCTCCAGGAGCTCGAAGGCGCGCTCCACCGAAAAACGGCCGCGCGTGCCGACGATGGCATGCCCGAAATACAGCGTGGGCAGCAGGGCGTCCATCATGCCGCCCGTCCAGGCCCAGTCGGCGGGCGACCAGAACACGTCGCCGGGCTTGGGGAACCAGTCCTGGGAGGCCACGAAGCCCGGCAGGTTGCCGATCAGCACGCTGTGGGGCAGCAGGGCGCCCTTGGGCGCGCCGGTGGTGCCGGAGGTATAGAGCAGGATGGCCGGATCCGACGAGCGGGTCTGGACGGCCTTGAATTCGCTGGGCTGGCGGGCCAGCAGGCTGCGCCAGGGCAGCACGCGTTCGTCCGCGAAGCCGATGCCGATGATCTGTTGCAGGGCGGGGCAGTCGTCGCTGATGGACAGCAGGTTGGCGCTGGAGGCGTAATCCACGATCGCGACGCGGGCTTCCGAGTCGCGCAGGCGGCTTTCCAGGGCTTCCGGGCCGAACAGGGCGGACAGCGGCAACACCACGGCGCCCACGCTGTAGATGGCCATGTGGGCCACCACGGTTTCCGGCCGTTGCCCCAAAACCACACCGACCCGGTCGCCGCGACCGACCCCCATTTTTATCAGGCCGTTCGCCAACTGGTTGGCCGCTTCCGCCAAGCGGGCATAGGTCCAGACCTCGCGGTTGCCGGATTCGTCTTCATAGTAGATGGCGATGCGCCGCGCATCCGGACTGCTGGATGCCCAGCGGTGGCAGCACGCTTCCGCGATGTTGAACTGGGTGGGTACCAGCCAGCGGAATGTTTGGTAGAGCGCCTGATATTGGTCGTTCATGGCCCTATGTTGTGAGCATGTTGCAGCGTGAACGGGTCAGATCGCCCGTTGCCCCAGATGCAAGCATGACCTAGAGGGCCGTGAACTGCAACATCCCCGTTGCGTAACGGGGACGCATACGGGTTATCACGGGTGTTTGCCTTGGCGGCGCAGCGCGGAGGGCAGCGCGGGCAGCGTCAGCGAGCGGGGCGGACGGGGCGCCGGCTCGGCCCGTCGCTCGGCCTGGATGGCGGCCCAGTCCAGCAGCTGGAGCTGGCCTTCGTGGGTTTCACCCAGGGCAGACAGGCTTTCCACCCAGTCTCCGTCGTTGCAATAGAGAATCCCGCCCACGTCCCGCAGCTCGGCTTTGTGGATGTGGCCGCAGACCACGCCGTCCAGGCCGCGGCGCCGGGCTTCGCCCGCCAGCGCTTCCTCGAAGTCGGTGATGAAGGAGACGGCGTTCTTGACCTTGTGCTTCAGGTACTGCGACAGGGACCAGTAGTGCAGGCCCAGGCGATGGCGCAGTCGGTTGAAATGGTGGTTGATCCAGAGCGCCAGCTGGTAGAGCCCATCGCCCAGGTGGGCCAGCCAGCGGCTGTGCTGGACCACCCCGTCGAATTGGTCGCCGTGCAGCACCAGCAGCCGCAGGCCTTTGGCGGTGACGTGCACGTCTTCGTCCAGGATCTCGATGTCGCCGAAGGCGTAGCCGGCGAACTCGCGGGCGAACTCGTCATGGTTGCCCGGAATGAACACGACGCGGGTGCCGTTGCGGGCCTTGCGCAGGATGCGCTGGATGACGTCGTTGTGGGCGCGGGGCCAGTGCCAGTGCTTGCGCAACTGCCAGCCGTCGACGATGTCCCCCACCAGGTACAGGGTGTCGGAATCGTTGTGGTCCAGGAAATCGAGCAGGAATTCCGCCTTGCACCCGGCGGTGCCCAGGTGAATATCGGAAATCCAGAGGGCGCGCCAGTGCGCAGGTTGGATTTCGTTCACGGTCGCGTCCCCAAGGGCTGTGGTCATTCCTGGCAATCAAACCACCCGGCGATGACCGGATCATGAACCTTGGATGACGCAGTTGTGACGGCGAGCCGCGAGGCCGCCCGCAGGGGCGGGGGGAGGTCGGCCGGCCGGAAGGCCGGGCTGGCTCAGCGGGCTTTCTTGCGCTGCGGCGCGTTGCGCAGCCGCGTGCCCAGGATGCGGTCGTGGAGGAATTGGCCGTCCGGGTCGAACCAGGACCAGACGAAGATGGAGAAGGGCGCCGCCACGATGAACATGTCCATCGACGGCCAGCCGGTGGCGGTGGCGGCGGCCCACACCAGGCCGGCGCCGGCCAGCACCAGGGGCCAGGCCAGGACGTAGCGCAGCACGAGGCGGGGCGTGGACGGCGTATTGCCGTCGCGGTCCACCAGCCGGATGTTCCAGGTCTTCATGGGCAGCGTCTGGCCGCGGCGGCGCCAGCACAGCACGAAATAGGCGCCGATCGCGACGAACAGCCAGGCCTGCCGGGCGGGACGCAGATCCAGCGCGCTCTTGCTTTGCGTCAGGGTGTCCATCAGGTAGCCGGCGAGAAACACCACGCCGAACAGCAGCACGGCTTCGTACATCATGCAGGCGAATCGGCGCAGCCGATTGGGGGTCTGTTCGAGATGGGCGTCGGTCATGGACGCGTATTATGCCCGGGAATCCCGGACCGTCCCAAGGCGCGGCAAGCCCCGCTTTGAGGGGCCGCAAGCGCGCGATGCGAGGACCACCCGCGGGGCCGCGTGTTCGGCGGCCCGAGTCAACCTGTTACCCATGTCCCCGGTCCATACAGCCAGCCCCTCGGGGGGCAGCAAGCGCGTAACGCGCGCGCAGCGTGGGGGCACACACAGCCGGCCCGCCGCCGGGCCGCCCCAAGGCGGGCCAGCCCCCTCGGGGGGCAGCAAGCGCGCAACGCGCGCGCAGCGTGGGGGCCCCATTCAGGCAAAAAAAACCCGCCGGTGAGGGCGGGTCTATAAAAGGGGCTGTGCAGCCCCCAAGGGGAAAACTTTTCAGGCCCTAGGGCCCGGGGCCATGCTCAGGCAGCGGAGTGCGCGTTCTTGGCGCTCGTCTTGCCAGCCAGGGCCTTGATGCCGTGGGCCAGCTTACGCAGGCCGGCGGCCAACGCCCGCATCGGGTGCGGACGGAATTGTTCTTCAATAGCCTGGAGCATCAGTTGACGCTCAAGTTCGTCGGTCAGGCGGATGGTGTTGTTCGGGTTGATCACAATAGCCTCCACGGGCTTGCACTGTTGTTTAGCTACTAGGGATAACCCGAATTATAGGGTTAACCCTGAATGTGTGCAAGTGGCCGGTGCGTATTGGCAACACCTTGGTTCGATGATGCCCCAAAACGACGCTGCGAGGCACCATAAGCAAAGATACGCGCACCATGTTGCGGCGCTTTTACAACGGGCAGGCTGGGCGGCGCACCACAAGGGGGAGGATGGGCCGGGCGGCGCGCGGCCGCCCGGAAGCCGCCATGGCTCAGGCGTCGCGGTAGCCGGCCGCGACCAGTTCGAAACCGAACAGGCGACAGTCCAGCGAGCCGTTGTGCAGCGGCACGCGGCGCTTGGGCTTCAGGCGCATCTGGTTGGGCAGGGTCAGGTCGCTGGTGATGGCATGGAGCTGCCAGCCGGCGAAATTGCGCTTCAGGCAGGCCGCCCAGTCGCGCCAGAGGTCCGGATCCTGTTCCGTCCCCATGCGCTCGCCATAAGGCGGGTTGGTGACGATCCAGCCGTGGTCGGCCGGCGCCGTGATGTCGCGGGCGTCGCCCACTTCGAAGCGGATCGAGTCTGCCGTCAGCCAGGCGCGCTCGGCGTTATTGCGGGCGTATTCGATGGCTTGCGGATCGAGGTCGTAGCCGACCAGCGGCGCGTCCAGTTGCGGCAGGATGCGCGAGCGGGCGTCTTCCTTCAGGTCGCGCCAGCGGTAGGCGTCGTGGCCGCGCAGGCGCTCGAAGCCGAAGGGGCGCGAGATGCCCGGGGGCACGCCCAGGGCGATCCAGGCGCCTTCGATCAGGATGGTGCCCGAGCCGCAGAACGGATCCAGCAGCGGCGCGGCCGGGTCCCAGCCCGCCAGGGCCAGCATGCCGGCGGCCAGGTTCTCGCGCAAGGGAGCCTCGCCCTTGTCCAGGCGCCAGCCGCGCTTGAACAGGGATTCGCCCGAGGTGTCCAGGTACAGCGTGGCCGTGTGGCCGGTCAGGAACAGGTGTACGCGGGCGTCGGGCCGCACCGTGTCGATGCTGGGACGCTCGCCTTCCCGTTCGCGCAGGCGGTCGCAGATGCCGTCCTTGGCGCGCAGATTGCAGTATTGCAGGCTCTGCACCGGGCTCTTGATGGCCGAGGTGTCGACCCGCAGCGTCTGTTCGGCGCCGAACCAGCGCTCCCAGGGCGTATCGCGGGCCAGGTCGAGGATGTCGTCTTCGTGCGAGATCTCGGCATGCGCGACCTGCACCAGGATGCGGGTGGCCAGCCGCGAGTACAGGTTGGCGCGCTGCACGCCGGACCAGTCCGCGGTGAACGAGCAGCCGGCGCGGCCGACCTGCGCGTCTTCGAAGCCCAGCGCCTGCATTTCGGCGGTCAGCGCTTCTTCCAGCCCCTGGGGGCAGGGGGCGAAAATGGGAAACACCTCCGCCTGGCGCGTTTCACGCGGGCGGCGGCCTCGGGTTTCCACGATCGGCGCGCGCTCGGGCGCCTCGGCCAGTTCGGCCGCGCGCGCGGCCTCGGATTCCGCCAGGTATTCGGGCGCGGGGCCGTCGTCCTCGAAGGGGTCGTAGAAGCGTCCCGCCGGCGTGGCGGGCGCGATGTACTGGTCATCCAGGCGGGGAGCGCGTTTCGGCGCGCGGCCGGAACGGGAACCGGGGGCATCGTCGCGGCGGGTGGCGCCGCGGGCATCCTGGCCCCGACCGGCGGGGCCGCGCTCGCCCGCAGCCGCGGACTTGCGCGGGCCGCGCTCGGATTCCTGCTGGCGCCGCTGGTAGCCTTCGGGGTCTTTCTGGCGCTCCAGGTTGTCCTTGGCGCGCTCTTGCTGCGCGACCAGGCGGGCCCGGGCGCCGCTGCGCACGCGCTTGGGCGCGGCTTCGGCGTGCGCGTCGCGCGCGGTTTTCTTGATCGTCAGCGTCTTGCGCGGGCGGTCCTGTTCATCAGAGGACATACGAATCCTGGCGAATGTGCAGAGGTAGGGGGTATCAGAAGGGTTTGACGACGACCAGCGCCACCACCACCAAGAGCAGCAAGACGGGAACTTCGTTGAACCAGCGATAGAACTTGTGCGAACGGGTGTTCTTGCCCTGTTCGAATTTGCGCAGCATGGAGCCACAGGCGTGATGGTAGCCGATCACGAGCAGGACGAAAAAGAGCTTGGCGTGCATCCAGCCGTTACCGGGGCCCACGCCGATGCCGTAGCCCAGGTAGAGCCACATGCCCAGCAGGACGGCGACCACGGCGAGGATGGTGGTGAAGCGGTACAGCCGGCGGGCCATGCCCAGCAGCGTCGCCTGGACCGAGGGGTCCGATTGCTGCGCCAGGTTCACGTAGATGCGCGGCAGGTAGAACAAGCCGGCAAACCAGGAAGCGATAAAGACTATATGAAAGGTCTTGACCCAAAGCATGGCCATGGCGCGATCCAATCGAGGAAAGCCGCATTGTAAGGCCGGCGCCACGGATGCCCCCGGTGCGCGTAGGATGGGTGGAGCGCGGCAGTTCCTGGGCAAGAATTCAAGTATTCAGCGCGCGCAACCCATGCGGCCGCAATCGACTGTTTTCCGGCCGATGCCGAGCACCGCCCGCCCACGGCCGCATGGGTTGCGCGCGTTCAGCATCGAGGTTCTTGCCCAGGAACTGCCGCGCTCCACCCATCCTACGGTCCGTCCCATGGGCCATGGCGCTGCCTCAGGTCACGTACCGCATGGGTTGCGCGCGTTCAGCATCGAGGTTCTTGCCCAGGAACTGCCGCGCTTCA